>CP085710.1:0-1271365 GCA_023823795.1 Bacillus sp. F19
ATGGAGAATATTGATGAATTATGGAGCAAAGCTTTATCAGAAATTGAAAAAAAGCTGAGCAAGCCCAGTTTTGAAACATGGCTTAAATCCACTAAAGCTCATGCTCTTAAGGGAGATACATTAACAATTACTGCACCAAATGAATTTGCGCGTGACTGGCTTGAATCCAGGTATCTGCATTTAATTGCCAATACCATTTATGAGCTTACCGGCGAGGAATTGCTGATTAAATTTATTATTCCTCAAAATCAGAATGAAGCTGATTTTATGCCGAAGTCACCTATAAAGCCGATGAATAAAGAGGATGAACAAATCGAGCTTCCGCAAAATATGCTTAATCCGAAATATACATTTGACACATTCGTAATCGGATCCGGGAACCGTTTTGCCCATGCAGCTTCTCTTGCTGTAGCAGAAGCACCCGCCAAAGCTTATAATCCGCTGTTTATTTATGGGGGAGTAGGACTTGGAAAAACGCATTTAATGCACGCGATTGGCCACTATGTGATTGACCATAAGCCTAACGCTAAAGTCGTTTATTTATCATCAGAAAAGTTTACAAATGAATTTATCAACAGCATTCGCGACAACAAAGCGAAAGACTTCCGCAACAAATACCGCAGTGTCGACGTGCTGCTTATAGATGATATTCAATTTCTTGCAGGGAAAGAACAAACTCAAGAGGAGTTTTTCCATACGTTTAATACGCTCCATGAAGAAAGCAAGCAAATTGTTATCTCAAGCGACCGTCCTCCAAAAGAAATTCCCACCTTGGAAGACCGTCTTCGTTCCAGGTTTGAATGGGGTTTAATCACAGATATTACACCGCCGGATTTAGAAACAAGAATTGCTATCCTCAGAAAGAAGGCAAAGGCTGAAGGACTTGATATTCCGAATGAGGTTATGCTTTACATTGCGAATCAAATTGATTCAAATATTCGTGAGCTAGAAGGAGCACTTATTCGAGTTGTAGCTTATTCATCTTTAATTAATAAGGATATAAATGCGGACCTGGCAGCAGAAGCTCTAAAGGATATTATTCCAAGCTCTAAGCCGAGAATGATTACGATTGCTGATATCCAGCGCATGGTCGGTCAGCACTTCAGTGTAAAACTAGAAGACTTCAAAGCAAAAAAACGCACAAAATCAGTGGCGTTTCCAAGACAAATCGCTATGTATCTTTCCAGAGAATTAACGGATTCCTCATTGCCTAAAATTGGCGAAGAATTCGGAGGCCGTGATCATACGACAGTTATTCATGCCCACGAAAAAATTTCTAAGCTGCTTCAGGCCGATGATCAGCTTGTTAAACAGCTAAAAGAGATCGAAAGCATGCTGAAGGGCTCTTAAAAAAGCTTGCACTTATAAAAATTAATATGGATAATGTGAATAACCAAGCACGATTCATACACAGTCTGTCCACAGGTGGATAGGCTGTGTTTCCTTTCGTCAACAGAGTTATACACATTTCCACAGGCCCTACTAGTACTTCTACTATTTTTTCTTTAAATAATATATATATTAAGTGGCTCAATGAAATATGCTCCCATACGAAAAAAAAGGAGGATTTCCCTAAATGAAATTTGTCATCCAAAAAGATCGGTTAGTTCAAAGTGTTCAAGATGTTATGAAGGCTGTATCTTCAAGAACAACGATCCCGATTTTGACAGGAATTAAAATTGTTGCAACAGAAGAAGGTGTCACACTTACAGGAAGCGATTCAGACATCTCCATTGAATCTTTTATTCCTACTGAAGAAAACGGCAAAGAAATTGCTGAAATCAAACAAACTGGAAGCATCGTTCTTCAAGCCCGCTTTTTTGGTGAAATCGTTAAAAAACTTCCGAAAGAATCGGCAGAAATAGAAGTTGTTGGCCATCATATGACCGTCATCCGTTCAGGCAAAGCAGAATTTAATCTGAATGGGCTGGATGCAGAAGAGTATCCTCATCTGCCGCAAGTAGAAGAACATAATAGTTTTAGAGTACCGACAGATCTATTAAAAACGATGATCCGTCAAACTGTATTCTCAGTCTCAACTTCAGAAACCCGTCCCATTTTGACAGGTGTCAACTGGAAGCTTGAAAATAGAGAATTAACCTGTATTGCAACAGACAGTCACCGTTTGGCGCTCCGCAAAGCAAAAATTGAAACGGAGACAGACAGCTCTTATAATGTCGTTATTCCTGGAAAAAGCTTAAATGAATTAAGCAAAATTCTTGCAGACACAAGTGATGAAATTGAAATTGTCATTACAGAAAGCCAAGTCCTTTTTAAAGCTGAAAATTTACTTTTCTTCTCAAGGCTTTTGGACGGCAACTATCCAGATACAACGAGACTTATTCCTGCTGAAAGCAAAACGGACATGGTGCTGAATACAAGAGAATTTCTTCAAGCCATCGACCGTGCATCCCTTCTTGCAAAAGAAGGAAGAAATAACGTGGTTAAGTTTTCAACCCTTGAAGAAGGCATTGTAGAAGTTTCTTCAAACACCCCGGAAATCGGAAAAGTAATTGAGGAAGTACAGACTCAGGAAATAACAGGAGAAGAATTAAAAATCTCATTCAGTGCAAAATATATGATGGATGCATTAAAAGCACTTGAAGGAACGGAAATTAAAATCAGCTTTACGGGTGCAATGAGACCATTTTTGATCCGCACTCCAGAAGACGATTCCATTCTCCAATTAATTCTTCCTGTCAGAACGTATTAATTAAACAAGCTGCTGGCACAAGCTGGCAGCTTTTCTTTTCCATTCACAGGACCTTATACCTACTTTTTGTTCACCTAGGATGGACATTGCGATTCTTGATAGCGAACATATATAAAGTGAAGTTTTTAAAGGTTTAATTATGTATTGTTAAAGTATAAAGAAGTTTAGTAAAATTAACTGTTGGAGACTTGAAGAAAGAAGGCGATCCGTAGTGTCAATAAAACCAGTAAAAATTGAGACAGAATACATTACGCTTGGACAGTTCTTAAAGCTTGCTGAAGTCATTCAGACAGGCGGTATGGCCAAATGGTTTTTGCAGGAATATGCGATTTTTGTAAATGGCGAGCCTGAAAACCGCCGCGGGAAAAAACTGGTTGCTGATGATACGGTTGATATTCCAGACTTTGGCTCTTTTATCGTGAAAAACTAAGGCTCTTTTCTATAAAGTCCGCCATTTATATATAAGATAATCTGAATGATTGAACACTCTCTTTACAAAAGAGCAAAAACTAAAGTTGGTGAACGGATTTGTTTATCAAAGAATTAACGCTGCGGAATTACAGGAATTATGAAGAGCTGACCGTGGAGTTTGAAAATAAGGTCAATGTTATTTTAGGGGAGAATGCCCAGGGCAAGACAAATGTGATGGAAGCAATCTACGTTTTAGCCATGGCAAAGTCTCATCGTACCTCAAATGACAAAGATCTTATCTATTGGGACAAGGAATATGCTAAAATAGAAGGCAGAGTAGAAAAGTACAGCGGCTCTGTCGCCATGCAGCTCGTTGTCTCGAAAAAAGGGAAAAAAGCGAAGCTGAATCATATTGAACAGCAGAAATTAAGCCAGTATGTAGGGGCAATGAATGTCATTATGTTTGCACCCGAGGATCTCAATCTCGTGAAGGGAAGCCCCCAAATCAGAAGACGTTTTATTGATATGGAAATTGGACAGGTTTCTCCTATCTATCTGCATGATTTAAATAGATTTCAAAAAATTATGCTGCAGCGGAATCAGTATTTAAAGCAGATGCAGATGCGAAAACAAACGGATCGCACCATGCTTGATGTACTAACTTCACAGCTGGCAGAGTCTGCCGCAAAAGTCATTTTAAAACGGATTGAGTTCATAGAGAAGCTGCAAAAGTGGGCCCAGCCGATTCACACAGGCATCAGCAGAGGACTTGAAACGTTAACAATTGAGTATAAAGCATCTGTGGATGTATCAGAAGAGGCAAGTTTGTCGAAAATGATAGAAGCATATGAAGAGAAGTTTGATAAAATAAAAGATAGAGAAATCGAGCGCGGCGCAACACTTGCTGGTCCCCACAGAGATGATCTCTTATTTTTTGTGAATGGGCGCGATGTGCAGACATTCGGTTCCCAGGGGCAGCAGCGGACAACCGCATTATCGCTGAAGCTTGCAGAAATCGAATTGATCCATGAAGAAATTGGAGAATACCCGATTTTGCTTCTCGATGATGTTTTATCAGAACTCGACGATTACAGACAATCGCATTTATTAAATACGATTCAAGGGAAAGTGCAGACATTTGTTACTACAACAAGTGTTGAAGGCATTGACCATCAGACGCTGAAAGAAGCAACGACATACCGTGTTGCAAAAGGCAGGCTGACACGCTGAAAAGAGGTGGTTTTTCTTGTATATTCACCTGGGAGACAATTTTGTGATTCCCTCAAAAGAAGTTGTCATGATTGTTGATCATCAATCTTCAAAAACATCCGGCATTGTCAGTGAGTTTTTAGAAAAACATCAGAATCATACAGTCAAGCTTGCGAGCGGCGAGACAAAATCAATTGTTGTAACCACAGATAAAATCTATTTTTCCCCTCTTGCTTCAGGCACGTTGAAAAAACGCGCGAAATTCACATTTGACATAGAAATGGTTGCGGATGAACCATTCAAAAATCATTCTCAATAATTTTTATAAGCCCTTAAGAAAAGTGTAGGTGATCATAGTGGCGATGGAACAAAAACAAGTCGAACAGCAAACTTATGATGAAAACCAAATACAAGTATTAGAAGGCTTAGAAGCTGTCCGGAAACGTCCTGGGATGTATATTGGATCAACAGCAGCGAAAGGTCTTCACCATCTCGTTTGGGAAATTGTTGATAACAGTATTGACGAAGCTCTTGCTGGTTACTGTGACGAAATTAACATTATTGTTGAAGAAGATAACAGTATTACCGTAAAAGATAATGGCCGCGGTATTCCGGTCGGGATTCATGAAAAGATGGGACGCCCTGCGGTTGAAGTTATCATGACCGTTCTCCATGCCGGAGGAAAGTTCGGCGGCGGAGGGTACAAAGTATCAGGCGGACTGCATGGCGTTGGTGCATCTGTAGTTAACGCGCTTTCGACAGTCCTTGAGGTTACTGTTTACCGTGAAGGCAAAATTCATTATCTAAAATTCGAGCGCGGTGTGCCTGCCGGTGATTTGGAAGTCATAGGAGAAAGTGAACTAACAGGGACGACAACTCACTTTTGCCCTGATCCGGAAATTTTCACGGAAACGGTTGAATATGACTTTGACACCCTTGCAAATCGCTTAAGAGAATTAGCTTTCTTAAACCGTAATATTAAAATTACTATCGAAGATAAACGCGAAAATAAACGCAAAAAGGAATACTTATACGAGGGCGGAATTAAGTCATATGTCGAGCATTTAAACCGTACACGTGAAGTCATTCATGAAGAGCCTGTCTACATGGAAGGCGAAAAGGACGGCATTACAGTTGAGGTTGCCTTGCAATACAATGATTCTTACACAAGCAATATTTATTCTTTTGCCAACAATATTCATACGTATGAAGGCGGAACTCATGAAGCTGGATTTAAAACAGCTCTTACTAGAGTAATTAATGACTATGCCCGTAAAAATGGAGCATTTAAAGAAAATGATGCCAATCTGACGGGTGATGATGTCCGTGAAGGAATAACTGCGATTATCTCTGTTAAGCATCCTGACCCGCAGTTTGAAGGACAAACCAAAACAAAATTAGGCAACTCGGAAACACGAACGGTTACTGATAATCTTTTTGCAGAAGGTTTTGAGAAGTTTTTATTGGAAAACCCTTCAACCGCCAAGAAAATCCTGGAAAAAGGATTAATGGCATCGAGAGCCCGCCTTGCAGCAAAAAAAGCACGTGAATTAACACGCCGCAAAAGCGCCCTTGAAATTTCGAACTTGCCGGGTAAACTTGCGGACTGTTCTTCTAAAGACCCTTCTATTTCTGAATTATATGTCGTTGAGGGTGACTCTGCGGGAGGTTCTGCAAAACAAGGCCGTGACCGTCATTTCCAGGCAATCCTTCCGCTTAGAGGGAAAATCATTAACGTTGAAAAAGCCCGTCTGGATAAAATTCTTTCCAATAACGAGATCCGCACGATCATTACCGCTCTCGGAACAGGGATCGCAGAGGATTTCGATATATCAAAGGCGCGTTATCATAAAATAGTTATCATGACTGATGCTGACGTGGATGGCGCCCATATCCGGACGCTTCTGCTCACATTCTTCTACCGCTACATGCGTCAAATCATTGAAAATGGATTTGTCTACATTGCCCAGCCGCCTTTATATAAAGTGCAGCAGGGTAAACGAATTGAATATGCGTACAACGACAGAGAAATGGAGAAGCTGATGGCAGAACTGCCTGCTAATCCAAAACCGGGAATCCAGCGCTATAAAGGTCTTGGGGAAATGAACCCTGAGCAGCTTTGGGAAACAACGATGGACCCTAACACAAGAACATTCCTTCAAGTTACTTTAGAAGATGCGATGGAAGCAGACGAAACATTTGACATCCTAATGGGTGACAAAGTAGAGCCCCGCCGAAATTTCATTGAAGGCAATGCTCAATACGTAAAAAATCTGGATATCTAGCAAGAAATTCAGATTCGGAAATACAGCATAATCTAAAGAACAGGAAAGCAGAATTCGTGCTTTGCCTGTTCTTTTTTTTCTCCTGCTATGAATTCGCAAAGAGCCCACTACTTTTAAAGTTGTCCTGCATATCTTTTTAAAGTAAGTAGGCAATTTATCTAAGCAGGAGGCGTAAAGATGAATAATCAGCCATTTTATAATCAAGACGACTTACGGCGTCCATTTGGTTTTGGAAGACCTGGATTCGGATTCGGATTCGGCAGACCCGGGTTTGGTTTTGGAAGACCGGGTTTTGGATTTCCATTTGCAACTGGCTTTATTGGAGGGCTTGCAGCAGGAGCATTATTAACTCCTGGATATGGTTATGGTTATGGTTATCCGTACTATCCGTACTATCCGCCGTATCCATATCCGTACTACCCTTATTACTGGTAACAGCCGAAAAACATCCGGTAAGGATGTTTTTTTCTTTTTATGAAAACAAGTTTTGAAAAAATTTTTATATTTTATGATCCATTTAACAACTCTCCGTTAGTCATAGTGTAAATATAGCTAAACTAAAAGAGTAAAGTTATTCTCTGAGCATGCTGCTCTAGCTGCACTTACTATGCAAAAAGGAATAGATGGAGCGGAAGATTTTGAATCAGCAGCGGGAGCTTAAAATGAAAATACAGATGATTTAACAGCAGCAGTTGAATCTGTTTACGGTCCTGAAGGGGCTGCACAGTTTAAAGAAATTTGGAGCAGCCACATCGGATACTTTGTAGACTTCGTAACCGCAACTGCTGAAAACAATGAAGAAGGAAAAGAAACGGCTGCAGCAGAATTGGATGAGTACCGAGCAGAACAGGCGGCATTCCTTGATACTGCAACAGATGGACGCTTAAAAGCGGCTGACCTTGAGGCGGGCCTCAAAGAGCATATTGAACAATTGCTGAGTGCATTCAACAGCTATACCGGCAAAAATTAGCCTGCAGCTTATGAAAATATTCATGCTGCATACACGCATATGTTTGGAGTAGGCCAAGCAATGTCTGGCGCGATTGTTGATCGTTTCCCTGAAAAATTCGAAGGCAAAAAACCATCTGATATGCCTAAAACAGGTATGGGCGGAATGAGCGAAACAAACAGCAGAGCAATTTTAAAGAGCTTTTTTGGATTTATCCTGGCTTCTGCTGTGATTGCAATAATTGCTCGCAGGAAATCTGTAAATAACTAAGCAGGATGAAACAAGGGGCAGAGATGTCCTCTTTTTCCTATCCAAATAAGGGTGAGAAAAGAGAATATCATCTGATGAAATTGCTGGTAAGCCTTCTTATATTCCTTCTTATGCATTCCGGCTGTGCAAGTTCAGAGCAGCATGCAAAAAAGGAGATAAGACGGATCTCAGTACAGATGAGGCAGACGACACAAATGGCAATTCAGATAAAAAAACAAATTCTTCACCCTTCTATCACCCCCGGAAAGTATGAAATTAAAAGAAGATAGAGAAGGAATTGTACCCTTTTTGGTAGAGATATCCGCCCTTAAGGAACTCAAGAAAATCAGGTTTAATTACATGCACGGTACATTTAACCAAGAAGAACGTGCGAATGAAGAAAGAATGGTTGTCTGTACTGAATTAAAAGAATCACAAAACTAGAATCCTTGCCTCAACAGGCAGGGATTCTTTGATTGAATCGCATTTTTATCTGAATTTGACGTGTAATGTCATAGGTTTATTGATATAATGGAGAGTAGGCTATTATTTAATTTTATTCAGCCATACATAATCAGTTTGATATATTGTCAACAAGATTTAAAAGATCAAAAGTTTCCGGAGACCTTTAGCTCCCGTTTTTTTTTGAGATAAGAAAGTATAAAAATTTGCGCATCTTTGTCAAGCTTCAGCGCTTGGATCCTCGGTTAAACAAGGGGCTTCCGCTTTTCTGGCTGGAGCTATATAGCTATATAGATTAGGGAGGTTCAATCATGGAAGAAAATAAAACCCCTCAAGTAAAAGAGATTAATATTAGTCATGAAATGCGCTCATCTTTTTTGGATTATGCGATGAGTGTTATTGTTTCGCGTGCGCTTCCCGATGTTCGTGACGGGTTAAAGCCTGTTCACCGCCGTATTTTATATGCGATGAATGATTTAGGGATGACATCTGATAAACCGTTTAAGAAATCTGCCCGTATCGTCGGGGAAGTTATCGGTAAGTATCACCCTCATGGTGACAGTGCTGTTTATGATTCAATGGTCCGCATGGCACAAAATTTCAACTTCCGATATATGCTTGTAGATGGACATGGCAACTTCGGTTCAGTCGATGGCGACGGAGCTGCGGCTATGCGTTATACAGAGGCGCGCATGTCCAAAATTGCGATGGAACTTATTCGCGATATCAATAAAGATACAATCGACTATCAGGACAACTATGACGGTTCAGAACGAGAGCCGGTTGTCCTTCCGTCCCGATACCCTAATTTGCTCGTAAACGGCGCAGCGGGTATCGCAGTCGGCATGGCAACAAATATCCCTCCACATCAGCTGGGAGAAGTCATCGACGGTGTACTTGCTGTAAGTAAAGATCCGGATGTGAGCATTCCTGAGCTGATGGAAATCATTCCGGGACCGGATTTCCCTACAGCTGGTCAGATTATTGGCCGAAGCGGAATTCGCAAAGCTTATGAAACAGGCCGCGGATCTATAACAATCCGGGCTAAAGTGGAAATAGAGGAAAAGGCATCAGGTAAAGAAGTCATTATCGTAAGAGAACTTCCTTATCAGGTAAATAAAGCGAAGTTAATTGAAAAAATTGCTGAGCTTGTGCGTGACAAGAAAATTGAAGGTATCACCGATCTGCGCGATGAATCAGACCGCAACGGAATGCGCATCGTTATTGAAGTGCGCAAAGATGCCAATTCAAATGTTCTTTTAAATAATCTATACAAACAGACTGCCCTTCAGACAAGCTTCGGCATCAATATGCTCGCACTTGTAAATGGCCAGCCTCAAGTATTGAACCTTAAACAGTTCTTAGTTTACTATCTGGATCATCAGAAGGTTATTATCCGCCGCCGTACAGCGTTTGAACTTCGCAAAGCGGAAGCACGTGCGCATATTTTAGAGGGCTTGAGAATTGCACTAGATCACCTGGATGAAGTGATCGCCCTGATCCGCAGCTCTCAGACAACTGATATTGCGCGTCAAGGCCTTATGGATAATTTCTCCCTTTCTGAAAAACAGGCACAGGCGATTCTTGATATGCGTCTGCAGCGTTTAACAGGACTTGAAAGAGAGAAAATCGAAGAAGAATACCAGGGACTTGTACAGCTGATTGCAGAATTAAAAGCAATCCTGGCAGACGAAGAAAAAGTCCTTGAAATTATCCGCGAGGAATTAGAAGAAATTAAAGATCGTTTTAACGATGTGCGCCGCACAGAAATTGTATCCGGCGGAATTGAAATGATCGAAGATGAAGATCTGATTCCTGTTGAAAATATCGTTATTACTCTTACTCATAATGGCTATATTAAGAGACTGCCTATCTCAACCTACCGCAGCCAGCGCCGCGGAGGAAGAGGGATTCAGGGTATGGGGACGAATGAGGATGATTTCGTAGAACATCTTTTAACAACATCTACTCATGACACGATTCTTTTCTTTACTAATAAAGGGAAGGTTTACCGTGCAAAAGGGTATGAAATTCCAGAGTATGGAAGAACAGCTAAAGGGCTTCCGATTATTAACCTATTGGAGATAGAAAAAGGCGAATGGGTGAATGCCATTATTCCTGTTTCTGAATTCGTTGACGATTGGTCGTTATTCTTTACAACAAAAGAAGGAATATCTAAACGTTCACCTCTTACTCAATTTGCAAATATAAGAAAAGGCGGCTTGATCGCAGTTAACCTGCGTGAAAACGATGAACTGATTTCCGTCCGTTTAACAGATGGAACAAAGCACATCATGATCGGCACGAAAAAAGGAATGCTGATTCGTTTCCCTGAAACAGATGTGCGTTCAATGGGACGTACCGCGACTGGTGTAAAAGGGATTACACTCGACTCTGACGATGAAGTTGTCGGAATGGAAATCCTTGAAGAAGATGTCGATGTTCTTGTCGTAACCCGAAATGGATTCGGGAAACGAACGCCCGCTGCTGAATATCGGATTCAAAGTAGAGGCGGTAAAGGAATTAAAACATGTAACGTCACGGAGAAAAATGGTACAGTGATTTCTGTTAAGCCTTCTACAGGAGAAGAGGACCTCATGCTGATTACAGCAAGCGGCGTTCTGATCCGGATGGCTATCGACAGTATCTCTACAACCGGACGTAATACACAGGGTGTTAAGCTGATTAAACTTGGTGACGAAGAGCATGTTGCAACTGTTGCTGTCGTAGAAAAAGAAGAGCTCGAACCGGAAGATGATGAGCTTTTAGAGAATGAAGAAGGGTCACTGGAAGAATCATCTGCAGAACAAAACTCAATTGAAGAAAATTCTGTCGAAGACTCCATCTCTGATGAATCAGATTCAGAAGAATAAGCAAATGAAAGACATAGCCCAAAAAGCTATGTCTTTTTTTATGCTCTTTTTGTAACTTTGTTGCTGGCATTTGTCAGTAAAAAGATCGGCTTAGGAACTAATTAACTTCAGTATCTGTTTATTCCTTGATAAGAGCGCGATATGAAACTTAAAATGTGATCGGTTTATATACGGAAAGCAATAATCATTTCGAGCACAGCCTTTATTTATTTTCGAAAACCATTTTTTACTAAATGGAATCGTTTATAATATGGTTGGGAGGGATTCATATGAGAGTCCATATTAATCAGCTATCTGAAGGATGCATTCTTTCAAAAGACGTATTTTCCATATCGCCCAAGCCTTTAATGCGAAGACAAACAATCTTAGATCAAGATCTTCTGCAAATACTGCGGGCATTTTTAATAGATGAAGTTGATGTAGAGCCATACCTTGAAAATGGATATGTTTTTAAACCTGATGGGGCACTAATAGAATCTTCTCTTAGTGAAAAAACAGCAGAAATAAAACAAAGCAATGATTTTGAGGGATTGTATATAAACGCTGTATTTGCCTTTAAGCAATTGTATCTTGACTGGCAATCCGGTGCATTAGTTGATATCTCGAAAATCAGAAATCTATTAATTCCTGCTGCAGAGCAGGGACTGAAAGAGCCCCATGAAATATTTAAGACCTACAATTATACAAAACATGATGACCATCTTTACCACCATTCAGTATCTGCAGCCTTAGTAAGCGCTTATTTGGGAAAGAGTATGGGCTTTTCTTATGGTGATACGATACAGGTCGCTATGGCGGGTCTTCTCTGTGACTGCGGCATGACAAAATTAGAACAAGGGTTTCTGATTAAAAAGACAGCTCTCACTGACAAAGAGTTTAAAGAAATAAAGCAGCATCCGGTTTACAGCTACAAAATGCTTAAAAATATCGTTTCTTTGAAAGAGGCTGTTAGGCTTGGAGTGCTGCAGCATCATGAACGGCTTGACGGGAGCGGGTACCCTCTGGGAGCGAAGGCAGATCAGCTTCATGTATTCGGCAAAATTGCGGCTCTTGCTCATGCGTATCAGGCAATGGTCTCCGAAAGACCGCATAGAAGCAAACAATCTCCTTTTAAAGCTCTAGAACTGCTCATGCAAGATGAGTTTGGTAAATTTGATCTGACAGCATTGAACGAATTGAAGAAAGGTCTACTAAAACTAAGTTCAGGCACAAATGTCAGATTGTCAGACGGCAGAATAGCAGAGATCGTTTTTATAGAAGATCAATATCCGACCAGGCCTCTTGTAAAGATAGAAGAAACAGAGGAAATTCTTTCGCTGAAAGAACAAAGACACCTTTTTATTGAAGAGATCATTTAAGAGCAAACTTTTTGCTCTTTTCTTATTGCATATTTTAATAGATACTGATATACTTCTATAAGTCAGTAACAAACCTTCTACATAAAGCAGTTAACGAAAATTATTTCTTAAAAAAAATGATTGACATTAACTCAGTAGAAATGGTATATTAAAGGGGTCGCTTCGAGAGAGTGCGACACAATAAGTTCTTTGAAAACTAAACAAAACCAAAAGCGTACCAAACGTTTTAAATTTTTGAAGTCAGCAACAAATCGAGTCACAAATTTTCTTCGGAGAGTTTGATCCTGGCTCAGGACGAACGCTGGCGGCGTGCCTAATACATGCAAGTCGAGCGGACCTCTTCGGAGGTTAGCGGCGGACGGGTGAGTAACACGTGGGCAACCTGCCTGTAAGACTGGGATAACTCCGGGAAACCGGAGCTAATACCGGATAGTATCTTGAACCGCATGGTTCAAGTTGGAAAGACGGTTTCGGCTGTCACTTACAGATGGGCCCGCGGCGCATTAGCTAGTTGGTGAGGTAATGGCTCACCAAGGCAACGATGCGTAGCCGACCTGAGAGGGTGATCGGCCACACTGGGACTGAGACACGGCCCAGACTCCTACGGGAGGCAGCAGTAGGGAATCTTCCGCAATGGACGAAAGTCTGACGGAGCAACGCCGCGTGAGTGATGAAGGTTTTCGGATCGTAAAACTCTGTTGTTAGGGAAGAACAAGTGCGAGAGTAACTGCTCGCACCTTGACGGTACCTAACCAGAAAGCCACGGCTAACTACGTGCCAGCAGCCGCGGTAATACGTAGGTGGCAAGCGTTGTCCGGAATTATTGGGCGTAAAGCGCGCGCAGGCGGTTTCTTAAGTCTGATGTGAAAGCCCCGGCTCAACCGGGGAGGGTCATTGGAAACTGGGAAACTTGAGTGCAGAAGAGGAGAGTGGAATTCCACGTGTAGCGGTGAAATGCGTAGAGATGTGGAGGAACACCAGTGGCGAAGGCGACTCTCTGGTCTGTAACTGACGCTGAGGCGCGAAAGCGTGGGGAGCGAACAGGATTAGATACCCTGGTAGTCCACGCCGTAAACGATGAGTGCTAAGTGTTAGAGGGTTTCCGCCCTTTAGTGCTGCAGCTAACGCATTAAGCACTCCGCCTGGGGAGTACGGTCGCAAGACTGAAACTCAAAGGAATTGACGGGGCCCGCACAAGCGGTGGAGCATGTGGTTTAATTCGAAGCAACGCGAAGAACCTTACCAGGTCTTGACATCCTTTGCCACTTCTAGAGATAGAAGGTTCCCCTTCGGGGGACAAAGTGACAGGTGGTGCATGGTTGTCGTCAGCTCGTGTCGTGAGATGTTGGGTTAAGTCCCGCAACGAGCGCAACCCTTGATCTTAGTTGCCAGCATTCAGTTGGGCACTCTAAGGTGACTGCCGGTGACAAACCGGAGGAAGGTGGGGATGACGTCAAATCATCATGCCCCTTATGACCTGGGCTACACACGTGCTACAATGGATGGTACAAAGGGCTGCGAGACCGCGAGGTTTAGCCAATCCCATAAAACCATTCTCAGTTCGGATTGCAGGCTGCAACTCGCCTGCATGAAGCTGGAATCGCTAGTAATCGCGGATCAGCATGCCGCGGTGAATACGTTCCCGGGCCTTGTACACACCGCCCGTCACACCACGAGAGTTTGCAACACCCGAAGTCGGTGGGGTAACCGCAAGGAGCCAGCCGCCTAAGGTGGGGTAGATGATTGGGGTGAAGTCGTAACAAGGTAGCCGTATCGGAAGGTGCGGCTGGATCACCTCCTTTCTAAGGATATATGAGGACGCTTTTGGTTTTTGTTTAGTTTTGAGAGAACTTTGTTCCCTCTAAGTGAATAGCGAGTTTACTTTAGAAGTAAGCGAAGAATCATTTGCGCGTACTTTTTTGTACGTCAAAAACATTCTTTTATTCATACTTATGAGATGGGCCTATAGCTCAGCTGGTTAGAGCGCACGCCTGATAAGCGTGAGGTCGATGGTTCGAGTCCATTTAGGCCCACCATCTCTTAAAATTCATATGGGGCCTTAGCTCAGCTGGGAGAGCGCCTGCCTTGCACGCAGGAGGTCAGCGGTTCGATCCCGCTAGGCTCCACCAAGAAGTTGTTCTTTGAAAACTAGATAACGTAATTGATAACAAGTAATTCACTGAGATTTACGCTTACCATAATTAGTGATTTTCTAGACATTTATGTCTAAACAAACAACGAAATGCGAAACGCATCTTGTGATGCGGTTGACCATTTAGGTTAAGTTATGAAGGGCGCACGGTGGATGCCTTGGCACTAGGAGCCGATGAAGGACGGGACTAACACCGATATGCTTTGGGGAGCTGTAAGTAAGCTTTGATCCAGAGATTTCCGAATGGGGAAACCCACTGTTCGTAATGGAACAGTATCTTTATCTGAATACATAGGATAATGAAGGCAGACCCGGGGAACTGAAACATCTAAGTACCCGGAGGAAGAGAAAGCAAACGCGATTTCCCAAGTAGCGGCGAGCGAAACGGAATTAGCCCAAACCAAGAGGCTTGCCTCTTGGGGTTGTAGGACACTCTATACGGAGTTACAAAGGAACGGGGTAGATGAAGCGACCTGGAAAGGTCCGTCAGAGAAGGTAATAACCCTGTAGTCGAAACTTCGTTCCCTCCAGAGTGGATCCTGAGTACGGCGGGACACGAGAAATCCCGTCGGAAGCAGGGAGGACCATCTCCCAAGGCTAAATACTCCCTAGTGACCGATAGTGAACCAGTACCGTGAGGGAAAGGTGAAAAGCACCCCGGAAGGGGAGTGAAAAGATCCTGAAACCGTGTGCTTACAAGTAGTCAGAGCCCGTTAATGGGTGATGGCGTGCCTTTGTAGAATGAACCGGCGAGTTACGATCCCGTGCAAGGTTAAGTTGATGAGACGGAGCCGCAGCGAAAGCGAGTCTGAATAGGGCGTTTTAGTACGTGGTCGTAGACCCGAAACCAGGTGATCTACCCATGTCCAGGGTGAAGTTCAGGTAACACTGAATGGAGGCCCGAACCCACGCACGTTGAAAAGTGCGGGGATGAGGTGTGGGTAGCGGAGAAATTCCAATCGAACCTGGAGATAGCTGGTTCTCTCCGAAATAGCTTTAGGGCTAGCCTCAAGTATGAGAGTCTTGGAGGTAGAGCACTGATTGGACTAGGGGCCCTCATCGGGTTACCGAATTCAGTCAAACTCCGAATGCCAAAGACTTGCTCCTTGGGAGTCAGACTGCGAGTGATAAGATCCGTAGTCAAGAGGGAAACAGCCCAGACCACCAGCTAAGGTCCCAAAGTATACGTTAAGTGGAAAAGGATGTGGAGTTGCTTAGACAACCAGGATGTTGGCTTAGAAGCAGCCACCATTTAAAGAGTGCGTAATAGCTCACTGGTCGAGTGACTCTGCGCCGAAAATGTACCGGGGCTAAACGTATCACCGAAGCTGTGGACTGTTCTTACGAACAGTGGTAGGAGAGCGTTCTAAGGGCGTTGAAGCTAGACCGTAAGGACTGGTGGAGCGCTTAGAAGTGAGAATGCCGGTATGAGTAGCGAAAGAGGGGTGAGAATCCCCTCCACCGAATGCCTAAGGTTTCCTGAGGAAGGCTCGTCCGCTCAGGGTTAGTCGGGACCTAAGCCGAGGCCGAAAGGCGTAGGCGATGGACAACAGGTTGATATTCCTGTACCACCTCCTCACCATTTGAGCAATGGGGGGACGCAGGAGGATAGGGCAAGCGCGCTGTTGGATATGCGCGTCCAAGCAGTTAGGCTGAGAAGTAGGCAAATCCGCTTCTCATATAAGGCTGAGCTGTGATGGCGAGGGAAATTTAGTACCGAAGTTCCTGATTCCACACTGCCAAGAAAAGCCTCTAGCGAGGTGAGAGGTGCCCGTACCGCAAACCGACACAGGTAGGCGAGGAGAGAATCCTAAGGTGAGCGAGAGAACTCTCGTTAAGGAACTCGGCAAAATGACCCCGTAACTTCGGGAGAAGGGGTGCTTTTTAGGGTTCATAGCCCTGAAAAGCCGCAGTGAATAGGCCCAGGCGACTGTTTAGCAAAAACACAGGTCTCTGCGAAGCCGCAAGGCGAAGTATAGGGGCTGACGCCTGCCCGGTGCTGGAAGGTTAAGAGGAGAGGTTAGCGCAAGCGAAGCTTTGAATTGAAGCCCCAGTAAACGGCGGCCGTAACTATAACGGTCCTAAGGTAGCGAAATTCCTTGTCGGGTAAGTTCCGACCCGCACGAAAGGCGTAACGATCTGGGCACTGTCTCAACGAGAGACTCGGTGAAATTATAGTACCTGTGAAGATGCAGGTTACCCGCGACAGGACGGAAAGACCCCGTGGAGCTTTACTGTAGCCTGATATTGAATTTTGGTACAGCTTGTACAGGATAGGTAGGAGCCTTGGAAGCCGGAGCGCCAGCTTCGGTGGAGGCATTGGTGGGATACTACCCTTGCTGTATTGAAATTCTAACCCACAGCCCTGATCGGGCTGGGAGACAGTGTCAGGTGGGCAGTTTGACTGGGGCGGTCGCCTCCTAAAATGTAACGGAGGCGCCCAAAGGTTCCCTCAGAATGGTTGGAAATCATTCGCAGAGTGTAAAGGCACAAGGGAGCTTGACTGCGAGACCTACAAGTCGAGCAGGGACGAAAGTCGGGCTTAGCGATCCGGTGGTTCCGCATGGAAGGGCCATCGCTCAACGGATAAAAGCTACCCCGGGGATAACAGGCTTATCTCCCCCAAGAGTCCACATCGACGGGGAGGTTTGGCACCTCGATGTCGGCTCATCGCATCCTGGGGCTGTAGTCGGTCCCAAGGGTTGGGCTGTTCGCCCATTAAAGCGGTACGCGAGCTGGGTTCAGAACGTCGTGAGACAGTTCGGTCCCTATCCGTCGTGGGCGCAGGAAATTTGAGAGGAGCTGTCCTTAGTACGAGAGGACCGGGATGGACGCACCGCTGGTGTACCAGTTGTCTTGCCAAAGGCATCGCTGGGTAGCTATGTGCGGAAGGGATAAGTGCTGAAAGCATCTAAGCATGAAGCCCCCCTCAAGATGAGATTTCCCATCACATTAGTGAGTAAGAACCCTGAAAGATGATCAGGTTGATAGGTCTGAGGTGGAAGCGCGGTGACGTGTGGAGCTGACAGATACTAATCGTTCGAGGACTTAACCACAGTCTAATAAAGTGTAAAACCTAAGTGAAACTTGTTATCAAACGTTATTTAGTTTTGAAAGAATAACTCTTTCTAATTGCATATTGTCTGGTGATGATGGCAAAGAGGTCACACCCGTTCCCATGCCGAACACGGAAGTTAAGCTCTTTAGCGCCGATGGTAGTTGGGGGTTTCCCCCTGTGAGAGTAGGACGTTGCCAGGCACGCAAAAAAAAGAACAGCAGAGATGCTGTTCTTTTTTTTATGGAAAAAATAAAAGGCAAAGGACCTTTAGAGGGATGGCATTGGAAGTTGTTGCATAGCGGAACATAAAATGACGCTAAGCGCTAGTAAATGAAAATAGCCGCTTCCCATTCGATGGAGTGCTGTTACGATCCCGATAACCCGTTCAACTATTCAATATGGATTCTTTTTATCCGATACTTATTCGCCTGATTTTGAATGCGCTGAACTATCCCTTTTCCCATAATTCATTCAAAAACGTCAGTGCAAACTGAGGTATTTTTTCTTTCGTCACTTCAAGAAAACGAACGATGAATACATAATCATCCTGTGAATGGCTTAGCATTAGTTCGTACCACCACTCGGTTTCATATCTTGAGATCATGCTTAAGTTGTACAGCAATAAGTAATGAGCCATAAATTCAGGCAATCCGGCAAGATCATTCATTGATGCAGGCAAGGTGTATTCGCCTGTTTGCCCATTATACAGAAATGGAAGACTGTAAAAAGCGCTGAAGTGATCAGGCGGATAGCAAGTAATTATGTTTTCGGAATGACTTCCTCTGCTAAGCTGAAAATGATAATTAAGATATTCAAGCAGCCTTTCCGGTGTCATGTGATAAGAGGCTGCCGCTTCAACTGGAATATGCAGCTGCTTGTTTTCATATTTGGTTCTAAAATGAACATTTTTCTGTTTATGCCTAGTAAATAAATCACTTATTTCTGGGATTCTTTTTAAAAGTTCATGCATGGTGTATTTATCATTTTCTACATGTTCCAGCTTAAATAAATGGGATGCTGTGTGAGCAAATAAACCATTTCTTTGGATCTTTACTTCATCCTGCAAAAAGCGATAATGCTGTTTTTTTCGCTTTCTTGTTGATACGCCATGTGCAAGGACAGAGGAAGTGGCGGGGTATTCTGGATCTGCTGTAAGAATGCAGGCTTTCATAAGCTGAGACATTCCGTAAAACAGGAGCATTGGCTGTACGGGAAGTGCGGCGCATACTGATGAAAGATAAAAGTTTTCGGCATGCTTTAGATGGTAAACGAAAGGATAGCTGTTTTGATAGGATAATTCTGCAGGTGCTGTTTGCTGATTTTTTTTATAACTTTTTTCCAGAAACTTTTGGACCGTTTCCGTTGATTGATATGATTTTAACTGGTTCCAGACGCTTGTTTTCATCATCCTGCAGCTCCCCTTTCTTTTTTCGCAATTTTTAAACTCTTTTGCCTGTTCTTGACAGTGGGTTGGCTAGTTGTTAATCTACTAATAATATTTTGCCGTTAAGAGGGGGATTTAATGATGTGGGAAAGTAAATTTTTAAAAGAAGGCTTAACGTTTGATGATGTATTGCTTGTACCGGCTAAGTCGGAGGTTCTTCCAAGAGACGTAAATTTAAGTGTGAACTTAACACCAACATTAAAGCTGAATGTCCCAATCATTAGTGCTGGGATGGATACTGTTACTGAAGCGCAGCTTGCAATTGCAATGGCAAGACAAGGCGGAATGGGCATTATTCATAAGAATATGTCGATTGAACAGCAGGCAGAGCAGGTTGATAAGGTAAAACGTTCTGAAAGAGGCGTTATTACTAATCCATTCTTTTTAACTCCAGACCATCAAGTTTTTGATGCAGAGCATTTGATGGGAAAATACCGCATTTCCGGTGTTCCTGTTGTAAATAATGTGGATGAACAGAAACTAGTAGGCATTATCACGAATCGTGACATGAGATTTATTCAAGACTTCTCCATCAAGATCTCTGATGTTATGACAAAAGAAAACTTAGTAACGGCAGACGTCGGAACAACACTTAAAGAAGCAGAAAGCATTTTGCAAAAGCATAAAATTGAAAAGCTTCCACTGGTTGATGACCAGGGTGTTTTAAAAGGATTAATTACAATTAAAGATATTGAAAAGGTAATCGAGTTTCCGCATTCAGCAAAAGACGAGCATGGACGTTTGCTTGTTGGTGCTGCAGTAGGTGTTACTTCAGACACGATGCTTCGCGTGAAAAAACTGGTTGAGGCTAACGTTGATGCAATCGTGCTGGATACAGCTCATGGCCATTCAAAAGGCGTTATCGAAATGGTAAGAACCATTAGAAATGAATATCCTGATCTGAATATTATTGCAGGAAATGTTGCAACAGGAGACGCTACAAGAGAACTTGCAGAAGCTGGAGCGAACGTTGTAAAGGTAGGCATCGGACCTGGTTCTATTTGTACAACCCGTGTTGTTGCAGGTGTAGGGGTACCTCAAATCACAGCTGTATATGATTGTGCGACTGAAGCACGCAAGCTTGGCATTACTATTATCGCAGATGGCGGAATTAAATATTCAGGCGATATCGTAAAAGCATTAGCATCAGGCGGTCACGCAGTTATGCTGGGCAGTCTCCTGGCTGGTACTTCGGAAAGTCCCGGCGAAACGGAAATTTACCAGGGAAGACGCTTTAAGGTCTACCGCGGTATGGGTTCTGTCGGCGCAATGGAAAAAGGAAGCAAAGACCGTTACTTCCAGGAAGATAACAAAAAATTTGTTCCTGAAGGCATTGAAGGAAGAACTCCTTATAAAGGACCTCTTTCAGATACGATCTATCAGCTGGTTGGCGGTATCCGTTCCGGTATGGGATATTGCGGAACAGCAAACTTGGAAGAGCTGCGGGAAAATACACAGTTTGTCCGCATGACGGGTGCAGGTCTTCGCGAAAGTCATCCTCATGATGTTCAAATTACAAAAGAATCACCGAACTATTCGCTTTCATAAGTGTTTCTAGGTCGATTTACCTGAAATTTAAAACAATGTTCAATCTTTAGGACAGAGTCTCAGACTCTGTCTATTTTTTTTGATCATAGTGTGATAAAATCGAATTTGTTGTTTGTAACTCAGGTCAATAATTGAATATAAAAATAGATGAAAAACGGTGGAGGTTATGAATTTGAGCAACATGAAGTTAAAGCGTTTGCTGTCCGTTCTGTTTGCTGCTGTTCTGGCGATAACAGTTGTTATGCAGGCATCACAGACATCTGCGGCAGAAAATGATGCAGTAGGAGTCAATGCAAAAGGTGCAATTTTAGTAGAAGCGTCTACAGGTAAAATTTTATACGGGAAAAATGCAGACGAACTGCTGCCGATTGCAAGTATGGCTAAAATCATGACAGAATACTTGGTTCTTGAAGCAGTTGATAAAGGAAAAATCAAATGGGATCAAACTTACACTCCAAGTGAGTATGTATATAAAATTTCCCAAAACCGCGAACTTTCCAACGTTCCATTACGAAAAGACGGTACATACAATGTGAAAGAGCTTTATGAAGCGATGAGCATTTATTCTGCAAACGGAGCAGCTATTGCATTAGCTGAAATCGTTTCAGGATCTGAGACTAATTTTGTAAAATTAATGAATGAAAAAGCAAAAGAGATGGGTCTTAAAAACTTCGAATTTGTGAACTCTACAGGTTTAGAAAATGGAGATCTTGCAGGAATGCATCCGGATGGAACGACAGTAGATGCTGAAAATAAAATGTCAGCGCGGGATATGGCGCTGCTTTCTCAAAAATTAATTAACGACTACCCAGAAGTTTTGGAAACAGCAGGTACTCCGAGAAAAGTATTCAGAGAAGGCACAGAAGATGCAATCAAGATGGATAACTGGAACTGGATGCTTGAAGGCCTATTATTTGAAACAGAAGGTGTAGATGGTTTAAAAACGGGTTCTACTAAATCAGCAGGTTCCTCTTTTACTGCAACTGCTGAACGAAATGGCATGAGAGTCATAACTGTAGTATTAAACGCAACAGGTGATGACGGCAGCCTGCATACTCCTCGTTTTAAAGAAACGAAAAAAATGATTGAATATGCATATAACAATTTCAAGATGGAAGAAGTCTATCCTGAAAACTATCAAATCAAAAACAAATCTGACCTCTCTGTTGTGAAAGGGAAAGAAAAAGAAGTAGCAGTAGCAACAAAAGAACCGCTTAATCTTGTTGTTAAAAATGGTGAAAAAGAATCATATGAGCCAAGCTACGTTTTTGATCAAAAGAAGGTCAATGCTGACAATGAAGTACAGGCCCCTGTCAAAAAAGGCGAGAAGATCGGCTATATGACAGTTAAGTACACAGGTAAAGGCCAAGACCTGGGCTTCTTAGAAGAAAAAAGCGACGCCAATGTTGATATCGTAACAAAAAGCGGTGTTGAAAAAGCCAATTGGTTTGTATTATCCATGAGAGGTATCGGCGGATTCTTCGGAAGTCTTTGGGGAACAGTGACAGACACTGTCACAGGCTGGTTTTAATTGAAAAAATGACTTACTCGAGATGAGTAAGTCTTTTTTTATAAATGGTTATATTAGGAATTGGATAGGTGGATCCGCTTTTCTTTGATTGAATTGTTTTAATTATCTCTTTAATTTTGATAGGATTTTTTTATAACTTAGGATAGAATAAGTTATATGTGCAAAATGAAATTTTACATATTACAAGGGGGATATAGAATGAATAACACAGGTACAGATCGAGTAAAACGCGGAATGGCAGAAATGCAAAAAGGCGGCGTCATTATGGACGTAGTCAATGCAGAGCAAGCAAAGATCGCTGAGGAAGCTGGAGCAGTTGCTGTTATGGCACTTGAGCGCGTTCCTGCTGACATTCGTGCAGCAGGCGGAGTTGCCCGTATGGCAGATCCTACAATTGTTGAAGAAGTGATGAAGGCTGTAACGGTTCCAGTTATGGCAAAAGCACGTATTGGTCACATTGTTGAAGCTCGCATTTTAGAAGCGATGGGTGTCGATTACATTGATGAAAGTGAAGTGCTGACTCCGGCTGATGAGGAGTACCACTTAAATAAACGTGATTATACAGTTCCATTTGTTTGCGGATGCCGTGATTTAGGCGAAGCTACTAGACGTATTGCAGAGGGCGCTTCTATGCTCCGCACAAAAGGCGAGCCTGGTACAGGAAATATCGTTGAGGCTGTTCGCCATATGCGTAAAGTAAATGGCCAAGTGCGCAGAATCATTGGAATGAGCACGGATGAACTGATGACAGAAGCGAAGCTGTTAGGCGCGCCTTATGAGCTTCTTCTTCAAATCAAGCATGAGGGCCGCCTTCCGGTTGTAAACTTCGCAGCAGGCGGAGTAGCAACTCCGGCAGATGCTGCGCTAATGATGCAATTAGGTGCAGACGGTGTATTCGTAGGTTCAGGTATCTTCAAGTCTGAAAACCCGGCAAAATTTGCTCGTGCGATTGTTGAAGCAACAACTCACTATCAGGACTATGAGCTAATTGCAAGTCTTTCAAAGGGACTTGGAACAGCAATGAAAGGCATTGAGATCTCAACATTGCTTCCTGAGAACAGAATGCAAGAGCGCGGCTGGTAATCATAAAGGAGTAGAATACAATGCTTAAAATTGGTGTATTAGGCCTTCAAGGTGCTGTAAGAGAGCACATTCGATCAATAGAGGCAAGCGGTGCAGAGGGAGTCGTTGTTAAACGTCCTGAGCAGCTGGATGAACTGGACGGACTTATTATGCCAGGCGGAGAAAGCACGACAATGCGCCGCCTGATTGATAAATATGATTTCATGAATCCTCTGAAAGCATTCGCTGAACAGGGAAAGCCCATGTTTGGAACTTGTGCCGGCTTAATTCTTCTTGCTAAGAACATTGTGGGATACAGTGAAGGACATCTTGGCTTAATGGATGTTACGGTTGAGAGAAATTCATTTGGGCGTCAGCGCGAAAGCTTTGAAGCAGAATTGAACATTACGGATGTTGCTGAAGATTTCGTTGGTGTGTTTATCAGGGCTCCTCATATTGTGGAAGTTGGAGAAGATGTAGAGATTCTGTCTAAGCATAACGGGAGAATTGTTGCAGCGCGTCAAGGACAGTTCCTGGGCTGCTCGTTTCATCCTGAATTAACGGATGATCACCGGATGACTGGGCTGTTTGTACGTATGGCGGAAAACACAAAAGCAAAGTTAAGTGTATAAAACCCTTGCAACCGTCCCAAACTTGTAGTAAATTATGAATTACTTAATTGAACATGTGAAACATGATGACAGGAAATAGTAGCAAGTGTATCTTTCTTAGAGAGCCGGTGGCTGGTGAAAATCGGTGTTAGAACCTTGTGAATCCATCCTTGAATGAGATGTTGAAATCCTCGGAGAGTATACATGTCCGGTACAGGCCGTTATCCTGCTTAAGAGGAAGGCGTTTTATTTGCCTTCAATTAGGGTGGCAACGCGGATATAACTTCCGTCCCTTTACCAGGGGACGGGAGTTTTTTATTTGCAAAAAAACATAAAAAGGAGTTTTGTCATGCTGGATATTAAATATTTGCGCGCTAACTTTGAAGAAGTAAAAGAAAAACTGTCTCATCGCGGAGAAGATTTAGGCGACTTCAGCAAGTTTGAGGAACTGGATCAAAAACGCCGTGAACTGATTTCTAAAGTAGAGGTATTTAAAAGCAAGCGAAATGAAGTTTCAGGCAAAATTGCTGTTTTAAAACGTGAAAAACAGGATGCAGATCATCTAATAAAAGAAATGCGTGAAGTTGGCGACCTCGTGAAAGAAATGGACGATGAGCTTCGCGAGGTTGAGGCAGAGCTTGAAACGTTAATGCTGTCTATTCCAAATATCCCTCATGAAAGTGTGCCTGTAGGCGAGACAGAAGACGATAATATTCTTCACCGCGAATGGGGAGAAGTTCCTGCATTTGCATTTGAACCAAAGCCGCACTGGGATGTTGCCGATCACCTTAGGATTTTAGATTTTGAACGTGCTGGTAAAGTAACCGGCAGCCGATTTGTTTTCTACCGCGGCTTAGGTGCCCGTCTCGAGCGTGCACTTATTAGTTTTATGCTTGATTTGCATATCGATGAGCACGGCTATACAGAAGTGCTTCCTCCATATATCGTAAATCGTGACAGCATGACGGGAACAGGCCAGCTGCCTAAATTTGAAGAAGATGCATTTAAAATTGCGGGTGAAGATTACTTTTTAATTCCTACAGCTGAAGTGCCTGTAACCAACATGCACCGTGAAGAGATTCTCTCTATTGATCAGCTTCCGGTTAACTATGCAGCATACAGCTCTTGCTTCCGTTCTGAGGCTGGTTCTGCAGGAAGAGATACTAGAGGATTAATCCGCCAGCATCAATTTAATAAAGTAGAGCTTGTGAAATTTGTTAAGCCGGAAGATTCTTATGATGAGCTTGAAAAACTGACAGGACATGCAGAGAAAGTTCTTCAGCTGCTGGGTCTTCCTTATCGCGTGCTTAGAATGTGCACAGCTGACCTTGGATTCACTGCAGCAAAGAAATATGACATTGAAGTATGGATACCGAGCCAGGAAACGTACCGCGAAATTTCATCTTGCAGTAACTTTGAGGCTTTCCAGGCGCGCCGCGCAGGAATCCGTTTCAGACGTGAACCTAAAGGTAAACCTGAATTTGTTCATACATTGAACGGATCTGGTCTTGCGATTGGCAGAACTGTTGCCGCGATCCTTGAGAATTATCAGCAGGAAGATGGAACAGTCGTTATTCCTAAAGTCTTGCGTCCATATATGGGGAATAGAGAAGTCATTTCACGATAATAATAACCTTTTAAGAAGGGGCCATAATCCGTTTTGTCCCCTTCTTAAATTTTTTTGAAAAAGTTTTTTAGAATCGTTGACAAGCATATTTTAGATATGCTATATTAATTATTGTCAGTACGGAGGTATACCCAAGTCTGGCTGAAGGGATCGGTCTTGAAAACCGACAGGGGGGTCAAACCCCGCGGGGGTTCGAATCCCTCTACCTCCTCCATTTTACATATAAAATCCAATGTTAATTGGAGATTGATAAAACCTGCGGCAGATTCTGCTGCAGGTTTTTTGTATATCTTTTTGCTGGATACAAAAAAAATAACCGATTAGACCGGTTATTTCTTAAGTAATCTTGTCTGCTCTATAAAATGGGCGACGCGCTCAACTATTGGTTCAATTGAACCTTCGTTTGCCATAATGTCATAATCGTTAATGTTGAGGCGCAGGACAGGACATGCATTAAAGTTATTAATCCAATCCTCATAGCGGCGGTGCATCTCTTCCCAATAAGCAATTGGTGTCTGCTGCTCCATCGGACGCCCGCGTTCTTTGATGCGGGATAAAATATCCTCAAGGCTGCCTTCTAAGTAAATCAAAAGGTCAGGATGAGGGAAGTAAGGTGTCATGACCATCGCATCGAATAAATTCGTGTATGTTTCATAATCCACTTCTGTCATCGTGCCTTTTTCAAAATGCATTTTGGCGAAAATCCCAGTATCTTCATAGATTGACCGATCCTGAATAAAACCTCCGCCGTATTCAAAAATCCGCTTTTGCTCTTTAAATCTTTCAGCAAGGAAGTAGATTTGCAGATGAAAGCTCCATCTTTCAAAATCTGCGTAAAATTTATCAAGATAGGGGTTTGTGTCTACTTTTTCAAATGAGGTGCGGAATTTCAATGCATTTGCAAGTGCATTTGTCATTGTCGATTTTCCGACACCGACCGTTCCCGCTATGGTAATGACGGCGTTGTGAGGGATGCTGTATTTCTCTCTCAAATTCATTTACTAGTAACTCCTTCATGTAAAGATTCATCCAGGCGTTTAAATATATAGGTTAAATCTTTTTCGTTTTGTACAAAATCAAGCTCATCTCCGCTGAATCTCAGAACAGGGATGGATGGGTGCTCTTTTTCCCACTGTGACATGGCCACTTCGTAGTCCTCCGATAACTGCTTTAAATAGCCGGGATCGATATTTTTTTCGATCTCTCTCCCGCGCATATCAATGCGGTTAAGCAAGGTATCAAGACTTGCATTCAAGTAAATGATCAAGTTTGGCTTTGGCATGTCGCTTGTTAAAATCGAATAAATATCAAGGTATTTATCGTATTGTTCTTTTTTAAGAGTGCGCTTTGCGAAAATAAGATTTTTATAAATATGATAATCTGCCACAACAGGCTGACTCTTTTTCAGAAATAACTGAGCAATATCTTCAAGCTGTTTATATCGATTACACAGGAAGAACATCTCTGTTTGGAAACTCCACTCTTCAATGTTTTCATAAAATTTGCCGAGAAAAGGATTCTCATCAACGATCTCTTTAAGCAAATGAAATTGATAGTGTTCTGCTATCGCTCTTGCAAGCGAAGTTTTTCCAACACCAATCGGTCCTTCCACGGTAATAAACGGTACGCCACTCATCATGGGTCCTCCTAAGCAAAAAAATCTATCAAAACAGACAAATTTTATTGTATCACAGTGGCAATATGAAAGAGTAAGGTTTTAACTAAAAAGAAAAGTTTCCAATTATCCTCTCATAGCAGCGAGAGTTTTATGCGGATTCAGAAGCGGGAGATATAAGGTTACATCATTGCAGAAAAGCGTTATAGCTTTACTCAGCACTCTTGCTTTCATCTCTTCTTTTTCCGTATGATGTATTCGGAATAGTAATAATATTCATTAAATGGAGGGATTTATATGCGTGAGGAAACAGCAGCGAAGGACAGTCAGGTTGAAGATTTTTTTCCGGTTAAAGATGTTGACTATCTGGAAATGTATTCAGGCAATGCCAAGCAGTCGGCTCACTATTTTTGTACTGCCTTCGGTTTTAAAATCGTCGCCTATTCAGGACTTGAGACTGGGAACAGGGAAACCGTATCCTATGTGCTTCAGCAGCAGAAGGTACGCTTAGTTATTACAGGTTCTTTAAATGATACCTCGCGTGTAGCTGAATTCGTCAAGAAGCACGGGGACGGGGTAAGAGATATCGCTTTAGTCGTGGATAATGTTGAAAAGGCTTACAACGAGGCTGTTTCCAGAGGAGCCATTGCCATTGCTCCGCCATTTGAACTGAAGGATGAACATGGTGCCGTTAAAAAAGCCGTAATCGGTACATACGGAGACACCATTCATTCTCTAATAGAGAGGAAAGAATACAAGGGCGCATTTATGCCTGGGTTTGAAGCGGCTGAAATGAAGATTCCTTATACAGAAGCAGGAATCATCGGCGTTGACCATGTTGTAGGAAACGTTGAGAGTATGCAGGAATGGGTTTCCTATTACGAGAAAGTGATGGGTTTTAAAGAAATGCGTCATTTTACAGATTCGGATATCAGTACAGAGTATTCATCTCTTATGTCGAAGGTTATGCATAATGGAGGCCGGATTAAATTTCCTATTAATGAGCCGGCAGAAGGAAAACGCAAATCGCAAATTCAGGAATACCTGGAGTTCTTCAAAGGGCCAGGTGTGCAGCATCTTGCTATTTTAACAGAGGATATCGTCTCTACAGTTGCGATTTTAAAGAAAAATGGCGTGGAATTCCTGAAGACCCCTGAGACTTATTATGAAACACTAAGTGAACGTGTCGGAGATATTGATGAAGAGATTGATAAGCTGAAAGAACTTAACATTCTCGTGGACCGTGACGATGAAGGGTATTTGCTGCAGATTTTCACCAAGCCGATTGTCGATCGTCCCACAGTCTTTATAGAAGTGATTCAGAGAAAAGGAGCGAAAGGCTTCGGTGACGGAAACTTTAAAGCGCTTTTTGAATCAATCGAACGGGAGCAGGAGCGACGCGGTAATTTATAAGGACTTAATCCTGAAAGCAAGGTGATACAGATGGATGTAATGCCAGAGTCGCTTCACTGGAAAGATGCTTATAAATTAATGATTGGCTCGATCCTGCCAAGGCCAATCGCTTTCGTATCGACTATTGATGAAAAAGGAGCGGCAAACTTGGCCCCGTTCAGCTTTTTTACCGCAATCTCAGCTGAACCGATGATGATTTGTTTCTCTCCTATGAGAAAAGGTACGGATGGATCTAAAAAGGATACTCTCATCAATATTGAAAAAACGAAGGAATTTGTCATCAACATTGTGAGTGAACAAATAGTGGAACAAATGAATCGATGTGCAGGCGATTTTGATCCGGAGGTAGATGAATTTGTTCAAAGTGGGCTGACGAAGGGGAAAAGCAAGGCAGTTGCCCCTCCCCGTGTGAAAGAAAGTCTGGTTCACCTGGAATGCGAGCTGCATGATGTCTTGCATTTTGGAGAGAAAGCGGGATCCGGCAGTCTTGTCATCGGCAAGGTAAAGCACATCCATGTTGATGATGCTCTTTTCTATGAAGGGAAAATTGACTCTGAAGAACTAAAGCCGATCGGACGTCTTGCCGGACACATGTATACAAAACCGATGACAGATACGTTTGAGATCAAGAGAAGGTGAAATCTTTATGAAGTTTGTGACATTTCAAACCCCGTACAGCAGGCAGGCAGCGGGATGGCTTCAGGGGCATGATCTGGTGATTGATATGAACGCTGCAAGCCGGGGGTTCCTTCCTGAATCCATTCAAGAATTTTTAACAGAGCATGAACGATACCTCCCATATATTCATGAAATGAACCCGTTTGAAGAGGGGGATCTGGGAGTTTACCGGCTTTCAGAGGTGAAGCTGTCTTCACCTCTTCCAAGGCCGGTTAGCATTCGCGATTTTTATGCGTTTGAAGAGCATGTGAAAACTGCCCGCAAGAAAAGAGGGCTTGATGTTATTCCGGAATGGTATCAATTTCCCGTGTTTTATTTTACAAATCACCTGGCCGTGAAAGGTCCGGAGGAAAAGATTGAAGTTCCTCCATGCTGTAAGGCTCTTGATTATGAACTTGAGATTGCCTGTGTTATAGGGAAGGAAGGGCGTGACATCCCTGCAAGTGAATCAGAAGAGTACATTTTTGGATACTGCATCATGAATGACTGGAGTGCGCGAGATCTTCAAAGAGAAGAAATGAAAGTTGGTCTTGGTCCGGCAAAAGGAAAGGATTTCGCAACATCGCTTGGACCATACCTGGTTTCAAAAGAGGAGCTTCATCCATGTAAGGCAGGAAATCGGTATGATTTAACGATGACAGCGGCTGTTAATGGAAAAGAGATATCGAAAGGGAATTTAAAAGATATTTATTATTCTTTTGCAGAGATGATAGAAAGGGCTTCTTCGGGTGTCACCTTATATCCGGGAGAAGTGATTGGCTCAGGAACCGTTGGAACCGGGTGTATTTTAGAGCTGGGGGAAGAGGTGCATCGTTATTTAAGGCCGGGAGATGAGGTCGAATTAACAATAGAAGGTCTGGGCTCATTAAAAAATAAAATTGCAGCCAAAAGCAGGTGAGAGAATGTATTATCGCACGTTAGGCAAAATTCCGCATAAGAGACATACGATGTTTAAAAAAGAAGACGGAAGCCTATACCGGGAACAGGTTATGGGAACGAAGGGGTTTTCAGGTACACAATCCATTCTGTATCATCACTACATGCCTACAGAGGTAGCAAAGTCAGAGCTTCTTCATTCCTATCTCCCTGAATATGAACAGACGGATTCCTTGAAACACAGGCATTTCTTTACAGATGCTCTGCAAACTGAAGGGGATGCTATTGAGGCTAGAGAGTATATCCTCGGAAATGATGATCTCTTAATAGGTGTGGTTCTTGCAAAAAAACCGATGGAGTCCTATTACCGGAACGGTGATGGAGATGAATTGCTCTTTATTCATTTTGGAAATGGAACGATTGAGACGATGTTCGGTGTCATCACATACCGGCCGGGAGATTACATCAACATCCCGATAGGCACAATCTATCGTGTCGTGCCAAAAGCCGAAACAAAAATCCTTTTCATAGAATCGTTCAGCCAGATCACAACACCTAAACGATACCGAAATGAATACGGCCAGCTTTTAGAGCACAGCCCTTTTTGTGAAAGAGATTTCCGGGGTCCTGAACAGCTTCTGACAGTAGAATCCCGAGGCGAGTTTGAGGTCTTGACAAAATCCAGGGGCTATATGCATAAGCATACCTTTAACCACCATCCCTTCGATGTAGCGGGATGGGACGGCTACTTGTATCCATGGGCTTTTAATATCGGGGATTTTGAGCCGATTACAGGACGGATTCATCAGCCGCCGCCTGTTCATCAAACATTTGAAGGCCACAATTTCGTTGTCTGCTCATTCGTGCCTAGAATGTACGATTATCATCCTGAGTCGATTCCGGCGCCGTATTATCACAGTAATGTCAACAGTGATGAGCTTCTTTACTATGTAGAAGGAAATTTTATGAGCCGAAAAGGAATCAAAAAGGGATCCATCACACTTCATCCAAGCGGAATTCCGCATGGTCCTCATCCGGGAAAAACGGAAGCAAGCATCGGGAAAAAAGAGACGCTTGAACTCGCGGTAATGATTGATACGTTTCGCCCGCTCAGAATTGTGAAAAAGGCCAAGGAAATTGAAGATGCCGATTACATGTATACTTGGACCTGAAAAATAAGAAAAGCAGCCGGATAGGCTGCTTTTTATGTTGGCATTTTTACGACATTAAAGTTGTCGGCAATCAATAACCAGTTTTGCGGGAACGAGAGTCCGAGCTTCCAATAGCTCATGCCTCTTAGCTTTAACTCCTTCATTAAATCAAATTTGGCCTGAATGGAACGGGCATCCTCAAACCAGACTTCATGCTCTTTTCCTTCATTATCGCGGTAATTGAAGTGTGGAGCTTGTGCTTTCATATCATATTGTATGGGGACGTTGTATTGACTTGCTAAGCGGATCGCCTGCTGCGGGCTGATGGCTTTTGCAAATTCTCCTCCGGGCTTAAACGGCAGGGTCCAGTCGTACCCGTATAAATTCTGTCCCATCATGACTTTATTTGCCGGTATTTCTGACAGCGTGTACTCGAGGACCTCCCTAACCGGTCCAATTGGGGATACTGCCATTGGCGGTCCGCCGCTATAGCCCCACTCGTAAGTCATCACCACTACAAAATCGACAATTTCACCATGTGCTTTATAATCATGCGCCTCGTACCATTTTCCTTTTTGATCTGCGCTTGTTTTAGGGGCCAGAGCTGTAGAAATGAGCCAGCCTTCTTTTTTAAAGCGGGCTTTTGCTTTTCTTAAGAAACGATTATAGGCCTCTCTGTCGACCGGCCTTAAATACTCCATATCAAAATGGATATCGCGGAATCCATATTTTTTCGCGGTTTCAACAATGTTATTCAGAAGTTTATTCTGGACGTCCTGATTTGTTAAGATGATTCGGCCGATTTCGTCACTGAAGCCTTCATCATCTAAATTCGTCACTATCATCATTAATGTGACTCCATTGTTTTTGGCGATATTGGCAAAGTCATTTAAGAGCGGCTCATCTAGGGTGCCATCCTTTTGAATGCGGAAGCTGAACGGACCGAGGTAAGTTAAATAAGGCGCTGCTTCCCGTGCACTTTCCTCCAGAATAGGACTTACCTGATTTCCGGAAGGTTCAATATAAGCATTGAATTCTGCTTTTTGTTTTGGACGGTCGGGAATATAAAGTCTGAACCCAATTTGCAGCGGGCTATTAATCGAGATTTGATTTACTTCAGATAATTCCTTTGGAGTTGAACCGTATCTTCTGCTGATAGACCACAATGTATCTCCAGGCTGCACCCAATAAAATCGCCCTTTTATCGGAATGACTATTGTCTGGCCGATAACAAGCTGGCCTGGATTGGGAATTTCATTTGTCCGGATGATCTCTTCAGCGGTTGTACTGTAAGCTTGAGCTATCCCGTATAAAGTTTGTCCTTCTCGGACAATATGTATCTGCATATTGATTCCCCTCACTCATTCGTCATAATCTCTCTGTTACATCTTATGAAGGAACGAGCGAGAGCATGTTATATTTTTATTTGGCGGGAATCGCCTATATCTGCCTGAAGGACATTTTTCATCATACGAAGAGCGTATTCATTGTCATGTTTATCATTTGAAGCAATGCAGTCAGATGGAACGGAGAGTTTATATCCCCGCATATAGGCATCATTAGCTGAAAAAAGAACACAGATGTTTCCGGCTATTCCTGTCAAAATTAGATGCTGCACTTTAAGATTGTCCAAAAGCATGTTTAAGGCGGTTCCATAAAAGGCAGAATGCATGGGTTTAATTAAGAAAAAATCCGTATCATCAGGATAGAGCTGTTCAATGATTGGCCTGCTCAGTTCATTTGTGCATTTTTCAGAAATCTTTTGAAAATCAGCCTGCCATAATTTATAATGATCATTTATATAAATGATGGGACGTTTTTTTTCCTGCATTTTCTTTTTTAATGAGAAAATATTCTCAGAAACTCGTTTAGCTTCATCAGCTAAAACTTCACCATGCTTAAATTTAAAATTATTTATCATATCAATAATGAGCAGGGCACAGTTATCTTTTTTAACCAAGGCGTCATCTCTCCTTTATAAAAATTAGCTTGTGTCATAATGAAATAATCTATAAGGAGTACATTATGGATAAGGACATGGTATATATGGAACTTGCAATAAAAGAAGCTTTGAAAGCTAAAGCAATCGGCGAGGTTCCAATAGGTGCGGTCATCGTACATAACGATGAAGTAGTTGGATCCGGATACAATCTAAGAGAAAGTGAGCAAAGGTCAATTGCCCATGCGGAAATGATTGCGATTGATCAGGCGTGTGCCTCAATGGGTACGTGGAGGCTTGAGGATGCGACGCTTTACGTAACCCTTGAGCCCTGTCCGATGTGCGCGGGGGCGATTGTGCTTTCAAGAGTGAAAAGAGTGGTTTACGGGGCCGCAGATCCGAAAGGCGGATGTGCAGGGACGCTGATGAATCTTCTGGATGAAAAAAGATTTAACCACCAGGTTGAAGTAGCTAAAGGAATCCTTGAGGATGAATGCGGGTTAATGCTTAGCGATTTTTTCAGGGATCTTAGAAAGCAAAAGAAAGCAGAAAAAGCTTCTTCAAAAAATTTACAGTAGGTGGATATTGCATTTTTTCCGAAAAGCTTATATACTAGATTATGCGTCGTACTAAACGGCGCACCTTAACTAGGTATCAATTTTGCCGTGCTAAGCGGGGAGGTAGCGGTGCCCTGTACTCGCAATCCGCTCTAGCGAGGCCGAATCCCTTTCCCGAGGTTAGCTGTCTGTAGGGCCTGCCTTAAGTAAGTGGTGTTGACGTCTGGGTCCTGCGCAATGGGAATCCATGAACCATGTCAGGTCCGGAAGGAAGCAGCATTAAGTGGAACCTCTCATGTGCCGCAGGGTTGCCTGGGCCGAGCTAACTGCTTAAGTAACGCTTATGGACACTAATCGACGGAAGGTGCACGGCAGTTTAATTTATAATGAACAAACCCATCCTCTTGCAGGGTGGGTTTTTTATTTGTTTGGGAAATTATTCTTCGTTCAGATCCGTAACTTAGACTCCCGGTCAGAACGGATCTGACCAAGACGCCTGCGCTTTTGATCTTTGCAAAAAAGGCTGTCTGAAATTAGTCCTTGTCCCCTTTGTAAAATACTAATTCCATAAGGTATAATAGAAGGGATGAATTTGAAGGAGGGCGTTATGTGAGTTACCAGGCTTTATACCGTGTTTGGCGGCCGCAGCAATTTCATGATGTCGTAGGTCAAGAACATATTACAAGAACGCTTCAAAATGCCCTGCTGCAAGAAAAATTCTCGCATGCCTATCTTTTTTCCGGACCAAGAGGAACAGGGAAAACGAGTGCGGCCAAGATTTTTGCGAAAACAGTCAATTGTGAAAAAGCTCCGGTTGCAGAACCATGCAATGAATGTTCTGCCTGCCTTGGCATCACAGATGGTTCCATTTCCGATGTGATTGAAATAGATGCTGCTTCAAATAATGGAGTAGATGAAATACGGGATATACGTGATAAAGTAAAATATGCACCGTCTTCGGTGAGCTATAAGGTTTATATCGTTGATGAAGTGCACATGCTCTCCATAGGAGCGTTCAATGCCTTGTTAAAAACGCTTGAAGAACCGCCTAAGCATGTCATCTTTATATTAGCCACTACAGAACCTCACAAAATACCGCTGACGATTATCTCCAGGTGCCAGAGATTCGATTTTAAACGAATAACAGCGGCTGCAATTGTCGGGAGAATGCAGGAGATCATTGAAGGTCAGGAGATAGAAGCAGATGCTGCTGCGCTTCAGGTCATTGCAAGTGCAGCGGATGGCGGTATGCGTGATGCCTTGAGTTTGCTCGATCAGGCTATTTCCTTCAGTGATGAAACCGTGACATTAGATGATGCACTGCTGATAACGGGGTCAGTCTCACAGGCGATGATAGGCGAATTAATCCATGCTATGTTCAATAAAGACGTATCTGCAGCTCTGCAGGCTTTAGATGAGCTGATGAATCAGGGAAAAGATGCATCGAAACTTGTAGAAGACTTTATCTACTATTACAGGGATCTGCTGCTGCATCAAACAGCTCCGCATCTTGAGGAAGTATTAGAGCGGGTTACAGTTGATGAACAGTTTGTGGAATTATCTAAACAGATGCCTCCCGATACAATCTACCATGCTATAGATGTCCTAAACAAAAGCCAGCAGGAAATGAAATGGACAAATCACCCCCGTATTTTCCTTGAGGTGGCAATTGTTAAGCTTTCCGAGCATGAGGCAAAAGCTGTTCAATCTGGTAAAAGTGAAAACCATACTGAGCTTGAAGCGACAGTGAAGAAACTTGCAAATGAATTAGAGCTTCTGAAAAAACAGGGAGTCGCAATCAGCGGACAGCAAGCGCCGCAAAATGAACAAAAGGCACCAAAAGCCGTCCGAAGCGGGTACAAAGTGCCTGCAGGCCGGATTCAGGAAATCCTGAAAGATGCAACGAAACAAAACCTGGCAGCCATAAAGAGCCGCTGGGGAGAGCTGCTTGATTATCTGCGCAGGCAAAACAAAGTATCTCATGCAGCCCTATTGACAGACAGTGAACCGGTAGCTGCATCAGAAACAGCATTTGTGTTAAAGTTTAAATATGAAATCCATTGTAAAATGGTAGCGGACAACAACAATCAGGTTCGCAGCAATATGGAAGCCATTCTTTTAGAATTAACGGGACGAAACATGGAAATGGTTGGCGTTCCAGAACAAGAATGGGGTAAAATAAGAGAAGATTACATACGTGATCAGCGTCAGAATGATGACGGCGATTCCCCTGAAGAAGACGAAGATCCGCTCATAGCTGAAGCAAAAAAACTAGTGGGTACAGATCTCATTGAAATAAAAGATTAATATTGGAGGAGATTTATTATGAACCGTGGCGGAATGGGCAACATGCAGAAAATGATGAAACAAATGCAAAAAATGCAGAAAGACATGGCCAAAGCGCAAGAAGAACTGGCTGAAAAAACAATTGAAGGAACAGCTGGCGGCGGTATGGTCATTGTTACGATTAATGGAAACAAAGAAGTAGTAGATGTAAACATTAAAGAGGAAGTTGTAGATCCGGAAGATATCGATATGCTTCAAGATTTAGTTCTTGCTGCTACAAATGACGCTCTGAAGAAAATGGATGAACTCACAAACGATACAATGGGTAAATTTACAAAAGGCATGAACTTGCCAGGCATGTTCTAGGAGGAATGGAATGCATTATCCTGAACCGATATCAAAGCTGATTGACAGCTTTATGAAACTGCCAGGAATTGGCCCGAAGACGGCCGTTCGTCTGGCTTTTTTTGTACTGAATATGAAAGAAGACGTTGTGCTGGATTTTGCAAAGGCCTTGGTCAATGCCAAAAGAAATCTTACGTACTGTTCTGTATGCGGTCATATTACAGATCAGGATCCCTGCTATATTTGTGAAGACCAAAGAAGAGATAAAACCGTCATTTGCGTCGTTCAGGACCCAAAAGACGTTATCGCAATGGAGAAAATGAAGGAATACTCAGGGCTGTATCATGTGCTTCAAGGTGCAATCTCACCGATGGATGGCATCGGACCTGAGGATATCAAGATTCCTGAACTGCTGAAAAGGCTTCAGGACGATACGGTGCAGGAAATCATACTCGCTACCAATCCTAACATTGAAGGTGAAGCAACCGCGATGTATATCTCCAGACTTTTAAAGCCGACAGGGATTAAAATGACGCGAATAGCACATGGCCTTCCTGTAGGCGGAGATCTGGAATATGCGGATGAAGTAACTTTATCAAAAGCTCTGGAAGGAAGACGGGAGCTTTAATATCGGGATGCCGGAGAGGGGAAGTTTCTTTGTTTTTTCGCAGAAAAGGCTGGCTTAGAAAAGAATACGATCAGCTGCTGGTTGATGACCTCCTTTTTATGAAGGATGAATGGAATCGGCAAAAGCAGCTTGTTGATAAAAGTGTGGAGCCATCTCCTGAAATACTATATGAATTAAAAGTGGCTCAATCAAAATATTTCTTCTTATTAAGAGAAGCAAAAAAGAGAAATATTACAATCGGCAGGAAATAGCTTGTTCTATTTTCACCAGGCTTTCATAGATATATAGAAAGTAATGATGAAAGTGAGTGGTGGAATGGAACCGGTCTACGTTTTTTCCATTCTCGGAGGAATCATAATCCTGCTGCTTGTTGCAGGCGCCCCGCTCAAGTCAATGCGCTGGGCTGGTCAAGTGCTTGCGAAAGTTGTTATAGGTGCATTATTTTTATTCTTCATTAATGCATTTGGTACAAGCATGGGCCTGCACATCCCCATTAATCTGACGACTGCGGGTATTTCTGGATTGCTTGGTTTGCCGGGTGTTGCTGCATTAATTATTATAAAAATGGTTATTTTATCTTAGAACAGGCGGCTGATTTCGCTTGTTCTAATTTTTTTGTTGACACTATTTACAGCGGGTGGTATATTAATAGACGTCGCTGATGACGTTACATAAAACTTTTTAAAAAAGTTGTTGACGGAACAGAGCGATAAATGGTATATTAAAGAGGTCGCTTCGAGAGAGTGCGACACAATAAGTTCTTTGAAAACTAAACAAAACCAAAAGCGTACCAAACGTTTTAAATTTTTGAAGTCAGCAACAAATTGAGTCGCAAATTTTCTTCGGAGAGTTTGATCCTGGCTCAGGACGAACGCTGGCGGCGTGCCTAATACATGCAAGTCGAGCGAACTTCTTCGGAAGTTAGCGGCGGACGGGTGAGTAACACGTGGGCAACCTGCCTGTAAGACTGGGATAACTCCGGGAAACCGGAGCTAATACCGGATAGTATCTTGAACCGCATGGTTCAAGTTGGAAAGACGGTTTCGGCTGTCACTTACAGATGGGCCCGCGGCGCATTAGCTAGTTGGTGAGGTAATGGCTCACCAAGGCAACGATGCGTAGCCGACCTGAGAGGGTGATCGGCCACACTGGGACTGAGACACGGCCCAGACTCCTACGGGAGGCAGCAGTAGGGAATCTTCCGCAATGGACGAAAGTCTGACGGAGCAACGCCGCGTGAGTGATGAAGGTTTTCGGATCGTAAAACTCTGTTGTTAGGGAAGAACAAGTGCGAGAGTAACTGCTCGCACCTTGACGGTACCTAACCAGAAAGCCACGGCTAACTACGTGCCAGCAGCCGCGGTAATACGTAGGTGGCAAGCGTTGTCCGGAATTATTGGGCGTAAAGCGCGCGCAGGCGGTTTCTTAAGTCTGATGTGAAAGCCCCCGGCTCAACCGGGGAGGGTCATTGGAAACTGGGAAACTTGAGTGCAGAAGAGGAGAGTGGAATTCCACGTGTAGCGGTGAAATGCGTAGAGATGTGGAGGAACACCAGTGGCGAAGGCGACTCTCTGGTCTGTAACTGACGCTGAGGCGCGAAAGCGTGGGGAGCGAACAGGATTAGATACCCTGGTAGTCCACGCCGTAAACGATGAGTGCTAAGTGTTAGAGGGTTTCCGCCCTTTAGTGCTGCAGCTAACGCATTAAGCACTCCGCCTGGGGAGTACGGTCGCAAGACTGAAACTCAAAGGAATTGACGGGGCCCGCACAAGCGGTGGAGCATGTGGTTTAATTCGAAGCAACGCGAAGAACCTTACCAGGTCTTGACATCCTTTGCCACTTCTAGAGATAGAAGGTTCCCCTTCGGGGGACAAAGTGACAGGTGGTGCATGGTTGTCGTCAGCTCGTGTCGTGAGATGTTGGGTTAAGTCCCGCAACGAGCGCAACCCTTGATCTTAGTTGCCAGCATTCAGTTGGGCACTCTAAGGTGACTGCCGGTGACAAACCGGAGGAAGGTGGGGATGACGTCAAATCATCATGCCCCTTATGACCTGGGCTACACACGTGCTACAATGGATGGTACAAAGGGCTGCGAGACCGCGAGGTTTAGCCAATCCCATAAAACCATTCTCAGTTCGGATTGCAGGCTGCAACTCGCCTGCATGAAGCTGGAATCGCTAGTAATCGCGGATCAGCATGCCGCGGTGAATACGTTCCCGGGCCTTGTACACACCGCCCGTCACACCACGAGAGTTTGCAACACCCGAAGTCGGTGGGGTAACCGCAAGGAGCCAGCCGCCTAAGGTGGGGTAGATGATTGGGGTGAAGTCGTAACAAGGTAGCCGTATCGGAAGGTGCGGCTGGATCACCTCCTTTCTAAGGATATATGAGGACGCTTTTGGTTTTTGTTTAGTTTTGAGAGAACTTTGTTCCCTCTAAGTGAATAGCAGTTTACTTTAGGAGTAAGCGAAGAATCATTTGCGCGTACTTTTTTGTACGTCATAAACATTCTTTTATTCATACTTATGAGATGGGCCTATAGCTCAGCTGGTTAGAGCGCACGCCTGATAAGCGTGAGGTCGATGGTTCGAGTCCATTTAGGCCCACCATCTCTTAAATTCATATGGGGCCTTAGCTCAGCTGGGAGAGCGCCTGCCTTGCACGCAGGAGGTCAGCGGTTCGATCCCGCTAGGCTCCACCAAGAAGTTGTTCTTTGAAAACTAGATAACGTAATTGATAACAAGTAATTCACTGAGATTTACGCTTACCATAATTAGTGATTTTCTAGACATTTATGTCTAAACAAACAACGAAATGCGAAACGCATCTTATGATGCGACTGACCATTTAGGTTAAGTTATGAAGGGCGCACGGTGGATGCCTTGGCACTAGGAGCCGATGAAGGACGGGACTAACACCGATATGCTTTGGGGAGCTGTAAGTAAGCTTTGATCCAGAGATTTCCGAATGGGGAAACCCACTGTTCGTAATGGAACAGTATCTTTATCTGAATACATAGGATAATGAAGGCAGACCCGGGGAACTGAAACATCTAAGTACCCGGAGGAAGAGAAAGCAAACGCGATTTCCCAAGTAGCGGCGAGCGAAACGGAATTAGCCCAAACCAAGAGGCTTGCCTCTTGGGGTTGTAGGACACTCTATACGGAGTTACAAAGGAACGGGGTAGATGAAGCGACCTGGAAAGGTCCGTCAGAGAAGGTAATAACCCTGTAGTCGAAACTTCGTTCCCTCCAGAGTGGATCCTGAGTACGGCGGGACACGAGAAATCCCGTCGGAAGCAGGGAGGACCATCTCCCAAGGCTAAATACTCCCTAGTGACCGATAGTGAACCAGTACCGTGAGGGAAAGGTGAAAAGCACCCCGGAAGGGGAGTGAAAAGATCCTGAAACCGTGTGCTTACAAGTAGTCAGAGCCCGTTAATGGGTGATGGCGTGCCTTTGTAGAATGAACCGGCGAGTTACGATCCCGTGCAAGGTTAAGTTGATGAGACGGAGCCGCAGCGAAAGCGAGTCTGAATAGGGCGTTTTAGTACGTGGTCGTAGACCCGAAACCAGGTGATCTACCCATGTCCAGGGTGAAGTTCAGGTAACACTGAATGGAGGCCCGAACCCACGCACGTTGAAAAGTGCGGGGATGAGGTGTGGGTAGCGGAGAAATTCCAATCGAACCTGGAGATAGCTGGTTCTCTCCGAAATAGCTTTAGGGCTAGCCTCAAGTATGAGAGTCTTGGAGGTAGAGCACTGATTGGACTAGGGGCCCTCATCGGGTTACCGAATTCAGTCAAACTCCGAATGCCAAAGACTTGCTCCTTGGGAGTCAGACTGCGAGTGATAAGATCCGTAGTCAAGAGGGAAACAGCCCAGACCACCAGCTAAGGTCCCAAAGTATACGTTAAGTGGAAAAGGATGTGGAGTTGCTTAGACAACCAGGATGTTGGCTTAGAAGCAGCCACCATTTAAAGAGTGCGTAATAGCTCACTGGTCGAGTGACTCTGCGCCGAAAATGTACCGGGGCTAAACGTATCACCGAAGCTGTGGACTGTTCTTACGAACAGTGGTAGGAGAGCGTTCTAAGGGCGTTGAAGCTAGACCGTAAGGACTGGTGGAGCGCTTAGAAGTGAGAATGCCGGTATGAGTAGCGAAAGAGGGGTGAGAATCCCCTCCACCGAATGCCTAAGGTTTCCTGAGGAAGGCTCGTCCGCTCAGGGTTAGTCGGGACCTAAGCCGAGGCCGAAAGGCGTAGGCGATGGACAACAGGTTGATATTCCTGTACCACCTCCTCACCATTTGAGCAATGGGGGGACGCAGGAGGATAGGGCAAGCGCGCTGTTGGATATGCGCGTCCAAGCAGTTAGGCTGAGAAGTAGGCAAATCCGCTTCTCATATAAGGCTGAGCTGTGATGGCGAGGGAAATTTAGTACCGAAGTTCCTGATTCCACACTGCCAAGAAAAGCCTCTAGCGAGGTGAGAGGTGCCCGTACCGCAAACCGACACAGGTAGGCGAGGAGAGAATCCTAAGGTGAGCGAGAGAACTCTCGTTAAGGAACTCGGCAAAATGACCCCGTAACTTCGGGAGAAGGGGTGCTTTTTAGGGTTCATAGCCCTGAAAAGCCGCAGTGAATAGGCCCAGGCGACTGTTTAGCAAAAACACAGGTCTCTGCGAAGCCGCAAGGCGAAGTATAGGGGCTGACGCCTGCCCGGTGCTGGAAGGTTAAGAGGAGAGGTTAGCGCAAGCGAAGCTTTGAATTGAAGCCCCAGTAAACGGCGGCCGTAACTATAACGGTCCTAAGGTAGCGAAATTCCTTGTCGGGTAAGTTCCGACCCGCACGAAAGGCGTAACGATCTGGGCACTGTCTCAACGAGAGACTCGGTGAAATTATAGTACCTGTGAAGATGCAGGTTACCCGCGACAGGACGGAAAGACCCCGTGGAGCTTTACTGTAGCCTGATATTGAATTTTGGTACAGCTTGTACAGGATAGGTAGGAGCCTTGGAAGCCGGAGCGCCAGCTTCGGTGGAGGCATTGGTGGGATACTACCCTTGCTGTATTGAAATTCTAACCCACAGCCCTGATCGGGCTGGGAGACAGTGTCAGGTGGGCAGTTTGACTGGGGCGGTCGCCTCCTAAAATGTAACGGAGGCGCCCAAAGGTTCCCTCAGAATGGTTGGAAATCATTCGCAGAGTGTAAAGGCACAAGGGAGCTTGACTGCGAGACCTACAAGTCGAGCAGGGACGAAAGTCGGGCTTAGTGATCCGGTGGTTCCGCATGGAAGGGCCATCGCTCAACGGATAAAAGCTACCCCGGGGATAACAGGCTTATCTCCCCCAAGAGTCCACATCGACGGGGAGGTTTGGCACCTCGATGTCGGCTCATCGCATCCTGGGGCTGTAGTCGGTCCCAAGGGTTGGGCTGTTCGCCCATTAAAGCGGTACGCGAGCTGGGTTCAGAACGTCGTGAGACAGTTCGGTCCCTATCCGTCGTGGGCGCAGGAAATTTGAGAGGAGCTGTCCTTAGTACGAGAGGACCGGGATGGACGCACCGCTGGTGTACCAGTTGTCTTGCCAAAGGCATCGCTGGGTAGCTATGTGCGGAAGGGATAAGTGCTGAAAGCATCTAAGCATGAAGCCCCCCTCAAGATGAGATTTCCCATCACATTAGTGAGTAAGAACCCTGAAAGATGATCAGGTTGATAGGTCTGAGGTGGAAGCGCGGTGACGTGTGGAGCTGACAGATACTAATCGTTCGAGGACTTAACCACAGTCTAATATGTGTAAATGTAAGTGAATCTTGTTATCAAACGTTATTTAGTTTTGAAAGAATAACATTCTTTCTTCAATTGCATATTGTCTGGTGATGATGGCAAAGAGGTCACACCCGTTCCCATGCCGAACACGGAAGTTAAGCTCTTTAGCGCCGATGGTAGTTGGGGGTTTCCCCCTGTGAGAGTAGGACGTTGCCAGGCACGTATAAAAAAAGAACAGCAGAGATGCTGTTCTTTTTTGTATAGAATAAGAGATAAATGGCCTTTTTCTAGCTGCATTTGGCAAATGAATCTTTTAAGAAGCAGACAAAGCACTCATTTAAGAGAGCTTTAAGAACTTACTCTCCAAAACAGCGTTTAACTCTCCACTGGAGTATTGCAGCAGGTACTGTAACCTCATTTCGCTGTCCGAAACCGGGCTCTGACTATTCAACAGCCAAAATATCATCTGCCGCCATCTTTAATGAGCCTTCAGCCCAGATATTTTTTTGTAGACAAACACGATTTATGAACACCATCATACAATTAGAGAGGGTAAGATAATTCGTAATTTTGTATACAACTTTCAAACTGTGGCAAAACTGTTTGTATGGAGGTGGAGAGCATTGAATTCGGAAGATTTAAAGAAACCGGCTGGGGAAACGTGTATTATATGTGATACGGAAAAGGCGAAGGGAATTCATCTCTATACAAGCTTTGTTTGTACAGATTGTGAGATTGATATGATTCAGACAGAAACAGAAGATCCTAAATATAAATTTTTTATTGATAAGCTGCGGAGAGTGAAAACGCCGCCGCTCTATTCTTAAGCTGCCGGGTCAGGCAGCTTTTTCTATTGACCTACTACTGATATAATAACAGTAATACATGATAAAGGACGGTTTTTGTTTAGATGAATACTCCACTGTATTCAGCCCTGAAAAGGCATGCGATGAAGCACCCGGTTTCGTTTCATGTACCCGGGCATAAATATGGACAGATTTTTCCTCAAGAGGCAATAGATGATTTTGAAAAGATTTTAAAGTTAGATGCGACGGAGATTACAGGATTGGATGATCTTCATGATCCAAGCGGCCCGATTGCAGAGGCTCAGGGGCTTGCTGCAGCTCTATATAAGGCAGATAAAACGTATTTTTTAGTAAATGGTACAACCTCAGGAAATATCGCAATGATTATGGCTTGCTGTGAGAGAGATAAGCCGGTTTTAGTTCAGCGGAACAGTCATAAATCCATTATTAATGGAATCAGGCTTGCAGGAGCCTGTCCAGTATTTCTGGCGCCAAAATTTGATGAAGAATTGATGGTTCCTTCTTATGTGCCGCAGGAAACCATTGCTGAAGCTATAAATGAATACCCAGATGCATCAGCTTTAATATTAACGAGTCCGAATTATTATGGCCTGGCGTGTGACCTGCAAGGTGCAGTAAAGCTTGCCCATGAAAAGAATATCCCTGTTTTGGTGGACGAAGCACACGGTGCCCATTTTATACTGGGGGATCCTTACCCGCAATCTGCATTAGAGGCTGGTGCAGATGTTGTTGTTCACTCTGCCCATAAAACATTGCCAGCAATGACAATGGGTTCCTATTTGCATGTGAATGGCAAATTGGCAAATGCAAACCGTATAGGTCACTATCTATCCACTTTACAGAGCAGCAGTCCATCTTATCCAATCATGGCCTCATTGGACTTAGCAAGAGCTTATTTAAAGGGTTTAACATCTGCAGAAGCAGTTAATTCCATCTCTGACGCAATAAACACTTTTGAAAATACAATTATGGAAATAGATGAGCTGTGTATTGTTCGTTCCAAAGACAGGAAGACAAGTACAGATCCTCTTAAACTTACGATTAAATCAAATATTGGAATGACCGGTTTTGAGCTTCAGAGTCACTTAGAGGCTTCTGGCATCTATACGGAGCTTGCAGACCTCCAGAATGTTTTGCTCGTTTTGCCGTTAGCAAGTAAGATAGCGCCTGAATTTGGGTATACCACTATAAAGGGTACTTTCGCTGGAAAAAACGAGCTGAATCCTCTAATCTTCCAAACTGGCACCAGCCCTATCAGTAAGCCCCTATCCTATCATCAGTTAAATGGGTATAGTAGAGAGGTTGTATCTTTTAAGGATGCGGCCGGCTTATTAAGCGGAGATGCTGTTATTCCATATCCGCCGGGAATCCCTCTTTTAATGGAGGGAGAACGAATCACGATGGAACATATCAGCCTAATACAGGTGCTGATACAAGGCGGTGCAAGGTTTCAGGGAAGCAGTGCACTGTCAGAAGAAAAGCTTGCAGTTTATATAAAGAAAAGGTGATTGTAATGAAAGGGATTTTTATCACATTCGAAGGACCTGATGGTGCAGGGAAGACAACCATCCTAAATATGCTGTCAGAGGAATTCAGGGAAAAGGGTATAGAGGCAGTATTCACCCGTGAACCAGGAGGAATCCGGATTGCTGAGCAAATCCGCGAAGTGATTTTAAATAAAGAAAATACAGAAATGGATTCAAGAACAGAGGCTTTGCTGTATGCAGCTGCAAGACGCCAGCATATTGTAGAGAAAGTAATTCCTGCCTTAAATGAGGGGAAATTGATTATCTGTGACCGGTTTATTGATAGTTCCTTAGCCTATCAGGGGTATGCGAGAGAAATTGGTGTAGATGATGTTTATTCTATTAATATGTTTGCGATTGACGGTGTCATGCCTGAGGTTACTTTATACTTTGATATAGAGCCAGAGCGCGGTCTGATGAGAATCAGCGGCAATGACGGCAGAGAAGTGAACAGACTGGATCTTGAGAAGATGGACTTTCATTTAAAGGTTCAGCAGGGCTATAAACATTTAATTGATAAATTCCCTGAACGGATAAAAGTTATTAATGCCGATCAGTCTCTTGCTGACGTCTATCATGATGTGAAGGAAGTTTTAATTCCTTATTTAAAGTAAACGCTGATATAATAAGTAACAACAATGTTACAATTACCATAAATGAAACAATGCTTTATCGGGATTAAGCTGTTAAACTATAAGGAGGCATACCTATGAAAATGATTATTGCGGTTGTACAGGATCAGGACAGCAATAAGCTTTCAAGCGCATTGGTTGAACATAATTTCAGAGCAACGAAACTTGCATCGACTGGCGGGTTTTTGAAGTCGGGCAATACAACCTTCATGATTGGTACGGAAGACGCGCGTGTTGAGAAAGCATTAGCCGTTATTAAAGAGAACTGCCAATCAAGAGAACAGCTTGTAGCTCCAGTGTCTCCCATGGGCGGAAATGCGGATTCGTATGTACCTTATCCTGTTGAAGTTGAAGTTGGCGGAGCGACAGTCTTTGTGCTTCCGATCGAACAATTCCACCATTTTTAAGGTGCGGGCATAAATGAAGATCAATCAAGAGCTTCGTACTGGATTAGATAAGAGAAACGCCAATCAGAAAACAACAGCAGCCGGATCCAAACCATTTTCAGAAATAGTGCTGAAACAAGAATCCAAGCTGCAGCTGCAGCAATTAAATACATTGATGGCAAACGTTGAAGAGGCTGGCCGGCGTGTTGCGAAATCCCGGAATATACGGGATCTCTCAAGATATAAATCGCTTGTCAGACGATTCATACAGGAAGCTGTGGACTATGGGCTGAAAGTAAAGCAGTCCGGGAGCTGGGACTATAGCGGAAACACCCGGTCACTGGTCACCGTAGAACAACTGGATCAGCATCTAATTGAACTGACGGAAAATCTGCTCAATGAAGATCAGTCATCCATCGACATACTGGCAAAAATAGGTGAAATTAAAGGCCTTTTAATTAACCTCTATACGTAAAGAGTGATAGATATGACGATGAGTACTTGGAATGAGCTGGCCGATTATCAGCCTAAAGTACTGAAACTGCTGGGCAACAGTCTCGAAAAAAACCGGCTTGCTCATGCATACCTTTTTGAAGGAAAAAAAGGTACAGGAAAAAAAGAAATCAGCCTGCTTCTCGCCAGAAGTTTCTTTTGTGAAAATACCGAAGATTTCAGACCTTGTGAGTCATGCAGAAACTGCAAACGCATCCATTCCGGCAATCATCCGGATGTCCATTTAGTTGAACCGGACGGATTATCGATAAAAAAGTGGCAGATTCAAGATCTTCAGGGAGAATTCACAAAAACCGGCGTTGAATCAAGCAAAAAACTGTACATTATTTCACATGCTGACAAAATGACGGCCAATGCTGCCAACAGTCTGCTGAAATTTTTAGAAGAACCAAATGCCAATACGATGGCTATTTTGATGACTGAACAAGTGCATCAAATTTTAAATACAATCCTATCAAGGTGCCAAACGCTTACCTTTATGCCGCTGCCAACTTCAGCTATTGAGAAAGAGCTGTTAAAGCAGGAGATATCTTCTAATTTTGCGAAGCTTGCAGCAAGAATGACCAATAATGTTGAAAAAGCACTCGAATTAAGTCGAGATGATTGGTTTGCACAGGCAAGACTTGTAGTGATAAAATTGTATGAAGTGATATCAAAGCGAAACGGACAGGCATTTGTCCAAGTTCAAACGCAATGGATGCCATTTTTCGCAGAAAAAGAACAGCAAGACATGGGTTATGACTTGCTATTATACTTATATAAAGACATTCTTTCCATCCAAATTGGCAATACGGATCATGTTATCTATCAAGATCTGCTTCCACAGTTAGAACAGCACGCCATTCAAGTATCCAAACAAAAGATCCTTGAAAAAATCACTTCTATTTTAGAAGCAAAAAAAAGACTCCAGATGAATGTGAGTCCACAATTACTGATGGAGCAATTGGTTTTATCTTTGCAGGAGGGATAAGATTGTACGATGTAGTGGGTGTCCGCTTTAAAAAAGCGGGTAAAATATATTATTTCGACCCTAATGGGCTTCAAATAGAAAACGCCGATTTTGTTATTGTCGAAACGGTAAGAGGCGTAGAGTTCGGCAAAGTAGTAATTCATAAGAAACAAGTTGGCGAGAATGATATTGTTTTGCCGCTTAAAAAGGTTCTTCGTGTGGCTGATGAGAAAGACCGCCTGATCGTAGACGAAAATCATCATGCTGCAAAGGAAGCCTACGAGGTTTGTCAGCAAAAAGTGAACGAGCACAGGCTTGATATGAAACTTGTTGATGTTGAATATACATTTGACAGAAACAAGGTTATTTTTTACTTCACTGCTGACGGACGAGTTGATTTCAGAGAATTGGTTAAGGATCTCGCTGCCATCTTCAAGACTCGAATTGAGTTAAGACAAATAGGGGTCAGAGATGAGGCGAAAATGCTTGGCGGTATCGGACCCTGCGGAAGAATGCTGTGCTGCTCCACTTTCTTAGGGGATTTCGAACCGGTTTCCATTAAGATGGCCAAGGATCAGAATCTTTCGTTGAATCCAACAAAAATCTCAGGGTTATGCGGCAGATTAATGTGCTGCTTAAAATATGAGAATGATGAGTACGAATCTGCAAAAGAACAGCTTCCGGATATTGGAGAATCGATCGGCACTCCAATCGGCATCGGAAAAGTAGTCGGGTTAAATATATTGGAACGGGTATTGCAGGTTGAACTTTCAGAAAAAGACCGCGTGGTTGAATTTACTTGGGAAGAATTAATGAAAGAAGGCGCAGTTCCAATGAAATCCACAGATTAATGAGGTGGAACAAGTGGATAAAAAAGAGATCTTTGAATCTGTAAGCAGTATGGAGGAACAAATCGGCTCTCTGTATCGACAGCTTGGAGAGCTGAAGCATCATTTAGGCGAGCTGCTTGAGGAAAATCATCATTTGCAGCTTGAAAATGATAACCTTCGCAGGCGGCTAAACTCGACTGCTGCGACAGAAAAAAAGAAGCAAAATAAACAGCATACAGATAAACAAGCACCGGATTCAAAGATTGTGGACATTGGAGAGGGATACGACAATCTGGCCCGTCTTTATCAGGAAGGCTTCCATATTTGCAATGTTCATTATGGAAGTGTCCGCAAAGATGGAGACTGCTTGTTTTGTCTTTCCTTTCTTAATAAGAAATAAACTGGCTTTCCTGCTTATGGGAAAGCTTTTTTTATGGAAGAGGAACACTTTGTCAATACTAACAAAAAAGAAAGGATTTTATGATGGTTGATTTAATAGGAGATGAACGTCTCGATTATTTATTGGCAGAAGATTTAAGGATTATTCAAAGTCCGTCAGTTTTTGCCTTTTCTTTAGATGCTGTCCTTCTTTCGAAATTCGCATATATGCCGATACAAAAGGGACGGGTCATTGATTTATGCTCGGGAAATGCAGTTGTGCCCCTGCTTCTATCTACAAGATCCAAAGCAATGATTACAGGAGTTGAAATTCAGGAGAGATTATTTCAAATGGCAGAAAAAAGTGTGGTCTACAATGAGCTTCAGAATCAGATTACCATGATTCATGGAGACTTAAAGGATATGCCGGCAGCACTCGGTCACGGGAAATTCGATGTGGTTACGTGCAATCCTCCTTATTTTAAAACTCCTAAGAAAGACGAAATGAATCAAAATGAACACCTTGCCATTGCCCGTCATGAAATCCTCTGCACACTTGAGGATGTTATTATGGCCAGCAGCAAGCTTTCAAGAATGGGCGGCAAAATAGCGCTTGTTCATCGTCCGGGAAGATTAATTGAAATTGTAGAGCTAATGAAGAAATATAAAATTGAACCTAAGCGGATTCAGCTTGTTTACCCAAAACAGGGAAAGGAAGCGAATACTCTTTTAATAGAAGGAATTAAAGGCGGACAGCCTGATTTAAAGATTCTGCCTCCGCTGTTTGTATATGACGAAAACAATGAATACACAACAGAAGTAAAAGAGATTTTATATGGAGACAAATAGCAATCACTTCTTTTATGTGCTCGAATGCAGGGATGGGAGCTACTATGCAGGCTACACAAATGACCTTGAAGCACGCATTCAAAAACATAATGCCGGAAAAGGCGCTAAATACACCCGTGCAAGAAAACCAGTATCTTTACTATATAACAAGCAGTTTGAAACAAAAAGCGATGCTCTGAAAGCAGAATATTATTTCAAAAAGCTGTCGAGGAAAAAGAAGGACGAATTTTTGAATATGCCTGATAACGAGAAGGTATGGGGATTTTCGCAGGGAGAGGATGAAGATACAAATGCAGGAACAAAAAAGCTTTAACCAAGATACAGAGTGGGGATCCCTTTACCTGGTCCCAACTCCTATAGGGAATTTAGAAGATATGACGTTTCGCGCAATCAATATTTTAAAAGAGGTTGATGTAATTGCAGCTGAGGATACACGGGAGTCGAAAAAGCTGTGCAATTACTTTGAAATCGATACTCATCTGATTAGTTACCACGAGCACAATAAGGAATCAAGCGGCCATAAAATTCTTGAGCTGATGAAGCAGGGAAAAAACATTGCGTTAGTAAGTGATGCCGGGATGCCGATTATTTCAGATCCAGGCAGTCAGCTTGTAAATGAAATTTTGGCTGAGAATGGAAAGGTTATACCTCTCCCGGGTGCAAATGCAGCCCTGACGGCTTTAGTTGCATCAGGAATTACCCCTCAGCCATTCTTCTTTTTCGGATTTTTGGAAAGACAGAAAAAAGAGAAGAAAAAGCAGCTGGAAGAATTATCGAAGCGCACGGAAACGATGATTTTTTATGAATCTCCCCACCGGTTAAAGGAAACCCTGGCCGTGATGAGTGAAATATTGGGCAACCGCAGAATATGCTTATCAAGAGAGCTGACCAAACGCTTCGAGGAATTTATCAGGGGAACAATAAGCGACGCTTTAATGTGGTCGGAGGAGAATCAGATTCGCGGTGAGTTTTGTTTAATCGTTGAAGGAAGAGATGAAAACGACGTGATCGCGGAAGAAGAGTGGTGGAACTCCCTTACTCTTGAAGAACATGTCAGTCAATATGTCCGTGAAGGCCATCCTTCAAAAGAAGCCATTAAGCAGGTAGCAAAAGAACGCGGCATACCGAAGCGGGATGTTTATCAGTCTTATCATGTAAATGAATAAAATAAAAAGACCTGACAGCGAGTGTCAGGTCTTTTTTAAATTATTTTACTAAATTGCTTTGAATTTCTTTAAGAATTTGCTCTGCACCTTCGCGGCTAAGAACTAATTTTCCGTTGCCTAGAGTGAAGTTATCATCAGATACTTCTCCAGTTACAGCACAAGTCATGTTTGGCTTATATTTTTTAAGGATAATTCTTTCGTCATCCACGTAGATTTCTAATGCATCTTTTTCTGCAATTCCTAAAGTGCGTCGTAATTCGATTGGAATAACCACACGGCCGAGCTCATCAACTTTACGTACGATTCCTGTAGATTTCATGTTTATGTTCTCCTCCCAATAATAGGTTCTCTATATGTTTTTTTCTTAAACTTCGTCATTATTCGACAAAATCTTCATCCTCATAAGCATAACAGTGTTTCCAATAAACGTCAATCCTCAAGTATCCAATAGTTTGTAAAAAAAAATGAATTTTCCTTGAACCCTTATGCACTAAGCATAATATGAATATATACCCTTAATAAAAGGAAAATAAACTCATAAAAGGAATTTTTTAATTATACACCGAATAGTATTAATTCGAAATATTGTTTATTTTATTATAACGATTGTTCGACAATAATCAACAAAAATATTTCATTAGGAAACATTTGGCATACAAGAGGCATTCATATTATTCCTGTCATCCTTTGTTTTTTTGTCCATAGAAGGTATATTTTCTTGATATTAAAGGCTAAGATGGTATCATAAAGAGTATAAATAACAATGATTAGTCGCTCTCGTCCATTGGGGCGGGGGCTTTTCTTCTCTAACCCAGAGACAGTCTTCATTACCAGGAGGGAAACGGATGGAAGGTCACAAAAAGTCATTTTATATTACAACACCTATTTACTATCCAAGCGGAAAACTACATATTGGACATGCCTATACAACGGTTGCGGGTGATGCTATGGCCCGTTATAAACGCATGCGCGGTTTTGATGTTATGTATTTAACAGGCACAGATGAACATGGGCAGAAAATTCAGCGCAAGGCAGAAGAAATCGGAGTAACGCCTCAAAAATATGTTGATGACATTGTCAGCGGCATTAAAGATCTTTGGAGAAAACTTGATATCTCGTATGATGATTTTATTCGTACAACAGAAGACCGTCATAAAGAAATTGTTGAAAAGGTATTTGCGAAGCTGCTTGAGCAAGGTGATATTTATCTGGATCAATACGAAGGATGGTATTGTACACCTTGTGAATCATTCTTTACAGAAAGGCAGCTTGAAAACGGAAACTGTCCGGATTGCGGGCGTCCTGTTGAAAAAGTAAAAGAAGAATCCTACTTCTTCAAGATGAGCAAGTATGCAGATCGTCTTCTGCAGTATTACTCAGAGAATCCGGAATTTATTCAGCCGGAATCACGCAAAAACGAAATGATTAACAACTTCATTAAACCAGGTCTTGAGGACTTGGCAGTATCTCGGACGACTTTTGATTGGGGAGTGAAAGTTCCGGGAGATCCAAAGCATGTCATATATGTATGGATTGATGCGCTGTCCAATTATACTACAGCACTTGGATATGGCTCGGAGAACGATGAAAAGTACAAAAAATTCTGGCCTGCAGATGTTCATCTAGTAGGAAAAGAAATTGTTCGTTTCCATACAATCTATTGGCCGATTATGCTGATGGCACTTGATTTGCCGCTGCCGAAAAAAGTGTTTGCACATGGCTGGCTATTGATGAAGGACGGAAAAATGTCCAAATCAAAAGGAAATGTTGTAGATCCGGTTACGTTAATTGACCGCTACGGCCTTGATGCTCTTCGATATTATCTATTAAGAGAGGTACCGTTCGGTTCAGACGGCGTCTTTACTCCAGAAGGATTTATCGAAAGACTGAACTTTGATCTTGCAAATGACCTTGGAAACCTGCTGAATCGTACAATTGCCATGATTCAAAAATATTTCGACGGCGAAATCCCTGCGTACATCGGACCTAAGACAGACTTTGACGGGGAATTAACAGCTTTCAGCAAAGATACCCTTGTAAAATACGAAGAAGCGATGGAGAAAATGGAGTTTTCCATTGCATTGAATGCACTATGGCAATTCATCAGCAGAACGAATAAATACATTGATGAAACGCAGCCTTGGAATCTTGCAAAGGATGAGGAAAACCGTGAAAAGCTTGGTTCAGTTATGTATCATCTTGCTGAGTCCCTTCGTATTTCAGGGATCCTGCTGAAGCCATTCCTTACGAAAACACCTGACAAGATATTTGAACAGCTTGGTATCCAGGAGCCCGCGCTAAAAGAGTGGTCCAGCTTATCAGAATTTGGTCAGCTGCCTCAAGTCAAAGTCTCTAAAGGGGTTCCGATTTTCCCTCGTTTAGAAGTGGAGGAAGAGGTTCAGTATATTAAAGAGCAAATGCAGGGAACGGCTCCTGCTGCTGAGGAAGAAAAGAAAGAGCAAAAAGCGGATGCATCAGGCGAAATTACGTTTGATGAATTTATGAAAGTTGAAATGCGTGTTGCAGAAGTCATTCATGCAGAACCGGTGAAAAAAGCGGATCGTTTATTAAAACTGCAGCTTGATCTAGGTTCTGAAAAAAGACAGGTTGTATCAGGAATTGCGAAGAGCTATCAGCCTGAACAGCTTGTCGGAAAGAAAGTCATTTGCATCACGAATCTTAAACCTGTAAAACTGCGCGGAGAACTTTCACAAGGCATGATCCTGGCTGGCGAAGAAGAAGGCAATTTGTCGCTTGCTACTGTCGATTCCAGTCTTCCGAACGGTACGATTATTAAATAAAAAAAGAGAAGAAAGAGGTGTTTCACGTGTAACAATCGGGAATGACGCCTCTTTTTTCCTTTGTTTAAACCCTATGAAAGGATGTCGAAACATGTTATTTGATACACATGCTCATTTAAATGCGATTCAATACAAGGATGACTTAGAAGAAGTGATTGAAAGAGCACTTGAAGAAGGGGTAACCCATACAGTTGTAGTCGGCTTTGATACGGAGACCATTACACGTGCAATCGAGCTTGCGGAGAAGTATGATTTTATTTATGCAGCTGTTGGCTGGCATCCAGTAGATGCAATTGATATGAAAGATGAAGACCTCAAGTGGATAAAAGAACTGGCATCACACCCTAAAGTTGTAGCAATTGGTGAGATGGGGCTTGATTATTATTGGGATAAATCTCCGAAGGAAATTCAAAAGGAAGTATTCCGCAAGCAAATCGCCCTTGCAAAAGAAGTGCAGCTTCCGATAATTATTCATAATCGCGATGCAACTTCGGATGTTGTTGAAATTCTTCATGAAGAAAATGCGAGTGAAGTAGGCGGCATTATGCATTGTTTTACAGGAAGCCTTGAAGTGGCGAAACAATGTATGGATATGAATTTTTATATTTCATTTGGCGGGCCGGTTACATTTAAAAATGCTAAAAAACCGAAGGAAGTTGCTGCGCAGATTCCGATGGATCGTCTTTTGATTGAAACAGATTGCCCATATTTAACACCTCATCCGTTTAGAGGAAAACGAAATGAACCGAGCTATGTGAAATATGTAGCAGAGCAAATTGCTGAACTTAGAGAAATGGAATATGCGGAATTTGTTAGACAAACTTCCGACAATGCAAAAAGATTATTCGGCATTTCTCGCTAAAGGAATTTGTAGAATTTTGATAGGGCTTGTCCGAAAGTACAGGTTTTAAAGAGGTTCTACATGTTTCCTTTTTCTCATAGGATATATTTGTCGACAAGAATTGCTTCACTTTTTGATAGTTTTTTAGCATAATAGTGATTATGATTAGAAAAATTTGATAGAAGTGGGTGGGGGTTGACAGCAAGATCGATACTCTATATAATCCTCGGAGGAGAAGGAGGCGTTTTTCATAGTGATAAATAATATGAAAAAGCTGTTATCCGCAAAACTAAGCTTTAACAAGATTGTCCTCGCAATTGTCAGTTTAGTAGTTTTGGGATCGGGTACTGCATTCGCGACATTTGAAGCGTCGAAGAACACGGTTACTGTTTCGCTGAACGGCAAAGACGAGAAGCTCAGGACACACGCACGTACAGTAGATGAATTACTTCAAGATTTAAACATAAATAAAAAACAAGAAGATGAGGTATCCCCATCAGGAGATACTAAGATCAAAAACAATCTAAAAGTTGTTTATGAGGCTTCGAAACCTGTACAGCTAACGGTGGACGATGAGAAAAGGACAATAAGGACAACAGCAAAAACCGTAGAAGAATTTTTGAAAGAACAAAAAATAGCAGTTTCAGAGCACGATAAGATGAATGCTTCGCTACAAACGAAAATTTCTGATAATCTTACGCTCAATATTGAGAAAGCCATACTGATCACACTAACAGTTGAAAATAAAAAACAACAAGTATGGTCAACTTCGACTACTGTCGCTGACTTTTTGAAAGACCAAAAGGTACAGGTAAATGAACTTGATAAGGTTGAACCCCAAATTCATGAAACATTGAGTGCAAATGACGCCGTAATAGTCACACGTGTAGAAAAAGTCACCGATGTAGTGGAAGAACCAGTTGCATTTTCAGTTGTAACAAAAAATGATAGCAGCATTCCAAAAGGAAAACAGGAAGTTATTAAGCCTGGTACAGAAGGTACTGTTGCGAAACATTTTGAGGTTATGCTTGAAAATGGAAAAGAAGTGTCAAGAAAGCTGATCAAAGAAGAAACGAAAAGTGAAAGCCAGGATCGGGTTGTTGCAATAGGCACAAAAGCTGCACCTAAGCCTGTGAGTACGGCAAGTGCTTCAAGCAAGCCTGAAACCGTGTCGCGTTCAAACGATTCTGTTGCGAAAGAGTTTTATGTTACTTCAACTGCTTATACAGCTTATTGTAATGGGTGTTCCGGCAAGACTGCCACAGGTGTCGATTTAAGAGCAAATCCGAATGCCAAAGTAATCGCGGTAGATCCAAGTGTCATTCCTTTAGGGTCTAAAGTATATGTAGAAGGCTACGGATATGCCATTGCCTCAGATACAGGCGGCGCAATCAAAGGGAAAAAAATTGATGTTTTCTTCTCTGATAAGGGAGCAGCCTATCGATGGGGAAGAAAGCAAGTTAAAATTAAAGTGTTAAATTGATTCTCTGACAGAGGGTTTAGATCCCTCTGTTTTTTTGCGTTATAATGGGGTACAATTACGATTCAATAATATAGACGTTTGACCGCTCAGGAAAGTTTCATCTTTTTGGAGGAAAACATGAAAATTAAAGAAATTATTGTTGTTGAAGGAAGAGATGATACAACTGCCATTAAGCGCGCAGTTGATGCTGATACAATTGAAACGAACGGATCTGCAATTGGCGATTCGGTCATTGAACAGATCCGCCTTGCCCAGAAGACGAGGGGTGTCATTATTTTTACAGATCCTGACTTCCCCGGAGAAAAAATACGCAAAACGGTTGCAGAGCAGGTTCCCGGCTGCAAGCATGCTTTTATTACAAAACCTGAAGCGAGACCTAAAAATGGAAAAGGCATCGGGGTTGAGCATGCTTCCATAGAAGCGATCCGAAACGCACTTAAAGAGATCAAAGAAGAGATGATGGATACAGACCCGATTATTGATAAAGATGATTTGATGACGGCGGGTTTAATAGGCGGTCCAAAAGCGAAGGAGCGGCGTGAAAAACTCGGGGTGCTTTTGAAAATAGGCTATACAAACGGCAAGCAGCTTGAAAAAAGACTGCATATGTTTCAAATTACAAAACAAACTTTTGCACAAGCTATAGAGGAGATTGTTCGGGAGGAGCAGCAAAATGATTAAAGATATCGCAACACCGGTTCGCACGAAAGCTATTTTAGAAAAGTACGGTTTTTCATTTAAGAAAAGTCTTGGACAAAACTTTTTAATTGACCCGAACGTGCTGAACCGTATTGTAGACCATGCAGATGTAACAGATGAAACAGGTGTTATTGAAATCGGTCCGGGGATCGGAGCTTTGACAGAACAGCTTGCCAAACGGGCAAAAAAGGTTGTTGCATTTGAAATTGATCAGCGCCTCATCCCGATCTTAAAAGACACCTTATCACCTTATGACAATGTAACAGTCATTCATCAGGATATCCTTTTGGCGAATGTAAAAGAGGTTATGGAAGAACAATTCAGGGACTGCCGCGAAGTGATGGTCGTCGCTAACCTCCCTTATTATGTAACAACTCCAATTATTATGAAACTGCTTGAAGATCATTTGCCTTTGAAAGGGATCGTCGTCATGCTTCAAAAAGAAGTAGCAGATCGAATCGCGGCTTCTCCTTCTTCAAAAGATTATGGTTCGCTTTCCATTGCTGTTCAATACTATACAGACGCCAAGACGGTCATGACGGTGCCTAGAACCGTTTTTATGCCCCAGCCTAATGTTGACTCTGCTATTATCCGTCTGCTTCTGCGTGAAGAAGCCAGAGTGGTTATAAAAGATGAAGACTTTTTCTTTAAAATTGTTCGTGCGAGCTTTGCTCAGCGAAGAAAAACACTCCTTAACAATCTGACTCATTCTCTTCCAGACGGAAAAGAAAAGAAATCTGCTATTGAACAAGCTTTAGAAAAAGCTTGCATCGACGGAAAGAGAAGAGGAGAAACTCTTTCGATTGAGGAATTTGCAGTGCTGAGTGATTTGTTAGTTGAGGATTTTAATGGATAAAGTTCATTTATGAAAAATTGCCCGCAGCGGAGACAGCTGCGGGCTTTTTATGATGGGCATTTTTGATGTAAAGGGTTGTCGGGGCTGAAAGGGTTTTAATATGCTTAACAACATCTGGCGGGCGGTTCCGCTTTTCTATTGTCCAGCTCCACCGCCCAACTCCTCGGCCAGAACAGATCCGCCAAAAAAGTCAAACCCGGACTTTTCCGGTGAATCCTTATCTGTCTGTCGGAGCTAAACGGGCGGTTCCGCTTTTCTGGCGGGTCACACTTTTCAATCAGCATCATAGGCTAGAAAAGGATTGTTCTTAGCTTAGGGGTCTATACAAATTAGACATAGAATGGGCATCACCTTGGGGCCTAACCAGTCCGCGGTGCTCTTTGAAGATCAGTTCCAGGGAATCGGTCATTTGGAGTGAAGAACATGCAAGTAAAAATTGGAGATATCGTAGCCCGAAAATCATATCAGTATGATGTCCTGTTTCGGGTGATAGACTTGAAACAAGGAGAAGATGGAAAGTGGGCTGCCATTTTATACGGAGAAGAAGTACGTCTGGTCGCTGATGCCTTATGTGATGACTTGGCGATTATTGGAGACCGGGAACGCAATGAAAGGAAAGTGCATGAAAAAGAAATGCTTGAGCAGTCTCTGTACTTATTAAAGCAGGATTACCGCTTGCTGCAGGAAAAGCGTGAGTATGGGGCAACGGCGAGCTACAGCCACAATGAGGAGTTTTTTCATTTGCCTGGGAAAGTGCTTCACTTAGATGGTGATCCGCTATATCTGCAAAAGTGTCTGACTTTCTATGAGCGTGTCGGTGTCCCGGTATTTGGCGTACATGTGAAAGAAACAGAGATGCAGGATGTTGTAACGGAGCTTATTGAAGAGTACCGGCCTAATATCCTTGTCATAACGGGTCATGATTCATACTCAAAGCATAAAGGTTCGATTAATGATCTCAATGCCTACCGTCACTCGAAGCATTTCGCTCAGACTGTGCGCAATGCAAGAAAAGCCGTCCCTAATCTAGATCAGCTGGTTATCTTTGCGGGGGCCTGTCAGTCTCACTTTGAATCTTTAATCGGGGCAGGAGCCAATTTTGCGAGCTCGCCCGCGCGAGTTAATATTCATGCACTGGATCCTGTGTATATAGTCGCTAAAATAAGCTTTACTCCATTTATGGAGAGAATTAATGTCTGGGATGTCCTGCGCAATACGCTTACAAGAGAGAAAGGCCTTGGCGGGATTGAAACAAAAGGTGTCCTCCGTACAGGCATGCCTTATCACAGACATGAGGACAATTCTTAGGGTCGCTTTCCACTTTGAGAGAGCGGTCTTTTCTTTCGATAGTGAATGTACGCCCGAAAACAAGCATCTCTTATTGGACAAATGAAAACATTTCCTTTCTTTACATAAAAATTAAGAATTAGGTAAAGCCTAATTTGTAGATATAACGTGAATTTTGTTGAAAATATTTTGTTGACAACGAACTTTTATCACTGTTATAATTTAAATTTTATTTGACTTAAAATAGGCTATCGTGTATACTGAAATTAGTGAGGTGGATGCAATGGCAAAAACTTTAGTCGATATCAAAAATTCCCTGGATTCAAATCTTGGAAAGCGGCTTACGCTTAAAGCAAATGGCGGCCGCAGAAAAACGATTGAGCGTTCAGGTGTTCTTACAGAAACATACCCAGCTGTTTTCGTTGTACAACTAGATCAAGATGAAAATGCATTTGAACGTGTATCATACAGTTATGCAGATGTATTAACTGAAACAGTGCAATTAACATTTTTTGAAGATACTTCAGGTTCAGTGGCAGTTGCTGGGCAGTAGACACATGTTTGCTGCTTTTTTTTGATTAAAAATCATTAACGATTCTATATTTATTTTGGATAACACTAACACAAAGCGGCACATACTAATAGTGCCGCTTTTTTTTATGCGGTTAAATCCAGCAGGATTTAGAATCAGACGTAAATTAAAGGGGTGTTCTGTGATGGGAAGACGTCAGGGAATCATGTCCGATGAATTTAAATACGAACTGGCTAAAGACTTGGGGTTTTATGATACGGTAAAAAATGAAGGCTGGGGTGCAATCAGATCGCGCGATGCCGGCAACATGGTGAAGAGGGCGATTGAGCTTGCAGAACAGCACCTTTCAAGTCAGAATAAATCATAAAGCATAAAAACAGACGGCAGAAGCCGGGGCGATAAGCCCCGGCTTTTTATCACAATAAAAACAGGCTCATTATTTCAAATGTTCCATCAATAAGCGGAAATGTCGAAAACTGCGTTATATTCATTCTATTTGTGGTACAATGTGGATAATTTCAGTTCGTTAAAAGTAGGTGAAAATGTTGCGTATTTTGGAGAAAGCACCAGCTAAAATCAATCTATCGCTCGATGTCCTTCATAAGAGAACAGATGGTTTTCATGAAGTGAAAATGATCATGACGACCATCGACCTGGCTGATCGCGTCGAGCTTGTGGAGCTTGCGTCTGATGAGATCAAAATCATTTCTCATAATCGATTTGTGCCGGATGACCAGCGGAATTTAGCTTATCAGGCTGCTTTATTATTAAAAAAGCAGTACGGTGTAAAAAAAGGGGTCTCAATATCCATCACAAAGGTGATTCCTGTGGCTGCCGGCCTGGCAGGGGGCAGCAGTGATGCAGCTGCTACTCTTAGAGGTTTGAACAGGTTATGGAAGCTTGGACTTAGCTTAGATGAGCTAGCAGAGCTTGGAGCCGAGATAGGCTCAGATGTTTCATTCTGTGTCTACGGCGGAACTGCACTGGCTACGGGCCGGGGCGAAAAGATTCAGCATATCGATACTCCGCCTCATTGCTGGGTCGTACTGGCAAAGCCGACGATTGGCGTATCTACTGCTGATGTGTACCGCAATTTGAATTTGAGCGCTGTTGCTCATCCTGATGTAGAAGGGATGATTGAAGGAATTAAGACTCAGGATTTTGATCAGATTTGCAGCCTTTTGGGAAATGTCCTGGAAGATGTTACCTTGAAAATGTATCCAGAGGTAGCTAATATTAAAGATCAAATGAAGCGGTTTGGTGCTGATGCTGTCCTGATGAGCGGCAGCGGGCCTACTGTGTTTGGCCTTGTCCGCTATGAATCGAGGCTTCATCGTGTGTATAACGGATTAAGAGGTTTTTGCGATCAGGTATTTGCTGTAAGATTGCTTGGGGAACGGAATAACCTTGATTAAATCCGTATATTAAGTTATATTATCTTTAAAATATTCGGATTTTGGAGGTTATTCCATGAAATTTCGTCGCAGTGGAAGGCTTGTTGATATGACTTATTACTTGCTACAACATCCACATGCACTTGTTCCTTTAACTTTTTTCTCTGATCAATATCAATCGGCCAAGTCTTCAATCAGTGAAGATTTGACGATCATAAAGCAAACCTTTGAACAGCGGGGCATCGGTTCACTCTTAACCGTGCCGGGCGCTGCCGGCGGAGTTAAATTTATTCCTAAAATCGGGGTAAATGAAGCAAAAGAAATTATTTCTGAGCTTTGCAGTCTAATGGCTAAACCGGAACGCCTGCTGCCCGGGGGATATTTATATTTAACAGATATACTCGGAAACCCGACTATGGTGAATCAGATTGGACGTTTATTTGCATCTGTTTTCGCTGACCGCAAAATTGATATTGTCATGACGGTAGCTACAAAAGGGATTCCTGTCGCTTACGCAGTAGCAAATCAGCTTGACGTACCAGTTGTCATTGTAAGAAGAGACAGCAAGGTAACAGAAGGACCGACTGTCAGCATCAATTATGTTTCAGGGTCATCAAAGAGAATTCAGACAATGGTTTTATCAAAAAGAAGTCTTAAAGTGGGCTCGAATGTCCTGATTATTGACGACTTTATGAAAGCCGGCGGAACAATAAATGGAATGGTCAGCATGCTTGAAGAGTTTAATGCAAATCTCGCCGGAATTGGCGTGCTGGTTGAATCAGAAGGTGTAGAAGAACGCCTTGTGGATGAATACATATCTGTTGTGAAATTAACGGATGTTGATGTAAAAGAGAAACAAATCGATGTCATGGACGGAAACTTCTTCCGCTTCTTAAACCAAGTAACTTTATAGGGAGAGATTATTATGAGAAAAGTTGATACAAAAAAAGCTCCGGCGGCCATTGGTCCTTATTGTCAGGGAATTGTCATTGACCGATTATTCTTCAGTTCTGGTCAAATTCCGCTTACTCCTGAAGGTGAAATGGTGAATAGCTCAATTGAAGAGCAGACACATCAGGTTTTTTCGAATTTAAAAGCTGTGCTTGAAGAAGCGGGAGCCTCTTTACAGACTGTTGTAAAAGCAACTGTATTTTTAAAAGATATGAATACCTTCGCTGCATTCAACGAAGTGTATACCGAATACTTCAGCGAACATAAACCTGCCCGTTCATGTGTTGAAGTAGCAAGATTGCCTAAAGATGCGCTGGTAGAAATTGAAGTTATTGCTTCTGTTAACTGATCATTTATAAGATGGAGCTTTTGCAAGATGAATCGTTTATGATTAGCTGTATATTAAAAAAGCAGCTTGATTCCATTAATAAATGGCACAATCACAAGCGTCCAGATAAAATGAGCACAATCACCTGATTTTTCGAAAAATTTTTCCATTCTTGCAGGAAAAAGAAAAATTCCGTTGAATAACTTAACTAAAGTTTTTCATACAGGAAAAGGTGGTGAACAGAATGGAAGTAACTGACGTAAGATTACGCCGCGTAAACACCGAAGGCCGCATGAGAGCGATTGCATCAATTACGTTGGATCATGAGTTTGTTGTTCATGATATTCGTGTGATTGATGGAAACAATGGACTTTTTGTGGCAATGCCAAGCAAACGCACTCCAGACGGAGAGTTCCGTGATATAGCACATCCAATTAATTCTGGAACTCGCGGAAAAATTCAAGAGGCAGTGTTAGCCGAGTATCATCGTTTAGGTGAACTTGAAGTTGAATTTGAGGAAGCAGGCGCTTCTTGATTATATGAAGCACTTTAAAAGTCGGGTAGGACTTAGTCCTATTCGGCTTTTTTGTTTTTTTTATGATTGAAAGATTCTTACATATCATGACAATTTTATGAAAAATTATGTACTTTCATATGTTTCCTTGAAATAAGGTGCTATTTGAGATATATTTTTCTATGGATAAAAAGGTATATTGGAGGCCTGGAAATGGATAACCGATACGCAGTAATTTTAGCTGCAGGACAAGGCACTAGAATGAAATCAAAGCTTTATAAAGTGCTGCATCCAGTTGGCGGAAAGCCGATGGTTCAGCATGTTGTTGATGAAGTTTCTAAATTAGATTTAAGCAAAATCGTTGCCATTGTAGGTCACGGAGCGGAAAAAGTACAAGATCAGCTTGGAGAAAGCGTCCAATATGCTGTCCAGGGTGAACAGCTTGGAACGGCTCATGCTGTTATGCAGGCAGCAGATCATTTAGAAGATCAAGAGGGAACGACTATTGTTATTTGCGGAGATACTCCTTTAATAACAGCAGAAACAATGGCATCATTACTTTCTCATCATACAGAAATGAAAGCAAAAGCTACAATTCTTACAGCGAAAGCAGAAGATCCTGCCGGTTACGGCCGCGTCGTCAGAAATGCGGAAGGCCGCGTTGAAAAAATTGTAGAGCATAAAGATTCAAATGCAGAAGAGCTCTTGATCAAGGAGATCAATACAGGCACTTATTGCTTTGACAACCGTGCTCTTTTTGATGCGCTGAAGAAAGTGTCAAATGACAATTCCCAAGGTGAATATTATCTTCCAGATGTGATTGAAATTCTTAAAACAAACAATGAAATCGTTTCGGCATTCCAGACGGCATCATTCGAAGAGACGCTTGGAGTAAATGATAGAGTAGCTCTTGCGCTAGCTGAGCAGTATATGAAAAAGCGGGTAAACGCCTTTCATATGAAAAACGGGGTTTCCATTATTGATCCTGAGAACACATACATCTCAAGTGATGCTAAAATTGGACGGGACACTGTGATTTACCCTGGCACTGTTATTTCAGGCAATACTGTTATTGGAGAAGATTCTATTATTGGACCTCATACAGAAGTAAAAGACTGCACGGTTGGAGATCGCACAACAATCCGCCAGTCTGTTGCACATGACAGTGAAATCGGTCATGATGTAAATATCGGGCCTTTTGCGCACATCAGACCTGCATCGTCTATTGCGGATGAGGTGAAGATCGGCAACTTTGTTGAAATCAAGAAATCATCAATGGGCAAAGCAAGCAAAGCTTCTCATTTAAGCTATATCGGCGATGCTGAAGTCGGCGCAGATGTGAACCTTGGCTGCGGATCCATTACTGTCAATTACGACGGCAAGAATAAATTCCTTACAAAAATTGAGGATGGTGTTTTCATAGGCTGCAATTCAAACTTAATTGCTCCGGTAACAGTCGGTCAAGGTGCGTATGTTGCGGCAGGCTCGACAATTACAGATGATGTACCTGGCAATGCGCTTTCTATTGCGCGTGCAAGACAAGTGAATAAAGATGGGTACATGAAGTAAAGAATGCGCAAGAAATCATACTTCTCAATATTATAAAACCTAGTGGAGGTCTCCTTTAAATATGTCTAATCGTTATGCAGATTCTAATTTAAAGATTTTTACATTAAACTCGAACACAGCTTTAGCTGAAGAGATTGCAGATGAAGTTGGTGTTGACTTAGGTAAATGTTCGGTAACTCGTTTCAGTGATGGGGAAGTTCAAATTAACATTGAAGAAAGTATCCGCGGCTGTGACGTTTTCGTTATTCAATCAACGAGCGCGCCAGTTAATGAACACTTGATGGAAGTATTGATAATGGTTGATGCGCTTAAGCGTGCCTCTGCTAAAACAATCAATATTGTTATGCCTTATTATGGCTATGCGCGTCAAGACCGCAAAGCGCGTGCACGTGAGCCGATTACCGCAAAGCTTGTTGCGAACTTGCTTGAAACGGCAGGCGCAGACCGCGTCATCACTCTTGATCTGCATGCTCCGCAAATTCAGGGATTCTTTGACATCTTAATTGACCATCTAATGGGTGTGCCGATTCTTTCAGAGTACTTCCTTGAAAAAGACTTAAAGGACATCGTTATTGTTTCGCCTGACCACGGTGGCGTAACGCGTGCCCGCAAGCTTGCAGACCGTTTGAAAGCGCCGATTGCGATCATCGACAAACGCCGTCCGAGACCGAATGTAGCTGAAGTAATGAACATTGTAGGTAACATTGAAGGCAAAACAGCTATCTTAATTGATGATATAATTGATACAGCCGGAACGATTACACTTGCTGCTAACGCATTAGTAGAAAACGGGGCAACAGAAGTATATGCTTGCTGTACTCATCCTGTTTTATCAGGACCTGCGATCGAGCGTATCCAAAACTCAAATATTAAAGAATTAGTTGTTACGAATTCAATTACTTTAAGTGAAGAGAAGAAAATTAGCAAGCTGAAACAGCTATCGGTTGCTCCACTAATTGGTGAAGCTATTATCCGAGTTCATGAAGAGCAATCTGTCAGCACTCTCTTTGATTAATGCTTTTGAAAAACACCCTCGCTGCCTTTTTGGCCCTGAGGGTGTTTTTGTATTATAAAAATCGTTAAAGAATATATATATGGAAGAAGAAGACGAGACGAAACCATCCTTTTCTAAGAAAAATGTTTAGACGCTGGCAATAATGGGAATTAAATAAGACATAACTTATCTTTAGGAAGGTGTTTTGGACTATGACAACATTAAAAGTACAAGAACGAACAGTATTTACAAACTCAGCAAGAAGAAAGGTTCGTGAACAGGGACAAGTTCCTGCTGTCATTTATGGAAAGTCAACGGATACAAAATCAATCTCCTTAGATAGCACTGAATTAATTAAAACGCTGCGTGATGAAGGACGAAACGCCATTATAAAGCTTGATTTAGATGGAAAATCACATTCGGTTATGCTGTATGAAATGCAGACAGATCCGCTCAAAAACGAAATCATTCATGCTGACTTCCATGTCGTCAACCTTAAAGAAGACGTTGTCGTTGAGGTTCCGATTACACTGACAGGCGATGCAGCAGGGGTAAAAGACGGCGGAGTGCTTCAGCAGCCAATGTATCAGGCATCAATTACAGCTAAACCTGGTGATATCCCTCAGTCCATTGAGGTCGATATTTCAGAGCTTGGCGTCAACGATACACTGACGATTAAAGATGTTAAGGTTTCTGGCAAGTACACATTCAATCATGAAGAAGATGAAGTTGTTGCTTCTATTCTGCCTCCAAAGCAAGAAGAAGAAATTGACAGCGGCGAGCAGCAAGAAGGTGGCGAACCGGAGCGTGTTGAGGGCAGAGAGAATAAAGAAGATTCCTCTGAATAAAATAAACAATTATAATTTGCAGAACGTAGCCATTTAATGGCTGCGTTTTTTATGGTATTGTTTAAATAGAGAAAAAGATACTAAAACTAGGGTGATGATAGGTGATTGGGATAAATCTCTCCAATCCGCATCATCCTTTTTGAACATAATTGAGCGAGTATGGCTAAGGTAGGTACACACTGTTGGTTAGCTTAGTTATACCACTTCTAGAATAAAGGCAGGTACGAGAATGAAACTATTCATTGGACTTGGGAATCCAGGGAAGCAATATGAGGATACACGGCACAATGTCGGCTTTATGGCGATTGACGAACTATCAAAGCGATTGGACATCCCTCTTGATCGTTCAAAGTTTAACGGAATCTTCGGAATCGGTCATGTTTCAGGCGAGAAAATCATATTATTAAAACCACTTACATATATGAACCTCTCAGGTGAATGTATCAGACCCTTGATGGACTATTATGAAATCGAGGAAAAAGACATTGCTGTCATTTACGATGATCTTGATTTACCCGCTGGAAAAGTGCGCCTGAGAATGAAGGGCAGTGCGGGCGGCCATAACGGAATCAAATCAATGATTACGCATTTAAACACCCAGGAATTTAATCGTGTGCGAATTGGAATCGACCGTCCGACAGGCGGAATGAGTGTTTCAAATTATGTATTAGGCTCATTCGGGAAAGAAGAACAGCCGAGCATAAAAGACGCGATTGCAATCTCTGCAGATGCATGTGAAAGCTTTATTACAGAGCCATTTTTACAGGTGATGAACAAATATAACTGAAGAGTATAAGCGAGCTCCTGAAGGTCCATACTAGAGTTAAAAACTTTTTCAGGAGGGGCTTTTCATTGGCGCTACATTATAACTGCCGTCATTGCGGTGTAAAGGTTGGAACAATTGACAGCGTTTCAGTATACAGTGAACAATTGGGATTCCATCACCTGTCGCAGGAAGAGAGACAAGAAATGATATCATATGAGTCGAATGGCGATATACTTGTAAAAACCATTTGCGAGGATTGTCAGGAAGCATTAGAGAGAAATCCTGATTATCATCAGCTGCAGCGTTTTATTCAATAGGAAAAGCTTTGGTGACGAAAGGAACCAAGGCATTTTTCCGTTAAATCCAGTAACTGATATTGTGCAGGCGCCGGAATCTCTGGCCCTGTGCTCTGCTTCTAATAGAGAGATCGACATCCGCCTTTCTATCACTAACAAAAGGGGAGGTTTTAGCCTTTGCAAAGTTTGCAGCATTACTTTTATGATAATGACGATTTTCAGACGATTATTGAAGGAGTTCATGGAGGCCTGAAAGAGCAGCTCGTAGCAGGCTTATCCGGCTCTGCAAGGTCTGTCTTCTCGTCTTCACTTTATCAGCATTCAAAAAAACCGATTTTAATGATTACCCATAACCTGTTTCAGGCACAGAAGATCTATGAAGACCTGGCCAACCTTATAGGAGATCAGGTTCTTCTTTATCCTGTAAATGAATTAATTGCTTCTGAGCTTGCTGTAGCAAGCCCTGAGTTAAAAGCACAGAGAATGGAAGTCCTGAATCAATTATCCCAAGATAAAAGAAAAATTATCGTTGCTCCAGTCGCAGCGCTCAGAAGGTTCTTGCCGCCGAAAGAAGCTTGGCTTGAAAATCAGTTTCATTTAAAGCTTGGACAAGAATTAAATCTTGAAAAAACAATGGCATCCTTAATTACGATGGGGTATGAAAGAGCCGGAATGGTTTCTGCTCCCGGAGAGTTCAGTTTAAGAGGCGGGATTATGGATATCTATCCTCTTACTGAAGAATACCCGATTCGGATTGAACTGTTTGATACAGAGATTGATTCGATCCGCTCTTTTAACAGCGAAGATCAGCGTTCAATTGCTAAGCTTAAAGAAGTTCATATCGGTCCTGCAGAGGAACTCATTGTTGATCAAAGCAGAATCACTGCATGCATACAGAAGCTGGAAAGTGGTTTAGCCTACAGCTTGAAACGGCTGAAGGATGAAAAACAAAAAGAGATTCTGGCAGAGAATATCGGGTATGAGCTTGAACAATTAAGGAACGGCCAATTTAATCAGGAAATGTTTAAATATCTTTCATACTTTTATGAGAAGCCCGCTAGTTTACTAGATTATTTTAATGAGCAGACCATTGTAGTCATGGATGAAGTCAGCAGAATTCAGGAAATGTACGAAAATCTTGAAAAAGAAGAGGCTGATTGGTATACGAGCCTGCTTGAGCACGGGAAAATTGTGAATGATGTTAAAATGTCCCATAAATATGCAGATGTTTTAACAAAAACAAAGCATCCGCTTGTCTATCTATCCCTATTTTTGCGTCATGTCCCGCATACAAGTCCTCAGAATATCTTAAATGTGTCATGTAAGCAGATGCAGAATTTTCATGGGCAAATGAATGTGCTGAAAAGTGAAATTGATAGATGGAAAAAAGCAAAATTCTCTGTTGTATTTCTTGGTGCTACGGAAGAGAGAGTCAAAAAGCTTGAGGGTGTGCTGGCTGATTATGACATTACAGCTGCTTTTTTGAAAAAAAATGAAGCGCCAAGGCTTGGCAATCTCTACATTATGGAAGGCGATCTGCAAACGGGGTTTGAACTCCCGCTGCAAAAGCTTGCCGTTATTACAGAGGAAGAGCTTTTTAAAAAGAGAGTGAAAAAACAGCCAAGAAGCCAGAAAATATCAAATGCGGAAAGAATTAAGAGCTATTCGGAACTTCAAGTTGGAGATCATGTTGTTCATGTGAATCACGGGATCGGTAAATACTTGGGTATTGAAACCCTCGTAATAAATGGCGTGCACAAAGACTATCTGCATATCCGCTATCATGGCAGCGATAAGCTGTATGTTCCTGTCGAACAAATTGATCTGATTCAGAAGTATGTAGGCTCAGAGGGAAAAGAGCCAAAGATTTACAAGCTTGGCGGCAGTGACTGGAAGCGGGTTAAGAAGAAAGTTGAATCCTCTGTCCAGGATATAGCTGATGACTTAATCAAGCTTTATGCTGAGAGGGAAGCAAGTGTAGGTTATGGGTTTTCGCCTGATGGCGAGATGCAGCGCGAGTTTGAATCGATTTTTCCATATCAGGAAACGGAGGATCAGCTTCGCTCCATTCATGAAATCAAGCTTGATATGGAAAGAGAACGGCCGATGGACCGGCTTCTTTGCGGTGATGTGGGCTATGGTAAAACAGAGGTTGCAATCCGTGCTGCATTTAAAGCCATTGCTGATGGTAAGCAGGTCGCCCTGCTGGTTCCGACAACCATCCTTGCACAGCAGCATTTTGAAACAATCCGGGAGAGGTTTCAGGATTACCCGATTAATATAGGCTTGCTCAGCCGTTTTAGATCAAGAAAAGAAATGAACGAAACAGTAAAAGGTCTGAATAACGGGACTGTTGACATGGTTATTGGGACACACCGCCTTTTATCTAAAGATGTTACGTACAAAGAGCTGGGCCTTTTGATTATCGATGAAGAGCAGCGCTTTGGTGTTACACATAAAGAGAAAATTAAACAAATGAAGGCAAACATTGATGTCCTGACTTTAACAGCTACCCCAATCCCGCGTACGCTCCATATGTCAATGCTTGGAGTCCGCGATTTGTCTGTTATCGAAACACCGCCTGAGAACCGGTTCCCTGTACAGACATATGTCGTTGAATATAATGGCGGGTTCGTCCGTGAAGCGATTGAAAGAGAACTTGCAAGGGGCGGCCAAGTCTACTTTTTATACAACCGCGTAGACGATATTGACCGCAAAGCAGATGAAATATCTATGCTTGTACCTGATGCACGTGTGACATACGCTCATGGAAAAATGTCCGAGAATGAACTTGAATCAACGATGCTTAATTTCCTTGATGGGCAATTTGATGTGCTTGTCAGTACGACAATCATTGAAACGGGGGTTGATATTCCAAATGTGAATACGCTGATCGTCCATGATGCCGATAAGATGGGTCTCTCTCAGCTCTATCAGCTAAGGGGCCGTGTCGGACGTTCCAGCCGAATTGCGTATGCTTACTTTACGTACCGAAAAGACAAAGTGTTGACTGAAGTAGCGGAAAAACGTCTGCAGGCAATTAAAGAGTTTACAGAGCTAGGTTCGGGCTTCAAAATTGCGATGCGCGACCTTTCTATCCGCGGAGCAGGAAATCTGCTTGGTGCACAGCAGCACGGATTCATCGATTCTGTTGGTTTTGATCTTTATTCTCAAATGCTGAAGGAAGCAATTGAGGAACGAAGAGAAGACGGTCCGAAAGAGAAACCGTTCCAGGTTGAAATCGATCTTGAAGTGGATGCTTACTTGCCGGAAGAGTACATTTCAGATGGCAGACAGAAGATCGACATCTATAAACGATTCAGAGCTGTTGCCTCTTTAGCTGATTTAGAAGAGCTGCAGGAAGAAATTGTCGATAGATTCGGGGATTATCCGGCAGAGGTAGGCTATCTTATGCAGATTGCAAAGCTTAAAGTTTTTGCCGTCCAGGAGAAGGTAGATATGATCAAGCAGGAAAAAGACTCAGTAGCCCTTTACGTCAGTGAAGATGCGAGCAGGCTGGTCGATGGGCAGAAGCTGTTTGAGCTGAGCAGCAAATACGGCAGAGCCGTCGGTCTCGGAATGGACGGTAAAAGGCTTAAAATCACCATCCAGACAAAAGGAGTTATTGCTGATAAATGGCTGAAGATCGCATCAGAGCTTTTAAATGGTTTAGGCTCGGTAAAAAAAGAAGAGATTTCTGCTAACTGAGTTTAATACCCGTTCTTTTTGTCTAAGCTGAAAAGAAAATACTGCCTATTCAAGAAAAATTCGCTGTGTTTGTGTATATTGCGTGTTTTAGTGAAGGATACTATCCCTAAGCAATGGTGATTGTTGAAAAAAGAAGCTCACTTTAGCTGGAGTCAACAATCATCAAGTACACAATCATCAAGTGAAAGTGAGGCAGCATTAGATGAAAGCAACTGGTATAGTACGTCGTATTGATGATTTAGGCCGTGTGGTGATCCCGAAGGAAATTCGCAGAACCCTGCGCATCAGAGAAGGAGATCCGCTTGAAATCTTCGTCGATCGAGACGGAGAAGTGATATTGAAAAAGTATTCACCTATAAGCGAGCTTGGCGATTTTGCAAAAGAATATGCTGATGCTCTATATGACAGCCTTGGACATCCCGTGCTGATATGTGACCGTGACACATACATAGCAGTTTCAGGAGGCTCTAAAAAGGAATACATGAATAAAAATATAAGCGAACAGGTAGAAAAAGCAATGGAAGAACGCAGCTCTGTGCTGAACACAGAAGGCGGGAATATCCAATTGATAGATGGAACAAGCGAAGAGCTTAAATCCTTCACAGTTGGACCGATTGTTGCCAATGGAGATCCTATCGGTGCTGTTGTTATCTTTTCAAAGGATCAGGATGTAGGAGAAGTAGAGCATAAAGCAGTAGAAACTGCAGCTGGGTTTTTGGCGCGCCAAATGGAACAGTAGTCATTATTCATATAGTTTTATCTAGGCAGCGATTTTTGCTGCCTTTTCCTATTGAATACTTATAGAGTCTTGATCGATGTCCAGCTCCTTATCTGTCTGCCTGCGCTAAACGGGCGCTTCCGCTTTTCTGAAGATGGAGCGGGTTACATATTGTGGTATAATAGGCACGTTCAGCTTAAAATTGGAAGGAGAATTGGGCGATGAACGTCCGTTCTGATACATCAGCAAATCTCTTTCTGCAAGGTGCCTTTGTACTGACACTTGCGGGACTGATTATAAAGATAATGAGCGCTGCTTACAGGGTGCCCTATCAAAATATTGTCGGAGACATAGGGTTTTACATATACCAGCAGGTTTATCCTTTTTACGGAATTGCCATTATGCTTGCTACAACCGGATTTCCGGTCATTATTTCAAAATTAATCATCGAATTTGGAGACAGAGAAAACGATTCCTCGATTTTTTCTATAGTAAAGATTTCCTTTTTGTTCTTAATTGCAGTTTGTACTTTATTCTTTTTATGCCTCTATTTTGGTGCAGTGTACATTTCAGAAATCATGGGGGACACAGAGCTTGCCCCGCTGCTTAAAATTATTTCATTTTCTTTTCTGCTGATTCCCTTTATATCGATTGCGAGGGGTTATTTTCAAGGATTTGATAATATGCTTCCTACTGCTCTCTCCCAAGTGACAGAACAAGGGATCAGAGTTGTAACGATCCTTTTCTTTTCATATATTCTGATTCACAATGGATACTCCCTTTACGAAGCGGGAGAAGGGGCTTTATTCGGCTCATTGACAGGCGGGCTGGCTGCTGCTGCAGTGTTATCTGTATTTTTGGCAAGAGACAAAAAAAGAGGTTTTCCTTTTCGAACAGGGAAATCATCCATTAACACAAAAACAATCGTTAAATATTTATTAATAAATACTATGACCATTTGCATCACAAGCTTAATGCTGATTTTCATCCAATTGATTGATGCGATGCAGCTATATTCGGCGCTTCGCTCAAACGGAATTGAAATGTCCGCTGCCAAAGCTCTAAAAGGCATATATGACAGGGGTCAGCCTCTGATTCAGATTGGGACTGTCGCAGCAACATCCTTTTCCTTATCTTTAGTTCCGCTTATCTCATATGCGAAAAAGAATCATGAAGCTTACGTGATTGAAGATAAAATAACGAGCTCCATGAAAATCTGCACAGTAATTGGAACGGGTGCAGCAGCAGGACTGATTATGATTATGGAGCCGACAAACATCATGCTGTACCGGGATGCATCGGGAACGAAAGTACTGGCTGTTTTAGGCGTTTCAGTCATTTTTACATCCTATGCACTGACACTTTCTGCGATCTTGCACGGGCTAAGTTTCACTTTTTTTCCTGCAGCTGCAGTTCTGATTGGAACAGCAGTTAAACTTGGTTTAAACATTCTTTTGGTTCCGTCGATGAATACGGAGGGGGCAGCTGTTGCAACAGTTGCTGCATATGCAGTGATCAGTCTTCTGAATGCCTATTATTTGAAAACGAAAGGCTACATGCTGATCAGCTGGATGGATATTCTCAAAACTGCCGCCGCTGCAGGTCTGATGATTGCGGTACTTTTTCTTTATATGTCGGTCTTTGATCAATATTGGGCGGACCATGACCGTGTGGCGGCTGCAATAGGATCATTAATGGGTGCTTTAACAGGAGCGGTCATCTATATAATGGCCATTTTAAAACTATCTATTTTTACAAATAATGAACTAGCTGCATTTCCGGGCGGAAAAAAGCTTGAGAAGTTTTTAAAATAAATGAAACGGGGTATGGAATGATGGCGAAAAAGATTACTGTTGTAGGACTTGGGGGCTCAGATGCCAGTCATTTGCCGCTTGGAGTTTATCGTAAACTTACATCAGCCTCCCACTTGTTTTTAAGAACAAAAGAACATCCTGTGGTTGATGAACTGAGGGCAGAACTGCCGGATTTCAGGACATTTGATCACCTTTACGAAGAGAATGACAAGTTCGGTGATGTTTACGCTAAAATTGAACTGGAGCTATACAAGGAAGCGGAAGATAAAGAGATTATTTATGCTGTTCCTGGACATCCGCTTGTTGCAGAGCAGACGGTGCAATTGCTTCTTCAAAATGGCGGACAGAAAGGCTATGAGATCCATATAGCTGGAGGCCAAAGCTTTTTAGATGCCACATTTACTGCGCTTCAAATCGATCCGATTGATGGGTTTCAAATGGTTGACGGTCTGACGATGAAGAGAGAACAGTTAAATTTCAGACAGCATTTGATTATTTGCCAGGTATATGACCAAATGGTTGCTTCTGAAGTGAAATTAACTCTGATGGAAGATTTGCCTGATGACTATGAGGTTAAGATTATTACGGCGGCCGGAAGCAGTGAGCAAAAGATCGTAAAGGTACCCCTTTTTGAGCTTGACCGGGTTACGTCGGTTAACAACTTAACAAGTGTGTATGTACCTCCTGCAGAAGATGAGAGCATTCTGAATCATCAATTTTCAGCACTGCGCGCGGTGATTGCTGAGCTTCGGGGGCCAAATGGGTGCCCGTGGGATTTAAAGCAGACCCATCAGTCCCTGAAAAAATATTTAATTGAAGAATGCTATGAGTTAATAGAGGCCATTGACGAAGAGGATGATGAACATGTGGTTGAAGAGCTTGGAGATGTTCTGCTTCAGGTCATGCTGCATTCTCAAATTGGCTCAGACGATGGCATGTTCTCCATTGATGATGTCATCAGAACATTAACAGAAAAAATGATCCGCAGACATCCTCATGTTTTTTCAACTGCTGTTGTAAGCGGAACAGACGAAGTCCTGTCGAACTGGCAGGAGATAAAACGTGCAGAGAAGGGATCTGATGAAAAAGAATCCCTATTGAAATCCATTGCCGGTTCACTCCCTGCATTATCTAAGGCCTACCATATTCAAAAGAAGGCTGCAAAAGTCGGTTTTGACTGGGATCATGCTGAGTCAGCGTGGGAAAAGGTTCATGAAGAGATGCAGGAATTCAAGGCTGAAACAGCAGAAAATCATGCTGATCAAACGAAGATCCTGGCGGAGTTTGGGGACATCCTCTTTGCACTGGTCAACATCGGCAGATTTTACGGAGTTGAACCTGAGGAAGCCTTATCGGCAACCAATCATAAATTTAAAAGACGATTCGAATATATTGAGAAAAAGGCAGTTGAACTGAATCTAAACCTGGAACAAATGTCTCTTGAACAAATGGATTCTTACTGGGATGAAGCAAAAAGCAAAGGGCTATAAAGGGGTGATGAAAAGATGAGACTAGATAAATTTTTGAAGGTTTCAAGACTGATTAAAAGAAGAACACTTGCAAAAGAAGTGTCTGACCAAGGCAGAATAACGGTTAATGGCACAGTGGCAAAAGCAAGTTCTATTGTAAAATTAGGTGATGAGCTTGCCATTCGATTTGGGCAAAAACGCATCATCGTGAAAATTGAAAACCTGCAGGATTCTTCTAAAAAAGAAGATGCAGCGGGCATGTATTCACTTGTAAAAGAAGAAAAAATCAGCGAAGAATAGAATTTGATATCATGTGAGGGCTTGTTCTATTTCGCATTCTTGGCTCATAGAAATAGGTAAGAATATTTCTTAGAAGAATGCGGGGGTTGGCAATGAATCAATATTATGATAATCAATCACAGCCTAAGGGAACGATCCAGGAGCATGATGTTATTATGAGAGGCCGTAAACTGCTTGATATTACAGGCGTTACACATGTTGAAAGCTTTGATAATGAAGAATTTCTGCTTGAGACGGTGATGGGTGCTCTTGCTATCCGCGGTGAGAATCTCCAAATGAAAAATTTGGACGTAGATAAAGGGATCGTCTCAATAAAAGGAAGAATTTTTGATCTCGTTTATCTGGATGAGCATCAGACGGAGAAAGCTAAAGGACTCTTTAGCAAGTTATTTAAATGACGCTCTCCACTCAATTCCTGACGATGCTTTCCATGGTTTGTTCAGGCTGTTTTATTGGCGCTTCACTAGATACTTACGGCCGCTTTCTTATGCGGCCGAGAAGAGCCAAATGGGTTGTATTCATAAATGACATCCTATTCTGGCTCGTACAGGGCCTCCTTTTATTTTATATTCTCCTGAATGTGAATGAAGGGGAATTCCGCATATACATTCTGCTTGCCCTGCTGTGCGGATATGCGGCATATCAAAGCTTGATCAAAGGTATTTACTTAGCTCTTCTCGAATTCATTATTAAGTGTACAGTAGGCATTTATAAGACGATGCTGAAGATGGGAAACTTTTTTTTAATTAAGCCAATTGTTGGCATTTTTAATTTATTGACAGCAATTATAAGCGGACTTGTCATTTTTTTATGGAACTTGTTAAAATGGATGGCAAGAGTGGTTTATGCCATTGCAAAGGTGCTGTTATCTCCCGTTTTTTGGATCTTAAAAGGATTGTGGAGACTGATTCCATTGTCCATCAGAAACTTTTTTTACAGGTTTTTCAAAAAAACGGCAGGACTTTATGAGAAAATCAAGAATAAGAGTGGTAACTTATGGATTTCGTGGAAAAAGAAGAAATAAAGGAGGCTAATAAATGAGTCTCGCTAAAGACCGGAAAATTACGCAGCTTCAATCACAGTATATGCAGCAGCAGGAGCGGAAAGATCAGATATTAAAAAGGCGAAAACGCGGATTGATCAGACGGTTGACATTATTTGGATTGATTGCAGCGGTAACTTCTGTTATCGTATTAACGACTCTCATATCTCAATCTAGTGCCATTAATGAGAAGGTTCATCAAAAGAAAGAACTTCAAACTCAATTAACGGAGCTTCAAAAAGAGGAAAAGGTATTAGAGGAAGAAATCGTAAAGTTGAATGATGATGAGTATATTGCTAAAATTGCTCGTCGGGACTATTTTTTATCTGAAGACAATGAGATTATCTTCACGTTGCCAAAAAAAGATAAAGAGTAGTGTTGTTGACACTTGATTTTTGGATTATGTATAATTAAATAAATGAGTTTTTTATGTTTATTAAGGAGGAGCATTTTTTTTATGTCGATAGAAGTTGGCAGCAAGTTACAGGGTAAGGTAACGGGCATTACAAATTTCGGAGCGTTCGTAGAGCTTTCGGGTGGCACTACAGGACTCGTCCACATCAGTGAAGTTGCTGATAATTATGTGAAAGATATTAACGATCACTTAAAAGTCGGTGACGAGGTAACGGTTAAAGTCATCAATGTAGAGAAAGACGGAAAAATTGGCTTGTCAATTAAAAAGGCAATTGATCGTCCTGAGCGCCCAGAACGTTCAGAACGCCCGAATCGCTCAGACCGTCCAAACCGCTCAGATCGTCCAAGAGGCAGAACGAACACAAATGAATTCCGCCCTAAAGAGAATTTCGAGCAAAAAATGAGCAGATTCTTAAAAGACAGTGAGGATCGCTTATCATCACTTAAACGCAATACAGAATCAAAGCGCGGCGGTCGCGGAGCAAGAAGAGGTTAACTTGCTGCTATCTGATATAAATGCTGAAACGGCAGAGGAAGTACATGAGAATGTGCTTTCTTTTTTTATGGATAAGGAAGTATGTGGATATCCGCATTCGTGTCTATAGCTCCAGTTTTTGTGCTGGGCGCCACTAGTTGGCTAATAAAAGGCTATTTAAGCTTATTGATTAGAATAACGGGTGAAAAATCAAGCAAAAGGATAAATGGGTTGTTTTAGCTACTAAACAATTCCACTGCTTGCCGGGATGATTGGTCCGGTCTGTTTTTTTTCACTGCCGAAGCGTTCAGGCGGTTCTCTATATCTTTATCTGCTCAAAACGAGTGAACGATTTTTCATGAATAGATCCCATTTATTCCGACAGCGTTTACTGAATATTTCAACTTTCTTTTTTTTGTTGACGAAAGTCGAAATCCTTTGTATTATATATCTTGTGCCTTATAACATTTGGCAGTTAAAATGGCGGTGTAGCTCAGCTGGCTAGAGCGTACGGTTCATACCCGTGAGGTCGTGGGTTCGACTCCCTCCGCCGCTACCATTTTTTCCGGCCCGTTGGTCAAGCGGTTAAGACACCGCCCTTTCACGGCGGTAACACGGGTTCGAATCCCGTACGGGTCATCAAGATGAAAACCCTGATTTTCCTTAATGGAAAATCAGGGTTTTTGTTGTTTTCATTATGAAAATAAAAAGCTTTTTCGGGCATTTTGTCGCTATTCAAAAAAACAGTCGAACGTTTCTTGGGATAAGCTTCCTTCTTTTGACAAAATCTTTTTTTTACCTTCGATATAATAACCACATCATTAAAAAGTGGGGGAATGAAAATATGGAAAAGGTAGAAAGAAGGGTTATCGAGCCGATTACGGAAGTGAATCTTGAGAGGACGCATCAATGGTTTAATCGTTCAGTTCATCGTTTTGGGACAAGACTGCAGCTGCTCTTTTTGCATAAAGGTCTTCTTTATGTGCTGATCGGCTTTCTGCTGGGAAGAGCACTTATTTTAACTGAAGTACTTCCTTTTGCGCTGCCGTTCTTTGGCGCTGTCCTCTTAATGAAAAAAGATAAAGCGCTATTCTCCTCGTTTGCTCTGATCGCAGGAGCTGTCACGATATCGTGGCAGACCTCTCTATTTGTCACTGCCTCTATTCTTATCTTTCTGATCATGAAAAAAATAACCTCTCTTTTCTATAAAGATAAAATGAAAGCATTGCCGTTTGTTGTTTTCCTTTCAATGATGCTGACTAGAATCGGCTACTTCTATCTACAGGGTTCCCTTACATTGTACGATTATATGATGGCGGGGGTTGAGTCAGGACTTGCTTTTATTCTGACACTTATTTTTCTGCAGAGCTTGCCTCTAATATCAGCCAGGAAGTACAAGCAGTCTCTTAAAATAGAAGAAATCATATGCATTATGATTCTTCTTGCTTCCGTGCTGACCGGTTTTGTTGGGGTCTCCTATCAGGAGCTTCAGGCAGAGCATGTTTTATCGAGATATATTGTCCTGCTGTTTGCTTTTATCGGAGGATCGAGCATTGGCTGCACAGTAGGTGTTGTAACCGGCTTAATCTTGAGTCTTGCCAATGTCGGAAACCTCTATCAAATGAGTCTCCTTGCCTTCTCAGGGTTACTTGGAGGGCTCTTAAAAGAAGGTCAGAAATTCGGGGCGGCCATCGGTTTGTTAATCGGATCTCTGCTGATTTCCCTTTACGGAGAAGGGTCATCCGACCTGATGAAAAACTTATCGGAATCACTCATTGCCATTGGGTTATTTCTATTAACACCAAAAGCAATTACAAATAAATTAGCTAAGCATATTCCAGGAACAAACGAACATACACAGGAACAGCAGCAGTATGTAAGAAAAATCAGGGATGTAACGGCCCATCGGGTAGATCAATTCTCTCAAGTATTTCATGCCCTTTCAGAAAGCTTTGTCACATTCTATGAAAAAAGTGAAGAGTCAGAAGATCAAAGGGGGACCGACTTGTTTTTAAGCACCATAACTGAAAAAACGTGCCAGACCTGTTTTAAAAAAGAACGGTGCTGGGTGCAGAACTTTGATACAACCTATGACTTTATGAAGGAAATTATGCATGAAAGCAAAGAAAATACGTATCACGGTAACCGGAAATTAAAAAAGGAATTTGAGAGATATTGTTCAAAATCGAAAAAAGTAGAGGAGGCTATTGAACAGGAAATTAACTATTACGACGCTAATGAAAAGTTAAAAGAGCAGGTGCAGGAGAGCAGAAGGCTCGTAGCGGAACAGTTGATGGGAGTTTCGCAGGTCATGGAGGATTTTGCAAAGGAAATAAAGCGTGAACGAGAAAATCATTTTGTTCAGGAAGAACAAATTCTTGAGGCGCTTCAAAGCTTTGGGATTGAAATCGGGCACGTAGATATATACAGCCTGGAGCAGGGAAATGTTGATATCGAGATGAGTATTCCATTTTGCAATGGACACGGGGAGTGCGAGAAGATCATCGCACCAATGCTCTCTGATATTCTGGAAGAGTCAGTGATTGTCAAACATGAAGAATGCTCGAGCTATCCGAATGGATATTGTCATGTCTCCTTCGGTTCTTCGAGAACATATAGAGTTGATTCCGGTGTGGCTCATGCGGCAAAAGGAGGAGGTCTTGTTTCCGGAGACAGTTATTCAACGATTGAACTCGGTTTTGGAAAATACGCCATTGCGATCAGTGACGGCATGGGAAATGGAGTGAGAGCCCATTTCGAGAGCAATGAGACAATAAAGCTGTTACAAAAGATTCTGCAGTCCGGAATTGAAGAAAAAGTTGCAATTAAGACAATAAATTCCATTTTATCCCTAAGAACGACGGACGAAATTTTTTCAACGCTTGATTTGGCTATTGTTGATCTGCAGGATGCAACCTGCAAATTTTTAAAGATTGGATCCACACCAAGCTTTATTAAACGCGGCGATCAAATCATGAAAATTCAAGCCAGCAATTTGCCGATGGGAATCATTGAGGAATTTGATGTTGATGTCGTTGGAGAACAGCTGAAGGCGGGAGATCTTCTGATCATGATGAGTGATGGAATCTTCGAAGGGCCAAAGCATGTGGAGAATCATGATTTGTGGATGAAGAGGAAAATAAAAGAATTGGAGACAATGGATCCGCAAGAGGTGGCAGATTTAATTATGGAGGAGGTTATCCGTACGAGAGCAGGCAAGATTGAGGATGATATGACGGTGGTTGTAGCCAAAATCGATCATAATACTCCTAAATGGGCTTCTATTTCAACGTCCAAACATTACAAAAAGCAAAATGTGATTTAGAAGAATCACCCTTTAAATAAGCCCCTTCTAAAGTATAAAACTCTTATTTCATGGCGAGGATGGTAGTACATTATTTCCTTGGTGATAAGAGGATATTAGGAGGGGACTAAAATGAATAAGGGAAAATTAAAACAAATTCTGCTTATAACAGACGGCTGCTCCAATCACGGTGAAGATCCGATTGCGATGGCGGCTCTGGCAAAAGAACAAGGAATTTCAGTGAACGTAATCGGAATCGTAGAAGAAAATGTGATTGATCAGGAGGCGATCGATGAGATTGAAGGGATAGCTATGTCGGGCGGAGGCGTAAGCCAGATTGTCTATGCTCATCAGCTCTCTCAAACGGTGCAAATGGTAACAAGGCAAGCAATGACTCAAACTCTGCAAGGGGTGGTCAATTCTGAACTTCAGCAAATCTTTGGAAAGAAAGTCTCGATGGAGGAGCTTTCGCCTGAAAAACGGGGAGAGGTGATGGAAGTAGTCGATGAGCTTGGAGAAACGATCGGCATGGAGATTTTAATATTAGTAGATATGAGCGGAAGCATGAAGCCGAAGCTGCCGACTGTAAAAGAATCACTTTTGGATTTATCTATCAGCTTAAATTCGAGAATTGGGGAAAATCAATTTTCAGTGTCTGTATTTCCTGGGAAAAAGGATGAAGTTGAAACCATTTTGGAATGGACACCGAAACTTGAATCTCTCTCCTCTATTTTTCCTAAACTTACAACTGGCGGCATTACACCGACCGGACCGGCTATTCGTGATGGCATCCACTCGTTTAAGAAAAAGCGTTCTTTAAGGAGTTTGCTCTCAGATGATGAACAATACTTCAGCGAATCAAACATGTAAAGCGGCACCAGGCACTATTATTAAGGGAAAGTGGCATCATCAGCAGTACCGGATATTGAAACCTCTTGGTCAGGGTGCTACAGGGATTGTCTATTTAGCGGAGGGAAAACATGGACTTTCAGCTCTTAAAGTAAGTGAGAACAGCATGTCCATTACTTCTGAAGTGAATGTCCTTAAACACTTTTCAAAGGTCCAGGGGAATTCCCTTGGGCCTGCTTTAATTGATGTAGATGATTGGATGAATCCCAGAACACGAACGCAAGTTCCTTTTTATGTAATGGAATATATTAAAGGAAAGCAATATCTTGATTTTATCCAGACCAACGGCCATGAATGGATTGGTGTTTTAACAATTCAGCTTCTCTCGAATCTGCAGGAGCTCCATCAGGCAGGCTGGGTTTTCGGCGACTTGAAACCAGAGAATCTGATTGTGGCCGACAGGCCGGTTCAGCTCAGGTTTATAGATGTTGGAGGAACAACGCTTAAGGGCAGGTCGATAAAAGAGTTTACCGATTTTTTTGATAGAGGGTACTGGGGACTCGGGACCCGCAAGGCGGAGGCGGAGTATGATCTATTTGCAGCTGCTATGATCGTGATCAATTCTGTTTATCCTAAACGGTTTAAAAAGCAGGGCGACGGATGCGGTCAGCTGAATGCCGTTATTCAGTCAAATCCTTACTTGCGGCAGCATTCTGCCGTTTTAAATAATGCCATCTTGGGAAAATACAAGTATGCTTCTGAAATGAAACAGGATTTCCTGCAGTCTCTTTATCCAAAGAGGAGCAGAAAACCCCCTGCCTCATCAAGACAGCCTGCTCCAAATCAGCAGCAGAAAAAAACGCGAGTGCAGGTTAAAAAGAAGAGCAAAGTAAGCGGATGGCTCGAAACTGTGATGATTATTGCTGCTTTATGCATTATCTATTCATTCTATGTTTATCACTATCTCATGTAAATTTGATAAATGTGTGAACCGGGGACTTCTTTTTTGCAGACGCCAAAGCATGCGTGATAGTATTAAAGTGCACTCATTATAGAATGCTGTTCTCGGACAGGATGCGTTTTAGGAAAAACTTATTAAATAATGCTATAAAAGAGGAATGCCATGCTAGAACGTTTCCGGACTTTTCTTAATGTTAACGATATAAAAGATGCAACCATTGTGATCGGGGTTTCAGGCGGACCTGATTCGCTCGCCCTTCTTCACTTATTTATGAGGTTTCGGCAAGCTTATCAGCTTAAAATCATTGCTGCTCATGTAGATCATATGTTTAGAGGTTCACAATCCGAAGAAGAAATGGAATTTGTTAAGCACTATTGCCGTTCGAATGGGGTTCCATGTGAAGCTGTTCAGCTGAACGTTCCCCACTTCGCCAGGGAGCACCCTGAAATGAGCTCTCAGAATGCAGCCAGAGAATGCCGCTACGCTTTCTACAGCAAAGTAATGGAAAAGTATGATGGAAATTTTTTGGCTTTAGGGCATCATGGCGATGATCAGGTTGAGACCATTTTAATGAGAATGACTAGAGGCGGAATGGGTGCTTCTATTGCAGGAATTCCTGAAATACGTGATTTTGACAGCGGGAAAATCATTCGTCCTTTCTTATCCTTTACAAAAGAACAAATTCTTACTTACTGTCTTGACCAGAAGCTTGCTCCGCGGTTTGATCCAAGCAACGAGAAACTTGACTATACGAGAAATCGCTTTCGCAAACATATTTTGCCGTTTCTTAAGGAAGAAAACCCTAAGGTTCATGAAAGATTTCAGTTTTTCAGCAGAACATTTAGAGAAGATGAGCAGTTCTTACAGGAATTAACGAATGAAAAATTGAATACAGTATTGAAAAGGAAAGAAAAGAACGAAATCGAACTGAATATTGAAATGTTTAAAACCCTGCCTATGCCTTTACAAAGAAGAGGTATTCAACTAATATTAAACTATCTTTACGAAGATATTCCATCTTCCCTTTCTTCTATACATATAGAGAGTCTTCAGTCTTTACTCTCGCAAAAACATCCTTCCGGTTCACTTGATTACCCAGACGGTCTAAAAGTAATCAAATCTTATCAAACGTGTTTGTTTACTTTTGAACAAAACACAGACCAGTCATATGAGATGCAGGTGCAGATACCTTCTAGCACAGCCCTCCCAAACGGGTATATCTTAACTTGTGAAATTGCGGACAGGAGTCCTGATGATCTGTCAGGGAACCATGTGTTCGTCATGCCTTATTCTTCTTTGAACAAGCCCTTGCTGATCCGCACAAGAAGGCAGGGCGATAAAATCAAACTGAAAGGCATGAATGGTACGAAAAAAGTAAAAGATATATTTATTGATGCTAAAGTACCGATCAATAAGAGAAACAGCTGGCCTGTTTTAGAAGATGGCAGCGGTAATATCCTCTGGCTTCCCGGCCTTAAGAAATCTTCATTTGAAGAATACGGGTTATCCGAGGGCGATTGTGTTGTACTGGAATATAAAGAGCAATGATTTTGTAGGGGGCAACTTGTAATGAAGCAGGATATCGAAAAAGTATTAATCACAGAAGAAGAGATCAGTGTCAAAGTAAAAGAATTGGGCAAAGTGCTTACAGAAGAATATAAAGACCGCTTTCCGCTCGCAATTGGTGTTTTAAAAGGTGCAATGCCTTTTATGGCTGATCTGCTGAAGAACATCGATACATACTTGGAAATGGACTTTATGGATGTTTCAAGTTATGGTACATCTACGGTCTCTTCCGGAGAAGTTAAGATCCTTAAGGATTTGGATACTTCAGTTGAAGGCAGAGACATTCTTATCATTGAAGATATCATCGACAGCGGTTTAACGCTAAGCTACTTAGTAGAGCTTTTCCGTTACCGTAAAGCAAAAACAATCAGAATTGTGACCTTGCTTGATAAACCAGCTGGACGAAAAGCTGATATCCAGGCAGATTATGTAGTCTTTGAAGTTCCGGATGCATTTGTAGTCGGCTATGGTTTAGATTACATTGAACGCTACCGCAATCTTCCGTACATCGGCGTACTGAAGCCTGAAATTTATCAAAATAACTAACACTGGATTTTGTCAAGTATACAAATAGCTAATTAGTTGTATTGGTATGATTTTCTATGATACTATTTAAAATAGTTATGTTTACTGTGGGAGGAGGTAAGGAATGAATCGGATCTTCCGTAATACCATATTTTATTTATTAATCTTTTTAGTGGTTATTGGAGTCGTCAGTTTTTTCCAAGGAAACAATACAAAAACTGAAGCATTAACTTACAGCACGTTCATTTCCGAACTTGAGGCTGGAGATGTTGAAGAAATAACAATTCAGCCGATGCGTGGGGTTTATGAAGTTAAAGGTAAGTTAACTGATTATAAAGAAGATGAGTTATTTGTAACTCATGTATTAAGCGACAAAGCATTAGACCGTGTGGATGCTGCTGCTCAGGGGAAAACGGACGTTAAGTTCGTACCTGCAGAAGAAACCAGCGGATGGGTAACGTTCTTTACATCCATCATTCCTTTTGTCATTATCTTCATTCTTTTCTTCTTCTTGCTCAACCAGGCTCAGGGCGGCGGCAGCCGTGTCATGAACTTTGGTAAAAGCAAAGCTAAGCTTTACAGCGAAGAAAAGAAAAAAGTCAGATTTAAAGATGTTGCAGGTGCAGATGAAGAGAAGCAGGAGCTTGTTGAAGTCGTGGAATTCCTGAAGGATCCACGTAAATTTGCAGAGCTTGGCGCCCGCATTCCTAAAGGTGTTCTACTTGTAGGACCTCCTGGAACAGGTAAAACGCTTCTTGCACGTGCTGCTGCCGGAGAAGCTGGCGTGCCGTTCTTCTCAATCAGCGGATCTGATTTCGTTGAAATGTTTGTCGGTGTAGGGGCTTCCCGTGTTCGTGACTTGTTTGAGAATGCGAAAAAGAACGCACCGTGTATTATCTTTATTGATGAAATTGATGCAGTTGGCCGTCAGCGCGGCGCTGGTCTTGGCGGAGGTCATGATGAGCGTGAGCAGACCCTTAACCAATTGCTTGTTGAAATGGATGGATTCGGCGGAAATGAAGGAATCATTATGATTGCTGCTACAAACCGCCCAGACATTCTTGATCCTGCTTTATTGCGTCCAGGCCGTTTTGACCGTCAAATTACGGTTGACCGTCCTGATCTTAAAGGTCGTGAGGCAGTGCTTCAAGTACATGCCCGCAACAAGCCTTTAGATGATGGTGTCAATTTAAAATCGATCGCCGCCCGTACACCTGGATTCTCAGGGGCAGATCTTGAAAACCTTCTGAATGAGGCTGCACTTGTTGCTGCCCGCCGCAATAAGAAAAAGGTCGATATGACAGATATTGATGAAGCTACAGACCGTGTAATTGCAGGTCCTGCGAAGAAGAGCCGTGTTATTTCTCAAAAAGAACGCAAAATTGTTGCCTATCACGAGGCAGGGCATACAATTATCGGAGTAATTCTTGATGAGGCTGATATGGTCCACAAAGTAACAATCGTACCACGCGGTCAAGCTGGCGGATACGCTGTTATGCTTCCGAAAGAGGATCGTTACTTTATGACGAAACCTGAGCTTCTTGATAAAATTACCGGACTGCTCGGTGGACGTGTAGCTGAGGATATCGTGTTTGGCGAAGTCAGCACAGGAGCATCCAATGACTTCCAGCGTGCGACAGGCATTGCCCGCCGCATGGTAACAGAGTTTGGTATGAGTGATAAGCTTGGGCCATTGCAATTTGGCCAATCGCAAGGACAAGTGTTCTTAGGACGCGACTTCAACAGCGAGCAGAACTATAGTGATGCCATTGCACATGAAATTGATATGGAAGTGCAGCGTTTCATTAAAGAAAGCTATGAGCGCGCTAAGAAGATTCTTACTGAGAATCGTGACAAATTAGAGCTGATTGCTCAAACACTGCTTGAAATTGAAACACTCGATGCAGAACAGATTAAACACCTTGTGGATCATGGCACATTGCCGGATCGACCAGCTGCTGATCTCGACAAAAAACAAGAAGATGTGAAAGTGAACATCCTCCCTAAAAAGGATGAAGAACAAACATCTGAAATACATGAAGATCGAAAAGAAGATTAATTAGTCTTTAGAAGAACCGCATGTTCATTATGAGCTTGCGGTTCTTTCTTTTTGCATTCCATCTTCTAAAAAGAATAAAATGGAGATGTTGTTTATTTTGGGAAATAAAAACTGATTCAGTTCTTATTTTTATACGATTCGATTTCTTACCTCGTATGATATGATTGGAAAGAATAAAACTTAAAAAGTGAAAAGAAACTATACAAAGTGGTGATACATATGTTTTTAGTATTGGATGTAGGGAATACAAATACCGTTTTAGGCGTTTTTGGGAGTGATGAATTAAAACATCACTGGCGTATTGAAACGACAAGAAACAAAACGGAAGATGAGTTTGGCATGCTGATCAAATCATTATTTGAACATGAAGGTATAAAGCTTACCGATATTAAAGGAATTATTATTTCGTCCGTTGTTCCTCCAATTATGTTCTCGCTCGAGAGAATGTGTTCAAAGTACTTTAAGCAAAAGCCTTTAGTTGTAGGACCGGGAATGAAAACAGGTTTGAACATAAAATATGAGAATCCGCGTGAGGTTGGTGCTGACAGAATTGTAAATGCAGTGGCCGGCATTCATTTATACGGTGGGCCTTTGATTATTGTCGACTTTGGTACAGCCACAACCTATTGTTATATCAATGAGGAAAAACAATATATGGGGGGAGCTATTGCCCCGGGAATTAACATTTCAACAGAAGCGTTATATTCAAGGGCAGCTAAACTTCCAAGAATTGAAATTGCAAGACCGGACGATATTATTGGAAAAAATACTGTGAGTGCGATGCAGGCCGGTATTTTATTTGGCTATGTGGGACAAGTAGAAGGCATTGTTAATAGAATGAAACAGCAGTCAAAAGCAGAGCCTAAGGTTATTGCTACAGGAGGACTGGCATCATTGATTGCATCTGAATCGAATGTAATTGAGATTGTCGATCCTTTCCTGACGTTAAAAGGCCTGCAGCTTATTTATGAAAGAAACAGCATATAATTTGGAAGGTGAGATTACAATGGATTATTTAGTGAAGGCGCTTGCGTTTGACGGGCAAGTGCGTGCATATGCTGCAAAAACAACAGATACAGTAGGAGAAGCGCAAAGAAGACACCAGACATGGCCGACTGCATCAGCGGCTTTAGGCCGGTCTATGACAGCTGGAGTCATGCTTGGATCTATGCTTAAAGGCGAGAATAAAATGACGATCAAAGTTGAGGGAGGCGGGCCTATCGGTGTCATTGTTGTAGACAGCAATGCAAAAGGCGAGGTGAGAGGCTACGTCACAAACCCTCAAACTCATTTTGACCTTAACGAAAAAGGGAAGCTTGATGTCGCAAGAGCAGTAGGCACCTCAGGCATGCTTTCCATTGTGAAGGATCTTGGAATGAAAGAACATTTTACAGGTTCGGTTCCCATCGTGTCTGGTGAATTAGGTGAGGATTTCACCTATTATCTTGTATCCTCAGAGCAGGTTCCTTCGTCTGTGGGCGTTGGAGTACTTGTTAATCCGGATAATACAATCCTTGCAGCGGGTGGATTCATTATTCAATTAATGCCGGGTACGGATGAATCAACCATTACAGAAATCGAAAAACGTCTTGGCAGTGTAGAGCCAATCTCGAAGTTAATTCAAAAAGGTTTAACTCCAGAAGAAATTCTTTTTGAAGTATTAGGTAAAGAAAATGTGAAGCTGCTGGATAAACATTCCGTTGCCTTCCATTGCCCTTGCTCCCGCGAAAGAATCGCAAATGCCATTATCAGCCTAGGTGCCGAAGAAATTCAAAGCATGATTGAAGAGGATGGCAAAGCAGAAGCAGAATGTCATTTCTGCAATGAGAGATATCATTTCAATAAAGAAGAATTAACAGAGATGAAGGAAAGTGCCTCAAACTGAACAATGAAACAGGAGATGGAGAAATGAACGGGAAAACAGTATGGTCAATCATTTTTGGCCTTGTCATCATTAATTGTTTTACCTTGGCCTATTTCTTATCTAAAGATGATAGTATAGCAGCTGTTGTTTCTGGAAACCAGAAATCGGAGTCCATTGCTGTTGTCGGAAAGAAAGAAATTACAAGGGAAGATTGGATGGCGGAGCTTGAAGAGCGTTTCGGAAAAGAAACACTTGAAGAGATGATTAATTTTACAGTAGTTGAGGAGCTTGCGGAAAAGCACAGCATCAAGATTCCGGAAGAAGAACTTGAACGCGAGCTGACGATGTACAAATCCATGTACAATTCTCTTGATAACGAACAACAGCTGACAGATACTAAAGAACTGCGCGAGCAAATCAGATACAGCATACTATTAGAAGAATTGTTAACCAAGGATGTTGAAATATCTGATAAAGAACTAAAAGCTTATTATGACTCCAATAAAGAGCTGTATTCAATTGAAGATTCGTATCACTTATTCCATATTGTGACGGAGACCGAGGAAGATGCTTTAAAAGTGATAGAAGAACTAAAAGGCGGTTCAAGCTTTGAAGCGCTGGCTGCTGAAAAGTCAATTGATGAATTTACGGCAAACGAGGGCGGAGAGCTTGGGTTTGTGTCAGCCGATATTGATTACCTTCCATCAAAATATGTTGACGAGGCTGAGAAACTGAAAATAGATGAATGGAGTCAGCCGATTAAGAGTGATCTCGGCTATTCAGTTCTTTTATTAAAAGAAAAGCTTAATGGTGTCCATTACTCATATGAAGATGTCAAAAATCAAATGAGAAGGCAAATTGCACTAGAACAAATGGAATCTGCTGTATCTGTTAAACCATTGTGGGAAGAGGCAGGGGTTACGTGGTTTTATGGCGATGATACTTCTAAGGAATAAGTAGTTTGTCCTATCCGAGAAGTAAGAAAAGATTGACAATTCAGAATGAGTTTTGGTACATTCTTTTTAAAGCCAATAAAAATACTCGGAAATAGAGGTGGTCAGATTGACGCGTGTTGCAAATTCAATACACGAACTGATTGGGGAAACACCGATAGTGAAGTTAAATCGAATCGTAGAAGAGGATAGCGCTGATGTTTATTTGAAGCTTGAGTTTATGAACCCGGGAAGCAGCGTAAAAGACCGGATTGCACTTGCAATGATTGAGGCAGCTGAAGAAAAGGGTCTTCTTAAAGCTGGAGATACGATTATTGAACCAACAAGCGGCAATACAGGAATCGGCTTAGCAATGGTAGCTGCTGCTAAAGGCATTAAGGCTATTTTGGTTATGCCTGAGACAATGAGTATGGAGCGCCGTAATCTTTTAAAAGCATATGGAGCAGAGCTTGTGCTTACACCAGGTCCAGAAGGAATGGGCGGAGCCATTCGCAAAGCTGAGGAACTTTCTAAAGAACATAGCTACTTCATGCCTCAGCAATTTAAAAATGAAGCGAATCCTGAAGTTCACCGCAGAACAACAGGTCCTGAAATTGTGAGCCAAATGGGCGATAAGCTTGATGCATTTATTGCAGGTATCGGAACAGGCGGTACAATCACTGGTGCAGGCCAAGTACTTAAGGAAGCTTATCCAGACATCAAGATTTATGCTGTTGAGCCTTCAGATTCACCAGTATTGTCTGGCGGTAAACCGGGCCCTCATAAAATTCAGGGTATCGGCGCCGGATTTGTGCCTGATATTTTAAAAACAGACATTTACGATGGAGTCATTACCGTCAAAAATGAAGAAGCATTTGAGGTTGCCCGCCAAGCAGCTAAAGAAGAAGGTTTGCTCGGAGGGATTTCTTCTGGTGCAGCCATTAAAGCTGCATTGCAGGTTGCGAAAGAATTAGGAAAAGGCAAAAAAGTTCTGGCCATCATTCCAAGCAACGGCGAAAGATACTTAAGCACTCCGCTTTATCAATTCGATTAAAAATAAAAACAGCCTTCGGGCTGTTTTTTCTATATAGTCTCTTTAGTTTCCACTCCTTTCAATATTTTCATCATGTAATCTTCTTGTGTTTTAGGTAAAATGGAGGTATGAGTTTTTAAGGAGAGGGTACAGATGCATCTTGAGAGAAAGCCGATCGCAAAAAAAGCGGAATACAATCTTGATTTCTTTAAACAATATCAGCATCTTTCTAAACATGAGGAGTATCATGCATTCTTAGAAAGCGGCAGAGGCGGACGGTACAGCATTGCAGGACTGAAGCCTGCAGCGATTGTAAGAGGGAAAGATTCTGTTTTGACCATACAGTCGAATGATACGGAAGAAGAACGGAATGGGAATCTGCTCGATACATTCAGAGATTGGTTTTCTGCTTATAAATCTGTTAAAGACGAAGAGCTTCCGGATTTTCAGGGAGGAGCCATTGGCTTTTTCAGCTACGATTGTGTAAGGTATTTTGAAAAACTGGAACAGCATTCAGAAGATGATCTGGAAACGCCTGATTTGTTTTTCCTGCTGTTTGATGATCTTGCTGTTTATGATCACCAAATGCGTGAGGTTTGGTTCATTACCCATTACAGACAGGATAATGAAGTAGAAGAGGCTAAGAGACGTATTGCTGAAATGGAGCGGAGCTGGACTGAGGTGCGTTCTGAGCCATTTACTCATAAACCGGCCGCGCCTGAAGGGGAAGCGCTTCAGGGTGCTTTTACTAAAGAATCTTTTATGGAAGCAGTAGAGAAAATCAAAGAATATATAGAGAGCGGCGATGTTTTTCAAGTGAATTTATCCGTAAGGCAAACCCAGCCGTTAGGTGTTCATCCGCTTAAGATTTATGAAACGCTAAGAGAATTAAATCCTTCTCCTTACATGGCTTATCTGGAATTGAAGGATTTCCAGATTGTCAGCGGCTCTCCAGAGCTTTTAGTGAAGATTGATGGAGAAAAAGCAAGCACGCGCCCAATCGCAGGAACTAGGTCGAGAGGGGAAAATGAAAAGGAAGATACAAAGCTTGCTGATGAACTGATTCAAAATGAGAAGGAACGGGCAGAACATGTCATGCTCGTCGATCTCGAGAGAAATGACTTAGGAAGAGTATGCAAGTACGGATCAGTTGATGTAAACGAGTTTATGGTCATTGAAAAATATTCGCATGTTATGCACATTGTTTCAAATGTACAAGGAATATTAGCTGAAGGCAAAGACTATATCGATGTTTTTAAAGGTGTTTTTCCTGGCGGCACGATAACAGGAGCGCCGAAAATAAGGACGATGGAAATTATTGAAGAATTAGAACCGTCTCGAAGAGGCATTTATACGGGCTCCATCGGCTGGATTGGATATAATGGAGATATGGAGCTGAACATTGTCATCCGTACACTGCTTGCAAAGGATGGACATGCCTACATCCAGTCAGGAGCGGGGATCGTGATCGACTCAAATCCGAAACATGAATACAAAGAGTCATTAAAAAAGGCGCAGGCCTTATTGAGGGCAAAAGAGCTGAGTGAAGAAGAGAATATGACAGCAGAGGTGAGAGAAAGATGATTTTAATGATTGATAATTATGATTCATTTACATTCAATTTAGTGCAGTATTTAGGTGAGCTTGGTGAAGAGCTGATTGTCCGCAGGAATGATGAAATTACTCTGGCTGAAATGGAAGAGCTTGCTCCGGATTTCTTAATGATTTCACCAGGGCCATGCAGTCCTAACGAAGCGGGAATCAGTCTTGCAGCCATAGAGCACTTCGCAGGGAAAATTCCTATTTTTGGAGTATGCCTTGGTCATCAATCCATTGCGCAGGTATTTGGCGGTGATGTAGTCCGTGCAGAACGATTAATGCATGGCAAAACATCCGAGATGCATCATTATGGAAAAACAGTCTTTCAGGACATAGAAAATCCATTTACCGCGACGCGCTATCATTCATTAATTGTGAAAAAAGAAACATTGCCGGACTGCTTTGAGATTACAGCATGGACAGATGAAGATGAAATTATGGCGATTCGGCATAAAACCCTTCCAATCGAAGGGGTGCAATTTCATCCTGAATCGATTATGACTTCTTTCGGAAAAAATCTGCTGGGCAATTTTATAAAAACCTACCAGCCATCTAGAAAACTGGTTTAATGATATGTATATTTACCTTAATTCAGACTATGTAAAAGCAGAGGAAGCAAAAATCTCCCCTTTTGATCATGGCTATTTGTATGGATTAGGGGTATTTGAAACATTCAGGCTGTATAAGGGGCATCCTTTTTTACTGGACGATCACTTGCAGCGTCTGCAGAGTGCCATGGAAGAGCTTCACATCCGCTTAGAACTATCCGGTCTTAAGATTGAGGATGTGATTCAGAAGCTGCTTGTCCTTAATCAGCTGGAGAACGAGAACGTCTCCGTTCGTTTAAATGTTTCAGCAGGTGCCGGCGGGCTAGCTTTTGGGGCAATGGAATACATGGAGCCGACCGTGATGCTCTTTATGAGGAAGCTGCCTGAAATGCCTGAGAACTTTGAAAAGAGCGGGCGTATCTTATCGCTGCCGCGCAATACCCCTGAGGGAGAGCTGCGCCTGAAATCGCATCATTATCTTAATAATATACTGGCCAAGCATGAAATCGGCAATGACCCATCAATTGAAGGCATTTTTTTAACAAAAGAAGGTTTTGTGGCAGAAGGAATTGTATCTAACCTTTTTTGGGTGAAAAATCATATCGTATATACTCCTTCAATTGATACTGGTATTTTAAATGGGATTACCCGCCAGTTTATTATGCGCTGTTTAGAAAAAATCGGCCTGCAAGCGGAGGAAGGTTTCTATCCAACAGAAAAGCTGCTAAAAGCTGATGAGGTATTTGCGGTAAATTCTGTTCAGGAGATCATTCCTTTAAAAGAAATTGGTTCCCAATCTTTTTTAGGGAAAAAAGGTGAAATTACGCAAACACTACAGAAGATGTATAAGCAAAATACAATGCTGCTGAAAAGCAGATTTGAGCTGTAAAGGATTGATGAGAAGATGGACACGATTATATTGGACAATAAGAAACAACTATCATGCGGCCCTTATCATTTAAACCTAAGTGAAAAGACCTTTATCATGGGAATCTTAAACCTCACTCCGGACTCATTTTCTGATGGAGGGAAATTTAATCAAATAGATTCTGCCCTTGCACATGCAGAAGAGATGATTGCAAACGGGGCGGATATTATTGATGTTGGAGGGGAATCCACAAGACCTGGGGCAGAGTATGTTGATTCTGCTGAAGAGATCAAAAGAGTGGTTCCGATTATTGAAAAACTTTCTAATGACATCAATGTGCCAATATCTATTGATACGTATAAAGCGGATGTGGCTGAACAGGCCATACTTGCAGGAGCGACCATAATTAACGATGTATGGGGAGCTAAAGCAGATTCAAATATGGCTGCTGTAGCGGCTAAGTATAATGTTCCCATTGTTCTAATGCACAATAGGCCAGAGCGGAAATACGACAGCCTGATTCCTGATATGATCGCCGATCTTAATGAAAGTGTTGAAATTGTTAAGCGGGCGGGTGTACAGGATGATAAGATTATTTTAGACCCGGGAATAGGTTTTGCAAAGACAATGGAGGATAACCTCGTTGTCATGAGAAACCTTGAAACATTTACGAAGCTTGGCTATCCGGTCCTTTTAGGAACATCAAGAAAATCCTTCATTGGCCGCATTCTTGACCTCCCACCTTCTGATAGAATGGAAGGGACGGGCGCGACCGTGTGCCTCGGCATTGAAAAAGGGTGCAGCATTGTGCGTGTGCATGATGTTCAGGGTATTGCAAGAATGGCAAAGATGATGGATGCGATGCTTGGAAAAGGGGCGGCTGTTCATGGATAAAATTGTTGTGAGCGGAATGGAATTCTACGGGTATCACGGTGTATTCTCAGAAGAAACGAAACTAGGCCAGCGGTTTCGCGCGGATCTTACGGTCGAGCTTGATTTGCGGGAAGCTGGACAGACAGATGATCTTCAGCATACAGTAAATTATGCTTCTCTCTACCACATCTGCAAAAACATTGCTGAAGGGAAGCCATATAAGCTTGTGGAGTCTGTTGCGGAAAAGATAGCGGAGCAAGTGCTGAAGGAATTCCAGCAGGTGATCAATTGCACAGTAAAGCTGTACAAGCCAGATCCTCCAATCCCAGGGCATTATCGGCATGTTTCGGTTGAAATCAAAAGAGGCCGGACATGAACAAGGCCTTTCTCGCACTTGGATCTAATATAGGAGACAGAGAGCGTTATGTAAAAGATGCCATCCTAAGCTTACACGAGCATCCAGCTATAGAGGTAGAAAATATTTCCTCTATTTATGAAACAGATCCAGTCGGGTATGTGGATCAGGATGCATTTTTGAACATGGTGCTCTCCGTCCGCACAGAATTATCAGCGTTTCAGCTGCTGGCTGTCATGCAGGAGATTGAAAAAGAGCTTGGCAGAAAAAGAGAATTAAAATGGGGTCCGCGAACTTTAGACCTTGACATTTTATTGTTTAATCACGAAAATATTGAAACAGAGCACCTAATTATTCCTCACCCAAGGATGTTAGAACGCTCATTCGTATTAATACCGCTTTATGAGATACAACCAGATATAAGTATTCCAAACAGCGAGCAGCCGCTTTCGATGATTATAGATCAATTAACAGATAAAAAAGGAGTACGAATATGGAAGCAGAAAAATGGGGAAGACGTATTCGCGCTTTTCGAAAGCTAAAAGGATATACTCAAGAAGGCTTTGCAAAAGACTTGGGTATTTCTGTTTCTGTTTTAGGTGAAGTTGAACGGGGAAACAGACTGCCGAATGATCAGTTGATACAAGAAGTAGCGGCCGCGCTGAACGTCACCATAGAAGAATTATCACCAAGAGATTGAATCGCAGAAAAGGAGGTCAAATAATGTTTAAAATAGGCGATATTCAAATGAAAAACCGCGTTGTTCTTGCGCCAATGGCCGGAGTCTGCAACTCTGCATTCCGTCTGACAGTAAAAGAATTTGGAGCGGGTCTTGTTTGTGCTGAAATGGTCAGCGATAAAGCGATCCTTTATAACAATGCCAAAACAATGGGTATGCTGTATATTGATGAGCGCGAAAAACCATTAAGCCTTCAAATTTTCGGAGGCGAAAAAGAAACGCTTGTAGAAGCAGCTAAATTCGTTGAGAAGAATACCACTGCAGATATTATTGATATCAATATGGGGTGCCCTGTACCTAAGATTACGAAATGTGATGCAGGTGCAAGATGGCTCCTTGATCCGGACAAAATTTATGACATGGTTTCAGCTGTTGTTGATGCAGTAGATAAACCTGTAACTGTTAAAATGCGCATGGGCTGGGATGACAAACATATCTATGCTGTCAGAAATGCTCAAGCAGTTGAAAGAGCGGGCGGAAAAGCTGTAGCGCTTCATGGCCGTACAAGAGTTCAAATGTATGAAGGAACGGCAAATTGGGATATCATTAAAGAAGTTAAACAATCTGTCAATATTCCTGTTATCGGAAATGGCGATGTCCAAACACCTCAAGATGCAAAAAGAATGCTTGATGAAACAGGTGTTGATGGCGTCATGATCGGCCGTGCGGCACTTGGAAACCCATGGATGATCTATCGTACAGTTCAGTATCTGGATACGGGAGAATTGATCGGTGAGCCGTCTGTTCGCGAAAAAATGGATGTATGCAAGCTTCACTTAGACCGCTTGATCGCATTAAAAGGTGAAACGGTAGCTGTCAGAGAAATGAGAAAGCATGCTGCATGGTACCTTAAAGGAATCCGCGGCAACGCCATCGTAAGAAACGCCATTAATACAATGGATACAAGAGATGAGCTTGTGAACTTGCTTGATGAGTTTATTTTAGAGGTAGAAGCAAAACAACAAAACAGCATTCAGGCAGGATAATCTGTCTTTCAACGCAGCGATTGCATACTGCCAGTTTGAACTGGCAGTTTTTCTGCTTTCGTTCGTAAATAATAGAATAGGAGCTGATTTTTTTGAGTCACGAAGAATTAACCCACGAAGAACTGAATGACCAGCTGAAAGTAAGACGGGAAAAATTACATACACTTCGCGAAAAAGGTTTGGATCCATTCGGCAAACGTTTCGAGCGTACAGGTTATACAGCACAATTGGTGCGAGAGTACGGTGAAATTTCAAAAGAAGATCTTGAAGAAAGAGAAATTTCTGTTACGCTTGCCGGAAGAATCATGACCAAGCGAGGCAAAGGAAAAGCGGGATTTGCTCACATTAAAGACATCGAAGGGCAAATTCAGATCTATGTGCGCAAAGATGCTGTAGGCGATGAGCAGTATGAGCTTTTCACTACAGCTGACTTAGGGGATATTGTCGGTGTTACAGGAGTTATGTTCAAAACAAAAGTAGGCGAGCTTTCTATTAAAGTCACAAGCTTTGAATTGCTGACAAAATCATTGCGTCCTCTCCCAGACAAATTTCATGGCTTAAAAGACATCGAGCAGCGCTACCGTCAAAGATACCTTGATTTAATCATGAACGACGAAAGCAAAAGCACATTTATTGCACGAAGCAAGATCATTCAGTCTATGCGCCGTTATTTGGACCAAAACGGATACTTAGAGGTCGAAACACCAACTATGCATACAATTGCAGGCGGAGCATCAGCACGTCCGTTTGTAACGCATCACAACGCACTTGATATGCAATTGTACATGCGCATCGCGATAGAGCTTCATTTGAAGAGACTAATTGTGGGCGGAATGGAAAAAGTATATGAAATCGGCCGTGTATACAGAAACGAAGGAATTTCTACGCGCCATAATCCGGAATTCACGATGATTGAGCTTTATGAGGCTTATGCAGACTATAGAGACATCATGTCATTAACTGAAAATCTCATTGCTCATATTGCAAAAGAGGTAACTGGATCTACAAAAGTGACTTATGGCGAATATGAGATTGATCTTCAGCCTGAGTGGACAAGACTGCACATGGTTGATGCAATCAAAGAACGTACAGGTGTAGACTTCTGGCAGGAAATGACCGTTGAAGAAGCGCGTGCACATGCAGCGGAGCATAATGTTGAAATTAACAAAAACATGACTGTAGGCCATATAATCAATGAATTTTTTGAGCAAAAAGTAGAAGAGCATTTAATTGAGCCGACATTTATCTTTGGTCATCCTGTTGAAATCTCTCCTCTTGCGAAAAAGAATGATGAAGATCCTCGTTTCACTGATCGTTTTGAATTATTCATTGTAGCGCGCGAGCATGCGAACGCATTTACAGAACTCAATGATCCAATCGATCAAAAAGAGCGTTTTGAAGCACAACTTCAAGAAAGAGAACAAGGAAATGACGAAGCGCATATGATGGACGAAGACTTCATTGAAGCTTTGGAATACGGAATGCCTCCAACAGGCGGTCTTGGAATCGGAATCGACCGTGTTGTTATGCTTCTGACAAACTCTTCTTCAATAAGGGATGTATTGTTATTCCCGCATATGAGACATCGTTAATATCGGTTTAAAGCCTCCGTTCAAATACGGAGGTTTTTTTATTTTATTTTTTTATAAAAAAGTCTTGCTTAATAGTGTTAGCGGTGATATATTATTAAACGTTGCCGCAAAAAAAGCGGACAAACACAAAAATAAAAAGTTGAAAAGAGTGCTTGACTTAATAAAGTGAATTTGTTATTATTATAAAGCTGCTCTTGAAGCAAATGATCTTTGAAAACTAAACAAAACCAAAAGCGTACCAAACGTTTTAAATTTTTAAGTCAGCAACAAATTGAGTCACAAATTTTCTTCGGAGAGTTTGATCCTGGCTCAGGACGAACGCTGGCGGCGTGCCTAATACATGCAAGTCGAGCGGACCTCTTCGGAGGTCAGCGGCGGACGGGTGAGTAACACGTGGGCAACCTGCCTGTAAGACTGGGATAACTCCGGGAAACCGGAGCTAATACCGGATAGTATCTTGAACCGCATGGTTCAAGATGGAAAGACGGTTTCGGCTGTCACTTACAGATGGGCCCGCGGCGCATTAGCTAGTTGGTGAGGTAATGGCTCACCAAGGCAACGATGCGTAGCCGACCTGAGAGGGTGATCGGCCACACTGGGACTGAGACACGGCCCAGACTCCTACGGGAGGCAGCAGTAGGGAATCTTCCGCAATGGACGAAAGTCTGACGGAGCAACGCCGCGTGAGTGATGAAGGTTTTCGGATCGTAAAACTCTGTTGTTAGGGAAGAACAAGTGCGAGAGTAACTGCTCGCACCTTGACGGTACCTAACCAGAAAGCCACGGCTAACTACGTGCCAGCAGCCGCGGTAATACGTAGGTGGCAAGCGTTGTCCGGAATTATTGGGCGTAAAGCGCGCGCAGGCGGTTTCTTAAGTCTGATGTGAAAGCCCCGGCTCAACCGGGGAGGGTCATTGGAAACTGGGAAACTTGAGTGCAGAAGAGGAGAGTGGAATTCCACGTGTAGCGGTGAAATGCGTAGAGATGTGGAGGAACACCAGTGGCGAAGGCGACTCTCTGGTCTGTAACTGACGCTGAGGCGCGAAAGCGTGGGGAGCGAACAGGATTAGATACCCTGGTAGTCCACGCCGTAAACGATGAGTGCTAAGTGTTAGAGGGTTTCCGCCCTTTAGTGCTGCAGCTAACGCATTAAGCACTCCGCCTGGGGAGTACGGTCGCAAGACTGAAACTCAAAGGAATTGACGGGGCCCGCACAAGCGGTGGAGCATGTGGTTTAATTCGAAGCAACGCGAAGAACCTTACCAGGTCTTGACATCCTTTGCCACTTCTAGAGATAGAAGGTTCCCCTTCGGGGGACAAAGTGACAGGTGGTGCATGGTTGTCGTCAGCTCGTGTCGTGAGATGTTGGGTTAAGTCCCGCAACGAGCGCAACCCTCGATCTTAGTTGCCAGCATTCAGTTGGGCACTCTAAGGTGACTGCCGGTGACAAACCGGAGGAAGGTGGGGATGACGTCAAATCATCATGCCCCTTATGACCTGGGCTACACACGTGCTACAATGGATGGTACAAAGGGCTGCGAGACCGCGAGGTTTAGCCAATCCCATAAAACCATTCTCAGTTCGGATTGCAGGCTGCAACTCGCCTGCATGAAGCTGGAATCGCTAGTAATCGCGGATCAGCATGCCGCGGTGAATACGTTCCCGGGCCTTGTACACACCGCCCGTCACACCACGAGAGTTTGCAACACCCGAAGTCGGTGGGGTAACCGCAAGGAGCCAGCCGCCTAAGGTGGGGTAGATGATTGGGGTGAAGTCGTAACAAGGTAGCCGTATCGGAAGGTGCGGCTGGATCACCTCCTTTCTAAGGATATATGAGGACGCTTTTGGTTTTTGTTTAGTTTTGAGAGATCATTCTCTCTATGATAGAAGACAAATCATCTGATTTGCCGGTTGTTCTTTGAAAACTAGATAACGTAATTGATAACAAGTAATTCACTGAGATTTACGCTTACCATAATTAGTGATTTTCTAGACATTTATGTCTAAACAAACAACGAAATGCGAAACGCATCTTATGATGCGACTGACCATTTAGGTTAAGTTATGAAGGGCGCACGGTGGATGCCTTGGCACTAGGAGCCGATGAAGGACGGGGACTAACACCGATATGCTTTGGGGAGCTGTAAGTAAGCTTTGATCCAGAGATTTCCGAATGGGGAAACCCACTGTTCGTAATGGAACAGTATCTTTATCTGAATACATAGGATAATGAAGGCAGACCCGGGGAACTGAAACATCTAAGTACCCGGAGGAAGAGAAAGCAAACGCGATTTCCCAAGTAGCGGCGAGCGAAACGGAATTAGCCCAAACCAAGAGGCTTGCCTCTTGGGGTTGTAGGACACTCTATACGGAGTTACAAAGGAACGGGGTAGATGAAGCGACCTGGAAAGGTCCGTCAGAGAAGGTAATAACCCTGTAGTCGAAACTTCGTTCCCTCCAGAGTGGATCCTGAGTACGGCGGGACACGAGAAATCCCGTCGGAAGCAGGGAGGACCATCTCCCAAGGCTAAATACTCCCTAGTGACCGATAGTGAACCAGTACCGTGAGGGAAAGGTGAAAAGCACCCCGGAAGGGGAGTGAAAAGATCCTGAAACCGTGTGCTTACAAGTAGTCAGAGCCCGTTAATGGGTGATGGCGTGCCTTTGTAGAATGAACCGGCGAGTTACGATCCCGTGCAAGGTTAAGTTGATGAGACGGAGCCGCAGCGAAAGCGAGTCTGAATAGGGCGTTTTAGTACGTGGTCGTAGACCCGAAACCAGGTGATCTACCCATGTCCAGGGTGAAGTTCAGGTAACACTGAATGGAGGCCCGAACCCACGCACGTTGAAAAGTGCGGGGATGAGGTGTGGGTAGCGGAGAAATTCCAATCGAACCTGGAGATAGCTGGTTCTCTCCGAAATAGCTTTAGGGCTAGCCTCAAGTATGAGAGTCTTGGAGGTAGAGCACTGATTGGACTAGGGGCCCTCATCGGGTTACCGAATTCAGTCAAACTCCGAATGCCAAAGACTTGCTCCTTGGGAGTCAGACTGCGAGTGATAAGATCCGTAGTCAAGAGGGAAACAGCCCAGACCACCAGCTAAGGTCCCAAAGTATACGTTAAGTGGAAAAGGATGTGGAGTTGCTTAGACAACCAGGATGTTGGCTTAGAAGCAGCCACCATTTAAAGAGTGCGTAATAGCTCACTGGTCGAGTGACTCTGCGCCGAAAATGTACCGGGGCTAAACGTATCACCGAAGCTGTGGACTGTTCTTACGAACAGTGGTAGGAGAGCGTTCTAAGGGCGTTGAAGCTAGACCGTAAGGACTGGTGGAGCGCTTAGAAGTGAGAATGCCGGTATGAGTAGCGAAAGAGGGGTGAGAATCCCCTCCACCGAATGCCTAAGGTTTCCTGAGGAAGGCTCGTCCGCTCAGGGTTAGTCGGGACCTAAGCCGAGGCCGAAAGGCGTAGGCGATGGACAACAGGTTGATATTCCTGTACCACCTCCTCACCATTTGAGCAATGGGGGGACGCAGGAGGATAGGGCAAGCGCGCTGTTGGATATGCGCGTCCAAGCAGTTAGGCTGAGAAGTAGGCAAATCCGCTTCTCATATAAGGCTGAGCTGTGATGGCGAGGGAAATTTAGTACCGAAGTTCCTGATTCCACACTGCCAAGAAAAGCCTCTAGCGAGGTGAGAGGTGCCCGTACCGCAAACCGACACAGGTAGGCGAGGAGAGAATCCTAAGGTGAGCGAGAGAACTCTCGTTAAGGAACTCGGCAAAATGACCCCGTAACTTCGGGAGAAGGGGTGCTTTTTAGGGTTCATAGCCCTGAAAAGCCGCAGTGAATAGGCCCAGGCGACTGTTTAGCAAAAACACAGGTCTCTGCGAAGCCGCAAGGCGAAGTATAGGGGCTGACGCCTGCCCGGTGCTGGAAGGTTAAGAGGAGAGGTTAGCGCAAGCGAAGCTTTGAATTGAAGCCCCAGTAAACGGCGGCCGTAACTATAACGGTCCTAAGGTAGCGAAATTCCTTGTCGGGTAAGTTCCGACCCGCACGAAAGGCGTAACGATCTGGGCACTGTCTCAACGAGAGACTCGGTGAAATTATAGTACCTGTGAAGATGCAGGTTACCCGCGACAGGACGGAAAGACCCCGTGGAGCTTTACTGTAGCCTGATATTGAATTTTGGTACAGCTTGTACAGGATAGGTAGGAGCCTTGGAAGCCGGAGCGCCAGCTTCGGTGGAGGCATTGGTGGGATACTACCCTTGCTGTATTGAAATTCTAACCCACAGCCCTGATCGGGCTGGGAGACAGTGTCAGGTGGGCAGTTTGACTGGGGCGGTCGCCTCCTAAAATGTAACGGAGGCGCCCAAAGGTTCCCTCAGAATGGTTGGAAATCATTCGCAGAGTGTAAAGGCACAAGGGAGCTTGACTGCGAGACCTACAAGTCGAGCAGGGACGAAAGTCGGGCTTAGTGATCCGGTGGTTCCACATGGAAGGGCCATCGCTCAACGGATAAAAGCTACCCCGGGGATAACAGGCTTATCTCCCCCAAGAGTCCACATCGACGGGGAGGTTTGGCACCTCGATGTCGGCTCATCGCATCCTGGGGCTGTAGTCGGTCCCAAGGGTTGGGCTGTTCGCCCATTAAAGCGGTACGCGAGCTGGGTTCAGAACGTCGTGAGACAGTTCGGTCCCTATCCGTCGTGGGCGCAGGAAATTTGAGAGGAGCTGTCCTTAGTACGAGAGGACCGGGATGGACGCACCGCTGGTGTACCAGTTGTCTTGCCAAAGGCATCGCTGGGTAGCTATGTGCGGAAGGGATAAGTGCTGAAAGCATCTAAGCATGAAGCCCCCCTCAAGATGAGATTTCCCATCACATTAGTGAGTAAGAACCCTGAAAGATGATCAGGTTGATAGGTCTGAGGTGGAAGCGCGGTGACGTGTGGAGCTGACAGATACTAATCGTTCGAGGACTTAACCACAGTCTAATAAAGTGTAAAACCTAAGTGAATCTTGTTATCAAACGTTATCTAGTTTTGAAAGAATAACATTCTTTCTTCAATTGCATATTGTCTGGTGATGATGGCAAAGAGGTCACACCCGTTCCCATGCCGAACACGGAAGTTAAGCTCTTTAGCGCCGATGGTAGTTGGGGGTTTCCCCCTGTGAGAGTAGGACGTTGCCAGGCAGTATACTTTTATACTTTAGCACGAAAGTGCTGTAATGGAGGATTAGCTCAGCTGGGAGAGCATCTGCCTTACAAGCAGAGGGTCGGCGGTTCGAGCCCGTCATCCTCCACCATTTATTCTTTACAGCTGCTTAATATCAGCGAAACTTACTATTAAATGCCGGTGTAGCTCAATTGGTAGAGCAACTGACTTGTAATCAGTAGGTTGGGGGTTCAAGTCCTCTTGCCGGCACCATTTTTTACCGAAACATGTTTTATTTATTAATTATGTGCCATTAGCTCAGTCGGTAGAGCACGACCGAGTAATCTTCGAAGCTTACGCTTCAGCACACAAATCGAGCCACTCCTTGAATAATCTTTCTGAGATTTGGGTGTCTTGCAAAACTAAAGAGTGTTTTTTAACTATGTGCCATTAGCTCAGTCGGTAGAGCATCTGACTTTTAATCAGAGGGTCGAAGGTTCGAGTCCTTCATGGCACACCATTTTTCCTTAATATGCGGGTGTGGCGGAATTGGCAGACGCGCTAGACTTAGGATCTAGTGTCTTTGACGTGGGGGTTCGAGTCCCTTCACCCGCATCATATTTTGCGGAAGTAGTTCAGTGGTAGAACACCACCTTGCCAAGGTGGGGGTCGCGGGTTCGAATCCCGTCTTCCGCTCTTACTTGCGCCGGGGTGGCGGAACTGGCAGACGCACAGGACTTAAAATCCTGCGGTAGGTGACTACCGTACCGGTTCGATTCCGGTCCTCGGCACCACTTATATCATATATGCGCCCGTAGCTCAATTGGATAGAGCGTTTGACTACGGATCAAAAGGTTATGGGTTCGACTCCTATCGGGCGCGCCATATACGGGAAGTAGCTCAGCTTGGTAGAGCACTTGGTTTGGGACCAAGGGGTCGCAGGTTCGAATCCTGTCTTCCCGACCATTTTCAACTTTTAATTAGGGGCCTTAGCTCAGCTGGGAGAGCGCCTGCCTTGCACGCAGGAGGTCAGCGGTTCGATCCCGCTAGGCTCCACCAATTACTTTTAAAAAGTTGTTGACTTAATGATTCAACAATGATATGATTTAAAAGTTGCTCTTGAAGCAAATGATCTTTGAAAACTAAACATAACCAAAAGCGTACCAAACGTTTTAAATTTTTGAAGTCAGCAACAAATCGAGTCACAAATTTTCTTCGGAGAGTTTGATCCTGGCTCAGGACGAACGCTGGCGGCGTGCCTAATACATGCAAGTCGAGCGAACTTCTTCGGAGGTTAGCGGCGGACGGGTGAGTAACACGTGGGCAACCTGCCTGTAAGACTGGGATAACTCCGGGAAACCGGAGCTAATACCGGATAGTATCTTGAACCGCATGGTTCAAGTTGGAAAGACGGTTTCGGCTGTCACTTACAGATGGGCCCGCGGCGCATTAGCTAGTTGGTGAGGTAATGGCTCACCAAGGCAACGATGCGTAGCCGACCTGAGAGGGTGATCGGCCACACTGGGACTGAGACACGGCCCAGACTCCTACGGGAGGCAGCAGTAGGGAATCTTCCGCAATGGACGAAAGTCTGACGGAGCAACGCCGCGTGAGTGATGAAGGTTTTCGGATCGTAAAACTCTGTTGTTAGGGAAGAACAAGTGCGAGAGTAACTGCTCGCACCTTGACGGTACCTAACCAGAAAGCCACGGCTAACTACGTGCCAGCAGCCGCGGTAATACGTAGGTGGCAAGCGTTGTCCGGAATTATTGGGCGTAAAGCGCGCGCAGGCGGTTTCTTAAGTCTGATGTGAAAGCCCCCGGCTCAACCGGGGAGGGTCATTGGAAACTGGGAAACTTGAGTGCAGAAGAGGAGAGTGGAATTCCACGTGTAGCGGTGAAATGCGTAGAGATGTGGAGGAACACCAGTGGCGAAGGCGACTCTCTGGTCTGTAACTGACGCTGAGGCGCGAAAGCGTGGGGAGCGAACAGGATTAGATACCCTGGTAGTCCACGCCGTAAACGATGAGTGCTAAGTGTTAGAGGGTTTCCGCCCTTTAGTGCTGCAGCTAACGCATTAAGCACTCCGCCTGGGGAGTACGGTCGCAAGACTGAAACTCAAAGGAATTGACGGGGCCCGCACAAGCGGTGGAGCATGTGGTTTAATTCGAAGCAACGCGAAGAACCTTACCAGGTCTTGACATCCTTTGCCACTTCTAGAGATAGAAGGTTCCCCTTCGGGGGACAAAGTGACAGGTGGTGCATGGTTGTCGTCAGCTCGTGTCGTGAGATGTTGGGTTAAGTCCCGCAACGAGCGCAACCCTTGATCTTAGTTGCCAGCATTCAGTTGGGCACTCTAAGGTGACTGCCGGTGACAAACCGGAGGAAGGTGGGGATGACGTCAAATCATCATGCCCCTTATGACCTGGGCTACACACGTGCTACAATGGATGGTACAAAGGGCTGCGAGACCGCGAGGTTTAGCCAATCCCATAAAACCATTCTCAGTTCGGATTGCAGGCTGCAACTCGCCTGCATGAAGCTGGAATCGCTAGTAATCGCGGATCAGCATGCCGCGGTGAATACGTTCCCGGGCCTTGTACACACCGCCCGTCACACCACGAGAGTTTGCAACACCCGAAGTCGGTGGGGTAACCGCAAGGAGCCAGCCGCCTAAGGTGGGGTAGATGATTGGGGTGAAGTCGTAACAAGGTAGCCGTATCGGAAGGTGCGGCTGGATCACCTCCTTTCTAAGGATATATGAGGACGCTTTTGGTTTTTGTTTAGTTTTGAGAGATCATTCTCTCTATGATAGAAGACAAATCATCTGATTTGCCGGTTGTTCTTTGAAAACTAGATAACGTAATTGATAACAAGTAATTCACTGAGATTTACGCTTACCATAATTAGTGATTTTCTAGACATTTATGTCTAAACAAACAACGAAATGCGAAACGCATCTTATGATGCGACTGACCATTTAGGTTAAGTTATGAAGGGCGCACGGTGGATGCCTTGGCACTAGGAGCCGATGAAGGACGGGACTAACACCGATATGCTTTGGGGAGCTGTAAGTAAGCTTTGATCCAGAGATTTCCGAATGGGGAAACCCACTGTTCGTAATGGAACAGTATCTTTATCTGAATACATAGGATAATGAAGGCAGACCCGGGGAACTGAAACATCTAAGTACCCGGAGGAAGAGAAAGCAAACGCGATTTCCCAAGTAGCGGCGAGCGAAACGGAATTAGCCCAAACCAAGAGGCTTGCCTCTTGGGGTTGTAGGACACTCTATACGGAGTTACAAAGGAACGGGGTAGATGAAGCGACCTGGAAAGGTCCGTCAGAGAAGGTAATAACCCTGTAGTCGAAACTTCGTTCCCTCCAGAGTGGATCCTGAGTACGGCGGGACACGAGAAATCCCGTCGGAAGCAGGGAGGACCATCTCCCAAGGCTAAATACTCCCTAGTGACCGATAGTGAACCAGTACCGTGAGGGAAAGGTGAAAAGCACCCCGGAAGGGGAGTGAAAAGATCCTGAAACCGTGTGCTTACAAGTAGTCAGAGCCCGTTAATGGGTGATGGCGTGCCTTTGTAGAATGAACCGGCGAGTTACGATCCCGTGCAAGGTTAAGTTGATGAGACGGAGCCGCAGCGAAAGCGAGTCTGAATAGGGCGTTTTAGTACGTGGTCGTAGACCCGAAACCAGGTGATCTACCCATGTCCAGGGTGAAGTTCAGGTAACACTGAATGGAGGCCCGAACCCACGCACGTTGAAAAGTGCGGGGATGAGGTGTGGGTAGCGGAGAAATTCCAATCGAACCTGGAGATAGCTGGTTCTCTCCGAAATAGCTTTAGGGCTAGCCTCAAGTATGAGAGTCTTGGAGGTAGAGCACTGATTGGACTAGGGGCCCTCATCGGGTTACCGAATTCAGTCAAACTCCGAATGCCAAAGACTTGCTCCTTGGGAGTCAGACTGCGAGTGATAAGATCCGTAGTCAAGAGGGAAACAGCCCAGACCACCAGCTAAGGTCCCAAAGTATACGTTAAGTGGAAAAGGATGTGGAGTTGCTTAGACAACCAGGATGTTGGCTTAGAAGCAGCCACCATTTAAAGAGTGCGTAATAGCTCACTGGTCGAGTGACTCTGCGCCGAAAATGTACCGGGGCTAAACGTATCACCGAAGCTGTGGACTGTTCTTACGAACAGTGGTAGGAGAGCGTTCTAAGGGCGTTGAAGCTAGACCGTAAGGACTGGTGGAGCGCTTAGAAGTGAGAATGCCGGTATGAGTAGCGAAAGAGGGGTGAGAATCCCCTCCACCGAATGCCTAAGGTTTCCTGAGGAAGGCTCGTCCGCTCAGGGTTAGTCGGGACCTAAGCCGAGGCCGAAAGGCGTAGGCGATGGACAACAGGTTGATATTCCTGTACCACCTCCTCACCATTTGAGCAATGGGGGGACGCAGGAGGATAGGGCAAGCGCGCTGTTGGATATGCGCGTCCAAGCAGTTAGGCTGAGAAGTAGGCAAATCCGCTTCTCATATAAGGCTGAGCTGTGATGGCGAGGGAAATTTAGTACCGAAGTTCCTGATTCCACACTGCCAAGAAAAGCCTCTAGCGAGGTGAGAGGTGCCCGTACCGCAAACCGACACAGGTAGGCGAGGAGAGAATCCTAAGGTGAGCGAGAGAACTCTCGTTAAGGAACTCGGCAAAATGACCCCGTAACTTCGGGAGAAGGGGTGCTTTTTAGGGTTCATAGCCCTGAAAAGCCGCAGTGAATAGGCCCAGGCGACTGTTTAGCAAAACACAGGTCTCTGCGAAGCCGCAAGGCGAAGTATAGGGGCTGACGCCTGCCCGGTGCTGGAAGGTTAAGAGGAGAGGTTAGCGCAAGCGAAGCTTTGAATTGAAGCCCCAGTAAACGGCGGCCGTAACTATAACGGTCCTAAGGTAGCGAAATTCCTTGTCGGGTAAGTTCCGACCCGCACGAAAGGCGTAACGATCTGGGCACTGTCTCAACGAGAGACTCGGTGAAATTATAGTACCTGTGAAGATGCAGGTTACCCGCGACAGGACGGAAAGACCCCGTGGAGCTTTACTGTAGCCTGATATTGAATTTTGGTACAGCTTGTACAGGATAGGTAGGAGCCTTGGAAGCCGGAGCGCCAGCTTCGGTGGAGGCATTGGTGGGATACTACCCTTGCTGTATTGAAATTCTAACCCACAGCCCTGATCGGGCTGGGAGACAGTGTCAGGTGGGCAGTTTGACTGGGGCGGTCGCCTCCTAAAATGTAACGGAGGCGCCCAAAGGTTCCCTCAGAATGGTTGGAAATCATTCGCAGAGTGTAAAGGCACAAGGGAGCTTGACTGCGAGACCTACAAGTCGAGCAGGGACGAAAGTCGGGCTTAGCGATCCGGTGGTTCCGCATGGAAGGGCCATCGCTCAACGGATAAAAGCTACCCCGGGGATAACAGGCTTATCTCCCCCAAGAGTCCACATCGACGGGGAGGTTTGGCACCTCGATGTCGGCTCATCGCATCCTGGGGCTGTAGTCGGTCCCAAGGGTTGGGCTGTTCGCCCATTAAAGCGGTACGCGAGCTGGGTTCAGAACGTCGTGAGACAGTTCGGTCCCTATCCGTCGTGGGCGCAGGAAATTTGAGAGGAGCTGTCCTTAGTACGAGAGGACCGGGATGGACGCACCGCTGGTGTACCAGTTGTCTTGCCAAAGGCATCGCTGGGTAGCTATGTGCGGAAGGGATAAGTGCTGAAAGCATCTAAGCATGAAGCCCCCCTCAAGATGAGATTTCCCATCACATTAGTGAGTAAGAACCCTGAAAGATGATCAGGTTGATAGGTCTGAGGTGGAAGCGCGGTGACGTGTGGAGCTGACAGATACTAATCGTTCGAGGACTTAACCACAGTCTAATAAAGTGTAAAACCTAAGTGAATCTTGTTATCAAACGTTATTTAGTTTTGAAAGAATAACATTCTTTCTAATCAATTGCATATTGTCTGGTGATGATGGCAAAGAGGTCACACCCGTTCCCATGCCGAACACGGAAGTTAAGCTCTTTAGCGCCGATGGTAGTTGGGGGTTTCCCCCTGTGAGAGTAGGACGTTGCCAGGCACGCATAAAAAAAGAACAGCAGAGATGCTGTTCTTTTTTTGTATGTAAAAGATAAAATGGCAAAGGACAAAGGACGATTAGAGGGATGGCGGTTGGAAGCAGGTTTTTGCTTTTTAGTAGGACTGCACCGATTAGAGGGAATTGGCTGCATGGGCATAAAACCGTGCATAGCGAGCATAAATGTTGTTCGAGCGCGTATAACTTGGCCGTGAACGAGCACAAATGACCGGTAAGTGTGCATAAATGCTCTTCTAGGAAGGGGACTAAACCAGTGTATGATGGGGATGAGGCTCAAAATAAGAAGAGGAGTTTCAAAATGAGAACCAGTACATATCAAAACACTCCCGAAATTGGTTTTTATTTAGCTGTAAATTTATCATTTATAGCATTTGCAAACTATAGTGCTTCAGCGGTCTGAACGGGTCTCAAATAATGTATGAGCGGTGAGGAAGGGATAAACCGACATTCTATTAGAAAAAGATATTACCTTTCATGAATCCATTTTATTAGACGTATATATAACGTAACCCCTCCATGCTTTTACTCCTTTTTTATAAATTCCTTTAAGCAGCCAATAAATAAAATGGTAATTCCTGTTTAAAAATGTTTCACTGCCGTTAATAATGGAAATAGGTAAATTAGTGGTTATAAGTTGAAAAAAATTGAACTTCGTTTTATATTAGTGTTAAAGTCAAATATAGTCAAAGTCAAGTTAGGGGGAGGCGGAGTGCGGAATATTTCGGATGTCATTGAACAGTATTTGAAGCAGGTGCTTACTACGAGCGGCAAAGAAATCGTTGAAATCAAAAGAAGCGAGATTGCGGATAAGTTTCAATGTGTGCCCTCACAAATAAATTATGTGATTAATACGCGTTTTACTATTGAAAGAGGGTATATAGTAGAGAGCAAGAGAGGCGGCGGAGGCTACATTCGTATTATTAAGGTGAAATCGAATGATGCTGCCCACTTAATTGATCAGATATTGGGAATTATCGATAGACGGATTTCGCAAACCGCTGCTGAAGATCTTATTTTAAGGCTGGTTAATGAAGAAGTGATTTCAAGACGTGAAGCGAAGATTATGATGAGTGTAATTGACCGTTCCGTCTTATATATTGATTTGCCGCATAGAGACGAGTTAAGGGCAAGGATGATAAAGGCTATGCTGACTTCCTTGAAATACCGATGAAAGCAGGTGAACAGACTTGATTTGCCAGGAATGCAATGAAAGGCCGGCAACTTTTCATTTTACAAAAGTAGTGAACGGCGAAAAGACAGAGATTCATATTTGTGAACAATGTGCACAGGATAACAGTTCGATGTTTATAGACAACAGTACTGGTTTTTCAATCAATAACTTATTAGCAGGTTTATTAAATATGGAACCTTCTATTTCAAAAACTAAGCAGGATGTTTTTAAGAAAAATGAAGTTTTGCAGTGCAGCAGATGTCAAATGACATATCAGCAGTTTACAAAAGTCGGCCGTTTTGGCTGTTCGGAGTGCTATCGGACTTTTAATGATCAGATAAATCCTATTTTAAGAAGGGTCCATAGCGGAAACACTGTTCATGCGGGTAAAATTCCTGAACGAATTGGCGGTAGCATTCACGTCCGTAAACGAATAGAGTTATTAAAACAGAATCTTAAGGATTTGATACAGCAAGAAGAATTTGAAAAAGCTGCTGAGACTCGAGATGAAATCCGTTCGCTTGAACTGAAATTAAAAAGTTCCAGAGGAGGAGAATCCTGACATGTCACTTCAGCAATTTATCAATCAGGCAATGAGCGCCTGGATGAGCAAGGAAGGACCTGATTCTGACATTGTTCTCAGCAGCAGGGTCAGGCTTGCAAGAAATATTGAGAAATATAAGTTTCCAACGATTGCGACAAACGAAGAATCGCAGGAAATTTTAACCCTTTTTGAAGAAACTTTTTCGGATAAAAGTGTGAATGAAATTGGCAAGCTTGAAATGCTCAGGATGGAAGATCTGCAGCCCATTCAAAAAAGGGTTTTAGTTGAAAAGCATTTAATTAGTCCGAATTTAGCGGAAGATTCTTCTTTTGGAGGATGTTTATTATCAGAAAATGAAGAAGTCAGCATTATGCTGAATGAAGAGGATCATATTCGAATTCAATGTTTATATCCAGGCCTTCAGCTGAAAGAAGCATTAAAATCAGCAAGCGAGCTGGACGATTGGATGGAACACGCTGTAGATTACGCATTTGACGAGCAGAGAGGATACTTAACAAGCTGTCCGACGAATGTCGGAACAGGCCTTAGAGCATCTGTTATGATGCACTTGCCTGCACTTGTCCTGACACAGCAGATGAACAGGATTATTCCGGCAATTAATCAATTAGGTCTGGTTGTTAGAGGAATTTACGGGGAAGGCAGCGAAGCATTAGGTAACATCTTTCAGATTTCAAATCAGATTACACTGGGGAAGTCTGAAGACGATATAGTAGAGGATTTGCTGAGTGTTGTCCATCAGCTGATTGACAAGGAGCGTTCTGCACGCGAAGCCTTATATAAAACGTCGCAGATACCGCTTGAAGACCGTGTGTTCAGATCTCTCGGCACTCTGACATACAGCCGTATAATCGAGTCTAAAGAAGCCGCCAAATGTTTATCAGATGTCAGGCTGGGAATAGACTTAAATATTATTAAAGACATTTCCAGAAACATATTAAATGAGTTAATGATTTTAACTCAGCCTGGTTTTCTGCAGCAATATTCGGGCGGGGCTTTAAGACCAGATGAACGGGATATAAGAAGAGCTTCCTTAATAAGAGAAAGATTAAACCTAGAAATGGTCAGAAGGATGGAGGATGATGAAGTATGATGTTTGGAAGATTCACTGAGCGGGCTCAAAAAGTTCTTGCACTGGCACAAGAGGAAGCAGTTCGACTGGGACATAATAATATCGGCACTGAGCATATTCTTCTCGGTCTTGTACGTGAAGGCGAAGGAATTGCTGCAAAAGCACTGACAGCACTTGGCCTTGGTTCAGATAAAATTCAAAAAGAAGTAGAGAGCCTAATCGGGAGAGGGCAAGAAATTTCTCAAACGATTCACTATACTCCGCGGGCGAAGAAAGTCATCGAGCTTTCAATGGATGAAGCAAGAAAGCTTGGTCATTCTTACGTTGGCACTGAGCATATCCTTTTAGGTCTTATCCGTGAAGGTGAAGGTGTAGCAGCAAGAGTTCTGAACAATCTTGGAGTAAGTTTAAATAAAGCACGCCAGCAAGTTCTTCAGCTTTTGGGCAGCAATGAATCAGGATCGGGGCATCAGGGCGGCTCAATGAACAATGCCAATACACCGACCCTTGACAGTCTTGCACGCGACTTGACTGCCATTGCACGTGAAGGCAGCTTAGACCCTGTAATCGGCAGAAGCAAAGAGATTCAGAGGGTCATTGAGGTACTGAGCCGCAGAACGAAAAACAATCCTGTCTTAATCGGGGAGCCTGGAGTAGGTAAAACGGCAATCGCAGAAGGATTGGCTCAGCAAATCGTAAATAATGAAGTTCCTGAAATTCTCCGTGATAAACGAGTGATGACACTAGATATGGGAACTGTTGTAGCAGGAACGAAATACCGCGGTGAGTTTGAGGACCGTCTTAAGAAAGTGATGGACGAAATTCGCCAGGCAGGCAACATTATTTTATTCATTGATGAATTGCATACGTTAATTGGAGCTGGAGGCGCAGAGGGCGCAATCGACGCTTCAAATATTCTTAAGCCATCACTTGCAAGAGGTGAATTGCAGTGTATTGGAGCAACAACTCTTGATGAGTACCGCAAATATATTGAAAAAGATGCTGCTTTGGAACGACGCTTTCAGCCAATCCAGGTTGATGAGCCTACAGCTGAAGAAAGCATCCTGATTTTAAAAGGGCTTCGCGACCGCTATGAGGCTCACCACAGAGTATCCATTACAGATGAAGCGATCGATGCTGCAGTAAAATTTTCAGACCGTTACATTTCCGATCGGTTCTTGCCAGATAAGGCGATCGATTTAATTGATGAGGCAGGTTCAAAAGTGCGCCTTCGTTCCTTCACAACTCCTCCAAACTTAAAAGAGCTTGAAATGAAGCTTGAAGAAGTGCGGAAAGAAAAGGATGCATCTGTTCAGAGCCAAGAGTTTGAAAAGGCAGCTTCATTGCGCGATACAGAACAGCGTCTTCGTGAACAGCTTGAAGAAACGAAGAAAACATGGAAAGAAAAACAAGGTCAGGAAAACTCCGAGGTCACAGTTGAGGATATTGCCATGGTTGTGGCCAGCTGGACTGGAATACCTGTATCACGACTTGCTCAAAAAGAAACAGATAAACTTCTGAACATGGAACAAATCCTTCATAACCGTGTAATTGGCCAAGATGAGGCTGTTGTTGCAGTTGCGAAAGCCGTACGCCGTGCAAGAGCAGGCTTAAAGGATCCAAAGCGCCCAATCGGTTCTTTCGTTTTCTTGGGACCTACTGGAGTAGGGAAAACAGAGCTTGCACGTGCACTTGCAGAATCTATTTTTGGTGACGAAGATGCGATGATCCGCATTGATATGTCTGAGTATATGGAGAAGCATTCTACATCCAGACTTGTCGGTTCGCCTCCAGGGTATGTCGGCTATGAGGAAGGCGGACAACTGACAGAGAAAGTTCGCAGAAAGCCTTACTCAGTTGTACTTCTTGATGAGATTGAAAAGGCACATCCAGATGTCTTTAACATTCTCCTTCAAGTTTTAGAGGATGGACGTTTAACAGATTCTAAAGGAAGAACGGTTGATTTCAGAAATACGATTTTAATCATGACTTCAAATGTTGGAGCGAGCGAGCTTAAACGCAACAAATACGTTGGCTTCAATGTACAGGACGAAGCACAGGATTATAAAGATATGAAAAGCAAGGTAATGAGTGAACTCAAAAAAGCATTCAGACCTGAGTTCTTAAACCGTATTGACGAAATCATTGTGTTCCATTCTCTTGAGAAGAAGCACATTAAAGAAATCGTAACGCTGATGGCTGATCAGTTGATGAAACGTCTAGCAGAGCAGGATCTAGTGCTTGAGCTAACGGATGCCGCTCAGGATAAAATTGCAGATGAAGGATTTGATCCTGAATACGGTGCCCGTCCTCTAAGAAGAGCCATTCAAAAGCATGTAGAAGATCGTCTGTCAGAAGAGCTGCTGAAAGGCACAATCGAGAAAGGCCAAAAAGTCGTACTTGATGTAACGGATGGAGAATTTATCGTAAAAGGCTCTGAGGCAGAAGCGAAAATAAAATAATCATCTTAGGCGAAATATCATGAGGCATACATTTTTTACGTATGCCTCGATTTCGTTTCTGTGATAGCACATCAAAAATAACCATTTCTTATTAAAATAGGTAATCTAGTAAGGAAGGACCGAAATAATGGCTAAAACAAAATCGAAATTCATGTGTTTGACGTGCGGATATGAATCTGCCAAATGGATGGGGAAATGTCCAGGCTGCGGCGCATGGAATACGATGACAGAGGAAATTGTCAAAACAGGAACTGCAAATAGAAGAGTTGCCTTTGCGCACTCAGCTCCAGGTCAAACCGCCAATAAACCTTCACCCATTACAAACATTGAAACAACTCAAGAACCGCGCATTAAAACAAACCTGCAGGAATTTAACCGTGTCCTAGGAAGCGGAATTGTAAGGGGCTCCCTAGTATTAATAGGAGGAGATCCCGGAATAGGAAAATCAACACTGCTGCTTCAAGTTTCTTCTCAGTTAGCCGACAATGGAAACGATGTCTTATATATTTCAGGCGAAGAATCAGTCAAGCAAACGAAAATGAGGGCTGACAGACTTGGTGTTAAATCTGAAAAGCTCTTTGTTCTTGCTGAAACAGATCTTGAATTTATTTCAAAAGCGATTGATGAAACGAATCCTGCATTTGTAATCGTGGATTCAATCCAAACGGTTTTTCAAAGTGACATTACATCTGCACCGGGCAGTGTTTCACAAGTCCGGGAATGTACCGCTGAACTGATGAGGCTCGCGAAAACAAAAGGCATTGCGATCTTTATTGTGGGACATGTCACGAAGGAAGGGTCCATTGCAGGTCCGAGAATCCTAGAACACATGGTTGATACCGTGCTTTATTTTGAAGGAGAACGTCATCATACGTACCGGATTTTAAGGGCGGTGAAAAACCGTTTTGGCTCTACAAATGAAATGGGTATTTTTGAAATGAAAGAAAGCGGTCTTGAGGAGGTACTGAACCCTTCAGAGATTTTTCTTGAGGAACGTTCCAAAGGTGCAGCGGGCTCAACGGTTGTTGCATCCATGGAGGGTACAAGGCCGGTTCTGGTGGAAATTCAGGCGTTAATCTCGCCTACAAGCTTCGGGAATCCGCGAAGAATGGCAACCGGGATTGACCATAATCGTGTACCGCTGTTAATGGCTGTCCTTGAGAAAAGAGTAGGCTTGCTTCTGCAAAACCAGGATGCCTATTTAAAAGTGGCAGGAGGAGTGAAATTAGATGAACCTGCTATTGATTTGGCAATAGCAGTCAGTATAGCTTCAAGCTTTAAGGACGTACCATCAAAAGCGACGGATATCATTATTGGAGAAGTAGGCTTAACCGGCGAAGTCAGACGCGTTTCAAGAATCGAACAGCGCGTCATGGAAGCAGCCAAGCTTGGGTTTAAGCGTGCAATCGTTCCAGAGGCCAACATTGGGGGATGGACGGTGCCGGGGGACATAGAGGTTGTGGGAGTAAAGAACGTCTCAGAGGCCCTGCAGACTACATTAGGGGGGTAGGACAATGATTGATAAAGAGAAAAAAACACATGAAAAAAGCATGAAAGAAATCTTGCAATTTATTGCTCCGGGGACACCTCTCAGAGCTGGAATTGAAAACGTATTACGGGCGAAAACCGGCGGTCTGATTGTGGTCGGTTTCAGTGATAAAGTAAAAGAGCTAGTAGATGGAGGATTTTACATAAACTCTGCATTTTCCCCGGCTCATCTTTATGAACTTGCTAAAATGGACGGAGCCATTATCCTGAGTGATTCGGGCAATAAAATATTATATGCAAATGCTCAGCTTGTTCCAAATGCTTTTATCGGGTCCATCGAAACAGGTATGCGTCACCGTACAGCTGAGAGAGTGGCGAAGCAGACAGGCAATCTGGTAGTAGCCATTTCACAGAGAAGAAATGTTATTACTCTTTATTACGGAGAGCTTCGTTATGCACTGAGAGACATCGGTGTAATCTTAACGAAGGCAAACCAGGCCATTCAGACGCTTGAGAAATACCGCACCGTTCTTGATCAGTCAATCATAAATCTTGGAGCATTGGAATTTGAAGAACTTGTAACATTTGATGAATTGCTGCAGGTGATTCACCGGATTGAAATGGTCCTTCGAATAAAAAATGAAATCTTAAATTATATTAATGAACTTGGAACGGAAGGGCACCTGATCCGTTTACAGCTGAACGAATTGCTGTCAGATATAGAAGAGGAAGCAGCGCTTGTCATTAAAGATTATTGTTTTGATAAAACACTTGATCCTAAATATGTGCTCGATCAATTTCAGGTTCTCACAAATACGGAGCTCTTAGATGACATGGTCCTGCTCAGGCTTCTAGGATATTCGGCACATTTTACCAATCTTGAGGATTTAGTTATGCCCCGAGGCTACAGAGTTCTTAAAAAGATTCCTCGCCTTCCGCCTGTCATAATTGAAAATTTAGTGAACAAATTTACAAATCTGAAACTTATTACGCGTGCAACCGTAGAACAGTTGGACGAGGTTGATGGCATTGGCGAGGTTCGGGCGAAGAAAATTAGAGAAGGTCTGCGCAGGCTGCAGGAACAACTGCTGATTGATCGTCAAATATAGCGAACTTTTTATGAAATTTTTTGTTTGAACGTTTTAATCCGGAGGATTTAGGTTATATTATTCTTGTTTTTCTTTTTTGGGGAGAGGTATAATCTGTTCTAACATTTCAATCTGTTTACAGCTATAGAATTTCATATCTTTGGCGTTTTAATTGAATTAAAGTGATTATAATAGATAAAAAGGAGGTGGAGGTATGTTAAAGCGTATAGTGCAGATCTTTTTCCTGTTCCTTGGAGGAACTCTAGGCATTTTCTTTATGCCGGAGCTAATGAGATTGTTAAATCTACAAGACATACCTTTTATTAATTCACCATATGCATTAGCCATTTTAGGAGCGATATTATTCTATATAGCAACATTCTGGCTTGTCGATTATGTGATTAACTGGGTAAAGCTTTTAGAAGAATCACTGGTAAAGGCACCTGTAACGGATGTTCTATTTGGTAGTTTAGGATTGATTGTCGGACTTATAATTGCCTTTCTTATCGTAAATGTTATTCCGTTTAAAGACATCCAATATCAAGTGTTCAGTACGATTATTCCGATCTTTCTTACACTTTTGCTTGGGTATCTTGGTTTTCAGGTCGGATTCAAGCGGAAAGATGAATTAATCAGTCTTTTCTCTATTTCCGGCAAAATCGGAAAGAAAAAAGGCGCTGGCGAGGAAGACACAGAAATAGAAGACAAAAGGCTTAAAATTTTGGATACAAGCGTGATTATCGACGGCAGAATCGCAGATATCTGCCAGACGGGATTTTTAGAAGGTACGATTGTGATTCCTCAATTTGTCCTTGAAGAACTGCAGCACATTGCTGATTCCTCTGATGCATTAAAACGAAATCGCGGAAGACGCGGACTTGATATCTTGAACCGCATTCAAAAGGAGCTGTCCATTAAAGTAGAGATTTATGAGGGCGACTTTGACGAAATACAAGAGGTTGACAGCAAACTCGTAAAACTGGCCAAGCTTACATCAGGCGTCGTGGTAACAAACGATTTTAACTTAAACAAAGTATGTGAGCTTCAGGGTGTAGCAGTATTAAATATCAATGACTTAGCAAACGCTGTGAAGCCGGTAGTATTGCCTGGGGAAGAAATGAAAGTACAAGTCATTAAAGATGGAAAAGAACATAATCAGGGCGTCGCCTATTTAGATGACGGCACGATGATTGTTGTTGAAGATGGAAGAGATTATATAGGCAAGCACATTGATGTGATTGTTACGAGTGTGCTGCAGACATCTGCCGGAAGAATGATTTTTGCTAAACCCAAGCTGCTGGAAAAAGCATTGTAGGGGAGTAAACGCATGAAGTATGAAGTAGTCATTCCTGCTGCAGGACAAGGAAAGCGTATGAATGCAGGGAAGAACAAGCAATTCATTGAGCTTGATGGAATTCCTGTCATTGTTCATACATTGAAAGTTTTTGAACATGATCCACAATGTACAGGCATTCTCTTAGTTGTAAATCCGAACGAAAGAGATATTTTTGCCACCATGGCTGACCGTTACGAAATCCATAAGATTAAAGGATTGATCAGCGGGGGCAGTGAGAGGCAGCACAGCGTGTATAATGGTCTCAAAGCTGCATCATCTGAGATTGTTCTTGTCCATGACGGAGCACGTCCATTCATCAAAAAACAAATGATGACAAAATTAGTTAAAGCAGCAAGTGAAGATGGAGCAGCAACGGTTGCAGTCCCTGTAAAGGACACCATTAAACGCGTTCTAAACAGCGAAGTGATTGAAACAGTTGAACGTTCTAGCTTGTGGGCCGTACAGACCCCACAAGCTTTTCGTCTTTCAGATATCCTCACTGCCCACGAGGAAGCTTTGCAGTCTGGGTTCTTGGGAACCGATGACGCAAGTTTGATTGAAAGAAGCGGAAGAAAGGTTCAAGTGATAGAGGGCGACTATACAAATATAAAACTAACGACACCAGATGATCTGCTGATAGCAAAAGCCATCTTAGAAAGTGAAAGAGGGGAAACGTAATGTTGAGAATTGGACAGGGATTTGATGTGCACCAGCTCGTAGAAGGCCGCCCGCTCATCCTCGGAGGAATCGAAATTCCGTATAAAAAAGGACTGCTTGGCCATTCGGATGCAGATGTTTTGCTTCATACGGTAGCTGATGCATGCCTTGGTGCTATTGCTGCCGGTGATATCGGCAAGCATTTTCCGGATACTGATCCAGAATTTAAAGATGCAGACTCCGCAAAATTACTGCAGCATGTTTGGCAGCTCGTAAAAGAAAAAGGATATGCGCTTGGAAACATTGATTGTACAATTATTGCTCAGAAGCCTAAGATGGCTCCATATATTGATCAAATGAGAGAAAGAATTGCTGAGTTGCTTGAGGCTGATATCAATCAAGTGAATGTAAAAGCAACAACGACCGAACAGCTTGGTTTTACGGGCAGAGGAGAAGGAATAGCTTCACAGGCAACGGTTCTCATTCAGAAAAAATAATCACGGACCATCTTTTGAACAGAGTGACTTTAGTGATAAAATGAAACGGACGTTAAAGATTATCGGAGGTACAACAATGACAAATGAAGTAAGAGTGCGATACGCTCCAAGTCCGACTGGACATTTACATATCGGGAATGCCCGAACAGCCCTTTTTAATTATTTATATGCGAGAAATACAGGCGGCAAATTTATTATCCGAATTGAAGACACGGATAAGAAGAGAAATATTGAAGGCGGCGAAGAAAGCCAGCTTAAATATTTGAAATGGCTCGGCATTGACTGGGATGAAAGCATCGATACAGACGGTGAATACGGTCCATACAGACAGTCAGAGCGCAATGATCTTTATAAAAAATATTATGATGAACTTCTTTCTGGCGGAAAGGCGTATAAATGCTATTGTACAGAAGAAGAGCTTGAGCAGGAGCGGGAAGAGCAAAGTGCCCGCGGCGAAACTCCTCAATATTCTGGAAAATGCGCACATTTAACACCTGAAGAGCAGCAAAAGCTTGAGGATGAAGGAAGAAAACCAAGCATTCGCTTCCGTGTACCAAAGGGAGAGGTCATTACATTTAACGATATCGTGAAAGACGAAATCTCATTTGAAACTGATGGAATCGGCGACTATGTCATTGTAAAAAAAGACGGCACGCCAACTTATAACTTTGCTGTAGCAGTAGATGATTATTTAATGAAAATGACTCATGTTCTTCGCGGGGAAGACCACATTTCAAATACTCCGAAGCAAATTATGATTTTCAATGCATTAGGCTGGGAAGCACCTATTTTCGGCCACATGACACTGATCGTCAATGAAAACCGCAAAAAATTAAGCAAACGTGATGAATCAATTATTCAATTTATTGAACAATATAAAGAATTGGGCTATTTGCCGCAGGCGCTCTTTAACTTTATCGGCATGCTTGGATGGTCTCCTGGCGGCGAAGAGGAAATTTTCAGCAAAGAGCAGTTCATTGAAATATTCGATCCGAATCGACTATCGAAATCACCGGCTGTTTTTGATACACAGAAGTTAATGTGGCTGAACAATCAGTATGTCAAACAGCTCGAATTAGATCAGCTGGCTGAGCTGTCCCTTCCTCATTTGATCAAAGCTGGAAAAGTATCAGAAACTGCTTCAGCAGAAGAAATGGACTGGGCACGGAAATTAATCGGCCTTCATCAGGACAAAATGAGTTATGGTGCAGAAATAGTTGAGCTGACTGAGCTTTTCTTTAAAGAAGAAATTACTTATAACCGCGAAGCGCGAAATGTTCTTGAAGAGGAACAGGTTCCAGAGGTTCTTACAGCATTTGCAGAGGAAATTGAGAAGCTTGAGTCCTTTACGGCTGATCAAATTAAAGCTGCTACGAAAGCTGTTCAGAAGTCTACCGGACATAAAGGCAAGAACCTGTTTATGCCAATCCGTGTTGCAACAACCGGACAAACTCATGGTCCCGATCTGCCTCAGGCAATCGAGCTGCTCGGAAAAGAAACAATTTTAACCCGATTAAAAAGTGCGAACAGTTAACTTTTTTCTAAAAATGTAATATAGTAAGATTAATACATTAAAACACGTTGATAAGGAGAAGTAGAGAGTCCGTTTCCATGATAGAGAGAACCTCCCTGGCTGAAAGAGGTTTATGCGAAATCATTCTCGAAATGCACCTTTGAGTCTTTTATTGAACCATCAGCCAGTCTGACGTAGTAAATAAAAGCGGATTGCTCACCGTTACAGGAGCCTAAAGTTGAAGCAGGCAATTTTTTGCTTGTTTAAACAGAGTGGAACCGCGCATTTAAAGCGTCTCTGTCTATTAGGCAGAGGCGCTTTTTTAGTTTCATTTAAAAATCATGGGGATTGTTTGGGGGGAATAGAATGTTCAAAATCCTGAAGGAAGATATCGAGGTTGTTTTCGAACAGGATCCGGCTGCAAGGTCTTATTTAGAAGTCATTCTTACTTATTCCGGGCTTCATGCAATTTGGGCACACAGGCTGGCACATGCTTTTTTTAGACGGAATCTGTTCTTCATTGCAAGAGTCATTTCTCAAGTGAGCCGCTTTTTTACAGGAATCGAAATCCATCCAGGCGCGAAAATCGGGAGGCGCTTTTTCATAGACCACGGCATGGGTGTTGTAATTGGAGAAACGTGTGAAATCGGTAATAACGTAACAGTCTTCCAAGGAGTAACTTTAGGCGGAACCGGGAAAGAGAAAGGAAAGAGGCATCCGACCATTCTGGATAACGCTTTGATTGCTACAGGTGCGAAAGTACTGGGATCCATTACAGTCGGCGCTTATTCTAAGATTGGTGCGGGTTCGGTTGTGCTCCGTGATGTGCCTGATCATTCCACTGTTGTAGGAATACCAGGCAAGGTCGTGATACAAAATGGGAAGAGAATCAAAAATGATCTTGATCACTGCAATCTTCCTGATCCAGTCGCAGACAGGTTCAAAGAACTGGAAGCAGAAATGCTGCATTTGAGACAAGAGCTTGCACAATTGAAAGAAGGGAAGAGTCAAGATGACCATCAAGCTATACAATACGCTAACCAGACAAAAGGAAACGTTTAAGCCCCTTGAAGAGGGCAAGGTCAAAATGTATGTGTGTGGACCGACCGTTTATAACTATATCCATATAGGAAATGCCCGTCCTGCTATTGTCTATGATACTGTCCGGAAATACTTGGAGTACAGAGGATACGATGTTACTTATGTATCAAACTTTACAGATGTAGATGATAAGCTGATAAAGGCTGCAAATGAGCTTGGAGAAGATGTTCAGACAATTGCGGACCGTTTTATTGAAGCCTATTTTGAAGATGTCACGGCTCTTGGCTGCGACCGTGCAACAGCTCATCCGCGTGTGACAGAAAGCATGGATATTATTATCGACTTTATTCAGGCTTTAATTGAAAAAGGGTTTGCTTATGAAGCAGACGGGGATGTGTATTATAGAACAAGATTTTTTAAAGATTACGGAAAGCTCTCTCATCAATCCATTGATGAACTCCGCGTTGGTGCCAGAATCGATGCAGGCGAGAAGAAGCAGGATCCACTTGATTTCGCGCTTTGGAAAGCGGCGAAAGAGGGCGAGATTTCTTGGGAAAGTCCATGGGGAGAAGGAAGACCCGGCTGGCATATTGAGTGCTCCGCTATGGTCCATGATCACTTCGGAGATACAATCGATATCCATGCAGGAGGACAGGACTTAACATTCCCCCACCATGAGAATGAAATTGCCCAATCTGAAGCATTGACAGAAAAGCCGTTTGCTAACTACTGGCTGCATAATGGGTATATTAATATAAACAACGAAAAAATGTCGAAGTCTCTAGGCAACTTTGTATTGGTTCATGACATCCTGAAAGAACACGATGCCCAGGTTCTTAGATTGTTCATGCTGTCCGTCCACTACCGTCATCCGATTAATTATTCCGTTGATTTGCTTGAGAGCACTAAAAATGCATTAGACCGCCTTCGTACATCTTACGAAAATCTGCTGCACCGTGCACAAAGCAGCACTGATTTAACCGATGACAATGAAAAGTGGCTGAACATTATCTCTGAACAGCGCACGGTTTTTGTGGAAGCTATGGATGATGATTTCAACACAGCCAACGCCATTTCAGTTATGTTTGAATTGTCAAAGCAAGCCAACTACTATTTGCAGGAAAAGAATACTTCAAAAGAAGTAATTGCTGCTTTCACTGCTGCATTTGATGAGCTTGGAGCTGTACTTGGCCTTCAGTTTGGAAATAAAGAACTTTTGGATGCGGAAATTGAAGAATTGATTGAAAAGCGCATTCAAGCCAGAAAAGACCGCAACTTCCAGCTGTCAGATGAAATCCGGGATCAGCTGAAGGGTATGAATATCATTTTAGAAGATACGCCTCAAGGCACGAGATGGAAAAGAGGGTAAGCATGCTTCACTTAGAAGAGATTCCGAACCCAAAACAAGTGAACAGCCTGGCTCTTGCCTATATAGGTGATGCTATTTATGAAGTCTGCGTCAGGCATCACCTGCTTTCTAAAGGCAACGTCCGTCCAAATCAGCTGCATAAATTAGCAACAAAATATGTTTCAGCCAAGGCGCAGGCAACAATTCTTCATGAATTGTCAAAATCGGATTATTTCTCTGAAGAAGAAATGGCGATCATACGCCGCGGCCGAAATGCAAAATCAGGCACGGTTCCAAAGAACACAGATGTTCAAACATACCGCTACAGTACAGCATTTGAAGCATTAATCGGCTACCTGCATCTTGAAAAAAATGCAGACCGTCTAGCAGAAATCATTCAGTCGTCATTTGAATTGATTCAGAACGAAGGGAGGAAATAGGAATGTCAGAAGAATATATTATTGGCCGCAACACCGTCATTGAAGCATTAAAATCAACGAGAAATGTGTATAAAATCTGGATGGCGGAAAACTCCGTCAAGGGACAGGCCCAGCAAATAATGGTGCTTGCAAAAGAAAAGGGCATATCCATTCAGTCTGTTCCTAAAAAGAAAATTGATCAAATGGTTGAAGGAAATCATCAAGGTGTCGTTGCTCAGGTAGCAGCATATGAATACTCAGAGGTAGATGATATCCTAAAGGCGGCTGAAGATAAAAATGAAGCCCCATTTATTCTTCTTTTAGATGAAATTGAAGACCCTCATAACCTTGGTTCCATTATGAGAACAGCAGATGCAACAGGCGCGCACGGCATCATCATTCCTAAAAGAAGAGCAGTTGGACTGACAGCTACAGTAGCGAAGTCTTCTACTGGCGCCATTGAATATATCCCTGTAGCAAGAGTGACAAATATGGCAAGAACCATTGAGGAATTAAAAGAGCGGGGCGTCTGGATTGTTGGCACAGATGCTAAAGGATCAGATGATTACCGTTCTATGGACGGAAAAATGCCTCTTGGATTAGTTATAGGCAGTGAAGGTAAAGGAATGGGAAGACTGGTTAAAGAAAAATGCGATTTTCTGGTCAACTTGCCGATGGCTGGCCGGGTCACTTCGCTCAATGCCTCAGTGGCAGCAAGTCTGCTGATGTATGAGGTCTTTAGAAAGCGTCACCCTTTAGGAGAATAAGAAAATGGATATCCTTCTTGTTGACGGATATAACATCATCGGTGCATGGGCGAATCTTCAATCATTAAAAAAAGAGAATCTCTCAGAAGCAAGAGAGCTGCTTATTCAGAAAATGGCAGAGTATCAAGCTTACACCGGTTACCGGGTAATCGTCATATTCGATGCTCATCAAGTGAAGGGTATTGAAAAGAAACAAAAAAACCACCGTGTCGAAGTAATTTATACCCGTGAAAATGAAACGGCGGATGAACGCATTGAAAAACTTGCGATTTCCCTGAGCAATATTAAAACACAGATTCACGTGGCAACTTCCGATTTCACAGAGCAATGGGCCATTTTTGGCCAGGGAGCTCTCAGAAAGTCGGCAAGAGAACTTTTAAATGAAGTAGAAGCCATTGAAAAAAGAATTCAAAAAAGAGTAGAGAAAATCAAAGTGAATAGTCCTCAATCAAAGATTCCTATAACAGATGATGTCCTGAAAATGTTTGAAAAATGGCGCAGGGGTGATTTATAGCCTGTTGACGCTTTCAAAAATCATACTGTATAATATTTCTATCTATTGTGCGGTCGGGGGGATCGGCATGAACACACATTTCAGCACGGGTAAACTCAGCAAGGAAGACTTTCATGCTCTTTTGGATGAACGGGTTGTGGAGCTTGTTCATAATGGAGACAGCGACGCTCTTGATTATTTAATAACCAAATACCGTAATTTTGTTAGAGCTAAGGCAAGGTCCTATTTCCTGATAGGCGCTGACAGAGAAGATATTATTCAAGAAGGTATGATCGGTTTGTATAAAGCTATCCGTGATTTCAGAGAGGACAAGCTTACTTCTTTCAAAGCTTTTGCAGAACTGTGCATTACTCGCCAAATCATTACCGCTATTAAAACCGCAACCCGTCAAAAACATATTCCTCTAAACTCTTATGTTTCACTGGACAAGCCGATTTACGATGAAGAATCAGACCGGACATTGATGGATGTCATTTCAGGGACGAAAGTCATGGACCCGGAAGAACTGATTATAAATCAAGAAGAATTTGACGATATTGAATTGAAAATGGGAGAGCTTCTGAGCGACCTGGAACGGAAAGTACTTGTTCTGTACCTGGACGGCAGATCCTATCAGGAAATTTCTGAAGAGCTCAACCGTCACGTCAAATCAATAGATAATGCCCTTCAGCGGGTGAAGAGAAAACTTGAAAGATATCTGGAGCTTCGTGAAATCAATATGTAAAAATCATGTAAAACATGTCAGGCGTGATTGACGAAGGACCTTGCGTGTGTTACATTTTTATAGAAAAATGCAGGACTAGCGGAAGGTGCCATATATGCGTAAGAAAGTTACATTGGCTTGCACAGACTGTGGAAGCAGAAACTACACAACGATGAAAAACACGTCAAGTTCTGAAGAGCGTTTAGAATTCAAGAAATTTTGCAAAGCTTGTAACGCACATACGGACCACCGTGAAACAAAGTAGCACTCATCTCATAATTCTTTATTTCTATGACAGGCTTTCTGAATTCTCTTGGAGGTAATGTAAATGAAGCGTATTGTTAATTTTTTCAAAGATGTATCCCGTGAAATGAAAAAGGTCAGCTGGCCAAAAGGCAAAGAACTGACACGCTATACGATTACAGTTATTGCAACTGTCGCTTTTGCTGTTGTCTTTTTCGCCCTTGTTGATTTGGGAATTTCATCGTTAATTCGTCTAATGACTTAAGAAATAAACCAGGGATCTTCAATTTCGTTTTATTTTTTGAATAATAGATATAAAATCGTGCTATAATAGAGAATATTATATTTCCCCAAAAACCCGTTCGACGGGTTTTTTCATTGTCTTCAAAAGAGTCAGCCAAAGAAATAAGAACAGCAGAATCAAAATATAAGATTCAAAAAGCAGGGAGGGAATGGACAAATCGTCCTATAAAAGATGGAGAAAAATTGGTATGTAGTCCACACTTATTCCGGTTATGAGAATAAGGTAAAGGCGAATCTTGAAAAGCGTGTAGAATCAATGGGCATGCAAGATAAAATCTTCCGTGTAATCGTTCCGGAAGAGGAAGAAACAGATTATAAAAACGGCAAAAAGAAAGTAACGAAGAAAAAGGTATTCCCCGGTTATGTCCTAGTAGAAATCGTCATGACAGATGATTCATGGTACGTAGTCCGGAATACACCTGGTGTAACAGGATTTGTCGGTTCAGCTGGATCAGGTTCAAAGCCAACAGCGCTGCTTCCGGAAGAAGTTGTAACGATCCTTAAACATATGGGAATGGAAGAAAAGAGAGTTGAACTTGATTTCGACTTGAAAGAGACTGTAAAAGTAATAGACGGACCTTTTGCTAACTTTACCGGCTCAATTGAAGAGATTGATAAAGATAAGAGCAAAGTGAAGGTGCTTGTGAATATGTTCGGCCGCGAAACACCGGTTGAGCTGGAATTTTCTCAAGTTGATAAATTATAAGAAAAAACTTGAATTCACAAAAGAAAAGTGATAATATTTCATAAGTCAGTATGTCTCGCTATGCGGGACATAAAACTTGATTAATTTCTATCATTCATATAAAGAATGAACGACATGAGTGGGAGGGTATTACCCTATTACCACATCACGGACTTAAGGAGGTGTGTCTCGTGGCTAAAAAAGTAATTAAAATGGTTAAATTGCAAATTCCTGCTGGGAAAGCAAATCCAGCGCCGCCGGTTGGTCCTGCATTAGGTCAAGCTGGTGTTAACATCATGGGATTCTGTAAGGAGTTTAACGCTCGTACAGCTGATCAGGCTGGACTTATCATTCCTGTTGAAATTACGGTATTTGAAGACCGTTCATTTACATTTATTACAAAAACTCCGCCTGCTGCAGTATTGCTTAAGAAAGCAGCTGGTATCGAGTCTGGTTCAGGTGAACCTAACCGTAATAAAGTAGCAACAGTTAAGCGTGATAAAGTACGTGAAATCGCTGAAACAAAAATGCCTGACTTAAATGCAGCAAATGTTGAATCAGCTATGCGTATGGTTGAAGGTACTGCGCGCAGCATGGGTATCGTCATCGAAGACTAATTGTTGTTTTTGTTTTAGGGGTTGCGAGTTTGCTTTTAACAAGTTCGCAACCTTTATTCGTGGGAGGTTATTCCGCTAAAACCACTAAGGAGGAAATTTAAAATGGCTAAAAGAGGTAAAAAGTACGTAGAAGCTGCTAAATTAGTAGACCGTACTCAAGCTTACGGAGTTCAAGAAGCAATTGAACTTGTAAAGAAAACAAACACAGCTAAATTTGATGCAACAGTTGAAGTTGCATTCCGTTTAGGCGTTGATCCACGTAAAAACGATCAGCAAATCCGCGGAGCAGTTGTTCTTCCAAACGGAACAGGTAAAACTCAACGCGTTTTAGTATTTGCTAAAGGTGAAAAAGCGAAGGAAGCAGAAGCTGCCGGAGCTGATTTCGTAGGCGATGCTGACTACATCAACAAAATCCAGCAAGGATGGTTTGACTTCGATGTAATCGTAGCTACTCCTGACATGATGGGTGAAGTTGGTAAGCTTGGCCGCGTACTTGGACCAAAAGGCTTAATGCCAAACCCTAAAACTGGCACTGTTTCATTTGACGTTGAAAAAGCAGTTAAAGAAATCAAAGCTGGTAAAGTTGAATACCGTGTTGACAAAGCTGGTAACATCCACGTGCCAATCGGTAAAGTATCTTTCGAAGACAGCAAGCTAGTTGAAAACTTCACTACAATCTTCGAAACTTTATTAAAAGCTAAACCTGCTGCTGCAAAAGGCACATACATGAAGAACGTAGCTGTTGCTTCTACTATGGGACCTGGCGTTAAAGTTGATTCATCAAGTTTCAGCGTTAAATAATAGTTGACATAAGGCTCAACTTTATATATAATCAAAAATGTTGTTTAACAAATTAACTTCATTTATACCGTAGACAGTAGGTGCTTGCGAAAGCTTAATTTCCTGCCGAGGTGTATATATGTGAACTAGAATTATTAGATCGCTTGTATATATACTGCCTCCATGTCTAACGTGGAGGCATTTCTTGTTTTAAGAGAAAACACCGATCGGTATAAGTGTGGGACTTTGATTCTTACAGGAGGTGTATCAATGAGCAGCGCTATCGAAACAAAAAAATCCATCGTAGATGACATTACTGCTAAATTTCGCGACAGCAAAACAACAATAGTTGTTGACTACCGCGGTTTAACAGTATCAGAAGTTACTGAACTTCGTAAAACTCTTCGTGAAGCTGGCATCGAGTTCAAAGTTTACAAAAACACAATGACTCGCCGTGCAGTTGAAAATGTTGAACTTACTGGTCTTAATGACGCCCTAACAGGTCCTAATGCGATCGCATTCAGTAATGACGACGTAGTTGCTCCAGCTAAGATTCTTAACGACTTTGCAAAAAAGCATGACGCGTTAGAAATCAAAGCAGGTGTAATCGAAGGAAACATCGCAACTGTAGAACAAATTAAAGCTCTTGCTGATCTTCCGTCACGTGAAGGCTTACTTTCTATGTTGCTTAGCGTTCTTCAAGCTCCAATCCGCAATCTTGCACTTGCTACTAAAGCAGTTGCAGAACAAAAAGAAGAGCAAGGCGCTTAATCTGTTTGACCCGCACCAAAACAAAAAACTAATAGGTTTATAAGGAGGAAATATACAATGACTAAAGAACAAATCATTGAAGCAGTTAAAGAAATGACTGTTTTAGAATTAAACGACTTAGTTAAAGCAATCGAAGAAGAATTTGGCGTAACTGCAGCTGCTCCTGTAGCAATGGCTGGTGGCGCTGCTGGTGGCGAAGCTGCTGCTGAGCAAACTGAATTTGATGTAGTACTTGCTAGCGCTGGTGCTCAAAAAATCAAAGTTATCAAAGTAGTACGTGAAATCACTGGTCTTGGCTTGAAAGAAGCTAAAGAATTAGTTGACAACACTCCTAAAGCTGTTAAAGAAGGAATCGCTAAAGAAGAAGCTGAAGAAATCAAAGGCAAACTTGAAGAAGTTGGCGCTTCTGTAGAAGTTAAGTAATTCCAAAAAGACAAAGCTCGCTTAATTCATATAGCGAGCTTTTTTTTCACGTTTGACAGAAAATTGATTTTTTGCAAATACAGAGGTATGAAAAATACCATGATTTGCTATACTCCTTTAACATGGAGGGAAAAAGATGACAAATCATTATTATTCACAACAGCCAGAGGCTGAGAGTAACCGTAAATCATGGACGTTTACTTTAAGAGGGAATTCCTTTCATTTTCAAAGTGATCGCGGCGTTTTTTCAAAAAATGAAGTCGACTTTGGTTCAAGACTGCTGATTGAAACATTTACAATACCTGATCAAAAAGGCGACTTGTTAGACGTAGGCTGCGGATACGGACCAATCGGAATTTCGCTTGCTAAAGAATTTAAGGATCTCACAGTTGATATGATCGATGTTAATGAGAGAGCAGTAGAACTTGCGAAAGTAAATGCAGAAGCAAACGGTGTGAAAAATGTCCGTATTATTGCAAGCAATCTTTTTGAAAATGTTGATCCTTCGAAAAAGTATGCGGCTGTCTTAACCAATCCTCCTATCCGTGCAGGGAAAAAGGTTGTTCACGAGATTTTCGAAAAAAGCTTTGAATCTCTTTTGCCGGGCGGAGAATTATGGATTGTCATTCAGAAAAAGCAAGGAGCCCCTTCGGCTATTGCCAAATTGAATGAGATGTTTAAAGAGGTTGTTACAGTCAAAAAGGATAAAGGCTACTTTATTATCAGAGCAGAAAAAGATTGACTCGTATTTTTCGCTATGTTAATATTATAAAATGCCAATATATATATTCCATAAGTCTCTATTTTTTGAGGTAAATGTATAAATATAGGACAGATGGAAAAACTTATAAAATCAATAGTACGTTTTACAAAAGTGGTTTTCTAATTTATAGAGACCTTTTTATTTTTGTTTTCTCCTTGTATGTGTATTGGTGGTTAATAGATTGATTTGCGAGTACATATTACAAGTTATATTACGCTTGATTTGAGGGGTGAAGCAGTTGACAGGTCAACTAGTTCAGTATGGACGACACCGCCAACGCAGAAGTTATGCACGTATTAGTGAAGTGTTAGAATTACCAAATCTTATTGAGATTCAAACCTCTTCCTATCAGTGGTTTCTTGATGAGGGTCTTAGAGAAATGTTCCAGGACATATCTCCTATCGAAGACTTCACTGGTAACCTCTCGCTAGAATTTATTGATTATAGTTTAGGTGATCCTAAATATTCAGTAGAGGAATCTAAAGAGCGCGATGTTACCTATTCTGCACCGCTTCGTGTGAAGGTGCGTTTAATTAACAAGGAAACTGGTGAAGTAAAAGATCAGGATGTTTTCATGGGTGATTTCCCATTGATGACTGAAACAGGTACATTTGTGATTAACGGTGCTGAACGTGTTATCGTATCACAGCTCGTACGTTCACCAAGTGTTTATTACAGCGGAAAAGTCGATAAAAATGGTAAAAAAGGCTTTACTGCAACTGTCATTCCAAACCGTGGCGCTTGGTTAGAGTACGAAACAGATGCTAAAGATGTTGCATATGTGCGTATTGATCGCACTCGAAAATTGCCGGTAACGGTTCTTTTGCGCGCACTAGGGTTTGGCTCTGATCAAGAAATCACCGATCTTTTCGGTGAAAATGAATACCTTCGCAACACACTTGATAAGGACAATACAGAAAGCACAGAAAAAGCTCTTCTTGAAATCTATGAGCGTCTGCGCCCTGGTGAGCCTCCAACGGTGGATAATGCGAAAAGCTTGCTGGATTCAAGATTCTTTGATCCAAAACGCTACGATCTTGCAAGTGTAGGACGCTACAAGATCAATAAAAAGCTTCATATTAAAAATCGCCTTTTCAACCAGCGTCTTGCTGAAACATTAGTAGACCCTGAAACTGGCGAAATTATTGCAGAAAAAGATACTTTAATTGATAGACGCACACTTGACCGAATCATTCCTAATTTAGAGAGTGGAGTAGGCTTCAGAAAAATCACGCCATCTGGCGGTGTAGTTGAAGAAGATGTGACGCTTCAATCAATTAAAATCTATGCTCCTATCGATTCAGAAGGTGAAAAAGTCATTAACGTAATCAGCAACGCTTATGTTGAAGAGAACGTTAAAAATATTACGCCTGCTGACATCCTGTCTTCAATTAGTTATTTCTTTAACTTGCTTCATGGAGTAGGAGACACAGATGATATTGACCATTTAGGCAACCGTCGTCTGCGTTCTGTAGGGGAGCTTCTTCAAAATCAATTCAGAATCGGTCTTTCACGTATGGAGCGTGTTGTACGCGAGAGAATGTCCATTCAAGATACAAATACAATTACGCCTCAGCAGCTGATTAACATTCGTCCTGTTATTGCGTCAATTAAAGAGTTCTTCGGCAGCTCTCAGTTATCGCAGTTCATGGATCAGACGAATCCGCTAGCTGAATTAACTCATAAACGCCGTCTATCTGCACTTGGACCTGGTGGTTTAACACGTGAACGTGCTGGATTTGAAGTGCGTGACGTCCATTACTCTCACTATGGCCGCATGTGTCCGATCGAAACGCCGGAGGGACCAAACATCGGTTTGATCAACTCTTTGTCTTCATATGCTAAAGTCAATCGCTTCGGTTTCATTGAAACGCCGTATCGCCGCGTAGATCCTGAAACAGGGAAAGTAACTTCCCGCATCGATTACTTAACAGCAGATGAAGAGGATAATTATGTAGTTGCCCAAGCGAACGCCCGTTTAGCAGATGATGGTTCATTCCTTGATGAGGATATCGTTTCCCGTTTCCGCGGTGAGAACACAGTTATGTCCCGTGACAGAATGGATTACATGGATGTATCTCCTAAACAGGTAGTTTCTGCAGCGACAGCATGTATCCCGTTCCTGGAAAATGATGACTCCAACCGTGCCCTTATGGGAGCGAACATGCAGCGACAAGCAGTACCTCTTATGAACCCTGAGTCTCCGATTGTCGGAACAGGCATGGAGTATGTATCTGGCAAAGACTCTGGTGCTGCAGTAATCTGTAAGTACCCTGGAGTTGTTGAAAAAGTAGAAGCTAAAAACATTTGGGTACGACGCTACGAAGATGTGGATGGCGTGAAAACAAAAGGCAACTTAGATAAGTACAGTCTTCTTAAATTCATTCGTTCTAACCAAGGTACCTGCTACAACCAGCGCCCAATTGTAAGTGTCGGCGATGAAGTTGTTAAAGGTGAAATCCTTGCTGATGGACCTTCTATGGAAAAAGGCGAATTGGCACTTGGACGCAACGTTATGGTTGCATTCATGACATGGGATGGCTACAACTACGAGGATGCCATCATCATGAGTCAGCGTCTTGTAAAAGATGATGTTTATACTTCTATTCATATCGAAGAATATGAATCAGAATCACGTGATACAAAGCTTGGACCTGAAGAAATCACACGCGATATCCCGAATGTCGGAGAAGATGCGCTTCGCAACTTAGACGACCGCGGTATTATCCGTGTCGGTGCAGAAGTAAAAGACGGAGATCTGCTTGTTGGTAAGGTTACGCCAAAAGGGGTAACAGAACTGACTGCTGAAGAACGTCTGCTTCATGCGATCTTTGGTGAAAAAGCAAGGGAAGTCCGTGATACTTCACTTCGTGTTCCTCACGGAGGCGGCGGTATCGTTCTTGATGTTAAAGTGTTCAACCGTGAAGACGGAGATGAACTGCCACCTGGAGTTAACCAGTTAGTCCGTGCATACATCGTTCAGAAGCGTAAAATTTCTGAAGGGGATAAAATGGCCGGACGTCACGGAAACAAAGGTGTTATCTCAAGAATTCTTCCTGAAGAAGATATGCCGTATCTTCCAGACGGCACACCGGTGGATATCATGTTAAATCCGCTCGGCGTTCCATCACGTATGAACATTGGTCAGGTGCTTGAACTGCATCTTGGAATGGCAGCGCGCAAGCTTGGCTTACACGTTGCATCTCCAGTATTTGATGGTGCCCGCGAGGAAGATGTTTGGTCAACTCTTGAAGAAGCTGGCATGGCACGCGATGCTAAAACAGTTCTTTATGACGGCCGTTCAGGTGAACCGTTTGATAACCGTGTATCAGTAGGAATCATGTACATGATTAAACTTGCCCACATGGTTGATGATAAATTGCATGCTCGTTCAACAGGTCCTTACTCACTTGTTACGCAGCAGCCTCTTGGCGGTAAAGCCCAGTTTGGCGGACAGCGTTTCGGAGAAATGGAAGTATGGGCACTTGAAGCTTATGGCGCAGCTTATACTCTTCAAGAAATTCTCACAGTTAAATCGGATGATGTTGTTGGTCGTGTGAAAACGTACGAAGCAATCGTCAAAGGCGAAAATGTTCCGGAGCCTGGGGTTCCAGAATCATTCAAAGTATTAATAAAAGAGCTTCAAAGCTTAGGTATGGATGTCAAGATTCTCTCAAGCGACGAAAAAGAAATCGAAATGAGAGACTTAGAAGATGATGAAGAAGGACAGCAATCAGAAGGTTTATCCTTGAATGATCAGCCGGATGATCTTTCATCAGCAGCCATGGAAAAAGAAAAAGACGCAGTTACTAAAGAATAGTAAGCAATAAGGGTAAAACCTGAAGACGAAAAGGGAGGTAGGCCCCTTGCTAGATGTAAATAACTTTGAGTATATGAACATCGGTCTCGCTTCACCTGATAAAATTCGCTCGTGGTCATTCGGTGAAGTTAAGAAACCAGAAACGATTAACTATCGTACATTAAAACCAGAAAAAGACGGTTTGTTCTGCGAGCGCATTTTCGGTCCTACAAAGGACTGGGAATGTCATTGCGGAAAATATAAAAGAGTTCGCTACAAAGGTGTAGTCTGTGATCGATGCGGAGTTGAAGTAACTCGTGCAAAGGTTCGCCGTGAGCGTATGGGGCATATTGAACTTGCTGCCCCAGTTTCTCACATTTGGTATTTCAAAGGCATTCCTAGCCGCATGGGCTTAGTCCTTGATATGTCTCCGCGTGCACTAGAAGAAGTGATTTACTTCGCTTCTTACGTGGTTACAGAAACAGGCGACACACCACTTGAGAAAAAACAGCTGCTTTCTGAAAAAGAATATAGAGCATACCGTGATAAATACAGCTCAACTTTCCAGGCTGCAATGGGTGCAGAAGCAATTAAAAAGCTTCTCTCTGACATCGACTTGGACAAAGAAGTTGATCAGCTTAAAGAAGAGCTTAAAACATCACAAGGGCAGCGCAGAACCCGTGCAATCAAACGTTTAGAAGTATTAGAAGCGTTCCGCAACTCAGGAAATGAGCCATCATGGATGGTCCTTGATGTGCTTCCGGTCATCCCGCCTGAACTTCGTCCAATGGTTCAATTAGACGGAGGCCGCTTTGCGACTTCTGACTTAAATGATTTGTACCGCCGTGTAATCAACCGCAACAATCGTTTAAAACGTCTATTGGATCTTGGTGCGCCTAGCATCATCGTTCAGAACGAAAAACGCATGCTTCAGGAAGCTGTTGATGCATTGATTGACAATGGCCGCCGCGGCCGTCCTGTTACAGGACCGGGTAATCGTCCTCTTAAATCACTTTCACACATGCTGAAAGGAAAACAAGGACGTTTCCGTCAAAACCTTCTTGGTAAACGTGTTGACTACTCAGGCCGTTCCGTTATCGTTGTAGGACCGAACCTGAAAATGTATCAATGCGGATTGCCGAAAGAAATGGCTCTTGAATTATTCAAGCCTTTCGTTATGAAAGAACTAGTTGAAAAAGGCTTAGCACATAACATTAAGAGTGCTAAACGCAAAATAGAGCGTGTATCTCCTGAGGTTTGGGATGTATTAGAAGCAGTTATCAGAGAGCATCCAGTTCTGCTTAACCGCGCACCTACACTTCACAGACTGGGAATCCAGGCATTCGAGCCTACGCTTGTAGAAGGCCGCGCAATTCGTCTTCACCCATTAGTATGTACAGCATATAACGCTGACTTTGATGGTGACCAAATGGCGGTTCACGTACCTCTATCTGCTGAAGCTCAAGCAGAAGCACGCATTTTGATGCTTGCAGCTCAAAACATTCTAAATCCTAAAGATGGAAAACCTGTTGTTACTCCTTCTCAGGATATGGTATTAGGCAATTACTACCTGACATTAGAACGCGAAGAAGCTGTCGGCGAAGGAATGGTCTTCAAGGATACAAACGAAGCGTTGATTGCATATCAAAACGGATATGTGCATCTGCATACTCGTATTGCTGTTCAAGCAAGCTCTCTGCCTAATGAATCATTCACTGATGAACAGCGCAAAAAGCTTCTTGTAACAACAGTAGGAAAATTGATCTTCAATGAAATTCTGCCGCCTTCATTCCCTTATATGAATGAACCGACAAAGAGCAACATTGAAGATGAAACACCGGAAAGATTCTTTATTGATGCAAATGTGAATGTAAAAGAATTCATTCAAAGCCAAGAGGTCATTCCTCCGTTCAAGAAGGGGATCTTAGGTAAAATCATTGCTGAAATCTTTAAGAAATTCCATATCACTGAAACATCTAAAATGCTTGACCGAATGAAAGATCTTGGATTCAGATACTCTACAAAAGCCGGTATTACGGTTGGTGTATCAGATATCATCGTATTGCGCGAAAAAGAAGAGATCCTTAAAGAGGCACAGGCTAAAGTAGATAATGTTCTAAAACAATTCAAACGCGGTCTGATTACAGAAGAAGAGCGCTATGAACGTGTTATTTCCATCTGGAGTGCGTCTAAAGATGTTATCCAGGGCAAACTGATGGCTTCTCTTGATAAACGCAACCCAATCTTCATGATGAGTGATTCAGGAGCCCGTGGTAACGCATCTAACTTTACGCAGCTTGCCGGAATGCGCGGACTGATGGCCAACCCGGCTGGACGTATTATTGAACTTCCAATCAAATCAAGTTTCCGCGAGGGCTTAACAGTGTTAGAGTACTTTATCTCAACACATGGTGCGCGTAAAGGTCTTGCCGATACAGCCCTTAAAACAGCTGACTCAGGTTACTTGACAAGACGTCTCGTAGATGTTGCACAGGATGTAATCATTCGTGATGAAGACTGTGGAACGGACCGCGGCATCTTAACGAAATCAATTAAAGAAGGCACTGAAGTAATCGAGCATTTAGAAGAGCGTTTAATTGGGCGTCATGCACGCAAAACACTTAAACATCCTGATACTGGCGAAGTCATCGTTTCTGAAAATGATCTCATTACAGAAGACCTTGCTTTAGCGATTGTTGAAACTGGTATTGAAGAAGTATGGATCCGTTCTGCATTTACATGTAACACCCGTCATGGTGTATGTAAAAAATGCTACGGACGCAACTTGGCTACAGGTACAGAGGTTGAAGTTGGAGAGGCAGTCGGTATTATCGCTGCTCAATCTATCGGAGAACCAGGAACTCAGCTTACAATGCGTACGTTCCATACAGGCGGTGTTGCCGGAGATGACATCACTCAAGGTTTACCTCGTATTCAAGAGCTATTTGAAGCGAGAAATCCGAAAGGTCAAGCAACCATTTCTGAAATTGATGGTGTAGTAGTGGAAATAAATGAAGTTCGTGACAGACAACAGGAAATCGTTATTAAAGGCGATGTTGAAACACGCACTTACACAGCTGCTTACAACGCTAGACTTAAAGTGGCTGAAGGCGACAAAATTATTCACGGTCAGGAACTTACTGAAGGTTCAATTGATCCTAAAGAATTGCTGAAAGTAACAGATATCACTTCTGTTCAGGAATATCTGCTTCGTGAAGTTCAAAAAGTATACCGTATGCAAGGGGTAGAAATTGGTGACAAACACGTTGAAGTAATGGTTCGCCAAATGCTTCGCAAAGTAAGAGTAATGGATGCAGGAGATACGGATGTATTGCCTGGAACATTGCTTGATGTTCACCAATTTACGGATGCCAACAAAAAGGTATTGCTTGACGGCAAACGCCCTGCAACAGGACGTCCGATCCTTCTTGGTATTACAAAAGCATCACTTGAAACAGATTCATTCTTATCTGCTGCATCATTCCAGGAAACAACTCGTGTCCTTACTGATGCTGCGATTAAAGGCAAACGTGATGAACTGCTCGGCTTGAAAGAAAATGTTATCATCGGTAAGCTTGTGCCTGCCGGAACTGGAATGCAGCGCTATAGACGCGTTAACCCAATCCCGCGTACACAGCCGGAAGATGAAACTGTAACTGTAGATTAACTAACTGAAAAAGAGATGGACGATTCTAGAAAAATGTTTCATTGATCTAGTTGACATCCATCTCTTACGATGTTAGTATGTTCTAGGTGCTTAATTAAAACCTGTTGCTTTGGAGGATATATTATTATGTCTTATGAAAAAGTATCGCAGGCACATAAAATTATTGTTGGTACGAAGCAAACAGTAAAGGCTCTAAAACTTGATCAAGTAAAGGAACTGGTCATTGCTGAGGACGCTGATTCGAGAATCATACAAATGATTATTGAACTAGCTAAACAGAAGGACATTCCCTTTAGTATGGTTGACTCTATGAAAAAGCTTGGAAAAGCTTGCGGAATAGAAGTAGGAGCAGTAACTGTAGCTATTATCAATTAAAACCGTTTTTGCCAAGGGTTTTAAATCCTCTGCAAAAACTTTGTTTTTGCCCAAATATGAACCACCTGGATGTGTGGTATTAAACTTCGAGAAGGGAGGACATAAACATGCCTACTATTAACCAATTAGTGCGCAAGGGACGCGTAAGCAAAGTTGAAAAATCAACTTCTCCTGCGTTAAACAAAGGTTACAACAGCTTCAAAAAAGAGCAAACAAACACATCATCACCGCAAAAACGCGGAGTATGTACTCGTGTTGGTACAATGACACCGAAGAAACCGAACTCGGCTCTTCGTAAATATGCTCGTGTTCGCTTAACTAACGGAATCGAGGTAACTGCCTACATTCCTGGTATCGGACACAACCTGCAAGAGCATAGTGTTGTACTTATCCGCGGCGGACGTGTAAAAGATTTACCGGGTGTACGTTATCACATCGTACGCGGTGCATTAGACACTGCTGGTGTTGACAAACGTATGCAAGGTCGCTCTAAATACGGTACAAAACGACCAAAAGCACCAAAAAAATAATGCCTTAAGTATATAAAGCTTAAGATTATAGCATGAAGGGAGGATATAACATGCCACGTAAAGGTCCTGTTACAAAAAGAGACGTATTACCAGATCCACTTTACAACTCAAAGCTTGTTACTCGTCTAATTAACAGAATTATGGTTGACGGTAAGAGAGGTAAAGCACAAACTATTCTTTACACTGCTTTTGACTTAGTGAAAGAGCGTTCAGGTAAAGAAGCAATCGAAGTGTTTGAACAAGCACTTAAAAACATCATGCCAGTTCTTGAGGTAAAAGCTCGTCGTGTTGGTGGTGCAAACTATCAAGTTCCTGTTGAAGTTCGCCCTGACCGTCGTACTACTCTTGGTCTTCGCTGGTTAGTAAACTACGCTCGTCTTCGCGGTGAAAAAACGATGGAAGAGCGTTTAGCTAACGAGATTCTTGATGCAGCTAACAACACTGGCTCATCAGTTAAGAAACGTGAAGATACTCACAAAATGGCTGAAGCTAACAAAGCATTCGCTCACTACCGCTGGTAGGATTCAAACCGTAAAATATAATAATCCTTATAATAGGAAGGAGAAAAACCCAAATGGCAAGAGAGTTCTCCTTAGACAAAACTCGTAATATCGGCATCATGGCTCACATCGATGCCGGTAAAACGACTACTACTGAACGTGTATTATTCTACACTGGACGTATCCATAAAATTGGTGAAACACATGAAGGTGCTTCTCAAATGGACTGGATGGAGCAAGAGCAAGAACGTGGTATCACTATCACTTCTGCTGCTACAACTGCTCAGTGGAAGGGTCATCGCGTAAACATCATCGATACACCAGGACACGTAGACTTCACAGTTGAAGTTGAACGTTCATTGCGTGTACTTGATGGTGCGGTAGCAGTACTTGATGCACAATCAGGTGTTGAGCCACAAACTGAAACAGTATGGCGCCAGGCAACAACTTACGGAGTACCGCGTGTAGTATTCGTTAATAAAATGGATAAAATCGGTGCGGATTTCTTATACTCTGTAAAAACAATGCATGACCGTCTTGAAGCAAACGCTCATCCTATCCAGCTTCCAATTGGTGCTGAAGATGAATTTGTAGGTATTATCGATTTAGTAGAAAATGTAGCATACATTTACGAAGATGACCTAGGAACTCGTTCAGAAGCAATGGAGATTCCTGATGAGTATAAAGATCTTGCAGAAGAGTGGCGCGGAAAGCTTGTAGAAGCTGTAGCGGAACTTGATGAAGATCTTATGATGAAATACCTTGAGGGAGAAGAGCTTACAATTGATGAATTGAAAGCTGCTATCCGTAAAGGTACTGTAAATGTAGAATTCTACCCAGTTATCTGTGGTTCTGCATTTAAAAACAAAGGTGTTCAGTTAATGCTAGATGCTGTTCTAGACTACCTGCCATCACCTTTGGATGTACCAGCAATTAAAGGTACATTGCCTGACAGTGAGGATGAAGTAGTTCGTGAATCTAGTGATGAAGGTCCATTCTCAGCACTTGCATTTAAAGTTATGACTGATCCTTACGTTGGTAAATTAACATTCTTCCGTGTGTATTCAGGTGTTCTTAACTCTGGATCATACGTGCAGAACTCTACGAAAGGCAAGCGTGAACGCGTAGGTCGTATCCTGCAAATGCATGCTAACTCTCGTGAGGAAATTTCAACAGTATATGCTGGAGATATCGCTGCTGCTGTAGGTCTTAAAGATACTACTACTGGTGACACTCTATGTGATGAAAAGAACCTTGTTATCTTGGAATCAATGAATTTCCCAGAGCCTGTTATCTCACTTTCTGTTGAACCAAAATCTAAAGCTGACCAAGACAAAATGTCTACAGCTTTAACAAAGCTTTCTGAAGAAGATCCAACTTTCAAAGCTCACACTGACACTGAAACGGGTCAAACGATCATATCTGGTATGGGTGAACTTCACCTTGACATCATTGTTGACCGTATGAGACGTGAATTTAAAGTTGAAGCTAACGTTGGTGCTCCTCAGGTTGCTTATCGCGAAACCTTCCGTGGCTCTGCTAAGGTTGAAGGTAAATTCGCACGACAATCTGGTGGACGCGGTCAGTTCGGACACGTTTGGGTAGAATTCGAACCAAACGAAGAAGGAAAAGGCTTTGAGTTCCAAAATAAAGTAGTTGGTGGTACAGTACCACGTGAATACGTGCCTGCTGTTGCAGCTGGTTTAGAAGACTCTATGAAAAATGGTGTCCTAGCTGGTTATCCGCTAATCGATGTAAAAGCAACATTAGTTGATGGTTCTTACCATGATGTTGACTCTAGTGAAATGGCGTTTAAGATTGCTGCATCAATGGCTCTTAAAAACGCTGTATCTAAGTGTAACCCTGTTATCCTTGAGCCTGTTATGAAGGTTGAAGTTGTAATCCCTGATGAGTACATGGGAGATATCATGGGTGATATCACTTCTCGTCGCGGACGAGTAGAGGGTATGGAAGCACGCGGAAATGCTCAAGTTGTACGTGCAATGGTTCCACTTTCTGAGATGTTTGGCTACGCTACTGCGTTACGTTCAAATACTCAAGGCCGCGGAACATTCTCAATGCATTTTGATCATTACGAAGAGGTTCCAAAATCAATTTCTGAAGAAATTATCAAAAAAAATAAAGGTGAATAATTGATTTTCACCTTTTATTGAAGTATAACTACTTATGTATGAATAGAAAGTGGACATGTTTCATTTTCTGCAATCTATATAATTAATCATGACTCTAAGGAGGAATTTAGAATGGGTAAAGAAAAATTCGACCGTTCCAAAACGCATGCCAATATCGGTACAATTGGACACGTTGACCACGGTAAAACAACTTTAACAGCTGCTATTACAACTGTATTAGCTAAACGTAGCGGTAAAGGTGCTGCAATGGCATACGACATGATCGATGCTGCTCCAGAAGAGCGCGAGCGCGGAATCACAATCTCAACTGCACACGTTGAGTACGAAACTGAAACTCGTCACTATGCACACGTTGACTGCCCAGGACATGCTGACTATGTTAAAAACATGATCACTGGTGCTGCTCAAATGGACGGCGGAATCCTAGTTGTTTCTGCTTCTGACGGCCCAATGCCACAAACTCGTGAGCACATCCTTCTTTCTCGTCAAGTAGGTGTTCCTTACCTAGTTGTATTCATGAACAAATGTGACATGGTAGACGACGAAGAGTTACTTGAATTAGTTGAAATGGAAGTTCGTGACCTTCTTTCTGAATACGACTTCCCTGGCGATGACATTCCAGTAATCAAAGGTTCTGCTTTAAAAGCTCTTGAAGGTGACGCAGCTTGGGAAGAAAAAATCGTTGAACTTATGAACGCAGTTGACGAGTATATCCCAACTCCAGCTCGTGACACTGAAAAACCTTTCATGATGCCAGTTGAGGATGTATTCTCAATCACTGGTCGTGGAACAGTTGCTACAGGACGTGTAGAGCGCGGCGTAGTTAAAGTTGGAGATGTTATCGACATCATCGGCTTCACTGAAGAGCCAAAATCTACAACTGTAACAGGTGTTGAAATGTTCCGTAAGCTTCTTGACTATGCAGAAGCTGGCGACAACATCGGTGCACTTCTTCGTGGGGTTTCTCGTGAAGACATCCAACGTGGACAAGTTCTTGCTAAGCCAAAAACAATCACTCCACACACTAAATTTAAATCAGAAGTTTACGTTCTTTCAAAAGAAGAGGGTGGACGTCACACTCCATTCTTCTCTAACTACCGCCCACAGTTCTACTTCCGTACTACGGATGTAACTGGTATCATTCAACTTCCAGAAGGCGTTGAAATGGTTATGCCTGGCGATAACATCGAAATGACTGTTGAACTTATCGCTCCAATCGCGATTGAAGAAGGTACTAAATTCTCAATCCGTGAAGGTGGACGTACAGTAGGCGCTGGTGTCGTAGCTACGATCACTGAGTAATTCTACTTTTAAAAAGACGAGCTTTAATGCTCGTCTTTTTTTATATGAAAAAATCTCTTCTATTAGAAGTATTTTATTCAATCAGCAAAAACATTTTCCAGCTGCTGATTCACTTGTCAGACGCCTATGAAGTATGTATAATAGTAAAAGTGCGCAAGAAAGTAAAAACTTTATTTTCTTCTTGCATTGGGCACGGATTTTTTATATAATAGACAATGTTGGTCTTTGACTGCGATGAAGTAGGAGGTTGCCGATACACACGGCCGCTTTGCCATGGCGAGTGTGCGGAAAATTTCTACGGAGAAAGTCTATTTTAAAAGTAGGCGAAAAGGAGGGAAAATAATGGCAAAACAAAAAATTCGTATTCGTTTGAAAGCATATGATCACAGAATTCTTGATCAATCTGCTGAGAAGATCGTTGAAACAGCAAAACGTTCAGGTGCTAACGTTTCTGGTCCGATCCCGTTGCCAACAGAAAAATCGATTTATACGATTCTTCGTGCGGTACACAAATACAAAGATTCTCGTGAGCAATTTGAAATGCGCACGCACAAACGTTTGATAGATATCATTAACCCAACACCACAAACTGTTGATGCATTAATGCGATTAGACTTGCCGTCAGGCGTTGACATTGAAATCAAACTTTAATTTCAAAAATAGATTTTACAACAAATTATAGGAGGTGTGACTAATGACCAAAGGAATCTTAGGTAAAAAAATCGGTATGACTCAAGTATTTACGGAAAAGGGTGACCTTATCCCGGTAACAGTAATTGAGGCTACTGGAAACGTTGTTCTTCAATTGAAAACTGTTGAAAGTGACGGCTACGAAGCTGTTCAAGTTGGTTTCTCAGACAAACGCGACAAGCTTTCTAACAAACCTTCAAAAGGACACGCTGCAAAAGCTAATACTGCACCTAAGCGCTTCGTAAGGGAATTCCGCGGAGATGCTGGTGAGTATGAAGTTGGTCAGGAAGTCAAAGTTGATATTTTCTCTGCTGGAGATGTAGTAGATGTAACAGGAATATCGAAAGGTAAAGGTTTCCAAGGCTCAATCAAACGCCATAACCAATCTCGCGGACCAATGTCACATGGTTCTCGTTACCACCGTCGCCCAGGTTCAATGGGTCCTGTTGCTCCAAACCGTGTATTCAAAAACAAATTATTGCCAGGCCGTATGGGTGGAGAGCGTACTACTGTTCAAAACCTTGAGATCATTAAAGTTGACGTAGAACGTAACTTGCTATTGATCAAAGGGAATGTACCTGGTTCTAAAAAAGCTCTAATTACTGTTAAAAAAGCAGTTAAATCTAATTAATTTTCATAAGAAAGGAGGAATTCGATAATGCCGAAAGTAGCATTATTAAACCAAAGCGGATCAAACGTTGGTGAAATCGAGCTAAATGATTCCGTATTTGGTATCGAACCTAATCAGCACGTTTTATTCGAAGCGGTTATCATGCAAAGAGCTTCCTTACGTCAAGGAAACCACAAAGTTAAAAATCGTTCAGAAGTTAGAGGCGGAGGTCGTAAGCCTTGGCGCCAAAAAGGTACTGGACGTGCTCGTCAAGGGTCTATCCGTTCACCACAATGGCGCGGCGGTGGTATCGTATTCGGTCCAACACCACGCAGCTACGCTTACAAATTACCAAAAAAAGTTCGCCGCTTAGCGATCAAATCAGCTTTATCATCTAAAGTACAAGAAAACAATGTAGTAGTATTAGAAGACTTACTAATGAATGCTCCTAAAACAAAAGAAATGACTTCTATTCTAACAGGTCTTTCAATTGCGAAGAAAGCATTGATTGTTACTGCTGATGTAAACGAAACAATTGAATTATCAGCTCGTAACATCCCTGGCATTACAGTTCTTACAGCTAATTCTATTAACGTTTTAGATGTACTTAACCATGAGAAGCTTGTTATTACGAAAGCAGCGGTGCAAAAAGTAGAGGAGGTGCTTGCATAATGAAAGATCCTCGTGATATTATTAAGCGCCCCGTAATCACTGAACTTTCAACAGACTTAATGACTGAGAAAAAGTACACGTTTGAAGTAGACGTTAAAGCTAACAAAACTCAAGTTAAAGATGCTATCGAAGCGATCTTTGGCGTGAAAGTTGAGAAAGTTAACGTACTTAACTACAAAGGCAAATATAAGCGTGTAGGTCGTTATACAGGTCTTACTAATAAGCGTAAAAAAGCAGTTGTTAAATTAACAGCTGACAGCAAAGAAATCGAATTATTCGAAGTCTAATACATTTTTCAAGATAGGAGGGAAACGAGATGGCGATTAAAAAGTACAAACCAACCTCAAATGGTCGTCGCGGCATGACAGTTTCTGATTTCGCTGAGATTACAACAAACAAACCAGAAAAGTCATTACTTGCGCCTGTTCACAGAAAAGGCGGTCGTAACAACCAAGGTAAAATTACTGTACGTCATCAAGGCGGCGGTCACAAACGTCAATACCGTATTATCGACTTTAAACGCGATAAAGATGGTATACCAGGACGCGTTGCTACAATAGAGTATGATCCGAACCGTTCTGCAAACATTGCACTTATTAATTATGCAGATGGTGAGAAAAGATATATCCTTGCTCCAAAAAACCTAGAAGTAGGTTTACAAGTTGTTTCTGGACCTGAGGCTGATATTAAAGTAGGAAATGCACTTCCTCTTCAAAACATCCCAGTAGGTACAGTCATCCACAACATCGAATTAAAACCTGGAAAAGGCGGACAATTAGTACGTTCTGCTGGTACTTCTGCACAAGTACTTGGTAAAGAAGGCAAATACGTATTAGTTCGTTTAACTTCTGGTGAAGTTCGCATGATCCTTGCTACTTGCCGCGCTACAATTGGTCAAGTAGGAAATGAACAGCATGAACTTATCAATATTGGTAAAGCTGGACGTTCACGCTGGTTAGGCATCAGACCTACAGTTCGTGGTTCTGTAATGAACCCTAACGATCACCCGCATGGTGGTGGTGAAGGTCGTGCTCCAATCGGACGTAAGTCTCCAATGACTCCTTGGGGTAAACCAACTCTTGGTTACAAAACTCGCAAGAAATCCAATAAGTCCGATAAATTCATCGTACGTCGTCGTAAAAAATAACGTGATGGTTCTACGGTTCGAAGGAACCGTAGCGCAATCGCGAAGGGAGGTACAAGTATGGGCCGTAGCTTGAAAAAAGGACCATTCGTAGATGAGCATTTATTCAAAAAAGTTGAAAAGTTAAACGAGTCAGAGAAAAAGCAAGTGATCAAAACTTGGTCTCGTCGTTCTACTATTTTCCCACAATTCATCGGTCAAACGATCGCTGTATATGACGGTCGCAAACATGTTCCTGTATACGTTACTGAAGATATGGTAGGACACAAACTCGGTGAGTTTGCACCTACACGTACGTATAAAGGTCATGCAGCTGACGACAAAAAAACAAGACGTTAATGAGAGGAGGCTTTTAAATGCAAGCTAAAGCCGTTGCAAGAACAGTACGTATTGCTCCTCGTAAAGCTCGTTTAGTAATTGATCTTATCCGAGGAAAGCAAATAGGTGAAGCGGTAGCGATTCTTCGTCACACACCGAAAACTGCTTCTCCAATTATTGAAAAAGTTCTAAAATCTGCTGTGGCAAATGCAGAGCACAACTATGAAATGGACATTAACAACTTGGTTGTAACTGAAGCTTATGTAGGCGAAGGTCCAACTCTAAAACGTTTCCGTCCACGCGCAATGGGTCGTGCTAGTGCTATCAACAAACGTACGAGCCACATTACAATCGTTGTATCAGAAAAGAAGGAGGGATAATCCGTGGGTCAAAAGGTAAATCCAGTCGGTCTTCGCATTGGTGTCATTCGTGATTGGGAATCTAAATGGTTCGCTGGTAAAGATTATGCTAATCTTTTACACGAAGACATCAAAGTTCGTGAATATATCAACCAACGTTTAAGCGATGCTTCTGTTTCAAAGATTGAAATTGAGCGTGCTGCTAATCGTGTAAACATTACGATCCACACTGCTAAGCCAGGTATGGTAATCGGTAAAGGCGGTACTGAAGTTGAAGCACTTCGTAAAGCTCTTAACCAATTAACTGGCAAGCGTGTACACATCAACATTCTTGAAATTAAAAGAGCTGATTTAGATGCTAAATTAGTTGCTGAAAACATCGCTCGTCAATTAGAAAACCGTATTTCTTTCCGTCGTGCTCAAAAACAAACAATTCAACGTGCTATGCGCGCTGGTGCACAAGGAATCAAAACAATGGTATCTGGTCGTCTTGGCGGTGCTGATATCGCTCGTTCTGAACATTACAGTGAAGGAACTGTTCCACTTCACACACTTCGTGCTGATATTGACTATGGTACAGCTGAAGCTGACACTACTTATGGTAAATTAGGCGTTAAAGTTTGGATCTATCGTGGAGAGGTTCTTCCTACTAAGAAGAAAAAAGAGGAAGGAGGAAAATAATTATGTTGTTGCCAAAACGCGTTAAGTATCGCAGAGAACACCGTGGAAAAATGCGCGGTCGTGCAAAAGGCGGTACAGAAGTTCACTTCGGTGAGTTCGGTATTCAAGCTCTAGAAGCTTCATGGATTACAAATCGTCAAATCGAGGCAGCTCGTATTGCGATGACTCGTTACATGAAACGTGGCGGTAAAGTCTGGATCAAAATTTTCCCTTCTAAGCCATATACGGCGAAACCTCTAGAGGTACGTATGGGATCCGGTAAAGGGGCTCCAGAAGGCTGGGTAGCAGTCGTAAAACCTGGAAAAGTTTTGTTTGAGATTGCTGGTGTTTCTGAGGAAGTAGCACGCGAAGCATTGCGTCTTGCATCTCACAAATTACCAATCAAAACAAAATTCGTTAAACGCGAGGAAATTGGTGGTGAATCAAATGAGAGCTAATGAAATTCGTGATCTTACCACTGCTGAAATTGAACAAAAAGTAAAATCACTAAAAGAAGAGTTGTTTAACCTTCGTTTCCAATTAGCGACAGGTCAACTTGAAAACACTGCTCGCATTCGTGAAGTACGTAAATCGATCGCTCGTATGAAAACTGTGATCACTGAAAGAGAGATCGCTGCTAATAATCGATAATCCTGAGAGGAGGTTGCAGAATGAGTGAACGCAACAACCAGCGCAAAGTCTACACTGGACGTGTAGTTTCTGATAAAATGGATAAAACGATCACTGTTCTTGTCGAAACTTATAAAAAGCATTCGCTTTACGGCAAGCGTGTTAAATACTCCAAAAAGTTCAAAGCTCATGATGAGAACAACCAAGCTAAAGTTGGCGATGTAGTGAAAGTCATGGAAACTCGCCCTTTATCAGCTACTAAACGTTTCCGTCTAGTTGAAATTGTTGAAGAAGCTGTTATTATCTAATATTGTTCGGATTATTTTTCCGAAGGGAGGTAACGTAAATGATTCAACAAGAATCCCGTTTAAAAGTTGCTGACAACTCCGGTGCTCGTGAAGTTCTTACTATTAAAGTTCTTGGCGGATCTGGACGTAAAACTGCTAGTATTGGTGATGTAATTGTTTGTACGGTCAAACAAGCAACACCAGGAGGCGTTGTTAAAAAAGGTGACGTTGTTAAAGCAGTTATTGTCCGCACTAAAAGTGGTGCACGCCGTCAAGACGGATCTTATATCCGCTTCGACGAAAATGCATGTGTAATCATTAAAGATGACAAGAGCCCTCGCGGAACTCGTATCTTTGGACCAGTTGCACGTGAATTGCGTGAAAATAACTTTATGAAAATTGTTTCTCTTGCTCCAGAAGTATTATAAATCGAAAATAGACAGCCTTACTAAGGAGGTGCGACTAGGATGCATGTAAAAAAAGGTGATAAGGTAATGGTTATCTCAGGTAAAGATAAAGGTAAACAAGGCACTGTTCTTGCTGCTTTCCCTAAGAAAGACCGAGTACTTGTTGAAGGCATCAACATTATGAAGAAGCATTCAAAACCTTCTCAATCAAATCCTCAAGGCGGAATTATCAGCCAAGAGGCACCTATCCATGTATCAAATGTTATGCCACTAGATCCTAAATCTGGTGAACCAACTCGTGTTGGATTCAAAGTGGTTGATGGCAAAAAGGTACGTGTTGCAACAAAATCTGGTGAAACTTTAGATAAATAGTAAATAAGGAAGGGAGGTCCTCGCATGAACCGCCTTAAAGAAAAGTATCAAAAAGAAATTACACCTGCTTTAATGAGCAAGTTCAACTATAAATCAGTGATGCAAGTTCCAAAGCTTGAGAAGATCGTAATCAACATGGGTGTTGGTGACGCAGTATCTAACTCAAAAGCTCTTGACACAGCTGTTGAAGAGTTAACAACTATCTCAGGTCAAAAGCCGGTTATCACTAAAGCTAAAAAATCAATTGCAGGATTCCGTCTGCGTGAAGGCATGCCTATCGGTGCGAAAGTAACTCTTCGCGGCGAGCGTATGTATGAATTCCTAGATAAATTAGTTTCTGTATCATTACCACGTGTACGTGACTTCCGCGGTATTTCTAAAAAGTCTTTTGACGGACGCGGCAACTACACACTAGGTGTTAAAGAACAATTAATCTTCCCTGAAATTGATTATGATAAAGTATCAAAAGTTCGTGGTATGGACATCGTTATCGTTACAACTGCTAACACTGACGAAGAATCTCGTGAGTTATTAACTCAGTTCGGTATGCCATTCCAAAAATAATCGAAATAGGGAGGCGAAAACGTGGCTAAAAAGTCAATGATTGCGAAACAAAAACGCACTCAAAAGTTTAAAGTACAAGAGTACACTCGCTGCGAACGCTGTGGTCGTCCACATTCAGTTCTGCGCAAATTTAAACTTTGCCGTATTTGTTTCCGTGAACTCGCATATAAAGGTCAAATTCCAGGCGTTAAAAAAGCTAGCTGGTAATACCCCATAATCGGGAAGGAGGTAATTTTGATATGGTAATGACAGATCCAATTGCAGATATGCTTACTCGTATTCGTAACGCGAATATGGTTCGTCATGAAAAATTAGAAATTCCTGCATCTAAAGCGAAAAAAGAGATCGCTGAAATTCTTAAGCGTGAAGGTTTCGTACGTGATGTTGAATATGTAGAAGATAACAAACAAGGTATCATTCGTATTTTCTTGAAATACGGATCAAACAACGAGCGTGTTATCACTGGTTTGAAACGTATCAGTAAGCCAGGATTACGCGTTTACGCTAAAGCTAACGAAGTACCACGTGTACTTAACGGTTTAGGAATTGCAATCGTATCTACTTCTCAAGGTGTCTTAACTGACAAAGAAGCTCGTGCGAAGCAAGCTGGCGGAGAAGTTCTAGCATACGTTTGGTAAGAACCTGAAATAGAATGGAGGTGTACATGAATGTCTCGTATTGGTAAAAAACCACTTGAAATCCCTGCTGGTGTAACAGTTGCGATCAACGAAAGCACTGTAACTGTTAAAGGACCTAAAGGTGAATTAACTCGTACTTTTAACTCTGATATCAACGTTAAAGTTGAAGATAACGTACTTACTGTGACACGTCCTTCTGATCAAAAAGAACATCGTGCTCTTCACGGTACTACTCGCAGCCTTTTAGGCAACATGGTTGAGGGCGTTTCTAAAGGATTTGAAAAAGGTCTTGAATTAGTAGGTGTCGGTTACCGTGCTACTAAATCTGGCAACAAGCTAGTTCTAGCTGTTGGATACTCACATCCTGTAGAAATCGTTCCTGAACAAGGAATCGAAATTGAAGTACCAACAAATACGAAAATTATCGTAAAAGGTACTGATAAAGAGCGTGTTGGAGCTATCGCTTCAAACATCCGTGCTATTCGTCCGCCAGAGCCTTATAAAGGCAAAGGTATCCGCTACGAAGGTGAATATGTACGTCGTAAAGAAGGTAAAACAGCGAAGTAATATCGCCTAGATGATAAGAAAGGAGTGACCTAGATGATTACGAAACTTGATAAAAACGTTGTGCGTAAGAAAAGACACGGCCGTGTTCGCGCGAAATTATCTGGAACAACTGCTCGTCCTCGTTTAAACGTATTTCGTTCTAATCAGCACATCTATGCTCAAGTAATTGACGATCTTAACTCAGTTACAATTGCAAGTGCTTCTACTTTAGATAAAGATCTTAATGTTGACGCAAAAGCTAATATCGATGCAGCTCAAAAAGTTGGCGAATTAGTTGCTAAGCGTGCGATTGAAAAAGGTGTTAAATCTGTTGTATTTGACCGCGGGGGTTACTTATACCATGGTCGTGTAAAAGCTTTGGCTGAAGCTGCTCGCGAAGCTGGATTAGAATTTTAATAAAAAAAGGAGGGACACAGAGAATGGGTCGTATTGAACCAAACAAATTAGAGCTTGAAGAACGCGTTGTTACCGTAAACCGTGTAGCTAAAGTAGTTAAAGGTGGACGTCGTTTCCGCTTTGCTGCATTAGTAGTTGTCGGCGACAAAAACGGTCATGTAGGTTTCGGTACTGGTAAAGCACAAGAAGTGCCAGAAGCGATTCGCAAAGCGATCGAAGACGCTAAGAAAAATCTTGTTGAAGTACCTATGGTTGGTACTACTATTCCTCACCAAGTCATCGGAAGATTCGGTGCTGGAAACATCCTTTTAAAACCTGCATCTGAAGGTACTGGTGTTATCGCTGGTGGTCCTGTTCGTGCGGTACTAGAATTAGCAGGAGTTAGTGACATCTTGTCAAAATCACTAGGTTCTAACACTCCAATTAACATGATTCGTGCTACAATTTCTGGATTAACAGAACTTAAACGCGCTGATGAAGTTGCGAAGCTACGTGGCAAGTCGGTTGAAGAATTGTTAGGATAAGGAGGGAAACATGATGGCAAACAAATTAGCGATTACCCTCACTCGTAGTGTAATTGGTCGCCCAGAAGACCAACGTATTACTGTTAAAACACTAGGTCTTAAAAAAATGCATCAAACTGTTGTACTTGATGATAATGCTGCTATTCGCGGTATGATCGGTAAAGTATCACATCTGGTTACAGTTAAAGAACAATAATATAGATCTCTAATATCAAGGAGGTGTCCCGATGAAACTTCATGAATTAAAACCAGCAGAAGGGTCACGCAAAACACGTAACCGTGTTGGCCGTGGTACAGGTTCTGGTAACGGTAAAACGTCTGGTAAAGGTCATAAAGGACAAAACGCTCGTTCTGGCGGCGGTGTTCGCCCTGGATTCGAAGGTGGTCAAACTCCTTTATTCCGTCGTCTGCCTAAACGCGGATTTACGAACATCAACCGTAAAGATTACGCGATCGTGAGCTTAGACAAATTAAATCTTTTTGAAGACGGTACTGAAGTAACAACTGAACTTTTACTTGAAGCTGGCATGATCAGCAAAGTAAGATCAGGCGTGAAAGTACTTGGCGACGGCAAGCTTGAGAAAAAGCTTACTGTAAAAGCAAACAAATTCTCTGCATCTGCTAAAGAAGCTATTGAAGCTGCTGGCGGTTCGGCTGAGGTGATTTAATGTTTAAGACAATCTCCAATTTTATGCGCGTGGGTGATATCCGCAATAAAATCTTGTTCACCCTTTTAATGTTAATTATATTTCGTATTGGTACTTTCATCCCTGTGCCTAACGTCAACGCTGACGTTTTAAAGGCTCAGGATGAAATGAATGTTTTCGGAATTCTTAACACTTTCGGCGGTGGTGCACTGTATAACTTCTCTATCCTCGCGATGGGAATTATGCCTTACATTACAGCATCCATTATCGTGCAGCTTCTGCAGATGGATGTTGTGTCGAAATTTACTGAGTGGTCAAAGCAAGGTGAAGTTGGCCGTCGTAAACTAGCACAATTCACTAGATATTTTACGATTGTACTAGGTTTCATCCAGGCGTTGGGTATGTCTTATGGTTTTAATAATCTCGCTGGGGGATTATTAATTGAAAACCCAGGTATTACAACGTACCTTTTAATTGCAGTTGTCTTAACAGCAGGTACTGCTTTTTTAATGTGGTTAGGAGAGCAAATTACCTCTAGAGGTGTTGGCAATGGTATATCCATTATCATCTTTGCGGGGATTGCAGCAGGAATCCCAACAACCCTTAACCAAGTCTATGTACAACAATTCCAGGACGCTGGAGATCAGCTTTTCTTGAATATTGTAAAAGTTGCGCTGATAGTTTTAACGATAATCGCAATTATAGTTGGAGTTATCTTCATTCAGCAGGCGCTTCGCAAGATTCCTATTCAATATGCGAAGAACTCAGCAGGTCGTGCACCGGCGAAAGGTCAGTCTACTCACCTTCCGCTTAAAGTGAACCCGGCTGGCGTAATCCCTGTCATCTTTGCGGTTTCGTTCATTATTACACCGCCAACTATTGCTTCATTCTTTGGATCCAACGATGTTACAAACTGGATTCAAAAAACGTTTGACTATACACAGCCAATCGGTATGGTAGTCTATGTTGCACTAATCATTGCTTTCACTTATTTCTATGCATTCGTTCAGGTTAATCCGGAACAAATGTCAGAGAATCTGAAAAAGCAAGGCGGATATATCCCAGGCATTCGCCCTGGTAAAAATACGCAAGAATATTTGACAAAAATTCTATACAGACTGACGTTTGTTGGTTCTCTTTTCTTAGCAGCTATCTCAGTTCTTCCTGTATTCTTTATTAAGTTCGCTAACTTGCCAGCTTCTGCACAGATTGGCGGAACGAGCTTGTTGATCGTAGTAGGGGTTGCTCTTGAAACGATGAAACAACTTGAAAGTCAGCTTGTAAAGCGTCATTATAAAGGATTCATTAAACAGTAAGGTTATGGGACTTGGGTCCCTTTCCTTCTAAATAGAGACTGAGGGGGGTAATATTCTTGAATTTAGTTCTTATGGGTCTGCCAGGAGCCGGAAAAGGCACACAGGCAGAACGAATCGTTGAAAAATATGAAATCCCTCATATCTCAACAGGGGATATGTTCAGAGCTGCTATTAAAGGTGAAACAAAATTAGGTCTTAAAGCAAAATCCTTCATGGATCAGGGTGCACTTGTTCCTGATGAAGTAACAATTGGTATCGTCCGTGAGAGATTGGGCAAGAATGATTGTGAAAAAGGTTTCCTCTTAGACGGATTCCCTCGCACAGTTGCTCAAGCTGAAGCTTTAGAAGAAATTCTGTCAGATCTTAATAGAAAAATTGATTACGTCATTAACATCGAGGTTGATAAAGACATCCTTATGGAACGTCTTACAGGTCGCCGTATTTGTAAAAAATGCGGATCAACATATCATCTCGTTTTCAACCCTCCTGCGGCTGAAGGAATCTGCGACAAATGTGGCGGAGAGCTTTACCAAAGAGAAGATGATAACGAAGAGACTGTTGCAAACAGACTTGAAGTGAATCTCAAACAGACACAACCTTTGCTGAATTTCTATGAAGAAAAAGGATATTTGCGTAATATTAATGGACAACAGGACATTAAGCAGGTTTTCGTTGACGTTAATGAGCTGCTTGGAGGATTAGGTGAATGATCATTTGTAAGACTCCACGTGAAATTGAAATCATGCGTGAAGCTGGTCGCATTGTCGCATTGACCCACCAGGAACTCCAAAAACATATACAGCCTGGAATTACTACAAAAGAACTGGATGTAATTGCCGAAAAGTTTATACGCGGAAGCAATGCAATTCCATCTTTTAAAGGTTATAATGGTTTTCGCGGGAGCATTTGTGCTTCAGTGAATGAGGAGCTCGTTCACGGAATACCTGGAGATCGAGTATTGCGTGAAGGAGACATTATCAGCATTGATATCGGTGCTAAGTATAATGGCTATCATGGTGACTCTGCTTGGACATATCCTGTTGGAAAAATCTCTGAGGAATCCGAAAGACTTCTTGAAGTAACGGAGGAATCCTTGTACAAAGGGCTTGCTGAAGCAAAGCCTGGCGAGAGACTATCCAATATATCACACGCTATTCAGACGTATGTTGAACAGCATCAATTCTCGGTCGTTCGGGAATATGTTGGACACGGCGTTGGACAGGATTTACATGAAGATCCGCAGATTCCGCATTATGGTCCGCCAAACAAAGGTCCGAGGTTAAAACCAGGCATGGTCTTGGCAATTGAGCCAATGGTTAATGCCGGCAGCCGTTACGTAAGAACTCTTTCTGACAACTGGACAGTTGTTACGCAAGACCGTAAGATGTGTGCTCATTTTGAACATACAATTGCTATTACTGACACTGGCTATGAAATTTTAACTAAAGCCTGATCCGAAGGTGATATTGTTTGAACGAAGCCGAATCGAGTCCGCGCATAGGTCAGTTTGTCTATATTACTGAAGGCAGAGAAGCTGGACAATATGCTGTTGTGATCAGAATTCTCGATGAACGATTCGTTTTAATAGCTGATGGAGAGAATCGATTGTTTCACTCCCCGAAAAAGAAGAATGTTAATCATCTAGAATTTATTGATTGCGTATCTCCGGAAGTTCAGAACAGTATATATGAAACAGGTCGTGTGACAAACGGGAAACTTCGGTTTGCCTTAACAAAGTTTGTCAATGAGCAAGTTGCTGATTTGAAGAAGGGAGAAAAGTGAATGGCGAAAGACGATGTAATTGAAGTTGAGGGTACTGTACAGGAGACATTGCCAAATGCAATGTTCAAAGTTGAGCTTGAGAACGGTCATACGGTTTTAGCGCATGTATCTGGAAAAATCCGCATGCATTTTATTCGTATTTTACCTGGAGACAAAGTTACGGTAGAATTATCACCATATGATCTATCTCGTGGCAGAATTACGTACCGTTTTAAATAAAACACTCCGCAACTAAGGAGGTAAGAGAAATCATGAAGGTAAGACCATCGGTTAAACCAATCTGTGAGAAATGCAAAGTTATTCGCAGAAAAGGCAAAGTAATGGTAATTTGTGAAAATCCAAAACATAAACAAAAACAAGGCTAAAACTAAAGGAGGTGCAGCTTTAAATGGCTCGTATTGCTGGTGTAGATATTCCTCGTGACAAACGCGTTGTTATTTCATTAACTTACGTTTTCGGTATTGGTCGTCCAACTGCTGAAAAAGTACTAGCTGAGGCTGGTGTTTCTGAAGATACACGTGTGCGTGACTTAACAGAAGAAGAATTAGGTAAAATTCGTGATATCGTAGACAAGCTGAAAGTTGAAGGAGACCTTCGTCGTGAAGTTTCTTTAAACATCAAACGTCTGATTGAGATCGGCAGTTTCCGCGGTTTGCGTCATCGTCGCAGTTTACCTGTTCGTGGTCAAAATACCAAAAATAACGCTCGTACTCGTAAAGGACCTCGTCGTACGGTTGCGAACAAGAAAAAATAAGGTAAAGGAGGTTAACCCACAATGGCTCGTAAAACGAACACTCGTAAGCGTCGCGTAAAAAAGAATATTGAGGCAGGTATCGCTCATATTCGTTCAACATTTAACAACACGATTGTTACTATTACAGACGTACATGGTAACGCTCTTTCTTGGTCAAGTGCAGGTTCACTGGGATTCAGAGGATCACGTAAATCCACTCCATTTGCTGCACAAATGGCTGCTGAAGCTGCAGCTAAAGGATCAATCGAACACGGCATGAAAACTCTTGAAGTAACTGTTAAAGGACCAGGCGCAGGCCGTGAAGCTGCAATCCGTGCACTTCAAGCTGCTGGTCTAGAAGTAACAGCTATCAGAGACGTTACTCCGGTTCCACATAACGGATGCCGTCCGCCAAAACGTCGTCGTGTATAAATTTTCTGTATAGATTTTGTATCCCTGTCAATAATGGGTTATGATACAGTAAAAAGTTCTCGCAGAAATAACTATTTGTTGTTGTGCACATTCGGGACTTTATAATGGGGAATTTCGGTTAGACACACCTATAAGTAAATTACTTGTCTAGCCGGGGTTTCGACGTTTTGAAGGAGGGTTTATAGATGATAGAAATTGAAAAACCAAAAATCGAAACGGTTGAAATCAGCGACGATGCCAAGTACGGTAAATTCGTCGTCGAACCACTCGAGCGTGGATATGGTACTACTTTGGGTAACTCCTTACGTCGTATCCTCTTATCTTCACTCCCTGGTGCCGCTGTAACATCAATCCAGATAGATAGTGTACTCCATGAATTCTCTACAATTGAAGGCGTTGTTGAAGATGTTACAACAATCATCTTAAACATTAAAAAACTTGCTCTTAAGATCTACTCTGAGGAAGAAAAAACGCTTGAGATTGACGTACAGGATGAAGGAGTTGTAACGGCTGCAGATATTACTCACGACAGTGATGTTGAAATTCTAAATCCGGACCTTCATATTGCTACATTAGCGAAGGGTGCACATTTCCGTATGAGATTGACTGCGAAGCGTGGACGCGGATATACTCCGGCTGATGCAAACAAAAGAGAAGATCAGCCAATTGGCGTTATCCCAATCGATTCTATTTTCACACCTGTATCCCGCGTGTCTTATCAAGTTGAAAATACACGTGTAGGGCAAGTGTCGAACTATGATAAACTTACTTTTGATGTGTGGACAGACGGAAGCACAGGTCCAAAAGAAGCGATTGCACTTGGTGCAAAGATTCTGACTGAACATCTTAATATCTTCGTAGGGCTTACTGATGAAGCTCAAAACGCTGAGATTATGGTGGAGAAGGAAGAGGACCAAAAAGAAAAAGTTTTAGAAATGACGATCGAAGAATTGGATTTGTCAGTTCGTTCTTATAACTGTTTAAAACGTGCAGGCATCAACACTGTACAGGAGCTTGCTCATAAAACAGAAGAAGACATGATGAAAGTTCGTAACTTAGGTCGTAAATCTTTGGAAGAAGTTAAAGCGAAACTAGAAGAACTTGGCTTAGGTCTTCGTAAAGACGACTGACGACTAGTTAACAAGTTAACTAGCGTTTTCGCGTGTTTCTAAAATTAACATACAGTATTAAACGAAGGAGGGAACACATAATGCCTTACAGAAAATTAGGACGTACAAGTGCTCAACGTAAAGCGTTACTTCGTGATCTAACTACAGATTTAATTATCAGCGAGCGCATTGAAACTACTGAGGCTCGTGCGAAAGAATTACGTTCAACTGTAGAAAAAATGATTACTTTAGGTAAACGTGGGGATCTTCATGCCCGCCGCCAAGCTGCTGCTTACATCCGTAACGAGGTAGCAAACGAAGAAGGCACGCAAAATGCACTTCAAAAACTATTCGGTGATATCGCACCACGTTATACAGAGCGTCAAGGTGGATACACTCGCATAATGAAACTTGGACCTCGCCGCGGCGACGGAGCACCAATGGTCATTATCGAATTAGTTTAATTATATTTAGTTACTCCAAGGGCGGGTCAGTTTTTAGAAACTGGATCTATGCCCTTTTTTTATACACTTAAAGCCCCCCTCTTATTCCTGTCATAGAATGAGGGGGCAATCTAAGTGTGAGCAGAGAGAGAATAGAAGAGTACAGGTGTTTTTTTGTGTGAACATGCAGGTTGCACCATTTCATTAAACGCACAAAAACACAGGTGAGGGAGGCAGCAATGGAACAACCGATCATTCATGTGAATGACGTGACATTCCGTTATCACGAAGAGGATGAAAGACCCGCATTGAACTCCGTTTCCTTAAGCGTAAACAAAGGAGAGTGGCTTGCGGTCGTCGGTCATAACGGCTCGGGCAAGTCTACACTTGCGAGAGTCCTGAATGGTCTGATCCTGCCTCAGAAGGGTAACGTAATCGTAAACGGCATCACTCTTAATGAAGATTCAGTTTGGGAGATTCGAAAACAGATTGGCATGGTTTTTCAAAATCCTGATAATCAGTTTGTCGGTACAACCGTAAAAGATGATGTGGCTTTTGGTTTAGAAAATCACGGAGTGCCGCGAGAAGTAATGAAAAAGCGCGTGGAATGGGCTACACATAAAGTGAAGATGGAAGCATTTCTCGATCAAGAGCCGCACCATCTATCAGGAGGACAAAAGCAGCGTGTTGCCATTGCCGGCGTAATCGCTGTGCAGCCTCAAATTATTATCTTAGATGAAGCCACCTCCATGCTAGATCCCCAGGGAAGAAAAGAAGTCATGGAAACAGTAAGAGAGCTAAAAGATCAGGGGATCGTTACAGTCATATCGATTACTCACGATTTAGAGGAAGCTTCGAGGGCTGACAGGATTGTTGTCATGAATGGTGGGGAAAAGTTCGCCGAAGGTACACCTGAGACAATCTTCAAACTAGATCAGAAGCTAGTTGAAATTGGCCTTGATCTCCCTTTTCCATACAGAGTGAGCATGAAGCTGAGAGAAGCAGGGGTTAACCTGTCGCGCAACCATCTAGATGAAGAAAGCCTGGTGAATGAACTATGGACATTACATTCAAAGAGTTAGAGCACAGGTACCAAGTTCATTCCCCTTTTGAACGTCTTGCCCTATATGACATCAACCTGACGATTAAAGATCGTTCGTTTGTTTCGATTATCGGACATACGGGATCAGGGAAATCTACCATTCTGCAGCATTTAAATGGCCTGCTGAAACCAACGAAGGGATCGATCTCTATTGGGGAACGCAAGATTGAAGCTAACAAGAAAAATAAGAATCTGAAATCAATCCGCCAATCGGTTGCGATTGTCTTTCAATTTCCAGAGCATCAGCTGTTTGAGGAAACGGTGGAACGTGATATTATGTTTGGCCCATTGAATTTCGGCGTACCGCCTGAAGAGGCAAAAGTGAAGGCGGGAGATGCATTAAGACGTGTCGGCCTCCCTGCAGAGGTACTTCAAAAATCGCCATTTGATTTAAGCGGCGGACAAATGAGGCGTGTCGCCATTGCAGGTGTCCTGGCCATGGAGCCGAAGGTGCTGGTACTCGATGAACCGACAGCAGGACTTGATCCAAGCGGCAGAAAAGAGATCATGGACCTTTTCTATACCCTCCATCAAGATCGGTCGCTTACGACCATCCTTGTCACGCACAGTATGGAAGACGCTGCCCGTTATTCAGATGAAATTGTTGTCATGCACAAAGGGACGGTTCAAATGAAAGGAACGCCTGAAGATGTATTCAGCCATGCTGAAACGTTAATCTCTGCAGGACTTGATCTTCCGGAAACCGTAAAGCTTCAAAGGATAATAGAACAAAAGCTTGGCAAGGAACTGAAAGGGATCTCACTTTCCATAGATGACTTGGTTGATCAGGTTGCATCTGAGATAAAGGGTGACCCAAAATGATGAACAGTATGATCATTGGAAAATATGTGCCTGGTAGTTCTCTCATTCATAAGATGGATCCGCGTTCGAAACTAACGATGATCTTTGTATTTGTCTTTATTGTCTTTTTTGCGAACAATGCACTGACCTATTCAATCCTTGGTTTGTTCACGCTCTTTATTGTTGCTTCTACCAAACTGCCGCCGAGATTTTTGCTGAATGGCTTAAAGCCGATCATCTGGATTATTCTATTTACATTTATTCTGCACATTCTGGTCACAAAAGAAGGTCCGCTTCTGTTTGAATTCGGTTTTCTTTCGATACATGAAGAAGGTGTCAGACAGGGGATATTCATTTCCCTGCGGTTCCTGTTTCTTATTCTGCTTACAACAATCCTGACGTTAACTACTACTCCTATCGAAGTAACAGATGGGATGGAAAGTCTGCTGAACCCGTTTAAAAAAATCGGACTTCCTGTCCATGAGCTCGCGTTAATGATGTCGATCTCACTCCGGTTTATTCCAACACTGATGGAAGAAACGGATAAAATCATGAAAGCGCAGATGGCAAGAGGAGTTGATTTTACGAGCGGACCTGTAAAACAAAGGATCAGTGCAATCATACCGCTGTTAGTACCGCTGTTTATAAGCGCCTTTAAACGGGCTGAGGAACTTGCAACAGCCATGGAAGCGCGGGGATATCAGGGCGGCGAGGGCAGAACAAAGCTGCGTGAGCTGAAATGGGGAATCCTCGATACAGTTATTCTGGCTATTTTAATCGGTGTAGGCATTGTTCTATTACTATTTCGTTCATAGGAGCTTATCATGAGGGTAAAATGCACAATCGGATATGATGGCACAAGATTTAACGGTTTTCAAATTCAGCCGAATATGAGAACTGTACAGGGTGAGGTTGAGAGGGGCCTTAAAAGGCTTCATAAAGGAAAAGAAGTAAAAGTATTTGCATCGGGAAGAACGGATGCAGGAGTCCACGCAGTTGGACAGGTTCTGCATTTTGATACGGATATTTATATTCCTGAGGACCGCTTTCCAAATGCATTAAATTCACTGCTTGCTGAGGACGTTGCGATTCAATCCGTTTCGTTTGTAAATGATGACTTTCATGCGAGGTATCATGTCCGAGCCAAGGAATATCGCTATAAAATAAGCCGCTCAGCGATCCGGAATGTATTTAATCGAAATTATTCTTATCATTATCCATATAAACTTGATTACGTCAAAATGAGAGAAGCGATTAAATTTCTTATCGGCACTCATGACTTTACGAGCTTCTGTTCTGCGAAGACGGATAAAGAAGACCGGGTAAGAACGTTATATGATATCGAATTTTATGAAGAAGATGACATGCTTACTTTCCGGTTTGTAGGCAATGGATTTCTTTATAACATGGTAAGGATATTGGTCGGCACTCTGATCAATGCAGGACGCGGAGCGCTGGATCCTTATCAGATTCCGGAGATACTGAAGGCACGGGATCGTTCCCTTTGCGGCAAAACAGCCCCGGGGTGCGGATTATATTTGTGGAAAGTTTATTATGACAACTAAACCAGGTGTAACATTTTCTTGACAATGTTGCCTGAACGTTATAATATATCATATGGTATGTATTTCAACCCCACAAATAAGCCCCGGAAGAGTTTAATTTGTGTTTTGAAATAGAATGATTAAATTTTAACAATTGAAAGATATTTAGGAGGGAAAAACATGCGTACAACATATATGGCGAAAGCAACTGAAGTTGAACGTAAATGGTTCGTAGTAGATGCGGCTGGCAAAACTTTAGGTCGTCTAGCTAGCGAAGTAGCATCTGTACTTCGTGGTAAACACAAACCAACTTACACACCACATGTAGACACTGGTGATCATGTTATCATCATTAATGCAGCACAAATCGAACTTACTGGTAAAAAATTGACTGACAAGATTTACTACCGTCACAGCCAATTCCCAGGCGGTTTGAAATCAAGAACAGCTCTTGAAATGCGTACAAACTACTCTGAGAAAATGCTTGAATTAGCAATTCGCGGAATGCTTCCTAAAGGTTCATTAGGACGTCAAATGTACAAAAAATTACATGTATATGCTGGCAACGAACATCCACATCAAGCACAACAACCAGAAGTTTACGAACTTCGCGGTTAATTATTAAGGAGGTTATTAATTTGGCACAGGTTCAATATTACGGTACTGGCCGTCGTAAAAGCTCAGTAGCGCGTGTTCGTCTGGTTCCAGGCGAAGGCCGTATTGTTATCAACGATCGTGAAGTAAAAGATTACATCCCATTCGCAGCTTTAATCGAAGATATTAAACAACCATTAAACTTAACTGAAACAGCTGGAAGCTATGATGTTTTAGTTAGCGTTAACGGCGGTGGATTTGCTGGTCAAGCTGGCGCTATCCGTCACGGTATCTCTCGTGCATTATTAGAAGCTGACCCAGAATACCGCGGCACTTTAAAGCGCGCTGGTCTTCTAACTCGTGACGCTCGTATGAAAGAACGTAAAAAATACGGTCTTAAAGGCGCTCGTCGTGCACCTCAGTTCTCAAAACGTTAATTATCAGCGTTTATGCCCTTTCCCGAAGTATCGGGGAGGGGTTTTTTATTTGTCGAAAAAGAGATCTGAATACCCATTGAATACCCCTCCTCATAAATCCATGTAATCTTGAAATAAATTGGCTACTTTTTCTTTGGCCGTGTTTGAGACGTGAGTATAGATATTCATGGTTGTTTGAATGTCTGTATGGCCAAGCCGTACTTGTACATCTTTAATACTAGCCCCAGCTTCGAATAACAGTGAAGCATGAGTGTGACGTAAACCATGAATGGAAATAGACGGAAAATACTTATGATTTTTGAGTAACTTGGTTAACTGATCATTTAAGCTGGCTAAACGGATATACTTCATTTTTCTTTCATTGTAGTCGTACCTAGTGAAAAGAGGCTGCTGGTTATCAGGTAGTAAATCTATATCTACATCGTAAAACTCTTCAGATTGCCTTTTACGCCATTTTTTAAGCCACCCAAGTGTTTCATCGTCAATACTGATTACGCGTCGTGAATCGGCTGTTTTGGGCGTCTGGAGAAGTTGAAGCCCCTTTGTTGTAACTAGGGTCTTCCTAAATGATATAGATTTATTATTAAAATCAATATCTGACCAATACAACGCAAGAACTTCACCTTTACGTGCTCCAGTAAAAGCTAGGAGACGAAAAATAATAAAAGTTTTTGTATTTACCTCGTATTCAGCTAATTTTAAGAATTGCTTTAATTCTTCTTTGGTGAAAAAATTTTGCACTTCTTCATGATGGTTATATATCATGTCTGCTTGTTTTTTTGGAAGTGTTACATGTTCCATTGGATTTTGTTGAATTACATCCAGTTTTAAAGCGTATTTAAAAACAAGATTAACTTGGACTTTATAATCATTAAATGCTTTTAATTCTTCAGCCCATTCATTCACAGCTTTCTGGCAAAATACTCTTGTAATACTGTTTATTTTCAAATGACCAAACATAGGAAGAATCCTCGAATTAAACTTGCTAACAATGGCATCGTAAGTTGTAATTTTAACTTCTTTACGGTTGGTTAATCCACAGTTCATATACTTCAAGAAAAGATAGATTATTGATACTTCCGATGCCCTGATCTTCTAACTCTAATCTTAATTTAGATAATGCAAGATTTGCTTCTTTTCTCGAATGAAACCCTCGCCTTGTAGTTCTTTTTTTCTTTTTAGTAATCGGATCAACACCTAAATACACATTAAACATATAAGCCTTTGATCCATCTTTTTTTGTATATGGTTTAATTATTGTCACATTTATTATTCCCTTCAATATGCTGGCGGGCAATATATGTAAAAGGAATAGTAGCTTCAACTAATTCACATAAATATCAATTTCACAATAACCAAATTGGGGTTTACATCTAACATCTTCAATGTTAGGTAAGCTTTTTAAATATCGTACATTAGGAAGGACATCAAAGTGATTTTCATTAAACTCGAGTTCGACGTTGTCATCACGGGGAGCTAAAGGTATTTTATAGACCTCTTCATCTTCAAATAAAACAAATCCGTACCAAGTGAATAAGACAAGTGAATTTAGGTTTAACCCTTCAATTTGAAGGTGATTTATCAAGTCATATGCGACTAAATAAGAAAAGGGTACTAATACTTTAGAGTCTCTCTGGTGAAAAACATTTTTCATAAATAACTCATCATATTTAGAATCGAGTTCATAGCTGCTATATGAAATTTGGATAATATGACGAGTATTTTGAGTGTAATGTGTTACATAAAATGTAAACTCCCAAGAAACCTCCTCATTATTTGGATTTCTAGCATGTAAATTTAGAGAGAGATAATGTGTCCATTTTAGAATTAAAGGATCGTTTTGAATGTGAAAATTCATTAGCCAATAATAGACCAGATCTATTAAAAGAATGGGATTACAAAAAGAATGGAAATTTAAAACCAGAGAACTTTAAAGTGGCAAGTAAGGAAAAAGTAAATTGGGTTTGTAAAAAAGGTCATTGTTGGTCAGCTACAATCGCAAGTCGAACATATGGTGGCAATAACTGTCCAGACTGTGGGAATAGAAGGTTACATAGGGGAAATAATTTAGCTGCCGTTAATCCAGGACTTGTTAAGGAGTGGCATCCTACTAAGAATGAAAAAGGCCCACAAGATTACTTTGCAAACTCTCATTTTAAAGTTTGGTGGTTATGTAAAAAATGCAGTTACGAATGGACTGCACTAATCTACAATAGAAATGGTAAACGTAGTGGATGTCCACTTTGTAATGGGAACATTCTTAAAAATAAGCAAGGTTAGACTAATAAGGATACAATGGTTGGTTTATTATAAAACATATCTTTTAAACTGGGCTACTTGCTTGATTCCTCTTGTATTAGAACTTTGCCTTCCCTAAACGGCTTTTTATTTATACTGCCCGCCAGCATAAAACTTGAATACCTAATGAATACTTTCTGATGAAAAATTAGATGAGATATTACTTTATAGAAGAAACTCGTTAAATTAAAGGCTTTAGACATTGAATGCGATATCGCCAATGTCTAATGAAAAATGAACGTAAACCTTCACAGCCCTTTCTCGGATAATCGAGGAGGGTTTTTGTTGTTTAGGAAACTATAAAAGATGATACAAACTCTGTCCACTCTATCCTTTGTTAAAAAAATTTCATTCAACAAAAAGATGAGTTTAGCACTAACTGTCCAGTTAATCAAATACGTATTCTGAATAAAAAGACATGAATAATAGTAAAGATTAAATGATTCTTTTGTAGTGAAAAGGATGTAAAAAGGAAGTGAAAACAAGTTGAGATCCTAAAAGAAGTATTTAAAATATTGGTTTTCTGTTGAACAGTTGCCTTCAGATTTTATTTTTATACAAAAATAGGAAGTAAGGAATATTGAATTTAGATAATTCTGGGAATAAGATTAACTTATATCCAACCGTTCGGTTGGTTCTAAATGAGCAAATTTTCATGCTTAGATTCTATGATCGCCAATTACAAGGGATATGGGAAGGTGAATCGAGCAATGTGTTTGCTCAATTTAATTATGGAGAAGAGAGATAGAAGACTGTTAGTTTGGATGAGGCGATCCAACAAGGCAATGGTAAACCAAAGATTATAAGATAATGTGAGGGATTGATAATGGAAATAATGACAAAAGTTAAACAGCATAAAGCGATAACAGTAATTACCACTCTCGTGATATTAGGGATCATCTTTTTAACTATTATCTCTACAAATCAACCTACTTCTGAAGAATTAGTAAATAATTTTGAGCGAGCAATTATCGAAGGTGATGTTAAAACTCTCGAGAAACTGCTTGATACAGAAGACAAGGAAATGAGATTAACTGAAAAAGATAGTAAACAACTCATTTTATATACACAAGATGATTCTGAATACTTGAAGGAGCTTATTTTTATTATGAAAGCTCAAGCTGCCATACTTGACCAAAATCAAGCTGCAAAGACTCAAAATCCTATCTTTCAACATGCAACAGAAGGAGAGATTTTAGAAGCAGGGGATTATTATGTTAAGAAAAGTGAAGGTCTATTTTCCTCTCCTCATATCTATACTAGGTCTTATTCACTTACTGTATCTGTGGAAGAACCGAAATCAACTATTAAGATTGAGAACAAAAAAGTACTTACTACCACAAAAAATCGTTTAGAGACTACACATCATCATCTACCACCAGGCACATACAATGTTTCAGCTTCAAAAAAATATAAATACGCGACAGTTACAGATAAAGAAAAGATACAACTTTTTGAAGAAGATGAATTTAAAGATAACGTATCGCTTGATGTATCTGGAAATCGAATAGCAATTGAATCAAATGCAGACAACGTTTCCATTTTTGTGAATGGAAAAGATACCGGAGATAAGGCTACGGTTGTAAGAGAATCATCATCCAATAGTAGTGACGATGAAGTTTTATATGGACCGTTCTCTAATAATGGAACTACTAAAATTCATGGAGAAGCGAGTTATCCATGGGGAAAAGCGAAAAGTGATCCTCGATCGATCGATGAACAAACTGAAAGCATTGACGTAACACCCAATCCCTTTCAAGAAAAAAGTAATAAAGACCAAATTGTACGGTTAATTAATGACTTTTCTCGACAGAGAATGCAAGCATTAGTGCAAGGAAATGCCTCTCTTATTAAAACAGCTTCAGATAATATTGTGAGAGAGTATACTGAAGATATTCAGAACGATAAAGAATATGAGTACTATTGGAAAGGCAAAGCGCTAGGGACGCGTATAAATTTCGGACAATTTACATTAAACCAAGAACAAGATCAATATACAGTGCGAATTCCTGTTGAATTTCATGATACACAAAAAGAATATGGTGGATGGAGCACTGACGAAGCAGAGCCCCTTGAGGAAAATTTTGAGGATGCTTGGATAGAAGTTACCTATGATAATGAAAATAAAAATTGGACTGTGAATAGTGTAGATAATGTTGGTTGGGGTAAACCGGACGGATGGATGGAAGGAAATCAGGTGGTTAAAAGTGAGTTTAAATAATTGCAAAAGAACATTCAATGCAATTACACACATTGCCCGCCAGCATATGATTTTATGAATACCTTTTGAGTACCCTTTAATGCACTTAAATGAAATTCATTGAAATCGAAAATGTATTAAATCCTTATTAACAAAGGCTTATGAAGTATTGTTAAATGGTTTAAATGATTTAATTCATTAGAAAGTGAGTGTTTTCAGTTCATGAAAGAAGAATTTAAAAAGAAATTAAAAGCGCTTGCGATGGAAAAAGCAGATAAGATTGTCCATACATTAGACAAAGAAAACCAAATGGAGTTTGGGTTAACAATAAAAGAATTTTCTAAATTATTCATTGAAGATCAACCGATTTTTCAAAAACTTTATCGTGCGTATAAAAAAAATGTAACTTCTATAGAATTGGAAAGCAATACTCTTGATATTTTATATAAAAAAGAAAATAGTCTACATACAATTGAATTTTCAAATAAGCAATTTTCATTAGATGAAGAAACTTATGTTCATTTACTTTCTTATTCAATAGAAATTATGAGGGAAGTTTTGCCGCTAGGTTCTGTTGTCGAATTAGATACAACATATTTTAAACCCGATCAACAAATGAAATCACCATCAAAAATAATCATTACAGGTCGATTTATTGCGCCAAAGGGCTATAACATATATTTTCCGTATTCTGGTGTTGTATACCCATTTGGTGAAATGAAACCCGGCTCGAAAATACATTTTACAGCACCTTTAATCAAAAGTGTCATACATCTAGGGTTTAAAGATGAAGTAGAAGAAGCGTTTGAACTATTAATAAAAAAGGAGTTTATCGTGGATAAAAATATGAAATCCATTGAGTTTTCCGTTCATGATATGAAAAAGCTTCAAAAAGAGCTGGAATCGAAACAAAAAGCAGGTGAACTTTAATGGGGTTATATGATTATGATTTTTGCCATGGCATCGTTTATGGATCATGGGGATTAGACTCTGGAATTATTAATAATTTACAGGATGCAATAGATGAAATTAAGCAGAATTTTGAAGATATGGATCTTGAAAATGCCTCCGTTCAAGAAGAAATGAAAGTTATTATCGATCAAATGATTTCCGAATTAAACAGGTTAATCGATACGATTAATTCAGTGCAGTTCAGATAAAATGCCGAAGGGAAGGAGTGTCTTCACGGTATGGCGGCAAAAGAAATCAAATTAGATAAAGAAAGTCTACAATCAACTTTAAATGAATTAAAGAAGGCAATTGATAATTTTAACAGCTACACAACAACTTTTAATTCCAATACGAGAAATCAATTAGAAAGTTTCAATTCAGACTTTATCGAAAAGGTAGACACCTTGTTGGAAAACATGACTGATAATGTGAATACGGATTTGATTAAAAATATGAACGCCATTCATAAAGTAGGAGAAGAATTACTGCGAAATATGAAAGAAACAGACGAAGAGATTAGTGATGCTATCCGGAGTGGGAAATAATGAGCGATTTAAAAATAAATTATGGCATACTTGACCACATTATCGGCCAGCTGTATATATATACCGAGGCACTTAATAGTATGAACACTTCCCTTTCTAACATATCAGCATTTTTAGAAAGCAATCGCGGTGAAAGTATTGACGCATGGGAGGAAATGATAAAAAATTCAAAGGAAAATATTAAAAGCTATAAAACTCAAGTCGAAGATCTCCTTTCATTATTTGAAAATTATGTAGCAGATACGACGACATTCATCACACCAATCGCAAGAAATGCAATGATGCAAGTGGATCGATATGATATATGGGCAAATTTAGAAAACCTTGAAACAGGCATATTAAAAAATGTACCAATAGCATTAAAATTAACATATATGACTCCTACTTCTTTTTTTAGTTTTACAGACCCCACTGAACAAGAAAAAGATAAAAGTGAAGAAAATAAGGCAAAAATGAAAAGGATCCGCCATGAAATTGAAGTTTCTAAAAATAGACTAGATAAGAAAATGGATGAACTATGGGATCTTTATCATTCGAAAATTGTTAAATTTGAAAATACTGATGTTGCATATAGTGATAAAGCTGCCCATATAAAAGGTAAGTATACAAGCTTTTTGGAAGGTACAGTGGATATTGTTGAAATAATCTTCGTAGGGGCATGGGACCTTTTAAAAGGCCTTGTAATAGCGGTTTATGAAATCGTAAAAGGAGTACTTACGATCGTAGTAGATATTGGAGTTGTTTCCCTATCGGGTTGGATTCCTGATGAGGATGAACCTGATTTTCTAAAAAAAGAAGCATATGAAACATACTATGATTATAAAGCAATGATTCAACAATTAATAAATGACCCTACGGACGTTTTATTTGAATCTCCCTTTCAATCTATTACAGATACAGTTGAAGAAGAAGGAATCATGTATGTGGCGGGTGGTACCTTATCGTCTTTTGTACCTATTGTTGGTGGTCTAAAACTGATTAAGGCTAGAGTTGGTATTGCTTTGGAAGGTGCAGATGGTCAAAATCTCATGACCACTATTGGGAAAGCAGATAAATCAGCATCAACAATTAAGTATTTAGAGGACATGATTAGAAATGAAGTAAACGAGCATGGCGTAATATTTGACCGAAATGGCAATGTGATTAGTAATTTGATAACCGATGGTCATCGAAGTAAAATTGATCTTTCTCCATATAAAAATCAATGCAAGGACGCAATCTTTACACATAATCATCCACAAAATGGACATTTTAGTTTTGAGGATATTGAAACTGCAATGAACTTTGATATGGCAGAAATACGTGCTACCCTTCCAAATGGGGTCACCTTTAGTATGAAACGAGGAGCAAATGGGTGGAATCAGTCTGCTATGAATGATTTGCGTGGTGTTTTTCAGAAAGCGTACCAAGAATTGAAAACTGACCCCAAAATGATTAAGCTACAACAAGAAGGGAATAAAGCAGCTATAAATGATATGTTTATGGACACAATAGGAAAAATGATTGGAGGAGAATATAATGTCTTTAGATGATTATTGCACTTCGTTTGAAAAGAAGCATTTATATAAGAAAGTCTATCCGATTGGCGTGATTGATGATAGTGAGGAGAATCCAATTTACTATTTTACAAGCGAGTGGAATCAATTAAGGGCTGAATTTCAAGCACTACCTTTTCCCGAACTTGTTTTTAAACTGGTTTCTATTTTTCAAGAAGGAATTCCAGAATACATGCGACTTATGGAGTTGTTTGGAACGGATATTAGTTCTGAATTAGTGGATGAGAAAAAAAGAATTTACTGTAGCAATGTTGAATGCGGGCAGGATGATATTTACAAAGTTGAAATGCGGCTCGATGAACAGGGAGTAAAGATTAATGAGCTTTACTTATTTGTTCGGGAGTTGCCTGACATGAATAATGTAAGAACCTTTTTAAAGGGGAACTATGACGATGTAAATATCAGTATGATTGATAATCTTGTAGTCCTAGATATGGATTGCAAAATAGTTTTACAGAATTAAGCTGGATGATGTGAGCTATATGAAAGCGCAACATTGCAGGACTGGTGAATTACCCAGTTCTTTAGCCAATCAAGGTCTATGTTTAAAGTAACGTTTTTATTTTTGACTATCCCTTTTCCACACACTTTGTCGGTCAGTTAAAAAAACTGCACTTGGCGGATCATCATAGAGAGAAATTTAAACCAATGAACCTTTCTCTTGTATTAACCAATTATATATAAGCCTTTCGCTGAAGAAGAATTGTTATCAAATATTAATCAACTAAAAAACGATACTATGGATATTGCAGATAATATACGGAATATGGCGATAAATTTTAAAGAAAAAGATAATTAAATTGCAAACTGGTTAAAGTTAGATTTAAGGAGAGCGGTTTAATGGAGGATAATCTGCATAGATATGATAGGTATGACGAGAGCAAGCTAACAAAAGATCAAGAGGAAAAAATTCAAGAAATTTTGTTACAATCACAACGGGAACAATTAGAACGTCAAATTAAAGCACGTCTGGATGAAGAATGTAGAAATCTACAAAAGATTGCATCATACAGATATCAACTCCGAGAACATCCATCTCAAATAATGAATATCACAAAAATATTAATACAGAGCTTTAATGGTAAAGCAAGAGATGCCCTGGATGAGAGAATAAAAAATAACTTCTATCTTAGCAATCATACAAATTCAAATTACGATAGATTTATAAATAGCTCTGGTATGCGAGGTTCTAATAGATATTTCATTGAATTTTAAAAAGGTAAAACAAAATTATAATTACATCCTTAATAAGTTTAGAAGTCTTTGTTTCTTCTCTAATATAGAAGTAACTTTGATTTTATAAAAATTAATTAATAAGGGAGAGATTGAAATGTCAGGTAATATTCGCGTTACCCCAGCTGAATTAGTTGTTATGTCGACTCGCTACAATGGTGAAAGCGGTCAGGTGGGTGAGCAAATTACTCGCTTGGATTCCATGATTAGTCAATTACAAGGAATGTGGGAAGGCGAAGCAAGCCGTGCATTCGCTGAGCAATATGAAACATTAAAGCCTTCTTTCATTCAAATGCAGCAATTATTAGAGGATATCTCTAGTCAGCTGAACGGTACTGCTCGTGCCCTTGAAGAAGCAGATCAGCAAATTGCCAGTCAAATCCGTAGTTAATATCATATGACAATTTAGTTAGTAAAGAAGGAGCAGAGTAATAATTGGATTACTTTCTGGTTATTTAGAATTGCAGGGCTTACGGAAAAGGAGTTTTATCGACTCCTTTTTTCTTTTTAAATTAATGAGAAATTTAATTTTGAATTGCAACATTTTTATTGGTGTTGATAGGCTGCAATAATACTACAAGTAAAAAGAACATTTAATGTACTTACACACATTACCCGCCAGCATATAAATTTGAATACCTTTTAGTCACTTGTATGAAATAAGGTGAAACCAAAATGTAAGAAACCTTTATATCTTAAGGGTTTTAACATTTGATGAAATACCTTTAAGGTATATCAAAAAATGGACGTAAAAAATATGGTCTTAAAGGCGCTCGTCGTGCACCTCAGTTCTCAAAACGTTAATATTCTCTATCTATCAACGTTTACTGCCCTTTCTCGGATTGCCGAGGAAGGGTTTTTTTTTGAGAAAAAATCAGTTTGAATACCCTTCCTCATAAATCTATATAATTTTTAAATAAATTTGCTACTTTTTCTTTCGCTGTATTTGTCACGTGTGTATAGTTATTCATTGTGGTTTGAATGTCTGTATGACCTAGTCTTACTTTAACATCCTTAATACTTGCACCAGCTTCAAATAGTAAAGAAGCATAGGTATGTCGGTATCTATGAATGGTAATGGGCTGAAGTTAACTATGTTTGTGTTATTAAATTCACAATTAAACTTAAACATATATTTGTGAATAGAGATGTAATAAATATCAATAGCCTGGCAATAATGGGTTTTATCAGATAAAAACTGGAGGTGGATCGTATGAGAGAAGAATTAGCGATTTTCAACCGAATTTTTACAGCTACAAAGGAATCAATCGAAAACTTTATGGCCATGCTAGATCCTGTTATTCAAAATGCAAAAGACGATCATGAACGACTCTACTACCATCATATTTATGAAGAAGAAGAACAAAGGCTATCACGTTTAGAGGAACTTATTCCGCTAATAACAAAATTTGAAAATGATAAAAATGATACTATTTTTTCTCCAACCAACAATGAGTTTAACCGTCTTTTGCAAGAATTAAATCTTGAAAAATTCGGCTTGCACAATTTTGTAGAACACCTGGATTTAGCACTCTTTAAATTTACAGACGAAGTACGAAGCACACAACTGCAGCAAATGAGAGAGGTTTCTTATCAAGATTATCAACAAGTTAAGAATTTCTTAAATGAAATAAATGGAAAGTTTGATCGTGATTATGTAGATCCCCATGCACATCATGATAAAGACCATGATCATTTGGCTCCCCTAATCTCTCAAACTGCAACAGCAAAAAATCATAAAAGTCCCAAAAAAGGTTTTACTGTTGGGAGTTTACTATAAAGAACTTACGAGAAAGGAGAAATTTATGAATTCTCAAATACATTCAGATTTACCTCTATCAAATCAAGAATTTCAACAATTAAACCAAATCGTTATTGAGGCTGCAAGGAGACAATTAGTTGGACGACGCTTTATTGAATTATACGGTCCTCTTGGCAGAGGGGTGCAAAGTATTTTCAATGATATCTTTGTAGAAAATCATGAAGCCAAAATGGACTTTCAAGGTTCTTTTGATACAGAAATTGAGTCCAGCAAAAGAGTCAACTATACAATACCGTTGCTTTACAAAGATTTTGTGCTTTATTGGCGCGATTTAGAACAGGCAAAAGTGCTGGACATCCCTATTGATTTTTCAGTGGCTGCAAATGCCGCACGCGATGTTTCCATCTTAGAAGACCAAATGATTTTCCATGGGTCAAAGGAATTTGATATCCCCGGGTTAATGAATGTAAAGGGCCGATTAACACACTTAGTCGGGAATTGGTATGAATCGGGAAACGCCTTTAAAGATGTTGTTGACGCAAGAAATAAGCTGCTCGATCTAAATCACAATGGACCATATGCACTCGTTTTATCGCCTGAATTATATTCACTACTGCATCGTGTGCATAAAGATACAAATGTATTGGAAATTGAACATGTACGTGAACTTATGACAGATGGCGTCTTTCAGTCACCCGTTTTAAAAGGAAAAACTGGAGTCGTAGTAAATACGGGGAGAAATAACTTGGATCTGGCTGTCTCTGAGGATTTTGAAACAGCTTACTTAGGAGATGAAGGAATGAACCATCCATTCCGTGTATATGAGACAGTTGTACTAAGAATTAAACGTCCTTCCGCGATATGCACTCTTGACGACCCTAAAGGTTAAGGAGTGAATTCGTTGAATAAAAGAATATTTACTGTTGGTTCACTTATTCCCGGAAACATAGTTAACATAGAGGCAATAAATTCGAATTTAATTGATGCTGAAAGTATTCCGGTGGCCCATCAATTGCAAAAAATCGGTTTGGTTCAAAATCAGAACAAGCTTGAAATTCAGCCTATTAAAGGAAAACTATTGTTGGATGCTGCCTTGCAGCAGGGGCAGGACTTAAAGTTCAAATGCCGAAAGGGAACTTGTGGGGTATGTACAGTAAAAATTGAAGAGGGGTCATCCCATTTACTCCCTCCTAACGATAAAGAGAAAAAAAAGTTGAAAATGGCCTTAAACCAAGGGTATAGATTAGCATGTCAATCGATGATCCAGTGAATACGAAAAGAGGTTCCCTGTCGGAACCTCTTTTTCGCATTACGCAAACATTCGCTCATTTAGTTGGATTAGGTTATCTTCAATTTGGAATGGAAGGTCAAAATTGCGCTTTTTAAGCTCTTTTACACTTATATCTCGAACTAGCTTAAACGTTTCTTTCTTAAAAGTAGGTGTAATAAACCCATTATTTATTTCACACAATTTTTCTAAGTATTGTAACGTTTCATTCACCAAAAATTGTTTTACGTAGTTGTTATTTAACTGACAAATCAATTTATGCTCCAATCCTTTGATTACAGCAATTTGATCAATGTGAGCAATGATATTTGTTCCATTTTCATCTATAAAGCAAAGGGAAACATATTGTCCTTTTGAAATGTCAATATTCATAAATACTGGATTTTGGTATGATTCACCAGATGTCAAACGGATGATTTTTGCTTCTGCAACCCCGCCTACCTTGCGATAATTTGAAATCACTGTATGAATATCCTTCAATCCATGAAGCATATTTAACATTTTAAGTCCCCCTAGCAAAAGTTTCGTCTGAAAATTATATATGTTGATTTTAGAGAAAATGAGAATCATTGTCAACTGGATTTGTGGTTTTCCTTTTTTTACAATTCAGTTCTACTTTAGTGATAGTTGGCGATTTTTTTATAAAGCAGATGAGATAAGTGATATTTTTTCCATAAGACTTTGCAAATGCCGATGCTTATTAGAGATACATAAAAACAATTCTTTATTTTTGTATTCTAAAGCTTTATCCAATTGATAAGACAAAGATATATGCTCAGTTACTAAATCAATCATTAATTGAATATTGTTGGAGTTAATGGCCTCTTCAGGTATCTTTATCGGTACAAAACTGTTTATTTCTTCGTTGACGATAATTAATATGTACCAACCAATTCCAAACACATATTTTCCATAATCAGCAACTGTCAATATATCGCCGTATTTCAGCGTTTCTACACCGCTTACAATATTGTCTTGTTTATTCCCATAATATAAACACTGTACCTTTATACCGTTTTTATTCGTTACAACAAAATAAGATTCCATTAACTCCTCCTCATTCAGATTCACTATATCATTCTTTAAATATTATTCTTGGGCTTACACTTTATACCTTTGTCTTGCATAGATATATTAAGGGTCCTGAATCATTATAAAACCTTAATTTTTCTTACCACCTAGAGGAATAAGAACCTTCTTCAGGTGAACATGATAGTCAATCCTTAAAAAGCTCACCCTCCTTAATCCGTTCTACTTTGCTAAGCATGGCGCCATTTAATCACTCTTTCGGCATTTCTACGTCAGTAATGAGATACGATTAAAGAAAAAACCTATTTGGAATAATGTTTTTGATTAATTTTAAAAGCATCGGTTACAACAAATAATTGATTTGATCTCGTCATCATAATTGAAGAAGCAGTTGCCCCAAAATATCAAATGTTAATAAAGAAATTACAGTTTGACTTATTACTTATCACTAGAAGATGGAGCAAACACTCTAAGCTTAGGTTATCTTACACATATTACCCGCCAGCATATAAATTTGAATACCCTTTGAATACCTTTGGCCTAATTGTATGAAATAAGGTGAAACCAAAAATGTAAAAAACCTTTATATCTTAATGGGTTTAACATTTGATGAAATACCTTTAAGGTATATCAAAAAATGAACGTAAAAAATACGGTCTAAAAGGTGCTCGTCGTGCACCTCAGTTCTCAAAACGTTAATTCGATTTCCAAAAACCACAACATTATGTTGTGTTTTCAGATTGTAGACAAAAGGCATTCGGATGAACTCTATCCGAATGCTTTTTGTCATTTCTAGGGCTAATTTGATGTTTGTAGGCCTATTCGTTGACTATTTTTATACCGCTTTCGCTGGCTTCCATGTCCAGGATGCCAACTTTTTCAAGTTCATGGCAGCAAAAGTAAGCATCGCCTGCATGGACAATTTTTTGAGTCCTCTCAACGTTGTCCAACGCATACCATGCTTTTCTTTTGCATCTGCAAAGACACGCTCTATCGTTTCTTTACGTTTTGCATAAATTGTTTTGTTCTCTTCTGTATGACGAAGGTGTTCAGCTTCATCTAAGTATTCTTGCCAGAGATGCCTTTCAATCAATTTCTGATGATTTTGGCTCTCCGTACATTGGCTTAGGAATGGGCAATTTTCACAAACCTTCGGATCGGAAGAGTATTGTCTGTATCCTTTTTTCGTAGTAGTTCTGTAAGGAAGCACTTGATCGTGCGGGCATATGTAACAATCAAAATGTTCGTCGTACACATAATCACTTTTCTTGAAAAATCCATCTTTTGTTTTTGGCCGTGTATAAGGAAAAACCGGACGAATTTCTTTTTCGTTCAAATAGTGAGCAAGAGCAGGGTTCTTGTAAGCAGCATCGGCAGCAACAGCAGCAGGTTTCTTGTGAAGCTCAGTTACTTGATCAAGTAGAGGCTCGAATATTGCACTGTCGTGCACGTTACCAGGCGTAACGATTGTCCCCAGAACAAATCCTTTTTCGTCAGAGGCTGCGTGAAATGAGTAAGCGAACTGTTTTGTTCTTTCATCTTTTACGTAATAGCCACTTTCCGGATCCGTCGTACTTTCTTTAATCTCTTTCTCTTCCGGTTCAAATTTATCTGGGGAAAAGGCTTTTTCCGTTTTCTTCGCGGTCTAGATTGAGTTCGTTTTGGAGCCTTTCCTCATATGATTTCGTTTCTTTTCGTACGATTTTTTTCTGATACTTTCGTTTATTAGCACTAGCCTTTACGTGAGTTGAATCAATAAATACCTGTTCTCCATTGACCAGTTTCTTATCAATCGCCTCTTTTAAGATGCGGTAAAATATCTGCTCAAACAGATCTGTATCCTTAAAGCGCCGTTCATAGTTTTACCGAATGTTGAGAAGTGGGGCACCTTGTCATGAAAACCAAAACCCAAAACCAACGGTAGGCTAAGTTGGTTTCAATCTCTTCAATGGTTCTTCTCATGGATCGAATACCGAAAAGGTATTGGATGAAGGTCATTTTAATCAATATGACCGGATCAATACTTGGACGACCTCGATCTGCGGAATAGACTTTCTCTACTAATGGATAGATGAAAGAAAAATCGAGAGCTTGTTCAATTTTACGGACTAAGTGATCTTCCGGCACCAACTGTTCAAGTGTAATCATTTCTAGTTGATCGCGATTCATTTGATTATTTTTAGACAACATCCAAATCACCTCTGTATTGTTCTATTTTCATTATATAAAAAAACTGCCGACAAATCCCCCAAAAAGGGGGGATTTGTCGACAGTCTGAAACCACAACATTATGTTGTGTTTTTTTTGTTGTTTCTAAAACGCTGCCCTCCCATTCTGGATTTGAAAACTTTACCGCGTATGATAACCATGAGCAGTAGGACAATAGAGTGAGGGGGCATTTATATGATTGAAAATATCACTTCACTTTCAGATAAAAGAAGAGAGAAGCAAATCAACTATGAACGCAGCATACTTAAGGACCTTACGTTAACTCAGCTGAAAACAAAAGCTTACGAGTGCTTTGGCGTTTTTATGCATTCCGGAAAATTTGACTACTCAGCTATAGAAGATGGCTGCATTGATTTTTCCATAGAGGCATATCTGCTCGGTGCAAGCTACAGCAGGTTTGGCTTTTTTGGAGAAACCATGCAGACTGTGAATGCAAGGTCAAGACGGGAAGAAAAACTGCTTGTTGACCAGCTGTTTGACTACATGCTGATATGGGGGAACCCTGGCGAAAATGACTTCAAAAATGAATCGATCTACTATGCATGCGAGTTTTTAATTCATTTGTGGTGGTCGGAGGGTTTTGAAAAAGGAGAAAAACGGCTTAAGCTTCGTCTCCATTAAAACTGGATAACTTATCATATTTCCTGCTGGTCCGCCATATAGTGTTAAAGGACGAGCAGGAGGGGAAAAAATGAGAAGAAAGCTAAGATGGTTTGGCTTCGGTGCAGGCTTTATTTTATTACTCCTATTATTTCAGTTTCAATTTAACAACGACAGCTCCTGGAAGTCGTGGAATCTCCCTTTAACAGGAAAGGTCATTTACATAGACCCAGGCCACGGAGGACCAGACGGAGGGGCAGTCGGGAAAGAACATCTTGAAAAAGATATCGCACTCTCCATATCCAAACAGATCAGAGACTACCTTCAGGAACAGGGAGCATTGGTCCTCCTCACTCGTGAAAAGGATACTGATCTAGCTGAAAAGGATACAAAAGGATATTCAAAAAGAAAAAGGCAGGATTTAAGAAAAAGACTCCAAATAATAAACGAATCAGAAGCAGACCTTTACTTAAGTATTCACTTGAATGCCATTCCTTCTAATGAGTGGAGCGGGGCTCAGACTTTTTATCATTCAAAAATGAAAGAGAATGAAAAAGTGGCAAAATTTATTCAAGATGAACTAAGAAGAAATTTAGAGAATACAGACAGAAAAGCAAAACAAATGAATACGATCTATTTAATGAAACATATCGATAAGCCAGGCGCATTAGTAGAAGTAGGTTTCTTATCAAACCCTAAGGAAGCCCGGCTTCTCGGAACAAAAAAATATCAGGACAAAATAGCCGCTTCCATCTATAATGGCATCTTAAGATATATGACGCATGAAAAAAATCCTCCAGAGTGAAGGATTTTTTTGTTTTGCTGTTGAGTATTCCTCCATTTTCAGGACAAAACGTGCAATACCTCTTTTTTGTCTAAATATGTTATACTGATGTAAACGAATACAACAAAGGGTGGTTATCATGCTGAAAGAGGAAACAGCTCGTAAAGTCGTCGGGAATTTAAAAGAACCTTTTTTACATAGAACCTTAGAAGAATTAAATGCGATTGAAGAAGTGTCGATAAAAGAAGAGAAAAATCATATAAGTATGAAAGTAGCGATTGCCAAAACTGGTACATCAGAACAAATGCAGCTGCAGCAGGAGATCGTTGCTAAGCTGAAGGAAGCAGGGGCTGCAACAGTCGGTCTCCGTTTCACAGAGCTGCCTCAAGAAGTAATTGCGAAATATCAAACAGCAAAGCCTGAAGAACCTTCCTTGCTCACTGAAGGAAAGCAGCCTACATTTATCGCGATAGCAAGCGGAAAAGGCGGCGTCGGAAAGTCTACCGTATCAGTTAATTTAGCAGTAGCATTAGCTCGCTTAGGCAAGAAAGTCGGTTTAATTGATGCGGATATTTATGGATTCAGTGTTCCTGATATGATGGGAATCACCAAAAGACCGGTTGTAAGGGGAGAAAGAATCATCCCTGTAGAGCGGTTCGGTGTTCAAGTTATTTCAATGGGATTTTTCGTTGAAGATAATGCTCCGGTCATTTGGAGAGGACCTATGCTTGGTAAAATGCTCAACAACTTTTTTCAGGAAGTAGAGTGGGGAGATCTGGATTATCTGCTGCTTGATCTGCCTCCAGGCACTGGCGATGTTGCACTCGATGTGCATGCTATGCTTCCATCATGTAAAGAAATCATCGTGACAACTCCACATCCGACAGCTGCATTTGTAGCAGCTAGAGCGGGTGCTATGGCTCTTAGAACCGAGCATGAGGTTATCGGGGTAGTTGAAAATATGTCTTACTTTGAAAGTAAGCTCACTGGAGAAAAAGAATATGTATTTGGCAAAGGCGGAGGAGAAAAGCTTGCACATGAGCTTGATGTGCCTGTGCTTGGAAACATTCCGCTGCAGCAGCCGGACTGGAACGAAGAAGATTTTGCTCCATCGGTTTATGCGAAAGATCACCCTACAGGTGAGATTTACTTAGGTATTGCCAAGAAGGTTACAGAACTTGTGCCTGTGAGTGTATAAAGGAAAAGCGCCAAGTGATTGGCGCTTTTCTCTTTTTTGAGATTTATGGGAATTATTGACCGCCTTGCCCAGTTTCACCTTGACCGCCTGAGCTGCCTTGTCCGCCGCTTTGAGTGCCGCCTGAGCTGCCTTGTCCGCCGCCTTGCTGATTCATTTCTTTAGCAGCTTTTAGAAGGGTTTCTTCCATTTTTGCTTTAAAAAGCGGGCTATTAATGGTTTCTGTAATCACTTGCTGTAGATGCTTGCGGAATTCTTGACTTTGAAGCACCTTTACCGTTTGTTTTTCCATTTCGGGATTTTGAAGGACTCCAATAAGCATTTCTTGATACTCCGGGTCTTTCATTAAGCCCTTGATTACTTTTTCATGCTCCGTCTGCAGGCTTTTGGCGAAGCTTTCACTGAACTTTGGATCTTCAAATGTTTTTTTCCAGAATTCCGCTCCTTTTTCAGATGTCAGTGTTTTAGAAATGGTATCTGAGACAACTTTTTGATCCATGATCAAATTTTGCTTCATGTCATCATTTTTCAAAATTTCCTGGATCGCTTTTTTTCCATCATCAGTCTTTAATATATCAACAACCATCTTTTTTGTTTCTTCATAATCCAGTTGTCCTGCGGGCTGGTCTTTTGGAGAACAGCTCGCGAGGAAGGAACAGATGGCTATTAGTGTAAATAATGAGAGCAACCTTCGCTTTTTCATCTGTGCAAAGCTCCTTTCATTTTCAAGTTGCCTATTTTTAATATGAATTATCTAAAGCTTTTTATACTGGTAAATAAAATGGCTTTTTTAGAAAGACATTGGTAAAATTTCATGAGTAGATTACATATTGGGGGAAACTGCATTGAACAGTAGAAATTGGGTCCGTTTGTTTTTGACGACTCTGCTTGTCGGGGGCATTAGTACAAGCATCGTCGGTTTTACATTAAAGTGGGGAGAGTATCAGAAATTCTTCACATCTTTTGATCTTGTTGAAATCCTCTCCATTTTATTTTGGCTGATCGGTGTAGGTTTTATTTTCAGTATTATTAGCCAAATGGGCTTTTTTGCGTATTTAACGATCCACCGCTTTGGTCTTGGCATTTTCAGAACAGCAGCCTTATGGAATGCGATTCAAATCGTGCTGATTTTGTTTGTGTTGTTTGATTTGATTTATTTCCGCTACCAGCTTTTCGCGGCAGAAGGCGAATCCATTCTGTCATATATCCTTCTCGCATTATTCCTGGTCATTTTTGGCCTCGCTGTAGCATATATCAAGATGCAGCAAACCAATAAAATGGCGTTCATCCCGGCTTTATTCTTTATGATTGTCGTTACAGCTGTCGAATGGGTCCCTGCTCTCCGTGTAAATGAAGGAGACTGGCTGTATCTCATGCTCATTCCGCTTCTCATATGCAATGCGTATCAGCTTTTGTTATTAACTAAATTATCTCAAGTCAAAAAAGCTAAGCCTATGTGAGCTTAGCTTTTTTCTATGATTCGGCATTAATTATTTAACTTCTGTTGTTTTCGCATTTCCATTAGCAATTAATTCAGCTATTGATACATTCTTTAATCCTTTTTGTTTCAGGCCATCAACAATTTGGGGAAGTGCTTTTTGTGTTTGCTTAGCGGAGTCTGATGCATGCAGCAGGATAATGTCTCCGCCTTGAACGCTGTCATTTACGTTCTTAACAATGGCATCTACACCGGGATTTTTCCAATCATCAGAGTCAACACTGTAATGGACAACCGTATATCCGTATCTTTCGGCAATAGTAAGAATTTCTTCATTGAAATTGCCTGTTGGCGGTCTGAGGAGTTTAATATCCTTAAGACCGAGCTCATTAAATACATCCTGTGCCATAAGAATGTCCCGGCGTATATCCTCAGCCTCCAAAGCAGTGTAATTTTTATAGGCATATCCCATGCTTCCCACCTGGTGTCCGTCCTTCACAATTTGCTTGACGATTTCAGGATGACGTTCTGCCCATGCTGCAGAGAGGAAGAAGGTTGCATTCGAAATGCCGTTATTCTTCAATGTATCAAGAATGGGCTTTGCCTTTTCGTCGCCCCAGCTGATATCAAATGTTAAAGACACTTTATTTTCCTTCTCCTCACCCCTGAAAACAGCTTTAGGTCCATCTGCGGTTGAGAAAACAGGGAATTGCATGACGTTTTCTATATATAAGATCCCGGCTGTAAAAAGCGCAGCTATTACAATAATGATAAGTTGCTTGATCTTTTTAATATGTAAAACGTAAAAATTATTCATCCTCATCAACCCCGTCCCAATGTTCTTGTCTCATATGTATGCCAAGCTGTTAATAATATGATTAGAAAAATACACGTTGTGCAATAATGATAAAACTTAGGCAGCTTAGAGGAGGATCATATGTCAAAAGGATTCATTTTTAATGATAAAGAAGCACAAGAAATGGAACTGCTGGTCGAACAGGAATTATCAATTATCAGCAATATACTGATAGATGAGAATCTGACATTTGTTCAAAAAAGATCTCTCTTAGAAAAAAGAGAACTCCTCAGTAATTTGCACAAAATTATCAGCGGGAAATTCGATCAGCATTTAAATAAAAATATTAAATAATTTCTATTGACCATGGTTAGAATAAATGTTATATTATTATTCGTCGCTCAGAAACAATTTGAATTTGAAATAACGAAAAAATAATTTCAAAAGGTTGTTGACACTGCGATAGTGACCATGTTAAATTATATAAGCCGTCACCACTGATGACGGAAATGATCTTTGAAAACTAAACAAAACCAAAAGCGTACCAAACGTTTTAAATTTTTGAAGTCAGCAACAAATTGAGTCGCAAATTTTCTTCGGAGAGTTTGATCCTGGCTCAGGACGAACGCTGGCGGCGTGCCTAATACATGCAAGTCGAGCGAACTTCTTCGGAGGTTAGCGGCGGACGGGTGAGTAACACGTGGGCAACCTGCCTGTAAGACTGGGATAACTCCGGGAAACCGGAGCTAATACCGGATAGTATCTTGAACCGCATGGTTCAAGTTGGAAAGACGGTTTCGGCTGTCACTTACAGATGGGCCCGCGGCGCATTAGCTAGTTGGTGAGGTAATGGCTCACCAAGGCAACGATGCGTAGCCGACCTGAGAGGGTGATCGGCCACACTGGGACTGAGACACGGCCCAGACTCCTACGGGAGGCAGCAGTAGGGAATCTTCCGCAATGGACGAAAGTCTGACGGAGCAACGCCGCGTGAGTGATGAAGGTTTTCGGATCGTAAAACTCTGTTGTTAGGGAAGAACAAGTGCGAGAGTAACTGCTCGCACCTTGACGGTACCTAACCAGAAAGCCACGGCTAACTACGTGCCAGCAGCCGCGGTAATACGTAGGTGGCAAGCGTTGTCCGGAATTATTGGGCGTAAAGCGCGCGCAGGCGGTTTCTTAAGTCTGATGTGAAAGCCCCCGGCTCAACCGGGGAGGGTCATTGGAAACTGGGAAACTTGAGTGCAGAAGAGGAGAGTGGAATTCCACGTGTAGCGGTGAAATGCGTAGAGATGTGGAGGAACACCAGTGGCGAAGGCGACTCTCTGGTCTGTAACTGACGCTGAGGCGCGAAAGCGTGGGGAGCGAACAGGATTAGATACCCTGGTAGTCCACGCCGTAAACGATGAGTGCTAAGTGTTAGAGGGTTTCCGCCCTTTAGTGCTGCAGCTAACGCATTAAGCACTCCGCCTGGGGAGTACGGTCGCAAGACTGAAACTCAAAGGAATTGACGGGGCCCGCACAAGCGGTGGAGCATGTGGTTTAATTCGAAGCAACGCGAAGAACCTTACCAGGTCTTGACATCCTTTGCCACTTCTAGAGATAGAAGGTTCCCCTTCGGGGGACAAAGTGACAGGTGGTGCATGGTTGTCGTCAGCTCGTGTCGTGAGATGTTGGGTTAAGTCCCGCAACGAGCGCAACCCTTGATCTTAGTTGCCAGCATTCAGTTGGGCACTCTAAGGTGACTGCCGGTGACAAACCGGAGGAAGGTGGGGATGACGTCAAATCATCATGCCCCTTATGACCTGGGCTACACACGTGCTACAATGGATGGTACAAAGGGCTGCGAGACCGCGAGGTTTAGCCAATCCCATAAAACCATTCTCAGTTCGGATTGCAGGCTGCAACTCGCCTGCATGAAGCTGGAATCGCTAGTAATCGCGGATCAGCATGCCGCGGTGAATACGTTCCCGGGCCTTGTACACACCGCCCGTCACACCACGAGTTTGCAACACCCGAAGTCGGTGGGGTAACCGCAAGGAGCCAGCCGCCTAAGGTGGGGTAGATGATTGGGGTGAAGTCGTAACAAGGTAGCCGTATCGGAAGGTGCGGCTGGATCACCTCCTTTCTAAGGATATATGAGGACGCTTTTGGTTTTTGTTTAGTTTTGAGAGATCATTCTCTCTATGATAGAAGACAAATCATCTGATTTGTCGGTTGTTCTTTGAAAACTAGATAACGTAATTGATAACAAGTAATTCACTGAGATTTACGCTTACCATAATTAGTGATTTTCTAGACATTTATGTCTAAACAAACAACGAAATGCGAAACGCATCTCATGATGCGATTGACCATTTAGGTTAAGTTATGAAGGGCGCACGGTGGATGCCTTGGCACTAGGAGCCGATGAAGGACGGGACTAACACCGATATGCTTTGGGGAGCTGTAAGTAAGCTTTGATCCAGAGATTTCCGAATGGGGAAACCCACTGTTCGTAATGGAACAGTATCTTTATCTGAATACATAGGATAATGAAGGCAGACCCGGGGAACTGAAACATCTAAGTACCCGGAGGAAGAGAAAGCAAACGCGATTTCCCAAGTAGCGGCGAGCGAAACGGAATTAGCCCAAACCAAGAGGCTTGCCTCTTGGGGTTGTAGGACACTCTATACGGAGTTACAAAGGAACGGGGTAGATGAAGCGACCTGGAAAGGTCCGTCAGAGAAGGTAATAACCCTGTAGTCGAAACTTCGTTCCCTCCAGAGTGGATCCTGAGTACGGCGGGACACGAGAAATCCCGTCGGAAGCAGGGAGGACCATCTCCCAAGGCTAAATACTCCCTAGTGACCGATAGTGAACCAGTACCGTGAGGGAAAGGTGAAAAGCACCCCGGAAGGGGAGTGAAAAGATCCTGAAACCGTGTGCTTACAAGTAGTCAGAGCCCGTTAATGGGTGATGGCGTGCCTTTGTAGAATGAACCGGCGAGTTACGATCCCGTGCAAGGTTAAGTTGATGAGACGGAGCCGCAGCGAAAGCGAGTCTGAATAGGGCGTTTTAGTACGTGGTCGTAGACCCGAAACCAGGTGATCTACCCATGTCCAGGGTGAAGTTCAGGTAACACTGAATGGAGGCCCGAACCCACGCACGTTGAAAAGTGCGGGGATGAGGTGTGGGTAGCGGAGAAATTCCAATCGAACCTGGAGATAGCTGGTTCTCTCCGAAATAGCTTTAGGGCTAGCCTCAAGTATGAGAGTCTTGGAGGTAGAGCACTGATTGGACTAGGGGCCCTCATCGGGTTACCGAATTCAGTCAAACTCCGAATGCCAAAGACTTGCTCCTTGGGAGTCAGACTGCGAGTGATAAGATCCGTAGTCAAGAGGGAAACAGCCCAGACCACCAGCTAAGGTCCCAAAGTATACGTTAAGTGGAAAAGGATGTGGAGTTGCTTAGACAACCAGGATGTTGGCTTAGAAGCAGCCACCATTTAAAGAGTGCGTAATAGCTCACTGGTCGAGTGACTCTGCGCCGAAAATGTACCGGGGCTAAACGTATCACCGAAGCTGTGGACTGTTCTTACGAACAGTGGTAGGAGAGCGTTCTAAGGGCGTTGAAGCTAGACCGTAAGGACTGGTGGAGCGCTTAGAAGTGAGAATGCCGGTATGAGTAGCGAAAGAGGGGTGAGAATCCCCTCCACCGAATGCCTAAGGTTTCCTGAGGAAGGCTCGTCCGCTCAGGGTTAGTCGGGACCTAAGCCGAGGCCGAAAGGCGTAGGCGATGGACAACAGGTTGATATTCCTGTACCACCTCCTCACCATTTGAGCAATGGGGGGACGCAGGAGGATAGGGCAAGCGCGCTGTTGGATATGCGCGTCCAAGCAGTTAGGCTGAGAAGTAGGCAAATCCGCTTCTCATATAAGGCTGAGCTGTGATGGCGAGGGAAATTTAGTACCGAAGTTCCTGATTCCACACTGCCAAGAAAAGCCTCTAGCGAGGTGAGAGGTGCCCGTACCGCAAACCGACACAGGTAGGCGAGGAGAGAATCCTAAGGTGAGCGAGAGAACTCTCGTTAAGGAACTCGGCAAAATGACCCCGTAACTTCGGGAGAAGGGGTGCTTTTTAGGGTTCATAGCCCTGAAAAGCCGCAGTGAATAGGCCCAGGCGACTGTTTAGCAAAAACACAGGTCTCTGCGAAGCCGCAAGGCGAAGTATAGGGGCTGACGCCTGCCCGGTGCTGGAAGGTTAAGAGGAGAGGTTAGCGCAAGCGAAGCTTTGAATTGAAGCCCCAGTAAACGGCGGCCGTAACTATAACGGTCCTAAGGTAGCGAAATTCCTTGTCGGGTAAGTTCCGACCCGCACGAAAGGCGTAACGATCTGGGCACTGTCTCAACGAGAGACTCGGTGAAATTATAGTACCTGTGAAGATGCAGGTTACCCGCGACAGGACGGAAAGACCCCGTGGAGCTTTACTGTAGCCTGATATTGAATTTTGGTACAGCTTGTACAGGATAGGTAGGAGCCTTGGAAGCCGGAGCGCCAGCTTCGGTGGAGGCATTGGTGGGATACTACCCTTGCTGTATTGAAATTCTAACCCACAGCCCTGATCGGGCTGGGAGACAGTGTCAGGTGGGCAGTTTGACTGGGGCGGTCGCCTCCTAAAATGTAACGGAGGCGCCCAAAGGTTCCCTCAGAATGGTTGGAAATCATTCGCAGAGTGTAAAGGCACAAGGGAGCTTGACTGCGAGACCTACAAGTCGAGCAGGGACGAAAGTCGGGCTTAGTGATCCGGTGGTTCCGCATGGAAGGGCCATCGCTCAACGGATAAAAGCTACCCCGGGGATAACAGGCTTATCTCCCCCAAGAGTCCACATCGACGGGGAGGTTTGGCACCTCGATGTCGGCTCATCGCATCCTGGGGCTGTAGTCGGTCCCAAGGGTTGGGCTGTTCGCCCATTAAAGCGGTACGCGAGCTGGGTTCAGAACGTCGTGAGACAGTTCGGTCCCTATCCGTCGTGGGCGCAGGAAATTTGAGAGGAGCTGTCCTTAGTACGAGAGGACCGGGATGGACGCACCGCTGGTGTACCAGTTGTCTTGCCAAAGGCATCGCTGGGTAGCTATGTGCGGAAGGGATAAGTGCTGAAAGCATCTAAGCATGAAGCCCCCCTCAAGATGAGATTTCCCATCACATTAGTGAGTAAGAACCCTGAAAGATGATCAGGTTGATAGGTCTGAGGTGGAAGCGCGGTGACGTGTGGAGCTGACAGATACTAATCGTTCGAGGACTTAACCACAGTCTAATAAAGTGTAAAACCTAAGTGAATCTTGTTATCAAACGTTATCTAGTTTTGAAAGAATAACTTCTTTCAAAAAAAAGCTTGAAATTTTTTGATTTCATAGTATAATAATTTTTGTCACTATGTCTGGTGATGATGGCAAAGAGGTCACACCCGTTCCCATGCCGAACACGGAAGTTAAGCTCTTTAGCGCCGATGGTAGTTGGGGGTTTCCCCCTGTGAGAGTAGGACGTTGCCAGGCTGGTGAAAATATTATTCCGCAGTAGCTCAGTGGTAGAGCTATCGGCTGTTAACCGATCGGTCGTAGGTTCGAGTCCTACCTGCGGAGCCTTGCTTCCATAGCTCAGTCGGTAGAGCACTTCCATGGTAAGGAAGAGGTCATCGGTTCAAGCCCGGTTGGGAGCTTACATTAAACTAATAAAACGGCCCGTTGGTCAAGCGGTTAAGACACCGCCCTTTCACGGCGGTAACACGGGTTCGAATCCCGTACGGGTCACCATTCAAACGTAAGTCTTACTATGTGAAATATCAAACAATCTTTTATGCGGAGGATTAGCTCAGCTGGGAGAGCATCTGCCTTACAAGCAGAGGGTCGGCGGTTCGAGCCCGTCATCCTCCACCATTAAGACATTGCAGCAGACGACTTTAAAAAGCGAATAAACAGTATTGTATTTCTCACTTAATATGCCGGTGTAGCTCAATTGGTAGAGCAACTGACTTGTAATCAGTAGGTTGGGGGTTCAAGTCCTCTTGCCGGCACCACTTATGTGTGGAGGGGTAGCGAAGTGGCTAAACGCGGCGGACTGTAAATCCGCTCCCTCCGGGTTCGGCGGTTCGAATCCGTCCCCCTCCACCACTTTATTTAGACAAACTTAACTGAATAGTTCTTGTCTAGACTGTAAATAATATGTTTAGTTAACATAAACCTTTTTACGGTCAATTAGAATTTTATAGAATACATACATAATTGATGGGCTATAGCCAAGCGGTAAGGCAACGGACTTTGACTCCGTCATGCGCTGGTTCGAATCCAGCTAGCCCAGCCATTTTTTGTGCCATTATCTCAGTCGGCAGAGCACGACCGAGTAATCATCGAAGCTTAGCTTCAGCACACAAATCGAGCCGCTCCTTGAATAATCTTTCTGAGATTTGGGTGTCTTGCAAAACTGAAGAGTGTTTTCTTATTAAGTGCCATTAGCTCAGTCGGTAGAGCATCTGACTTTTAATCAGAGGGTCGAAGGTTCGAGTCCTTCATGGCACACCATTTTTGCGGAAGTAGTTCAGTGGTAGAACACCACCTTGCCAAGGTGGGGGTCGCGGGTTCGAATCCCGTCTTCCGCTCCAGAACTTCTTTTTTATATCGGGGCCTTAGCTCAGCTGGGAGAGCGCCTGCCTTGCACGCAGGAGGTCAGCGGTTCGATCCCGCTAGGCTCCATCATAAGTACCCTGTAAAAACCGTTAGACTTTGATGTCTAACGGTTTTTTGTTTAGGAATAATGATTAAAAAATTTCATATAGATACGTGCTTCATAAACGTTCGTATCAATATATATGAATTCTATATCTTATCCTTTATGTTATAACAGTTTTCTTGTTGAATATGAGGCTTGCGAGTTGGAGATCAATTTCCGCAAGTTAAACCATGATTTTTGCGAGTCAGAAATAAGGTTTTACTAATTGAAAGCCGATTTTTGCTAGTTGGAGGGCGGTTCTAAATATGAAGTTCCATACACAGCGTAACCTCTTTCTTAATTAGCAGCAGCTTTGATTCATAATGGCCAACGGCAGCTAGTAACAGGCAATTTTATATACTTTTTTCATTGAATCATGAATTTTGCGAGCCGAAACCCCATTTTTGAACACTAATTCGCTCGAGTTGGTTATCGTCTTTCGTTAATTAAAAGCCGCTGGATCCAAATTGATGTTCATTTCAGATCGGTCATAAAGGGAAAGTAGAAATCCTGAAATGGTCAAATGACCAGGAAATGCTGACTCCGCATCATCTTATTACATATTTTCTAATATTTTGCCAATTATTTTACAGAAAACTCTGTATATATATACACGATTTTGTCGAGTTGAGTCATGACCCTTTTTATCAGTACAATAGAGACAGAGTTTCTTACTAAGGGGGATGATTTACATGAAAGAAAGAATATCAATTATCGGGGTACCAATGGATTTAGGACAAATGCGCCGCGGTGTCGACATGGGGCCTAGTGCTATCAGATACGCAGGGGTTGTAGAACGACTTGAGTGGCTGCAATATGAGATTGAAGATAAAGGTGATATTAAAATTGGACGTCCAAACCGTGAAGAGGATAGCTCTTCGTTAAATAATTTAAGAAATTTGAAAGCGGTGTCAGAAGGCAATTTAAAGCTTTCTGAACAAGTTGACGAAGTGATTCAATCTGGTTCGTTTCCACTGGTGCTTGGCGGAGACCACAGTATTGCCATCGGAACACTCGCAGGAGTTTCAAAGCATTATAAAGAACTTGGTGTAATCTGGTATGATGCACATGGAGATCTCAACACAGGCGACACTTCACCGTCAGGCAATATTCATGGGATGCCGCTTGCTGTAAGTATCGGCATCGGCGATGAGACGTTAACGAGAATTGGAGGCTACACTCCTAAAGTGAAGCCGGAAAATATTGTGATTATCGGTGCCCGTTCCCTTGATGAGGGTGAAAAGGAATTAATTAAGGAGAAAGGCATTAAAGTATATACAATGCATGAGATTGACCGTCTTGGCATGACTAAGGTAATGGAGGAAACCATTCAATATTTGAAAGAGCGTACTGACGGTGTCCACTTGTCCCTCGATTTAGATGGACTTGATCCGCACGATGCGCCAGGAGTCGGCACACCGGTTATCGGAGGCATCAGCTACAGAGAAAGCCATTTAGCGATGGAGATGCTTGCAGAAGCAGATATCATCACTTCTGCTGAGTTTGTTGAAGTAAATCCTATTTTAGATGAAAAGAACAAAACAGCTACAGTAGCAGTAGCTCTGATGGGTTCTTTATTCGGCGAAAAACTCCTTTAATTTTTTAAAAAAGACACAGTTTATAAACTGTGTCTTTTTTTTAAGAAAAATTTAAGGTAAACATGTTAAAAAGCCATCTACAGACAACCTAAAATTTGTTAAAATATTTTTATGCGAAAAAAATGAAACCTTTTATGCGGCTTATGCGTAATAAGGGGAACCCGCACTTGCGCGGGGGTAAGGGGTATCATGGAGACGATCGTAAAAAATAGGATTAAACAAGTTAAAAAGGGCGACCAGAATGCTTTTGCCGAAATCGTAGATATATATAAAGACAAAATTTATCAGCTTTGCTACCGCATGCTCGGGAACTCCCATGAGGCGGAGGATATAGCCCAGGAAGCGTTTATCCGGGCTTATGTGAATATTAACAGCTATGACATGGATAAGAAGTTCTCTACGTGGCTGTATCGCATTGCGACAAATTTAACGATTGATCGAATCAGAAAGAAAAAACCGGATTATTACCTTGATGCCGAAGTGACAGGAACGGAAGGGTTAACGATGTATTCTCAAGTAGCAGCTGATGTAGTTCTGCCAGAGGATCAAGTGGAAACAATGGAGCTTCAGCAAATGATTCAAAAAGAAATTTTAAAGCTCCCCGATAAATATCGTACTGTCATCGTATTAAAGTATATTGATGAGCTTTCTTTAATTGAAATCAGTGAAATTCTAGATATGCCGATCGGTACGGTGAAAACAAGAATTCACAGAGGACGAGAAGCGCTGAGGAAGCAATTAAGGCATTTATGATTTGAGGTGATAAGGTTGAAGTGTTCAGAACAAATGAAAGAATGGATCCATCAATATTTGGATCATGATATAAAGCAGCAAGATGAGCGAATCTTGAAAGAGCACCTTCAGTCATGCGCGGACTGCACGCAGCACCTGCATGAGCTTGAGAAGTCAATCGCCCTGGTGCAGAGTACATCTCATATTGAGGCTCCGATGGATTTTACTCAAGCCATCATGGAGCGTCTGCCCAAAGAAAAGAAAACGGTTGGTGTCAACAGATGGCTGAAGGGTCATCCATTGTTGGCTGCTGCTTCTCTTTTCGTGTTATTGATGACAGGCAGTTTATTTTCTTCCTGGTCAACTGATTCAGATTTCAGTGTTTCAAAGCAGCCTAATTTGGTTGTTGAGAATAATACGGTTACCGTTCCTGAAGGTGAGACTGTTGAGGGAGATGTAACGGTTAAAGGCGGAACTATCAATATTGAAGGCAAAGTTGAAGGAAACGTCACGGTAATTAACGGAGAGAAGTATATGGCTTCTGCCGGACAGGTGACAGGTGATGTTGAAGAGATCAATGAGGCTTTTGAGTGGATTTGGTATCAAATGAAATCTCTTTCCAAAGAGGTTGTCGCCATATTTAAGTAAAGGTCACCTTTTGTATAAGGGGCCTCTTTTGTGCTGTACCATGCGTGAGACTCTGGCTAAAAAGATAATCCGGTATTTTTTGCCGAAGTCTTATCTGCCGGCATGCGATTTGCTTATGTGAGTACAATCCGGTTTAATTGCAGAATATATGGTATAATATCGTAGTTATAGTCCTATGCAAATGACTAAAACTGATGGAGGAAGAGAATATGGCACTTGAGGAATTTCCACTACTGCATTACCTCGGCATCGCCGTTGATATTCTCCTGGTTTGGTTCGTTATATATAAGTTGATTATGGTGATACGGGGAACGAAGGCCGTTCAGCTGCTGAAAGGCATTATCGTTATTATTCTCGTTCGTACACTCAGCCAGTACTTAGGGCTGCAGACCTTGCAATGGCTCATGGACCAAGCATTAACATGGGGTTTTCTTGCGATCATTATTATTTTCCAGCCTGAGCTGCGAAGGGCGCTAGAGCAACTGGGCAGAGGAAAATTATTCTCAAGAAGCGGAGCTCCAGAGGAGGAAGAACAACAAAAAATAATCGATGCCATCATAAAAGCGACAGATTATATGGCAAAACGAAGAATTGGCGCTTTAGTTACGATTGAAAAAGAAACAGGGATGAGTGATTACATAGAAACGGGCATACCGCTTCATTCAGCTCTCTCTTCTGAGCTTTTAATTAATATCTTTATCCCGAATACTCCGCTTCACGATGGAGCTGTTATTCTCCAGAAGAATCAGATTGCTGCGGCAGCATGTTATCTGCCTCTTTCCGAAAGTCCTTTTATTTCAAAAGAATTAGGGACAAGGCACCGGGCAGCAGTTGGGATCAGTGAAGTAACCGATAGCATTACGATAGTCGTTTCTGAAGAAACGGGCAGTATTTCTGTGACCAGAAACGGAGAGCTTCACAGAAATCTAACCGTTGAAGCTTTAAGTGAAATCTTGGTTTCCGAATTTGGAAAGCAGGCAAAGGTCACTTCCTCAAACCTATGGCAGTGGAGGGGGAAGAAAAATGGATAAGATGATTAATAATCATTGGGTAATGAGAATAATTGCACTGTTAATGGCGCTCATTCTTTATGTATCTGTTAATATCGAAACGCCGGCTCCGAAAAAACAGCCGGGGCCAGTAACATCCGTATTTCCATCTGCGCCTGCAAAAGACACAGAAACAATTCCCGATGTTGAAGTGAAAACGTATTTGGATCAAGAAGATGTTATTGTGACAGGAGTGCCTGAAACGGTAGCTGTTACGCTAAGCGGGCCAACTAATTCATTATTAAAGGCAAAGCAGCTTAAAGATTTTGAAATTTATGCTGAGCTCTCGGATCTGTCCATCGGCTCACACCGGGTTCAATTAAAGCATAAGAATATACCGGATAATCTTGAAGTGAAATTGAACCCTTCCATTATCACTGTAAATGTGGAGGAGAAAGTTACCCGGGATTTTCCGGTACAAGTGGATTTTATAAATAAAGACCAGATTGAAACTGGTTATACCGCACAGGATCCAATTGTTAAACCGAGTGTTGTTAGAGTAACCGGATCTAAAACTCTTATTGACAACATTGCTCTGATCAAGTCGAGGGTGAATCTGCAAAATGCTAATGAAACCATTGAGCAAGAATCAAAGGTCACGGTATATGACGGCGACGGAAACATCCTGCCTTTAGAGGTCTACCCTTCGGTTGTTGATGTGACAGTGCCGATTACAAGTCCAAGCAAAAAGCTTCCTTTTAAACTTATGAATGAAGGCGAGCTTGGAGAAGGATTAAGCATCTCAAACATTGAAGCAGTGCCGAATGAAGTGACCATATACGGACCGCTGGATGTGATTAATCCGCTTGAATTTATAAATGGTGTAACTGTAGATTTAAGCAAAATCAAAGATGATACCGTTCTTGATGTAGATATTCCTGTACCTGACGGAGTGACAAAAGTAAGTCCCGAAAAAATCCAAATTAAAGTTGACGTTGAAAAAGAAGAAGAAAAAGTACTTGAGAATCTGCCTGTTAATATCCGGGGTTTAGGGGAAGGGAAGATTATACAGTTCCTTGATCCGGAATCCGAAGAGCTCGATTTAAGCGTTGTAGGAGCACCTAGTGTATTGAAAAATATTAAGCCGTCTGATCTTGAATTATTTGTTAATGTGACAGATCTGTCGGACGGAGAGCATGATGTTAAGGTAGAAGTGAATGGGCCGCAGGGTATTAAATGGACCCTTCCTGTAGATGAAGTAAAAGTAAAAATTTCTTCTAAACAATCATGATGATTGAAACTGTCTAAAGGAGCGATAAAAGAATGGGAAAGTATTTTGGAACAGATGGAGTAAGAGGCGTTGCAAATAGTGAATTAACACCTGAATTAGCGTTTAAAATCGGTCGTTTTGGAGGTTACGTTTTAACAAAAAATGCGAACCGTCCAAAAGTGTTAATCGGAAGAGATACACGTATTTCAGGTCATATGCTAGAAGGTGCGCTAGTTGCAGGACTGCTCTCTATCGGTGCTGAGGTGATGCGTTTAGGAGTTATTTCAACACCTGGTGTTTCATATTTAACAAAGGCTCTTGGAGCACAAGCGGGTGTTATGATTTCTGCCTCACATAATCCTGTTCAAGATAACGGAATTAAATTCTTTGGTCCTGACGGTTTTAAATTGTCAGATGAGCAGGAATTTGAAATAGAAGGTTTAATGGATCAGGAAGAAGACACACTGCCAAGACCTGTTGGCGCTGATCTGGGACAAGTTAATGACTATTTCGAAGGCGGTCAGAAATATCTTCAATTCCTGAAACAAACAGTAGACGAAGATTTCACAGCCATCCACGTTGCACTTGACTGTGCACATGGTGCTACGTCTTCTCTTGCAACGCACTTGTTTGCAGATCTTGATGCCGATGTTTCAACTATGGGCACAACTCCAAATGGATTGAATATTAATGATGGTGTAGGTTCTACACACCCAAAAGCATTAGCCGGTTTCCTTATGGAAAAAGGCGCCGATATCGGGCTTGCTTTTGACGGTGATGGAGACCGCCTGATTGCTGTTGATGAAAAAGGTCAAATCGTTGATGGCGATCAAATCATGTTTATTTGTGCAAAATTCCTTAATGAGCACGGAAGATTGAAGAAAGAAACAGTTGTCTCTACAATCATGAGCAACCTTGGTTTTTATAAAGCAATTGAAGCAAACAACATGAAGAGTTCACAAACGGCTGTAGGAGACCGTTATGTTGTGGAAGAAATGAAAAAAGGAGATTATAATCTTGGCGGCGAGCAATCTGGCCATATTATCTTCCTTGATCATAATACAACGGGTGATGGTCTGCTTACAGCTATTCAATTAGTGAATATCATGAAAGTGACTGGCAAGCCTTTATCCGAGCTTGCAGCTGAAATGAAAAAGTTCCCTCAGTTGCTTATTAATGTGAAGGTAACGGATAAGCATAAGGTAACGGACAACATGAAAGTGAAGCAGGTCATTACTGAAGTAGAGAGTGAAATGAATGGAGACGGACGCATTCTTGTCCGCCCTTCAGGCACAGAGCCGCTTGTACGTGTAATGGCAGAAGCTCCAACAGCAGAATTATGTGAGAAGTATGTTACGCGCATCGTTGCTGTAGTGAAAGAAGAAATGGGTACGGAATAAAGCAAATGCGGGTCTGCCGATAAGACAGGCCCTTTTTCTATTCTCACCTGCTTTAATTTAACTGAATTTCACAGTCATAAACCTGATGGAACAAGTCGAATACTATAACCATACCTCATTGTTTCTTGACTTTTTATCTTCAACGCAGCTGGGCAGTGCTTGACTGCGGAATGTTTGAGTTGCTGATGAAATAGGGTATTTCAGTCAAGAACAATCTTTTCAAAAAAACATATACTGAAGAGTGCATCTTTCTAAGCACATTTGCTAGGTACTGAATTGACGATTTGAAGGTTAATATAGTATGATTACTTTTGTGTTTTTATTTTAGAATGGAAAGGGGCATTGTGAGGTTGTATTAATGAAAAGCGCCTGAACTAAGCGGACCGAAAATAGCTTAGTTGACGAGGATGGAGGATTATCGAAAGTTCGGCGGATGCCTCCCGGTTGACGATTACAGCCGTAAGCTCTCTCCTAAAAACAAAGAGGCAACTTTTTGCACAAAGGGAAGAACGTAATCAAACTAAAAAATATAGACATGTGTGAGGGGACAGCAGAAGGTCCCCGTGGCTTGACCTGTCCCCCGCCTATTTGGGAGGATACTTTATTATGTGCGGAATTGTAGGATATATTGGACAACAGGATACGAAAGAAATCTTATTGCGTGGACTAGAAAAGCTTGAATATCGCGGATATGACTCAGCGGGCATTGCCGTAATCAATGAAGACGGAGTGCATGTTTTTAAAGAAAAAGGACGCATTGCCATTCTTCGTGAAGTAGTGGATGCAAATGTAATGTCTACAGCAGGGATTGGACATACCCGCTGGGCGACTCACGGTGCACCAAGCAAACGCAATTCACATCCGCATCAAAGTGCATCAAGCCGCTTTACGCTAGTGCACAATGGTGTTATTGAAAACTATTCAAGCTTGAAACGCGAATATCTTCAGGATGTTATGCTAGTCAGTGATACAGATACAGAAGTAGTTGTTCAGGTCATTGAACAATTCGTTAATAAAGGAGCGGACGTGGAAGAAGCGTTCAGCCAAACACTTTCCATTTTAAAAGGTTCTTATGCGATCGCGCTTTTAGACAATCAAAATCCAGATACGATTTTTGTTGCTAAAAATAAAAGCCCATTGCTTGTTGGTCTTGGAGAAGGCTTCAACGTTGTTGCATCTGATGCAATGGCTATGCTGCAGGTAACAGACCAATATGTAGAATTGATGGATAAAGAAATCGTCATTGTGAAACGTGAAGCTGTTACAATCAAAAACCTTCAAGGTGAAACAATTGACCGTGCTCCTTATACAGCTGAATTAGATGCAAGTGATATTGAAAAAGGAACATACCCTCACTATATGTTAAAAGAAGTGGATGAGCAGCCGCTTGTTATGCGCAAAATCATCCAAAAATATCAAAATGATCAAGGCAAGCTGACAATGGACCCAGCAATTGTAGATGCTATCAACACTTCAGACCGCCTCTATATCGTAGCGTGCGGAACAAGCTACCATGCAGGTCTTGTCGGTAAGCAATTCATTGAAAGATGGGCTAAGAAACCGGTTGAGGTTCACGTTGCAAGTGAATTCTCATATAACATGCCGATTTTATCAGAGAAGCCATTATTCATCTTCATCTCACAAAGCGGTGAGACTGCAGACAGCCGTGCCGTTCTTGTTCAAATTAAAGAACTTGGCTACCAGTCTTTAACCATTACAAACGTACCTGGTTCAACCCTTTCACGTGAAGCGAACCACACGTTATTGCTTCATGCAGGTCCTGAAATCGCTGTTGCTTCAACGAAAGCTTATACAGCACAATTAGGCGTTCTTGCCATTCTTGCAGCTGTAACAGCTGAAGCTAGAGGTGTAGAGTTAAGCTTTGATCTTGTAAATGAGCTTGGCATCGTGGCAAATGCAATGGAAGTCCTTTGCGATCAGAAAGACGAAATGGAGTACATTGCACGCGAATACCTTTCAACAACACGCAACTGCTTCTTCATCGGCCGTTCCGTTGACTACTATGTAGGACTTGAAGGTGCGCTTAAACTAAAAGAAATCTCTTACATCCAGGCAGAAGGATTTGCCGGTGGAGAGCTTAAGCACGGTACAATCGCGCTGATTGAAAACGGCACGCCTGTTATCGCGCTTGCAACACAAGAGCATGTAAACTTAAGCATCCGCGGAAACGTTAAAGAAGTAGCAGCACGCGGAGCTAATCCATGCATCATCTCGCTTAAAGGTCTAGAAGAAGAAGATGACCGTTTCGTTCTTCCTGCAATCCATGAGGAACTTACACCACTTGCTTCTGTTATTCCTTTACAGCTGATTGCTTACTATGCAGCCCTTCACAGAGGCTGTGACGTTGATAAACCGCGTAACCTTGCTAAGAGTGTTACGGTTGAGTAAGAGGGATTATAGAGAAACAGCGACTTGTAGACCGACAACAAAGTTGAAGTCGTTTAAAAACAAATAAAGTTGTTTAAAAGTGGCATGGATTTGCGTTTTCATGCCACTTTTTTCTATTTTTAAGTATAATAATTGTAAGAATATGTCGGTATTCTTCAGTTTAAAGAATGAGCAGACACCTTGAAATAAAGGTGTCTTTTTGAGTTTAAAGATAAGATTTAAACGATAGTGGATTATATTTCTTCTTCTCACACATTTCCATTATACAAGCTGCTAATTGTTGAATACCGAGTTCTATTTTATTTTCATATACTTGTGAAATACTTAGTCGAATGGCTTTCTGTTTGTTTCCAACTAAATACATTCTAGAAGCATTGTCTACATAAATTTGTTTTTCATGTAATAGATAAATCAATTTATCAACATCTATATGTGAAGGCAAGAAGATGGTGAGATAAAAACCACTTTTGGGCTTTGTAAATGATATATAGCTTGGTAAATATGATGAACAAGCATTTAGTAATGTCTTCATTTTGTTTATGTACAATTGTTTTACATTTTCTAAATGATAGTGAAACATCCCACTTTTCAAATAGATTTCTAATGCTCCTTGTGAAAGTGCCGATGTATTGAAATCAGCACTAAATTTATAGCGTACAAAGGAATCAATCATTGTTTCTGGGAGTACAACAGTCGCAATGCGTAACCCTGGTAAAAATACTTTTGAAAAGCTTTTGACATAAATGATTCTTCCGTTGGGTTCATATGCAAACAAAGGGTCTGCTTTTGGATCCGCATCTAATTCTGCTAAGTAATCATCTTCTACAATGTATACATCATATTTTTCTGCAAGAGCAACGATTTTTTTCTTTTCTTCATTTGTATAATGATGACCAAGTGGATTATGACACCTTGGCACAATATAAAAGAATTTAATATCGTTGTTGCGGAATAAAGATTCTAGTCGTTCAAAATCAATCCCATCCATTGTTAAGTCAATTCCTAATGTTTCGCTTCGATTTAACTGTAAGGTATCCACCATACCAAAATAAGTCGGTTGCTCAATTAATACTTTCTTTTTGTCATTTGGGAACGGCATCGTCGATAGTATATGTAACGCTTGTTGTGATCCAGAAGTAATAACAAGTCGCTCAGGTTTCGTGAATACTTGTAAACACTGTAAATACTTCGTCAGCTCTTTTCTCAACGAATAGAGCCCTTGTCGCTCACTGTAAGTAAATAATTGTGCTTTATAATGATCAATTGCTTGGTTTATACAATGTTGAAAGTCTTCATAAGGCATGATTCGTTCATCTGGACCCGCAGATAAAAAATCTATATTTTCATTCGGACTAGGTACTCGATAATCATCAACAATGTAATAGCCACTTTTGGGTTTAGCATAGACAATATGTTGTTTCTCTAGTTCTAGTAATGCCTTTACAATCGTATTTTTACTGCATTGAAATTGTTCAGCGAGCGTCCGAATAGAAGGTAATTTATCTCCTGCTTTTAACTGCTCATCCTCTATTTGTTGTTTCATCCACTCTAAAATACCTCTATATTTTGTTATCATATATATCCTCCTTGGTATCTGTACCATGACAGATGTGAAATTCTACTGTATGGAAAAGAGTCGATATCAATTACAATCATGTTTAATTAGCTTATTTTAGTTTAACTATGATTATGGAATACATTTATGTGCTTGTGAAGGGGGAGTTTGAATGAAGAACAATATAAAAAAAGGAATGCTGCTAGGCTTTATTGGTATTATTTGTTTTAGTCTTACATTGCCAGCAACAAGCATCGCTGTACCTTACTTTGGTGCGACAATTGTTGGCTTAGGCAGGACAGTTATCGCAGCAATTATTGTTAGCATTATTTTTATCGTAAAAAAAGAAAAATTACCTAATAAGAAACAAATGAAAAGCTTATGGATTGTAGCTATTGGTGCTGTACTTGCCTTTCCGCTATTAACAACCTTTGCGATGAAATCATTACCTGTATCACACGGAGCAATTGAACTGGCTTTACTGCCGCTTGCGACAGCTGGATTTGCGATGTGGCGTGGAGGTGAGCGACTTTCGAAACGCTATTGGATTGCGAGTATTATTGGTGCGATAACCGTTCTTCTTTATGCCGTGTATTTAGGCTTAGGTCAATTACAAAAAGGCGATATTGCACTAATTGTAGCTGTCTTAATACTTGGATTAAGCTATGCAGAAGGTGGAAAACTGTCAAAAGAGCTTGGAAGTTGGCAAGTAATCGCTTGGGCAATTTTAATCGGCGCTCCGTTTTTTGTGATTCCTGTGGGATTAAGTGTATCCTTTGATATGCTGCAAGCACCTATAGAGGCTTGGATTAGTTTATTATACTTAGCCATTGTGAGCCAATTTTTAGCTTATGTAGCTTGGTATGGCGGGATGTCTTTAGGAGGGATTGCAAGAGTAGGACAGATGCAATATTTACAGCCATTTTTAATGATTGGTTTTTCTGTATTATTCTTAGGGGAATCAATTACATGGCTAACTATTGTCTTAGCTATTATTGTTGTAATGTGTGTGATAATTGGAAAAAATACACCTGCAGCTAAGAAAGAAACACATTATGATAATCGTGTTCTTCATGAAAAAAGTTGACGAATTTATTGATAGCAAAATTTTTTATGTAATCAGTCAGGAGCAATTTTTATAGATTCGTTCGCTGAAAATTAAACAACTTTATTATTCTTTAAAAATCAGATAACTAGAGAAAAATTTTACCTTTTAAACATCTTTAATAACCATCTATCAGTAAACAGATAGATGGTTATTGTATTTGTATGAATATAATTAAACGACTTTATTATTGATACACACAAGGAGTCTTTTTTCTATTTGTTTTACTTCAATCTATAATATGGTGAGTTAAGATTATGTTCTTGATCCTCAAGCAATAACAATTTCAATCTTTCTTTACTCAAATAATTTAATTTTTTCAAAACCTGAGAACCATTATAATTTTGAAGTCCGTCTCGGATTTCACTAACACTTGCTGGACTTTTTTTCTAAGTAACTCTATAATTTTTTCTTCAATAAGCTTCCCTATTTGAAATTCTGCAATTTTCATTTCAAAGTCTACATAAAGGTCCCCAGCTTCTTGAGGTGTAATGGCAAAATGTTTACTAGCTTTGTCAGCGACAAGCTTATCATGTTTTTCTACATCATAAATATCACCGTTATTTGTAACTTTATTGTATTCTTTTCTCATAAACTTATAGATTGCATTCCTGTCTAAAGTATCAATAAATTTTTCAATCACTCAGAAGCTCCACCTTTTGTCATATTTTACAAATTCAATAGTGCGACATCCAGTGACTTATTACCTGACTTATTACCTTTATTCTAAAGCAACAACAAAAGCTCCTTTAAATTCGAATTTATATACAAAGATTCATTTACAAATAAAGTGTATATTTGTAAAATTATTCTTGAGAAAATACAGGAGGGTGCTAAAGCGAAGAAAACATTACCTATAATCTTTACCCTAGTTTTCACCTTTGTCGAATTTTTTGTATTTACCCCTAGTTCTTATGCTAAGCCAGGAGGAACATTTTTTCCTGAAACTTAGTTTCAAACGATTGTATCGAAAGACATCACCAATACTGTTAGTCCTTAACTAGAAACTCTATTGGTGTTTCTTATCAAACTTTTTATAAAATGAACATCAAAAACTTTGCCGGTTTACTCTTACCTGCATAGCTCTTTTTCTTCATTTGAATGTTTCCATATCGCCTTACAAAAAAAGCAGCTGTGCAAAATGTCGATTGTCGTGTCGTGTGGATTGTGCCAAAAATGGAGATGTGGAGGAAAGAAAATGAAGAGAAAGTTGAAGTGGTTATCTGTTGCACTGGCGCTGACGATGCTGTTTGGTTTATTTGTCACACCAGACTCAGTGAAGGCCGCTCAAAACCAAGTATCTGGCAAGAAAGGTTCAGCAGAAGACACTTCTGAAAAAGGCGAACCGCAAATGTTTATTATCCCCACAAGTGATCCGCAAAAAGCGGATGAAGTACTTGAACAGCTTCAGAAAGGAAAATCGCCAAAGGAATTAGGGTTAATCTCCAATCAAAAACATACTCCAAGAAAACAAACGATTGAACAAATGGCTTCAGAAGCAGCAAAAAGCACAAAAACGTATCCAGTAGCGATGGGGGACATTAAACCTGCAGCTGAAGGGGATGATTGGACACCGCCGCCTTTTGGGTATGATGATATTCAATTTGATGCGTGTATTGGAAATGAGAATTCGTCTGAAGGATGGATTAAAAATCATTACTCGTATTGCTGGTCCAACTATGTTGTCTACTCTGATCCGGCTGGCTGCGGCCCCAGCCCGTTTCCATTCTTTTGTGATTGGGTTTCTTTTAGGGTGACTGTCATTGCCAATAGTATGAACGGAGCCAGAACGGTGTTCTACAATTATACGGTAGATGATATTCAGATGGACTTTGACAGTAAAGGGTGGATTGGCTCAAAAGTATCCGTCAGTATTAAGTGTGACGGCATATCTGAGACACGTGATTGTTTAGGAGATGATTCACCGGACAGCCGGACTCTCGCTCAATGGAAATCAAATGAAGATGGAGCCACATTATTTGATTCTGATCCGCCTCCAATCACTGCAGGAAATAAAGATCAAATAAGTTATATGGACTTGTGGCCTAGAATAACAATCGATCCGCCGGGGAAAAAATATCCGGAGCTTGCAGAAGATGGCCCAAAAGAAAAAGTCCGTATGGATTCTGCTGATTACATGTTCGTATTTAACCCGCAATTTTTTCCAAAAGAAGGGGCAGTCTTTGCGAACGTTCAGCCGGTCTTCTACTACGATATGAATAAGCCATATTTTAGTGTAATGAAAGATGCCTTTCAGCATCATAAGGATGCTCTCACTTCGCCGGGAAGTTTAATTCCCGGGATAGAGGGAAGGCCGCCGCTCACCAGATTGTATTCTAAATATGATCCTGCGCAGTATGCTGCCAATAGAAAAGCCAAAGATGCAGCTTGTGCAAAATTAAGCAAGCCTGAAGGGTATGAGTGTGATGAATTTCCGTTTGCCAGCACTTATGAGGGAGCGGGGGCCGGAGATGGAAGATTCTCTGTGCGATATATATCAAGAGCAGCAAACAACACGCATGGACGCTGGCTGGCTGCATGGTATGCATATGATCGGATTTTGCACAATGATAAATTCTTTATCGGATTTAATGAGTAGCTGACAGCCTGTAAATGTTCGTGACAGTTATCCATTCATACGAATCATAAATAATGGGAAGACAAGAGGCGATACTGGGTACCAACAGTTCGCCTTTTTTTAATAGCCGTATATTCGATTTTGTTACTATTTATCTATGTAATCAAAAATGTGTGATGCAAGTTGTCACACTGCTATCTTTTGTAAAATACAAGTTTTCGAGGTGTTTTTGATCAAACTTTCTTCTAAAGCAACAGCGACTGGTTATCAGTCGCTGTTTTTTTATTAAAAAAAGAGGAGCCAGGCACCTGGCTCCTCTTTTATAATCATTAATAAACCTTATCACCATTAAAGATCGAGTTCTTAACCACCACATAATCCACCGTTCGAATAGCATCAAGTTTGGTTCCGCCTGCATACGAGATAGATGACTGAAGATCTTGTTCCATTTCAGTCAAGGTATCCTTTAAAGCGCCTTTATGCTCCACGTACATTTTCTTGCCTTCTACGTTTTTCTTTTCGCCTTTTTGGAACTCTGAAGCTGAGCCGAAATATTCTTTGAAGAGCTTTCCATCCATTTCGATTGTTTCTCCAGGAGATTCTTCGTGCCCTGCAAACAAAGAACCGATCATGACCATAGAAGCACCGAAACGAATCGACTTGGCGATGTCTCCGTGTGTCCGGATACCGCCGTCAGCAATGATTGGTTTGGTTGCAGCTTTTGCACACCAGCGGATTGCAGCTAATTGCCAGCCGCCTGTACCAAATCCTGTTTTAATTTTCGTGATACATACTTTACCAGGGCCAATGCCTACTTTTGTTGCATCTGCACCGGCGTGCTCAAGTTCTCTTACAGCTTCTGGAGTACCAACGTTTCCAGCGATGACAAAGCTTTTAGGAAGATGCTTCTTGATGTGCTTAATCATTTCGATAACCGCATTAGAATGACCATGTGCAATATCGATTGTAATGTAATCCGGTATCAACTGCTCTGCAGCCAATTGCTCAATGAATTCGTACTCTTCTTCTTTCACACCAACACTGATAGAAGCGATTAATCCGCGTGATTTCATATCTTGAATAAATGAGTTTCTTTTCTCCGGCTGGAAGCGGTGCATGATATAGAAATAACCATTTTCAGCTAAGTTAACAGCAATTCTTTCATCTATAATCGTCTGCATATTGGCAGGCACAACAGGCAGCTTGAATGTGTGATTTCCTAAAGCAATTGTTGTATCACACTCTGAACGGCTGTTTACTACACATTTTGCAGGTATTAATTGAATATCTTCATAATCAAATACATTTTCCATATGATCTACACCCCTAAATACGAATGTTATTGTTGAATACCAATTTAATTGTTCGTCCATTTGGTACTTTACATCATTTGTATATGAATGTCAAAGATTTTTGGGGAAAAAGACGAAGAATAGTGATTATCCTTTTCATTTTAGAAAGCCTTTTCAAAAAAACAGGCAGATAGATATTGCCCGAAAAAGTCAAACCCTTTTATTCGGTAAAAACTACCGCTATTCTTCTAATCTAGTATTCGTATAAAATAAAACTATGAAAACATTAAAATCTTTATCACTTATGTTGTTGGTTGTCGCTCTAGCCTTTGGATTCAGCAGTCAAGCAAGTGCTGCAAGTACATACACCGTTAAAAGCGGTGACACGATGTGGAAAATTGCATCGAAATATCAGGTTGGCGTCTCGGAATTAATCAAAGCCAATCCAAGCGTTAAAAATGCCAATGTGATCTATCCGGGTCAATCGCTTAACATTCCTTCTGGAAGCGCTTATCAAAGCATGGAAAGCGAAGTGGTTACTCTAGTTAACCAAGAACGCGCAAAATACGGATTAAAGCCGCTTACAGCCAATTGGGAAGTTGCAAGAGTAGCAAAATATAAGTCAGAAGATATGCGTGACAAAAATTACTTCAGTCACACATCACCTACATACGGTTCTCCATTCGATATGTTGAAGAACTTCGGTATTCAGTACAGCTATGCCGGAGAAAATATCGCAGCGGGCCAAACAACAGCGCAAAGCGTTGTGACAGCCTGGATGAACAGTGAAGGACACAGAAAAAATATCTTATCTTCAAACTTCAAGGAAATTGGAGTGGGATATGCGAAAGGCGGCTCTTACGGCCACTATTGGACGCAGATGTTTATTAGTAAGTAAAGAAAGGATGAGTTCCGCTTAAATAAATAGTTCAAAAAAAAGGATGACTGATTGTTTTCAGTCATCCTTTTTTTACATATCATTCATGAAAATCCGATCGTCATTAAAAAGGCTTCCATTTTAATTGCTGTGCTGCTTGAAAACGTCCTTCTGCTTCTTGCCAATTAACAACATTCCACCAATTTTCGATGTATTTTTTTCTGTCATTCTTATATTGCAGGTAATAGGCATGTTCCCACACGTCAAGGACAAGTATTGGCACGACATCCCATTGACTTAAGTTTTGATGTTTTTCTGCCTGAAGAATCTCTAATCGTCGTGCACGAGGCGACCAGACTAAAATTGCCCAGCCAGCTGCTTCAACTTTGTCAGCTGCTTCTGAGAAGTGCCGTTTAAACTTTTCAAAGGTGCCAAAGGTGTGATTAATTTCCTTCATTAGCTTTCCAGCAGGTTTTCCTCCGCCCTTAGGACTCATAATACTCCAGAATATCGTATGAAGATAATGGCCGGCTCCATGAAATGCAGCTTCTCTTTCCCAATGCTTAATAAGATCATAGTTGTTAGATGAACGTGCTTTCTGCATTTCTTTTTCTGCTTTATTTAACCCATCCACATAACTTTTATGGTGCTTATCATGATGAAGCTTCATAATTTCCTGATCAATGTAGGGCTCTAATGCATCATATTTATAAGGCAGCGGGGGAAGAGTGTGCCCCCCGATTGGAACGGCAGCGGCGGATTCATTTTGAATCCGAGTTTGCTCATTTTCGCTGTCTAGTTCAAAATAAGGCGCAATCTTTACATATAGTGAATTAGCACGTTCATAGATCTCGCTGTCTTCAAATGATCCCGTTGAAAGTTCTTCTTTAAATTGGCTTATTTGCTGCAGCCAAACCTCTAAGTCTTGATGATCCACATGTTTTCGTATTTCTTCAAGTGACTGATTAAAGCATTCTAACATATTTTCACACCACTTTTTCATTAAGACAATGTAATCTTCAGACATTCATATCCCACCCCTTAGTCAGTTGTAGACAATATATGCGTAAAGAGAAAATGGATGATGTTTTTTAAAGGCTGCCTTTTACACTGGCTAATCTGTATAAGCTGTTGATTTCAAAAAAGACAGATCTCATCTTCATTTGCAGATATTTTCCTTTCTTTAAAAGGGAATCGAATTATATTTTCAATTTCTAAATAAAGCCACTATAATAATCATTAGAGTGCAAGTACTGAGTGCATAGAGAGAAAGGAGGACACTCATGAAACCGGTAAATCCCAGAGTAGGGACTTTTAAAAGGTTTATCCTTAATAATAGATTTGTTCTGTTTCTTCTGATTTTGCTTCTGATTGGATTGAACATTCTTGTCTTTATGAAAGTATCCTTTATTTTTACTCCGATTAAGGTATTAATTAAAACGATTCTGCTGCCGATTATTCTTGCGGCCATCGTTTATTATCTATTAAATCCGGTTGTTGATTTTTTTGAAAGAAAAGGCATTCGCAGAATATACACGATCCTGGCCCTGTTTATAGTGATTATTGGCTTGCTGACAATCTTGATTGTGTCGGTTATCCCGTTTCTTAAGGAGCAGGTGTTGAGCCTGATTAAGAGCTTTCCGCAATATATAAGCGATGTGGAGCAGCTGGTCAGAGATGTTGTCGGAAGTGATTTTGTGAATCAGGCGCAAAAAACACTGAATATCAACGTCGCAGATCTTTCGAGACAAATTTCGGAACAGGCATCAACCATTATAAATAATATGTTTGCTGGAATTGGAAATCTCGTAGGGATAGTAAAGGATTTTATCCTTGCGCTTGTCACGCTTCCGTTCATTTTGTTTTATCTTTTAAAAGACGGCAAAAAGCTTGGGCCTTATGTTCTTAAGTTCATGCCTGTTTCTTTCCGCAGTTCAACGTATAAAGTAATGCATGAAATGAATAATCAAATCAGCTCCTATATTAGAGGGCAGATCATTGTCAGCTTTTGCATTGGTGCGTTAATGTACATAGGCTTTCTGATCATTGGCATGGAATATGCATCGCTTCTTGCCCTTATTGCAGCTTTTACAAGTGTTGTTCCGTATTTAGGGCCGGCAATTGCCATTACACCTGCACTCATCATTGCGCTTGTTTCATCCCCGTTTATGGTGCTGAAATTGATTATTGTCTGGACGGTTGTCCAATTAGTTGAAGGGAAATTCATTTCTCCTCAGATCATGGGACGGAATCTTCATATCCACCCGATCACCATTATTTTCGTGATCCTGACTGCGGGAAATTTATTTGGAGTAGTCGGCATTGTCCTGGCTGTTCCGGGCTATGCGGTGTTAAAAGTGATTGTGACTCATCTGTTTGAATGGATAAAGATCCGAAGTAATATGTATGAACAAAGAAATCAGATCAACAGCAAAAATAAATAGCAAAAATAAAAAGTGCTGAAGAATCGTTCTTCAGCACTTTTTATTTTTATTTTTTCAGGTCTTCAATTGACTCAATAGGCATGTATTCCGGAACGGTTAAACCTAATTTCGTTCCTTCAAGATTTGGCCCAAGATCGACAATTTGATCTTTATATTCATTAATATAGTCCTGATGTGTTGTTGGGAGCCATGCAGCTACTAACGCGTCTGCACTGCCATTAGCAACACCTGTGAACATTGGTCCTGCCTCTACTTGTTTTAAGGCAACATCATAGCCCTGCTTCTTTAATGCAGCAGCAATGACATTCGTACTTGCGATTTCTGACTCCCAAGAAACGTAGACAAGGCTTACTTTTTCACCATTGCCTTTTTGAGCGCCATCCGTCCATTTTTTCACTTTGTCAGGATGGTCGTTAATCCATTTTTCAGCAGCTTCCTCGGGTTTCATGCCTTCCTGGATATCTCCCATCACTTCTTCCATATCTTTTGGTTCCCAGAAGAATTGATCGAGGATTTTATAAGCACCGGGATTTTCTTCTTCTAAGCCTTTTCTGACTATGGTGTGAATGGATTCACCTTTACCGAACGAGCCTTTAGGATCCTCTAAATATTTCAGCTTATACTTTGTAAACATCCAGTGAGGTGTCCATCCAGTGACAATGATAGGTTCTTTTTGTTCATAAGCTTTTTGTAATTCAGCGGTCATGGCTGCTGAAGAGCCTTCTATTAATGTCCAATCTCCTTCTAGGCCGTAATCCTTCATTGCTTTTTCTGTGGATTTCATAAGTCCGGCTCCGGGATCAATTCCTGTAATTTTGTAATCAACCTGTTCGCCTATTTTACTCGGAGAAGCCTTTTCAGCCTGGCCTCCTCCAAAAGATACGGCAATGAAAGCACCAATTACCAATAAAGAAAAAATACTATATGCAAATCTTTTAGGTATAACTTGATGATAGGCAGGCTTTCGCAGGTTTTGTGAAATCCGGTCTAATATGATTGCAATAATAACAATGGCTAAACCAGCTACAAATCCTTCTCCAACTTTAACCTGTGTTACAGCACGGTAAACTTCTGCCCCTAATCCTGGCGCCCCTACCAATGACGCAATAACTACCATGGATAATGCAAGCATGATACTCTGGTTAACTCCAGCTAAAATGGTAGGCGCTGCAAGCGGCAGCTGCAGGGTAAAGAGTCTTTGAGAAGTCGTTGAACCAAATGCATTCGAAGCCTCGATCAAATCCTTAGGAACTTCACGTATCCCTAAGTTTGTCAGCCTGATTGTAGGAGGTACAGCAAAGATGACAGATGCTATAATTCCTGGTACAACTCCGATTCCGAAAAACAGAATGGCTGGAATCAGATAAACAAATCCAGGCATTGTCTGCATGAAATCTAGAATTGGGGTGACAACCTGTCTTACTTTATCACTTTGCGATGCCCAAATTCCAATCGGAATTCCAATAAGAATTGTGATGACAACAGATGAAAGCACTAAGGCCAATGTGTTGACTGTTGCATCCCACAGTCCAAGATTCTCAATTAAAAGCAGACCGATCAGTGTAAAAAGACCAACAAACCAGCGGCTTGTGTAAAGAGCTAACAGCGTAATCAAAATAATAAGGAGTAAAGGTGGGCCAAGCTCTAAAACTTTTACCAGTCTTTCTATAAAGCCTTCGGTGACGGCAGATATGCCGCTGAAAAAGCCTTGAAAATTTGTTATGATCCATCTTACAGCAGTATCTACCCAATCAGCGAGGGGGATTTGCGGGAGTCCCATTTAATCTGCCTCCTTCATGTTCAGATCATCTTTGTTTCCTGCAAGTGCTCCAATAACGGCACCGCGTATAATAACACCTTTTAAGCGGTTTTCCTGATCAACTACTGCAACCGGGAGGGCAGAATTCGAAAGTGCTTCAATAACGTCAGTAAGCAATGTATCTTCTGATACTGTTGCTATATTTCTTGTCATCACTTCTTCAACCGTCTTATTCTCTTTGACTGCAATGGATGCTTCATCAGCGGTGAGCGCCCCTAATAGCTTTTGTTTGCGGTCTACAATAAAGATGCTTGAATATCCCTGAGCCTTCATAATTTGCAGAGCCACACGCGGACCGCGATCAGGAGTCATTCTCTCAGCACGTTTTAAAACATGAGATGCCTGCAGCACCTTAGAAAGGTCCACATCTTCTACAAAGCGTTCTACATATTTGTCTGCAGGATTCATCATGATTTCTTCAGGGGATCCAATTTGAATGATTGTACCGTCTTTCATTAATGCAATACGATCCCCTATGCGAAGGGCCTCATCAAGGTCATGAGTAATAAAAATAATCGTTTTCTTCATGGTTTCTTGAAGTTCCAGTAATTCATCCTGCATGTCTTTGCGGATCAGCGGATCCAATGCACTAAAAGCTTCATCCATTAACAGAATGTCAGTATTGCTTGCAAGGGCTCTCGCTAGACCGACCCTTTGCTGCATGCCTCCGCTGAGCTGTGAAGGATACTGATTCTCATAGCCCTTCAAACCGACAACCGCGAGTGACTGCATGGCTTTTTCTCTTCTTTCATTTGCTGGTACGTTTCGGAGTACAAGCCCATGTTCCGTATTTTCAAGTACGGTTTTATGAGGAAATAAAGCGAAGTTTTGAAAAACCATGCTGATTTTATTTCTGCGCACGTCTCGCAGCTGCTGCGCTGACATTTTAACAATATCGGCGTCATCGATTAAAATTTCGCCAATTGTAGGATCTATTAAGCGGTTCAGCATACGGATCAATGTTGATTTTCCGCTTCCTGATAAACCCATTACAACAAAAATTTCACCTGGGTAAATTTCAAAACTAGCACTATTTACGCCAATGGTTGAACCCGTTTTTTCCAGTATCTCTTTTTTTGAATATCCTTCTTTAAGTAACTTAATAGCATTCTTGGGGGATTTTCCGAATACCTTCGTTACATTTTTCACTTCAACTTTTGGTCTCATCCATACACCTCAAAACTGCTTATTTTATTTAAATATAATGAGAAATCCTTTTGTTTTCCGCAATCTCCGGAGACTTACTAAACTTTTGCAAAAAACAATAACTTTTTAAGTATATAGAAGTTCTACTTTTGATTGCAAACGATATGGCAGCAGAAACAAGCGATAAAACCCTTACACTTCAACAAATACAAGACTGCTGCAACCGCTCCGGTGTCAATAGCGGTCCTATTTCACAGCTTATTTACTTTTGATAATTTAGTTTCTGCAAAAATTATTTATTTTATTTCAGGGAAAGGATGAAAGTTCTAAAAAAAATCTTTGAATATTAGGATTTTTTTCTTCAGATTGAAATAGTTTAAAAGAATAACATTCATAAAAAAGGGTATATAAAATATGTGTATAACAGCTCACGAATTTTCTGGAAAGGAAGATGAAAAATGTCAGAACCATTATTCACTGCCTCAGTTACAGCAGTAGGCGGAAGAGAAGGAAAAGTACACTCATCAAATGATGTAATCAACATGGATATTGCCATGCCGGGTTCACCCAGAGCTGAAAGAATGCCTGAAGCTACAAATCCGGAGCAGCTATTCGCAGCGGGATATGCCGCATGTTTCGATGGAGCCCTGCAGCATATGGCCAGAAAAGAAAAAGTGAAATTTGAATCTGAGGTTACGGCTAATGTAAGCTTTTTAAAAGATGAGGCTGATGGCGGCTTCAAATTAGCCGTAAAGCTTGATGTAAAAGGGAAAGGCATTGAAAAAGCTCAATTAGAAGACCTTGTTCACAAGGCTCATGAGTTTTGCCCGTATTCTAAAGCAACCAGAGGGAATATCGAGGTTACACTTGAGGCGATTGTTTAATTAGAGAGAGGCACCGTAAATACGGTGCCTTTTTTTATGTTTTATGTTGAAAATAAACAAACAATAATATAAAATGTTTATTATATATTAAACAAAATAGGGAAGTGTTTGTTGTATGGATGTATCCGAATTGTTTTGGAGTGCTTCTCTGGATGAATGGAAACAAGGGTTCATCCAAAACCAGGAGCACTATATTTGTCTGCTTTGCGGAGACAAAACAGAAAAAGGCGTTATTTACCCTGATGATGACATGTTCTATGATGCTGAAAAAGCGATGAAGATTCATATTGAAAAAGAACATGGATCTGTTTTTGATTATCTGATTGGACTTGATAAAAAGCTTACTGGGCTGACGGACCATCAAAATCGTTTACTGCGGCTCTTTTATGCCGGAAAAAATGATGCCGAAATCCAAAAAGAGCTAGAGATCGGAAGTTCAGCTACAATCAGAAACCATCGATTTGTATTGAAGGAAAAAGAACGCCAGGCAAAAATGATGCTGACGATTATGGAGCTTTTAAGAGAAAAAGATCAGCATGCTCCAGTATGGATAGCTCCTCACAAGGCAGCAAGAATGATTGACAGCCGCTACAATGTCACTCAGGAGGAAGAAGCAGAAATGCTTAAAAAGTTATTTCCTGAGGGGGCACATGGAAGGCTTAAGAAATTTCCGCTTAAAGAAAAGCAAAAGCTGATTGTCCTAAAAGCGATAGCTGACCGATTTGAAGGAAAACGGAAATATGACGAAAAAGAAGTGAACCAACTATTAGAATCCATTTATCACGATTATGTCCTCCTCAGACGGTACTTAATTGAATATGGATTTCTTGCCCGCAAGGCAGATGGAAGCGAGTATTGGAGAATACTTTGAAAAGGAAAGGAGATTCAGTAATGGATCGGAAAAAAGAATTAAAGCAGCTTTATAAAGAATCGAAGCCAGAAGCGGGAATCTATCAAATAAAGAATATCAAAAACGGGAAACTTTTTATCGGAAGCACAATGAATTTAAAAACATTGAATGGAAAGCAGTTTGAACTTGAAACAGGCTCAAGCACAAACAAAACTCTTCAAAACGAATGGAGTACTTTTGGAAAAGAAGCTTTTTCAATAGAAGTGCTGGAAGTATTAAAAAGAAAAGAAGAGGGCCATTTTGATGTGAAACATGCTTTGAAAAAGCTTGAGGAAAAATGGCTTAACGAGCTGAAACCATATGGTGAAAAGGGATACAATAAAGAAAAGCTTCAATAAGAAAAGGTGTTTACCAAATGGTAAACACCTCAGACTGTCGACAAATCCCCCCCTTTTTGGGGGATTTGTCGGCAGTTTTTTTATATAATGAAAATAGAACAATACAGAGGTGATTTGGATGTTGTCTAAAAATAATCAAATGAATCGTGATCAACTAGAAATGATTACACTTGAACAGTTGGTGCCGGAAGATCACTTAGTCCGTAAAATTGAACAAGCTCTCGATTTTTCTTTCATCTATCCATTAGTAGAGAAAGTCTATTCCGCAGATCGAGGTCGTCCAAGTATTGATCCGGTCATATTGATTAAAATGACCTTCATCCAATACCTTTTCGGTATTCGATCCATGAGAAGAACCATTGAAGAGATTGAAACCAACTTAGCCTACCGTTGGTTTTTGGGTTTTGGTTTTCATGACAAGGTGCCCCACTTCTCAACATTCGGTAAAACTATGAACGGCGCTTTAAGGATACAGATCTGTTTGAGCAGATATTTTACCGCATCTTAAAAGAGGCGATTGATAAGAAACTGGTCAATGGAGAACAGGTATTTATTGATTCAACTCACGTAAAGGCTAGTGCTAATAAACGAAAGTATCAGAAAAAAATCGTACGAAAAGAAACGAAATCATATGAGGAAAGGCTCCAAAACGAACTCAATCTAGACCGCGAAGAAAACGGAAAAAAGCCTTTTCCCCCAGATAAATTTGAACCGGAAGAGAAAGAGATTAAAGAAAGTACGACGGATCCGGAAAGTGGCTATTACGTAAAAGATGAAAGAACAAAACAGTTCGCTTACTCATTTCACGCAGCCTCTGACGAAAAAGGATTTGTTCTGGGGACAATCGTTACGCCTGGTAACGTGCACGACAGTGCAATATTCGAGCCTCTACTTGATCAAGTAACTGAGCTTCACAAGAAACCTGCTGCTGTTGCTGCCGATGCTGCTTACAAGAACCCTGCTCTTGCTCACTATTTGAACGAAAAAGAAATTCGTCCGGTTTTTCCTTATACACGGCCAAAAACAAAAGATGGATTTTTCAAGAAAAGTGATTATGTGTATGACGAACATTTTGATTGTTACATATGCCCGCACGATCAAGTGCTTCCTTACAGAACTACTACGAAAAAAGGATACAGACAATACTCTTCCGATCCGAAGGTTTGTGAAAATTGCCCATTCCTAAGCCAATGTACGGAGAGCCAAAATCATCAGAAATTGATTGAAAGGCATCTCTGGCAAGAATACTTAGATGAAGCTGAACACCTTCGTCATACAGAAGAGAACAAAACAATTTATGCAAAACGCAAAGAAACGATAGAGCGTGTCTTTGCAGATGCAAAAGAAAAGCATGGTATGCGTTGGACAACGTTGAGAGGACTCAAAAAATTGTCCATGCAGGCGATGCTTACTTTTGCTGCCATGAACTTGAAAAAGTTGGCATCCTGGACATGGAAGCCAGCGAAAGCGGTATAAAAATAATCAACGAATAGGCCTACAAACATCAAATTAGCCCCAGAAATGACAAAAAGCATTCGGATAGAGTTCATCCGAATGCCTTTTGTCTACAAACTGAGGTGTTTACCAAATGGTAAACACCTTTTGACTGTTAAAGAACATGCTTTCTGCTGTTTCTGAATCCTTTTGCCACATCCACTATTGAAAAGAGAATGACGATGGCAGCTGACGCCCAAAGCCAGTTTGACCAAACCTTATCATGATTTTCAGGCTGTACTCCAAAGGAATTCATCGTCAAGCTGATAAAATCATTGTTGAAAAGCGCCGGATTCAGCAGCATGATGCAGTAAAAGCTGCTGAAAAGGAGATTGCTGAGAGCATGGATCCAGGCGAGCCCTTTGTTCCATCTGCCTGTATAAAGCTTGTAAATGGCTATTAACATTTCTAATGCAAAAATGACAGCAATGCCGGGGAGATACATTTTAAGAACATCTGCCTGAAATAGAGGGGCAGCAAGCTTAAGGTCTTCAAGACCAGTTCCCTGCTGTGTATACCAGCCAAGCAGGTTCGATGCGTTCAAAAAGATGGAAGCCCACAGCACCGTGAAAAATAATTCAAAAATGGATTCAGACCTGGGTATGGTTCTTTTAGGAGCGTTGGTCAAAGCGAGTAAATCGTCAGGGGTCCATTTCGTGTTTTTCACATGATCACTTAGTGTTACAGCGCGTTCCATAAAGGCGTAAGTCAGAGTTACCCATGTAAACACTTGAAAGCTGACCAGCAGGGAGCCGATAAGAATGTCAAGGAAAATGGTCAGCATGAGAGAAAAAATGGATATATCTCCCTGATGCTGGATGATTCCTTCAAGAAACCTGGTTAAAAACGTGATGCACAATGCCGCAACAAGGGATATTTTCATGACATACAGGTAGGAACTATACAAAGCTGGCCCGATTAAATAATTGGGTTTACCAGAGTATTTTTGTGCTAGTTCAGCGGGGTTTTCGAGTTTAGTCAGTACCTTTTTTACATCTTCTTCGGTATAGTCCGCAGGAAGCATATCTTCAATATTCGATCGAAGCTCAAGGGCAATATCCTCTTGAGCCTTTTCAGGAAGCCTTCGTGTGACCTCATTAATATAAAGATGAATCAGATTCACTGAATCATTCCTCCTCTAAAAGCTTTTTCATTTGATTAGAAGTTCTAAGCCATTCCACTTTAAGCTGTTCGTACACCTCTTTTCCAAAATCGCTCAATTTGTAATACTTTCTTGGCCGAGTCTCTGTCAGTTCCCATTCACTTATTAGGAGTTCTTGTTTTTCCAGTCTGCGGAGTAAGGGGTAGAGGGTGCTTTGATCAATTGTTATGTTGTTTTTTTCGAGAAGCTGGACGAGAGAATATCCGTATTGAGGTGTTTGCAGCTGGCTGAGGACGGCAAGTGTAAGGGTTCCTCTTCTTAGTTCAGTGGTCAGCGAGTTCAGTAATTCATCCATTATGACACCTCCAATTTCATAATAGTATGTGACGTACAGTATTGTTAATAAAATAATACTAATATTTGTAAAATGAGCAATTCGTTGACATGCGAGAACAAATGAATTAAAATTATCTTTAATTCGAGATAATTATTAGGATAAGTTTTATAGAGATAAAATGAAAGAAATACAATTTATAAAGGAGAGGTTTTCAATGACTAAGAAAACAGCAGGTATCCACCATATCACGGCAATCGTTGGTCATCCCCAGGAAAATGCGGACTTTTATGCAGGGGTTCTTGGCTTGAGACTGGTAAAGCAAACAATCAATTTTGATGATCCTGGTACGTATCATCTTTATTTTGGAGACGCAGCGGGAAAACCGGGAACGATTATTACGTTTTTCCCATGGCCTGATGCGTATCAGGGGAAAGTTGGGGATGGCCAGGTTGGAGTAACATCATATGTTGTTCCAAAAGGTGCATTGAACTTTTGGGAAGCCAGACTTGAAAAGATGGATGTCCCATTTTCTAAAATGGAGCGGTTCGGTGAGGAGTATGTGGTATTTGATGATCCGCATGGTCTGCACCTCGAAATCGTTGAACGGGAAGAAGGAGAATCAAACACGTGGGAGTTTGGCGGAGTCTCATCTGATGTTGCAATAAAAGGATTTGGAGGGGCAACGCTGTTATCCGCTCAGCCTGAGAGAACAGCAGAACTGCTGGAGGCGATCATGGGATTTGAAAAAATCAGCCAAGAAGGAGATTTTATCCGTTTTCGCTCAACTGGAGAGATTGGAAATGTGATTGATTTGAAAATGACGCCAATTGGCCGCGGACAAATGGGAGTTGGAACGGTTCATCATATTGCGTTCCGCGCAGAAAATGATGAGGATCAGCTTCAGTGGCAAAAGCATGTTGCAAACGGCGGATATCAAGTCACTCCAGTACAGGACCGACAATATTTCAATGCGATCTATTTCAGAGAACACGGTGAAATCCTGTTTGAAATTGCAACAGATCCTCCAGGATTTGCTCATGATGAGGAGACGCTGGGAGAAAAGCTGATGCTTCCGAAATGGTATGAGCAGCAAAGAGAAAAGATTGAAAAAGTGCTTGCACCATTTGAGATTAGAGAGCTTTAAGGAGGAATGACAATGCTGAGCATTGATCCAGCTGTTAACACGGAAAGGGAAAATTATAAGCTTTTAACAGGAAGCATTATTCCAAGACCGATTGCATTTGTCACTTCACTTGCAGAAGACGGAACATTAAACGGAGCGCCGTTCAGCTACTTTAACATCGTTTCCGCCAATCCCCCGATGATTTCAGTGTCCGTTCAAAGAAGCGGAGGAAATCAAAAGGATACTGCCAGGAATATCAGCAGTCTGAAAGAATTTGTTGTGCATATCGTTGATTATGATAACGTTGAAAAGATAAACATCACGGCAGCGAACCTTCAGCCTGATCAAAGTGAGATTGAATTGGCGCAATTAACGCCTATTAAGAGCAGCAGGATTGCTGTGCCTGGAATAAAGGAAGCCAAAGTGCGCATGGAATGTGTGCTTGAACGAGTGATTGAGCTCGGCGGGAACGATTCGCCTGGATGTGATTTGATCATCGGGAAAATTGTTCAGTTTCACATAGAAGAGAGCATCTATGAAAAAGGAAGAATCAATCCTGATGGACTTGGCGCAGTCAGCAGACTTGCGGGAAATGATTACGCAAGTATCGGAGAGCTATTTTCAATCGAACGCCCAAAATAAAATGCCGGACCAAATGCTGGTCCGGTTTTTTTGGCACTTAGGAAATTATAAAAGTCAAAAGGTTGAAATATCGGTTATAAAAATCGAAGTCAAGCCCGCTCAAAAAAATAAAACCATATGATCCTCATCATAATAGATGCCATCAGCTTTTAGCGCTCTATTTTCATGACCATAAACGGTGAAGCCAAATGAAGTGTACAGCTGCTTTGCTGACTGATTGGTGCCCACAACTGATAACTGAAGCTGCTCTGTATCGTCAAACTCCTGTGCTTTTTTTACCACTTCAGCCATCAGCTTTTTTCCAATGCCCCTTCCGCGATAATCAGGAGAAACATACATCGCGAAAATCGAAGCTTTATGCTTAAGCTTGACCTTCGTTTCTTTTACTAGAGTGACAACACCGGCAAGTTCCTCCTTTTCAAAAGCTCCAAACGTATAGGCTGAATCTGATTCAAGTCGCGATTTGTAAAGATCAATCGGATAAAGCTGTTCTTCCTCGTAGCTTGATCCAAATGCTTCAGGGCTGTTTTTTAAACCTTCAAGCCGGATTTTACGGTAAGCGTCTGCATCATTTCCATTCAGGATTCGGATCTTCATGGGTACCTCCAGAAATGTTTTCTTTTAGTTTACAAGGCTGAGACCGTTAGTTCCAGTCATTTCATTGTTGGCAACAGTGAAAATGACAAAGTTGGGTTTTCTTTAATTTTGACAAAGATGAAGAAGCGGTTGAAATTCAGCAGCTGATTCAGGAAAAGGGCATTTCGGGTGCACTGCAGGAGGTTTCACAGCTTCCTGAAAATCATCCGCTGATTGGCCTTGTTGTAGAAAAATATCATAAGCTGTAAAGGGAAAAGCCTATCATTGTCTGACAATGATAGGCTTTATTAACCATACTTTTTCTGATGCTCTTTCTTTAATTCCAAATATTCCTCGTCTTCTCTGACTGCCATCCACATTTGTTTGAAGATTGCAGCAGACTTGGCTTTTTCCTCATCAATTTCCCGTTTGTGGATGTTTCCATCTTCTTTATACTTACGTCCGCCTTTATAATTGGCATATCTTCTTGCCCGTGTGTAGCCCATTTGCAGAAATTTCCTCGCCATGTCCATACCGTCAAAGTCATCGTTATCTTTGTATTCAAGAAAAAGATGATAAATTTTTTCAGAGGATTCTTTTGCGATCTCAGGAGTTTTAAAGCGCCAATAAGGCAAGATTTCACTTTTATAGGGTTCTACAAGCAGGGCACCCTGTTCGCCTCTGCCAATGCGGTATTTCTCTGGATGCTTTCGGAAATCCGTGTTTTCAAAGTCCTCATCGTAATTAAATGGCACACGAATCACCTCTCTTTTTTTACCATACCCCGAATCAATTAAAAAGTGAAACGTCCTGAATGTGCCGGAAAAGAAAAATATACCTTTATGAAAAGGTCATGACTTATTCCATAAAGATAGATACTGCGCCCATACCAATCAATATGATAAATAACCCAGTAAGAATAGCGGTTGAAATTTTGACCTTCTGCCTTCTTCGGGTAATCCCGAACTTCCGCCTGACAAGCAGTCCTGTTATGTAATTGCTGACATAGTATGGACACAGCGTGAACAAAAGGTACAGCCAAAATAGCGGGTTAAAGGCAAAAAAGATAAAAATCATGATGGTCCAAAATAAGACGGCTGATCTTCTTCTCAGAAAGGAATTAACCTGTATAATTCGGAGGAAGAACGTGTGAATGGGATAGGCCGTTTTTAATAATTCCAGATATTGCTCTCTGTATGTTTCTTCCTCAGGCTCTATTTCGGCAGCAAGCTGGCTCAGCTCTCTGGCCTGCTTGAAGTCTCCGCGATTAAAAGCAGTATTGGCCAAAGAATAGAAGACGTGCGGATCATTCTCATTTTTTTCTAAGGCGATCTTTTCGAATTCCCTCGATTCTTTCTTCTTATTGGAAAGCAGCAGGAAATCACTGTAGGCTGCAAGGTAAACAGGATCTTCGCTCTCATGGGCAAGAGCGCTCTCCATCAGCTTAAGTGAGTCCTTTAGCTTGTTTTTTTGAAAGGCTCTCAGAGCTTTTAAATAATAGAAATGAGCAACATCGGGATATATCCGAAGCGCATCTTCAACAGCGTGATCAAAGGATTTCATATCCCCGCTTTGATAATAAGAGCTGACAAGCAGAAAGTTGCCTGTGTAATCCTCAGGGTCTTTTTTTAATGCTTCTTTTGAAAAGTGAATCGCTGATTCAAAGTCTTCTTTATGAGAATAAACATGTGCCAGAATTGAATAGAAATGGGCGATTTCCGGATCTGATGCGATGAGGTTCTGTGCTTCTTCTATTGCTTCATCGTATCTTCTCCAGTCTCTGAGCTTTTTAATGCGCTCGATTGTCTGAATATGCCAATTAATCATGTCTTACCTGATTCCGTGTGTCTTCATGTAGTGAAGCACATTCTTGTAATCTTTATTTGTATCGCTGAAGGTAGCGTAATTTTTTGCCGTGGCAAACCATTCAAGAGTTGTAGGATTACGATCTTTGGCTGACTTCAGCAAATCAGTATTGGACATTGGCTGAAGGGATCCTTGTTCAAGAGAACGCTCAATCGCTTTTGAGATAGCATCATCGATTACCTGTGTTAAATCAGCGCCTGAGAAATGGCCGGTAACCTTTGCTATTTTAGACAAATCAAGCTTATCCTGAGGCTTATTTTTTGTTTTGATTGAAAGAATCAGCTCACGTTCCTGCTCAGAAGGCGGCGGAATAAATAACAGCGAATTAAATCTTCCTGGACGGCGAAGGGCAGGATCCAGGTACCACGGGGTGTTCGTGGCTCCAATAATATATACCTGATCGTTAAAAGATTGGAGGCCGTCAAGCTCAACTAACAGCTGATTCACAAGCACACGGTCATGATGCTGGCTCATGCGGTGACGATTGCCTCCCAGCGCATCCAATTCATCAATAAATAGAACGCACGGTTTTTGCTCTCGTGCCTTTTCAAAAATATCATGCAAATTGTGTTCGCTTTGGCCTACATACATTGAGAGAATAGCTTGCAGCTCCAGGTGAATGAAGCTGGCATCGATTTCACCGGCTATCGCTTTAGCAAGGAAAGTCTTTCCGCATCCCGGAGGACCATACAACAGCAAGCTTCCCCCTCCGGTTTTTCCGTATGCCTGAAAAAACTCAGGAGATTGGATGGGCATGATAAAGTCCATGCGGATCCGCTTTTTGACATCCTCAAGACCCCCGACATCTTCAAACGTTTCCTTAGGCTGCAAGGTTTCTATTAAACTGTTTTTATCCTTATCAAACTGAATGACCTTCAAGTTTTTCCGTCTCTTGTCATCTCCAGAGCTCATGAGATCCCTCCTATAAAACATTCCTCTTTGATACTAGCAAAATATGAAACTTTTTCCAACATTTAAAAGGAGAGAGATGCGATTGGATGACAAAATTCAGGGGTGAAAAGCCTTTTTCTAGCTGCCTTCGGCCATTGCTCATCAGGAACCAGCCGACTATATTTGACATCACTAAACAGAGTGTGTATATTGTAAGTATAGAAATTATCTCGAATTCAAGATATTATTTGGAGGGATGAACATGCAGCCATTAAAAGGCATTCACCATGTATCGGCCATTACAGCTAAAGCACCTGAAAACTACGAGTTTTATACAAAGACGTTAGGTTTAAGATTGATAAAGAAAACCGTTAACCAGGATGATGTATCTGTTTATCATTTATTTTATGGAGATGAGAAGGGAAATCCGGGTACGGAGCTTACCTTCTTTGAAATTCCAAATGCAGGACGCGTGCATGAAGGGGTCAACAGTATATCGGCAACCTCGCTGCGTGTGCGAAATGATAAGGCACTAAGCTTTTGGAAACAAAGATTTGAAGAACATGATGTGGAACACGGCGAAATTGTTCATGCAGGATACCGCCAAACTTTGTCATTCAAGGACTTTGAAGGACAGCGCCTGATCTTGGTTTCTGATGAAAATAACGCTGGAGTTGCCGGAGGACAGCCTTGGGATAAAAGTCAGGTTCCAGCCGAGTTTGCCATCATTGGACTTGGACCTGTGAAGTTAACGGTAGCAGTTCCGGAGAGAACAATTGAAATTTTAACAGACATTCTGGGCTTTAGAGCAAAAGGAAGCTATCCATCCGACGTGCCTGGACAGCCTGAAATTTTAGTATTTGAAACAGGTGAAGGCGGATCAGGAGCAGAGGTTCACATTGAAGAACGCCTCGACCTTCCTCAAGAACGTCTCGGCCGCGGAGGCGTGCATCACGTTGCGTTCCGTGTGGACAATGAAGAGGAAATGCATAAATGGATTGAAAAACTGAAATCTGAGAGAATTCCAAGCTCAGGATTTGTAGACCGTTTTTATTTCCGTTCTCTGTACTTCAGAGAGCCGAATGGCATTCTGTTCGAGCTTGCAACAGATGGGCCAGGATTTGATACAGATGAAGAATTGAATCACTTAGGAGAGTCACTTGCCCTGCCGCCGTTCCTTGAAAACCGCCGTTCAGAAATTGAGGCGAAATTGAAGCCTTTGAATACAAAATTGAGCTAAAAAAAGCTGATCCGGGTGACGGATCAGCTTTTTGTCTTCTATCAGGGCAGCCATCAGCCATTTTTAGAATTTATCAGATAAAATCGGAATTATTACAGTCGAAATCCAAAGCTTTCAGCTGATTTCCTCATTAAGACTGAAACTGGGCTTCATAAAGCCTGCGGTACCCTTTCCCTTCTGCCATCAGTTCATCATGTGAACCCTGTTCAGCAATGCCCTCTTTATTTACCACAATGATTCTGTCTGCGTTCTTAATCGTTGCGAGCCTGTGGGCGATGACAAGTGTTGTCCTGCCTGCAGACAGCTTTGCCAGAGATTCCTGAATGGCTTTTTCCGTCTCGGTATCAAGGGCGGAGGTAGCTTCATCAAGTATAAGAATTGGCGGATTCTTAAGGAACATTCTTGCAATAGACAAGCGCTGCTTTTGTCCGCCGGATAATTTGACGCCGCGCTCTCCAATTACCGTATCAAGCCCGTTTGGAAGAGAAAAAATCAGTTCTTCTAATTGTGCATGCTTCGCTGCAAGCCTTATGTCATGCTCCGTTGCATCAAGCTTGCCATAAGCAATGTTTTCTCTCATCGTTCCGGAAAAAAGGAACACATCCTGCTGGACAATTCCGATTTGCCTCCGCAGAGAGTGAAGAGTCAAGTCGCGGATATCCGTGCCATCAATCATAATTCGGCCTTCGCTCACTTCATAAAATCGTGGAAGAAGACTGCATAGCGTCGTTTTCCCGGCGCCGGAAGGGCCTACAAATGCAACGGTCTCACCGGCATGAATCGTTAAATCAATTTCGTTTAATACATTGTCCTCATTCTGATAACCAAAGGATACACCTTCATAGCGAATATCCCCGGTAAATGATAAAGCGTCAGCTGCATCCGGTTTATCTTCAATGTCGGGTTCTGTATCAATCAATTCAATATAACGCTTAAATCCGGCGATTCCTTTCGGATAGCTTTCGATGATGGCGTTGATCTTTTCAATCGGACGGAAAAGAACATTCGTTAACAGGACAAAGCCGATAAACTCACCGTAGGAAAGCTCATTTTGAATCACGAACCAAGTGCCGCACACTAAGACAAACAGTGTGACAAGGCGCATAAGGAAGTAGCTGATTGATAAGTTCATAGCCATAATTTTATAAGCGAGCAGTTTTGATAAGCGGAAGCGCAGGTTGTTTTCCTGAAACTGGGCTTTCTCAAATCTTTCATTTCCGAAAGCCTGCACAACGCGAATTCCGCTGACGTTGTTTTCGACACGTGCGCTGAAATCAGCAACGTCTGTATAGAGCTGATGAATTGCACCTGTCATTTTATTATTAAAATAAATGGCAAGGAAAAGGAGGAATGGAATGACTAAGAATGTCAGCAGCGCGAGCTTTACATTTATAACAAGCATCACAGAAAAAGCTCCGATTAACGTCATCACAGCTATAAATAAATCTTCTGGGCTGTGATGGGCGAGTTCACCGATTTCCATTAAATCATTTGTAAGGCGTGAAATTAAATGACCGGTTTTCGTATTATCAAAAAAGCGAAAGGAAAGCTTTTGAATATGCTCAAACAGCTTTTTGCGCATATCGGTCTCTATGTTGATTCCAAGCATGTGCCCCCAGTAGGTGACAACGTATTGAAGGACTGTGTTTAAAATGTACAGCAAAAGCAATCCGGCGCATGCCCAGATAATCAGGTTCCAGTCTCCGCTTGGAAGGAGACGGTCAATAAAGGCGTTGACGACTAGCGGGAAGCCGAGCTCGAGAAGTCCGGCGATTACCGCACATGTAAAATCAATCAAAAATAACCCTTTATAAGGGCGGTAATAGGCGAAAAAACGCTTCAGCATGAAACCACTCTTTTCTTTACCATTTTCTATGATAAGTATAGCGACTGGCGCACTGTAAAAACAATGAAATTTTCACCGACTGGCATCTGGTCTTAATTAAACGTTTGTTTAATAATATAAAAGGGGTTTAAGTGGTTGTTTGCAGGGTATTTAATGGGGGATGAATGTTTCACAATCTCTTTAGGAGTGAAAAGATGATAACCAAATCTAAATACCTTTTAGAAAAAGAAGATATGACTAACCCTGAACTTGTTCCTGAATGGGTCATTCGTGAGTATGAAAATTTTCATAATGTAGTAACAGATAAAACCTTTCCATGCTATTTCGGGATGGCAGCCGAAAAAAAAGGAGAGCTCAGATATGCCTATGTTTCAAAGGAAGACTGGTCAAATCTTCCTGAAGCTCTGATTGCTTTCAAGCAATTATTTGATGATGCGAAAAGACTGATCCGCCACGGATTATTTGTTTTCGTGGAACCGGAAGAAGATGAAAAATCAATTCCTTATTACCGGGAGTATTTCTGGAACATTCTTCAATATCTTCATGACAATGACAAGGAACCCTGGCCTGAGGATTATCCTCATGATCCGGATCATCATCTTTGGGCGTTTTCTTTCGCAAATGAGGCTTACTTTGTTTTCGGAAACGCTCCATCATATAAACAGCGGAAAACGAGAGATCTGGGGAACAGCTTAGTGCTTGGTTTTCAGCCCCGACGCATCTTTGAAGGGTTAGAAGGTACCTCAGAAGGCGGAAGCATGTCACGTGAAAAGGTGATAGAGCGCGTTGAGAAGTGGGATCAGCTTCCAAAGCATCCGAACATCAGCCATTACGGAGATCCTGAACACAGAGAGTGGAAGCAATATTTTATCGGGGATGACATTCTGCCTATCCAAGGTAAATGTCCATTCCATCATGAAGCAATGAAAAAATAAAGAAGCTGCTTGTTGATCAAGCAGCTTTTTTGTATGCAAAAAGCTTTTCGCTATAAAAATATTGAAAATGGCTAATAAAACTCTAAAAACGGCTAGAAAAAATGGAATAATGGCTAATAAAGTTTGAGTTTTCGGTAATAACCTTGCAAAATCTTTTCTATGCATGCGATTATTTATGCTTATTTATAATTCTTAATATCTTTTAAAAGCACCCAGCATACAATCCCGATTGCAAAAAGAGACAGGCCGCAAATAAAGAGGACACGTCCTCCTCCAAATGCATCTGTAAAAAAGGAAGCGACAGCTAAGCCTGCAGGCGGAAGAACACTTGTGAGGGCACCAATCATTCCGAACACTCTGCCTTGCAGCTCGCTTGTTACTTCTAAACGAAGGATGACATTCACAAGCAGTGTACAAAAAGAAAACATGAAGCCTACCAATAGAATAAGCGGGATGCTCCATGCTGCGGAGTTTATTCCTCCAAGCAGCATGTAAAGCGGTCCAAGTCCTATCATGCTGCATATTATGAGGACACCCCGGTGCACCAGTTTTTTCCCTAAAAACATAATGAGTCCTGCACCTGCCATGTATCCAAGAGGAATGCTCGCCTCAATCAGTCCAAATTCAATTGGACTTGCCCTCCATTCTTTGATTGCCATAACCTGAATAATCATAAGAGAAGTTGTGAAAAACAAGATAAGGGTAGGAGAGAGAATAGTAATGGCTCTTGCAAACGGTTCTTTCCATATATAAGTGAAACCTGTCATAAAATCCTGCTTGAAACTAGTTTTAGCTGCAAACGCTGCCCGATGTTCAGGGAAATCCTTTACGATGACGACAAGAATAACGGATAAAAGAAACATAAACGCATCAATTAAGATAGCAGTGACACCGCCAAAAGCGGCCACGACGACTCCGCCTGCTGCAAATCCAAGAGTTCTTGCAATATTATCTGCAAGACTCATGGCTCCTGTGGCGGTTTGAATGTTTTCTTTCCCGACTACATCGATGAGGGAAGCGTTAAATGCCGGTGCTTTAAATAATCCTGATAAAGCAGTTAAAGCGGTTAAAAGTATGATGACCCAAAAAGGAGGCTGCACAGAAATCGCAGCTGCAAGCCCGATTACAAGCACGCACCGGATCAAATCCGAAATCCACATCATTTTTTTCCGGTTCATCCGGTCTGCTGCGGTCCCTGCAATGGAGGCAAAACAGGTGCTGACGAGAAGATGAGTAATTATTATCGCTGACATCAATGTCGCGCTGTCATACGTCTTCAATATCCAAATATTCAAGGCAATTGTTTGAAAGGTGCCTCCGAATATGGAGAGAGTATATGCAGCAAAAAGAGATAAAAAAGTACGGTTGCGCCACAAGCCGAGCTGCTTAATACCTGATTCTAACTGAACGGACTGAGGACTTTCCAAGGCTGTCAACCCCCTTCACTTAATCGTTTAAGCGATTGCGGCCATATGAAAGGCGCAGCGCAATAGGTGAAAACACTTAAACGTTTAAGTTAAGTTTACGTTCAACCCGCATACATGTCAATACAGCAAATTATCTTTCCGATGTAGTTTAACAAGCTGTGTTTAGTGATAAAGATAAGAAAAAGACGAATCCGTAAGAGGTGAGAGATATGTTTTCAGCATTTACGAAAAATTTCAGTAAACCTAAAGGATTTCTTGGTATCATCGCCGGCAAGATTATGGCTCTTGAAAATCAAAAAACTGCGCATTAAACCAGGTGATCATATATTAGAAATTGGATTTGGCCCGGGTTACAGCATGGGCTACATGCTTAAGAATTACCGCAGCATAAAGATTGATGGTGTTGAGGTATCAGACACAATGAAAGAGCAGGCTAAAAAAGCATTGCGAATCTGACATTGCAGAAGGGAGAGTTAAGCTCATGACAGCTGATGCAGAGAACGTTGAATTACGGCAGCGTTCCTATGATAAAATCCTTTCCGTTAATAACTATACAATTTGGAACGATCCCTGTGCAGGGTTGGAAAATATTACAAAATCCTTAAAACCGGGCGGAGCAATCGCCATTACCTTGCAGCCAAGAGAAGAGGATGCAAGCGCAGAAAAGACAAGAATGTTCGGCAGGCAGATACACGATGACTTGCTTGCATGCGGATATGAAAACATAAAAGTATCATATAAAAATGTCCGTCCCGAGCTTACAGTTTGCGTAACCGCCAGAAAAAAAGATGGTGCAGGATTAAGATAAATTTAAGATACCGTTTCATTCATCCTTGTTATAATAAAAAAAGGAAAAATAAGGATGATGATCGTGTGATAAACCGCAATAATATCGGTATGATTCTGTTTTTGACTGCCTGTGTCATGGCGATTTGCTATGTTTTTATCTTTAAAGATACTTCTTGCGGAATCTATATCAGAAGATTAGCCAGTATCCTCGGTTTGGCAGGATGTCTGCTTATACCTGGAACGGTAAAAAAAGGAGTGAAATAACATGAAACTTAAAACATTTATGTTTAAAGACGACGGCAGCATTCCAAATAATCCGGATTTGCCGCTTCTCGTTTACGAGGGAGCCTTTACTTCAACGGAACAATTCGAGTACATGATTCTGGAACACGGCTGGTCGGGAACATGGATAGATGGTGTTTATGACTACCATCATTATCACAGCACCACTCATGAAGTTTTAGGAGTTATAAGCGGGAAGGCAAAAATCCTTTTCGGCGGGGAAAACGGGACAGCTGTTGCTGTTAAACAAGGGGATGTCGCAGTCATTCCTGCTGGCGTTGGACATAAATGCATGGAAAAAAGCACAGATTTTCGAGTGATGGGAGCCTATCCGGATCAACAGGAAATGGATATGTGCACGGGAAAGAAAGAAGAGCGCCCAAAGGCATTGAAGCATATACAAAACGTGCCATTGCCTGAAAATGATCCTTTATTGGGCAAAGGCGGACCAATGTTTGATTATTGGAAGTAAAGCAGGCGAGCAGCCTGCTTTTATGCGCAAAAATAATCTTGAAACTGATTCCATATTAATTGACACCAAATCCAATCATCGTGTATTATATGTTTATAAGATTAAACATATAAACGCTTTAAAAGGTGGTTAAAATAAATGAATACTCAAGAACAAATTCAAGCTCTTCTCTCAAATCAAAGAGCTTACTTTTTAAAAGGAAACACAAGAAGCGTGCAGGGAAGATGTAATCAGCTCGAAAAGCTTCGTCTTACTATAAAGAAAAATGAACGTGCGATCATGGATGCATTGAAAAAGGATATAAACAAATCCGAGTTTGAAGCCTATTCAACAGAAATCGGTATCCTCCTTGAGGAAATATCCTTTTCACAAAAGAATCTAAAAAAATGGGCTGCTCCTAAAAAGGTAAAAACAGCAATGACCCACATCGGTACAACCGGGAAAATTGTTCCGGAGCCTTTTGGAACAGCGCTGATTATCGCACCTTGGAATTATCCGTTTCAGCTGGCATTATCGCCTTTAATCGGAGCGATTGCCGCAGGAAACACAGCGGTTTTGAAACCATCTGAATTTGCTCCAAACGTGTCTAAACTTTTGAAAGACCTTGTAGAAGAAACCTTTCCATCAGAACTTGTTGCAGTGATTGAAGGAGGAATCGAAACGAATCAAGTGCTGCTCGCCAAGAAATTCGATGTAATTTTCTTTACGGGAAGTGTGCCGGTCGGGAAAATCGTTATGGAGGCAGCATCCAAGCATCTTACTCCCGTTACCTTGGAGCTTGGCGGAAAAAGCCCTTGTATAGTGCACAAAGATGCTGATTTAAAGCTTTCTGCAAAAAGAATTGCGTTCGGAAAGTTTACAAATGCGGGTCAAACCTGTATCGCCCCAGACTATCTGCTTGTTCACAGCGAAATAAAGAAAGAATTTTTATCTTTGCTTCAAGCTGAAGTAACAGAAATGTTCAGTGAGGACCCGCTTTTAAATGAAAATTACAGCAGGATGATCAGCGAGAAGCACTTCGACCGCTTAACGGAATTTTTCTCAGATGGCAAGGCTATTTTTGGCGGAAAAGCGGATCGTGATTCTTTAAAAATTGCTCCAACGATTTTAGATGAGGTAAATGCGGATGCTGCTGTTATGCAGGAAGAGATCTTCGGTCCGATTTTCCCGGTTATGGAATATACCGATTTAGATCAGACCATTACTTTTATTCAAGACCGCCCTAAACCACTAGCTCTCTACTTATTTACTTCAAGTAAACAGACTGAGCAGCAGATTATTGGACAGGTTTCCTTTGGCGGAGGGTGCATAAACGATACACTGATGCATATTGCCACGCCGCATCTTCCGTTTGGCGGAGTGGGGGAAAGCGGAATGGGAAATTATCACGGCAAGTACAGCTTTGAAGCCTTCTCACATTACAAAAGTGTTCTTCACCAAACAACAAAATTTGATTTCAGTTTCAGATATCCTCATGCAAAAAATGGGCTGAAATTAATAAGAAAATTGCTTAAATAAAAGACAGCAGCGAACTGGACAAAGGTTCGCTGTTTTTTTAACAAAAAAGTGATTACTCACTTTACAAAACGCTTATTATCGAATACAGTATAAATGAGTGATTACTCACTTCTATTTAGGAGGCATTTAAATGAACGAAATGAGCATCGAACTCCAATCTGTTTCAAAATCATTCGGTAAAAAGGAAGTAATAAAAGATGTTTCATTTTCAGTAGGCAAGGGGGAAATCTTTGGCCTGCTCGGACCTTCAGGGTCAGGAAAAACAACCTTAATTAAAATGATAGTTGGAATTGAAGAAGCAAGCATCGGGGATGCGAACGTTTTAGGAGTAAAAATGCCGGACTTAAAATCTCTTCAAAAAATCGGATTTATGGCGCAGTCAGATGCTCTTTACGGAGAGCTTACCGGAAAAGAAAATATAGCTTTTTTCGCAGCTCTCAGCGGTTTAAAAGGAAAAAAGAAAAAAGAGAGAATTCAGTATGTGATGGATCTTGTTAACCTTTCTGAGCATGCATCGAAACGGACAGGAGATTATTCAGGGGGAATGAAGCGACGACTGTCGCTTGCAATCGCCATGCTTCATGAGCCTCAAATCCTTGTGCTTGATGAGCCGACGGTGGGAATCGATCCAATCCTGCGCCAGTCGATTTGGGAGGAGCTTAAAAACATCAGGCGTACAGGAACGACGATTGTTGTCACAACGCATGTGATGGACGAAGCTGAAAAATGTGACAGGATTGGTTTCATTCGCGAAGGAGTCCTGATCGCCTCGGGAACTCCAGAGCAATTGAAATCAGAAACGATGTCACACACCATTGAAGAAGCATTTTTAGCATATGGGGGTGCTAAACAATGAGGGTACTTGCGATTGTGACACGTATCATTCAGCAATTTTTCCGGGATAAGCGGACGCTTGCGCTGATGTTGATTGCTCCGTTATTTATTCTGACTCTGATGAACTTTATTTTTGACAGTGAAGCCTATTCACCTAAAATTGGCTTGCACGGAGCTCCGGAGCAATTGGTGACAGTTCTCGGGGAGAACGATAGTAAAGTCATAGAATACGATGAAAATGAACCGGAAAAATGGATAAAAGCAGACAGCCTGGATGCCTTTATCTCTTTCAATAAAGGAAATCAAGAGATTACATTAGAAGGCTCAGATCCGAGTGTAAGCCGGGCAGTGCTGGGTCTGCTCCAAAAAAGCGGCCAGCCGGATCAACAAGCACAGCCATCTGTGAGCTATTTGCATGGATCAGAAGATATGACCTCCTTTGATTACATCGGTCCAGTTCTTATTGGTGTATTTATCTTTTTCTTTGTTTTTCTGATTGCAGGCGTTTCATTTCTGCGTGAGAGAACAAGCGGGACATTGGACCGGATCATGGCGACTCCGCTTAAACGCTGGGAACTGGTTCTTGGGTATGTGATCGGATTTGGTATTTTTACTACCTTTCAGGCCATTTTGATTTCGGCCTTCTCCATAAGTGTGCTGGACATGATGATGGAAGGCCCTTATTTCTATGTACTGCTAATTACGTTTCTGCTTGCCATGACTTCTTTGACTCTCGGAACCTTGCTGTCTACGTTTGCTAATAACGAGCTGCAGATGTTTCAATTCATCCCGCTCGTCATTGTGCCGCAAGTGTTCTTTTCAGGTCTTTTTAAACTGGAAACGATGGCGGAGTGGCTGCAGTCCATCAGTTATGCCATGCCGCTTAAATACGGCGCAGAAGCTCTGCAGGGGATCATGATTAAAGGTTATGGGTGGGAGGAAATTGCACAGGATGTCTATATTCTGCTTGGTTTTTCCCTGGCTTTTCTGATTCTGAATATCTTCGCTTTGAAAAAGGTGAGAAGGCTGTAATGCTTATGTTCTCTTTTTCATTCAAGAACGCACGATCCGACTACTTGCACAAAGTCTCTTCTGAAATCATCAAAAACCACGATGTAATTGGAATAGAAGATTTGCAAGTAACCAATATGCTGAAAAACCATAGATTGGCCAAAGCCATTAGCGAGTTCTCAACTTTGTTCAAGTTGTGGACACCAAAACAAAGCCGTTAAGAATCTCGTCTTGCGTGAATGGGATTGCCATTCTTGTGGCACTCATCACGATAGAGATCTTAACGCAGGACTGAACCTTAGAAACGAAGCCATTCGTATCTTAACCGCAGGAACTGTGGAGATACCTAATCAATTAGAAATCGATTGGTTTCTGTACTTAGGAATCCCCCGCTTCAAGGAGCGTTAGCGAGTAAGTGGCGGGTTCAAAATAGGGACATAGATGAATGAGGAGTTTTAAAAGATGAGAAATCAATTTTCCATTGAAGAGCTGTTGAAGCTGACAGATGAAGATGTAAAGATGAGTGAAAAACAAAAAAAGGTAGTGGAAGCTGCCATTGAAATATTTGCAGATAAAGGCTTTGCAGCAGCATCAACAAGCGAAATTGCTAAAAAAGCGGGAGTAGCAGAGGGGACGATTTTCCGTCATTATCAAACGAAAAAAGATCTGTTGTTTGCGATCGTTATGCCGACCATAACGAAATTCATTGCCCCGTTTTTAGTGAGAAATTTTCTTCAGGATGTGACGAAGCAAAATCATCAGGACGTTGAACAAATGCTGAGATACATTCTTGAAAACCGCTACGAGTTTATAAAGAAAAATCACCCTGTCATCAAGATTTTGCTTCAGGAAGTTTTTTTTCATGAAGAGTTCAGGGGGGAGCTTCGAAAGGTCGTTGAGGAACATGCAGTTGAGAAACTGAAGCAGCTGATCACGCACTTCCAGAAAAAAGGTGAGATGATTGACATTCCGCCTGAAACAGTTCTGAGGATGATCGTTACGACGATTATGGGATTCCTGATCGGAAGATTCATCATTCTGCCTGATCTGAACTGGGACGATGAAGCGGAAAAAGAATATACGATCCAGTTTCTTCTGCATGGACTGATGAAGAAGTAAGGCTGCTCATAGAATGAGCGGCTTTTTTATTTTGCCTTATGAAAAAACAGAGTCCAGTTCTTGGACTCTGTCAGACTTGCCGGGAATCTTTGAATTTCGGATAGCCTATAATAATAGCAACAATACCCATAACGGCAATTAAGAATGGGTAATAAGAGAATGGCAGGATATCAGCTGGTGAAATCTTTGCAAATTGTGCCGCAGTAAGCATTTGAGCACCGTAAGGAATTAAACCCTGTATACTGCAAGAGAAAATATCCAAAAGGCTGGCAGATTTACGTTTATCAATCTTATACTTATCTGCCATATCTTTTGCAAGCGGACCTGCTGCAATAATAGAGATAGTATTATTCGCTGTCGCAAGGTTTGTCGTGCTTACAAGACCGGCAATGGCAAATTCTGCTCCTTTTTTAGAAGAAATTCTTCTTGTCATTGCTTCTAAAATAAAGTGAATGCCGCCATTTCGCTTAATTAATTCAACCATACCGCCGATCAAGAGTGAAAGAATGACTAATTCGGCCATCCCCATAATACCATCTGCTATTTTCTGAAGAAAAGCCGTTAACGTATAGCTGCCATCAGAAAGGCCGATGACTCCGCTAAGCAGGATACCTCCACTTAAAACAATGATGACATTTATTCCAAGAAGAGCTGTTACAAGAACGGCTATATAAGGCAGCATTTTAAGGAAACTGAATTCTCCAGGAGAAACAGGAGATTGATTGCCGAGAGTCATCACAATTAAGACAGCACAAGTAATGATGGCAGCCGGCAAAACTATGAAGAAGTTTACCTTGAACTTATCTCTCATTTCCGTCTGCTGTGTTCGAACTGCAGCAATTGTTGTATCCGATATAAAAGACAGGTTGTCCCCGAACATCGCACCGCCAATAACAGCAGCCATAGCAAGAGCTATTGAAATATCAGCTTCTGCACTGATGCCAACGCCAATTGGAGCAAGTGCAGCAATTGTTCCCATTGAAGTTCCCATTGCAAGTGAAATAAAAGCTCCAATGATAAATAATCCAGCAATCAAAAAGCTTTGCGGCAAAAATGAAAGCGCAAGATTGACTGTAGATTCAACTGCTCCCATCCCTTTTGCCACTTCTGAGAAAGCTCCGGCCAGGATGAATATAAAGACCATGATCATCAAATCAAGATGTCCTGCCCCTTTAGCGAAATTCTCAACCTTCGCTGTGAACGTCTCTTTACGATTCATCATAAGAGCTGCACCGGATGCAATAATAATTGCAACAAGAATCGGCATCTTATAAAAATCGCCTGTTATAATACCAGACCCTACAAATAGGGCAAGAAATATGATTAACGGCAATAATGCCAGTCCATTTCCTTTTGTCTCCATGTGTACCAGTACCACCTTTCTTATTATAAAAAAAAGATCTCTTCTAAAGCAGAAGAGATCTTAAATCCGGAATGGAATAAACCTCTTCTTATCTTTCAAGCACGCGGCTTGCTGGAATTGGCACAGCACTCAGATATTCTGAGTCCGCTGCCGAGGCGTCACAGGGCCAGTCCCTCTGCCTCTCTTAATAAGAAGATATATTGTGTTTTTAAAAAATGACCTTTTCTACATTAAGGGGTTATTGTATAAAAGTCAAATGGTAGATTTAACAAATATTTTTTTCGAAATTGTTTGAATTTACCGTCATCAGTGGAATAAAATAAACTGTATAGTCGGTTTTAAGGAGGTGTAAAGGTGGCTCCAATTGTTTCAGATGAATATAAGGAAAAAAAGAAACGCCATATCCTGGATAGTGCCCTTAAGGCTTTTGGAGAAAAAGGATTTCAGCTTGCAACAATAGACGATATTGTAGCTGAATCTGGGTTAAGTAAAGGCGCAATCTACAACTATTTTAAAAGCAAGGAAGAAATTTACCTTCAGCTGATGCAGATGCGGACAGAGCAGAATATCGCCAAACTGAAAAGAAGTTTTCAAGAGAGAGGGACTGCAAAAGAAAAACTTCACCAGTTTTTCAAAAGCTATGCAGAAATTGAGCTATCTCAACAGTGGCAGAAAATGATCGGTGTTCACCTTGAATTCTGGATTCATTCAGGCCGTGATGAAGAACTTAAGAAAGTCATGACAGACCGGTATGACAACGTTTATCAAGTACTGCTTGTTGAGATCATTGAAGAAGGCATAAGACAGAATGAATTCAACAAAGAGACGGATCCATCGCTCATATCTTCTATGGTATGGGGAACCATAGACGGCATTTGTCTTCACTATTCAGTGATAGGCGGGTATTACCCTTATCAAAAACAAATCCGTGCTTTAGAAGAAATGATCTTCATGTACTTAGAAAAGAGGGGATCTGCATGAGGTTTTTACAAGGAGAAAATGTATACCTGCGTCCTTTTAGAAAAGAAGACTTTGAGGTGGCGCTGAAGCGATGAAATTAATCCTTGAGCATGGCTTTCACAATTCAGGATTATACCGGTAGGGCTAAATGTTTATCACTACAACTCAAGAGTAAAAGGCTCCTATGAGAAATTAGGCTTTAAGCAGGAAGGCGTTATCTGGAGAGAGCTTTTTTATGATGGGGAGTTTCACGACAATAATGAGAAATGGGGTACGGTATGATCACAATTAAGAGATTGTCTCAATGTACGCTTGAAGAAGCTTTAACCGCATGGAATAAAGGTTTTGAGGGATATTATTTTGATATGACGCTGTCCCTTGAGAATTTTTTTAACCGAATGGTGCTTGAAAATCTTTCGCCGGCATTATCTGTTGTAGCTTTTCACGATTCAGAGCCGGTTGGACTGGTTCTGAATGGAATCAGAACCATAGACGGCAAAAAAATAGCATGGAATGGCGGTACAGGTGTTGCTCCTAAATACCGAAGCAAAGGGGTCGGGGTAAAGCTGATGGAAGAGGTTTTGTCTCTTTATGAAAAAGAAAATGTAGACACAGCTACTCTTGAAGCCGTCTCTCATAATGATCGTGCGATAAAGCTTTATGAAAAAATGGGCTATCAGGTTGTCGACCGGATTGCACACCTTGGTCTTTCAGCTCCTCTAAAGTTCGAAGAACCAAAAGGCGGATTCCGTGTCCAGGTTAAAAAGCCGAGGGACGTACAGGATGTCTCTTTTTATAACAAGCTGATGCCCTGGCAGGTGCAGTGGCAGAACATAAGGGACGGTGAATCCATTCATGCATTAGACGAAAAGGGTGAAACCATTGGCTTTGCCCTGTCAAAACGGAAATATGATGATGATGGAACGCTATCAAGCATCCTTTTATTTCAATGTGAGGCACACCCTGAACATCAAGAGAAAGAAGCTGTTCTGCGCACGCTGCTTCATGAAGCATTTGCATTTTCATACACAGAAGAGATTCACAGGACGGCTGTCAATCTATCGAAATCCAATCAGTTGGTCCATGAAATCTTAGAAAAAGAGGGTTTCATTGAAAAAGCGGAGCAAGTGTTTATGATCAAAGAGATGTCTGCATAGAATTCATTCATTTACAAACCCTATGAAAAAGAAGGCTCTTTTCTAAAAGATTGTTGCTTTTCATTTGTCTTTTGTTTATTAAATCGCTCCCTAACGGAAAAACTTCGAAAGATTATAAAGAAAAGAGCACGATATGATCCTGATAAACAGGAAATTGAAAACAACAATTTTTGCGAACACAGCCAAAAAGAAAGAAGGGATTGTAAAAATGAAGAGCTGGCTGAACATCTTGCTGATTTTCTGTTTGGCAGGAAGTACGACCGCGTTTTCTGTTCATGCTCATGCAGAAACCAAAGTTCTTTCTTATGAAGAGTACGGAAGAATTGCTATGCGCAAGACCATGGAAAAATACCCTGGTGCTCAAATCACAGATTACCTGCACGTAGGCAAAAAGAGAAAAACAGAAACTTCAATCGAAACGTTCAAGCTTACGCTGAAGGAAAAGAATAAAACGTTTCAAGTGCTTGTTTTAGTTGAATATAATGAAAAGACGAAAAAAGTGGTCAAGGTTACATTTGAGAAAATATCATAAAACAGGCGATCCCGTTAAGGGATCGTCTTTTTCATTTAAGATCTGACCCATTTTTTCTAAAAAAAGGATGCAGTCATTGACAATGATTTACATTAAGGTATATAGTTAATTACATAAGTAACTAACTAACTAACAAGTGAACCGAAAGAGGGGTCATATGAATCCATTTTTAGATACCGACAGGCCAATATTTCAGCAAATAGCGGAACAGATAGAAGATGACATCATCAATGGCATGGTTCAGGAAAGAGAAAAAATTCCATCAACAAATGAGTTTGCGGCACATTATCAAATTAATCCGGCAACAGCGGCAAAAGGAATCAATCAATTAGTGGAGAAAGGCATTCTTTTCAAGAAGAGAGGGATTGGAATGTTTGTAGCTGAAGGGGCAAAGGGGAAGCTGGTTCAAAAGCGTAAAGAGCAATTTTATGAAGCATTTATTTTGCCGCTGAAATCTGAAGCGGCAAAACTGAATATCAGTGTAAACGACTTAAAAGAAATGCTTGAAAAGGGGAGCGGCCTTAATGAAAGTTAACATTAGCGGATTAACGAAGGTCTATGGCAAAAAAAGAGCGCTTGACGGCATTACCCTGCAGCTTGAAGAAAATAAGATTTACGGACTGCTGGGCAGGAATGGAGCCGGTAAAACAACATTGATGCAAATTCTTGCCGGGCAGATTATGCCTACTGGGGGATCAGTCTTGATTAATAACCAAAAGCCTTTTGAAAATCAAGAAATAACGGAGTCAATCTGTTTGATCAATGAAAGCGAAAATTTTAAAAAAGGGTTAAAGATAAAAGATATCTTTAAAATTGCAAATTACTTTTATCCAAATTGGAGCCGGGAAACAGCTGAAAAACTGCTTGAGGATTTTTATCTGAATGAAAATATGAAAATCAAAACTTTATCAAAGGGAATGGAATCTGCGCTGGGCATAACAGTTGGTCTTGCAAGCAGATCGCCGATTTCGATATTTGATGAGCCGTATATCGGACTTGATGCAGCAGCCAGAAGTAAGTTTTATGATTTGCTTTTGGAAGAGTACGAAGAATATCCGCGGACATTTATTTTATCCACTCATTTAATAGACGAAATCAGCCGGCTGCTGGAAGAAGTGCTGATTGTATCTGAAGGCAGGCTGCTGATGCAGAAAAATACAGATGAACTAAGAGAGGAATCATTTGTGGTCAATGGATCTTCAGCCGCCGTTTCAGAATTTGTAAAAAACAAAAACGTGGTTTACCGCAAATCATTTGGAAGTATGGAACACGCCGTCTTATACGGAGAAAACCGCATGGAAGCTAATGAGGCTGGATTGCAGGTTGAACATGTGCCGGTTCAGGATTTAATGGTTTATTTAACAGCAAAACCGAAAGGCGGGGTTTCTGCATGATGAGACAATGTCGCGGAATCTTACTGTTTGAAGTATTGGATATTCGAAATTCACTCACGATTTTCTGGACCATCCTGTTCAGCTGCATGGCTCTTTCCTTTGGCATTCAGCTTTCAACTGGAGGGAATCTGACGGTCTCAAGCGGAATAGCGGTTTATATTTTCAGTGCCACTGCCGGGTTTCTGACTGTAAAAGAAACGTATCCGTTCAGCATCAAAATTGGGTCAACCAGAAAAAATTATTATGCAGCCACGAGTCTCTTTCTCCTTTTGCTTGCTATATTTATGGCAGCTGCGCATACTCTTTTGATCATGGTGCTTGAAGGAATGGAATCAAGTATGGTTCGAGCAGATCTGAAGATTTTTTACTTTGCAAAGATTCTTGGTGATGAAAATCTGTATCTAGTTAATTTCTTTATTGACGGCGCTATCTGTTTTTTCTTATTGTCCGGCTTCTTTTTGCTTGGCAGTTTGTTTTACCGCTTTGGTTTAATAGGGGGATATGCCGCGATTGGATTGGCGGCTGTCCTTCTGTTCATTCCAGTTGTCCGCGACGAGTTTATCAAACTTGTTTTTGAGTTTGGAGGCGATCAGGCCCTTCAGTATTTTGCTTATTTGTTTGGAATCGGCGGGGTCTTCCTTGCAATAGGCTGGTTTGTATTGATAAAAGCTGCCGCAAAGACAGTTTCATCTCGATAATTAACTTTAAAAGCAGGCTAAAACCATGGCTTGCTTTTTTTTTTAGTATATAACTTGATTTCCATTTAATAGATTATAATAAAAGGAACACGTATATATATTAAAAGGGGAAACGAAAAGGTGAACAAGAAAAAATGGATTTTGCTCAGTATTTTGATCGTCGTGGTCATGATCCTTTTGCCGCTAAGCCTATCTCTTTTATTCGCATTAATTACTGCGCTCTTACTGGAAGGGGCTGTGCAAAGGCTGCAAAAACACTTGAATTTTGGACGCGGTCTTGCCGTTTTTGCCGCATTTACAGCCTATGTTGCACTGCTGGGGATGATTGGCTACTTTACAGTTAAAGTTGTTTTTGATCAATTTGTTGCATTTGCATCGAGTCTCCCTGAAATCATTAAAGAGGTTTATGCAAGCATCATTCAGCCCACTTTAACGAAATGGGAACAAGTGCAGGAAACCATTCCAGGAGGAGTTGTTCAATCACTTGAGGAATCGTTTACAGCTGGACTTAAATCGTTTGAAGAAGGCGTGAATGGTTTTTTAAACAGCTTGCTTGATTTTATCGCCTTTCTTCCTGGTTTAATGTTTGAAATCCTGATTTATCTAATCGCATTATATTTATTCAGCCTTGAGCTTCCGCGATTAAAAAGGATGATTGCAGACAGTTTAACCGAGAAAACGAAAGAGAAACTCACTCTTGTCCTGGAAGAATTAAATAAAGCAGGTATTGGGTTTGTAAAAGCGCAGATTTTTTTAAGTGCCCTGACTTTCGTGATGGCGTTTGCAGGTCTTTCCATCCTGGGAGTTCCCTACACAGTGGTCTTGTCTCTCCTGATTGTCATTGTGGATATTCTCCCGATACTCGGCACAGGATCTTTCCTCGTTCCATGGGCAATTTACGCATTTTTTCAAAATGACCAAGCATTATCAATTGGGCTGGTGATTCTCTTTTTAGTCATCACTGTGGTCAGAAGAGTCATTGAACCTAAAATCTTTTCAAGCAGTATGGGCATTACACCTTTAGCGGCGCTGATCAGCCTGTTCATAGGATTTAAGCTCCTTGGATTTATCGGTTTATTCGCTGGACCGGCGCTTGTCATTGTCTTTGACACACTTCGTAAAGCCCGCATGATTCGAACGGACTTTAAATTCTAACCCGAGAGTACAGGAACGATCATGCTGTTTTCTTTATAGAAAATACAAAGCAGAGGGAGCAAATATGAAGGAATTCATTTATTCACTTTTAGAGGTTCTGGCTGATTTAGGCTATTACGGAATTGCTCTGGGTTTAATGGTTGAGGTTATTCCAAGTGAAATTGTTCTGGGGTATGGCGGCTATTTAATCTCTCTTGGACAAATTAAGTTTACGGGAGCGGTTGTTGCCGGAGTGATAGGTGGAACGCTTGCACAAGTTTTCCTTTATTGGATGGGGTATTATGGCGGAAGACCCTTTCTTGAAAAGTTCGGAAAATTTTTATTTATTAATAAACATCATTTGGATCTATCAGAGGCCTGGTTTGAAAAATATGGTGCCGGGGTTGTTTTTACAGCAAGATTCATTCCGGTTGTGAGACATGCCATTTCCATTCCTGCTGGAATCGGAAAGATGCCGTTATGGAGATTCACTATTTATACTGTTGCTGCCATGATTCCATGGACCATTTTCTTTTTGTACTTAGGGATTCAGCTCGGCACGAATTGGACCGAGATTAAATATGCTGCTGAGCCATATATTATTCCGATTGTCATTATTATGGCGCTTGCAGGTATCGGCTACTATCTTGTAAAACGCAATGATCCGCGCACAAAAAGGATTTAAGAGTTAAACAAACGTTTGATTGGATGAGATAAGACAGTAATTTAGCGTATTGATGTCAAGCTGCATCGCCCAACTTCACGGCCAAAACAATTCCGGCAAAAGGTAAACCCGGACTTTTCTGTCTGCCGGGCTAAACGGGCGATTCCGCATTTCTTATGTATGAGGCACAGGATTAAGGCTATAAATAATAACATAATTCTAGCGGGGAGGCTGGTTACATGTTCAGCAGCTACAGCAAGCTTGCAACGGAAGTTTATGATATTGATAAGCCGGTCGGCCATTCTTTTGGAGACATCGAATATTACCGTGAGCGTCTCAAGGACGTAAAAGGACGTATTTTAGAGCCGGGTGCCGGTTCAGGAAGAATCTTTATTCCTTTGCTTCAGGATGGGCTGAAAATCGAAGGAATCGATCAATCAAAAGACATGCTCGAGTCATGCAAAAAGCGCTGCGAGGAGAGGGGGCTGACTCCAGTCCTGCAGGAAATGGGAATGAGCGAAATGAAACTCCCCCGCACCTTCGAGGCGATTATCATTCCAGCAGGGACGTTTTTGCTGATTGAAGACAGAAAGCAATCCATTTTGGCGCTTAAGAATTTTTACGATCATCTGGCTGCAGGCGGCCGTCTGATTCTTGATTTGTATCTTCAGCCTGATACTGCTCTAAATGAAGTCAAGACGAAAACTTGGGTTACACCCGAACAGAACGTTATTACAATGGAATCAAAGCGGGTGGAAGTGAATTACCTTGAGCAGTATTCGGTAAGCTATTTGAAATATGAAAAGTGGCAGGATGGGAAGCTGATTGACACTGAACTGCAGAGGTTTGCGATGAGATGGTACGGTGTACGTGAATTTAAATTAGTTTTAGAGCGGCTTGGATTTACAGACATTGTGATATCAGCTGATTATACATATGGAAAAGAACCCGTGCATGCGGAGCAAACCATTACGTTTGAAGGAAGAAAACCAGAAAGCACATACTCATGAAGAGTGTGTGCTTTCTGGTTTCGCTTTTCTTTTTTCTTCCACAAGCGGCATGACTTCTGCTGAGAATCGTTCCATTTCCTCTAGCTGCGGAGAGAATTGCAGCAGAAGCAAGTCGAGTCCGGCATCTTCATACTGAATAATCTTATCTGCAATCTGCTCAGGCGTTCCGATTAGATTCGGTCGCAATCCGCGATTTGAGACAGAGTAATCATAAAGCTCGAGCTTTTGTTCAAGCTGGGATTTTGTTGTGAAATCTTTATATCCCGCATAAGCTGATGATTCCTTAATATCCGTGATTCTTGCTAGCTCCTCCTGAACTTCAGCATCCGTATCTCTGCACACAATGTAAGCAGCCATTCCAAAGGATTGAAACGGTGTGCCTTCAGCAGATGCTCTTAACCTCTTCATCTCATCAATCTTGCTTCTGATTTCATCAACCGTTCCGCCGTGCATAACATAGGCATCACAATGTCTGGCAATGGTTTCTTTTCCGCGGGGGCTTTCGCCGCCTGCATAAAGAATCGGATTCGGCTTTTGCACAGGCTTTGGATAGAGATGTGTATGGCTGAACTGATAGAAATCACCTTGATAGGTGAAGGTTTCTTTTTCCCACAGCCCTTTTAATACTTGGATGAATTCCTCGGTCCGGTCATATCTTGCATCATGCTCAGTAAAAATTCCGCCATATTGCCGTGCTTCTTCTTCCCACCAGGCTGATACGACGTTTAAGGTGAATCTGCCATTGCTGATGTGATCGATGTTGGCTGCCATTTTTGCTGTGACCGCGGGATTATGAAAACCGGGTCTTACTGCGGTCATGATTTCAATCTTGTCTGTCACTGCTGCAAGTGCGGCAGCTGTGGTCCATGCTTCGAGGGAATCGTGCTCAGGTCCTTTAATATCATTTAAGTAAAGCTCGGCAATCAAGCTTGTATCATAACCCCATTTTTCCGCCTTCTGAATGACCTCTTGTGCATAAGCGTAGGTCGGGGGCATATTCTCATTTTCCACATTCCGAAGCCATCCGCCGAAGATCGGCAGCCAAAATCCGTATTTCATCAATAAAACACTCCTCTCTTTCCGCATAAAAAAAGCCTCTCTTGTGTAAGAAGAGAGGCAGAATCTGCTATTTTCAGTTCCATCTCATCTGTCAAACATAACGTTTGCTGGAATTGGCACGGTTTCTGTTAAGATCCGTTGCCGAGGCTTCAAAGGGCCATGTCCCTCCACCTCTCTTGATAAGAAAGCATATGAAATTAGTTGTATCATAAATAAAATTGTTTAATCTGTCAATTCTAAAAATTCAGCCGAGATTTTCTTGCAGGAATTCAGTTACTTGCTCCGGCGATTTTGCATTAGCGCTGTGAAGATGCCCGAGTTTTTCTCCGTTTTTGAAGATCAGAATGCTTGGGATGCCCATTACCTGATAAGTTTCTGCAAGTTCTGGGAACTCGTCTTTATTGATTTCGTACCAATCATATTTAGAATAAGCCCCAATGATTTCATCAATAAACATATTCATTCTAGTACAGTCAGGGCACCAGTCTGCGAAAAATTTGATTAGCACCTCTTGATCTTGGGTAATTAACTCTTGAAACTGTTTTTTGGATGTAATTTGCTTCATGATCATGCCTCCTTGCTTTTATTTTAATACATAATGAGGATTTTGCATTCACGAATTGCTTATGCATGTCAAAATAAACTTTTTAAAGAGCTCTGGTCAACCGCAAACCGCGCTGAATGGAATAGGGAATTTGGTGTTCGCAAATAGCTGTTGATTTGTTACATGGGTGTGGAAAGTGCCTGCTGGATCCCCGGAACAGCCTAAAACCTGATTTAGGGGAATCATAAGTCCTGTTTGGGTCTCCAGAACAGGCCAAAACCTGATTTAGGGAATCATAGGTCCTGTATGAGTCCCCCGAACAGTCCAAACCCTGAATTAGGGGAATCAAAGAGCTAGTATGAATCCCCCGAACAGTCCAAACCCCGATTTAGGGGAATCAAAGAGCCAGTTTGAGTCCCCCGAACAGTCCAAACCCCGATTTAGGGGAATCAAAGAGCCAGTTTGAATCCTTAGAACAGCCCAAAACCTGATTTAGATGAATCAAAGAGCAGTTTGAGTCCCCAAAACAGCTCAAACCCTGATTTAGGGGAATCAAAGAGCCAGTTTGAGTCCCCCGAACAGTCCAAACCCTGATTTAGGGGAATCATAGGTCCTGTATGAGTCCCCCGAACAGGCCAAACCCTGATATAGGGGAATCAAAGAGCCAGTTTGAGTCCCCAGAACAGCCGAAACCCCGATTTAGGGGAATCAAAGAGCCAGTATGAGTCCCCCGAACAGTCCAAACCCCGATTTAGATGAATCAAAGAGCAGTTTGAATCCCCCGAACAGTCCAAACCCCGATTTAGGGGAATCAAAGAGCCAGTTTGAATCCTTAGAACAGCCCAAAACCTGATTTAGATGAATCAAAGAGCAGTTTGAGTCCCCAAAACAGCTCAAACCCTGATTTAGGGGAATCAAAGAGCCAGTTTGAGTCCCCCGAACAGGCCAAACCCTGATTTAGGGGACTCATAGGTCCTGTATGAGTCCCCAAAACAGTCCAAAACCCGATTTAGGGGAATCATAGGTCCTGTATGATTCCCCAAAACAGCCCAAAACCTGATTTAGGGGAATCAAAGAGCCAGTTTGAGTCCCCCGAACAGGCCCAAACCCAATTTAGGGGAATCAAAGAGCCAGTATGAATCCCCCGAACAGGCCCAAACCCAATTTAGGGGAATCAAAGAGCCAGTATGAATCCCCCGAACAGCCCAAACCCCGATTTAAGGGAATCAAAGACTCTGTATGAATCCCAGAAACAGTCCAAAACCTGATTTAGGGGAATCAAAGAGCCAGTATGAGTCCCCAGAACAGCCCAAACCCCAATTTAGGGGAATCAAAGAGCCAGTATGAATCCCCCGAACAGGCCAAACCCCGATTTAGGGGAATCAAAGAGCCAGTATGAATCCTCCGAACAGCCCAAACCCCAATTTAGGGGAATCAAAGAGCCAGTTTGAATCCCCCGAACAGCCCAAAACCTGATTTAGGGGAATCAAAGAGCCAGTTTGAGTCCCCCGAACAGCCGAAACCCCGATTTAGGGAAATCAAAGAGCCAGTATGAGTCCCCAGAACAGGCCAAACCCTGATTTAGGGACTCATAGGTCCTGTATGAGTCCCCAGAACAGGCCAAACCCTGAATTAGGGGAATCAAAGAGCTAGTATGAATCCCCCGAACAGTCCAAACCCCGATTTAGGGGAATCAAAGAGCCAGTTTGAGTCCCCCGAACAGTCCAAACCCCGATTTAGGGGAATCAAAGAGCCAGTTTGAATCCTTAGAACAGCCCAAAACCTGATTTAGATGAATCAAAGAGCAGTTTGAGTCCCCAAAACAGCTCAAACCCTGATTTAGGGGAATCAAAGAGCCAGTTTGAGTCCCCCGAACAGTCCAAACCCTGATTTAGGGGAATCATAGGTCCTGTATGAGTCCCCAAAACAGTCCAAAACCCGATTTAGGGGAATCATAGGTCCTGTATGAGTCCCCAAAACAGTCCAAAACCTGATTTAGGGGAATCAAAGAGCCAGTTTGAGTCCCCAGAACAGTCCAAAACCTGATTTAGGGGAATCAAAGAGCCAGTTTGAGTCCCCAAAACAGCTCAAACCCTGATTTAGGGGAATCAAAGAGCCAGTTTGAGTCCCCAGAACAAGCCAAACCCTGAATTAGGGGAATCAAAGAGCCAGTTTGAGTCCCCCGAACAGTCCAAACCCCGATTTAGATGAATCAAAGAGCCAGTTTGAGTCCCTCGAACAGCCCAAACCCCGATTTAGGGGAATCATAGGTCCTGTATGAGTCCCCAAAACAGTCCAAACCCCGATTTAGGGGAATCAAAGAGCCTGTATGAGCCGCGAAGCAGCTAATAAACCATAATAGGGTAACCTCAGAGCCTGCAGAGACACTGCACCAACTCAAAAAGCTGAAAATATGAGAATCAAAAGCGGACGGAAAAAGGCTTGTCACTCGAATGTTATAAAGAATTGCATGATGAGCTATAACAATTTGATTTGAAAATGATAATATAGAAGAGATGAACTTTCTTTAGGGGGATATCCACATGAAAATTAAAGTCGGATTATTATACGGCGGCAAGTCAGCAGAGCATCAGGTTTCATTGCAGACCGCACTTGCTGTTATAAAAGCTTTAGATACAAAGAAATTTGATATACATCCAATCTACATTTCAGATAAAGGCGAATGGATTCGCGGTGCAAAATTGCAGGAGCCTGTTGCAAACGTTGCTGCTCTTCAGTTTAGAGACGGCGGCACAGCTGTATCGCCGGTTGCTTTGAATCAGGATCTCTTTCCTTCAAAAACGGACAATGAGCATGAGCAAATTGATGTAGTGTTCCCGCTTCTGCATGGACCAAACGGTGAAGACGGAACGGTTCAGGGCATGCTTGAATTGCTGAATATTCCTTATGTAGGGAATGGCGTTCTTGCTTCTGCAGCCGGCATGGATAAAGTGATCATGAAAAACCTGTTTGCACAGGCCGGACTCGAGCAGGCTAAATACGTTTCATTCATTAAAAACGACTGGAAGAAATCTCCGGAGAAAGCTTACGAGACAGTTGAGCAGGAGCTAGGCTACCCATGCTTTGTGAAACCAGCAAATCTTGGATCAAGTGTCGGCATCAGCAAATGCAAAGACAGGGAATCACTTGTAAAAGCTTTTGATGAGGCATTCAATTATGACCGCAAGATTATTATTGAAGAAGGCATTATCGGACGAGAAATCGAAATTGGCGTCATTGGGAACGATGAACCAAGCTGTTCTGTAGTCGGAGAGATTGCACCTAAAAAAGAATTTTACGACTACAAAGCAAAATACGTTGATGGCGATACAGATATGATGATTCCGGCACAAGTAACAGAAGAAGAATATGCTCTGATCAAAGATTTAGCTATTAAATCATTTAAGGCCATTGACGGATCAGGCCTTGTACGTGCAGATTTCTTTTTAACAGAAGACGGAAGAGCCTTGATTAATGAAGTGAACACGATGCCTGGGTTTACTCCATACAGCATGTTCCCGCTGCTTTGGAAGCATGCAGGTGTTGAGTACCCTGAGCTTATTGAGAAATTAGTTGAGCTTGCGCTTGAACGCCACGAAGGAAAACAGCAAATTAAACATACGTTTTAAGAATGCATGGAAACACTATTCTTAGGAATAGTGTTTCTTGGTTTACATATTGATGAATAAACATGATTTGAAAGGAGTTTTCACAAAATGATACGACGTTCGTTATTGGACATTCAAACGATGGCAGGCGGATCAGGATTATCTGCTGAAAAAGAAAATGAGTTCATTCATGGAATTACAACGGATTCGAGGAAGATTGAAGCCCGAACCCTGTTCATCCCGATTGTCGGCGAAAATTTTGACGGGCACGAGTTTGCCGGAAAAGCGCTCGAAGAAGGTGCTGCTGCAACTTTATGGGACCGCAATAAACCGAATCCTCCGTCAGGTGCCGTTATATTAGTTGATGATACGTTAAAGGCATTGCAGCAATTGGCGAGCAGCTATTTAGAGCAGCTTCAGCTTAAGGTAATCGGCATAACGGGAAGCAATGGGAAAACTACCACAAAAGATATGGTGGCTTCGCTGCTGGCCACAACATACCGTGTACATAAAACCAAAGGGAATTTTAACAATCATATCGGATTGCCGCTTACGATCCTCAGCATGAACGAGGATACAGAAGTAGCTGTACTCGAAATGGGCATGAGCAGCAGGGGCGAAATCGAACTCCTTTCAAATCTTGCAAAGCCTGATGCTGCGATCATAACGAATATCGGCGAATCCCATTTAATGAACCTGGGATCAAGGGAAGGCATAGCAGAAGCAAAGCTTGAAATTGTCAGCGGGCTAAAGCCTGATGGCGTTCTTATTTATGACGGTGAGGAACCTCTGCTTACAGAACGGGTTCAAGCTTATTCGTTTAAAACGATTTCTTTTGGCGGGTCTGAGCGGAATGCTTATTCTCCTTCTGAGATTCAGCAAACAGAAAACGGCACATTCTTTAAAATCAGCGGGCGGGAAGAGAAGTTATTTTTACCTGTGCTCGGAAAACATAATGTTAACAATGCGCTCGCAGCAATCGCTGCAGCAGAATTCTTAGGTGTGCCGCAAGAGAAAATCAGTGAAGGATTAAAAGCAATCCAAATGACGGGCATGCGTCTCGAATTAACAAAAACAAAAGAGAATCTTGCTGTTATTAATGATGCATATAATGCAAGCCCGACTTCAATGAAGGCAGCCATCAGGCTTGCGTGTGACATGCAGGGTTACAATCAGAAAATTCTTGTGCTGGGAGACATTCTTGAACTGGGCGAAGAGATGCAGGTGAAGTTTCATCAAGAGGTCGGAGAATCGATCGATTCAAAAGAGATTCATCATCTCTTCACGTTCGGGAAACTCGGTGCGGAAATAGCTGCCGGTGCACGTAAAAAAATGGATCCGGCCCTAATTCATGTCTATCAAGATAAACAAGAGCTTGTTAATCAATTAAGACAGACGGCAAAATCCGGGGATCTCGTATTAGTAAAAGCTTCACGCGGCATGAAGCTTGAAGAAGTCGTTAATGCGCTTTTTTAAGGGAGAAATCACATGAACGAAACAACAGAGGGACGCATTAAAAAAAAATTGACTATTTTTTTAAAAACTGCAGAAAAAATTAGAACAAAATGCGGAAGCAGCTGTCTTTTTTAATGGACTTGCACCTTGATTGAACATCCGGAATCAAAATGCTGCAGAATAAAAAGAGACTGTCATGATGAACGCTCCTTTTTGTTTTGAAATATAGTAACCCAGGGTACTTTAAATATACCCAGGGTTTTTTTGTTTAAAACAACAGCTGGCGCAGTTTTACAAAATTGATGTTTGGGAGAGAGCGACATGAAAGGATGCCTATGTATTCATGGATTTACCGGTGCCCCGTATGAAGTGGAACCTCTTGTCCGCCATCTGAAGGAAGAGACAGACTGGGTGCTGAAAGTGCCTACTCTGCCGGGACATGGAGAGACCCCAGGTCTGAAGGGAATACAGTTCAGTGAATGGATTGCCCATGCTGAAAATGAATTAAGAGATCTGTTAGAAGAATGCACAGAAGTCTATATCATCGGTTTTTCAATGGGCGGATTAATTGCCGCGTATCTGGCATCGAGGTACCGGGTAGATAAACTTGTCCTGCTGAGTGCAGCGGCTTATTACCTTAATCCCCGGCAGATGCTTATTGATGTAAAAGAACTCTTTGCAGATGCCATTAGAGGAAATGCGGCAAACAATGAACTTTTTATAAGATACCGAAAAAAAATCCTTGAAACACCTATTGCAGCTACGCTTGAATTCAGGAAACTCGTCAGGTATATCCGACCAATATTGGATAAAATAACTATACCTGTTTTGATTGTCCAAGGAGAGTGTGACGGAATTGTGCCTGTGAAAAGCGCAAAATATATCTATGAAAGAATCACTTCAGAGCAGAAGGAGCTTTGTTTTCTGCCCTGTTCAAAACATCTTATTTGTCATGGGGAGGATTTCCCAATGCTTGTTGAAGTTATAGAATCCTTTCTGATGACACAAAATAAAATGAGTGCAAAATGAATCACATCTCTACGGCTTGTTGTAAAAGGATAAAAAAAGTGGTATGATTAAAGTTAAGTGTTTACGGGCTTTTATAAAGCTAACGTTTTGCCCGATGGGGCGTTTTTTGTTTCACCATACATGAAAGTCTGTGAAAGCTATAGAGATTAAAAGGAGTAGAACAAATTGACAATTACGTTTCAAGAACTAGGTATCAGCCCATTATTAATGGAAGCTATTAATAAAATGGGGTTTGAAGAAGCTACACCTATCCAAGCACAAACCATTCCACTGGGGCTACAGAATAAAGATGTGATCGGCCAAGCACAAACTGGAACTGGTAAAACAGCTGCATTCGGTATTCCGCTTATTGAAAAAATCGATGTTAAACAAGATAAGATTCAAGGGATCATCATTGCACCGACTCGCGAACTTGCGATTCAAGTATCTGAAGAGCTTTACAAAATCGGATCTGCTAAACGCGCTCGCGTTCTTCCGATTTATGGCGGACAGGACATTAACCGCCAAATTCGCTCATTGAAGAAGTTTCCTCACATTATCGTTGGTACTCCAGGCCGTCTAATTGACCATATCAACCGTAAAACATTGAAATTATCTGACGTTCAAACAGTTGTAATGGATGAAGCAGATGAAATGCTGAACATGGGCTTCATTGAAGACATTGAAAACATTCTTTCAAATGTTCCTTCAGAGCACCAAACATTGCTGTTCTCCGCTACAATGCCTGATCCGATCAGACGCATTGCTGAGAAATTCATGACAAACCCTGAGCTTGTTAAAGTAAAAGCGAAGGAAATGACTGTTTCAAATATTCAGCAGTTCTTCATTGAAGTACAAGAAAAGAAGAAGTTTGATGTATTAACACGTCTTCTTGACATTCAATCACCTGAGCTTGCGATCGTTTTCGGACGCACAAAGCGCAGAGTTGATGAGCTTTCTGAAGCATTAATGCTTAGAGGATATGCAGCTGAGGGAATTCATGGCGACTTAACTCAAGCTAAACGTATGTCTGCTCTTCGCAAGTTTAAAGAAGGCGCAATTGAAGTGCTTGTTGCTACAGATGTTGCTGCACGCGGACTGGACATTTCTGGTGTAACTCATGTTTACAACTTTGATGTTCCTCAAGACCCTGAAAGCTACGTTCACCGTATCGGGCGTACAGGCCGTGCAGGCAAAACAGGTGCTGCGATGACATTCGTAACACCAAGAGAACAAGATATGCTTAAAATCATTGAGCGTACAACTAAGCGCAAAATGGACCGCATGAAAGCACCGACTCTTGATGAGGCGCTTGAAGGTCAGCAATCTGTTTCAATCGAAAAAATCCGTCAGACAATCACTGATGAGAACTTATCATTCTACAAGCGCACTGCTGAAGCATTGCTTGAAGAATTCGATCAAGTATCAGTACTTGCTGCTGCAATCAAATTAATGACAAAAGAACCGAACCAAACTCCGGTTAACTTAACGGATGAGGCTCCAATGTATGCGAAAAGAGGCGGAAAACGTTCTTCTTCTTCAAGTAACCGCAACAGAAGAGACGGTCAGCGCCCACATTCTAAGAACAACAAACGTTCTTACGGACAACAAGGCGGCAAGCCTAACAGCAGCAACAAAAGACGTTACTCAAACTCATCTTCATCTAACTAATAGATGATGCCAAACGCACCGTGCATTTAAGCGCGGTGTGTTTTTTTTATGCATTTTCAGATGGAAAAGCTTCCGATTAACATGGCTGTTTATCGAGCCGCGCTGACTTTCTAATCAGGAAGGTGGTCCAAATTAATTCTCATTCATACCGTGCATTCTATATGTATCTTATTAAAGAAGGTGACAGCTATGACAATCGTCCGTTTAGGCTATGTTGCAATGAGTGTGAATCTGAAGAATTGTTCTCCTTCTCAAACGATGACATATGCTCAATTTCAGCGTTTAAAAGACCGGGAAGCTGCTATTGAAAAGCTTGAGCAATTTCAGCATCAAATCTTGGAAAATTGTTTTCGCATTATCAAACAGCCGGCCATGATATTTGATTTTTCAGTTCGTTCCTCAGATTGACTGTATGATTGAAGCCAAACAAAAAGATGATGCTCTTTTTCAATTTATGGAGCAGATGTGCTCCTTTCCGGAGGTTGAAAAAAAAATAGATGGAGCATAGTTTTTTATTGAAATAGTGTTCAAGCAAGGTTCATTTATTTATAATGAAATTGGCATGATTTTCTAAAAGGTGAAACATATCTAACGTAAATCCGTATATAAAGAGAGAGTTACTAGTTCAGGGGGAACAGTGATGAGAGATGCACCTAAGTATCAAATCAGTCAAAAAGCACTTAAGGTATGGAAGCTGTCAGCACTTATCCAATCATTGATTTTTTTGGCTGTATCCGGAGGAATTGCGTTTGCTGTATATTACTTTGAGTGGCCGATATGGATTGCCATTGCCGTTTTGGGAACATGGCTGATCTTTTCAATCATTTTTATCTTTATTACTCCGAAAATACAGCATCGTACGTGGCGGTATGAGGTACACGAAAATGAAATTGATATTCAGTCGGGCTTATTTGTGGTGAAACGGGTGCTCGTTCCAATGGTGAGAGTGCAGCATGTCAACACAAAGCAGGGGCCGCTGCTCAGGAAAAATGATCTTGCAACTGTAACGATTCATACAGCAGCAACCATTCATGAGATTCCTGCGCTCGATGTGGTCGAAGCTGATCAGCTGCGTGACTTTATATCAAAGCTTGCGAGGGTGACAGAAGATGATGTCTGAACCTAAAAGACTGCATCCTGCCTCTGCTATATTAACCTTTTTCAAGCAATTGAAAGACGGGATATTTCCTGTCATCGTACTTTTCTTCGTCAATGACTATAAGATCTTTTTCTTTATCGGTCTTGCCGTGATTCTGATCGCTTTGATCATCTGCAGTATCATAAGCTGGATGAAATATACATACCGCATTGAAGAAAATGAACTGCGGATTGAATTCGGCATATTTGTGAAAAAGAAAAGATATATTCCGATTGAAAGAATACAATCAATCAACGAAAGTGCAGGCATCATTCAGCAGATATTCGGACTTGTGAAGCTGCAGCTTGAAACAGCGGGGGGCGGTGCAGAGGCCGAAGCCGTTCTAACAGCTGTGACAAAAGAAGAAGCCCGCAGGATAAATACAGCTTTAGCGGAAAGAAAAAAAGAAATGGTGGTTCAGGATAAAGCCGCCAGGACATTAAAAGAAGACAAAACATATTTAACATATAAAATTGGAGTAAAAGAACTGCTGGTTGCTGCGTCAACATCAAGCGGAATCGGAGTGGTTCTGTCTGCGGCTTTTGCTTTTTTCTCACAGTTCGACGAGCTGATTCCGTTTGATGACATCATCGATCGTTTTTCTTTTCTTTCAAATGCAAGCATCACTGTTTATGCCATTATTGTATTCCTTGCATTTTTCATCGCATGGATCCTGAGTATAATCGGAGTTTGTCTGAAGTTTGCCAACTTTACAGTGATAAAGAAAGAACAGGATCTAGTCATCTCGCGCGGATTATTTGAGAAACACCAGCTGACGATTCCGCTTGAGAGAATCCAGGCTATGAAGATCAGCGAAAACCTAATTCGCCAGCCATTCGGCTATGCAACTGTGCACATTGTCAGCGCAGGGGGAAACGCTAAAGATCAGAATGTTTCTGCCGTCCTTTTTCCGCTGATTAAAAAAATAAAAATACAGCAGATGCTAACCGAGTTTACACCTGACTTTTTTTTAGCTGATCAATTAAACCCTCTGCCAAAGAAAGCGAAAAGAGGATATGTTCTCGTTTATACAATTCCTTTCTTGGTGATTTCATGCATTCTGAGCTGCTTTTTTCAGCCGTGGGGTTACATTGCGCTGCTGACTGTTCCGGCAGGACTTCTTATCGGTCTTGCATCATTTAAGGGTGCAGGATGGGCCATACATGACGAACAATTAACGCTTTCATCAAGGAATCTGGTCAAATCCACATTCGTTGTAAAGAGAAAAAGAATTCAGGTCATTGAGGCAAGGCAATCCTTTTTTCAGCGCCGCATAAACCTGGCGTCTATTCAATCTTCAACAACGTCAGGAATGGGAGGAACACATTTCATAGTAAAAGGCGTCGATATTGAGGATGCCGGAGAAGTGTTAGAGTGGTATTCTTATGAAAATCATGCAAAAAAAGACGCGATCCTTTGAGGGTTGGCGTCTTTTTTGAGATTTCTATAAAACATGCTGCCTTTCGCATTTGGTTGATAAAAATTGAAAACCAGTTGATATGCGTAAAGCCGCTTGCCGGATCCTCACGGCAATGCCTGGGGCAGCTAGTCGGCGCCGCTTTTCACATAGCCGAGCTCCACCTCCTACTCCTAGGTAGAAAAAAGTGCATCAAAGCGGTGAATGGAGCAGAAAAAGTGCCTCATTGTAGAGAAAAAGTGCATCAAATCTGTGAATGGAGCAGAAAAAGTGCCTCACGGTAGAAAAAAGTGTATCAAAGCGGTGAATGGAGCAGAAAAAGTGCCTCACGGTAGAGAAAAAGTGCCTCACTGAAGAAAAAAGCGCATCAAAGCGGAGAATGAAGCAAAAAAAGTGCCTCCTCGGCCAGAACGGCTCCGCCAGTAAAGGCAAAAAGCGCCTTTTCTGTCGGATCCTTATCTGTCTGTCGGAGCTGACCAGTCGGCTACGCTTTTCTAGTAAGAAACAACGGCGCTAGCAGCGCACCTGCCACAACACCGAAGATATGGGCAATAATGTTGATATTGGCATTCACGAATGTCATGACTACCCCGATGATCAGAATGGTGATAATAAGCTGAGAATTTGAAGAGTCAATCATATCTTTTCTGAATACGACGAGGTATAGATAGATGCCGAATAAGCCGAATATAGCACCTGATGCTCCGACGTGAGTATAAGTTAAATCTTCTATGATGAAATATGTTGCCAGGTTTGCGGCGATGCCCGTTGCTAAATACGCAGCTATAAAGCGGACCTTTCCAAGCATCTGTTCCAATGCAGGTGCGAACAGGATGATGGATACACTGTTAAATAGAATATGAGCGAAGTTTGCATGCAGGAAAATAGGAGTGATCAAGCGCCACCACTCTCCGTTAGCCACACCGGCGTTGTACCCTACTAAAGAGGCGAAGAAATATGTTATTGTAGGAACTGGAATTAAAAACAACAGCCAGAGTATGACTTGAATACAGACAATTACGGTTACAACAGGGTATAGACGGGTAAACGTTCTGAAATCTTCTGATCTTGTAAACATAGAGAGTGTCTCCTTATTCTAAAGAATTAGTTGTTTCTATATTAACACGGTTATGAGAAGTGAGAGCATATTAGTACATACTGAACAAAAAGAGGTGTCCGCATGATTAATGGGCTGGGTCTTGATTTGGCTGAGCTGGAACGGATTGAAAGGTTAATAATGAGACAGCCGAAATTCATTGACCGGATTCTCACAGAAAGAGAGAAAGATAAATATCAATCGCTTGCGCAAAGGAGGAAAATTGAATATGCTGCCGGAAGGTTTGCGGCGAAAGAGGCGTTTTCAAAAGCGATGGGATCCGGGATTGGGAAAATATACAGTTTTAATGATATCGAAATTCTGAATGATGGAAATGGAAAACCGGCTGTAACAATGCCTGTTTTGCCTGGTTATATCATCCACATCTCTATCACTCACACAAAGGATTATGCTGCTGCTCAAGTAATTATTGAAAGCTCGTCAAGCTAGTCTGCATATTCATAACCTTTGTCTCATATATTTGTACAGCGGTAGAAGAGACAAGTCGTTTGAGGAGATTGTGCTTGCTTTAGCATGATTCCCTCAAGGAGAGTTTCTTCCTTTTTACGTCATATGAGACAAAGGGGTTGAAAAGGTGAAAAAGCACTTTTTATTACTGGCAATTGGATTGCTCGCTGTCATGATGCTTGCTGCCTGCGGTGAGAAATCCAAGACTGACGTTGTAGAAAACCTGAATAAGAAGGTTGAAGAGTTATCAGGGTACAAAGCGAAAGCGCAAATGACCCTTCAAACAGGAAGTGAGCCTCAAATTTATGAGGTGGAAATTTGGCATAAGCAGCCATCATTCTACAGAGTAAACTTGAAGAATGCTGAAAAAGATCAGAGCCAAATGATTCTCCGAAATAAAGAAGGTGTGTTTGTCCTGACGCCGGCCTTGAAGAAAAGCTTCCGTTTTCAAAGCGAATGGCCGCAAAACAGCAGTCAGGCTTATCTTTTCGAATCACTGGTAAAAGATATTAAAAGTGATGCGGATTCTATTTTCAAATCAACAAAAGATGCTTACGTTTTTGAGACAAAAACAAATTACCAAAACAGCCAGATGCTTCCTCTTCAAGAGATTACGTTCAATAAAAAGGACCTGAAGCCTTCTGTTGTCAAAGTAATGGATACAGACCGCAATCCATTAGTTGTGGTAGAGTTTTCGGAATTTGATTTTAATGCTAAATTCGATAAAAACTCATTTGATATGCAAAAGAATATGTCATTTGCAAGCGTAGATGTTGAAACATCTGCATCTATTAACACAGAACCGTTTGCTGTGAAATATCCTCTTGAACAGCTTGAGGATGTGAAGCTGACGGAAGAAAAAGAGATGAAAACAGAGAATGGCAAGCGGGTCGTTCAAACGTATGATGGTAAAAAATCCTATACCTTCATTCAGGAAAAAGCAGTCGCAGCCACTGTTGCAACCTCTTCTTTTGTAAGCGGAGAACCGGTTGACCTTGGAGTTGCTGTCGGAGCCCTGACGGAACAATCCTTAACATGGACCTATGACGGGGTAGAGTACATGATTGCATCGAAAGACTTGACTCAGGAAGAGATGATCAGGGTAGCACAATCTGTACAGGGGCAGGCAATTAAGTAATCAAACTTGGATGGCATTTGGGCCATCCGAGTTTTTTGTTTTTATGGATTTTTGCATCTTATTGATGTGCCTGATAGTAAGCGATTCCGGATAATGAAACCGGGTGTGGGGATAGTGTCTGAGATTTCTGGATAGTAAAGCTGATTCGGACGCTTCGAAATATGGCATCTTAAACAATTTGAAGTCTCAAAATGTCATGTGCAGCTAGAAAAGGACATTTGGGGTTGAACATTGATTGTTTGGCGGTTCATTTTTTGATATTCCACACTTAATCATTCCGCATTAAAGACCTTCTCGCTGAAATCTTTTCTCCGTGTTATCACTGCCCCCCTCACAAGGAACCGATTTCATTTGACAAAAGAACGCTATACCATTGATAATCAACATAGAAAAAAGACAATCATGAGGAAGTGTGGGACATGGGAAATTCTTTTTACCGCGATACTTGGGCTGAAATCGATTTAGATGCAATATACAGCAACGTGAAATCAATGAAAAATCATATAGGCGAAAACACGCAGCTGATTGCGGTTGTGAAGGCCAATGCTTATGGTCACGGAGATGTAGAAGTGGCAAAAACGGCTCTTGAAGCAGGTGCTGAAATGCTTGCAGTCGCGTTTTTAGATGAAGCGGTCGTGCTGCGCGAAGCGGGGGTAGATGTGCCGATCCTGGTGATGGGTGCTTCCAGGCCGGCAGATGTGAAGATCGCCATTGATCAGCGCATTATTTTGACAGCTCCTTCTCTTGAATGGCTGACGGAAGCTGAAAAGAATGTTCAAAAAGGATTATTATCTGTTCATCTAAAAATTGATACCGGAATGGGCCGTCTCGGTGTCCGGACAGAGGAAGAACTGCTTCAGGCATTTAAATTTGCAGAAGAAAAACCAAAAGTGAAAATAGAAGGTATCTTTACGCACTTTGCAACAGCAGATGAACTGGATACTGCTTATTTCAGCAAGCAGTACGACGTATTCACCGCAATGGCGCAAAAAGCAGCTGATTATGATGGAGTTATGATCCACTGCGGCAACAGTGCAACGGGACTCCGTTTTCCTGAAAAATTAGTTCACGCTGTGAGACTGGGAATCTCTATGTACGGTCTAAGTCCTTCAATGGAAATAAAACCTGAACTGCCCTATGAACTGAAAGAAGCTTTTTCCCTTCATTCAAGGCTTGTTCATGTGAAAAAAATCAGCAAAGGCGACAAAGTAAGCTACGGGGCCACATACACAGCTGAGAAAGATGAATGGATAGGGACGATTCCGATTGGATATGCAGATGGATGGGTGCGCCGTCTAAAAGAATCAGAAGTTCTGATTGATGGTGAAAGAATGCCGATTGTTGGAAGGATCTGCATGGATCAATGTATGATTAAGCTTTCATCCTTTAAAGAAACAGGGACAAAGGTAACGTTAATCGGCAGGCAAAAAGAAGATTTTATTTCTGTGGATGAAGTGGCAGAAAGACTGGATACAATCAACTATGAAGTGCCTTGTACAATAACTTTGCGCGTTCCCCGTATGTTTTTGAAAAATAAGAGTATAATTGAAGTGAGAAACTCTCTTTTTTGCGGCGTAAAAAAGCTTGCGGATCGCCCGTAAAAGAAGAAGGCATGAATAAAAATGCTTATGTAAAGCAGATAATAGTGTTGAATTATTAGAAAATAACTTTGCTTCTTGCATTGATAGTGTTATTATTGTATGTGGAATGGAATAATAGGTGTGTAAGTTTGGTGGAGGTGTATGTTTGTGTCTGAATCCAGCGCAACAACAGAAATCTTAATTCGTTTACCGCAAGCATTAGTCTCGGAATTAGACGGACTTGTCAAACAAGAGAATGGGAACCGAAGCGAGTTAATTTATCAAGCAACAAAGATGTATATCCGCGAGCGTAAGAAACGCCAAATACGCGAGTCGATGAGACGTGGATACATGGAGATGGCTAAGATTAACTTAAACATTGCTTCCGAAGCATTTCAAGCTGAATCAGAGGCTGACCACACCGTTGAACGCTTAGTAAGCGGGGGTTAATCCTTTGATTGTCAAACGCGGCGACGTTTATTTTGCTGATTTATCACCCGTTGTTGGCTCTGAGCAAGGGGGCGTCCGTCCAGTGCTGATCATCCAAAATGATATCGGAAACAGGTTCAGTCCAACGGTCATCATAGCAGCTATTACTGCTCAAATTCAAAAGGCGAAATTGCCTACTCATGTAGAAATTGATTCCAAGCGTTATGGGTTTGAACGTGATTCTGTTATACTGTTAGAGCAGATTCGTACGATTGATAAACAGAGATTGACTGATAAGATTACACACTTAGATGATGAAATGATGGATAAAGTGGACGAAGCTCTGCAAATAAGCTTAGGACTCATTGATTTTTAAAACTAAAAAAAGTTATTTTTAGGAAGTTGCTTAATGGGAGCAACTTTTTTTTATTTTATTGGCATAAATCGGTATAATGTAAAGTGGAATAACTTGTTCACTTTATTATCCGTACGAGAAGAGGGGGATAACTGGCACATGAAAGATGCATCTAATCCAGTACTCGATTTTGTTCTGGCTCATCAAAATGAGGTCCTGAATGAATGGAAAGACAGTCTGAAAGATCTTGGAGATCAGAAGTACTCTAACATCCTTTCAGATCAAGTATATTTAAATACTTGCAATGAATATCTTCAAATCTTAATCAGCTATATGAAAAACCCGGGAAGCGACCTGACTGAAAAGGTTTCTGACTATGCTCACAGGGTCGTTCAATTAGGCTGGAGCTTAAAATATATATCTGAAGGATTAAAAGAGCTGTCCTTAATTATCTTTACAAAAATGACGGACGGCCTTCCAGAAGCTGAAAAAATGAAAATTGTGTGGGAGTTTGACAAGTCGCTTTCCCCAATTAATAATGAGTTAATTCATCAATATGCAGAATCATGGGAGCGGACAGTTTTTCTGCAAAAGATTGCCCTGCAGGAATTATCGGCACCGCTCATTCCGATTTTTGAAAATATTACAATTATGCCATTAGTTGGTACAATTGATACAGAAAGAGCAAAGCAAATCATGGAGAACCTGCTTACAGGTGTTGTGAAGCACCGCGTGCAAGTGGTTTTAATTGATATAACAGGTGTGCCGGTTGTGGACACAATGGTTGCGCATCATATTATTCAGGCATCAGAAGCTGTCCGCTTAGTAGGAGCAAAATGCCTGATTGTGGGAATCAGACCTGAGATTGCTCAGACAATTGTGAACCTTGGCATCGATTTAAGCCAGGTAATCACGAAGAACAGCCTTCAAAAAGGAATGGAAGCTGCACTTGAAATGACGAATCGACAAATAGTAGAAATGGGGGATTCGCAATGAGAACTCCAAGAATACCGATTTTAAAACTTCATAATTGTCTGCTTGTATCCATTCAGTGGGAACTTGATGATCAGACTGCCCTGCAATTTCAGGAAGATCTTCTTCATAAAATCCATGAGACGGGCGCAAGCGGTGTTGTCATAGATTTAACCTCCGTAGATGTCATTGATTCTTTTATCGCCAAGGTTTTAGGTGATGTTATCGGCATGTCGAAATTAATGGGAGCTAAAGTTGTTTTAACAGGCATTCAGCCTGCGGTAGCAATCACCCTCATTGAGCTTGGCATTCACCTTGCTGATGTACAAACCGCGCTTGACCTGGAAAAAGGACTTGAAACATTACAACAGGAGCTGGGGGAATAAGCATGGATAACCAATCCTGTGTAAAAATCATTACGGAGTGGGACATTGTTGCTGCACGGCAGCTTGGACGCAATGTTGCAAAAGAACTCGGGTTTGGTACTGTAGACCAAGCGAGGATTACAACAGCTATTTCCGAATTAGCCCGTAATATATATTTGTATGCTGGACAAGGTCAAATTTGCATTGAGCAGATCAGCGAATTCAGTAAAAAAGGTTTAAAAATAATAGCCATTGATAACGGACCAGGAATACCAGATATCCGAAAAGTGATGGAAGACGGCTTTTCAACATCTGGTGGGTTAGGAGCCGGATTGCCTGGAGTAAAACGCCTGATGGATGAATTCAGCATTAATACCGTTTTGGAAGAGGGAACGGATATCCAAGCAGTCAAATGGCTTCGCTAGGGGGAAGCTAGATGGATTTTAAGGAAGTCATTGAATCGAAATATCAGGAAATACTAAGTCGTTATATGCAAGAATTAACAGAAACGGCTTTGTACCAGGGGCAAAAGTTCAGCAGAAAAGCGATTGAGGAACAAGTACCCCCTGAGGAAATTATCAGTCTTCACCGTAAAGTTCTTCAAGGTTTATTTCCTGATGTAGATCAAGATGTTTTACACTCTTTGGACTTTCTATTAGAGGTCATGATGGGGTATGGACTGGCCTATCAGGAGCATCAAAGCCTGCGGGATAAGCAGGAGGAGATAAAATCTGAGATTCAAGTAGCCTTGAATGTTCAGCAAATGCTTTTAGAAACGTCAGTGCCAACAGTTCCAAATCTTGATATTGGTGCAATCAGTGTTCCTGCAAAACATATGAACGGGGATTACTATCATTTTGTTTATGATGAAGAAAGCGTAAGTATTGCCATAGCGGATGTGATTGGGAAAGGAATTCCCGCTGCGCTCTGTATGTCCATGATCAAATATGCAATGGACAGCTTGCCGGAATCCCGTAAATCTCCAAGCCGTGTTCTTGAAAATCTGAACAGGGTTGTTGAGCATAACGTAGACCCGAGCATGTTCATTACAATGTTTTACGGTATGTATGATACGGATACTCATGAGTTTGTCTATGGATCAGCGGGCCACGAGCCTGGATTTTATTACAGTGCTAAGGAGGACCGTTTTCATGATATGAACACAAAAGGTCTGGTCCTTGGTATTGATCAATCCATAAAATACAAGCAATACAGCAGAATCGTGGAAAAAGGCGATATGATTGTTTTACTTTCCGATGGTGTAACCGAGTCGAAAACAAATGAAGAAGAATTCATTGAACGTGAATTTATTACGGACCTCATTAAAAAATACAGTGATTTGAATGCTCAGGGTATTGTAGATAATATATATAAAGACTTTTTGCAGATGCAGGACTTTGAACTGCGTGATGATTTTACGCTAATTATTTTAAAGCGCGAGGTTTAACTTGTAAAAAAAGTGGGTATTTGTTTTACTAGCTTACAAGTAAACTTACTGGGGTGATATTGATGAATTTAAATATAAATGTTAATCGATCAGAGGAACATATTCAAATAGATTTAGCTGGAGAAATTGATGCTTACACTGCACCGAAATTAAGAGAAGAACTAATGCCGCTTGCAGAAGAGGGAAAACCTGTCATGATCGTAAGCCTTAAGGATGTCTCTTACATGGACAGTACAGGGCTTGGCGCATTCGTTGGTTTGCTTAAAGCCGTTAGGAAACATGATGGCGATTTAAAACTTGTTAATTTATCCGCTCGTTTGGAAAGACTATTCAACATAACGGGTCTAAGTGATATTATTGACATTTCTTCTAAATCAGAAGGTGGGGTTCGATGAAACAGTTAGTGGATTACATCGAGGTGAAAATACCTGCTAAACCGGAATTTGTCGGCATTGTCCGATTGACTCTTTCTGGTATCGCTAGCAGAATGGGTTACTCTTATGATGAAATTGAAGATTTAAAAATTGCGATCAGTGAAGCATGCACAAATGCTGTGCAGCACGCTTATGAGAAAATCGAAGGCGGAGAAGTCATGATCGGCTTTGGTCTTTACGATGACCGTCTTGAAGTAATGGTGTCAGACAGCGGTCAAAGCTTCAATTTTGAACAAAAGAAAAACGAACTGGGTCCTTATTCTGCTGCAAACCCTGTTGACCAACTTCCAGAAGGAGGGTTGGGGCTCTACTTGATGGAAACGCTTATGGATGAAGTTCATGTACAGATCGATTCCGGCGTTACCGTCTTTATGACAAAGTATTTAAACAGGGAGCGAGTAGAACATGACACAACCATCCAAAACTACGAAGCGAACTAAAGAAGAAATAAATGAATTGATTTTCGATTTTCAGCACAACCAAAATGAAGATGCGCAGCTTTTTCTTGTCGAATATTACAGCGGGCTAGTTGAAACACTGGCTAAGAAATATTCAAGAGGCAAAAGCTTTCATGAAGACTTAAAGCAGGTGGGCATGATTGGCTTGCTTGGGGCGATCCGCCGCTATGATCCTGAATTCGGAAAAACGTTTGAAGCCTTTGCCATTCCGACTGTCATCGGTGAGATCAAGCGATTCCTGCGCGATAAAACATGGAGTGTTCATGTTCCCAGAAGAATTAAAGAGCTTGGACCTAAAATAAAAATGGCTGTAGATGAATTAACAAATTCCCTTCAGCGCTCACCGCTTGTTCACGAAATAGCAGACTACCTTGAGGTGACAGAGGAAGAAGTGCTTGAGACGATGGAGATGGGCAAAAGCTATCAGGCTTTATCTGTCGATCATTCGATTGAGGCTGATTCCGACGGCAGCACAGTGACAATTCTTGATATAGTAGGCTCAAAAGAAGAAGGATACGAGCAAGTGAATCAAAAGCTTATGCTTGAAAGTGTTCTTCACGTTCTGTCTGACCGTGAAAAAGAAATTATTCATCACACATATATTTTAAATAAGAGTCAAAAGGAAGCGGGAGAAATTCTTGGGATTTCTCAAATGCATGTATCTAGACTTCAAAGAAGAGCGATTACGAAGTTAAAAGAAGCACTTTCGGCTGACTTATCAATGGAGCATCATTAATGATTCAAATTGAAGAAAACAATCGTGTCTATGCATATGCTTATCAAATGCAAAAAGAAGGTAAAACTTTATGCGGGGACAGTTTCTTAATTAAAGCAACTGAAGACTATTTCATATGTGCTGTCGCAGATGGTCTTGGCAGCGGTGAACGAGCTTATGAATCGTCTTCTGCCATTAAAGAAGTCGTTGAGGAATTTCATGCAGAGGACGTTGGACTGCTGATCGAGAAATCAAATGAAGTATTAAAAAATAAACGCGGAGCAACTGCTGCTATTTTTAAAGCGTATTTTAAACAGAATCAATTAACATTCAGTTCTGTTGGAAATATCCGATTTGTCCTCTATTCTCCTTCAGGCAAGTTTGTCTATCCTCTTCCTGTTCTGGGCTATATGTCAGGTAAACCTCAGAAATTCCGTGTTCAATCCTTTCCATACGAAATTGGAGCAAAATTCATTATCCATTCAGATGGACTTAACATTCCTGCTGTAAAATCACTGCTTAAGGACTACCGGACAATTGAAGATATTTCAAATCAGCTTGAGCCTTATACTAAGTCAAGGCAGGATGATTTAACATACGTAGTCGGTCAGCTATTCTAGTTGACGGCTTTTTTTATTTTGATCATTTTTTAAAGTTCGTGTCTTTTGGTAAAATGTTTCTAAGTCTTTATTTTGGGGAGGTAAAAGAATGGCAGAGAAGACAGAGCGCATTATGAAAACAATCAGTGCGGATTTATCCATTACATATAAACAGGTATCGAATGTTATAGCTTTATTAGAAGATGGCAACACAGTTCCTTTCATTGCAAGATACAGAAAAGAACAGACAGGTGCATTAGATGAGGTGCAAATCCGTGATATCTCGGAAAAGTGGCAATATACGCAAAACCTGGAATCAAGAAAGGAAGAAGTCATCCGTTTAATTGATGAACAGGGAAAGCTTACAGAAGAGCTTAAAAGAGAAATAGAAAATGCATTAAAACTTCAAAAGGTAGAAGACCTCTATCGTCCATATAAACAAAAACGAAGAACCAAAGCAACGGTTGCCAAAGAGAGAGGATTAGAACCTCTTGCAGAGTGGATAAAGGGACAGCCTTATAAAGGGCCACTCAAGGAAAAAGCGCTCGAGTATGTAAACGATGACCAGGAGGTTTTGACTGCAGAAGATGCAATCGAAGGGGCAAAGGACATTTTAGCTGAGTGGATTTCAGATGAACCTTCCTATCGTCAGTGGATTCGTGAGCAAACCTTCAGAAAAGGAAAAATCATCACATCTTCAAAGGATGAAGAAAAAGATGAGAAGAAAGTGTATGAAATGTACTATGAGTACGAAGAGCCGATTCAAAAGGTTGTCCCGCATCGGGTCCTTGCTATGAATCGCGGGGAAAAAGAAGGAATCCTGAAAGTAACCATTCAGGCTCCGGCAGATCAGATCACTGCCCACATTCAAAGAAATGAACTGAAAAATCAGCGCACAGTGGTGAAGGATGTATATATTGAAGCAATTGAGGATGCCTATAAACGATTAATTCAGCCATCAATTGAACGTGAAATCAGAAAAGAATTAATGGAGAAAGCGGATGATCGTGCGATTCATATTTTCTCTGAAAATCTGCGTAACCTTTTGCTTCAGCCGCCATTGAAAGGGCGTGTCGTATTAGGGATTGACCCTGCGTTCCGGACGGGATGTAAGCTTGCAGCTGTCGATGAAACCGGAAAAGTCCTTGAAATAGGTGTCATCTACCCTCATCCTCCGGTCAATAAAGCTAAAGAAGCAAAACAAAAATTAATCAATGTGATTAAAAAAAATAACATCGAGCTTATTGCGATTGGGAACGGAACGGCTTCAAGAGAGACAGAACAATTTGTTGCAGATCTCATTGATGAACTAAAATCAGATCTTGCCTATATCATCGTTAATGAAGCGGGGGCAAGTGTTTATTCTGCATCTGACCTTGCCCGCGAGGAATTTCCTGAGTTCCAAGTGGAAGAGCGAAGTGCAGTTTCCATCGCAAGAAGATTGCAGGATCCGCTTGCAGAGCTAGTTAAAATTGATCCTAAATCAGTAGGAGTAGGACAATACCAGCATGACGTCACACAGAAGAAGTTAAATGATTCTCTGACTTTCGTTGTTGAAACAGTTGTTAACCAAGTAGGAGTGAATGTCAACACAGCATCATCATCACTCCTGCAATATGTAGCCGGCTTGAGCAAAGCTGTTGCGGTCAACATTGTGAAGCAGCGGGATGAAATCGGAAAGTTCCAGGACAGGAAGCAATTAAAGATAATACCTAGACTTGGGGCAAAAACGTTTGAACAATGCATAGGTTTCCTGAGAATACCTGACGGAAAACATCCGCTTGATTCCACAGGCATTCATCCTGAGAGCTACAAAGAGGTTGAAGAGCTCCTTAAAATGCTCGGACTAACCCTGAATGATGTCGGAACGGAGCAGCTAAGAGAAAAAATAGCGGGTATTCACATGAAAGAAACCGCAGAAGCTATTGATCTTGGAGAGCTTACACTGAAAGATATTTGCGATTCTTTAGTTAGACCCGGACGCGACCCTCGTGATGAAATTGCCAAGCCGCTGCTTAAAAAGGGTGTCTTGAAACTCGAGGACCTTCAAACAGGTATGGAACTTCAGGGCACTGTGCGCAATGTTGTGGATTTTGGCGCGTTTGTTGACATCGGCGTAAAACAGGACGGGCTCGTTCATATTTCAAAGCTTAGAAACTCTTTTGTCAAACATCCTCTCGATGTAGTTTCCGTAGGTGACGTTGTTACGGTTTGGGTGGATTCTGTAGATGCACATAAAGGCCGTGTTGCCTTGACGATGATAAACAGTTAACGAAAAACACTGCTTACGGACAGTGTTTAAGTAGCTGCATATTTTAAATATAGAGTTCTGGAACCTTAAAAGGCGTTTTGGCTAAATGATTGCTCATTTTGGCTAATAAATCCCGAAAATCAGCTATAAAAGATGAAGTTTTCGCTAATAAAAGTCCGTTTTCCGCTAAATGAACTTTAAAAAAACCCAACACTGCTCAAGAGCAGTGTTTTTTTCTATAGAAATACCAGCATTGATTCAGCATTTTTATTTGATACCGATCCTTTTCATAAAAAGCACGCTGCATTTGATTTTTTAACCATGAAGGCATTGCTCGTTCCTCCTTGTTGTTTATAATGGAGTATGTGTATTACTTACTATATGCGGGCGCAAGATGTCCTGTTCGGAGATACAAACTATGCGGGGTGTAACCGATGAATGAAACAGAGCTTCAGGAACTGACAGAATCTATTTCAAAAACTTACTTTCACAAAAAGTTTCTGCATAAAGCTTTCTTTAACAGCCGGCTGCGGACAACAGGCGGCAGATACCTTTTAAAAAGCCATAACATTGAGATTAATCCTAAGTATTTAGCTCAAGGATTAGAAGAAGTAATTGGCATAATCAAACATGAACTTTGTCACTATCATCTTCATATAGAAGGCAGAGGATACAAACACCGTGATCCTGAATTTAGGGAGCTGCTTTCTAAGGTGGATGCGCCCAGATTCTGCAAACCTTTGCAGACGGCCGCCAGAATAAAGAAGACAATAGAGTATCAATGTACAGCCTGCATGTTCATTTACAAACGCCACAGAAGAATGGATACTTCCAAGTATGTATGTGGAAAGTGCGGCGGGAAAATAAAACTTGTTTCATAAATAAAAAAGGGGTTGACTCATTATACAAAGCTGTGATAAATTATAAAAGCCGTCGTAAGAGACGCAAATGAATAATAAAAATAAGGCTTGACAGCTTGTACGAATCTTCATATAATTAAAGAAGTCTGTCATGACTAATTATTCCGCAGTAGCTCAGTGGTAGAGCTATCGGCTGTTAACCGATCGGTCGTAGGTTCGAGTCCTACCTGCGGAGCCATATTATGGGGAAGTACTCAAGTGGCTGAAGAGGCGCCCCTGCTAAGGGTGTAGGTCGCGTAAGCGGCGCGAGGGTTCAAATCCCTCCTTCTCCGCCATTATTTTTTTTCTTTTGGCCCGTTGGTCAAGCGGTTAAGACACCGCCCTTTCACGGCGGTAACACGGGTTCGAATCCCGTACGGGTCATCGCTTTAAATGCATATAATAAATGATTGGGAGGATTAGCTCAGCTGGGAGAGCATCTGCCTTACAAGCAGAGGGTCGGCGGTTCGAGCCCGTCATCCTCCACCATCATATTTGGTCCCGTGGTGTAGCGGTTAACATGCCTGCCTGTCACGCAGGAGATCGCCGGTTCGATCCCGGTCGGGACCGCCATTTTATTGGGCTATAGCCAAGCGGTAAGGCAACGGACTTTGACTCCGTCATGCGCTGGTTCGAATCCAGCTAGCCCAGCCATTTGTATTTTAAATGCGAATATAACTAAGTGCCATTAGCTCAGTCGGCAGAGCACGACCGAGTAATCTTCGAAGCTTAGCTTCAGCACACAAATCGAGCCACTCCTTGAATAATCTTTCTGAGATTTGGGTGTCTTGCAAAACTGAAGAGTGTTTTCTTATTAAGTGCCATTAGCTCAGTCGGTAGAGCATCTGACTTTTAATCAGAGGGTCGAAGGTTCGAGTCCTTCATGGCACACCATTTTAACTAATGTATGCGGGTGTGGCGGAATTGGCAGACGCGCTAGACTTAGGATCTAGTGTCTTTGACGTGGGGGTTCGAGTCCCTTCACCCGCACCATACATTTTTTATCTTTTCGCGGTCGTGGCGGAATGGCAGACGCGCTAGGTTGAGGGCCTAGTGGGGGCAACCCCGTGGAAGTTCGACTCTTCTCGGCCGCACCAAAAGAGTTTTAAAAAACCTCAAAAAAGTTGTTGACAAAAAGAATGCAACTTGGTATTATATTTAAGTCGCTTCATTACATTAACAAGTGCGCCCGTAGCTCAATTGGATAGAGCGTTTGACTACGGATCAAAAGGTTATGGGTTCGACTCCTATCGGGCGCGCCATTCTATATATATAATGTGTCCGGGAAGTAGCTCAGCTTGGTAGAGCACTTGGTTTGGGACCAAGGGGTCGCAGGTTCGAATCCTGTCTTCCCGACCAGACAAATACTTTTCGCGGGTGTAGTTTAATGGTAAAACTCTAGCCTTCCAAGCTAATGTCGTGGGTTCGATTCCCATCACCCGCTCCAATTTTAAAAATGATCTTTGAAAACTAAACAAAACCAAAAGCGTACCAAACGTTTTAAATTTTTGAAGTCAGCAACAAATTGAGTCACAAATTTTCTTCGGAGAGTTTGATCCTGGCTCAGGACGAACGCTGGCGGCGTGCCTAATACATGCAAGTCGAGCGAACCTCTTCGGAGGTTAGCGGCGGACGGGTGAGTAACACGTGGGCAACCTGCCTGTAAGACTGGGATAACTCCGGGAAACCGGAGCTAATACCGGATAGTATCTTGAACCGCATGGTTCAAGTTGGAAAGACGGTTTCGGCTGTCACTTACAGATGGGCCCGCGGCGCATTAGCTAGTTGGTGAGGTAATGGCTCACCAAGGCAACGATGCGTAGCCGACCTGAGAGGGTGATCGGCCACACTGGGACTGAGACACGGCCCAGACTCCTACGGGAGGCAGCAGTAGGGAATCTTCCGCAATGGACGAAAGTCTGACGGAGCAACGCCGCGTGAGTGATGAAGGTTTTCGGATCGTAAAACTCTGTTGTTAGGGAAGAACAAGTGCGAGAGTAACTGCTCGCACCTTGACGGTACCTAACCAGAAAGCCACGGCTAACTACGTGCCAGCAGCCGCGGTAATACGTAGGTGGCAAGCGTTGTCCGGAATTATTGGGCGTAAAGCGCGCGCAGGCGGTTTCTTAAGTCTGATGTGAAAGCCCCCGGCTCAACCGGGGAGGGTCATTGGAAACTGGGAAACTTGAGTGCAGAAGAGGAGAGTGGAATTCCACGTGTAGCGGTGAAATGCGTAGAGATGTGGAGGAACACCAGTGGCGAAGGCGACTCTCTGGTCTGTAACTGACGCTGAGGCGCGAAAGCGTGGGGAGCGAACAGGATTAGATACCCTGGTAGTCCACGCCGTAAACGATGAGTGCTAAGTGTTAGAGGGTTTCCGCCCTTTAGTGCTGCAGCTAACGCATTAAGCACTCCGCCTGGGGAGTACGGTCGCAAGACTGAAACTCAAAGGAATTGACGGGGGCCCGCACAAGCGGTGGAGCATGTGGTTTAATTCGAAGCAACGCGAAGAACCTTACCAGGTCTTGACATCCTTTGCCACTTCTAGAGATAGAAGGTTCCCCTTCGGGGGACAAAGTGACAGGTGGTGCATGGTTGTCGTCAGCTCGTGTCGTGAGATGTTGGGTTAAGTCCCGCAACGAGCGCAACCCTTGATCTTAGTTGCCAGCATTCAGTTGGGCACTCTAAGGTGACTGCCGGTGACAAACCGGAGGAAGGTGGGGATGACGTCAAATCATCATGCCCCTTATGACCTGGGCTACACACGTGCTACAATGGATGGTACAAAGGGCTGCGAGACCGCGAGGTTTAGCCAATCCCATAAAACCATTCTCAGTTCGGATTGCAGGCTGCAACTCGCCTGCATGAAGCTGGAATCGCTAGTAATCGCGGATCAGCATGCCGCGGTGAATACGTTCCCGGGCCTTGTACACACCGCCCGTCACACCACGAGAGTTTGCAACACCCGAAGTCGGTGGGGTAACCGCAAGGAGCCAGCCGCCTAAGGTGGGGTAGATGATTGGGGTGAAGTCGTAACAAGGTAGCCGTATCGGAAGGTGCGGCTGGATCACCTCCTTTCTAAGGATATATGAGGACGCTTTTGGTTTTTTGTTTAGTTTTGAGAGATCATTCTCTCTATGATAGAAGACAAATCATCTGATTTGTCGGTTGTTCTTTGAAAACTAGATAACGTAATTGATAACAAGTAATTCACTGAGATTTACGCTTACCATAATTAGTGATTTTCTAGACATTTATGTCTAAACAAACAACGAAATGTGAAACGCATCTCATGATGCGATTGACCATTTAGGTTAAGTTATGAAGGGCGCACGGTGGATGCCTTGGCACTAGGAGCCGATGAAGGACGGACTAACACCGATATGCTTTGGGGAGCTGTAAGTAAGCTTTGATCCAGAGATTTCCGAATGGGGAAACCCACTGTTCGTAATGGAACAGTATCTTTATCTGAATACATAGGATAATGAAGGCAGACCCGGGGAACTGAAACATCTAAGTACCCGGAGGAAGAGAAAGCAAACGCGATTTCCCAAGTAGCGGCGAGCGAAACGGAATTAGCCCAAACCAAGAGGCTTGCCTCTTGGGGTTGTAGGACACTCTATACGGAGTTACAAAGGAACGGGGTAGATGAAGCGACCTGGAAAGGTCCGTCAGAGAAGGTAATAACCCTGTAGTCGAAACTTCGTTCCCTCCAGAGTGGATCCTGAGTACGGCGGGACACGAGAAATCCCGTCGGAAGCAGGGAGGACCATCTCCCAAGGCTAAATACTCCCTAGTGACCGATAGTGAACCAGTACCGTGAGGGAAAGGTGAAAAGCACCCCGGAAGGGGAGTGAAAAGATCCTGAAACCGTGTGCTTACAAGTAGTCAGAGCCCGTTAATGGGTGATGGCGTGCCTTTGTAGAATGAACCGGCGAGTTACGATCCCGTGCAAGGTTAAGTTGATGAGACGGAGCCGCAGCGAAAGCGAGTCTGAATAGGGCGTTTTAGTACGTGGTCGTAGACCCGAAACCAGGTGATCTACCCATGTCCAGGGTGAAGTTCAGGTAACACTGAATGGAGGCCCGAACCCACGCACGTTGAAAAGTGCGGGGATGAGGTGTGGGTAGCGGAGAAATTCCAATCGAACCTGGAGATAGCTGGTTCTCTCCGAAATAGCTTTAGGGCTAGCCTCAAGTATGAGAGTCTTGGAGGTAGAGCACTGATTGGACTAGGGGCCCTCATCGGGTTACCGAATTCAGTCAAACTCCGAATGCCAAAGACTTGCTCCTTGGGAGTCAGACTGCGAGTGATAAGATCCGTAGTCAAGAGGGAAACAGCCCAGACCACCAGCTAAGGTCCCAAAGTATACGTTAAGTGGAAAAGGATGTGGAGTTGCTTAGACAACCAGGATGTTGGCTTAGAAGCAGCCACCATTTAAAGAGTGCGTAATAGCTCACTGGTCGAGTGACTCTGCGCCGAAAATGTACCGGGGCTAAACGTATCACCGAAGCTGTGGACTGTTCTTACGAACAGTGGTAGGAGAGCGTTCTAAGGGCGTTGAAGCTAGACCGTAAGGACTGGTGGAGCGCTTAGAAGTGAGAATGCCGGTATGAGTAGCGAAAGAGGGGTGAGAATCCCCTCCACCGAATGCCTAAGGTTTCCTGAGGAAGGCTCGTCCGCTCAGGGTTAGTCGGGACCTAAGCCGAGGCCGAAAGGCGTAGGCGATGGACAACAGGTTGATATTCCTGTACCACCTCCTCACCATTTGAGCAATGGGGGGACGCAGGAGGATAGGGCAAGCGCGCTGTTGGATATGCGCGTCCAAGCAGTTAGGCTGAGAAGTAGGCAAATCCGCTTCTCATATAAGGCTGAGCTGTGATGGCGAGGGAAATTTAGTACCGAAGTTCCTGATTCCACACTGCCAAGAAAAGCCTCTAGCGAGGTGAGAGGTGCCCGTACCGCAAACCGACACAGGTAGGCGAGGAGAGAATCCTAAGGTGAGCGAGAGAACTCTCGTTAAGGAACTCGGCAAAATGACCCCGTAACTTCGGGAGAAGGGGTGCTTTTTAGGGTTCATAGCCCTGAAAAGCCGCAGTGAATAGGCCCAGGCGACTGTTTAGCAAAACACAGGTCTCTGCGAAGCCGTAAGGCGAAGTATAGGGGCTGACGCCTGCCCGGTGCTGGAAGGTTAAGAGGAGAGGTTAGCGCAAGCGAAGCTTTGAATTGAAGCCCCAGTAAACGGCGGCCGTAACTATAACGGTCCTAAGGTAGCGAAATTCCTTGTCGGGTAAGTTCCGACCCGCACGAAAGGCGTAACGATCTGGGCACTGTCTCAACGAGAGACTCGGTGAAATTATAGTACCTGTGAAGATGCAGGTTACCCGCGACAGGACGGAAAGACCCCGTGGAGCTTTACTGTAGCCTGATATTGAATTTTGGTACAGCTTGTACAGGATAGGTAGGAGCCTTGGAAGCCGGAGCGCCAGCTTCGGTGGAGGCATTGGTGGGATACTACCCTTGCTGTATTGAAATTCTAACCCACAGCCCTGATCGGGCTGGGAGACAGTGTCAGGTGGGCAGTTTGACTGGGGCGGTCGCCTCCTAAAATGTAACGGAGGCGCCCAAAGGTTCCCTCAGAATGGTTGGAAATCATTCGCAGAGTGTAAAGGCACAAGGGAGCTTGACTGCGAGACCTACAAGTCGAGCAGGGACGAAAGTCGGGCTTAGTGATCCGGTGGTTCCGCATGGAAGGGCCATCGCTCAACGGATAAAAGCTACCCCGGGGATAACAGGCTTATCTCCCCCAAGAGTCCACATCGACGGGGAGGTTTGGCACCTCGATGTCGGCTCATCGCATCCTGGGGCTGTAGTCGGTCCCAAGGGTTGGGCTGTTCGCCCATTAAAGCGGTACGCGAGCTGGGTTCAGAACGTCGTGAGACAGTTCGGTCCCTATCCGTCGTGGGCGCAGGAAATTTGAGAGGAGCTGTCCTTAGTACGAGAGGACCGGGATGGACGCACCGCTGGTGTACCAGTTGTCTTGCCAAAGGCATCGCTGGGTAGCTATGTGCGGAAGGGATAAGTGCTGAAAGCATCTAAGCATGAAGCCCCCCTCAAGATGAGATTTCCCATCACATTAGTGAGTAAGAACCCTGAAAGATGATCAGGTTGATAGGTCTGAGGTGGAAGCGCGGTGACGTGTGGAGCTGACAGATACTAATCGTTCGAGGACTTAACCACAGTCTAATATGTGTAAATGTAAGTGAATCTTGTTATCAAACGTTATTTAGTTTTGAAAGAATAACATTCTTTCTTCAATTGCATATTGTCTGGTGATGATGGCAAAGAGGTCACACCCGTTCCCATGCCGAACACGGAAGTTAAGCTCTTTAGCGCCGATGGTAGTTGGGGGTTTCCCCCTGTGAGAGTAGGACGTTGCCAGGCAGTATCAATTTTATATATTATTGTCGCGGGGTGGAGCAGTCTGGTAGCTCGTCGGGCTCATAACCCGAAGGTCGCAGGTTCAAATCCTGTCCCCGCAACCAAATGGTCCCGTGGTGTAGCGGTTAACATGCCTGCCTGTCACGCAGGAGATCGCCGGTTCGATCCCGGTCGGGACCGCCATTACTAAATAAACGACAACGAAACTACGTGTTTCGTTTTTTTTATGCATTTTTTAGGGTAGACTGTTAAAGAAACTTGGACAAACTAGTTAGATGCGATACACTTGATAACAGGGATCGATCCTTAGAGCTGCAGGGTTCTAAGGTTTTTTTATAAGGCTTTTCAGGACTGGTGTTAATTATTACTTACATAGTTTGAATGGGGAATTTTTTTATAAGTAGCAGACTGTCCAAAGCTACATCTGACTTTTATGACAGAAAAGGCGGTGCAGCAAATGACCATTAAAGATGAATTTCATTTTATAGATAAAATTAAGCAAAGAAAGAATCGCCAGCCCAAATTGATAGAAGGCATAGGGGATGATGCTGCCCTCTATAAAGCAAAACCCGATTATTTGGAAATTGTTTGCGCAGATACAATGGTTGAAGGAGTTCATTTTCTGAAGGATGTCTCTTCCCCAATGGATATTGGCTATAAGGCTGTGGCTGTGAATATTAGTGACGTAGCAGCTATGGGCGGTGTTCCAAAGTACTATCTCGTTACCATTGCAGTGCCAAGAAACTGGTCTGAAGCAGAATTAGTGGAGATTTATGCAGGGATGGATGAGATTGCTTCTTTATACAACATGGATCTTATCGGAGGGGATACGGTTTCAACCACAGATAAACTTGTTATTACTGTTACGGTCATTGGAGAAGTTCAGCAAGATAAACAGCGGTTAAGGAAGGATGCGCGTCCAGGTGATGCCGTTTTTGTAACAGGAACAGTTGGAGACTCAGCTGCAGGGCTGCAGATTTTGCTTGGGAACCTCTCAGTTGATGAAGACAATGATGCTGCATTTCTTGTGAATCGCCATAAGCGTCCAATGCCTCAAGTTAAAGCAGCGCAGCTCATGTCTTCTGCTGAGCGCATTTCATTGAACGATATCAGTGATGGTCTTGCCAGTGAACTAAATGAATTATCCGAGGCAAGCTGTGTTAAAATGATCATAGAAAAAAACCGTGTTCCACTCAGCGATTCCCTGCGTTCTTTGAATTTTGAGCAGCACGATGAGTGGATTTTATATGGGGGAGAAGATTTTGAACTAGTAGGCACGGTTCCTCCCTCAGCATTTGATCTTCTTCAAAAGAAGTGCAGCGATGAAGGGATTTCTCTAACGAAGATCGGGCATGTAGAAGCAGGTCCATCCGAGGTCCTGCTTATCCATAATGGAAAGAAAACAACGCTCAAAAAATCTGGATTTAATCATTTTAAGTAAGGTGAGTATATGACGAAGCATACAGTGAAAACAAATAGCCCTGATGAAACAACGAAACTTGCTGTCAGGCTAGGTGAACTTGTGAAGCCTGGAGATGTCATTACATTAGAAGGTGATTTGGGAGCCGGGAAAACTACGTTTACAAAGGGTTTAGCCAAAGGAATGGGGATCCGGAAAAACGTAAACAGCCCGACATTTACGATTATGAAGGAGTACCGGGAAGGGAGACTGCCACTTTATCATATGGACGTATACCGAATGGAAGACAGCGATGAGGACTTAGGTTTTGATGAGTTTTTTGAAGGAGAGGGTGTCACTGTTGTTGAATGGGCACATCTTATTCAGGAGCAGCTTCCTCCGGATCGTCTTGGTATTCGTATCCTTCGTGTGGACGACGAATCCCGTGAAATTATCTTTGAACCTATCGGGAATCACTATTTAGGTTTATATAAGGAGCTTATAGATGAAAGCAATAGCGATTGATACGTCCAATTTGACGCTTGGTGTTGCCATAGTGGATGACACCAAAGTGATCGGAGAATTTGTAACAAACATTAAGCAGAATCATTCGGTCCGGGCGATGCCGGCGGTTGAATGGCTTATGCAGGAATGCGGAATCAGACCTGATGAGCTGGATCGTGTCATTGTTGCGGGAGGGCCTGGATCTTATACCGGCCTCCGAATTGGTGTCAGCATAGCTAAAACGCTTGCCTGGACGTTGAATATTCCGCTTGCCAGTGTTTCAAGTCTTGAGGTCCTTGCAGCTGGCGGAAGTTATTTTAATGGCTATATCTGCCCGATTTTTGATGCACGGCGCGGTCAGGTATATACAGGGTTGTATGAGTATGCAGATGGGGAGCTTATTAATAGAAGAAATGATCAAAATCTCCTGCTGTCTGATTGGCTTTTAGAATTAAAAAAGGAAGAGAAGCAAATTCTTTTCATCGGGAATGACGTTAGCCTGCATCAGGAGTCAATCGTTGAAGTCCTGGGGGATAAGGCAGTTTTTGCTAGTATGACCGAGCATAATCCAAGACCGGCAATGCTTGGGAAAATCGGCTTGATGAAAGAGCCTGAGGATGTACATGCCTTCGTGCCGAACTATATCCGTTTAGCAGAGGCAGAAGTAAAGTGGCTCGAACAACAGAAATAAGTGGGTGAGAAGGTTGAAGCAGGAACAGGATACAATCAAGATTCGGCTTATGAATGTAGATGACATTGATGCTGTTTATGAAATAGAAACACAATCCTTTGCTACACCTTGGCTGAAGGAATCCTTTCACAATGAATTAACTCAAAATCATTTTGCTAAATATCTTGTTGTAGAATTTGATCAAAAGATTATCGGGTATTGTGGACTTTGGATCATTATGGATGAGGCTCAAGTTACGAACATCGCCGTTTTGCCCGGTTTCAGAGGGAATAAGATTGGTGAAACTTTGCTGAAACAGGCAATCGGAATGGCAAAGGAGTATGGTGCGGGTAAAATTTCTCTAGAAGTAAGAGTCTCAAATCATGTAGCGCAATCTTTGTACACCAAGCTCGATTTTCAGCCAGGCGGGATTAGAAAACGGTATTATACAGATAACGGGGAAGATGCGTTAGTAATGTGGGTGAATTTAAAATGACAGAAAAAGATCAATATATATTAGGAATAGAGACAAGCTGTGATGAAACGGCCGTATCTATTGTGAAAAACGGGCGGGAAATCATTTCGAATGTAGTCGCTTCTCAAATTGAAAGCCATAAACGTTTTGGCGGTGTTGTACCTGAGATCGCATCGAGACATCATGTTGAGCAGCTGACACTTGTGCTTGAAGAAGCGATGCAGCAGGCTGAAATGACATTTAAAGACCTGGATGCCATCGCCGTTACTGAGGGTCCGGGTCTTGTTGGAGCGCTTTTAATTGGAGTCAATGCAGCAAAAGCACTGGCATTTGCCCACCAGCTGCCATTAATAGGCGTTCATCATATTGCAGGTCATATCTATGCAAACCAGCTGATCTCTGAACTGCAGTTTCCTTTGCTGTCGCTTGTTGTATCCGGAGGACATACTGAACTTGTTTTTATGAAAGAACATGGATCGTTTGAAGTAATAGGAGAAACGCTTGATGATGCTGCAGGAGAAGCGTATGACAAAGTGGCAAGAACTCTCCATCTGCCTTATCCGGGTGGGCCTCATATAGACCGGATGGCAGCGGAAGGATCTCCAGTCATCAATTTACCTAGAGCCTGGCTTGAGCCGGATTCTTACAACTTTAGCTTCAGCGGTTTGAAATCAGCTGTCATCAATACTCTTCATAACGCAGAGCAACGAGGTGAAGTGATTGATCCTCATGATTTAGCCGCAAGTTTTCAGGCAAGCGTCATCGATGTTCTTGTCACTAAAACAGCATCAGCAGCTGAGAAATACCAAGTAAAGCAGATCCTTCTTGCTGGAGGTGTAGCAGCAAATCGCGGTTTAAGAGCAGCTTTAGAAAAGAAGTTTAAAGAAATTCAGGACGTAGAATTACTGATTCCGCCATTATCTCTATGTACAGACAATGCAGCCATGATTGCTGCTGCAGGGAGTGTACTTTTTGAAAAAGGCCATAGAGGCAATCTGAGAATGAATGCAAATCCTGGTCTGGAATTACCGAGTTAATATGGTGTATTAACATGTTATCCACATACTGTCTAATAACCCTTTTCCGCTTTTCGAAAAGCTTGTTGAATAAGCATTGGATAACCTGTGGACAATGTGGATAAAAAAGCTCTATTTTGTGGATAATGTGAATAAAAGAGTGGAAACCTTATAAAATAAGATATTTTAGTGTTGATAACTAAAAAAACTCAGTGCCATAATAGGCACTGAGTTTTTTAATTTGTGTACAAAGCTGTTAATCCTCCTGAAGCTGTTCCCATTCATTCATTAGATTTTCAAGTTCTTCTTGATAACCGCCGTTTTCCGTGTTGATTTCCTGTACCTTAGTATGATTTTGATAAATCTCCGGATCACATAACAGCTCTTCATTCTTCTCGATCTGCTGTTCAACGAACGAGATTCGCTCTTCTACTTCCTGCAGTCTTCTTTGTTTTTGTCTTGCCAGTTTTTTCGCTTCTTTATCTTGTTCATAGGATAGCTTATTTTGATTTTCCTTCGGCTTCAGATCAGGGACTGCATCAAAAGCTGCAAGCTCCAGCTGTTCTGCCTTTTTAGATTGATAGTAATCATAGTCCCCCAGGTATTCATTAACGCCGCTTGCTGAAAGTTCGTATACTTTTGTAGCAATGCGATTAATGAAATACCTGTCGTGGGATACAAATAGTATTGTGCCAGGGTAATCAATCAGGGCATTTTCCAGCACTTCTTTGCTGTCCAGATCGAGATGGTTTGTCGGCTCATCAAGGATAAGCAGATTTGCCTTTTGAAGCATTAGCTTAGCAAGAGCCAATCTTGCTTTTTGCCCGCCGCTTAAAGTAGAAACATTCTTTAAAACATCGTCACCAGAAAAAAGGAAATTGCCGAGCACAGTCCGGATTTCTTTTTCATTCAGCATTGGATATTCATCCCACAATTCATCAAGCACACGTTTATTCGAAGTTAAATTCGCCTGCTCCTGATCGTAGTATCCAATCTTCACGCCTGATCCTATTTCGAACGCCCCTTTTAATGGAGCCATCTTATCAATGATTGTTTTTAGAAGCGTCGATTTGCCGACTCCATTTGGGCCGACAAGAGCAATGCTGTCACCTCGTGATATGGAAAAAGAAACGTTTGAAATGATTGGGTCTGAGCCATTATAAGATACGGCAATATCCTTCGCTTTCAGCACATCGTTGCCGCTTTGCCTTTCAATATCGAACCGGAAGTGAGCTGATTTCTCGTCGCCCTGCGGCCTGTCCATCAATTCCATGCGGTCCAGTTTTTTTCTCCGGCTTTGAGCGCGTTTTGTGGTAGACGCTCTGGCCATATTTTTCTGGATGAAATCTTTTAATTTTGCCACTTCATCCTGCTGTTTTTCGTACAATTTTAATTCGCGCTCAAAGTTTTCAGCGCTTTGCTCAAGATAGCGGCTGTAGTTGCCGATGTATTTGATGCTTGTATTCCTGGAGATTTCGTAGACCTGGTTCACTACTTTATCAAGAAAATAGCGGTCATGGGAGACGATTAAAATCGCTCCGCTGTAGCCTTGAAGATATTGCTCAAGCCAGGACAGCGTTTCAATATCCAGGTGGTTTGTCGGCTCATCCAGAACTAATAAGTCAGGACTTGTCAAAAGCAGCTTTCCAAGGGCAAGACGCGTTTTCTGGCCTCCGCTCAAACGCTGGATAGGAGATGAGACATCGAATTCAGCAAATCCCAGACCATGAAGAACAGAACGGATATCTGCCTCATATTGATAGCCGCCTTTTTCTTTAAACTCAATTTGCAGACGGTCGTATTCTTTTAAATATTGTTCAAATTCCCGCTCTGCGGGATCAGTGTTGGCCATTTTTTGTTCAAGATCACGCATGGATTGCTCCATATCTTTTAAAAACTGAAACACAGAAACCATTTCATCCCAAATAGATAGAGCAGATTCGAGACCTGTATCCTGTGCAAGGTACCCAATCGTTACACCTTTTGGCTTGATGATCTCTCCGGATTCGTAAGAAAGCTGACCCGCAATAATTTTGAGCAGGGTTGATTTCCCGGCCCCGTTCCGTCCGACAAGGGCAATTTTATCCCGTGTTTGAACTTCAAGTTTGATATTCGATAATATAAGATCAGCTGCAAAATATTTCGTCAGCTGGTTTATTTGTAGCAAAATCATGTATTTTCACCTCGGGCTATGATAATTTAAGTGTAGCTTATCGAAGAGTGAGCCGCAATGATTGTACCTTTCCGGGTGCGGACATTTGTCACGATAAGTAAAAAGACAGATTAGTAAAAATAGTGTATAGTCTAGTATGAGGGGCGTTAAAAGATGTCAAATTTTACTCATTTTAACCAGCAGGGCAGAGCCAAAATGGTTGATATATCGAATAAACATGATTCTGTGCGCACCGCTGTTGCTGTTTCAAGCGTTGTTATGAAGGAACATGTCTATGAACAAATCGTAAATCACAAGCTTCAAAAAGGGGACGTGCTGGCGGTCGCACAGGTGGCCGGCATTATGGCTGCTAAAAACACATGGAATATCATTCCAATGTGCCACCCGATTCCGCTCAAGGGAATCGATATTGAGTTTGAATGGAAAAAAGAGAACGGACTTTTCCATCTGATGATAGCCGCAGCTGTGAAAACAACAGGAAGTACAGGTGTGGAAATGGAAGCGCTAACTTCTGCTTCAGTCTGCGCCCTGACCGTGTATGATATGTGTAAAGCACTGGATAAAGGGTTAATCATCGGACCTGCCTATCTGTCTGTAAAAACAGGCGGGAAAAGCGGGGATTATACACGAGATGAACCTGTAGCTTTGGATGTGGGGGATAGAATGTGAACAACATCGAACAATCGAAAATTCCGCAAGCTACTGCTAAGCGCTTGCCTTTATACTATCGTTTTTTAAAGAATCTGCATGCATCAGGCAAGCAGCGTGTCTCTTCTGCAGAGCTGAGTGATGCTGTGAAAGTGGATTCTGCCACGATCCGCAGGGATTTTTCCTACTTTGGAGCCCTTGGGAAAAAAGGATATGGGTATAATGTTAATTATCTTCTTTCTTTTTTCAGAAAAACGCTCGATCAGGATGAGGTGACGAAGGTTACCTTAATTGGTGTCGGTAATCTCGGCACAGCCTTTTTGCATTATAATTTTACGAAGAACAATAATACGTTAATCTCACTTGCCTTTGATGTCGACGAGAAGAAGATCGGCACTGAAATTGGCGATGTTCCCATTTATAATTTAGCTGATCTTGAAGAACACCTGCCTGAGGATGTGACCGTGGCTATTTTAACGGTTCCGGCACAGGCTGCCCAGCCCATTACGGACAGGCTGATTGCAAAAGGAATTAAAGGAATTCTTAATTTTACTCCTGCGAGATTAAATGTACCGGAGGAAATCAGAATTCATCATATCGATTTAGCAGTAGAGCTGCAATCGCTCGTGTACTTTTTGAAGCACTATCCTAACGCTTAGGAATTGAGGTGAATGATATGCCGAATATCGGTTTTGGAAGTTTGCTGCTGATCGTTTTTGCAGCACTATTAATCTTTGGGCCAAAGAAGCTGCCTGAGCTTGGGAAAGCAATTGGCAGCTCATTGCGTGAATTTAAGCATGCCACGAAGGGTCTAGCGGACGACGATGAAGATAAAAAGAAAGAAGAGAAGTAAGATAGGGTGAAAGCTGTCATGAAACAAAACGAAATGTCGGTTATCGATCACATTGCTGAGCTTCGGAAAAGGCTGATCATTACAGTCTTTTTCCTTTTCCTCTCTGTGATTACCGGCTTTTTATTAGCAAAGCCGATTATCATCTATTTACAGCATACGAATGAAGCTCAGAGCTTAACGCTGAACTCATTCCGAATGACCGATCCGCTTATGGTCTATATGCAATTCGCGTTTATCATTGCTTTTATTATTACATCCCCGATCATTCTCTATCAGCTATGGGCATTTGTAAGCCCTGGCCTCTACGAAAAGGAAAGACGGGTCACTCTAAGCTATATTCCAATTTCAATTGGACTTTTTCTTACAGGCATAAGTTTCTCGTATTTTTTGCTCTTTCCATTTGTCGTAGATTTCATGGAGCGTATGTCCCATGATTTAGAGATTAATCAAGTCATTGGAATCAACGAATACTTTCAGTTTTTAATTCAGCTGACGGTACCGTTTGGACTGCTGTTTCAGCTCCCGGTTGTCATTATGTTCTTAACGAGGCTCGGCATCGTAACACCGATGTTCCTCGTGAAAATCCGAAAATATGCGTACTTCATTCTGCTTGTTATTGCAGCGTTAATTACACCGCCGGAGATTGTCTCGCATCTAATGGTTTCCGTGCCGCTGTTTATTCTGTATGAAATAAGTATTGTGGTCTCAAGGTTTGCTTACCGCAAGGCACAGCGGACTCAGTTTGAAGAAGCAAATAAAGAAGGGTGATCCTGTCTGCAGGACCACCCTTCTTTTTATTTTTTCTTCGCTTTGACTTTGAAAGAGAGATTGAACATTCTAAATGCGACTCCAAGATCAAACGTCGCGATTAGCATTAGCAGGATTGTCGGAAACGACCAGATCCCGCTTTCTGAACTGTTTACGGCGAGATAGGTAAACAGAATACCCATTGCCAAGTAAAAGATCCCCATTGAAATTGGGCTTGTTCTCATGCTTACATGCCTCCAAAAATAAATTGCATTTGTTCTGCCTGTTTCAGCATTTCCTCAAGCTGTTCCTGGTTCGATTGCAGAATGACAACAAACGTATTCATCGCAACATGGGCAAAAATAGGAACCAGGAGGCGCTTTGTTTTTACATATAGGAAAGCAAACACAAACCCCATTGATCCATAAAGAAGAAGATGCTGAGGTTCACCGTGAACTAGTGCGAATACAATCGAACTGATGAGTGCCGACAAAATGAAATTGAAGCGCTGATACAAAGCGCCGAATAAGATTTTTCTGAAAATAATCTCTTCTAGGATAGGACCTATGATGGAAGTAACGACTATGAGCAAAGGCGTAACCTTCAATACTTCCATGATGACTTTCGTATTTTCTGATTCACCTTCAATTCCAAATACCTGAATCTCAATATTGGCTGCAATCACTTGAACAGAAAGTGCCATAAATACGCCCCCGACAGCCCATAAGATAGATGGACCGGCGGGAGCTGCATCGCCCCTGAGTTCATTGCTTTTAAAGTGGCTGCGAAGCAGAAGCAGAATGATTACAAAGGCAGCTGCAAAGCTGAACACCGTCCAATAGCCTGATGCTGTAATCTGCGCCATGCGGAGCGATTGATCCTCTCCGACGCCAAGCTTAAGCAGAAGAGGAATGCCGAGAATCCCTGAAAACTGCATGACTATATATGTCAAAATAATAAGCCAGTAATCTTTCTTCAATTGAACGACTCCTTTAACGTGCCGGATGATTTAAGTCAGTATAAGCAAAATTTCAGCTAGGCATAATTGTACCATAAATCAGGCATGATGTAGGAAGATAACGCCTATAGGGTATGCAGGAATGGCTATAAACATGTGAAATCGGCATAAGGAAAAGGATTTCAAATTTTTTTAACATATTACTTGAATTTGCATGAGAGATTATATAATATAATACTTGTGTTAGCACTCAAGACATATGAGTGCTAATAAAATGAAAATTTAAATTAATGAAATCTTGAGGAGGTTGTTTCACTTGTTAAAGCCATTAGGTGATCGTGTCGTAATTGAGCTTGTACAATCTGAAGAAAAAACTGCTAGTGGGATCGTACTGCCGGATAGTGCCAAAGAAAAACCGCAAGAAGGTAAAGTAGTGGCAGTAGGTACTGGTCGTGTGCTTGACAACGGTGAGCGTGTTGCTCTTGAAGTTGCAGAAGGCGATCGCATCATCTTCTCAAAATACTCTGGTACAGAAGTGAAGTATGAGGGTTCTGAATACTTAATCTTACGCGAAAGCGACATTTTAGCAGTTATCGGCTAATTTATAAAATTTCCAATATCATAGAACATCATTCTTAGGAGGTAATGGAACATGGCTAAAGACATTAAATTCAGTGAAGACGCTCGCCGCGCAATGCTGCGCGGGGTTGATGCACTTGCTAATGCAGTTAAAGTAACGCTTGGACCAAAAGGGCGCAACGTGGTTCTTGAAAAGAAATTCGGTTCTCCGCTTATTACAAATGACGGTGTGACAATTGCAAAAGAAATCGAGCTTGAAGATGCATTCGAAAACATGGGTGCAAAGCTTGTTGCTGAAGTTGCAAGCAAAACAAATGATGTTGCCGGTGACGGAACAACAACTGCAACGGTTCTTGCTCAGGCAATGATCCGCGAAGGTCTTAAAAACGTAACAGCTGGCGCTAACCCAATGGGTATCCGAAAAGGTATTGAAAAAGCTGTTATAGTTGCAACGGAAGAATTAAAAGCAATCTCTAAACCAATCGAAAGCAAAGAATCCATTGCTCAAGTAGCTGCAATTTCTGCTGATGACGATGAAGTGGGCCAATTGATTGCTGAAGCTATGGAGCGCGTTGGAAACGACGGCGTTATCACAATCGAAGAATCAAAAGGCTTCACTACTGAGCTTGAAGTGGTTGAAGGTATGCAATTCGACCGCGGATATGCATCTCCTTACATGGTAACTGATTCAGATAAAATGGAAGCTGTCCTTGACAACCCATACATCTTAATCACAGACAAAAAAATCACAAACATTCAAGAGATCCTGCCTGTATTAGAACAAGTTGTTCAACAAGGCAAGCCTCTATTATTGATTGCTGAAGATGTTGAAGGTGAAGCACTTGCTACATTAGTAGTGAACAAACTTCGCGGAACATTCAATGCAGTAGCTGTTAAAGCTCCTGGATTCGGCGACCGCCGCAAAGCAATGCTTGAAGATATCTCAGTTCTTACTGGCGGAGAAGTGATCACTGAAGATCTAGGCTTAGATCTTAAATCAGCGAACATCACTCAACTAGGCCGCGCTTCTAAAGTTGTTGTGACAAAAGAAAACACAACAATCGTTGAAGGTGCTGGAGAGTCTGACAAAATTGCAAGCCGCGTAAAACAAATCCGTGCTCAATTAGAAGAAACAACTTCTGAGTTTGATAAAGAAAAATTACAAGAGCGTCTAGCTAAATTAGCTGGCGGTGTAGCAGTCATCAAAGTTGGTGCTGCAACTGAAACAGAATTAAAAGAGCGCAAACTCCGCATTGAAGATGCATTGAACTCTACTCGCGCTGCAGTAGAAGAAGGCATCGTATCAGGCGGTGGTACTGCCCTTGTAAATGTATACAACAAAGTAGCATCAGTAGAAGGCGAAGGCGATTTCGCAACAGGCGTAAACATCGTATTGCGTGCTCTTGAAGAGCCAGTACGCCAAATCGCACACAATGCTGGTCTTGAAGGCTCAGTTATCGTTGAGCGTCTAAAGCATGCTGAAGTAGGAACTGGCTTCAACGCTGCAACTGGCGCTTGGGTAAACATGATCGAAGCTGGTATCGTTGACCCAACTAAAGTAACTCGTTCAGCTCTTCAAAACGCTGCATCTGTAGCGGCTATGTTCTTAACAACTGAAGCAGTTGTTGCTGACAAGCCAGAAGAAAATGCTCCTGCAATGCCTGATATGGGCGGCATGGGTGGAATGGGCGGAATGATGTAGTTTGATCTATAAAACCCTATTATATCAAGGGTTTGAAGATTAAAAGCTCATTTTAGGTGCCGGAAAGGTGCCGAAACTTTTTCAAAAAGAAAATTAGAGGCTTCTCATGAGGTTCCCAAACTTCTGAGAAGCTTCTTTTTTTCTACCCATTGTAATGTGTAAATAAACTTGTGTTGTTGTCCCATCTTCTGTATGACCAAGTCGATCCAATTTGTAGTAATTCAACACCAGCTTCAGCTAAAAGTGAAATGTGAGTGTGACGTAATGAATGTGGAGTTAAATGTTTATGAACAGAAGGGGTTTTGTTTAATAAGCTATCCATCCTGAAGATAATCAATTATTTGGTGATGACGCTAACGATACTGCGGTAAGTGTAGAACTTTGCCGCCCGGGTAATTTTAAAGAGGTATATGACCGTTATGTTTGGTATCATGTGTATCTTTGCAGAAAATTCGGTTTAGATCCACTTAAGAAAATTGTTCCTCACAGCAAGTTAGATCCTCGCAGACGTACTGATCCGGAAAGTTGGTTAAAGCCTAACGGGGTTACTTGGTCACAGTTTATTAAAGAAGTAAAATATTATTATGATAACTGGTCTGTTAAGCCTGCAGCAAATACGACAAAAAAATGAATCTGTTCAAATAAAGACAGGCGGTCTATCTCCTGCTATGCGTGAGGAAGTATCCGCTTATTTTAAACAAATAGGTTGGTGGGCTCAGATTCAATTTACAACTGACAAAATGAATCCTCGCGCATTATCTGGTGGCCTTAGTCCTGCTTATGAGAGCAGAGTTTGAATCATGGTTGAAGCAGCGTAAATGGTATTATGAGATTGTGAAGTAATTGTCGTAATGTATGAATATCCAATAAATTTGGAGGAGGTTTGTCTATCTCCTCCTATATTTAATTTAATTGCAAGATTTTTCTTTTTTGTGTCTAGCCGAATAAAATTAATCAAAAATCTTGGATGATGTTGAATGTTTGCAAATTGATTTAGTAAAGAGATCGCCTGATCGTAAACTGCAAAGGAAATGCGAACAAGTAAAGTGTTAGTGCTTGAAGTACTACTTGAACGTCAATCGTTAATAGATTTTACATCAGTAGTATCTTCAATTTTAATTTCCTCAGAGGATTCCTGTGAGATACTCTCATTAATTACCTCACTTTGTGGAACATTAAATTCTGGCAACTGTAAATTTTCACTTCTAACCTCATTACGTTCATTGCCAAAGTCTTTTGAAAAAATAACTCTATTTCTAGCCATAGTAATTCCCCCCTTTCTTAGTCATTACATTTTTAACAAACTCATCTACCTGACTATTCAATTGATTCCACGAATAGACTCTTTTTATCTTCCGGAATCTTATCCATTTTCGTTTTAAGACTGTATTTTTCTGGAGCATTTGAACAAAAAGAAGTGTCGTATTCTTTGGAAGTTCTCCTTTCACCATACTCTATTCAATTAAAAGGGAAATGTATGGGGAATTTACTTGATAAGAAAGCACATTTTTGACATAATATGATGATTTTGTTAAAGCCGATGTTAAAATCCACAATATAGCCGGAATAAAAATCCCCATTTAAAATAGAACCATAGGTTTGAGAGGAGCTATGGTTCATGATTACAAGAGGGGATTTTTTTATGATTAAAGATATGTACAAGCGAGGAATGTCTATTTCTGATATTGCAAGAGAACTAGAGCTAGATCGTGGAACGGTTAGGAAATACATAAACTCTTCTGTAGCTCCTTCAAAGCAAAAGCGAACAAAGACAAAAAGCAAGTTGGATTCATACAAGGAATACCTTCATCAACGGATGCTGGAAGATGGCGTTTTTAACGGTGAACGCTTATTAGATGAAATCAAACAATTGGGATATACCGGAGGGAAAACGATTTTAAAAGATTACATTAAGCCCTTTAGAGATAAGGAGAAGAAGAAGTATTCTGTACGATATGAAACTTTACCAGGTGAACAGATGCAGGTGGATTGGAAAGAGATTGGAGAAATCATTCTAAACGGAGAGCGAATAAAGCTTTCTATGTTTGTTGCAACATTAGGTTACTCCAGAATGAAATATGCGGAGTTTACAACGTCTCAAGATCAAGAACATGTCCTTCAATGTTTGATTAGCAGCTTTAAGTACTTCGGCGGAGTTCCGCAGAAAATACTGTTTGATAATATGCGAACAGTGACAGATGGACGTGAACAAGGAATCGTGAAGTGGAACGCTCGATTTGCGGAATTTGCAGCCTATTACGATTTTATTCCTAAAGCCTGCAAGCCCTATAGGGCTAAAACGAAAGGCAAAGTTGAACGAGCGATTCAATATATCACAAATAGCTTTTATGTTGGAACTACATTCGATTCCATTGAAGATATTAATCTTCAAGTAGAACGTTGGCTTGACGGAATTGGCAATCGCAAAAAGAATGATACCACAGGTGTCCCTCCACAAGAACGCTGGTCGGAAGAAAAACTTAGTTCATTACCAAAAATCAATTATGACACGAGCTATCGCGTCTATCGTAAGACACATTTTGATAGCACCCTATCTTATAAAGGACACAAGTGGCTACTCCCAAAGGAATTTGCATTAAAGGATATCCTGGTTAAAGAATCATTAACTGGAGTACTTCGTTTCTTTTATCAAGGTGAAGAGATTACAGCATTTCAAACACCAGCATCAGTCATTTCATTAGCTGATCAAATAAAAAAGAAACAGAGTGCCGTGGTTGCCGCCCCGCATTCTGTTCCCGAAGTATCCGTCAATACTCGTCCTCTCTCCGTTTATGACGATCTCTTGAGAGGTGAATCATGAACGAGAAAATGAAAGAGTATTGCCAGAAGCTGAACTTGTCCGTAATCGCTGAACAATGGTCAACGCTTTCCGATCAAGCAGCTAAAAATAATGTACCATATTCTTCGTTTCTCTTCAGCCTTTTAGAGGCAGAATTTATTGAAAGACAGCAAAGAACGACAAAACACTGATAAAACTTTCAAAACTCCCGTTCCGAAAGACGATGGATGAGTTTGACTTTACTGTTCAACCTTCAATTGACGAACGGAGAGTAAAAGAACTGATGACATTATCATTCTTGAAGAATCATGAGAATCCTATTTTTCTAGGTCCACCGGGCATTAGGAAAACTCACTTGGCAGTTTCTATTGGGCTGCAAGCTATATCACATGGCTACAAAACATACTTTATATCTGCACATGACTTAGTATCACAATTAAGGAAAGCTGATCTTGATCAGCAGTTAGAAAAGAAACTGCGTTCTTTAGTAAAACCTAGTCTTCTAATCATTGATGAAATGGGTTATATGAAACTCGATCATCATAGTACTCATTATTTATTTCAAGTCATTGCCCGACGTTATGAGAAAGGTTCTATTATCTTAACATCAAACAAGTCATTTGGAGAATGGGGAGATATTATTGGTGATCCAATCATCGCGACCGCTATGTTAGATAGACTCTTACACCACTCAAGAATATTTAACCTAAACGGAGAAAGTTATCGTATGAAAGAAAAGAAGCTGCAGAAGGAAAAACAGAAGGGTTCGTAAGAACTAACCGGCCTTGACAGATTTTCTATCTAGTCTTTAGAAAAGCATATTATTTTACAGGCTTATTATCTGAGCAATTAAAAAGTAAAAAATGACATAATGTTTTGTTTTTTAACAAAATGTGCATTTATAGCTTTTTACTTTGTATAGAAGTACTTTTTCATTCTTCTATTAACATGCTGAGCCAAAGCGTATTGCCAATATCTTAATTTACCCCGATATCCGTGAGCAAAGTATTCATATTCCACAAACGTTCACCTTTACTGAATCCATTACCTTTATGTTCATCTTTCTGAATTTCAATTTCATATCACGTAAATCAATTCTTATGCGCTTCAGCTGGTACACAACATAATGAATATATACCTCAGGAATTTTAAAACCTGCAGCTTCTATACATTTAGATCTTTTTCTAAAATATCAACCAAACAAATCTTATATATGTATTCATAAATCATATTCTCTTTTTCTACACCAAAGGAGCTGATAATATGAAAGGCTTGTTAGAGAGAGCAAAAGAAGAGCAACTTCCTGTTGAGATTATTTATAGGTCTGACAAAGGGGATATCTTACAAAGGACTATAATTGTGAATGAGGTCAAAGGCAATAATATAAAAGCATTTTGCTTATTAAACAACAAACCCGCATTACATCACTGCATTGTTACAATGGAAAACAGAAATAAACCCCCGTTCTACAAGAACGGGGGTTTAAACTGGATAAAATATAATCATACTTAATCGAGTTAATGTTTCCCCTGAATTATGATAGGTATGGGTTCTGTCAGCCTTGAATCTAATAGAATCACCACTACTAACTGTATATTCATTATTATTTACACGTACAGTTAGTTCCCCTTCAAAAACAGTTAAGAACTCTTCAGTTCCCTCTCTGTGCGAATCAGCACATAGGAATCCGCCCTTCTCAATCTCGACAGTATAAACTTCAAAGCGTCTATCATCTTCGAAGGGAAAGTAAGGATAGACCCGATATTTTCCGTTGTCTTCAGATAATGTTTGAATTTCCCTTTTTAAAACCACTTTTGTATCTGGCTGCGGATTATTTATTAGTGAAGTAAAAGAAATTTTTAATCCATTGGCTATTTTCCAAATGGTTGTAATCGTGGGGCATGATTCCCCTCTTTCGATTTGACCTATCATCGTTTTACTTACTCCTGTTAATTCAGCAACTCTTTCAAGACTTAATTTCTTACTTTCTCTAAAGATTTTTAAGTTTTTTGCAATGATAAGATGTATTTCCTCCATAAACACACTCCTATATTTGTGTACAATATAACGTCGATATTATACAATAAAAAGGATTGACGTTATAGTGTCTGTTTTGAACATTATAACATATAATACAAGGGAGGTTCCAATATGCCTTTATTATCGTTTTTGCTATATATTTTTGTTACTAGTTTTACTCCTGGTCCCAATAATATTATGGCGATGTTATTTGCTAACAAATACGGGTTAAAAAAGACAATTAGATTTTGTTTAGGAGTAGGTGCAGGTTTCTTTGTAATAATGTTATTGTGCAGTTATTTTAATCTTTTGCTTAAAAATTTCATTCCACAAATAGAATTTATTATGACTATTCTTGGGGCAATCTATATGTTGTATCTGGCTATAAAAATTATTACTTCTAATAATGATAAAGATAATGATGTGGACAAGAATAACAGTTTTTTAACAGGTATGCTTTTACAATTCGTAAATCCGAAAGGTATTCTATATGGCATAACCGCAATATCAACCTTCATCCTTCCGTATCACACTTCAAATTTCAGCTTAATATTTTATTCATTATTTCTAGCTTTTGTTGGTTTTATGAGTACTTTCTGTTGGAGTATGTTTGGTTCAATTTTTCAAAAGTTCTTATCAGAGTATAGAAGTCAGTTTAATATAATTATGGCATTGTTATTAGTGTATAGTGCAATTTCGATTCTTATAGAATAAATTAATTTTCTTGTTAAACTTGATTTTGGACAGACTTGTACCGTAAAACAAGTTGCCTTTTTTAATTATATGCATAGCTTCGATTCTGTAATTGATGGGAAATTGTCCGAACCCTTGTTATTCAAGGGTTCGTTTCTTTTTGTGGAGATCCATAAGAAAACGAATATAACGTTTTGCTCTAATTATTTATTAAATAAAACGTAATTAAGAACGAGGGAATAATAAGAGAAAAAGAACCGGTAGCAATGCACCTTTTGGAGAAAAGAGAATTCAGCACGTGAAAGAGGAAATCTTGCACAGTAACTAACGCATTAGATTGCAAAAGATAGTTTTTAAATTTTCTTCAGCAATCGGGCCAGATTGTTGAAGAACAGCAGGAACTTTTGGGAAGGAAGCCGAAGTTAATATCATGCTTGTGTTATTCAATAAACTTGCAGGTTAGTGTGTTAATGAATAAGTGATACTACGTAATAATAGTATTTCACGTACAAAATTAGCATTATTCTTTCAACCTTCTTGTGTAACCAAACCCATTCTCTGACATCAATAAAATCTAATTATAAAGGAGTCCAAAGTTATGGAAATTTCTAAGGAAGTAGAGATGCTCCATCTTGAATTTCATGGGAATATTATTCATCCAACTCTTTTATGGGATCAAGAAATGGCTGTTTTAATAGACACTGGATTCCCTGGACAAATTGAAGATTTACGCGTGGCAATGGATAAGGTAGGAGTGTCGTTCGACAAACTAAAAGTTGTGATTTTGACGCATCAGGATATAGATCATATAGGTAGTCTTCCTGAGATATTACAGGAGTGTGAAAGTAATATTAAAGTATATGCTCACGATCTGGATAAGCCTTATATTCAAGGGGATTTACCTCTTTTGAAAGACGGGCACCTAGAGAACCCCCCGAAGGGCAAAGTAGACGATACCTTGAAAGACGGTCAAGAATTGCCGTATTGCGGCGGGATTCGTGTCATCCATACTCCAGGGCATACTCCTGGCCATATCAGCCTATATTTGAAACAAAGTAAAACACTCGTTGCCGGGGATTCGATGTACAGTGTAAACGGAATAATTGGGGGAATTCATGCCCCAACCGCACTGGATATAAAGGCGGCTCGACTCTCTTTGAAGAAATACATAGACCTCGACATTGAATCTGTGGTTTGTTACCACGGAGGATTAAGTAACGTAAATATTAATGATCAGATTCAAAAAGTAATTTCATATTAAATTTCTAGAACCTTCTTCAACAATCGGGCGCTTATCTGTAATAAGGTAAGTGCCTTTTAATTGAATAAGGGATTGAGTTTAATGAAGAGTTTTGAAATAATTGGTATTAAGCAATAGGTGCAGTTTTCTTGAAAAAGCTCAATTGGTAATATTTCAGGTATTAGAAAAAATATTTTCAGTCATTATCATAGAAATGTAAAAGTTTAAGAGTTATATTTACATAGAATATCAGTCATCAGGAAGAGGTAGTATTATGACAATATTTATGTACATATTTTGTTTGATTGTATGGGGACTTAACTTTATTGCGGTAAAAATTCAAGGAACTCCAGTCAGCTTGGAATTATCCTTAACTTATCGTTTAGTCATGACAGCCTTTTTATTTTTGATTCTTGTTTGGTTCCTTCGACCAAAGGGGAGGCCAACAAGAAAAGATATCCCATTTGTAATAGTGTTTGGTATATGTAACTTTGCATTAAGCTATTTATGCCTTTATTACGCCACAATTTTGAGTTCTGCAGCAATCGTAACATTGGTTTTTTCATTAAAGGTGATTTTGACACCGATTGCTCTCCGGATTTTTTTAAAAGAAAAGTTACATTCACGCGTTTTATTTGGGGGAATTTTAGGTGTATTGGGCGTATGTATTCTCATCTATCCATCTTTGAACAACTTTCAAGGGTTCAATGACATAAAAGGAATTATGATCGCTTTCCTAGGTACACTTCTGACGTCAGTTGGTGACGCCAGCTCGGCTAGAAATGCAAATCGAAAGGTTGATCCAATTTATGCAAATGCAATTGGATTTACAGTGGGCAGTATATTGATGGGAGCAATTGTATTGTTCCAAGGACAAGAATTTATAATTCCAACATCTGTTTCATACTTATCTGCGTTACTATATTTAACTCTGGTTGCTTCATTTGCGGCATGGTTATTTTATTTGAAGCTTGTAGAAAAAATTGGAGGAGCTCAAAGCGGCTATATGGTCGCTCTATTCCCAGCTATCGGTGGAGTTGCCTCTGTTTTAATCGGTGAGTCAGATCCATCAGTGTATTTGTTTGCCGGTTGCCTATCTAGCTGTATTGGCGCTGCAATTGCTTTAGGGTTTGGAAGGAGACTAGCTGTACAGGATTAATTAAGAAGGAATTTACTTATGAATTTAAAAATAGCACTCATTTAATGAATGGTTTCTCAGGTTATTGACAAAGAATCCAGAAGAAAATCTAGCTATTTAACTTAATAAGCTTATTGAGCTAAACAGCTAATAGAAGCTATAGTAATCTTCAACAATCGGGCCCGTTTGCTGAATTAATAAAGTATATATAATCAATTAACATTAGCTAAATATAATTATGTTAACTTTAAATTGTAACGATGAAGACAACAATATTCTATTGAGGATAGGGTGTGTTAGATAAAATGGTTACTAAAGTGGGCATAGGTTTTTTACTTTTAATGGTGCATTTCTACTTGGTTTGAGTAGCATCTAAAAATTTTTTATTTTTATATTGTATAACAATTAATTCATATAATCAGATGTCAGCAAAAATAATGCTGACTTTTTTATTGTGCAGAACTAGGGACGGAACTACTCAATAACGTAACGAGACCGTTCAATACAACTAACTAGCTAAAATAGGATATGATGATCTTCCACAAAAGGGCTCTAATTCACCAGCTCTAAGACCTGTCCATGCTAAAGTTAAAAAGATAACATAATCATCAATTTCACCTTTAGTTTTAGCTGTTTCTAGAAAATCCTTTAATTCATGTTTTTCTAAATACTTCTCTTCAACTTTTTGGTTCTCTATGTCCTCTACTGTTTTTTTGTCTTTTGGGATAAAAGCATATTCTGTCGGATCAGCAAGAAGTAAATCTTGTTCTAATGCTCGTTTAAAGATCATTTTTGCCGTACCATGTATACCTGAAATTGTATTATGGGCCAGCTGCTCTTTTTTCTTCAAATCATTTAATGCATTCTGGTACATTTTTTTAGTAACATCTTTTATCTTGTAATGAGCAAAATACCGATTCAAATGACCAATTTCATGATTTCTTACACGAATAGTACTAATCTTTACGACTGTTTCACTATAGGTATCAAGCCATTCTTGAGCCATATCTTTAAATAAAATATTGTTATCTTCAAATGTTTTACCAGCGGTCTTTCTTTCAAATTCTTTTAAGGCGTCCTTTGCTTCTTTTTGTTTTAGAAAGCCTTTTTTCACAATTCTGCGGCGAGAACCGGTTTGTGGATCTACGCCATTTTCGACAACGTTTATCCAACGCTCACCTTTTTTTGTTTGGTACTTTTTAACATATGCCATTAAAACCCACCTTGTATACTTCCTCAATATCAGGCAGCTGAATTATAAGTTGGCTAACTTCCCATGGTTCCACACCATGTCTAAGGATTCGTTGCTTTATTTGATAAAGATTTAAACCTAGAATGGGCGGAATGATGTAAGGCTTTAAAGCCTTGCAATGGGAGAAATAGGTAAGGTTATTTCTTCCCACCATTCTTCACTTGTGAAGTAGGTCAGGTAAAAACAGTATTTCCATTAAAAACCACTACCATTAAAATGAACTTGGGAGTGGTTTTATTTGAGGTCGATCCGAAATCCTGAATGTGAATAACTGGAAAAAATCCCTTCGAATGTATACAATTAAACTAGCTTTATCGTTATAGATTGATGTGCGATATGAATCATTCTTATGTTCTTAGGAGGCATTCTATGTTTTTTTTCAAAAAGAAAACGCAAATTTCGGAGCAAAAAGTGAGAGAACTCATCCAGCGGTTAGAAGCTGCCTACACAGAAAAGGATATAGAGAAATTGAAGGAATTGTTCCATCCAGATCATCGGGAAATCTCCTTTTTAAACCATTTTACTTTGATGATGAATTTTCAAATTTACAATATTCAATCTGACATTATGAGGATTGAAATCTTAGATCTATCAGAGGACGAAGCGACGTTTACATACACTAGAAAACATATATACACGTGCATAAATAAAAACGATGAAAATGGAGAAAGTCCTAACAATATCACAAGTTATTATATCCAAGTCAAAAAAGAGGCCAACTCAATCTGGATTACAAGACTCTCAAAATACAGCGAATTATTTTTGGACGAAGAGGGAGAAATCTTTCCGCATGAGAAGGCGGCAGTGCCATCAAGTGCCCAATTTTATAACAATATGAAACGGTTTATTGAGCCATTGCAGCTGGATGGTTTCAAACCGGCGACGTATCTTCTTTATGATAATAGTGAATTTATTGGGTATTATCCTGAAAATGAACGTTTTTCATATAAGACAAAAGAGAAATTTACAATTGATTATTTTACAGAGATGGGTGCGGCTTCCGTGGAAGAGCATACAGAAAGATACCTACGGGAGAATAGCCTGGAATATAGTGAAGTGATTAAAATGGAAGAGAATTATTCACTAATCGAAACGAAATTTATTAGTAATTCCCGTTTGCAGCATGAGCTGGTACTAAGCATGCTGGCACCTGACGGATTCTTTATGATCCGCTATTTGAAAAATAATAACAGTCCCATTAAACAACAACTGCGGCAGAGTTGGATTGATCAGATGGCGGCAGTGACTGCGTATATTAATTCTAATTGAATTTAGTTTTGATTGATTTCTAGGATTATGCCTAATAGATATAGAAAAACTCGCCAAAATGGGCGAGTTTTTTGTGTTTTAAGATACTATTAATCGTGCCAAACCGGGATTTTCTAAACTATTCTCTAACACAACACGATTATTCTATAAGGTGTAGTTTGAGCAGGTATACTTTTGGTAGAAGGTCCATAAATAACGATAAGATCCCGGTTCGCCGGATTTCGTGTAAATGATTGCCCATTCGTTAATAACAATTGAGTGTATGGAGATAAATTTAATTGCAATCGTCCATCACTGCTCACCAGCTGGCTATTAAAATAATCTACTTTTACATTCTGATTTGGCCTTTCTTTTACCATAACCAGTGCTTGGTATTGCGGAGGATATATAAGGGGAACAGGTGCATTCCCATCATAATATCCAGTTACCAGGTCTCCTGCTGAAACCATTGCATGGTCAACGAAGTAAGTAGCGGGTGACACAACAAAATTTACGGTTGCGCCTGATCCGTTTTCTACAGAAATTAATTTATAACAGCCTTCACCATTTTGGCCTGAATTAAAATCACTGATCATTGTAACGATTCCTTGAAAAGAATAAAAATTAGTCATATACATACCTCCATTGTTAGAAAAAGAATATGCTTTTGATCTATAAAGCGATCTTAAAAAGAAACATCCCCAAGGAAGAGCTTAGGGTTGTCTTTTGCATTATGTTAAATAGCAGGTGACCCACCTATGTACAATATGTAGGTTAATACCTAAACGACTGTGCGGATGCCTAAAAAGGTGAGGAAATGTTCTGTGGGAGAATATACATAATTTTAAAGCCCTCAAAAAAAGTGTCAAACCTTGATTTATAAGGGTTTAACGCTTTTTTACATTCATGAAAATCATTCATTCATCATAGATTCCGCTCTAACAAAATCCCCACTTGCTCTGACATGACATGACATGAGGAGGATACGGCATTTCATTCTTGAACCACCATTCCACGATCCCTACGTAAGACGTCACAATAAATTGAAGGATAATTTCTTCATTTAAACCCTGATTTTTCCCTTTTGTGATATCCACTTCATTCTTGAACTCTTCAATCAGTAACTCGACGAACTGACTGCGGAAAGAAGGGGCCCCTTTACTGGCTAACATCGTTGAAAAGAATAAATAATGACGTTCAAGGTATTCGAACCAGGGAAGATTCGAATCTCTGAATTCCAGTTCAGCTGCAGATTCGCATATTTCTCGCAGTTCATTAATATGTTCTTCAATCAGCTTATTCAGCAGATCAAATTTATCTACAGGGCGCAGATTTTGAATCGGATTAATTTTAAGTGAAATGCTTTTGACTTTAGGTCCATAAAGAACAACTGAATCTCGAACTTATTTTTATAGGACTGTTTCGTATCGCAGGGCGATACAGCTTGCAAAAAGGGTTAAAAGGCTTCATATTTAAAAGAAAAGGAGGTCCGATATGCGACGTGATATACAACCGAATGAACGAGCATTCTCTTCCAAGGAAGCAGCAGAAGAAGTGGGGATTGCGACTCCCACTGTTCGTAAGTATGGCCAAATTTTAGAGCGGAATGGATATGAATTTTTGAAAGATGGCGAACGACGTATCTTTGTTCAATCAGACATCAGAGCGCTTATAGCGCTGCGCGATACGGACAAGCCCCTGGACGATACAGCTAAAGACCTTGTCCACCAACAAAAAGAAAGATTAGAAGAATCCGAGGTAACAGAGGTTACGATTCCCGATACATATGATCATTTACCAAGCGACCCCAATCAATTAAAAGAGGTCTTAGTGTATGTAGTCAATGAACTCGCAGCAGCACGTGAAATGAATGTCCAGCTAAAAAACGATATGTCACACCTTAAAACAACGGTTGCCCGGCTTCAGCAAGATCATCATGTGATAAGTTCCAGCATTGGAAATTCAGCACATAAAACAAATGTTAAAATTGAAAAATTAACTCAGCAGCAAAATATTCATTACGAAACATTGCTGGAACAAGAAAAACAAAAAAGTGAACTCTTACAAAAAGAAATTCAGAATATGAGGGACGAACAGAAAAAAGAATGGAGTTCACAAAATGACTTTAATAAACGGTTAGAAGAAGCGATACAAAAACCTCAAGAAAAATGGGAGTGGCTTTTCTCCATATTCCGAAAATAAACTTGAATAAAAATCATCGTGACCTATTTTATAGGCATAGATGAAAGACTAAGAGCATTTTATCAATTAACAGGATTTGGTGCATGCTTTGTAAGAGCGCGGAGATAACCATGTATCGCTGAGCTCTTACAAAGCAAATGAAGGCTCATTTGAAATACATTGTAGATATGTGTAGGCGATATGCATTTAAACAAAATACATAGCTTGAAGCAAGCAAAAAAGCATGTTTGCTATTGAGGCGGTTACTTCTTTCCAGAACAAGATGGAGTTGTTCTAGAAAGGGGCGATCGGCTCTTTTTTTGTTTCGTATCGCAGGGCGATATAACTTTCGAAAATGGCAATTGACATTGAAGCGCATATAGCGTTACGCGATATGGACAAGTCGCTGGACGATACAGCTATCAACAAAAAAAAGATTAGAAGGAAGAGATCTTTTAACTTATGTTCCAACTATTCTAATTTCACGATTCTTCAAATTTCATTAATTCCCGGGAAATATCTACAAAATCAGAGCAGTTATCGACAAAAGGGAGGTGGTGATGAAGTGGCCTTGCTATGATCAATAAAAAATTCAAAATTAAAAACGAGTGAATCGTGATGATGATTCACTCGTTTTATTAGGCTTTAGGCTCTACCAATTCTGTACCGAATCTCCTTCAATTAAGCTTACATTGATTCGTTCGTGTTCACGCTTTTCCATTTTGATTAAATTAAGAAGCAATTCTGATGCTAAAGCACCCCATTTATGCTTCGAATAGTTGATTGTTGCCAGTCTTGGGTGAATGTACTGAGAAACTTCAATATTATCAAAACCAATGATATGAACGTCTTCTCCTATACGCAAGTGCGTCCGGCTAAAATAGTCATACATGCCGATTGCCATTTCATCGTTTAAGCAAAATACACCGACTGGCTCTGAAAATTCCTGGTGAATCTTCTTAGCAGCAACCTCTCCTGACGGTCTGTTGAAATCACCGTCAAGCTCAATATATTGGATATGTGAATACCGTTGTACTGCCTTTTGGACAGCCTCCAGTCGCTGCCGTGCATCAAACGATATTTCGGGCCCTTTTAAGACATAAATCTTTTTATGACCTTTTTCAGCCAAATAATCAATTGCCAGGGTTGCACCGGCTTTGTTGTCGAGCAGTACTTGAGAAATATTCGGATGATCCATTCTCCGATCCATTACAACCAGCTTATGTCCGCGTTCTGCATGGCTCAGCAATTCTTCTGTTTTATACGTTGCATCCAAGATAATGGCTCCATCAATCATACGTTCCGGCAAGAACCTGTGAGACTCTTTTCCGCTGCATACGATTAGTTCATAGCCATTCTTGCTTAATGTCTCCATCATTCCCTGAAGAAGCTGGCCGTAAAATGCTCCGCTGTAATTCGTCAAATAGATTCCGATTATCTTGGTTTCTCTCTTTTTCAGCGAACGAGCAGCTGCGCTCGGGATATAATTTAATTCTTTCGCAATTGCATGAATCCGGTCAGATGTTTCCTTAGTAACTTTCGGACTGCCGTTTAAGGCATAGGAGACCGTGGATATGGAAACACCTGCTTTTTTCGCAATGTCCTTAATACTTACCAAAGCCATTCTCTCCAACCTCTTTTTTTGTAAACGTTTTCCTATATTATACCTAATGATTATAAATAAATCTCTACGGTATTTTTCTTGTCATTCAACTCACCGATTAATTCTGAGCGGTTTACCACTAGACCTCCGTCACGGTAAAGATTGTGATAAGTTTTAGCTGCCTTTTCTTTTCCATTGATAATTAACCGCTTTTTATCATTTCCGCTGATATGATAAATGAATGTTACAGGCTTCTCATCCAACATATAATGAAATTCTAAGCCTTGCATGCTTTCAGGCAGAACAGGGTCCAGGATGAGATTTTCTCCATTCACCCTTATTCCTAAACAGTTAGAGATCAGCTGATTCATATAGATTCCGGGTCCTGACGAATAAATGCGCCATCCGCCTTTAACTTTTTCCTTGCCTGCTTTTAAATCATCGAAACGTTCCTGAGCTTCATAACGTGTTTTGAAATCACCGTCTGAGCTGCTGAAGTAGGCATTACTTTGACGTCTTTCTGCATTCGGAACAGCTTCTTGAATCATAACCGGGTTAATTTTTTCAAGACCGCTCCACACTTCTGATGTCTTTCCAAGCTTAGCCATTGCTTCTACAAACCGGATGTGTGCGTGAACATATTGCAATCCAATCTCACGCCCGAAATTAGATGCTTGTTCAGCACGTTTGAAGTGTGTGCTCACACCGCCTTTATAATGGGCAGGCTTATCCATTAATCTTACACCATCCGGGCAATAAAATTTATTCATAATGATATGAAGGTGCTGTTCTGCTTGTTCAGGTGTTAAAAGCTCTGCAATCATACTTCTGGTCATCGGCAGTAATCGGTAGTTGATGCCTGTCGTTTTATCTGATGGATGCAGCATGAATTGGGGATCGTCTGCATTTTCCATATACACAAATCCAGGAATGACATCGTTGCTCAGTATATATTCTTGAAAATCTGCCTTGATGCCATCAGCCAGCTTTCCTAATTCTGAGGCCCTTTTCTCATCGATCTGTTTTAACAATTGAGAGAATTGCGCCATTACTTGATAGGTTAACGCAACTGTCCATGAACTCACCATGTACTTCTTAAGCTGCGGGTTCGCTGGCTGAAGTGTGTCATCCCAGTCTCCGTCGCCGTACGAAGATAAATGAGAATCATGCAAAAAGTTAGCTTTCATATAGTTAATCTGCTTTTGAATATGATCTAATAATGTGTATGTCTTATCAGTAAAATTAAATGAAGTGTCTGTATAAGGAATCTCTTCCGACAGGATTTCAAAATCATTTGTTGCTGAAAGATAATCTGTCACAGCTTTAAGCGGCCATACAATGATATCACCATGGGATTCTTCCTGCTGAATGGTGAAATATTGATCGAACATAAACCATTGCGGCCAGTTTCCTGTTTCTTCATACTGATGAGAGTATAACGTAAGCAAGATCTCTTTAACTGCATCATAATGCTGTGTGGACAGGAAATACTCTGTCGGTCCCTGACAAACATCACGAGTACCCCAAGCAGCTCCGCCGTATTGCTCTAATCCGTGCGGAACCGAATAATGAATGAGCATGTTGTGCGTATACCAGTGTGCTAATGCGTTCATCTTTTGCAGTTCTGCTGTTTCTTTTCCGAATTTAGATAGGTGGAAGCCTCGATTTGTTTGACGTATAAATTCACGATAGCGTTCAATTTCTGTGTCTGCGTTTTTTTCATTAAAAGGAAATGAGCGGCCATCAATTAACCCTTGGACAGTCATAGTCCACTCACTTGTGGGTGCCAAATCACAAACTACGAGTGATGCAGTTCCTGAATCAATCTTTTCGCCGAAGATTGTTTCATCGGTTACGTTCATTTCAGCACCAGCGACTTTCATATGATAGCACAGGTTTTTATACGTGTTTGCACTGTCTGAAGAAGCGTCAGCATAGAACACCAAAACATCTCTTTTTATTTCCATCTTAAACGGAGCTTCATATTCCTGATTGTTCATGGATACTTGGTTCGTAATGACAAAACGATAGTTCTTCCCGCTCTGAGCCTTTAGTTGAAGCACTACTTCCGGTGAATCAACCGTGGTGAAGTTTGTGATGGTGAACAAATCATTCTCTATTTTGTAGAACCAGCGTGTATAATTAAAGCCCATTTCAAACAGTGAAGGCATCGTCAACAGCTGAAGTTTTCCGTCCAGTTCAACATAAATGCGCTGACCTGAAGTCTTCATCACATTCAGTGCATTGCGTGCATTCGTCAGCATCTTATGAAACGAAGTGTTTCCGACAACGAGCTGTGAGTTGAAGATCCCGTACATATAAGATGTTGTTGAGACAGTATCTTCTTTTAGGTGAACGTTATTACCCGTTACAAGAATGTGACCATGTGGACGTTCTACCATTCTTTCTTTTTCTTTTAACACAATATGTTCATAGGTTGGCGTGAAGAAAGACAGCAGCTTGTCTCCTTCGTATTCCTCTAGAATTCTTTCAGGAAACAGATTTTTTACTTCTTCTAAGCTAAGATCGGCTGTTTTTACCGTTCCTGTAAACTGCTTATTCCGTTTTACCTTTGAAAGTGTGATTGTTTCCTTACTTTGCAGAGACTGTACGTTTTTCCAGGCATCGAGTACCTCATCAATAAACTGGGCAGATGTTACCGCTTCCGGGTGATTTTCTTTAAAGCATCCGTAAAAGACAAACTGTTCAATGCCTTGCAGCTCAACTGCTTCTGATTGAAGGGCAATGTAAGCAAACTCGTATTGATACACGGAGTTTGGAAGGTTTTTTTGATAGAGTGCTTCAGGTACATCCGTCTCCTTAAAAGAACGTCCAAAGAATTGAAATCCGTCTGTAGCATATCCGATTGCTTTCGTTAATGAGCCTTGCTGTAAGTAAGGAAATTTATTTCCGTTAGGCTGATTCTGACGGGAACAAACAACATAGCCTAATGGTTTTTTATCAAATACTTGATGATCAACATATTGCGCGGTGAACGCCTCGTTTGTCCGGACTGCCCCTCTATGAGCAAGGCCGACATCTTGTCCATAGATGAGGTCTGCTTTCACATTCGCACCGTTTACCTCCACATTCCAAAACCAAATGCCATTTGGAGTTAACGTGAATACGACTTTATACGAAACGTCTTCAAAAGACCCCTCCCAAATGGCCTGGCTTTCATTATAAGAAACTGTACTGTTTGAACGCGTGCCTACTAAAGGTGTGACTTTCATACCCTCGGGCAGAAATAGACGCAAGTATAGATTGTTCAAAGCGCCATCAATTGGATTGCTCATCCACTGGTTAATCATCGTATCTTTATAAGAAACTTCGAAAATATCACCAGAATGTAAAAAAGTAAAACGATAGTCACCGTTTTTGATTTCAAATTTTCCCTTCGTCGCAGTTGTCATCAAATACCCCTCAATTCTCTATTTTGTAAGCTCAAAACAAGCGCTTTTAACATCATGGCTGCTGCCGCCGACAAAGACAGTAAATTCCCCTTCATCACTGGTAAAAGATAGATCCGCATGGTAATAGCGAAGCTGCTCTTCTATTAAAATAAATTCAACTGTTTTCGTTTCCTCTGGATCGAGCTTCACTTTTACAAATGCCTTTAATTCTTTTAACGGCCGAATGACTTCACCAACCATATCACGGATGTATAGCTGAACGATTTCTTCTCCAGCCGTCTTGCCGGAATTGGTTACATCAACGGAAACTGTCAACGGGTGATCGGGCGATATTGTACATGATGATAGCTTTGGCTCACTGTATTTATAATGTGTATAGCTTAAACCAAATCCAAATGGATATAATGGTTCATTTGGAATGTCCAAGTACTGAGAAACATAACGGATTTGCGCATCTGGTGCATCTTTTGGACGGCCGGTATTGTAGTTATTGTAATAAACAGGAACTTGTCCTGCTGTAAATGGAAATGACATCGTCAATTTTCCGGATGGATTTCGCTCTCCAAAAAGAAGATCTGCAACCGCATTTCCGCCTTCTGTCCCAGGATACCAAGCCTCTAAAATGGCATTTGCCTGTCCTTCAATTCCAGACAGATCAAGAGGTCTTCCATTAAAAAGGACAATGACAACAGGTTTACCAAGCGCTTTTATTTTTGAAACGAGCTCTAATTGAACCTCTGGCAGACGAATGTCTGCGCGGCATCCAGCTTCTCCGCTCATTTCAGAATCTTCTCCAAGTGCAAGAACGATGATATCCGCTGCTTTTGCTTTTGCGGCCGCTTTTTCAAAAAGTTCATCTGAGCTGGTTTCAATCCCGCAGCCTTTTTCAATCACTAGGTCTTCAGGGCTTAGTTTTGCAGAAAAGGCTTCATGCAGGGTTACAGCGTCATCCTTTGAACCTTGCCATGACCACGGTCCTAACAGATCTCCGTTTTCTGCAAAAGGTCCTATTAAGGCAATTTTCTTTTCATTATTTAAAGGCAAGATTCCATCATTCTTAAGCAATACGCAGGATTTAACGGCCAGCTCATATGCTGCTTCTCGATGTGTTCGAGAGAGCACCACTTCTTTTTCACGATGTACATCGGCCCCGCGATAGGGATTTTCAAAAAGAGCCAGCTTTTCCTTTAGCTCTAAAATGCGGTATACCGCTTCATCAATTCTCTTTTCTTCTACTTTTCCTTCTTTTATTAACGCTGCTAAATGATGTGCATAGCATGATGTCATCATTTCAATATCGACACCAGCTTTGATTGCATTCTCCGCTGCATCTTTTTCATCTCGCGCAATGCCATGTGGAATCTGTTCTTTTACGGCTCCCCAATCCGAAATTAAAACACCATTAAAGCCCATTTCTTCTCGAAGGAGGTTGCGCATCAACTTTTTGTTCCCAGTCGCAGGGATTCCGTCCACTGTATTAAATGCGGTCATGACCATCTCACAGCCTTCGTCTAATGCCGCTTTATAGGCAGGAAGGTATGACTCCCGAAGCTGACGCTCTGACATATCTACCGTATTATAATCACGTCCGCCTTCTGCCGCTCCGTAAGCTGCAAAATGTTTTACACAAGCGGCTACACGATCTGTGTCACCTGAAAGGTCATTTCCTTGAAAGCCTCTTACAAAAGCTCTTGCAAATTCACTGTTTAAAAAAGGATCTTCTCCCGTACTCTCCATTACTCTTCCCCAACGAGGGTCGCGTACGAGGTCGACCATAGGTGCAAAGGTGACATGAATCCCGCTGACGGATGCTTCTCTTGCTGCGATTTCAGCACTTTTTTCTGCAGCCTCTAAATCCCACGAACAGCCTATGGCTAAAGGAACGGGGAAAATGGTTTTGTAGCCATGAACAATATCTGCCATCATTAAGAGCGGAATACCAAGCCGGTTCTCTTTCATGTGAGCGTCCTGGATGTTTCGGACTTCCTTTGCGCCTGATGCGCCAAGTACAGATCCGCTGTTGATGACATCTTCCTTCTTTATTCCCAGCTCGAGCATAGGTCCAGTAATTTGTCCTTCAGTAGCAGCGCCTTCATAAAAAGGGGTAGCAAGCTGGATTAGCTGAGAGATTTTCTCATGAATCGTCATTTTTTCTATTAGAGATGTAATTCGTATTTTGTCCATTCACCCGCGCTCCTTAAATTTTAGTATTTGAAAGTACAGATATCATCGAAACGTTTCTATTAAATTCAATGCGATTATAAGCCTAACACTGACAGGTGTCAATTTTTCATTGGCATTAAAATTAAAAAGAAGAACTTGAAAAACCCTTTGTTAATAAAGAATTTTAGAAGTTTTTTCATTTTTTCAATTTCATGTTGTAAACGATTACAGCTTGAATTATAATGTGTTTATCGAAACGTTTCAATGATAATTTGAATAAAGAGTCTACATTATCAAAAAAGGAAATGCTTACTTGTGTATTTATGACTCTAGTCTTAAATACAAATAGGAAGCAAATAAGAGGGGGAACAAACATGAAAAAGCATTGGTTTAAAAAGTCAGCAGTAAAATCAATGGTTGGAGCTTTATTGATTACTGGGGTACTCGCAGGCTGCTCTTCTGAGTCAAGTGAAGACGGAAAAACAACATTAACCGTTTGGGGAATGGGGGAAGAAGCAAAATCCCTTCCTAAAATCGCAGAAGAATTCGAAAAAGAAAATCCTGAAATCGATGTAAAGGTTCAGGCACTTCCTTGGGATCAAGCACACGACAAACTGCTGACAGCTGTTGCATCTAAAAAAGGACCGGATGTTTTGCAAATGGGAACAACATGGATTCCTGAATTTGCATCAGCAGGAGCCTTAAAAGACTTAACTCCTCATGTGAAAGACTATCCGGAACTTGATCCGAAGCACTTCTTTGAAGGATCTGTTGAAACCACGAAATACGAAGATAAGATGGTTGGTGTGCCTTGGTATGTAGACACCCGCCTACTTTACTACCGTACAGATTTACTTGAGGAAGCAGGCTATAAAGAAGCCCCTAAGACTTGGGAAGAGTTGAAAGATGCGGCGGACAAGCTTGCTGATCGCGGAGAAGGAAAATATGGAATTGCTATTGATGCAAAAGAGCAAAGTTTATCTTTTATGTTCGCCCGTCAAAACGGAGCTGAGCTGCTGGGAGCAGAAAACGATCCTAAATTCAACGAACCAAAATTTGCAGAAGCAGTAAATTATCTGAACAGTTTCTATGAGAGCGGAGCAGCGCCAAAAGATGATCTGGGTATCGACATCGTTCAAGGATTCCGCGGAGAAGGTATTCTGCCTATGTTTATCAGCGGTCCATGGATGATCAAATTGATCAACGACCAAGCTCCTGAATTAGAAGGAAAATGGGCAACTGCTGTTCTTCCGGCAAAAGAAAACAATGTATCAGCACTTGGCGGATCTAATCTGTCTGTATTTGAGCACACAAAGAATGAAGAAGAAGCATTAAAATTTGCAGCTTACATGAGTAAACCTGAGACACAATTAAAGTGGATGGAAATGACGAACTCTCTTCCGGCAGCTCAAAAAGCCTGGGAAGATGAATCTCTTACTGGAAATAAGTACTACAAAGCATTCGGGGAACAAATGGAGAATTCTCAGCCAATGCCTGTTATTAAGCAATGGGAAGAAATCGCCCAAACTTACTTGAAGAGCTTCGAGAAGATCTATCGCGGCGGTGCAGATGTTCAGAAAGAGCTGGATTCCTTCGACAAACAAGCAGAAGAAATCTTAAAAAAATAAGTCAGGTCAATATAGATAACGAGCAGTTCCTGCTGCTCGTTACCTTTTTATTGACGAGTTCAGGGCAACCATGAAGGATGTGAAAGACATGAAAAGCTATTCAAAAACAACTCCTTATCTCTTTATTGGGCCAGCTCTACTTCTATTGGCCTTATTTTCTCTTATCCCTATTGTTCTTGCATTGGTCATTAGTTTTACAGATATAGATCTTGCCGGACTCGCTGATTACTCGAATATTAGTTTTATTGGAATCGAAAACTATGTGAATATCTTTAAAGACCCGATATTCTTAAAATCGATTGGTAATACCATCTTTTACGTAGTAATTGGTGTGCCGCTTGTTATTGCATGCTCACTCGGCATCGCGTTGCTGATTAATTTCGGTACAGCCCGAATCTTTAAGGCTTTTCGGCTCGTTTTTTATATGCCTTCTATTACAAACGTCGTTGCTGTAGCAGTCGTATGGACTTACCTCTATAATCCTCAGTTCGGTTTGTTTAACTATCTGTTAGGCTTAGTGGGGATTCCTTCCATTCCTTGGCTGCAGGATCCAACGATTGCAAAAGTCTCTTTAATTGCACTGGCAGTTTGGCGTGCAATTGGAATCAATATGATTATTTTCTTAGCTGCTCTTCAAGGTATTCCAAAAACCTATTACGAAGCTGCTCAGCTCGATGGAGCAAACAACTGGAAGCAGCTTACGAAGATAACAATACCTCTGCTTCGGTACGCAATTTTCTTCGTATCGATTACAACGATGATAGGATGGGTTCAGTTCTTCGAGGAACCATTCGTCATGACAAACGGAGGACCGCTGGATAGTACGACTTCTGTTGCCCTGTTTATCTACCGCAACGGATTCCAGTTGAGCAACTTCGGATACGCGGCTGCTGGTTCGTTCTATTTATTACGATTATTATCATTACGATGATTCAGTTCAAATTGCAAAAGAAAGATACAGACTTTTAAGAGGTGAGGCGGGAACATGAAAGCAACAGTATCTGATGCAAAAAAAGCATACAGAATTCAGCAATGGATTGCAGGAATCGTTTTAACTCTTGGAGGACTATTGGTTTCTATTCCTTTTATCTGGATGATTCTTTCTGCGTTCAAGCCTGAAAGTGAAGTGCTTCAGCTCACTCCAACTCTATGGCCTGAAACCTTTACAACGGAAAACTTCATCTACTTATTTGAAAACATGAACTTTGCTGTTTATCTTCGCAATACGATTTTCATTGTCCTCTGTTCTTTTGTCGGCCTTTTCTTTAATGCGATGGCTGGATTCGCCTTCGCTAAATACAAGTTTAAAGGCAGAGAAAAGCTTTTTTATCTTGTCCTTGCGACCATGATGATTCCGGGACAAGTGACGATGATTCCAGTCTATTTGATTCTAAATCAGATGGGATTAACAAACACGATGGCGGGAGTTGTATTACCAGGGTTGGTCGGAGCATTCAGCATCTTTTTGTTCAGACAGTTCATGTCTACAATTCCAGACGAACTGCTTGAAGCTGCCCGATTAGACGGAGCAAGCGAGTTACGGGTTTTCGTGCAGCTGATCCTTCCAATATCAAAGCCAATCATGGCAGTTCAAGGAATATTAACGTTCATAGCGGGGTGGAACAGTTTCCTATGGCCGTTGATTATTGCAAATGATGAAAGTTTATACACCTTATCAGTTGGTTTGAGCTTATTGAAAGGTCAGTATGGCGGTAACTTTGCGCTGCAAATGGCAGGTTCAACCTTTATGGTCGTGCCAATCGTCATTATCTTTATCATCTTTCAAAAGCACATTATCGAAGGATATACCATTTCAGGTATGAAATAAGATCAAAGGACTGACTGTTGTCAGTCCTTTGATCGATTAACAAACCTCAATTTACACCCATATTTAATAGTCAGAAAAAAGCACCAGTTTCCCAATGGACACTGGTGCTTTTCCTTGCTTATTGGATAGAAAACACTTCCTTTTCCAGCAGTTCTTCAGGTTTTTTGCCGATTGGATCCTGGTGGAAGTAATCGCGGATCATACCATCTTTTAAGAAGTTGGCAATGGATACCATGATCATCCCTTGATCCAATGCAAGATACGCTTTAGCAATCTCGCCGGTTTCAACGTTAACAGAATCATAGAAGCCATAAGTACTGTAAGTGTCTAATTCTCTTAACGCTTTGATGTTCTTTTGTACCGCTTCCGGGTCATAGTCTAGTGCGAGGAAGGATGCATGTGCCGTTACAGTCGCCCCGTCTTTATATTCGGAAGTGCCCAGCGGAGTTGCTGCGAATTCACTGTATCCGTCAGGTGTAGCTGCCGGTGAGAATCCCCATGCCGGATATCCTTTTTCTGCTGCGAATGCTTGTTGGCTTAATAGAATGCCAGTACTGAGTGTTACTGCTGTTGCCTGCTTGGCAAGCCTGCTAAAGTTCATAAGTCTTCCTCCTCGTTTTATGTGTGATTGCTTGTACAATTAGAATTATAGGGGAGTCCTTGAGAGGAGAGGTATGGTACATATTGATTGGATTTTAGTCGTATATTGATATTGGCTCAAAGAAGGGCTAATGCTCTTTTTGTTGAATGTACAAAGACAGTGAGTTTTAACCAAACGTTTAAGGAGGCATCAAATGGATAAAAGAGTTCAATTCGACTTTGAAATCGAGTTTACTAACGGGGGAGGACTTCAGGGGCAGGAATTCCGGCTTGATATTGAAGGAGATGACATCTCTGATAAGGATCTGACCAAATATATCGTAGAAGATATGAGGCTGCTTATGGTTGGCGAAGTAAGGATTTTCAACAAAAAAATCATTACGGAAAAACATAAACGAAAATCTGTTGAAGATAACGCCGGTCGGTTTTTGGATTCTGGATCGGTGATGAAAGGAGAAAAAATGGCGGGTTTGAGCATGAAGACGGTCATTACAGGAGAAAAAGTAATCCTCAGACCTTTTAAAGCTGATGAAGATTTACCCTTTATAGAAGAATGTTTAAAGGATCCTGTCGTTCTAAAATATACCGGCAGTTCTGACGAGTACGACAGAGTAGAGGTTTACAATTGGTATCACTCCAGAAATGAACAAACCGACCGCTTGGACCTTGCGATTGTTGATAAATTCCCAAATATCTTGGTTGGAGAAGTAGTGGTCAATGAATATGATGAACAAAATCAAAGCATGAATTTCAGAATCCTTATTGGTCCGAGAGGCAGAGATCGCGGCTTGGGAACGGAAGCATCTCAGCTAATCATCGAGTATGTTTTTAAAAATACAGACCTCAGCTTCATGACGCTGAGTGTTTTTGCTTTTAATCCCAGAGCAATGAAGGTGTATGAAAACCTGGGGTTTGTTATACAAAGTGTCGATCAAAATGAATTAGAGTTTGAAGGAGAATGGATTGATTCTATTAATATGAAATTAACACGAGAAGATTGGATGAAGGGGAAGTGACATATGAGCGGAATTGCAAAAACTCCAGATCCGCCTTATTATGCAGTGATTTTTGCCTCAGAGAGAACGGAGGCGGATAATGGGTACAGGATCATGGCGGACAAAATGGTAGAGCTGGCTTCTCAGCAAAGCTTTTTAGGCGTGGAAAGCGCACGGGATGAAGGATTAGGGATTACCGTTTCGTATTGGGACTCTCTGGACTCCATCCAAAAATGGAAAGAACATTCAGCCCATATGGCAGCCCAGGATCGAGGAAAAGGGGAATGGTACAAAGCGTTTTCTCTCAGGGTTTGCAAAGTAGAGAGACAAAGCTTTTTTGAGGTGTGATATTGGTGCGTTTTTATCAGTGGCTGATCTGAAAAAAGTACGCTGATCGCCGTATTGGAACAAATTTAACAGCGGATGTGCGGAAGAAAGTGCGTCAAACTCGGTTTTGAAACACTTTCTTTACCGTAAATGCCGAAGAAAGTGCGTCAAACGCGGTTTTGAAACAACTTCTTTACCGGAAGAGCGGAAGAAAGTGTGCCAAATCCCGTTTTGGAATAACTTCTTCACCGGAAGAGCGGAAGAAAGTGTGCCCAATCCCGTTGTGGAACAACATCTTCACCGGAAGAGTGGAAGAAAGTGTGCCAAATTCCGTTTTGGAACAACATCTTCACCATAAATGCCGAAGAAAGTGCGCCAAATTCTGTTTTGGAACAACATCTTCACCATAAATGCCGAGGAAAGTGCGCCAAATCCCGTTTTGGAGCAACTTCTTCACCATAAATGCCGAAGAAAGTGTGCCAAATCCCGTTTTGGAACAACTTCTTTACCGGAAGAGCGGAAGAAAGTGTGCCAAATCCTGTTGTGGAACAACATCTTCACCGGAAGAGCGGAAGAAAGTGTGCCAAATCCCGTTTTGGAGCAACTTCTTCACCAGAAGAGAGGAAGAAAGTGCGCCAAATTCCGTATTGGAACAACATCTTCACCGGAAGAGAGGAAGAAAGTGTGCCAAATCCCGTTTTGGAACAACTTCTTCACCGGAAGAGAGGAAGAAAGTGTGCCAAATTCCGTTTTGGAGCAACTTCTTTACCAGAAGAGCGGAAGAAAGAACATTCATAAGATGATCGCCAAGCTTCCAGCCTTCATAATAGCCTGTTGCAAATGGGGTAATGCCCTCCTTCTGCAGCTTTTCGGCAGCTGCAGTCAACTCACTAAGTGTTTCTCATCAGATAAAAGGTTTCGAGACTCTTTTCCATCGTCTTGGGGCTGAAATAAATGGAGTCTTCAAAGTCGCTGTTAAAAATCCGGAACAGATCAGGATCCCGGTAAAGGATATAAGGAAAATCAATCATGCCGTCAAGATACTGCTCAAGCTCCTCCGCATTCTTCTGAAGCTGCTCCCGGCTGTTTTCAAGCATGCTGCTCCACACTATTTTTTGTGTAGGTATAGATGAAAAAAACAGATAGGAAATACGGCAGCACGATGAAAATCAGCAGCATAATCAACAGGCGGCTTTGTATGCTTTTCACGGGAGTCACTCCTTTGGCGGATACTCAGCTTCTGCTTTCTCTCTTTAGCATCCTAAAACTATATCAAACCAAAAAACCAAGTCAATCCTGCACAAGCAGGATTTGTAAAAGGAAATTATCCTTATATTTTTCGCAGAGCGGGGCTATATTATGTTACCGTCCCTGTATGATATGCAAACAAAAAAGCTGAAGAGAACTTCAGCTTTTACATGTTGTTATGCTATTTATCCTACTTTTTCAAAAGCAAATACATAAAATAAGGTGCGCCGATTAGCGCAATCATAATCCCCGCAGGTATACCCTCGGGTTCGATAATATTCCGTCCAATCGTATCCGCTAATAGCAGGAGAAAGGCCCCGATCAGAATGGCCACCGGCAGGAAGAGCTGATTTCGAGGTCCGACTAGAGCCCTTGCAATGTGCGGAGCCATGAGCCCGACGAAGGCGATGCCTCCTGTAACGGAGACGGCTGATGCTGCAAGGGCAATTGCTGTCAGCAGCAGAATGAATCTTTCTTTTTCAACGGATACACCGAGGCCGATTGGCACAGCTTCACTCATGCCGAGAAGGTTCAGCCTGTTTGCTTTGTACAGGGCAAAGGGGATGAGGATGCCTACCCATGGTAAAATGGCCCAAATAAATGGCCAGTCTGCGCCCCAAATATTGCCCGAAAGCCACTTGGCAATAAAATCAACTTTTTGACGTTCAGCAGATGAAATAAGGACGATCATTAACCCTGAGAGAGCCATAGAAAATCCCACCCCGGTCAATACGAGTTTGACTGGCTGCATGCCCGCAGTCCGGCTGTACGAAAAAGCATAGATGAGAACAGCAGTGAGCAAGGCACCGGCAAATGCAACTAATGGCAGCATATAAACGAATGACCCTGCGTCAATCGGAAAGTACAAAAAGAATACAGCGATAGCTGCTCCAGCCCCAGAGTTAATACCGATAATGCCTGGGTCGGCCAGATCGTTTCTTGTGATGCCCTGCAAAATGGCACCAGATAGAGCGAGAGCCATTCCTGCTAGGATGGTGATGATGATCCGCGGCAGGCGAATAGAATAGAGAATAAAGTCTTCTTTAAATGTACCCTGTCCAAGCACAACTGGAAGCAGCCTGTCATAAGAGAGGGAGGCGTAGCCAAGCCCCATACCGGCAATAATGGTCGTTAAAAGCAGGATAAACAAGATCAAAATGGTTATTCGCTGTTTTTTGACTAATGCAGAATGAATCATGTGAAATCACGGCCTCCTTTGCGGACAATAAAGAGAAAGAAAGGCAGGCCAAGGATGGAAACAATCGCTGCAACAGGTGTTTCGTACGGGGCATTGATGGTTCTGCCCAGCGTGTCAGCAAGCAGCATAAATGTCGCACCCATGACAACTGACATTGGAATAATGAAACGGTAATCCGTTCCCACTATTGCACGGACGATATGCGGGATCATCAGTCCGACAAAAGCCAGATTGCCTGCAAGAGCGACACCTGCGCCTGCAAGCAAAACGATGACAACAAATAGAATAGCCTTAATATAGACCGTTTTTTGCCCTAATCCTACAGCAACCTCTTCGCTTAAACTAAGAATGGTCAGCTGTCTGGAAAGCATCAGGGAAATGAGGATGCCGGCTGCAATAATTGGAATAATGAACTGCAGCTGGCTCCAGGATGTTCCAGCCATACCGCCGGAAGTCCACATGGAAACATCCTTTGAAAGCTTAAAGGTAATCCCGACTCCCTCAGCAACCGCAAAGAGAAAAGCAGACACGGCTGCTCCGGCCAGAACAATCCGCATAGGAGAGAAACCGCCCTTTTTCATAGAGCCGATGCCTAAAACCATCCCCGCTCCAACGGCACAGCCAATAAAACAGGCAATCATAATGCCGAAGTAATTCACGCCTGGAATGAAAGCCAGGGTAATGGCAAGCGCAGCTGTACCGCCGGCTGTCAGCCCGATTAACCCTGGATCAGCCAGAGGATTTCTCGTCAGCCCCTGCATGATGGCGCCAGATACGGCAAGAGCTGCACCGACAGCCATAGCTGCAACCTCCCGCGGAAGGCGGATTTCACGGATCATGGTGGCTTTATCGCTAAGCTCTGTTCCCGTCATGGCGAGCCATACATCATTTAACGATGTATCTGCAGCTCCGAAGATCATTGCTGCAGCGAAAGCGCCAAGAAACACGAGAATTCCTGCAGCCATTTTCAATATAAACAAGTACGTTTTCATCATCTATCATTCTCTTCTTTTTAGAATAAAGGAAAAGGAATTCTTAAAGTAAGAATCCCTCTTCTGAATGTTAGTTTGCAAGGAAGCTTTTCTTAAAGAATTCAAGCTGGTAGTCCAATGAGATTGGATCGTTGAAATAGAATTCCTTTGCGTTCGCTTCGAATACTTGATTGTTTTTGACTGCAGGAATGTTTTTGTATGTGTCTGTCTCCTGGAATGAAGTATCTCCGTCTGAGTTTTTGCTGAAAATCATATAATCTCCTGCATATTCAGGAAGAACCTCTGCAGAGATGGCATAAAATCCGTCTTTCAATGCCATTTCCGTCACTTTTTCAGGCATTTTCAATTTCATTTCCTGATAAAGAATTTCTGTACCGCGAGCCCAGTTGTCGCCGAATACGTAGAGCTGTTTATCGAAGTTTTCAATAACAGAGACCGTTGCATCTTCGCCGATTTTTGCTTTAATGTCTTCACCAGCAGTTTGTGCGCGGTTTTTGAAGTCATCAATCCAAGCTTGAGCTTCTTTTTCTTTGTTTAAAAGTTTTCCGATTTCAAGGTGCTGTGTTAAGTAATCAACTTTTCCGTAAGTGTACGTAACAGTTGGAGCGATTTCTTTTAACTTATCAATGTTTTTGGTGTTTGAAAGGCCGATTATCAAGTCCGGATTAAGTTCAATGATTTTCTCCAGATTATCATCTGTCACTTCTTCAACACCTTCTAAAGCTTCATAGCGGGGATTCATTTTTGACCATGAATCAACTCCGACAATCTTTGTATCTAACGCCATGACATTTCCTGCGAAAGAGGAAAGGACAATAACACGCTTGGGATCAGCTGGTACTTCAACTGGACCTGATTCTGATTCATAAGTGATGGTGCTTTTTTCTTCTTTTTTATCCGCGCCTTTTTCTTCTGATGCCTCATTGCCGCATGCGCTAAGCAGGACTGAGAGCAACAGCAGGAATGGAATCATTAATTTCTTCATTTTCTTCTGCTCCCTTTATTAGGTTATAGGTCATGCACATTGGTTTATTGGTGCGCGGATCATTTCCAATCACCGCGTCAATATGAAAAACTTCTTTAAGCACATCACGGGAAATGACTTCTTCACATGTTCCGGCTTTCACAATTTCCCCGTCTTTTAGAGCAATGATATAGTCTGCAAAGCGGGCCGCCTGATTTAGATCGTGAAGAACCATGACAATGGTTCGTTCCTGCTCAGCATTTAGTGTTTGCAGAAGCTCAAGCACCTCAAGCTGGTGAGCCATATCAAGATATGTAGTAGGCTCGTCAAGAAAGATAATTTCCGTTTCCTGCGCGAGGGCCATAGCAATCCATACACGCTGGCGCTGACCGCCTGACAGCGAATCGACAGGACGGAATTTATAGTCGGCTGTACCGGTCACCTCAAGAGCCCATTGAATGACCTCATAATCCTTCTTAGTTAATCTGCCGAAGCCCTTTTGGTGAGGGAAACGGCCGTATGAGACAAGCTCGCCAACTGTAAGGCCGGCGGCGCTTTCAGGTGTTTGAGGAAGAATCGCCATTTTTTTAGCCAGTTTTTTTGTTTGTTCTTTAGAAATGGATTTACCGTCGAGCACGACGTCTCCAGACTGAAGAGAAATAATGCGGGTAATCGCTTTCAACAAGGTGGATTTTCCGCAGCCATTTGGACCGATGATGGTTGTGATCTTTTTATCCGGAATACTGACGCTAAGATCTTTTACTATTAGACGTTCACCATATCCAATGTTTACTGACTCGGTAAGTAGGCGCACCATTTTTTCTCCCTCCATTTGCTGAAGAATTGGAAATAATTACTGATAATGATTATCAATATCGAACAAGAAAAGTCTATAATTCTTTTTAACTATTGTCAATAGCTGTTTGTCTTGTCAAAACAGAGAAAACACGATATATTTAATTGAGAATGATAATCAATGATCGTTGGGTGGAAGTGCCATCCTATTAATATAGAGTCTTACGCTAAGGGAGTGTTGAGTGTGGTGGGGCATGAAATATTTGATGTGACGGTTGTAGGGGGCGGTCCTGCGGGGCTTTATTCGGCTTTTTACAGCGGACTGAGAGAAATGAAAACAAAGATAATTGAATATCAGCCGCAGCTCGGCGGAAAAGTTCATGTGTATCCTGAGAAAATGATCTGGGATATAGGAGGACTCACTCCCATTTCCGGAGCACAATTAATTGAGCAGCTGGTTAAACAGGGGTTAACGTTTCATCCTGAAGTTGTGCTGAATGAAAAAGTAGAATCTATCTCAAAAAATGAAGAAGGCATTTTCGTGCTGAAGGCTGCATCCGGACGCACACATTATTCTAAAACCGTTATTGCAGCAGTAGGCGGGGGTATCCTGAATCCTCAGAAGCTCGAAATTGAAGGGGCAGAGAGATTTGAAGTCTCAAACTTGAACTATACTATAAAATCATTAAAGCGCTTTAAGGATAAAACCGTCATCATATCAGGCGGGGGGAATTCGGCCATTGATTGGGCGCTTGAATTAGAGCCAGTTGCTGAGAAAGTATATGTCGTCTACCGGAAGGATGCCTTAAAAGGACACGAAGCACAAGTGACGCAGCTGATGAACAGTACAGCTTCGTGTTTATTCCACACATCCATTACGAAGCTGATGGCATCTGATGATCATGAAAGAATAGAGCGTGTGGAACTGACGAATCATGAAACTGAAGAAAGTTCTTATCTATCTATTGATGAAGTCATCATTAATCATGGGTATGAACGTGATGCGGCGCTGCTTCAAAACAGCCAGCTGAACATTGCGCTTGCAGAAGAGTTCTATATTGCCGGCAATGAATCGAGCGAATCATCTGTTGAAGGTCTTTTTGCTGCAGGCGACATCCTCATGCACAGCGGGAAGCTGCATTTAATCGCCGGAGCTTTTCAGGATGCGGCAAATGCAGTAAACAAAGCAAAGCAGTATATACAGCCAGATGCACACAAATCAGCAATGGTGTCCTCCCATAATGAGGTGTTTAAAGAGCGGAACCGGGAGCTTGTAAAAGAGATGATGAAGTAGTGAAATATTGACAAAGGGCTTTCCGTTTTGGGGAGTCCTTTTTCTTTTAGCAGAAGCTCACCCAACATGCTTGGAAATTCAAAATATGGGGTAATTATACAATTAAATAGTGATGCGGATATCACGTAAAACTAGCAGAACAAAAGATTCATTTGTTCATTAGCTTTACTAGTTAGAAAGTATCGCCCGCTCACACTTACAGCTGTGAGCATAGACTTATTTCCGGCGCCCAATCCAATCCTTCATGTAAAAACCTTCCTTATTCCTATAAAATAGAAGAAAATAATCGATTCGATGCCATCCAATAGGAGGACAACTGAGTGAACTATAAAAAGAAACTAATCATATCAAGCGTAGGTTTATCATTAATGCTCGGAGGGTGTTCTGACATGAATAACGCAGGGACTGAAAAAGAGATTGAAAAACAAACAGCTGCACAAGAAGAAAAGCAAAGGGAAGATGTATTTGTAAGTGTCCAAGATTACAAGGGAGAAGGGTATGAGCTTGATAACGGCGAGAAGACCGACAAAATTGCCGAAGCTAATCGTGAAGAGATTGACCAGGCAGTGAAGGCGTTCTTTCAAGATACATATAAGACAGAGGTGAAAGTGCACAACGTGGTAGGAGCTGTAGACGGAGCAACGGTATTTGTGGAGTCCGTTGGGGAGCCGCATTTTTATACTTTTGCCATTGTGCCGATTGATGTAAATGAAGAGAAGATTCTAACTGATAAGGTTGGGTCTCAAGAAGGTCAGGTAGAAGATGCGATCATGACTGGCTTATTCGCTATGATTTTTGATGAGGAGATAGCTGTTCTTGATCAATACATGGAAAAAGCAGTAAGTGAACATCCGGTAACCGGTATTACTGGAGAGGCTTTACAGAAAGTACGTGCTGGAGGATTTAGCACCCCGTATTATTATATAAATACTGCAGGAGATAAGTTTGACGTTCTTTTTGATGAATATTTGAAAGATCCTCAAAAAAGTTCTGAGGAATGGAAGGCTTTTTACAGCAAAGATATGTATGAGCCAGAAGATATTATTACAACGGTTTATCTTTATATGGAAGATAAAAACGCTGAACCTGACAAAGCAGTATTTGACAAAATCGTTTCTGGTATTGAAAAGACAATAGGTCTGCCTAAAGGCTCCTATAGTGTTTATTTAAATGATAATCTCGTAGATAAGACAAATTCGCGTGGAGTCAAAGACAATTCATTAGAGAGATCATTTCCAAATGACATTATTAGAGAGTGAAAGGGGGGATTAGATGTCTCGCATTACAACAAACGTTTTTGCACCGCCAACAAGTGATAAAGACTTAATGGAATTAGCTGGCTATCATGCTTATATGAATTATGATGTTAGAACCAAACTAAAGATAAATGATTCTAATTATACAGTATTGAATACAAAGAATAATGAAGCAACGGGATTGAATGCATTAACAGTTTTAAACATGGAAAATAAAGAAGTCACTGTCGTCTACGTCGGCACAGACCCTGGACAAAAACAGGATATCCTGACAGATGTTCAACTAATGAGCGATCTGACACCGGCTCAGATTGCTGATGCCAGAGATTACTTCAATGAAATGGATCAGAAATATCAGAGTGCCGGCGGAATCAAGTCGATGTCAGGGAACTCCCTCGGCGGAGCTCTTGTGGGGTCAGTCGCCATTGAACACCCTGATGTAAAAGCAGTTACTCTGAATCCTGCCCTCCTTCCTGCAGGCATGATGGAACCTGACATGGAATACAGCAATATTACAAATTACTTCAGCAGCTATGACCCTTTAACAAAAGGACTGTCTGGTCTTGACCTTCATTCCCGAATTCCCGGCCATCAGTATGAAATTTTCAATGGAATCCCAGTCCCTGCGTTTGAACATTTAGGGACAAACCATACAGGGTATTTACGAAAAGATGACGGTTCTCAATCTTATAAAATTGGGATGCCAGGGCAGCCAGGAGCGGGAGAAATCTTTATAGATGCCGATGCACATATTGTGACGAGCCTCTGGACCGGAAGTCCTCTCTATGGAGGAAATACAGATTACATTGAGATCAATAAAGAAAATCTCATCGTGCTTGCTGAAAGGATAGACAGTCAGGTAAAGGCAAGGATTGCAACAGCAAAAGATTATCTCGCAAATTCTGTAGAAATTATTGAAGATGAGGGAAGCAGGCTGTATGAACGGATTTCCATGCTGCAGCATATTTTTGAGGAGTCATTTGAAAACTCGATTGGTGATCCTCTTTTTATTGGGATTACATCTGCAGGCAGCCGTTTAAAAGGAGAAATAGATGATCTGATTTCTCTGCTGGAGCGCGCGGAAGGTTATTGCAGATCTCTTAACTCTGTTTTAAATTCCCCACCGGCGGAACTTGTGGAGCACATGTTTAATGTTGATGTCAGTGTAGAGGGATTATTCGGAAAAGCCAGGAATCAGCTATATGAGATGAGGGATGAAGTAGACGGGCTCTCTCGAATGCTTGGGAACATGATTTCTGATCTGATTCCAGATTTGTTCAAAGGTGGAACGGAACTTTGGTATGATGCGGTAGTAGGAGAGTTTAGAGCTCATTTTGACATAATAAATGGAAACAAAGATAAACTCGTTGAACATATTGAACAATTCAGAGCTCAAGTAAATGGCACAGCTGATTCATTTGAGAGCAGAGATCATTCAATAGGGGGAAGCATAAGAGCCGGGACAGAGGCAGCAGATGAAGCAGGTCCTGTCCAAAAAACAACATCCTTTGTTTTAGAGGAATCTCCTTATTTGAAAGTGGGCATGCGCATCAAAGAGGTGCAGCTTGATGTGGCGTTCACTGCATTTAAGAGTTTTGCATATATAAAGGTTTTTCCGTTCATCGTTGCTTTAAAAACGCTCGCAGAGTTTATTGAAATGACTCTTGAGGGTATTTCTGTAGCGATAAAAGGAGCAGCAAACCTTGGAATGAACCACACACTGCCGGGAAAACTAATCGGCATTTTTACGGATTTTGATGATAAGATTACTGCTTATGTCCATAACACGCTTAAACCATTGGATGAGATGGCTGCTACTGTTGAAGGGATCAGAGATGGGGCGGAAAGGCTGATGATTCAATTTTCATCCCTAGTTTCAAATTTCCGCCCATACCTTGATCAAGCCATTTTCAATACAACGAGTTATGCGAATGTCCAATTATACAATCTTGCGGCCTTCGCCATTCTCAGAGAAATGGAAATGACGTTTACAGATGTAGTTAAACAGCTTGGGCAAAACAAAGCAAATGCTATCGAGGCCCTTTGCGACGTTTCTCAAAAGGTGACGTCCAATATGGGTATCCTGGGAGAGCAGGTCGACCGCGGGACTATGAACTAAAAGCGTAGACATGAAAGCCGCTTCAATCCAGTGAAGCGGCTTTTTCCATGAATCTGCTGCGAATGTGCTGACATTTGGTTTATGCAAAAGGTTCCGTGTTATTGTTAAGAAAAGATTAAAAATGTAAAAAGAAACAGGATTTTGTCGCTTCGTTCCGAACTCTAATATAGTTAAGCAACTTATCGATAAATGGTTCTAGGAGGAATAGTATGGCTCAAAATGAAACGATGCATCCTAAACTAGGTAAAGTGATTGAAAATATAGAACGTGTCATGGTCGGAAAACGCGATGTAGCAGTGCTCAGTCTGGTTGCCATATTGGCTGAAGGCCACGTTTTGCTTGAAGATGTCCCTGGTGTCGGGAAAACCATGATGGTCAGATCTCTTGCCAAATCGGTAGGAGCAGATTTTAAACGAATCCAATTCACTCCTGATTTATTGCCGTCTGATGTAACAGGAGTTTCTATTTATAATCCGAAAACACTGGAATTTGAATACCGTCCGGGTCCGATTATGGGAAATATCGTCCTTGCCGATGAAATTAACCGTACGTCGCCTAAAACCCAATCCGCGTTATTAGAAGGAATGGAAGAAGCGAATGTTACGGTTGATGGTGTAACGAAATCCCTTGGGCGTCCATTCTTTGTCATGGCAACACAGAACCCGATTGAATACGAAGGCACTTATCCGCTTCCTGAGGCCCAGCTTGACCGTTTCCTTTTCAAAATCAGAATGGGCTATCCAACTCCAGGGGAAGAGCTTGAAATTCTGAACCTCGCTGAAAAAGAAAGACCGATTCACCATATACAGGCTGTCATCACAAAAGAAGAATTAGTAGAACTTCAAAAAGAAATACAGTCAATCTATGTAGATGAGACAGTGAAACGATATATAGTCGAGCTTGTCACAAAGACGCGCAAACATCCTTCCGTTTACTTAGGTGCAAGTCCCCGCGGATCCATCGCACTTATGAAATCCGCACAAGCCTTTGCTTTCCTGTATGGCCGTGACTATGTCATACCGGATGATATCCAATATCTGGCCCCGTATACGCTTCCTCACCGGATGATCCTAAAATCAGAAGCGAAATATGAAGGGAAATCGGCTGAACAGCTGCTCTCTGAAATTATTTCAAGAACTTCTGTGCCGGTGCAAAGGTCGATGAGCAATTAATGAAATCCTTTTTTCTTAAAATCCGCTATGTCTGGAAGCTCGTGAGCCTTATGTTTTTTACGGCTGTCACATATGCATATGCCATGTTTCAGGGAGGATTTGTGAGCTGGTTTTTATTTTACAGCTTTCTGCCGATCTCCATTTATTCGCTTTTGATTGCCATATATCCAATCAGAAGCTTTCAAGTCACACGATCCATCAATCAAGAGCAATTTTTAGTAGGGGAAAAGTTAATTGGGACAATCACGATCAAAAGGAACGTTCCTTTTCCATTGTTCTATTTAATAGTAGAAGACATTTTGCCGGAGAAACTGTCCGCGCAGAAATTAATGAGTGAACCGAAAAAGCTTTTGTTCCCATGGTTTAAGAAGACGATCACCATGCAATATGAATTGAAGCGAATGCCGAGGGGCGAGCACCGCTTTACTGAAGTCCGGGTCCGAACGGGAGATTTGTTTGGCCTTATCGATAAAGAGATGATATTTGAATCAGAAAATTACTTCCTCGTTTATCCCCACTCGGTAGACTTAACCTATCGGCAACATGAGAAGCAGTTTGAACAGGGATCAACAAATTCTAAAGCTAAATTCTGGCAGGATACCACAATGGCAATCGGGATAAGGGAGTATCAGCCTGGTGACCGTTTTTCGTGGATTGACTGGAAGGCAACAGCAAGAAGAGACCGCATCATGACGAAAGAGTTTGAACAAATGCAAAGTCATGATGTCGTGCTCATGATGGACCGGGTAAAGTCGGATGCTTTTGAAGAAATCGTTACATTTTCCGCCTCGCTTACTAGAGCGATTATTAAAAGCGGGGCCAAAATGGGGTTTGTTTCCGTTGGAAAGGAAAAAACAGTGTTCTCCCTGCAGGAAACAGAACGGCACCTGCAGCAGATTTACTATCACCTGGCAAAAGTGGATTGTGACAGCGGGCGTTCTTTTGCAGATGTAATGGAAAGCGAACTGCCGGTTTGGCAATCAAAAAATGTGACGCCGTTGCTCGTAACGGCGAGCCTGTCACTCGATTTAGTCAGAAAACTTGAACTCATTGGAAGTCGGAATCACTCAACGTTTGTGTTCCTCATTAAGAGAGAAGGAGAAAGGATCTCAAGTGAAGAAAAAGTGATGATAGAACGTCTGATGAAACGAAGGATTATGATAAAAGCAGTTAGTGCAGGCAGATTTGAAGATGCATTCAAAGAGGTGAGTACGCAGTGAGCGAAAACTTTGAAAAACAGACATCCGCCTACATCTACTATGGATTTACATTCCTGCTGCTGTGGGAATGGCTAAGGCCGCTGCAGGACTTCACGGAAACAGGGAATACTGTGGTGTTTGTCCTTTTTATTGGACTCAGCTTTTTGTTTATATCGATTAAGGCTCGCTGGTATATAGGGGCTCTAGTTAAAATCTTTTACATTTTATTTGTCCAGCATCTTTTGTTTTTTGAGGGTTCTTTTTTCAGTCCTGCATGGATTGGGTTTTTAATAGGAGATATTAGTAATAATGCAGCATTAATGATGGAAGGAAGCTGGATAGAGATTTCATCACCATTCCGCACACTCCTGTTCTTTGTCCTTTTATGGCTGCTTGTGTATTTGATTAATTACTGGATCATCTTTCAAAAACGCATCATGTTCTTTTTTATCATCACGATTGTCTATGTGACGGTGCTTGATACGTTTACGGAATATGATGCAAGCTTTGCCATTGTAAGAATTGTCGTCATTGGCTTTGTTTTAATCGGTCTGCTTTATCTGGAGAGGATTAAAATCCTTGAAAGAATTAAAAGAGAGCGCTATATGACGATAAAGTGGGTGCTGCCGCTTTCCGCTTTAATCGGCTGCGCCGTGCTGGTCGGCATTCTTTCTCCAAAATCCGAACCGCAATGGCCTGATCCTGTTCCTTATTTGACGGCATATGGGAGCTCGGAGGAAGGACCGAACGGCACGGTTAATAAAATTGGCTATGGTCCTAATGACGAACAGCTTGGCGGAGCTTTTGTCGCTGATGATACCCCTGTTTTTACTGCGGTTGCCGAAGACCGTCATTACTGGAGAGTGGAAACAAAGGATTTATACACGGGTAAAGGCTGGGATGTTTCAGATTCTGATGCAGAATCTGTTCAAATGGATCCTGAAAACATCACCATTTCATCGACGGAAGAAGGGGTAGAAACTGTCCCGCTTACAGCAAGTGTAGAGATTGATAATCGATACCGGTATGACCATGTCATATATCCTGCCGGAATTAAGTCCATCACTCTTCCGCGGGATTCATCTTTAGACGTGAATCCTCTTACGGAACTTATGACGCCGCGTCTGGCAGAGAACAGAGGGAACTTTTCTCCTGGATCGTATGAGGCAGCCTATAAGTTTCCGGACTTTAAAATTGATGAGCTCCGTAAGGTTTCATCAAATAATGGTGTACCGGAGGATATCCGGGCGCGTTTTACCCAGCTGCCTGAGGAGCTTCCTCAGCGGGTGCGGGATTTGGCACTGGAATTAACGTCTGATAACGATAATTACTATGATAAGGCGAAATCCATTGAAACCTACCTAGGAGGGTCGCAGTTTACGTATGAAACGACAGACGTTGCTGTGCCAAGAGGTGAAGAGGATTACGTGGATCAATTTCTTTTTGAAACCTTCAAGGGATACTGTGATAACTTTTCGACCTCGATGATTGTTTTGCTTCGGGCTGCAGATATTCCGGCACGATGGGTAAAAGGGTATTCAGACGGAGCGTTTGTCCAAAACCTTGGCGGGAATCAGAAAGAGTACAAAATTACGAACAATAATGCTCATTCATGGGTAGAGGTTTACTTCAGCGGGATAGGCTGGGTGCCGTTTGAACCGACCAAAAGCTTTTCAAATCCATATGATTTTACGTTTAACTTGGATTCTCAGGAAAGTGCAGAAACGGAAACACCGGAACAATCCCAGCCTGAGAAAGAGCCTGTCCCTGAGGAAAACAAAACTCCGCAGTCAAGCAGCTCAAACAGCAGTTCATGGCCATTTTCCATACAAATTGGAAGTACGGCCTTCTATCTTATCCTGATAGCGGCTGCGATAATTGTCTTTATTTTATATAAAACCAGGTTAAGGTGGATGCCATATTTGATCTTGTACACCTATAAGCACCGAAAAGACGAAAAAGTGTACGGTGATGCATATGTCGCACTGTTAAAGCAGCTTGCGCGTTATGGATTAAAGCGTCAGGAGGGACAGACACTGCGGGACTATGCAAGGTATGTTGATTCCTTTTTTGATGTACGCGATATGACCAAACTGACAGCAAGTTACGAAAAGTCTCTCTACCGAGGAGACAATTCGAAGGAAGAATGGATAAAATCAAAGGAATTGTGGGAAAATTTAATTAAAAAGATATCATCTTGACCGAATGACAGGACATTGTTAGAATAGGGAAAATTAATAGTACTTATCCTTCATATATCCTTGATAATATGGTTCGAGAGTCTCTACCGGATTGCCGCAAATAATCTGACTATGAAGGCAGAATAGACAAGTGTAAAAGCTAGAATTCTGCCTTCTTTTCTTTTTGGATTGAAGGCATAGTTCTAGCTTTTTTTCTTAATTTAAGCAAAAGATGCATCAGTGTCTGACGCATGACCCCTCTTTATTCATAAAGGGGATATCTTTCGAATGAGGTGACCACCCGTGATAAACATGCAAGATGAAATGGTTGTAGTGTTGGATTTTGGAAGTCAATATAATCAATTAATCACCCGCAGGATTCGTGAGCTTGGTGTATACAGTGAGCTTCATCCGCATACACTTACGGCTGAAGAAATCAAGAAGATGAATCCTAAAGGAATCATTCTATCTGGAGGACCAAACAGTGTGTACGGCGAACAGGCTTTCCGCTGTGACGAAAAAATCTTCGACCTTGGCATCCCTGTCCTCGGCATCTGCTACGGCATGCAATTGATGACTCATTCCTTGGGCGGAAAAGTAGAAGCTGCCAACCATCGTGAATATGGAAAAGCGACTTTGAACGTTCAAACAGAAACAGCATTGTTTGCTGATCTGCCAAAACAGCAGATCGTGTGGATGAGTCACGGTGATTTAGTGGCTGATATTCCTAGCGGCTTTATTGTCGATGCAACAAGCCCTGCATGTCCTTTCGCAGCGATCAGCAATGAAGAGCGCCGTCTTTACGGGGTACAGTTCCATCCGGAAGTACGCCATTCTGAGTTCGGAAATGATATGCTGAAAAACTTTGTATTTGGAGTTTGCGGCTGTTCAGAAGAATGGTCAATGGAAAACTTCATTGAAATGGAACTTCAGAAAATCCGTGAGCAGGTCGGCGAAAAGCAAGTTCTTTGTGCATTAAGCGGAGGAGTTGATTCTTCTGTAGTAGCAGTCCTGATTCATAAAGCCATCGGAGATCAGCTGACATGTATCTTTGTTGATCACGGACTTCTTCGTAAAGACGAAGCAGAGGGCGTTATGAAAACATTCAGTGAGGGCTTCAACATGAATGTCATTAAAGTTGATGCAAAAGAGCGTTTCATGGATAAACTGCGCGGGGTCTCTGATCCTGAGCAAAAACGCAAAATCATCGGCAATGAATTCATTTACGTATTTGATGACGAGGCTACAAAACTTAAAGGCATCGAGTTCCTTGCTCAAGGAACTCTTTATACAGATATTATTGAGAGCGGCACGGCAACAGCTCAAACGATAAAATCACATCACAATGTAGGCGGACTTCCAGAGGACATGCAGTTTAAACTGATTGAGCCTTTGAATACCCTATTTAAGGATGAAGTGCGTGCATTGGGGTCTGAGCTCGGAATTCCTGATGAAATCGTTTGGCGCCAGCCTTTCCCTGGACCGGGACTTGGAATCCGTGTATTAGGTGCAATTTCTGAAGAAAAGCTTGAAATCGTTCGTGAATCAGATGCGATTTTACGTGAGGAAATTGCTAAAGCAGGACTTGAAAGAGATATCTGGCAATACTTTACAGTTCTTCCTGACATCCGCAGTGTAGGTGTTATGGGTGATGCAAGAACATATGATTATACAATTGGAATCCGTGCGGTTACTTCAATCGATGGGATGACGTCTGACTGGGCGCGCATTCCGTGGGAAGTGCTTGAGCTCATCTCTACCCGCATTGTGAATGAAGTAAAACATATCAATCGCGTTGTTTATGACATCACGAGCAAGCCGCCAGCAACCATTGAGTGGGAATAGACGAACGAAAACGAACATTTTTAATTAAATGTTCGTTTTTTCGTTGACGACTTTATACCTATGCTGTTAATATGAAGGTACACAAAATTTGTCTAAATACGTCGTATAAAGTTGGGGATATGGCCCAAAAGTTTCTACCAAGCTGCCGTAAAGAGCTTGACTACGAGGTGTTATATAAGATTTGGATTTCGGGATATTTTCTGGAACCTGTCCTATCTAATATCATTGTCGTCAAGCGCTTCCGCAGCAGGGAGCGTTTTTTTGCACTTATTCTATTTTTTTGGCGGGCCCCTTGCTTAAAACGGTGTTAAGATATTAGGAGGATTTTTTAGATGAAGAAGTATTTTCAATTTGAGGAGCTGGGCACCAATTATCGCCGCGAGATTATTGGCGGGTTAACAACCTTCCTGTCTATGGCATATATCTTATTTGTCAATCCGCTGACATTATCCCTTGCGTCAGTGCCTGATATCCCAAATGAGCTTAGAATGGATCAGGGTGCTGTATTTACAGCTACAGCTCTTGCTGCTGCAATCGGGTCCCTGCTGATGGGGCTGATAGCCAGATATCCGATTGCACTCGCGCCGGGTATGGGATTAAATGCTTTCTTTGCTTACACTGTTGTTCTTACAATGGGTATTCCTTGGCAGACTGCCTTATCAGGGGTACTTGTTTCCGGATTGATCTTTATTGTTTTAACAACTTCAGGTCTTCGTGAAAAAATTATCAACTCCATTCCGGAAGAATTGAAACACGCAGTTGGAGCGGGTATCGGATTATTCATCACTTTTGTCGGTTTTCAAAATGCAGGCATAATCACAAATAATGATGCAGTGCTAGTGGGTCTTGGAAATCTGAAAGACGGAAATGCACTGCTTGCTATTTTTGGGGTTTTCATCACAGTCATCTTTATGGTAAAACGCATTAATGGCGGAATCTTCTATGGAATGATCCTTACAGCAATTATGGGCATGATCTTTCAATTAATTGATGTGCCGACCCAAGTAGTAGGAGCTGTTCCGAGTCTTGAGCCAACGTTTGGCGCAGCGTTCCAAAATCTTGATCAGCTGTTTACGCTTCAAATGCTTGTGGTCATTCTGACATTCCTGTTTTCGGACTTCTTTGACACGGCAGGCACTCTTGTAGCTGTTGCCAATCAGGCTGGCCTGATTAAAGACAATAAGCTGCCAAGAGCCAGCAAAGCATTATTTGCCGATTCAGCAGCGACAGTAATCGGTTCTATTTTAGGTACATCTACTACTACATCTTATATCGAATCTTCTGCGGGTGTAGCAGCAGGTGCGAGAACAGGATTTGCTTCTGTCGTAACAGCTGTTCTGTTCTTGCTTGCTCTGTTCTTCTCGCCGCTTCTGAGTGTCATCACGGCGCCAGTTACAGCTCCTGCATTAATTATAGTAGGTATTCTCATGGTTTCTTCTCTTGGAAAAATTGACTGGAACCGATTTGAGATGGCTGTTCCGGCTTTCTTGACAATAATCGCAATGCCATTAACCTACAGCATCGCAACTGGAATTGCCATCGGGTTCATCTTCTATCCGGTTACGATGATTGTAAAAGGAAAAGCAAAAGAGATTCATCCAATTATGTATGGATTGTTCGTCATCTTTATTCTCTACTTCGTCTTTTTGGCAGGATAATAATAGATATGAAAAAAAGAGGTGCTCCGGCATCTCTTTTTTTTGTTGACTTTAGCTTAATAGATTGGTATTCTATCTCTTGTGCCTTTTAAGAGCGCCTTTCAGATAAAAAAATGGCCTTTTTAAAAAACGTTGACTCTCTTAAGTTATCGTGGTTTATTATTATCTGTTGTCGCAAACAAACGACAAAATGAAATGAAAAAAGTTGTTGACTTTATTAATCTGGTATATTATGATTAGAAAGTTGCACTTGAAGCAAATGATCTTTGAAAACTAAACAAAACCAAAAGCGTACCAAACGTTTTAAATTTTTGAAGTCAGCAACAAATTGAGTCACAAATTTTCTTCGGAGAGTTTGATCCTGGCTCAGGACGAACGCTGGCGGCGTGCCTAATACATGCAAGTCGAGCGAACCTCTTCGGAGGTTAGCGGCGGACGGGTGAGTAACACGTGGGCAACCTGCCTGTAAGACTGGGATAACTCCGGGAAACCGGAGCTAATACCGGATAGTATCTTGAACCGCATGGTTCAAGTTGGAAAGACGGTTTCGGCTGTCACTTACAGATGGGCCCGCGCCGCATTAGCTAGTTGGTGAGGTAATGGCTCACCAAGGCAACGATGCGTAGCCGACCTGAGAGGGTGATCGGCCACACTGGGACTGAGACACGGCCCAGACTCCTACGGGAGGCAGCAGTAGGGAATCTTCCGCAATGGACGAAAGTCTGACGGAGCAACGCCGCGTGAGTGATGAAGGTTTTCGGATCGTAAAACTCTGTTGTTAGGGAAGAACAAGTGCGAGAGTAACTGCTCGCACCTTGACGGTACCTAACCAGAAAGCCACGGCTAACTACGTGCCAGCAGCCGCGGTAATACGTAGGTGGCAAGCGTTGTCCGGAATTATTGGGCGTAAAGCGCGCGCAGGCGGTTTCTTAAGTCTGATGTGAAAGCCCCCGGCTCAACCGGGGAGGGTCATTGGAAACTGGGAAACTTGAGTGCAGAAGAGGAGAGTGGAATTCCACGTGTAGCGGTGAAATGCGTAGAGATGTGGAGGAACACCAGTGGCGAAGGCGACTCTCTGGTCTGTAACTGACGCTGAGGCGCGAAAGCGTGGGGAGCGAACAGGATTAGATACCCTGGTAGTCCACGCCGTAAACGATGAGTGCTAAGTGTTAGAGGGTTTCCGCCCTTTAGTGCTGCAGCTAACGCATTAAGCACTCCGCCTGGGGAGTACGGTCGCAAGACTGAAACTCAAAGGAATTGACGGGGCCCGCACAAGCGGTGGAGCATGTGGTTTAATTCGAAGCAACGCGAAGAACCTTACCAGGTCTTGACATCCTTTGCCACTTCTAGAGATAGAAGGTTCCCCTTCGGGGGACAAAGTGACAGGTGGTGCATGGTTGTCGTCAGCTCGTGTCGTGAGATGTTGGGTTAAGTCCCGCAACGAGCGCAACCCTTGATCTTAGTTGCCAGCATTCAGTTGGGCACTCTAAGGTGACTGCCGGTGACAAACCGGAGGAAGGTGGGGATGACGTCAAATCATCATGCCCCTTATGACCTGGGCTACACACGTGCTACAATGGATGGTACAAAGGGCTGCGAGACCGCGAGGTTTAGCCAATCCCATAAAACCATTCTCAGTTCGGATTGCAGGCTGCAACTCGCCTGCATGAAGCTGGAATCGCTAGTAATCGCGGATCAGCATGCCGCGGTGAATACGTTCCCGGGCCTTGTACACACCGCCCGTCACACCACGAGAGTTTGCAACACCCGAAGTCGGTGGGGTAACCGCAAGGAGCCAGCCGCCTAAGGTGGGGTAGATGATTGGGGTGAAGTCGTAACAAGGTAGCCGTATCGGAAGGTGCGGCTGGATCACCTCCTTTCTAAGGATATATGAGGACGCTTTTGGTTTTTGTTTAGTTTTGAGAGATCATTCTCTCTATGATAGAAGACAAATCATCTGATTTGTCAGTTGTTCTTTGAAAACTAGATAACGTAATTGATAACAAGTAATTCACTGAGATTTACGCTTACCATAATTAGTGATTTTCTAGACATTTATGTCTAAACAAACAACGAAATGCGAAACGCATCTTATGATGCGGTTGACCATTTAGGTTAAGTTATGAAGGGCGCACGGTGGATGCCTTGGCACTAGGAGCCGATGAAGGACGGGACTAACACCGATATGCTTTGGGGAGCTGTAAGTAAGCTTTGATCCAGAGATTTCCGAATGGGGAAACCCACTGTTCGTAATGGAACAGTATCTTTATCTGAATACATAGGATAATGAAGGCAGACCCGGGGAACTGAAACATCTAAGTACCCGGAGGAAGAGAAAGCAAACGCGATTTCCCAAGTAGCGGCGAGCGAAACGGAATTAGCCCAAACCAAGAGGCTTGCCTCTTGGGGTTGTAGGACACTCTATACGGAGTTACAAAGGAACGGGGTAGATGAAGCGACCTGGAAAGGTCCGTCAGAGAAGGTAATAACCCTGTAGTCGAAACTTCGTTCCCTCCAGAGTGGATCCTGAGTACGGCGGGACACGAGAAATCCCGTCGGAAGCAGGGAGGACCATCTCCCAAGGCTAAATACTCCCTAGTGACCGATAGTGAACCAGTACCGTGAGGGAAAGGTGAAAAGCACCCCGGAAGGGGAGTGAAAGATCCTGAAACCGTGTGCTTACAAGTAGTCAGAGCCCGTTAATGGGTGATGGCGTGCCTTTGTAGAATGAACCGGCGAGTTACGATCCCGTGCAAGGTTAAGTTGATGAGACGGAGCCGCAGCGAAAGCGAGTCTGAATAGGGCGTTTTAGTACGTGGTCGTAGACCCGAAACCAGGTGATCTACCCATGTCCAGGGTGAAGTTCAGGTAACACTGAATGGAGGCCCGAACCCACGCACGTTGAAAAGTGCGGGGATGAGGTGTGGGTAGCGGAGAAATTCCAATCGAACCTGGAGATAGCTGGTTCTCTCCGAAATAGCTTTAGGGCTAGCCTCAAGTATGAGAGTCTTGGAGGTAGAGCACTGATTGGACTAGGGGCCCTCATCGGGTTACCGAATTCAGTCAAACTCCGAATGCCAAAGACTTGCTCCTTGGGAGTCAGACTGCGAGTGATAAGATCCGTAGTCAAGAGGGAAACAGCCCAGACCACCAGCTAAGGTCCCAAAGTATACGTTAAGTGGAAAAGGATGTGGAGTTGCTTAGACAACCAGGATGTTGGCTTAGAAGCAGCCACCATTTAAAGAGTGCGTAATAGCTCACTGGTCGAGTGACTCTGCGCCGAAAATGTACCGGGGCTAAACGTATCACCGAAGCTGTGGACTGTTCTTACGAACAGTGGTAGGAGAGCGTTCTAAGGGCGTTGAAGCTAGACCGTAAGGACTGGTGGAGCGCTTAGAAGTGAGAATGCCGGTATGAGTAGCGAAAGAGGGGTGAGAATCCCCTCCACCGAATGCCTAAGGTTTCCTGAGGAAGGCTCGTCCGCTCAGGGTTAGTCGGGACCTAAGCCGAGGCCGAAAGGCGTAGGCGATGGACAACAGGTTGATATTCCTGTACCACCTCCTCACCATTTGAGCAATGGGGGGACGCAGGAGGATAGGGCAAGCGCGCTGTTGGATATGCGCGTCCAAGCAGTTAGGCTGAGAAGTAGGCAAATCCGCTTCTCATATAAGGCTGAGCTGTGATGGCGAGGGAAATTTAGTACCGAAGTTCCTGATTCCACACTGCCAAGAAAAGCCTCTAGCGAGGTGAGAGGTGCCCGTACCGCAAACCGACACAGGTAGGCGAGGAGAGAATCCTAAGGTGAGCGAGAGAACTCTCGTTAAGGAACTCGGCAAAATGACCCCGTAACTTCGGGAGAAGGGGTGCTTTTTAGGGTTCATAGCCCTGAAAAGCCGCAGTGAATAGGCCCAGGCGACTGTTTAGCAAAACACAGGTCTCTGCGAAGCCGCAAGGCGAAGTATAGGGGCTGACGCCTGCCCGGTGCTGGAAGGTTAAGAGGAGAGGTTAGCGCAAGCGAAGCTTTGAATTGAAGCCCCAGTAAACGGCGGCCGTAACTATAACGGTCCTAAGGTAGCGAAATTCCTTGTCGGGTAAGTTCCGACCCGCACGAAAGGCGTAACGATCTGGGCACTGTCTCAACGAGAGACTCGGTGAAATTATAGTACCTGTGAAGATGCAGGTTACCCGCGACAGGACGGAAAGACCCCGTGGAGCTTTACTGTAGCCTGATATTGAATTTTGGTACAGCTTGTACAGGATAGGTAGGAGCCTTGGAAGCCGGAGCGCCAGCTTCGGTGGAGGCATTGGTGGGATACTACCCTTGCTGTATTGAAATTCTAACCCACAGCCCTGATCGGGCTGGGAGACAGTGTCAGGTGGGCAGTTTGACTGGGGCGGTCGCCTCCTAAAATGTAACGGAGGCGCCCAAAGGTTCCCTCAGAATGGTTGGAAATCATTCGCAGAGTGTAAAGGCACAAGGGAGCTTGACTGCGAGACCTACAAGTCGAGCAGGGACGAAAGTCGGGCTTAGTGATCCGGTGGTTCCGCATGGAAGGGCCATCGCTCAACGGATAAAAGCTACCCCGGGGATAACAGGCTTATCTCCCCCAAGAGTCCACATCGACGGGGAGGTTTGGCACCTCGATGTCGGCTCATCGCATCCTGGGGCTGTAGTCGGTCCCAAGGGTTGGGCTGTTCGCCCATTAAAGCGGTACGCGAGCTGGGTTCAGAACGTCGTGAGACAGTTCGGTCCCTATCCGTCGTGGGCGCAGGAAATTTGAGAGGAGCTGTCCTTAGTACGAGAGGACCGGGATGGACGCACCGCTGGTGTACCAGTTGTCTTGCCAAAGGCATCGCTGGGTAGCTATGTGCGGAAGGGATAAGTGCTGAAAGCATCTAAGCATGAAGCCCCCCTCAAGATGAGATTTCCCATCACATTAGTGAGTAAGAACCCTGAAAGATGATCAGGTTGATAGGTCTGAGGTGGAAGCGCGGTGACGTGTGGAGCTGACAGATACTAATCGTTCGAGGACTTAACCACAGTCTAATATGTGTAAATGTAAGTGAATCTTGTTATCAAACGTTATCTAGTTTTGAAAGAATAACATTCTTTCTAATCAATTGCATATTGTCTGGTGATGATGGCAAAGAGGTCACACCCGTTCCCATGCCGAACACGGAAGTTAAGCTCTTTAGCGCCGATGGTAGTTGGGGGTTTCCCCCTGTGAGAGTAGGACGTTGCCAGGCTGTAGCAAATGATGGCGAGCAGCTTTTGCTGTAAGTGATCTGCGGTTCATTCCGCTAAGCTATTATTTTTTTAAAAAAAGTTGTTGACTTTATTAATCTAGTATATTATGATTAGAAAGTTACACTTGAAGCAAATGATCTTTGAAAACTAAACAAAACCAAAAGCGTACCAAACGTTTTAAATTTTGAAGTCAGCAACAAATTGAGTCACAAATTTTCTTCGGAGAGTTTGATCCTGGCTCAGGACGAACGCTGGCGGCGTGCCTAATACATGCAAGTCGAGCGAACCTCTTCGGAGGTTAGCGGCGGACGGGTGAGTAACACGTGGGCAACCTGCCTGTAAGATTGGGATAACTCCGGGAAACCGGAGCTAATACCGGATAGTATCTTGAACCGCATGGTTCAAGTTGGAAAGACGGTTTCGGCTGTCACTTACAGATGGGCCCGCGGCGCATTAGCTAGTTGGTGAGGTAATGGCTCACCAAGGCAACGATGCGTAGCCGACCTGAGAGGGTGATCGGCCACACTGGGACTGAGACACGGCCCAGACTCCTACGGGAGGCAGCAGTAGGGAATCTTCCGCAATGGACGAAAGTCTGACGGAGCAACGCCGCGTGAGTGATGAAGGTTTTCGGATCGTAAAACTCTGTTGTTAGGGAAGAACAAGTGCGAGAGTAACTGCTCGCACCTTGACGGTACCTAACCAGAAAGCCACGGCTAACTACGTGCCAGCAGCCGCGGTAATACGTAGGTGGCAAGCGTTGTCCGGAATTATTGGGCGTAAAGCGCGCGCAGGCGGTTTCTTAAGTCTGATGTGAAAGCCCCGGCTCAACCGGGGAGGGTCATTGGAAACTGGGAAACTTGAGTGCAGAAGAGGAGAGTGGAATTCCACGTGTAGCGGTGAAATGCGTAGAGATGTGGAGGAACACCAGTGGCGAAGGCGACTCTCTGGTCTGTAACTGACGCTGAGGCGCGAAAGCGTGGGGAGCGAACAGGATTAGATACCCTGGTAGTCCACGCCGTAAACGATGAGTGCTAAGTGTTAGAGGGTTTCCGCCCTTTAGTGCTGCAGCTAACGCATTAAGCACTCCGCCTGGGGAGTACGGTCGCAAGACTGAAACTCAAAGGAATTGACGGGGGCCCGCACAAGCGGTGGAGCATGTGGTTTAATTCGAAGCAACGCGAAGAACCTTACCAGGTCTTGACATCCTTTGCCACTTCTAGAGATAGAAGGTTCCCCTTCGGGGGACAAAGTGACAGGTGGTGCATGGTTGTCGTCAGCTCGTGTCGTGAGATGTTGGGTTAAGTCCCGCAACGAGCGCAACCCTTGATCTTAGTTACCAGCATTCAGTTGGGCACTCTAAGGTGACTGCCGGTGACAAACCGGAGGAAGGTGGGGATGACGTCAAATCATCATGCCCCTTATGACCTGGGCTACACACGTGCTACAATGGATGGTACAAAGGGCTGCGAGACCGCGAGGTTTAGCCAATCCCATAAAACCATTCTCAGTTCGGATTGCAGGCTGCAACTCGCCTGCATGAAGCTGGAATCGCTAGTAATCGCGGATCAGCATGCCGCGGTGAATACGTTCCCGGGCCTTGTACACACCGCCCGTCACACCACGAGAGTTTGCAACACCCGAAGTCGGTGGGGTAACCGCAAGGAGCCAGCCGCCTAAGGTGGGGTAGATGATTGGGGTGAAGTCGTAACAAGGTAGCCGTATCGGAAGGTGCGGCTGGATCACCTCCTTTCTAAGGATATATGAGGACGCTTTTGGTTTTTGTTTAGTTTTGAGAGATCATTCTCTCTATGATAGAAGACAAATCATCTGATTTGTCGGTTGTTCTTTGAAAACTAGATAACGTAATTGATAACAAGTAATTCACTGAGATTTACGCTTACCATAATTAGTGATTTTCTAGACATTTATGTCTAAACAAACAACGAAATGCGAAACGCATCTTATGATGCGGTTGACCATTTAGGTTAAGTTATGAAGGGCGCACGGTGGATGCCTTGGCACTAGGAGCCGATGAAGGACGGGACTAACACCGATATGCTTTGGGGAGCTGTAAGTAAGCTTTGATCCAGAGATTTCCGAATGGGGAAACCCACTGTTCGTAATGGAACAGTATCTTTATCTGAATACATAGGATAATGAAGGCAGACCCGGGGAACTGAAACATCTAAGTACCCGGAGGAAGAGAAAGCAAACGCGATTTCCCAAGTAGCGGCGAGCGAAACGGAATTAGCCCAAACCAAGAGGCTTGCCTCTTGGGGTTGTAGGACACTCTATACGGAGTTACAAAGGAACGGGGTAGATGAAGCGACCTGGAAAGGTCCGTCAGAGAAGGTAATAACCCTGTAGTCGAAACTTCGTTCCCTCCAGAGTGGATCCTGAGTACGGCGGGACACGAGAAATCCCGTCGGAAGCAGGGAGGACCATCTCCCAAGGCTAAATACTCCCTAGTGACCGATAGTGAACCAGTACCGTGAGGGAAAGGTGAAAAGCACCCCGGAAGGGGAGTGAAAAGATCCTGAAACCGTGTGCTTACAAGTAGTCAGAGCCCGTTAATGGGTGATGGCGTGCCTTTGTAGAATGAACCGGCGAGTTACGATCCCGTGCAAGGTTAAGTTGATGAGACGGAGCCGCAGCGAAAGCGAGTCTGAATAGGGCGTTTTAGTACGTGGTCGTAGACCCGAAACCAGGTGATCTACCCATGTCCAGGGTGAAGTTCAGGTAACACTGAATGGAGGCCCGAACCCACGCACGTTGAAAAGTGCGGGGATGAGGTGTGGGTAGCGGAGAAATTCCAATCGAACCTGGAGATAGCTGGTTCTCTCCGAAATAGCTTTAGGGCTAGCCTCAAGTATGAGAGTCTTGGAGGTAGAGCACTGATTGGACTAGGGGCCCTCATCGGGTTACCGAATTCAGTCAAACTCCGAATGCCAAAGACTTGCTCCTTGGGAGTCAGACTGCGAGTGATAAGATCCGTAGTCAAGAGGGAAACAGCCCAGACCACCAGCTAAGGTCCCAAAGTATACGTTAAGTGGAAAAGGATGTGGAGTTGCTTAGACAACCAGGATGTTGGCTTAGAAGCAGCCACCATTTAAAGAGTGCGTAATAGCTCACTGGTCGAGTGACTCTGCGCCGAAAATGTACCGGGGCTAAACGTATCACCGAAGCTGTGGACTGTTCTTACGAACAGTGGTAGGAGAGCGTTCTAAGGGCGTTGAAGCTAGACCGTAAGGACTGGTGGAGCGCTTAGAAGTGAGAATGCCGGTATGAGTAGCGAAAGAGGGGTGAGAATCCCCTCCACCGAATGCCTAAGGTTTCCTGAGGAAGGCTCGTCCGCTCAGGGTTAGTCGGGACCTAAGCCGAGGCCGAAAGGCGTAGGCGATGGACAACAGGTTGATATTCCTGTACCACCTCCTCACCATTTGAGCAATGGGGGGACGCAGGAGGATAGGGCAAGCGCGCTGTTGGATATGCGCGTCCAAGCAGTTAGGCTGAGAAGTAGGCAAATCCGCTTCTCATATAAGGCTGAGCTGTGATGGCGAGGGAAATTTAGTACCGAAGTTCCTGATTCCACACTGCCAAGAAAAGCCTCTAGCGAGGTGAGAGGTGCCCGTACCGCAAACCGACACAGGTAGGCGAGGAGAGAATCCTAAGGTGAGCGAGAGAACTCTCGTTAAGGAACTCGGCAAAATGACCCCGTAACTTCGGGAGAAGGGGTGCTTTTTAGGGTTCATAGCCCTGAAAAGCCGCAGTGAATAGGCCCAGGCGACTGTTTAGCAAAAACACAGGTCTCTGCGAAGCCGCAAGGCGAAGTATAGGGGCTGACGCCTGCCCGGTGCTGGAAGGTTAAGAGGAGAGGTTAGCGCAAGCGAAGCTTTGAATTGAAGCCCCAGTAAACGGCGGCCGTAACTATAACGGTCCTAAGGTAGCGAAATTCCTTGTCGGGTAAGTTCCGACCCGCACGAAAGGCGTAACGATCTGGGCACTGTCTCAACGAGAGACTCGGTGAAATTATAGTACCTGTGAAGATGCAGGTTACCCGCGACAGGACGGAAAGACCCCGTGGAGCTTTACTGTAGCCTGATATTGAATTTTGGTACAGCTTGTACAGGATAGGTAGGAGCCTTGGAAGCCGGAGCGCCAGCTTCGGTGGAGGCATTGGTGGGATACTACCCTTGCTGTATTGAAATTCTAACCCACAGCCCTGATCGGGCTGGGAGACAGTGTCAGGTGGGCAGTTTGACTGGGGCGGTCGCCTCCTAAAATGTAACGGAGGCGCCCAAAGGTTCCCTCAGAATGGTTGGAAATCATTCGCAGAGTGTAAAGGCACAAGGGAGCTTGACTGCGAGACCTACAAGTCGAGCAGGGACGAAAGTCGGGCTTAGTGATCCGGTGGTTCCGCATGGAAGGGCCATCGCTCAACGGATAAAAGCTACCCCGGGGATAACAGGCTTATCTCCCCCAAGAGTCCACATCGACGGGGAGGTTTGGCACCTCGATGTCGGCTCATCGCATCCTGGGGCTGTAGTCGGTCCCAAGGGTTGGGCTGTTCGCCCATTAAAGCGGTACGCGAGCTGGGTTCAGAACGTCGTGAGACAGTTCGGTCCCTATCCGTCGTGGGCGCAGGAAATTTGAGAGGAGCTGTCCTTAGTACGAGAGGACCGGGATGGACGCACCGCTGGTGTACCAGTTGTCTTGCCAAAGGCATCGCTGGGTAGCTATGTGCGGAAGGGATAAGTGCTGAAAGCATCTAAGCATGAAGCCCCCCTCAAGATGAGATTTCCCATCACATTAGTGAGTAAGAACCCTGAAAGATGATCAGGTTGATAGGTCTGAGGTGGAAGCGCGGTGACGTGTGAAGCTGACAGATACTAATCGTTCGAGGACTTAACCACAGTCTAATATGTGTAAATGTAAGTGAATCTTGTTATCAAACGTTATCTAGTTTTGAAAGAATAACATTCTTTCTAATCAATTGCATATTGTCTGGTGATGATGGCAAAGAGGTCACACCCGTTCCCATGCCGAACACGGAAGTTAAGCTCTTTAGCGCCGATGGTAGTTGGGGGTTTCCCCCTGTGAGAGTAGGACGTTGCCAGGCTGTAGCAAATGATGGCGAGCAGCTTTTGCTGTAAGTGATCTGCGGTTCATTCCGCTAAGCTATTATTTTTTTAAAAAAAGTTGTTGACTTTATTAATCTAGTATATTATGATTAGAAAGTTACACTTGAAGCAAATGATCTTTGAAAACTAAACAAAACCAAAAGCGTACCAAACGTTTTAAATTTTGAAGTCAGCAACAAATTGAGTCACAAATTTTCTTCGGAGAGTTTGATCCTGGCTCAGGACGAACGCTGGCGGCGTGCCTAATACATGCAAGTCGAGCGAACCTCTTCGGAGGTTAGCGGCGGACGGGTGAGTAACACGTGGGCAACCTGCCTGTAAGACTGGGATAACTCCGGGAAACCGGAGCTAATACCGGATAGTATCTTGAACCGCATGGTTCAAGTTGGAAAGACGGTTTCGGCTGTCACTTACAGATGGGCCCGCGGCGCATTAGCTAGTTGGTGAGGTAATGGCTCACCAAGGCAACGATGCGTAGCCGACCTGAGAGGGTGATCGGCCACACTGGGACTGAGACACGGCCCAGACTCCTACGGGAGGCAGCAGTAGGGAATCTTCCGCAATGGACGAAAGTCTGACGGAGCAACGCCGCGTGAGTGATGAAGGTTTTCGGATCGTAAAACTCTGTTGTTAGGGAAGAACAAGTGCGAGAGTAACTGCTCGCACCTTGACGGTACCTAACCAGAAAGCCACGGCTAACTACGTGCCAGCAGCCGCGGTAATACGTAGGTGGCAAGCGTTGTCCGGAATTATTGGGCGTAAAGCGCGCGCAGGCGGTTTCTTAAGTCTGATGTGAAAGCCCCCGGCTCAACCGGGGAGGGTCATTGGAAACTGGGAAACTTGAGTGCAGAAGAGGAGAGTGGAATTCCACGTGTAGCGGTGAAATGCGTAGAGATGTGGAGGAACACCAGTGGCGAAGGCGACTCTCTGGTCTGTAACTGACGCTGAGGCGCGAAAGCGTGGGGAGCGAACAGGATTAGATACCCTGGTAGTCCACGCCGTAAACGATGAGTGCTAAGTGTTAGAGGGTTTCCGCCCTTTAGTGCTGCAGCTAACGCATTAAGCACTCCGCCTGGGGAGTACGGTCGCAAGACTGAAACTCAAAGGAATTGACGGGGCCCGCACAAGCGGTGGAGCATGTGGTTTAATTCGAAGCAACGCGAAGAACCTTACCAGGTCTTGACATCCTTTGCCACTTCTAGAGATAGAAGGTTCCCCTTCGGGGGACAAAGTGACAGGTGGTGCATGGTTGTCGTCAGCTCGTGTCGTGAGATGTTGGGTTAAGTCCCGCAACGAGCGCAACCCTTGATCTTAGTTGCCAGCATTCAGTTGGGCACTCTAAGGTGACTGCCGGTGACAAACCGGAGGAAGGTGGGGATGACGTCAAATCATCATGCCCCTTATGACCTGGGCTACACACGTGCTACAATGGATGGTACAAAGGGCTGCGAGACCGCGAGGTTTAGCCAATCCCATAAAACCATTCTCAGTTCGGATTGCAGGCTGCAACTCGCCTGCATGAAGCTGGAATCGCTAGTAATCGCGGATCAGCATGCCGCGGTGAATACGTTCCCGGGCCTTGTACACACCGCCCGTCACACCACGAGAGTTTGCAACACCCGAAGTCGGTGGGGTAACCGCAAGGAGCCAGCCGCCTAAGGTGGGGTAGATGATTGGGGTGAAGTCGTAACAAGGTAGCCGTATCGGAAGGTGCGGCTGGATCACCTCCTTTCTAAGGATATATGAGGACGCTTTTGGTTTTTGTTTAGTTTTGAGAGATCATTCTCTCTATGATAGAAGACAAATCATCTGATTTGTCAGTTGTTCTTTGAAAACTAGATAACGTAATTGATAACAAGTAATTCACTGAGATTTACGCTTACCATAATTAGTGATTTTCTAGACATTTATGTCTAAACAAACAACGAAATGCGAAACGTATCTTATGATGCGATTGACCATTTAGGTTAAGTTATGAAGGGCGCACGGTGGATGCCTTGGCACTAGGAGCCGATGAAGGACGGGACTAACACCGATATGCTTTGGGGAGCTGTAAGTAAGCTTTGATCCAGAGATTTCCGAATGGGGAAACCCACTGTTCGTAATGGAACAGTATCTTTATCTGAATACATAGGATAATGAAGGCAGACCCGGGGAACTGAAACATCTAAGTACCCGGAGGAAGAGAAAGCAAACGCGATTTCCCAAGTAGCGGCGAGCGAAACGGAATTAGCCCAAACCAAGAGGCTTGCCTCTTGGGGTTGTAGGACACTCTATACGGAGTTACAAAGGAACGGGGTAGATGAAGCGACCTGGAAAGGTCCGTCAGAGAAGGTAATAACCCTGTAGTCGAAACTTCGTTCCCTCCAGAGTGGATCCTGAGTACGGCGGGACACGAGAAATCCCGTCGGAAGCAGGGAGGACCATCTCCCAAGGCTAAATACTCCCTAGTGACCGATAGTGAACCAGTACCGTGAGGGAAAGGTGAAAAGCACCCCGGAAGGGGAGTGAAAAGATCCTGAAACCGTGTGCTTACAAGTAGTCAGAGCCCGTTAATGGGTAATGGCGTGCCTTTTGTAGAATGAACCGGCGAGTTACGATCCCGTGCAAGGTTAAGTTGATGAGACGGAGCCGCAGCGAAAGCGAGTCTGAATAGGGCGTTTTAGTACGTGGTCGTAGACCCGAAACCAGGTGATCTACCCATGTCCAGGGTGAAGTTCAGGTAACACTGAATGGAGGCCCGAACCCACGCACGTTGAAAAGTGCGGGGATGAGGTGTGGGTAGCGGAGAAATTCCAATCGAACCTGGAGATAGCTGGTTCTCTCCGAAATAGCTTTAGGGCTAGCCTCAAGTATGAGAGTCTTGGAGGTAGAGCACTGATTGGACTAGGGGCCCTCATCGGGTTACCGAATTCAGTCAAACTCCGAATGCCAAAGACTTGCTCCTTGGGAGTCAGACTGCGAGTGATAAGATCCGTAGTCAAGAGGGAAACAGCCCAGACCACCAGCTAAGGTCCCAAAGTATACGTTAAGTGGAAAAGGATGTGGAGTTGCTTAGACAACCAGGATGTTGGCTTAGAAGCAGCCACCATTTAAAGAGTGCGTAATAGCTCACTGGTCGAGTGACTCTGCGCCGAAAATGTACCGGGGCTAAACGTATCACCGAAGCTGTGGACTGTTCTTACGAACAGTGGTAGGAGAGCGTTCTAAGGGCGTTGAAGCTAGACCGTAAGGACTGGTGGAGCGCTTAGAAGTGAGAATGCCGGTATGAGTAGCGAAAGAGGGGTGAGAATCCCCTCCACCGAATGCCTAAGGTTTCCTGAGGAAGGCTCGTCCGCTCAGGGTTAGTCGGGACCTAAGCCGAGGCCGAAAGGCGTAGGCGATGGACAACAGGTTGATATTCCTGTACCACCTCCTCACCATTTGAGCAATGGGGGGACGCAGGAGGATAGGGCAAGCGCGCTGTTGGATATGCGCGTCCAAGCAGTTAGGCTGAGAAGTAGGCAAATCCGCTTCTCATATAAGGCTGAGCTGTGATGGCGAGGGAAATTTAGTACCGAAGTTCCTGATTCCACACTGCCAAGAAAAGCCTCTAGCGAGGTGAGAGGTGCCCGTACCGCAAACCGACACAGGTAGGCGAGGAGAGAATCCTAAGGTGAGCGAGAGAACTCTCGTTAAGGAACTCGGCAAAATGACCCCGTAACTTCGGGAGAAGGGGTGCTTTTTAGGGTTCATAGCCCTGAAAAGCCGCAGTGAATAGGCCCAGGCGACTGTTTAGCAAAACACAGGTCTCTGCGAAGCCGCAAGGCGAAGTATAGGGGCTGACGCCTGCCCGGTGCTGGAAGGTTAAGAGGAGAGGTTAGCGCAAGCGAAGCTTTGAATTGAAGCCCCAGTAAACGGCGGCCGTAACTATAACGGTCCTAAGGTAGCGAAATTCCTTGTCGGGTAAGTTCCGACCCGCACGAAAGGCGTAACGATCTGGGCACTGTCTCAACGAGAGACTCGGTGAAATTATAGTACCTGTGAAGATGCAGGTTACCCGCGACAGGACGGAAAGACCCCGTGGAGCTTTACTGTAGCCTGATATTGAATTTTGGTACAGCTTGTACAGGATAGGTAGGAGCCTTGGAAGCCGGAGCGCTAGCTTCGGTGGAGGCATTGGTGGGATACTACCCTTGCTGTATTGAAATTCTAACCCACAGCCCTGATCGGGCTGGGAGACAGTGTCAGGTGGGCAGTTTGACTGGGGCGGTCGCCTCCTAAAATGTAACGGAGGCGCCCAAAGGTTCCCTCAGAATGGTTGGAAATCATTCGCAGAGTGTAAAGGCACAAGGGAGCTTGACTGCGAGACCTACAAGTCGAGCAGGGACGAAAGTCGGGCTTAGTGATCCGGTGGTTCCGCATGGAAGGGCCATCGCTCAACGGATAAAAGCTACCCCGGGGATAACAGGCTTATCTCCCCCAAGAGTCCACATCGACGGGGAGGTTTGGCACCTCGATGTCGGCTCATCGCATCCTGGGGCTGTAGTCGGTCCCAAGGGTTGGGCTGTTCGCCCATTAAAGCGGTACGCGAGCTGGGTTCAGAACGTCGTGAGACAGTTCGGTCCCTATCCGTCGTGGGCGCAGGAAATTTGAGAGGAGCTGTCCTTAGTACGAGAGGACCGGGATGGACGCACCGCTGGTGTACCAGTTGTCTTGCCAAAGGCATCGCTGGGTAGCTATGTGCGGAAGGGATAAGTGCTGAAAGCATCTAAGCATGAAGCCCCCCTCAAGATGAGATTTCCCATCACATTAGTGAGTAAGAACCCTGAAAGATGATCAGGTTGATAGGTCTGAGGTGGAAGCGCGGTGACGTGTGGAGCTGACAGATACTAATCGTTCGAGGACTTAACCACAGTCTAATAAAGTGTAAAACCTAAGTGAATCTTGTTATCAAACGTTATTTAGTTTTGAAAGAATAACATTCTTTCTAATCAATTGCATATTGTCTGGTGATGATGGCAAAGAGGTCACACCCGTTCCCATGCCGAACACGGAAGTTAAGCTCTTTAGCGCCGATGGTAGTTGGGGGTTTCCCCCTGTGAGAGTAGGACGTTGCCAGGCACGCATAAAAAAAGAACAGCAGAGATGCTGTTCTTTTTTTGTATGTAAAAGATAAAATGGCAAAGGACAGTTAGAGGGATGGCGGTTGGAAGCAGGTTTTGCTATTTAGAAAGATTGCCATTGATTGGATGTAATTGACTGGCCAAGCACAAAATAACGCTGAGCGAGCAAAAATGTTGCTTGAGCGAGCATGAATTGAAAAAGCTGCTCTTATAACAGGTTCTTAATCCTGTGAGATGTAGAAAAGCGCTCAACTCCAAGCACGGCGTCCCTCCACGATCTTACTTTGCAAAACAGGCATTTATATCCGCTGAAGCACTGTAACGAGCCGGAACCCCCATTCTCCAGTCAAAACTTCGAAAGAAATGTCCCTCCCCTAAAAAAGACCATTACACAGAATTTCAGATTTTCCGCACATCAGCAAAAAAATAGCACTTTCCGGCTGCATTCCATAATAGATTAATGAGAAAAATAGTTAAGAAATCACAATATAAAAGGCATTGTGTCTTTGCATAAACTTTAGTAAGATATGACCTGTTACCTTCATTAAGAGGTATAACAAGGTTAGGAGGAAGTCGATTGCTTTCAAATAGTGTAACGATGGTGTTAATCATCTTGCTCATCAATATTGTTTACGTATCATTTTTTACGATACGCATGATTTTGACGTTAAAGGGTCAGCGGTATCTAGCGGCTTTTATCAGTACGATTGAGGTTGTTATATATGTCATTGGCCTTGGGCTGGTGCTGGATAATTTAAATGAGATTCAGAACTTAATTGCCTATGCTATTGGGTATGGGATTGGTGTTATTGTCGGGATGAAAATTGAAGAGAAGCTTGCTCTTGGGTATATTACGGTTAATGTGATTTCTACTGAAAGTGAGAGAGATTTGCCTGCGATTTTAAGAGATCGCGGATATGGTGTGACAGACTGGATGGCAAATGGGCGCGAGGGAGACCGTTTGGCGATGCAGATTCTCACGCCGCGCAAATATGAATTAAATTTGTATGCAGCTATTAAGGAGCTTGATCCGAAGGCGTTTATTATTGCTTTTGAACCGAAAACCATACACGGCGGTTTCTGGGTGAAGGCTGTAAGAAGGAGCAAGATTGAAGTATGACAGATAAACCTAAAAAGCGAAAGTTTGAGGTGCTGGAGGGCGAGACCATTGACAGCTGTCTTTCCCGTATGCAAAAAGAGGGTTATATGCCTGTAAGAAGAATGGAAGAACCCATCTTTAAAGAAGAGAAGATAAATGGTGTAATTGAAGTGGTACCTTATGGTAAAAAGATTGTTTTTGAAGGGAAATTGATCTAAATACGAACGTTTTTATTGTGATAGGGATAATTGTTCGATTTTGCGTTGACAAGTCCTTAAGTGTGCTGTTATGATAAACATGGATATAAAAACGAATGTATTTTACCTCATATAAAGTCGGGAATATGGCCCGAAAGTTTCTACCCGATAACCGTAAATTATTGGACTATGAGGGAAAGTAATTTCAGCCTGTCATGGAACGGCTTGATTTTATCATGTTCTGATGCCCGGTTTGTATTGCTTTCTCTTATAGAGAAGCGATGCATGCTGGGCTTTTTTTATGGATAAAAAAGGTGGGATATCGAATGGAAGCAGCAGTTGGGATTATTATGGGAAGCACGTCTGACTGGGAAACAATGAAGCATGCGTGCGATATTTTAGATGAGCTGCAGGTGCCTTACGAGAAAAAAGTCGTTTCGGCGCATCGTACACCTGATTATATGTTTGAATACGCAGAAGATGCTAGAAATAGAGGACTAAAGGTTATTATTGCAGGGGCCGGGGGTGCAGCGCATTTGCCTGGCATGGTAGCAGCGAAGACAACGCTCCCTGTTATCGGAGTGCCTGTTCAGTCAAAAGCGCTGAATGGCATGGACTCCCTGTTGTCGATTGTTCAAATGCCTGGAGGCGTTCCGGTTGCAACGGTTGCGATCGGAAAAGCTGGTGCGGTAAACGCAGGGCTGCTTGCTGCACAAATTTTATCGATTACAAACCAAGAGATCGCAGAAGCACTGGAAACAAGACGTGAACAAACGAGAAAAAATGTGCTGGAAAGCAGTGATGAGCTTGTCTAACAAAACAATATTGCCAGGTTCCACGATTGGAATTATCGGCGGCGGTCAGCTTGGCCGAATGATGACGGTGGCTGCGAAAAGCATGGGATATGATGTGGCGGTTTTAGATCCTGCACCGAACTCACCATGCGGTCAGCTAGCAGACTATGAAATTACCGCTTCCTATAATGATTTATCAGCGATAAAGAAGCTTGCTGAACTTAGTGATGTGATAACCTACGAGTTTGAAAACATAGATTACGAGGCTTTGAAGTGGATTGAAGAGAATGCCTGCCTTCCTCAAGGTTCTGTTCTTCTCTCTTTAACTCAAGATCGCGAGACAGAGAAAAAAGCGATTACAGACGCGGGCTGCAAGGTTGCGGACTACCGGATTGTCAAAACGGAAGAAGAACTTTCCTCTGCTGTAAGCGAACTTCAGTATCCATGTGTTTTGAAAACATGCAGAGGTGGCTACGATGGTAAAGGGCAGGCTGTGATCAGGCTGGAAAGTGATATACCTGCAGCCCGAGACCTATTAAAAAGCGGTACATGTATTCTGGAAAAATGGGTGTCTTTTGAAAAAGAGATCTCGGTGATTGCTGCCAGAAACTCTGATGGAGAGATCAGCTCCTTCCCTATTGCAGAAAACATTCATGTAAACAATATTCTTCATCAAAGCATCGTGCCTGCAAGGATACAGGAAGAGGTTGCCGAAGAAGCAAGAAAACAGGCAGATAAGCTTGCAAAAGCGTTTAGCCTGGTCGGTACCCTTTCCGTTGAAATGTTTGTGACGAAAGATGGAGAAGTATTTATAAATGAACTTGCTCCAAGACCGCACAATTCCGGTCATTACACGATTGATCTTTGCGAGACGGATCAATTTGAGCAGCACATCAGAGCTGTATGCAATCTGCCGCTCGGGAAGCCGGCGCTGCTGCATCCTGGACTGATGGTCAACGTTTTAGGCGAACACATGCCGCTTGTTTTAAATAATCTTTCGTTATTCCGCGAAGGTAAGATATACTTGTACGGTAAAAAAGAGGCGAAGCACAAACGGAAAATGGGGCACGTCACTTTTTTAACAGAAGCAATCGAACAGACAGAAACACAGATCAACAAACTATGGGATCAACAATAGAACGGAGGATTTATCGATGATTGAACGCTACACAAGACCTGAAATGGGTGCTATTTGGACGGAAGAAAACCGTTTTAAAGCTTGGCTTGAGGTTGAAATTCTTGCATGTGAAGCATGGGCTGAGCTTGGGCATATCCCAAAGGAAGACGTAAAGCTGCTTCGCCAAAATGCGTCATTTGATATTAACCGCATCAAGGAAATCGAAGAAGAAACACGCCACGACGTTGTTGCTTTTACTAGAGCTGTTTCTGAAACGCTTGGAGAAGAAAGAAAATGGGTGCATTACGGCTTAACTTCAACGGATGTAGTTGACACAGCCCTTTCTTATCTTTTGAAGCAGGCTAACGATATTCTTTTAAAAGACATCGAAAACTTTGTTGAAATCTTAAAAAACAAGGCGATTGAACACAAATACACCGTTATGATGGGCCGTACACATGGTGTACACGCTGAGCCTACGACGTTTGGACTTAAGCTTGGATTATGGTACGAAGAAATGAAACGCAACTTAGAGCGCTTCAAGCGTTCAGCAGAAGGCATTGAATTTGGAAAAATGTCCGGCGCAGTTGGCACATATGCAAACATCGATCCTTTTGTTGAAGCATATGTGTGTGAAAAGTTAGGCTTGCAGGCAGCTCCAATCTCTACACAGACCTTGCAGCGCGACCGTCACGCAGATTATATGAGCACACTTGCATTAATCGCAACGTCAATTGAAAAATTCGCAACAGAGGTTCGCGGTCTTCAAAAGAGTGAAACACGCGAGGTTGAGGAATTCTTCGCAAAAGGTCAAAAAGGATCTTCTGCTATGCCTCACAAACGCAACCCGATCGGTTCTGAAAACATGACAGGTCTTGCAAGGGTCATCCGCGGCTACATGATGACAGCTTACGAAAATGTGCCGCTATGGCATGAGCGTGACATCTCACACTCATCTGCAGAGCGTATTATTCTGCCGGATGCAACCATTGCTTTGAACTACATGCTGAACCGCTTCGGCAACATCGTGAAGAACTTGACTGTTTTCCCTGAAAATATGAAGCGCAACATGGACCGCACTCTTGGTCTTATTTATTCACAGCGCGTCCTTCTTGCTCTGATTGATTCAGGTATGACACGCGAGCAGGCTTACGATATCGTGCAGCCAAAAGCAATGGAAGCATGGGAAAAACAAGTGCCATTCCGCAGCCTTGTAGAAGCGGATGGAACGATCACAGACCGTCTATCAAGTGAACTCATTGAAGACTGCTTTGATTACAACTACCACTTAAAAGGTGTAGATACAATATTTGAACGCTTAGGTCTTTAAGCGGAATCTTAAAAAACAAAGAGGTAAATATTTTATTTGCCTCTTTGTTTAAAGAAGCGAAGCAGGAGCTTGTACCTTGATGTCCGGCTCAAGCCCAACTCCTCGGCCAGAACGGCTTCGCCAGTAAAGGCAAAAAGCGCCTTTACTGGCGGATCCTTATCTGTCTGCCGGAGCTAAACAGGCGCTTCCGCACTTCTTATGTTCCCAATATTCTGTCGTTACTAGGAGGATTTTCATGACTATTCAAAAGTTGAACCTGCTTTATGAAGGCAAGGCGAAGCAAATTTACCGCACAAATGAAGATGCTGTTTTGCTAGTTTCATATAAAAACTCTGCAACAGCGTTTAATGGTGAGAAGAAAGCCGAAATCGAAGGGAAAGGCCGTTTAAATAATGAAATCTCGACGCTGCTGTTTGAAAAGCTTGCCGAGAATGGCATTGAGAGTCATTTTATTAAAAGACTTTCCCAAACGGAGCAGCTTGTAAGAGAGGTTTCGATTGTGCCGCTTGAGGTCGTTGTCCGGAACATCATGGCAGGAAGCCTTTCAAAGCGACTTGGAATAGAGGAAGGAACACCGCTTAAAACTCCAATTGTAGAATTCTATTATAAAAATGATGATTTAGGTGATCCTCTGATTACTGAAGATCACATTGAACTCCTTGAGGCTGCAACGAAAGAGCAAGTACATCAGCTGAAGGAAGCAGCGTTAAAAGTGAATCAAGTCTTGATCAGCCACTTCAAAAACTGCGGCATCCGCTTGGTCGACTTTAAATTGGAATTTGGTTTAACAAAGGATGGCACACTGCTTTTAGCAGATGAGATTTCGCCTGATACGTGCCGGTTATGGGACGAAAAAACGAATGAAAAGTTTGATAAAGATGTTTTCCGCCGTGATATCGGCAGCTTAACAGATGCATACTCAGAAATTTTAAATCGTTTAGGAGGAGAAACAGCATGTACAAAGTAAAGGTATTCGTTACACTCAGAGAAAGCGTTCTTGATCCACAGGGAAGCGCGGTACAGCACGCATTGCACAGCATGAACTACAAAGAGGTTAACGATGTTAGGATTGGAAAGTACATGGAGCTTACGATTGAAAAGACTGAGCGTGACTTGGACGCGACTGTTCGTGAAATGTGCGAAAAGCTGCTTGCAAACACAGTCATCGAAGATTACCGCTATGAGGTGGAGGAGGTTGTCGCACAGTGAAATTCGCCGTCATCGTTTTTCCGGGATCAAACTGTGATATCGATATGTTCCACGCTATCAAGGATGAGCTTGGGGAAGAAGCAGAGTACATTTGGCATGATGAAACAGATCTAAGCCGTTTTGATGGCATTCTTCTTCCGGGGGGATTTTCATACGGAGACTATCTTCGCTCTGGCGCCATCGCGCGTTTTGCAAATGTCATGAAGGAAGTTGTTAAAGCTGCAGAAGAAGGCAAGCCGGTTCTTGGTGTATGCAACGGGTTTCAGATTTTACTTGAAGCAGGCTTATTGCCGGGTGCGATGAAGCGCAATGAAAACTTGAAATTCATGTGCCGCCCGACAAACCTTATCGTTCAAAATGAGAAAACGATGTTCACTTCTGCCTATGAAAAAGAGAAGGTCATCTCTGTTCCGATCGCGCATGGTGAAGGAAACTACTATTGTGATGAGCTGACCTTAGAAAGATTAAGAGAAAACAATCAAATTGTCTTCACATATGAAAACAATCCAAATGGAAGTTTGGAAGATATCGCAGGAATCGTAAATGAGCGCGGAAATGTTCTTGGAATGATGCCTCATCCTGAACGTGCAGTTGATTCACTGCTTGGAAGCGCGGATGGACTGAACCTATTTAAATCGATCGTGAAAAACTGGAGGGAATCTCATGTCACTACTGCTTGAACCAACACAGCAAATGATTAAAGAAGAGAAAATCTACCGTCAAATGGGCGTTAGTGATGATGAGTTTTCAATGATTGAAAAGATTATGGGACGCCTGCCGAATTATACAGAGCTCGGTATTTTCTCTGTCATGTGGTCAGAGCACTGCAGTTATAAAAATTCGAAGCCTGTTTTAAAGAAGTTCCCGACTGCAGGCGAGCATGTTCTTCAAGGACCTGGTGAAGGTGCTGGGATTGTAGATATCGGAGACGACCAGGCAGTTGTGTTTAAAATCGAAAGCCACAATCACCCTTCTGCGATTGAACCTTATCAAGGTGCAGCAACAGGCGTAGGCGGAATCATCCGTGATGTCTTTTCAATGGGCGCGCGACCTATCGCTCTATTAAACTCTTTGCGCTTCGGGGAATTAACATCTCCACGTGTCCGTTATTTGTTTGAAGAAGTTGTTGCAGGCATTGCCGGCTACGGAAACTGCATCGGTATTCCGACAGTCGGAGGAGAGATACAGTTTGATCCTTCTTACGATGGAAATCCGCTAGTAAATGCGATGTGTGTCGGATTAATCAACCATGAAGACATCAAAAAAGGTGTGGCGAAAGGAATTGGCAATACCGTGATGTATGTTGGCGCTAAAACAGGCCGCGACGGTATTCACGGCGCTACATTTGCATCTGAGGAACTGACAGATGCATCAGATGAAAAACGCCCTGCTGTACAAGTAGGCGATCCGTTCATGGAAAAGCTTTTGCTTGAAGCTTGTCTAGAGGTTATAAAATGCGATGCTCTTGTTGGCATTCAGGACATGGGAGCAGCGGGACTTACAAGCTCGACTGCTGAAATGGCGAGCAAAGCAGGTTCAGGCATCGAAATGAATTTAGATTTAGTACCGCAGCGTGAAGCAGGAATGACACCTTATGAAATGATGCTCTCTGAATCACAGGAGCGCATGGTATTAGTCGTTGAACGAGGCCGTGAAAAAGAAATCACCGACATTTTTGACAAATATGAGCTTGAAGCAAAAGCAATCGGGGTTGTAACAGATGATAAAATGCTCCGCCTTCTCCATAAAGGCGAGGTAGTTGTAGAAATTCCGGTTGATGCACTTGCAGAAGAAGCACCGGTCTATCACAAGCCATCTGCAGAGCCGGCTTATTATAAAGAGTTTCAAGAGATGGAAGCAAGCACGCCTAAAGTGGGTGACTTAAAGGAAACTCTAGTGAACCTTTTAAAACAGCCCACAATTGCAAGCAAAGAATGGGTATATGATCAATATGACTACATGGTCCGCACAAATACGGTTGTAGCACCTGGCTCTGATGCAGCTGTTCTCCGTATTCGCGATACAAATAAAGCACTTGCGATGACAACAGACTGCAACTCAAGATATCTTTACCTCGATCCTGAGGTTGGCGGAATGATTGCCGTTGCAGAGGCAGCACGCAATATCGTCTGCTCAGGCGGAAGACCGCTTGCTGTGACAGACTGCCTGAACTTTGGAAGTCCTGAGAAGCCTGAGATTTTCTGGCAAATCGAAAAAGCAGCCGATGGCATGAGTGAAGCGTGCCGTGTGCTGAATTCACCGGTTATTGGCGGAAACGTATCGCTTTATAATGAAACAAACGGAACAGCTGTTTATCCGACACCTGTAATTGGGATGGTTGGTTTAATTGAAGATACAAAATACATCACAACACAATCCTTCAAAGCAGCAGGCGACCTGATCTACTTGATCGGCGAAACGAAAAATGAATTTGGCGGCAGTGAGCTGCAAAAAATGGTTCACGGCAAGATTTTCGGCAAAGCACCTGAGATGGATCTTGGAGTAGAAGCAGAGCGCCAGGCGCAGGTATCAGCAGCGATCCGTGCAGGATTAGTTGCATCTGCACATGATGTAGCTGAAGGCGGTTTGGCAGTAGCAGCTGCAGAAAGCACATTCGGTACGAACGGACTTGGTGCAAGCATCACAGTAAATGGCGAAGCAGTTGCCGCACTGTTCAGTGAAACACAGTCCCGTTTTATCGTGACAGTAAAGCCTGAACACCAGACAGCGTTTGAAGAAATGACAGATGCTGCGTTAATCGGAAGTGTAACAGAAGATGCAGCATTCACTGTGAAAAATGAAACAGGCGAAATCTTAATTCAATCGAAGGTAAGCGCGCTTGAAACAGCTTGGAGAGGAGCGATTCCATGCTTGCTGAAATCAGAGGATTAAACGAAGAGTGCGGAGTGTTCGGGATTTGGGGACACTCTGAGGCACCGCAAATCACATATTACGGCTTGCATAGTCTTCAGCACCGCGGTCAAGAGGGTGCAGGAATTGTTTCAACGGACGGGAAGAAGCTGACTTGTGTAAAAGGGCAGGGCCTGATCACAGAAGTGTTCAGCGGCGGCCGTCTGAATGATATTAAAGGAAAAGGAGCCATCGGCCACGTTCGTTATGCGACGGCTGGGGGAGGCGGATTTGAAAATGTTCAGCCTCTTCTTTTCCGTTCTGAAAGCGGCGGTCTGGCTCTTGCTCATAATGGTAACTTAGTGAATGCAAACGGCCTGAAGCATCAGCTTGAAAATCAGGGAAGTATTTTTCAGTCAACTTCAGATACAGAGGTACTTGCTCACTTAATTAAGAGAAGCGGATACTTCTCAATGAAGGATAAAATTAAAAATGCGCTGACGATGATCAAAGGAGCATATGCCTTTTTAATCATGACGGAAACGGAAATGATGGTGGCGCTTGATCCGAACGGTCTTCGCCCATTATCAATCGGCATGCTTGGCGACTCTTATGTTGTTGCATCTGAAACATGTGCTTTTGACATTATCGGTGCAAAATATCTTCGTGAGGTTGATCCTGGAGAGCTTATAATCATCAATGATGAAGGTCTCCGCTCTGAGCGATTCTCTATGAACGTCAATCGCGCGATCTGCAGCATGGAATATATCTATTTTTCAAGACCTGACAGCAATATCGACGGCATCAATGTTCATACAGCACGCAAAAACCTTGGAAAACGCATGGCAATCGAAGCGCCATTTGAAGCAGATGTTGTCACAGGTGTGCCGGATTCAAGTATTTCAGCAGCGATTGGGTATGCAGAAGTATCAGGTATTCCTTATGAACTTGGATTAATCAAAAACCGTTATGTCGGCAGAACGTTTATCCAGCCTTCGCAGTCTCTCAGAGAGCAAGGGGTAAAAATGAAGCTGTCTGCAGTACGAGGCGTTGTTGAAGGCAAACGGGTTGTCATGGTTGATGATTCCATCGTGCGCGGTACAACAAGCCGCAGAATCGTCAACATGCTGAGAGATGCGGGAGCAACGGAAGTGCATGTCTGCATTACGTCGCCGCCGATCAGCAATCCGTGCTTCTACGGAATTGATACATCATCAACAGAAGAGTTGATTGCAGCAAGCCATTCAGTGGAAGAGATCCGCGAAATTATTGGTGCTGACACGCTGACTTTCTTAAGTGTAGAAGGGCTGCTAGAAGGAATTGGACGCCCTTATGAAGGAGAGCGCCGCGGACAGTGTTTAGCTTGTTTTACAGGGAAATATCCGACAGAAATTTATCCGGATACAGAATTGCCTCATGAAAAGGAAGAAGTGCTGACGAAATAAGAGCGGGGGGAATGTGTGATGTCAAACGCATACAAGCAGGCAGGCGTTGATATAGAAGCAGGCTATGAAGCCGTTTCGCGAATGAAAAAACATGTAGCTAAAACAATGAGAAAAGGCGTCATGGGTAGCCTCGGCGGATTTGGCGGCATGTTCGATCTTTCAGAGCTGAATTACAAACAGCCGGTCCTCGTATCAGGTACAGATGGTGTAGGCACAAAGCTTAAGCTTGCATTCATGATGGATCAGCATGATACGATTGGGATAGATGCAGTTGCGATGTGTGTGAATGATATTCTTGCACAGGGCGCAGAGCCATTATTCTTCCTTGACTATTTGGCGCTTGGAAAAGCAGAGCCTGTTAAGATCGAGCAGATCGTCAAAGGTGTAGCAGACGGCTGCGAGCAGTCAGGCTGTGCTTTGGTTGGCGGAGAAACAGCCGAAATGCCTGGTTTATATGACGGGGACGAATATGATATCGCAGGCTTTGCTGTTGGCGCTGTTGAAAAAGAAGAGATAGTCACAGGTGAGAATATCAGTGCAGGTCATGTATTAATCGGGCTTTCCTCAAGCGGATTGCACAGCAACGGCTTCTCATTGGTACGCAAAATTTTGCTTGAAGATCACGGTCTTTCATTAAAAGAGAAAGTTGAACCGCTTCAGCACACACTTGGAGAGGAATTGCTCCGTCCGACTAAGATTTATGTGAAGCCGGTATTAGAAGTTTTGAAAAAGAATAAGGTAGATGGCATGGCCCACATTACGGGCGGCGGATTTATAGAAAACATCCCGAGAATGCTCCCTGAAGGATTAGGGGCAGAAATCGATTACGGCTCATGGCCGATTCCTCCTGTCTTTGATTTGCTTCAGGAAAAAGGGGCGCTCAGCCAGGAAGAAATGTTTAACATCTTTAACATGGGCATCGGATTTGTATTAGCGGTTGATTACAAGCAGATGCACAATGTCATCAATGAGATTGAAAAGCATGGAGAGAAGGCTTATATTATCGGACGTGTGAAGGATGGCCAGGGCGTCACATTTGGCGGAGGCTCTCTCACATGATCAAAATAGCGGTATTTGCTTCTGGAACGGGCTCTAATTTTCAGGCTATTATAGATGAAGTGAAGAGCGGAAGACTGGCAGCGGAAATTGCGCTTCTTGTTTGCGACAGACCGGGAGCAAAAGTCGCTTTACGCGCTGAAAAAGAAAACATCCCGGTCTTCCAGTTTTCACCGAAGGAATTTAAAAACAAGGAAGCATTTGAAACCATCATCCTAAATCAATTGAAACAGTATAACGTTTCTTATGTAGTGCTCGCAGGATATATGAGGCTGATTGGAGATACCCTGCTCACTGCTTTTCCTGAAAATATCATCAATCTGCATCCTTCTTTGCTGCCGTCGTTTCCAGGTAAGGATGCGATTGGCCAGGCTTTTGATGCAGGAGTGAAAGTAACAGGGATTACGATTCACTTTGTAGATGCAGGCATGGATACGGGCCCGATTATTGCTCAAAAAGCGCTTGAAGTAGAAGAGTCTGACACTTTAGAAACGTTATCTGCAAAGATTCACAAGCTCGAGCACACATACTATCCCCAAGTACTAAATACCCTTTTCCAAAAAAGAGAGCTAGAGGTGTAAAGAATGACAATCAAACGCGCACTTGTCAGTGTTTCGAATAAAGATGGCATCATTCCATTTGTAACAGAGCTAGTGGAACAAGGAATCGAAGTCATTTCAACAGGCGGAACGAAAAGCCTGCTCCAGAAAAACGGCGTCAAAGTAACAGGGATCTCAGAAGTAACTGGATTTCCTGAAATTATGGACGGCAGAGTGAAAACCCTGCATCCGAATATTCACGGAGGTCTGCTTGCTGTCCGCAGCAATCCGGATCACATGAAACAGCTTGAAGAAAACAGCATTTTGCCGATCGATCTAGTTGTCGTAAATCTTTACCCATTTAAAGAAACGATTTCAAAGCAGGACGTCACGTTTGATGATGCGATCGAAAACATCGATATCGGCGGACCGACCATGCTTCGTTCAGCAGCAAAAAATCATCAGGATGTTGCAGTTGTCGTTGATCCTGCTGACTACGCTGAAGTTCTGGAGCAGATTAAGAGCGAGAAGGAAGTTACGATTGCAACGAAGCAAAAGCTTGCTGCAAAAGTGTTCCGCCATACGGCTTCTTATGACGCGCTTATCGCAGAATATTTAACGAATGCTGTAGGCGAGGAAGACCCTGAGACAGTGACTTATACGTTTGAGAAAAAACAATCGCTTCGATACGGCGAAAACCCTCACCAAAAAGCTACTTTTTACAAAAAGCCATTAGCGAGCAATGTTTCGATTGCAGAAGCGCAACAGGTTCACGGCAAAGAGCTTTCTTACAACAACATTAAAGATGCAGATGCAGCTCTTCAAATCGTGAGAGAATTTAAGCAGCCTGCAGCTGTGGCCGTAAAACATATGAATCCATGCGGAGTCGGAACAGGCGAAACGATTTTTGAAGCATTCACGCGCGCATATGAAGCAGATCCAACTTCGATTTTCGGCGGAATCATCGCTTTAAATCATGAAGTGGATAAAGAAACAGCTCATAAATTACATGAAATTTTCCTTGAGATTGTCATTGCCCCTTCTTTTGATAAAGAAGCATTAGAGATTTTGACGTCTAAGAAAAACTTAAGACTCCTTACATTAGATGTGTTAGGTGCGGAAAAACAGGATCAGCAAATCACTTCGATTCACGGAGGTCTGCTTGTTCAGGATGAAGATACGCTTTCTTTTGATGATGCGAAAATCACGATCCCAACAAAGCGTGAACCAACTGAGCAGGAGTGGGAAGACTTAAAGCTTGCATGGAAAGTCGTAAAACATGTGAAATCAAACGCAATCGTTCTTACAAAAAATCAGATGACAGTCGGTGTTGGTGCGGGTCAGATGAACCGTGTCGGTGCGGCGAAGATTGCGATTGAACAGGCAGGAGCTCTTGCTGAAGGAAGTGCAATGGGATCAGATGCATTTTTCCCAATGAACGACACAGTTGAAGCGGCTGCAAAAGCAGGCGTCACAGCAATTATTCAGCCTGGCGGATCCATTAAGGATGAGGATTCCATTCAAAAAGCAGATGAATACGGCATTACGATGGTATTTACAGGAGTTAGACACTTTAAACATTAAACTAGTGAGGAGCTGGTAACGATGAACATTCTAATCATTGGCCGCGGAGGCCGTGAACATGCAATCGCCTGGAAGGCATCACAGAGTAAGCTTGCTGAGAAAGTGTTTGTTGCTCCAGGGAACGATGGAATGAGCAGCGTTGCCGAGCTTATTGCAATCGATGAGCAGAATACAGAGGAGCTCGTTGCTTTTGCAAAAGAAAATAAGGTGGAGCTAACAATCGTAGGTCCTGAGGTTCCGCTCCTGAATGGCGTTGTCAATGCGTTTCAAGAAGCGGGACTGAAGGTTTTCGGGCCAACAAAGGAAGCTGCCCTCATTGAAGGCAGCAAGAAGTTCGCCAAGGAGTTAATGATGAAAAACAACATTCCGACAGGAGCGTATCAATCGTTTACTTCTTTTGAAGAAGCGAAGAATTACGTCCTTGAACAAGGAGCTCCAATCGTCATAAAAGCGGATGGACTTGCTGCAGGAAAAGGGGTAACCGTCGCTATGACAGTAGAGGAAGCAATCGACTGTCTGCGTGATTTTCTTGAAGATGCCAAATTCGGCGAGGCAAGCAGCTCGGTTGTCATCGAAGAATTTTTAGATGGCGAGGAATTTTCATTGATGGCCTTTGTTCACGGTGATGCTGTCTATCCAATGGTGATCGCGCAGGATCATAAACGGGCATACGATCATGATGAAGGTCCTAATACTGGCGGAATGGGTGCTTACTCTCCGGTCCCTCAAATTTCAGATGCAGTTGTACAGGAAGCTGTTGAAACAGTGTTAAAGCCGGCAGCTGAAGGCATGATTGCCAATGGAACTCCATTTACGGGGATTTTATATGCAGGATTGATCTTAACGAAGCAAGGTCCAAAAGTCATTGAATTTAATGCGCGCTTTGGCGATCCTGAAACACAGGTTGTTCTGCCGCGCTTAGAATCAGACTTGATTGAAACATTGCTTGCTATTTTAGATGGCAAAAAAGCAGAGCTCAAATGGCGCAAGGAAGCAGTAATGGGAGTTGTCCTTGCTTCAAACGGCTACCCGAATGAGTATAAAAAAGGCGAAGCAATCGGTACGCTTCGTTCAAGCTTTGAACAAGGTGCCCTTTTCCACGCAGGGACGAAGAAAAGCGGGGATGAATTTGTAACGGATGGCGGACGGGTTTTAGCTGTTATTGCATACGGCAGCGATTTGCTCGAAGCTCAGACTCAAGTGTATGAGTATGTATCTGAAGTAGAATCGCCTGCTCTATTTTACCGCAAGGACATCGGCGCCAAAGCGACTAAGCACGTTTTTTCTTAACATAGACAAACATTAAGGCAACAATACTGCCGATAAGTAAAGCAAGTACAAATGTCATATCGGATAAATATTCCATGATCATGATGTTCACCTCTTAGCAGACTCTCCTAAATGCAGGAGAGTCTTGTTTTTTATGGCGGCCGGGCACGGGGCTTCGGCTAATAAATCGTTGTTTTAGCTAATAAAACCGATGTTTCGCTATTAAGACAAAACAATTGCTTAAAAGCAGTCAAACGGCTAGTTCCAAAAAATGGTTTGGCTAAATAAATCTCTAAAGCGGCTAGAAAAATCCGCAAACCGGCTAAATAAAGGTGGATTTTCGCTAATAAAATGAAGATTTTGGCTAACTCGGGTATGGCATTAAGTACCTTAAACAACGCTGTCCAGCTTCACCGCCTAACTCCTCGGTCAGAACGGCTCCGCCAGTAAAGGCAATAAGCGCCTTTTCTGTCGGATCCTTTTCTGCCTGTCGGAGCTAAACGGGCGATTCCGCTTTTCTAGTCATGACGGATTATAAGTCGCATCCTCAAACTCCAAATCCTCTTTCCGGTATTCCTTATACATAAATACCATCGGGCAGAATCTGAGAATGCCTTCTCCAACTTTCATTGCACCAAGCAGCATCATGAGCAGAAGAGAATCCTTCCACGGTTTTTTCGAATATTTTGCAGAAGCCCATGATAGTAAAAACAGTCCAATTGTAATTCGGATCAGTCCGTTTACAATACCGATGTTCGGTTTCATAATAAGTTCCTCCTCTTTTTGAAAATAAAGTAAATCTTTACTGCGTTAAACGGTTACATATGTTAACATATAAGATAAGAAATTTAGGGAGGGTCTGAAATGCCCAAGTTACATGCACAATGGAAAGTCCGGCAGATCAGGCATCACATACAAGCGGCATCGGGCCATAAGCCTCCTGCTCTTGTTTTGAAAAATGGGATGTATTTGAACTCTTATCTGAAACGATGGGTAAAAGCCAACATCTGGATTTCAGATGACCGGATTGTTTATATTGGCGATAAGCTTCCTGAAGGCGGGCAAATGGAAATCGCCGATTACGAAAATCGTTTTATCGTACCGGGATATATTGAACCTCATGCTCACCCATTTCAACTTTATAATCCCCATTCTTTTGGGAAGTATGTGTCACAATTCGGTACAACGACACTTATATGCGACAACTTATTTTTGCTTTTTCAGTCCGATAAAAAGAAAGCGCTTACTTTAATCCATGAATTAAATCAGCTTCCTTTGCAGTATTTATGGTGGAGCCGTTTTGATCTTCAGACTGAAGTTCACAATGAGCATGAATATTTATCTCTCGATTTTATGAAAAAATGGATGGAACATGAATATGTTATTCAAGGCGGAGAATTAACGGGGTGGCCTAAGCTGCTCTCGGATGATGATTTGATGCTGTCATGGCTGGTTGAGATGAAAGCGAAGGGAAAACGGATCGAAGGACATTTTCCCGGAGCATCGGCAAACACTCTGAATAAAATGAAATTATTCGGGGCCGACTGCGATCACGAAGCGATGACAGGAGATGATGTTTTAGAGCGGTTAATGCTGGGCTATACTGTTTCACTCAGACATTCCTCGATCCGGCCTGATTTGCCGCAGCTGCTTGATGGCATCCGTGATAAAGAGATTCGCCACTATGATCATTTCTTTTTCACTACCGACGGGGCAACGCCGCATTTTTATAAAAACGGAATGATGGATTCCATGATAAAAATGGCCATTGAGCGGGATATTCCGGCAATTGATGCTTATCATATGGCAAGCTTTAATCCGGCCAAGTATTACCGCATGGAAGATGTAACTGGCGTTGTAGCTCCAGGGCGTTTGGCTAACCTGAATATTTTGGAATCAGTCGAAAACCCATCCCCTGCTGCTGTGCTTTCAAAAGGAAAGTGGCTGAGAAAAGACGGCTTGCCGACTGAATGCTTCGGAGATTTTAATTGGCAAAAAGCCGGACTCGGAAAAATGAAGATCGAATGGTCCTTGTCCTATAATGACCTTCAGTTTTCAATGTTGCTTGGTCTTCAAATGAAGAATGACGTGATTATGGAACCGTACAGCATCACCATCGACAATTCATTTGAAGAACTTGGCAGCCATCATGATGAGTGCTTTCTTGCTTTGATTGATAAGAAAGGTAAATGGCGGATAAACACAATGCTCAAGGGATTTGCCGCCTCACTCGGCGGTCTGGCAAGTACTTATTCAACAACAGGCGATATTATTTTGATTGGGAAAAGCAAGTATGATATGATCACTGCATTTAATAGGATGAAGGAGCTTGGAGGCGGAATTGTCCTTGCAGAAAAGGGGGAAGTTCTGCATGAATTACCCCTTGAACTTTGCGGAGGAGCATCAGCTGAAGAGTTTAGTTTAGTTGTTCAACAAGAGGAAAGATTTAAGCACCTGCTAAAAGAGAGAGGATATACACACGGTGATCCAGTTTATTCCCTTTTTTTCCTATCATCCACCCATTTGCCGTATATCAGGATTACTCCAGTCGGCATCTATGATGTGCTTAAAAAAATAATACTCTTTCCATCGATAATGCGTTAAAATATAAAAGTAAGCAGAAGGTGTCAATCGTGAAAAACAACATGAAAAATATTCAACGGCTGTTCATGGCCTTGATCCTGCTCGCCATGTGTACGGCTTGTAACCAAGAAGAAAAAAGCAGCCCAAAAACGGATGATGTAAAAGAGGAAGAAACATCTGCGCCTATTGTGGAGCAAAACATCTATCCATTAACAGGTCTGCGATCCGATGAGAAAGAAGGACAGCGTGCCTTTGCTGTGATGATCAACAATCACCCGGCAGCCCGTCCGCAGTCTGGACTGCAACAGGCTGATATCGTATACGAGGTTTTATCAGAAGGAAACATCACAAGGTTCCTGGCTATTTATCAGAGCAATCAGCCAGCAGCAATCGGTCCTGTCAGAAGCGCAAGAGAATATTATGTTGACTTAAGCACCGGCTATGATGCGGTCTTTATTAGTCACGGCTGGAGTCCGCAGGCAAAAGAAACGCTTGAAAATGGAAAACATGATTATTTGAATGGCTTGTTTTATGACGGCACACTCTTTTGGAGAGCTGACTTCAGAAAACCGCCGCACAATTCTTATATCTCAGCTGAAAATATAAAAGAAGGTGCAGAGCTAAACGGAATTGAACTGACGAAGCAGCCAAAACCCCTGCCATTTGCTGACGCAAAAGAAGCTCCTAAAGGTGATTCAGGTTTAGAAGCAATTGTCCGCTACGATCAGTCAGATGTGTGGAATTCAGAATATAAATACGACAAACAAACAGAGAAGTACTTAAGATATAGCAACAACAAACAAACAAAAGACCTGGAAACAGGAGAAGCCATTGCAGTTGATAATTTATTTATCGCTGAAATGAAGCACCAAACGATTGACGACTATGGAAGAAGAGCGATTGACTTAACATCCGGAGGCAAAGGTATCCTGCTGCAAAAAGGCGTCAGCCGAAAGGTGGAATGGCGCAATATTGACGGAAGAATCCTCCCTTACTTAAACGGAGAGCAAGTCGGATTTGTACCGGGAAAAACCTGGATTAACATAGTGCCTGCTATAGAAAATCACGTTTCACTCCACTAATTTTCATAAAAGGAGAATGAAGATGCAAATTGAAAAATTACGGGGAAAAGAACTCGACCAATTATTTGAATCTGTTTTATCACTAAAAAACCTTGAAGAATGCTATCGGTTCTTCGATGATCTATGCACAGTGAACGAAATCCAGTCACTTGCCCAGCGTTTAGAAGTAGCACGCATGCTGCGTGAAGGGTTTACCTATCATAAAATTGAAACTGAAACAGGTGCCAGCACTGCGACCATTTCACGCGTAAAACGCTGCCTGAACTATGGCAACGACGCCTACACAATGGCGCTTGAACGCATTCAAACACAGGAAACAAAGGAATCTTGATTTAACAGGTTTCGATTAGAAGAGAATACTGAATAATAAAAGGGATAAAATCACTATGATTTTATCCTTTTATTATTTAGTGATCGGAAAAAATAAAAAGGCGGGCATAAAATAATGCTCACCTTTTCTAAAGTATCAGAATTCATTTAATCTCAAGCATCCATGTCTAGCACCAGCGCCTAGATCCTCGGTCAGAACGGATCCGACGGGCTTTTCTGCCGGAGCGGGCCTTGACGCTTCCGCTTTTCTTGTAACCATGAGAAATTGAGAATACTCCGCGCTTATGTTAAAGATGGCATTCTGAAAAATGAATTAAGTCTAGAAGAAGTTTCATTAGCCAAGAATTTCAAGTAAAATTGAGAGTAAGCTGACAAGTATATTCAAAATGAATCCCTCCACAATGCAGGTTCGTGTTAAATGAAATAACACATTGCTTCTTATTTATCTGATAATAAAACTTATTCTTCATAAATAATGAGAAGCGGTGCCTACTCTTTCGTCATTCCAGTTTTATTCTCCATTTGCGGCGGTTCTTCCATCCAGCCATTTTTAATCATAATTTTTATTCCTTCATTGGCGTAGACATAAATATCTTTTCCTATCAATGCTGTTTTCATGGATATATCATTTCTCAAACTGAAAATGGCTCCAAAACTGCTTCCTACAAGCCCAAACCCATTAAGGAGATAAATACAGAACATCATTAGCTTTTCTGAAAATGGAGGGACTGTCGAATCAGTTACTGTACTCCCCGAAGAAGCTGAGAACTGAACATCGCTGTCGAGGAGAATTTCTTCGAAAAATTTTTATTTGTTTCTTGGCAAGTTCTTTTCCTTTTACGAAATATTGTCTAACTTCCTTGTTCTCATCACATTGTGCAAAACCAGCTATAAGCTGCATGCCGATATTATTTGTTTCGATTCCGTGATGAAGATTGCCGATTTCAATGTCGTTTAAGCCCGATTTTCACCAAAGAAACGAAATCCATTCAAATAGTTTTTACTTTTTATAAATTCGGTTGATTTCGGCATGGTCACTTTTGGCGGCAGAGTAAGAATGCCGTTATTAAGTAAATAATGGGTAGCCAGTTTATAAACCTTTTGGGTGGTAGCCGTTAATCCTTCATAAATGGACATCACATCTTCACGGTACGCCATATTCATGTTAAGGGTGTACATACCCATGCTGAATTCTTTTAAAATACGAAGAAACATAATATCAAATCCATTGTCGTAAAGCTTAGGAGCTTCTAAGTTGACATCTTCTTTCGTAAATCTATTAGGAATGACTACACCTTCCTGCTCAAAAACGCCTTCTATTTTGATTACATAATGATTGAGGTCCTGCCATAATCCTCCCATAATATTAAGGGCTTGCTGATCATCAGCTTTTTCCATGAAATATTCCAGTATTCTAAGGATCAGTGTTTTTTCCTGGTAGGTTAGCCATAGTGTTCCGATCTCAGATGAGCAAATAGGTTTATTTCCATTCAAGGTTTTTTTCCTCCGTTTTTTAAAATTATTATCTTCAATATGGTTTTGAATTATGAATTAAGTCACTTTTAAAACGAACTCGTGAACAGATTGTCAAAACCTTCATAGCACCTGTGCGTTTTTTGAAGGGCGTTAATTTGATATAATGTTTCAGGTGGAACCCGATTGTTAGGAGGAAAGACCATGTATGACGTTACCGAGTGGAAACATGTGTTCAAACTCGATCCAGATAAAGAAATAAGCGATGAGAATCTAGAAATAATATGCGAATCAGGAACAGATGCGATCATTGTCGGCGGAAGCGACAATGTGACGATGGATAATGTGTTAAACTTAATGTCCCGAATCAGAAGATATCTTGTTCCATGTGTGCTTGAGGTGTCAGAAATTGAGTCGATCATACCGGGATTTGACTTGTATTTTATCCCGTCCGTTATGAACAGCACGAATACGAAGTGGGTTATGGGACTGCATCACGAGGCTGTGAAAGAATACGGTGAGATCATGAGCTGGGATGAGCTGATTGTTGAAGGCTATTGTATTTTAAATGGTGACTGCAAAGCGGCAAAACTCACAGAGGCGAATACGGAGTTATCAGCAGATGATGTCATGGCGTATGCACGCATGGCAGAAAACATGTTCCATATGCCGATCTTTTATCTAGAATACAGCGGATCTTACGGAGACGTAAATGTAGTACAGGCTGCAAGCTCTGTCTTATCCTCTACCAAACTATTTTACGGCGGAGGCATTGAAACGCCTGAACAGGCAGCTAAAATGGCTGAATATGCCGATGTTGTGGTTGTCGGCAATGTCATCTATGATGATTTTGGGTCAGCTTTGAAAACAGTAAAAGCAGTAAAACCTTGAGAAGAAATAAATTTTAGCGCATTTATGTCTAGCTCCATCGCCCAGCTCCTAGGCCAGAACAAATACGTCAAAAAAGTCAAACACGGACTTTTCTGCCGGATTCTAATCTGCCTTTTGGAGCTAAACGGGCGCTTCCGCTTTTCGTAATTGCATTTAACTCAGGATATGAGATAAAATAAGAACATACGTTTGATAAGGTGGTGCCCGGAACGTGCAATTTTTAACAGATCAATTATTGAATGGTTTAAACGAAATGCAAAAAGAAGCGGTCAAGGCAACAGATGGACCGCTCTTAATAATGGCCGGAGCAGGAAGCGGCAAGACGAGTGTGCTCACAAGAAGAATTGCCTACTTAATGGTTGAAAAGGGCGTAGCGCCATGGAACATTCTTGCGATTACGTTTACAAATAAAGCGGCTCGTGAAATGAAAGAAAGAATCGGAAAACTGCTTGGACCCGGTGCTGATGATATTTGGATCTCGACCTTTCACTCCATGTGTGTCCGTATCTTAAGAAGAGACATCGACCGGATCGGAATCAGCAGAAACTTCTCGATTCTCGATACGACAGACCAGCTTTCTGTCATAAAATCCATTCTGAAAGAACGCAATATCGATCCGAAGAAGTTTGACCCGCGCAGTATTTTAGGAAGCATCAGCGGAGCGAAAAATGAACTGATCACGCCTGATGAGTTCGAAAAGACAGCAGGCGGCATGTACGAGCAGGCTGCAAGCGATGTTTACAAGGATTATCAAAAGAAGCTGCTGAAAAACCAGTCGCTTGATTTTGATGATTTGATCATGACAACGATTCAGCTTTTTCAGCGTGTTCCTGAAGTGCTTGAGTTTTACCAGCGCAAATTTCAGTTTATCCACGTGGATGAGTATCAGGATACGAATAAAGCGCAGTATTTATTGGTTAAAATGCTTGCATCACGTTTCCAAAATCTATGTGTTGTCGGTGATTCCGATCAGTCTATTTATCGATGGCGCGGTGCGGATATCGCGAACATTCTCTCCTTTGAGAAGGATTACCCGACTGCGAGCGTGATTTTGCTTGAGCAGAATTACCGTTCCACACAGCGTATCCTGGAAGCGGCAAACGGAGTTATAAAAAACAACATGAACCGCAAAGCAAAAAATCTCTGGACGCAAAATGATGAAGGACAGAAAATCAACTATTACCGCGCTGACAGTGAATCAGCCGAAGGGCAGTTCGTAGCGGGAAAAATCAATCAGCTTGTTTCTTCAGTAGGAAGAAAGCTATCTGATTTTGCGATTCTCTACCGCACCAATGCACAGTCCCGTGTTATTGAGGAAATCCTGCTCAAATCAAATATCAATTACACGATTGTCGGCGGCATTAAGTTCTACGACAGAAAAGAAATTAAAGATATCCTTGCGTACTTAAGATTGATTGCCAATCCGGATGATGATATCAGCTTGGCGCGTGTTATTAACACGCCTAAGCGCGGTGTAGGCGCCACATCAGTCGATAAGATTGCTCAGTATGCGCTTGATAATGATTTATCTCTGTTCGGTGCGATTGAGCAAATCGAATTTGCAGGCGTAAGCGCGCGTGTAGTCAGTGCGATGGTGGATTTCCGAGAGCTTGTCCGCAACCTTGCAAACATGCAGGATTACTTGTCTGTCACTGAGCTTGCTGAAGAAGTGATTGAAAAGACAGGCTACCGCGAAATGCTGAAAACAGAAAAGACAATCGAAGCACAAAGCCGTCTTGAGAATATAGATGAGTTTTTATCTGTTACGCAAAACTTCGAGAAAAACAGTGAAGATAAAAGCTTGGTTGCCTTTTTAACCGATTTGGCTTTAGTTGCGGATATTGATAAATTAGATGAAGATGAGGAAGCCTCTAAAGAAGCTGTCGTGCTAATGACTCTTCACTCTGCAAAAGGACTGGAGTTTCCGGTTGTCTTCTTAATGGGTGTCGAGGAAGGGGTATTCCCTCACAGCCGTTCTCTTATGGAAGAAGCGGAAATGGAAGAAGAGAGACGTCTTGCTTATGTCGGCATTACCCGCGCAGAAAAAGAACTGTACATTACGAATGCTAAAATGAGAACTCTTTTCGGACGCACAAGCATGAATCCTGAATCCCGTTTCATATCAGAGATTCCGTCTGAACTGCTGGAGGATTTAAATGAAGTGAAAAAGAGCGCTTCTCCATTTGCTGCGAAAACCCGTCCTGACAGAAGGCCTCAGGTCAACAGACCGATTGCGGCTTCAACAGGCGGAGACGAAATTGCCTGGTCTGTCGGCAATAAAGCGGAGCATAAAAAATGGGGAATCGGCACAGTTGTCAGTGTAAAAGGCGAAGGAGAAGGCAAAGAGCTTGATATTGCATTCCCAAGCCCGGTAGGCATTAAACGGCTGCTTGCCAAGTTTGCTCCGATTCAAAAAGTGTAGACCGTTACAAGAAAGGAATGGACCCCGGATGGATATGACTGCAGCCAAACAACGCGCAGAAACTCTGCATGAATTATTAAATAAATACAACTATGAATATCACGTTCTTGATAAACCGACTGTGGCTGACTCTGAATATGATCAGCTTCTTCATGAATTAATCGAGATTGAAGAATCGTTTCCTGAACTGAAGACACCTGATTCCCCAACGCAGCGTGTCGGCGGTAATATCCTTGAAGGGTTTAAAAAGGTGCAGCATAAGAAACCGATGCTAAGCCTAGGAAATGCCTTCAATGAGCAGGATATCAGAGATTTTGACCGCCGTGTGAGACAGGCAGTCGGCGATGATGTTCAGTATATGGCTGAACTGAAAATTGATGGACTTGCCGTATCTCTCCGCTACGAAAACGGTGCATTCGTACAAGGTGCAACCCGAGGCGACGGCACAACAGGCGAAGACATTACCGAAAACTTAAAAACAATCCGGTCCATTCCGCTTAAATTAAAGAAAAACCATTCAATCGAAGTGCGCGGCGAAGCCTACATGCCAAAAGCATCTTTTGAAAAATTAAATGAAACAAGAATTCAGCTGGAAGAAGAGCCGTTTGCCAACCCCCGCAACGCGGCAGCAGGCTCCCTTCGCCAGCTTGACCCTAAAATTGCGGCGAAACGAAATCTGAATATTTTCGTCTATAGTATTGCAGACCTTGGTGAAGAAACTGGAGCGGCCACTCAAAGTGCGGGACTTGATGCTCTTTGTGAGCTTGGTTTTAAAACGAACACAGAGCGCCGCAGATGCGAATCAATTGACGAAGTGATTACTTTGATTGAATCATTTCAGGAAAAAAGAGCAAATCTGCCTTATGAAATTGACGGCATCGTGATTAAAGTTGATTCGATTGAACAGCAGGAGGCGCTTGGCTTTACAGCTAAAAGTCCTCGCTGGGCAATTGCCTACAAGTTTCCTGCAGAAGAAGTGATGACGAAGCTGCTTGACATTGAATTAACAGTTGGACGCACTGGTGTCATCACTCCAACTGCCCTTTTGGAGCCTGTACGTGTGGCTGGTACAACGGTGAAACGCGCTTCGCTTCATAATGAAGATTTAATTCGTGAAAAAGATATTCGTTTGGGAGACTATGTCGTTATCAAAAAAGCTGGAGACATTATTCCCGAGGTTGTCAATGTGCTGCTCGAGCATCGCACAGGCGATGAGGAAGAGTTCAAAATGCCGACTCATTGTCCTGAATGTGAAAGCGAGCTTGTCCGAATCGAAGGCGAGGTTGCGCTCAGATGCATCAATCCGAAGTGCCCGGCTCAGATTCGCGAGGGATTAATTCATTTTGTTTCAAGAAATGCCATGAACATTGATGGACTTGGCGAGCGTGTCATTGCGCAGCTTTTCAAAGAAAACCTGATTAAGGATGTTGCCGATCTTTACAAATTGACCCGCGAGCAGCTGCTTGAGCTTGAGCGAATGGGCGAGAAATCAGTGGACAACCTGCTTCAGGCAATCGAAAACTCAAAAGAAAGTTCACTTGAGAGATTGCTGTTCGGACTTGGCATCCGTTTCATCGGAGCGAAGGCGGCCAAGACGCTTGCTCAGCATTTTGAGACAATGGAACGATTGCAAACAGCATCAAGAGATGAGATTATTGCGGTTAATGAAATTGGTGATAAGATGGCGGATGCCGTTGTGACGTATTTTGAACAGCCTGAGATGAATGAGCTGATTTCTGAGCTGAAATCATGCGGAGTCAATATGGCATACTTAGGACCGAAGCTTGTTAGAGCAGAGGAATCAGATTCCTTCTTTGCAGGCAAAACGGTTGTTTTGACTGGAAAACTAGAAGAGCTCTCCCGAAATGAAGCAAAAGACCAAATCGAAGCGCTTGGCGGCAAAGTAGCCGGAAGCGTCAGCAAAAAAACAGATTTAGTCGTTGCCGGGGAAGATGCAGGAAGCAAGCTTTCAAAGGCTCAAGAGTTAAACATCGAAATTTGGAATGAGAAGAAACTGCTTGAGGAATTAAAAAAATAAGAGGTGTATTCCGACTTGAAAAAAGTAATGGTAATGCTGCTCGCAGGCTGTATATTCCTTTCAGCCTGCGCACCCAGCTTTGATGATCAAGAGGAAATCGTGCGGGAAACAGAAGATAAATCAACCGAAAAAGCGATCATTCCGAAATACAACATTTCAGACTCCTACTATAAAATGATCCTCCCTTTTAAAGAAGGAAAAGCAAGAGGACTCATTGCTGAAAACATCAATACCCGTTTAGACATCGACGAATTTGAAACGGGACTGATGAGAGTGGCGCAGGAAGAATTTTCTCCTGACAATCATCTTTATCAGGAGGGACAGTATCTTGATGAGAAAACCGTTCGGGAGTGGCTTGGCCGCAAACTTGAAGGGGACGAATTGAAAGAAGCGCAGGAAAAAGCAAAAGCGAATAAAGAAACCTTCAAAAATGAGGGTCTGAACCCAATTGCAAGCACTGAAGGCGACTATATTCAGCAAAATGAAAAAACCCCAATCTACTTAGCACACATGCTTGAACACAATTACTTAGTCCGCAAAAGCGAAAATACAGTCGAGCTTGGCGGAGTTGTCATTGGACTTGCTCTAAACTCGGTTCATTACTACCGTGAAGCGGTCGGTGAGCCGCAGCGTGAATATGTAATCGATCCGAAAAAGCTTGAAGCAGAGGGGAAAAAGATGGCTGAGGAAGTCATTAAGCGCGTCCGAAGCCAAAAAGGCCTAGAAAATGTACCAGTTGTCATTGCGTTATACAAGCAAGCACCGAAGTCATCCATTGTACCTGGAAACTTTATTGCAAGTACAGTAGTAGACGCCGGCAGCAATCAAATCGACAAATGGGACAGCATTGACGAGGAATACGTCTTTTTCCCATCGCCTCAAGGTACGGAAGACTATCGGGAGGATGCCAATCTCTTTGAACGATTCAAACAGGACATCGACGAATTTTTCCCTAACTACACAGGCGTTATCGGCAAAGCGCTTTACAAAGGGGAAGAAATGCAAGAATTGAAGATTGATATACCTATGCAATTCTACGGAAAATCAGAAGTCATTGCCTTTACCCAGTTTGTCACAGGTAAAGTGGTCGACTATTTCCCGGATTACGTTTCAGTTGAAGTAAACATCAATTCAACAAGCGGCCAAGAGGCGCTGATCGTGCGTAAGCCAGGACAGGAAAAGCCGACCGTTCATATTTATAAATAATTGATTAGCCATCTCGCATGTGTGTGGGGTGGCCTTTTTATATGGTGTGCTTTCAAAAACATCATAAAGCAAACAAGAATGGCCCTTTGCTAGCTGCACTTGGCACCAGTTAAATCCTGTGTTTGGGTACTCAAAGAGAGCGTATGATGCCCCTATACAGGCTAAATCCTGGATTTGTGTACTCAAAGAGAGCGTATGATGCCCTTAAACAGGCAAAATCCTGTGTTTGAGTACTCAAAGAGAGCGTATGATGCCCTTAAACAGGCAAAATCCTGGATTTGGGTACTCATAGAGAGCGTATGATGCCTCTATACAGGCAAAATCCTGTGTTTGGGTACTCAAAGAGAGCGTATGATACCTTTAAACAGGCAAAATCCTGTGTTTGGGTACTCAAAGAGTGCGTATGATTCCCTTAAACAGGCAAAATCCTGGATTTGTGTACTCATAGAGAGCGTATGATGCCCTTAAACAGGCAAAATCCTGGATTTGTGTACTCATAGAGAGCGTATGATGCCCTTAAACAGGTTAAATCCTGGATTTGGGTTCTCAAAGAGAGCGTATGATCTTAAACAGGCAAAATCCTGTGTTTGTACTCATAGAGTGCGTATATATTTGAGAAAAGCATTCATTCGCTCACAAAAAAATAGAAAATAAAAAACTCTATAAAACTAAAAAACTTAATATTGTGACATTTTATCATAGTTTGAAAGTTTCCGCCTCTTTCGTTAGAATGGTGGGGTAAACGTTTCATACTTGCAGGGAGGCGAATTAGATTCATGATACCGTACAAACACGAACCATTTACTGATTTTTCATCAGAAGAGAATAAGAAAGCCTATCTAGAAGGCTTGAAGCTTGTCGAGTCATACTTAGGACAGGATTATAACTTGGTTATTGGCGGAGAGTGCATTTCCACAGAGGATAAAATTGTTTCTGTGAATCCTTCAAATAAAGAAGAGGTGATTGGCCGCGTTTCGAAGGCGAACCGGGAGTTAGCCGAAAAAGCGATGCAAGTGGCAGATGAGACATTTAACATGTGGCGCAAAGTAAAGCCGGAAGTTCGTGCGGACATTCTTTTCCGTGCAGCTGCGATCATTCGCCGCCGCAAGCATGAGTTTTCAGCGCTTTTAACGAAAGAAGCAGGCAAGCCTTGGAATGAAGCGGATGCTGATACTGCAGAAGCGATAGATTTCATTGAGTACTATGCCCGTCACATGCTGAAATTAAAGGATGGCATGCCGGTTGAGAGCCGTCCTGGTGAATATAACCGTTACAGTTACATTCCTCTGGGTGTAGGGATTATTATTTCCCCGTGGAACTTCCCGTTTGCGATTATGGCAGGTACGACAATTGCCGCTATCGTAACAGGAAACACTGTGTTACTAAAACCGGCTTCAACTACTCCAGTTGTCGCGGCTAAGTTTGCAGAAGTTATGGAGCAGGCAGGACTTCCAAAAGGAGTTTTAAATTTCGTGCCAGGAAGCGGCTCTGAGGTTGGCGATTATTTAGTTGATCACCCACGTACTCGTTTTATCAGCTTCACGGGTTCACGTGATGTCGGAACTCGCATTTATGAGCGTGCTTCTAAAGTGAATGAAGGGCAAATCTGGCTTAAGCGCGTGATTGCTGAAATGGGCGGCAAGGATACAATAGTCGTTGATAAAGACGCAGATTTAGAATTAGCTGCACAATCAATCGTGAAATCAGCATTTGGATTCTCTGGACAAAAATGCTCGGCTTGTTCACGGGCAGTGATCGTTGAGGATGTGTATGATCAGGTTCTAAATCGCGCAATCGAGTTAACAAAAGAATTGACAGTCGGCGATACAGCAGACGGATCTTATTTCATGGGTCCTGTCATCGACCAGGCTGCATTTGATAAAATTATGAGCTATGTAGAAATCGGCAAAGAAGAAGGCAGGCTCGTTGCAGGCGGAGAAGGAGACAGCTCGAAAGGCTTCTTCATTCAGCCTACAATCATTGCGGATCTTGATCCAAAAGCACGCTTGATGCAGGAGGAAATCTTCGGGCCGGTTGTCGGCTTTGCAAAAGCAAAAGATTTCGACCATGCAATTGAAATTGCCAACAACACTGACTACGGTTTAACAGGGGCAGTCCTTACAAACAACCGCGATCACATTGAGAAGGCGCGCGAAGACTTCCATGTCGGAAATCTGTATTTCAACCGCGGCTGTACAGGAGCGATCGTTGGATACCAGCCATTTGGCGGCTTCAACATGTCCGGTACAGATTCAAAAGCCGGCGGACCGGATTATTTATTGCTTCACCTACAGGCAAAAACAACTTCAGAAACGCTTTAATAGAAGGGAAAAGAGCTTAAACAAACGTTTGTTTAAGCTCTTTTTTATGAGATAAGCTCAGATGGCAATGCGTATTTACTTTTAACTGGCATCTTGTTTGTATTCAGTCTGGCATCCATGATCCTTTCCTTCGCTAGTCTAAAAAATAAAAAAGAAACGATAAAACGCTTAGGGTGCAATCTCCTAAGCGTTTTATCGTTTCTTACTTTGTTTCTTCCTCTAAAACTTCTTCCATTTCAGCAAACGTATTCTGAACATTCTTTGAAGGTCTGCTTGTGATTAAGCTGACTGCGTAAACCGCAAGTAAACTTAAGAAGAAGCCAGGAATCATTTCATACATAAATTCTTTCAGTGCAGGGACGTTTACCCAAATCAGTACGGTAACAGCACCGACGATCATACCGGCAAGCGCGCCCCACTTTGTCATGCGTTTCCAGTATAGGCTGAGTAGGACGGCTGGTCCGAATGCAGAACCAAATCCCGCCCAAGCATATCCGACCAGGGAAAGGATAGTGTCGCTTGGTTCCAGGGATAGCAGGACACCTACGATTGCAACAAGCAAGACTGCGAGCCTTCCAACGAGAACAAGCTCTTTATCAGAGGCATGTCGCTTGAAGAACGTTTTATAAAAGTCCTCTGTCAGGGCGCTCGCTGTAACAAGCAGCTGTGACGAAATGGTACTCATGACCGCTGCAAGGATTGCTGCAAGCAGGAACCCTGTAATAAACGGATGGAAAAGCACTTGGGAGAATTTGATGAAGATCGTTTCAGGGTCTGCAAGAGAAGCCCCTGTCTGATTAATATAGGCAATACCGACAAGTCCTGTAAGCATCGCACCAATAATCGAGATAATCATCCAGACCATGCCAATTCTTCGTGCAGGCTTTAGTTCCTTAATAGACGATATCGCCATAAAACGAACGATAATGTGAGGCTGCCCAAAATATCCAAGTCCCCAAGCTAAAAACCCAAGGATACCGATAACAGAAGTTCCTTTAAAAATATCCATGTATGTCGGGTCTATTTCACGGACAACGTCAAATGCAGGCCCCACTCCTCCAAGTTCCATAAATGCGACAATCGGTACAAGGACCAGCGCAAGGAACATGATGATGCCCTGTACAAAATCAGTTAAGCTGACGGCAAGGAATCCGCCAAAAAGAGTGTATACCATTACAACACCGGCTGTAAGAAGCATACCAAACAGGTAATCCGTTTTAAAGGCTGACTCAAACAAAAGTCCTCCTGATACTAATCCTGCAGATGTGTAAAGCGTAAAGAATATAACAATAACGATTGCAGAAACAAACCGGAGCATGCGTGACGTGTCTTTAAAGCGGTTTTCGAAGTAATCCGGGATCGTAATGGAGTCGTTTGCTACCTCTGTATAGGTACGCAGGCGAGGAGCTACAAGAATATAATTTAAATAAGCCCCTATGGATAAACCAACTGCAATCCACATACTTGATAATCCGGTTGTATACATCGCACCAGGAAGCCCCATCAGCATCCAGCCGCTCATATCAGATGCACCTGCCGACAAAGCAGTAACTGCAGGTCCAAGCCCGCGTCCTCCCAGCATGTAGCCAGATACATCATTTGTTGATTTTTTGAAGGCATAGAAACCAATCAGAAGCATGCCGACAAAATAAATTCCAAGTGATAAAATTGTTCCGATTTCCACCAAATCTCTCCTTTGACATAAGTGATAGTGTGATAAGAACCAAATATCGCAATCCGTTCAGCCCTATGGTTTACTAACCTAACAAACTATTCTCAGTGTTTCAAGGATATGAAACAGGCATGGCGCAGTTTTGAGCGCTTGTGATCTATGGGACATGTATAAGTAAGCGCTTTCTAAAAAGAATTAAAGTAAAACTATTTAGAATTTTCTGATGTAACCTTTTCTATCATTAATGCGTATTATGCCCTGTCGGATTTAAAACAAAAACAACTTTTTTCAAGCGGATAGGCAAACTGACATGCTGCTACAAATGATAATGAGATAAAAATGTACGTATGTCAGGAGGATTGAACATGGATTCAAATCGAAAAGATCCGATGAAAATGATCAATGATTTTTTTGTCTCGCTCCCAAAGCATACCCTTCTCGGAAGCATTGATGACTATTTTAAACATTCTTTTGCTCCAAGGGGATTTCCGGTTGTGATCGATGAATCAGACGCAGCATTTATTGTGAAAGCGGAACTGCCCGGCATCGAAAAAGAGAATATAAAGCTTGAGATTTTGGGAGAAGAACTGATTATTACAGTAAAATCAGATAAGAATGAGAAGAAAAACGGCAAACAATCAATACTGATCCCCCCGTCAGCTGTAAAACTACTGGAACGGTGTGCTGAAAATTACGATTCCGAAGAAGCCATCAACGACAATCGAGATTGATTGAAGTAAAACCACAATCTGAGATTCTCCAAAATTTAAGTAAAATAAGCTAGTAAAATGATGCAATTAATAAAAAAATAAAAGAGAAGAATAAGATGATAAACAGGCGACGGATGCATATTCCGGCGCTTTTTTTGTGTGAGAATGATCTAAGTAAAATAAAAGATAAAATAGTAAAAAATTTTAGTTAAATTTTACTTGAAGTTTTCTGATTATTATTCTATTATTTGTGTAAACGATTTCATTTTGAGGTGCTTTCGAAGGGGGAAGTGCTGCAGCCGTTTGAAATGAAAATCATGGAGCGAGGGGACACACATTATGAATGCTGAGAAATTAGAAGGCTTATTCAGAGAAAAGTTCGGGAGAGGGGACTATCGCAGCTTCTTTGCACCTGGACGCATTAACCTGATTGGAGAGCATACAGATTACAACGGCGGGCACGTCTTTCCATGTGCGATTACGTACGGAACCTACGCGCTTGCTGCAAAGCGTTCAGACCGGATGCTGCGCATGTACTCGGTGAATTTTCCTGATAAGGGAATTGTTGAGTGCTCCCTTGATGACTTGGGCTATCAAACAGAACACGATTGGGCGAATTACCCTAAAGGGATGATTGCAGTTTTAAAGCAACGCGGTTTTCTCATTGAAGAGGGACTTGATCTCTTCATCTATGGAAACATCCCGAATGGCGCAGGCTTATCATCGTCCGCCTCCATTGAATTGGTTACTGGCGTGATGCTTGAATCTCTCTTTGATCTGAAAATAGACCGGATTGAGCTCGTCAAGCTTGGTCAAATCGTTGAAAATCAATACATCGGCGTCAACAGCGGGATCATGGATCAGTTCGCCATCGGCATGGGGAAAAAAGCGTGCGGTATACTGCTTGATTGCCAGACACTGAAATACCGCTACGCTCCCATCCAGTTAGAGCAGCACGTTATCGTGATCATGAACACAAACAAACGCAGAGAGCTTGCCGCTTCAAAATACAACGAACGCCGTAAGGAATGTGAAGATGCTCTGAAAATCCTGCAGAATAAGGTACCAGTACAGTCACTTGGCGAGCTGTCGATGGAAATGTTCGATAAATACGCAGATTCTATTGCAGATGAAACCGTAAGAAAGCGCGCGCGTCATGCTGTCAGTGAAAATGAGCGTACCATTCATGCACTTGAAGCTCTTGAAAAGAACGACTTATATACATTCGGCGAATTAATGAATGCTTCCCACCGCTCGCTGCGGAACGATTATGAGGTAACAGGTACAGAGCTCGATGCACTTGTCGAGGCTGCATGGAAGCAAAACGGCGTTATCGGTGCGCGCATGACAGGTGCTGGCTTTGGGGGATGCGCCATCGCGATTGTTGAACGCGGAAGTGCAGGTGATTTTCTTGAAGAAGTCGGTCAATCTTATTTAAAAGCGGTCGGCTATGAAGCATCCTTCTACATCGCAGACATCGGGGATGGAGCATGTGAAATTGAATTGGGGGTTCATATATGAGCGTTTTAGTTCTTGGTGGAGCCGGCTACATCGGCTCCCATGCAGTCTATCAATTAGCAGATCATGGATTGGACGTTGTCGTGGTCGATAACCTCCAGACCGGCCACAAAGAAGCGATCCATCCGAGAGCAAGTTTTTACGAAGGCGACTTGAGAGATCAGGCATTTTTAAACAGCGTGTTTGAAAAAGAAGAAATCACACAGGTGCTGCACTTCGCAGCCAACTCCTTAGTAGGAGAATCCGTCCTGCAGCCGCTCAAGTATTTTCACAACAATGTCTACGGATTACAGGTTCTGCTTGAAGTGATGCAAAAGCACGGTGTGAAAGAAATCGTCTTTTCATCGACAGCAGCCGTATACGGTGAGCCGAAGAACATTCCGATTACAGAAAGCGAACTCACCAATCCTGCAAATCCATACGGCGAATCAAAGCTGATGATGGAAAAAATGATACGCTGGTGCGAGCAAGCATATGGCATCCGCTATGTATCCCTGCGCTATTTCAATGTTGCGGGAGCAAGAGCCACAGCTGAAATCGGCGAGGACCATACACCTGAAACACACTTAGTTCCAATTATTCTGCAGGTTGCATTAGGACAACGAGAGCACATCTCGGTATTCGGAGATGATTATGCAACGCCTGATGGCACATGCATCCGGGATTACGTCCACGTGGAAGATTTGATCGACGCCCATCTGCTTGCCCTGAACTATTTAAGCAGACAAGGCGAAAGCATCATTTTGAACCTCGGCAGCAGCCAGGGCTTCTCGGTTAATGAAATGCTTAAGAAAGCAAGAGAAGTGACGGGCCATCCGATTCCTGCAAAGGTTGCACCTAGACGTGCAGGCGACCCGAGCACACTTGTCGCTTCATCCGAAAAAGCAAGAGCGATTCTCGGCTGGGAGCCATCCCGCACGAATATCAAAACGATTCTGCAGGATGCATGGAATTGGCACCAAACAAAACCAAACGGATATGGAGAGGATTCCAGATGAACAATTCTTCATTCGTCAATCAATTAGTAGAGCAAGCCATCCAGAAAAAATTCATCACTGACAGAGACCGGATGTATGCCCGAAACCAGATTCTCGGTCTGCTTGGGATTGATGCCTATGAAGAATGTGACCTGCCGGAAATGCTGCTTTCCATACCGGATCTGCTTGATATTATAGTCGAGCAGACAGCAAAACGAGGAATCATTGAAGGAACCTTTGATGAAAAAGAAAAGCTGTCTGCAAATCTGATGAATGTGTTTCTTGATAAGCCGTCCGCGATTCAGCAAACGTTTGAAGAGTATTACAGCCTGTCACCTGAAATCGCGACAGATTACTTTTACAAGCTGAGCCAGAACAGTAATTACATCCAGACAAAACGAATCGCGAAAAACATCCATTACAAAACGCCGACTGAATACGGGGAGATTGATATTACGGTCAACCTCTCCAGGCCTGAAAAGGATCCGCGCGATATCGCACGGGAGCGGGCAGTCAAATCGGCAAGCAAGTATCCGAAATGCCTGCTTTGCGCTGAAAACGAAGGCTACACAGGACGCATCGGACACCCTGCGCGATCCAATCACCGTGTGATCGAGCTGAACCTTGAGAATGAGCAGTGGTATTTTCAATATTCGCCTTACATTTATTACAATGAGCATTCCATCGTGTTATCCGGCGAGCACAGAGACATGAAAATCAATGGGGACGCCTTCCGAAGGCTGCTTGCTTTCGTTGAGCAGTTTCCGCACTATTTTATCGGCTCGAATGCGGACCTTCCAATTGTCGGCGGATCAATCCTCTCTCACGATCACTATCAGGCGGGCAAGTACACGTTTGCGATGGCTGAAGCTCCTGACGAAGAAAAATTTGAGATTGCGAGCTTTCCTGAGGTAGCCTTCTCAAAGGTGAAATGGCCAATGTCGGTACTGAGACTGCGATCATCAGATAAAGCGGCGCTCGTTACAGCAGCAGAGCACGTGCTGAATACATGGAAAACCTATTCCAATGAAGAAGCAGAGATTATTGCTTTTACAGGAGACGAATCCCATCAAACGGTGACGCCGATTGCAAGAATGAGAGACGGCCGCTTTGAGCTTGACCTTGTCCTCCGCAACAACCGAACAAGCGAAGAGCATCCGATGGGGATTTTCCATCCCCATGCAGATTTGCATCATATTAAAAAAGAAAACATCGGACTGATTGAAGTCATGGGCTTGGCGGTCCTTCCTGAGCGTCTAAAACATGAGCTTCAGCAAATAGAAGCATTCCTTCTTGGGGAAGAGGCTGAAGTCCCGGAGCACCATGAGGAATGGGTTCAGCACTTAATCTCGAAATATCAATCGTTTGAAAAAGAAACGGCTGATGGAATCCTGAAAAAAGAAGTTGGATTAAAATTCAGCAGAGTATTAGAGGATGCGGGAGTTTTTAAAAGAACAAATGAAGGGAATAATCATTTTAGTCATTTTATCCAGAGTTTAAAAAGAGAGAGGAACGATGAAAATGAAAATCCTTTACGAAACGATACTCACGCACCCGCAGCAAAACATTGAGAAATATACGCTTGAAAACGATCAGGGCTTTTCGGTCAGCTTCTTAAACCTTGGCGGAACAATCATGTCGATCATGGCGCCTGATAAAAACGGAAACTTTGAAAATGTTGTATTAGCTTATGACCATGCTGAGCAGTATATCGAGAATCCATATTATTTAGGAGCACTGATCGGCCGCGTGGCAGGACGGGTTCCAAATGCAGAGCTTGGTCCGTACAGACTTGAGGCAAATGAAGGAGAGCATCATTTGCATGGTGGTCCTCATGGCTTTCACCAGGTTTTCTGGAACGTAAAAACCGTTGAGCATGGGGATTCAGCAGAAGTGATCCTCACGCATTTCAGCAGGGATGGGGAAGGCGGCTATCCTGGGAATCTTGATGTACAGGTAACATACCGTCTGGACTGTGACAATACCTTCACCATTGATTACGAAGCACGCTCGGACAAAAATACATGGCTCAACCTGACAAACCACGCTTATATTAATTTATCAGCAGACAGCGGAAGGGACGTACTGAATCACTCTCTTACAATGAAAAGCGATGCCATCGCTGAATTCGATGACGATTTGATTCCAACAGGCAGATGGATTCCTGCAAAAGAAACCCCGTTTGACCTGAAAACTGGTAAACTATTAAGAGAAGCAGCAGAGTCTGACCACGAGCAGATCGACAAGGCCGGAAACGGTTTTGACCACCTTTTTCTATTTGAACAAAGTGAGCTCAACCAAGTGTCAGTAGAGGAGCAGGAAAGCGGACGGAAGATGGTTGTGCAGACAACAGATCCAGCAGCTGTCATCTACATGGCGAATAAAATGGATACCGATCATCCATTAAAACCGGGTCAGGCAACCGGGCCATATGCGGCAATCTGCATTGAGACACAGCGCATTCCGGAATCGCTGCTGATCCCAGGTCTGCCGACACATAAGCTTGCGGCACATGAGGCATACAGATCCAGAACATCATTTACATTCGGACTAATATAGAAAGCGGAACCGCCTGGTTAGCTCCGACAGGCAGATCCGTACTGACCGAGGAGTTAGGCGGTGGAGCTGGACAAGGATATGAAAACTTTCTGATTTTAACAAAGGGGTTACGGTATATGGCGGCTACGATAAAAGATATAGCTGAAAAAGCGGGTGTATCCATTGCGACGGTTTCGAGGGTCCTGAACTTTGACGAAACGCTATCCGTTGGAGACGAAACGAAAAAGCGAATTTTCGAAGTGGCAGAGGAGCTGTCTTATCAAAAAAGAAAAACAAAGAAAAGTCTCGTTCCAAAGATCGCCATCGTGCACTGGTACACAGAGCAGGAGGAGCTGAACGATCTTTACTACATGTCGATCAGGCTCGGTATTGAGGAGCGGGCGAAGAGTCACAACCTTCAGCTTGCAACCTATTTTTACGACGATTTTGAAGCGATCAACCAGGATCAGCTTCAGGGTATCGTCGCAGTAGGCAAATTCAGCAACCAGCAGGCAGAGGAATTCAAAAAAGCAGCGCGAAACGTCGTCTTCGTCGACTCAAGTCCGGATCCGGAAAAATTCGATTCCGTCATCGTCGACTTCGAACGGGCAACAGAGCGCGTCCTCGACCATTTCATCGCAAAAGAACACACACAAATCGGCTACATCGGCGGACGCGAAACCTACCGCGAGCACAGCACAGCACTTGACGATCAGCGCGAGCAGACATTCATCAAGTACTTGTCTGGGAGAGGCATGCTGCGCGAGGACGCCATGTTCATCGGATCATTCACCGTAAAGGACGGCCACCGCATGATGTCCCAAGCCATTGCAGAGCTCGGTGCTTCCCTGCCAAGCGCCTTCTTTGCAGGCAACGACTCCATCGCGATCGGCAGCCTCCAGGCCCTGCACGAGCACGGCATCCGCGTCCCGGAGCAGGTCAGCATCATCGGGGTAAATGACATCAGCGTCTCAAAGTACATTTTCCCGGCGCTTAGCACGGTGAAGGTATACACAGAGGTCATGGGTGAGACGGCTGTTGATCTCCTGGTCGAACGCATCACCGAACGTAAAATCGCGAAGCAAGTAGTGATCGCAACCAAGCTGAAACTGCGCCAGAGCAGCAAATAGAGCTTAATCAAACGTTTGTTTAAATGAAGAACACCGCATGGATGCTGGTGTTTTTTGTTTTTTAGGAGACGGTTGGAAAAAAGAAAGTATTAGTTGGAGTTTGGCAAGTAAAGGTGGGATTCCGGAAAGTATTTGGGGCGGAATGGAAAGTATTTTGCTGAGATTGGAAAGTAAGTGAGGGTTTTGCTAGAAACGGAGGGTAGTTTAATTGGGTCCAACGACAAAGCGCTGAACTACTTCATCGAAGCAACCGGCGGCAAAGTACCTGTCAGCTCACCATCCGAAGCAACACGCAACTTCGTCCTTGCACATAAGCTGTTCATGGACCGGCTGATTTCAATGAACAAATACACGCGGTTCAAATCCCAATGAGCGCAAGTGGTATTAATCTCACAACTGAGCGACTCATCAAATCGCTGCATAAACGAAACATCGCTGTGCAATACTGGACGATCAACGATGAAGACAGTGTCCGGAGGCTAGTTGAAATCGGCGCGGACGGCATTATGACGGATCATCCGAACATTGTGAAAAAAGTGCTGGATCAGGAATACGGAGAGGCGCAATAATTACGGCCTTCTGTTGCTTTAATGCACTGACTTTTGATATCATCAGAGTATTGTTTATAAGAGATTTAACGGAGGTGGAGCACATGTCACGCATTTCAAAAGAAGAAGTGAAGCACGTTGCGAATTTAGCGCGTTTAGCGATCACGGAAGAAGAAACGGAAATGCTCACAACTCAATTGGACGCGATCATCACATTCGCCGAGCAATTGAATGAGCTTGATACAACAGGCGTTGAGCCGACAACACATGTATTAGAGATGAAAAACATTCTGCGCGAAGACAAAGCAGAAAAAGGATTGCCAGTAGAGGATGTCGTGAAAAACGCTCCTGACCATAAAGACGGATACATTCGCGTGCCGTCCATTTTAGAATAAGGAGGGAGCAGCCAGCATGTCATTATTTGACCACAAACTGTCAGAACTAAAAACACTTTTACATAAAAAAGAAATCACCGTAACAGACCTTGTTGACGAATCGTACAAACGAATTCATGCCGTCGACGATCAAGTAAATGCCTTCCTTACATTAGATGAAGAAAAAGCACGTTCCTATGCAAAAGAACTAGACGAAGCAATCGGAACGCGTGATGAATTCGGCCTAATGTTTGGAATGCCGATCGGAGTAAAGGACAACATCGTCACGAAAAACCTGCGTACTACAGCGGCAAGTAAAATCCTTGAAAACTTCGACCCGATTTATGACGCGACCGTTGTTCAGCATTTGAAAAAAGCGGAAGCTGTCACAATCGGAAAACTAAACATGGATGAATTCGCAATGGGATCTTCCACAGAGAACTCAGGCTACAAAGTAACGAAAAATCCATGGAATCTTGAAACCGTACCAGGAGGATCAAGCGGCGGTTCAGCTGCAGCAGTTGCAGCGCGCGAGGTACCATTTGCCCTTGGATCGGATACAGGCGGATCAATTCGCCAGCCGGCAGCCTTCACAGGTGTAGTTGGACTAAAACCTACATACGGACGTGTATCACGTTTCGGGCTGATTGCATTTGCATCATCTCTTGATCAAATCGGACCGTTAACAACAAATGTTGAAGACAATGCCTTTTTGCTCCAAGCGATTTCAGGAGTAGATAAAATGGACTCAACATCAGCAAACGTTGACGTTCCAGATTTTCTTTCTGCCCTGACAGGAGATGTAAAAGGTCTTAAAATCGCCGTACCAAAAGAGTACTTAGGCGAAGGCGTCAGCGAAGAAGTAAAGCAGTCTGTCCTTGATGCGTTAAAAGTATTGGAAGCACAGGGTGCAACATGGGAAGAGGTTTCTCTGCCGTATTCAAAATACGCGCTTGCTACTTACTACCTGCTTTCTTCATCAGAAGCATCAGCGAATCTTGCGCGCTTTGACGGCGTCCGCTACGGCTACCGTTCAGACAATGCGAAGAATTTAATCGAATTGTACAAGCAGTCCCGTTCAGAGGGCTTCGGCGATGAAGTAAAACGCCGCATCATGCTTGGAACTTTTGCACTCAGCTCAGGCTACTATGATGCTTACTACAAAAAAGCACAGCAAGTCCGCACACTCATCAAAAAAGACTTTGAAGATGTGTTTGAAAAATACGACGTCATCGTTGGACCGACAACTCCGACTCCAGCCTTTAAAGTAGGCGAAAAAACAGATGACCCGATGACCATGTATGCGAACGATATTTTAACAATCCCTGTAAACCTTGCAGGCGTACCTGGAATTTCCGTACCATGTGGATTCTCAAATGGCTTGCCGCTTGGACTTCAAATTATCGGAAAGCATTTCGACGAAAGCACAGTTTACCGCGTTGCACATGCATTTGAGCAGGCAACCGACCATCATAAAGCAAAACCTGAATTGTAAGGGGTGAAATCATGAACTTTGAAACGGTCATTGGACTTGAAGTCCACGTTGAATTAAAAACAAATTCGAAAATCTTCTCAAGCGCACCGAACCATTTCGGCGCTGATCCAAATACAAACACAAGCGTGATCGAACTTGGCTACCCAGGGGTTCTCCCGGTATTAAACAAAGAAGCCGTTGATTTCGCCATGAAAGCTGCAATGGCGTTGAACTGTGAAGTTGCGACAGATACAAAGTTCGACCGCAAAAACTATTTTTATCCGGATAACCCGAAAGCTTACCAGATTTCCCAATTTGACAAGCCAATCGGCGAGCATGGCTGGATTGATATTGAAGTGAGCGGCTACAAGAAACGAATCGGCATTACCCGCCTTCATTTAGAAGAAGACGCTGGCAAGCTGACACATACTGGCGACGGTTATTCTCTTTGTGATTACAACCGCCAGGGAACACCGCTGATCGAGATCGTATCAGAGCCGGATATCCGGACTCCTGAAGAAGCGTACGCTTATCTTGAAAAGCTGAAAGCGATCATTCAATACACAGGTGTATCGGACTGTAAGATGGAAGAAGGCTCACTCCGCTGTGACGCCAACATTTCCCTTCGTCCTGTAGGCCAAGAGAAATTCGGTACAAAAGCAGAGCTGAAAAACCTGAACTCCTTCAACTTTGTCCGCAGAGGACTTGAGCATGAAGTGAAGCGCCAGGAGGAAGTTCTTTTATCAGGCGGCATCATCGAGCAGGAAACACGCCGCTTTGATGAAGCAACGGGGAAAACAATCCTGATGCGCGTGAAAGAAGGATCTGACGACTACCGCTACTTCCCGGAGCCGGACCTTGTGTCCCTCTACATTGATGACGAGTGGAAGGAACGCATTCGTTCAACGATTCCTGAGCTTCCTGATCAGCGTCAAAAGCGCTATGTAGAAGAACTTGGCCTTCCATCTTATGATGCACAGGTCCTTACTCTGACAAAAGAAATGTCCGATTTCTTTGAAGCAACGGTGGCAAAAGAAGCAGACGCTAAGCAAGCATCTAACTGGTTAATGGGTGAAGTGAGCGGCTACTTGAACGCTGAAGGCAAAGAGCTTCAGGATGTAGCTCTTACACCAGAAGGACTTGCGGGCATGATCAAGCTGATTGAAAACGGCACGATTTCAACGAAAATCGCGAAAAAAGTGTTTAAAGAGCTGATCGAAAAAGGCGGCGATGCCGAGCAAATCGTTAAGGATCAGGGACTAGTCCAAATCTCTGACGAAGGCACGCTCCGCAAAATCGTGAACGAATCACTTGATGCGAATCCGCAATCCATCGAGGACTTCAAGAGCGGTAAACAAAAAGCGATCGGCTTCCTGGTCGGTAAAATCATGAAAGCAACAAAAGGCCAGGCAAACCCGCCAATGGTCAACAAGCTGTTGCTCGAAGAAATTCAGAAACGATAAAACAAAGGACGGCGCCGTGTGAACAACATGTATGGCGCCGTTGTTTTTATCCAGCTTTGGCTATACTAGTTCTATGGATTGCGTATCTAACAAAAAAGGTGTAGTATAATTGATGGCTTGTTAGATACAACAAATCATGGAAATACATTCAAACTTAGGATGATGGGGAAAATGAAAAGAGCAAGAATAATTTATAATCCAACATCAGGGCGCGAAGCCTTTAAAAAACAATTACCTGAAGTTCTTCAGAAATTTGAAATAGCCGGCTACGAAACATCATGCCACGCCACAACCTGCGAAGGCGATGCCATCCAGGCAGCAAGAGACGCAGGCGAACGCGGCTTTGACCTTGTCATTGCAGCAGGCGGAGACGGCACCGTAAATGAAGTAGTAAACGGACTTGCAGAGCTTCCGGTTCGACCGCAGCTTGGTGTAGTACCCGTTGGAACGACAAACGATTTTGCGCGTGCGATCGGAATCCCGCGCGACAATATCTTGACAGCAGTAGACTCCATCCTTACAGGCGAAGCAAGAGCAATCGACATCGGACGCGTCAACGGCTACTACTTCGTCAACATCGCAGGCGGCGGACGTCTCACTGAACTCACATATGAAGTGCCAAGCAAGCTGAAAACCGTCCTCGGCCAGCTTGCTTACTACCTGAAAGGCATCGAAATGCTGCCTTCCATCCGCCCGGCTGAAGTAGAAATCGAATACGACGGAAAGCTGTTCAAAGGCGAAATTATGCTGTTCCTCGTATCGCTGACAAACTCTGTCGGCGGCTTTGAAAAGCTTGCGCCAGACTCCAAGCTGAACGACGGCATGTTCGACCTGCTTATCTTGAAAAAAGCAAACCTTGCCGAGTTCATCCGAGTCGCAAGTCTTGCGCTGCGCGGTGAGCATATCAGTGATGGCAACATCATCTATACAACCGCAAACCGAGTGAAAGTAACATCCGCTCAAAAAATGCAATTAAACCTAGACGGTGAATACGGCGGCGATCTCCCGGGAGAATTCGTCAACCTGTACCGTCACATTGACGTCCTCATGCCGCTTGCAAAAGCCCAGTCCATGGACGAATAGAAACTTGGCCCTGCGCCAAGTTTTTCTTATGTCTGCAGTGTGTTAAAATGTGGGTAATGGCTTGAATTAAGTTATCCATGTCTAGCTCCAGCGCCTAACTCCTCGGTCAGAATGGCTCCGCCAAAAAAGTCAAAACCGGACTTTTCCGTCGGATCCTTTACTGCCTTTCGGAGCTAAACAGGCGCTTCCGCTTTTCTATATAATCAGTATGAGTAAAGGAAGATAATCATGACAAAGGCGACCCCGCCCGTACAAAAAAATGAATACTACGACGTTACCTTTGAAGACCTTACACATGACGGATCAGGTGTTGCCAAAATCGAAGGATATCCAATCTTCGTACCAAACGCCCTTCCAAACGAAAAAGGTCAAATCAAAGTCACAAAAATAAATAAAGGCTATGCATTCGGACGCCTTGTCGAGCTCCACGAAGAAAGCTCGGAACGCACCGATGCCCCATGCCCGATCTATAAACAATGCGGCGGCTGTCAGCTTCAGCACTTAAGCTACCAGGGCCAGCTCGACTTCAAACAAAAGCAAGTAAAAGAAGTACTCACAAGAATCGGCAAGCTGAACTTAGACAACGTTACCGTTCACCCGACACTTGGCATGGAAGACCCATGGAACTACCGCAACAAAGCACAGGTCCCAGTCGGAGAACGCGAAGGCGGACTAGTAGCCGGTTTCTACCAGCAGCGCTCCCACGAAATCATAGACATGGAGCAATGCCTCATCCAGCAAAGCGAAAACGATGAAGTCGTCGCAGCCATCAAAGCCATTGCTGCCCGTCACGGCATTCGTGCTTACGACGAACGGAAAAACAAAGGCTGGCTCCGCCACATCATGGTCCGCTACGGTATCGTCACAAAGGAAATGATGGTCGTCTTCGTCACAAGAACACTCGATTTCCCAAACAAAAAAGCCATCATCGACGATATCACATCCCAATTCCCAGCCATCAAGTCCATCGTCCAAAACATCAACCCAAAACGCACAAACGTCATCTTCGGCGACCAAACAACTGTGCTCTGGGGCGAAGAATACATTTACGATTACATTGGGGACATCAAGTTTGCCATTTCGGCAAGATCGTTTTATCAGGTTAACCCTGAGCAGACGAAAGTTCTTTATGATCAAGCGTTGGAGTATGCAGACTTGAGCGGCGAGGAATCTGTTATTGATGCTTACTGTGGAATTGGAACGATATCACTGTTCTTAGCGCAGAAAGCTAAAAAGGTTTTCGGTGTAGAGATTGTGCCTGAAGCCATTGAAGATGCAAAACGCAATGCAGCATTGAACGGAATTGAAAATGCTGAGTTTGCAATAGGTGAAGCTGAAGTAGTCATTCCAAAGTGGTATGAAGAAGGGAATGCAGCGGATGTTATTGTTGTCGATCCGCCTCGTAAAGGGTGCGATGAAGCCTTGCTGCAGACGATTTTGGATATGAAACCGAAAAAAGTAGTATATGTTAGCTGTAATCCAGCGACACTAGCAAGAGATTTACGGGTGTTAGAGGATGGGGGATACGCTACGGTGGAAGTGCAGCCTGTAGACATGTTTCCGCATACTACTCACGTGGAAGTTGTGAGCAGCCTAGTCAAACAGTGATATACCTTTTTACTAAGCACGATGAGTGCTGTGCATTGCAAACTAAATTTAAAAGTGTACAGAGAAGTCTCTGTGCGCTTTTTTTATAACAAAAGGTATGACAGGATGGAATGATGAGGTTCTAAAGATTTTGATAAAATCTCAAATAAAATACTATATTGTTATAAAAATTGAATTTATTTCCATACGTATTATAATAATAAATAGGAATTTGTAAGCGAACATACTAAATGATTTAAGATAATGGTTAATTCTTTTTTAAAACTAGGAGGAAATCATGGGAAGATTAGTTCATTTCGAAATTCATGTGAATGACATGGAACGGGCAAAGAAGTTTTATGGAGAGGTATTCGGATGGTCATTTCAAGATTGGAGTGATTATGCAGGAATGCCTTACTTTGGTGCAGTGACTGGCAATGAGGATGAACCTGGGATCGATGGTGCTTTGATGCAGAGGCAAAGTGCTCCGCCGGAAACAAACCAGCCTTTAAATGGATTTGCTTGTACAATGGGAGTGGAAAATTACGATTTAACGGAAGCTGAAATTATTGAGAATGGCGGCAAGGTTGCAATGCCCAAATATGCGCTGCCTGGAATGGCGTGGCAAGGATACTATATTGATACCGAAGGCAATACATTCGGAATTCATCAACCCGATGTAAATGCAAAATAGAACCCATTACAGGGGAATAAAAACATGAAACCACAAGACACGGCAGGCAGCTTGAAAATGTGCGCAATATCTGTCTCGCACTGCCCGAAGCTGTTGAACTAATCGACGGTTTCGGTCACAATACGTTTAAAATCAATGGAAAATCATTCGTGATATCAGGTGAAAGCGAGAAAGGATTCAGCATGTCGTTCAAGTCAGATCGGGAAACTCAAGAATTATTGCTGCAGAAAGAGCATTTTTTCAAAACTCCATATATAGGGCATCACGGCTGGGTATCTATTCTAAATCCGGATGGGGAAGACTGGGATGAATTGACCGATCTAATTCAAGAAGCCTATTTACGTGCGGCACCGAAGCGTTTGGTTAAGAAATGGATTGAGTTGCATAAAAAGTGAAGAAAGGCGGAATGTCTGCCTTTCTTCACTGAAGGGGTTTTTTAGATACATATTTAAGGATCGTTAGTTTCTTATTAGGCATTAGTTACCTAATACACTATTAAATGGCGATTACTTTTTAATTATGAGCTCTGCAGTAACTGGTAAATGGTCAGATGCAATAGTGTCTATAACTTTCCCGCTACCAATTTTTACATCTTCAGAAGTAAAAATATAGTCGATGCGACGATTGGGTTTATCTGAATAATAATAAGAGGTATAGTCCTCATTTTGACCGAGTTCAGCAAATACGTCTTTATATTGTGCAGTCATCTTTAGAATTTCTGAACTTTCAGGTGTAGCATTGAAGTCTCCTACAATGATACTTGTTCCTTCATTTTGTTTTGCAATCTCAAGTATCTCCCTGATTTCTAGATCCCTCTGTTCGGCTCTTTTATTGTCAAGATGCGTATTGTAAAAGTGAATATGATTTCCTCTCACGTTAATCACAGTTTCCGCAAGACCGCGCTGCTCTGTTGGGTTCTCTGGATATGGAATATTAGTGAGCAGATGATTTTCGGCAGAAAGGATAGGATATTTACTTAATACGGCCGTTCCGTATTGGCGACGGTGTTCTCCTTCATTTAATGGATCAAAGTCAAGATTTGCAGCATATGCATAATGCATTCCTAAGTAATTTGCCAACCATTTCACTTGATCTTCGAAATTACTGCGCTCGGAAAAATGATTATCTACTTCTTGCAAACCAATGATATCAGCATCCGATGTTTTAATAATGTCAGCAATTCTTTTCAAATCCAAAATGTCATCTGTGCCCTCTCCATGATGAATATTATAATCCATAACTTTAATGGCAGTCTCATTACCTCCGTCAAACATTGGTAGTTCTGCGGCATGAGTTTCACTGCTGTACGAGAACATAGGAATCATGGACAGCAATAAAATAAAAGTAAAAATAAATGATTTCTTAAACATGCAAAGCATCCTCTCGAGTTTTCTATTAAACTATTTTTGAGTATAAACAACTTTTATTGTAGAAATATTAATATCTTGTAAAAAAGGTGTATATATCACTTATAATTGAGAGACTTGAAAAATCTCACATTTAAACAAAAACATTATTATGTTGGTTATATACTCCTGCTTCTTCCACTACTTTTAATTGTTTCTTCACTAGAGAAACTAAAGCGTTTTTTACAAAAAATATATTTATAAGCAAGGGCCGCTTCTTTAATGATTTGAGCATGTTAAACTTTTTCAAAAGGGTGTAACTTTATTAGAAACAATTAGGTTATAAACGTTGAACTTTTAAAATCTAAAAATCAGATATAAAAACACCCCTGCGGCTAATCATAACCAGAGGGGTAAAAACATTGTAACTTTTTATAAACATCGCAACTTTGATTCAAATCTACACTGAAAGATCAATAATTTTTATTGTTGGTATGTTCCAGTCTGTGTGGTATTTTCTTTTAAGCAATTCAATTTAACAAAATAAACCTTTTCTAATCCAGCTGTCTAGTTTTAAATCTACTCACCATCAGCTAATTTTTCAATTAAGGTAATAACTGTCTTCAGCCTGCCCTGAAAATGAGTTAACTCTTTGTCAGTTCGCAGCACCTTGCTTCATTTTCAAACTCTTTTCTTTAGGCACAGCCCGTTTAATAAATAATGAAACGATCCATGCGATGGCCACTAGTCCGAATGCAAGCAAGAACGCGCTTTTCATTCCAGAAATCATCGCTAGAATTTGTAATGTAGCCGCGTCTTCCTTAATCAGAGTATTTTCCATAAAACGAGTAGAACTATTGGTCATGATAGATACAAGCAATGCTGTCCCGACAGCGCCAGCAACCTGTTGAAGCGTACTGATAATAGCCGTACCGTGTGGATATAATGGAGGCGGCAGTTCGTTCAAAGCGTTGGTCATGATCGGCATCATGACCATTGAAATCCCCAGCATTAATAGCGTATTGAAAATCATAATCGTGCTGTAGGGGGTTGACAATGTGATAAAGGCAAATTGCCACAGAGTATTCGCGATCAACCCCAATCCGATAAGCGCAAGCCACTTTGCACCAAATTTATCAAATAATCGGCCTGTAATTGGTGACATGATCCCCATGACAATACCACCTGGCAACATGACCAAACCTGCCTTCAACGGACTGTAACCTAACGCATTCTGGAGAAAAATTGGCAGCAGCATCATCGCTGAAAACATCGCCATCATGACAATCATCATAATCAGTGTCGATATCCTAAAAATGTTGTATTTAAATGTTCTTAAATCCAGCAGCGGCTGTGAAATAGTCAATTGCCTCCAAGTAAACAGGACTAAAGAAACAACGCCGATTGCAATTGGGATTAGAACTTCATAGCTCGACCAACCCCCATTTCCTTCACCGGAACTGCTGAATCCGTACACAATCCCCCCGAATCCTAAGGTTGAAAGCAGAAGCGAAATCGGATCAATCTTCGGATTAGTTGTTTCCGTCACGTTTTTAAGCTTCAAAAATGCAAATATAATAACAAACAGTGCGATTGGCAGAACGCCGTAAAAGAGAACCCGCCAGCTGAAATGCTCAACAATGATTCCTGATAGCGTGGGTCCAATCGCGGGAGCAAACGTAATGACAATTCCAATTGTCCCCATTGCCGAACCCCTTTTTTCAATAGGAACGATTGAGAATACCACATTGGTTAGTAAAGGAAAGAGCAGCCCGGTACCCGCTGCCTGAAGCAGCCTTCCGATTAAAAGCATTTCTATTCCTGGTGCGATCGCCGCTACAAATGTCCCCAATGTAAACAATCCCATTGCTCCAAGGAACAAGCTTCTTGTCGTGAAACGCTGAATTAAATAAGCGGTGACCGGTATAAGTACACCTATAACAAGGAGATAACCAGTAGTCAGCCACTGCGCGGTACTCGGCTCAATTCCGAAGTCATCCATAATTTTTGCCAAGGCTACGTTAAGCAGCGTTTCATTTAAAATGGCTACAAACACACCCAGAATCATAATCATGACCAGCAAAAAGTTTTCTCTGCTCCCGAATGTCCCTCCGTTTTGAGTCGATTCGTTTTGATTTTTCAAATTCTTTCTCCTTTCGATTTGCAAAATGCCTAATTAAAATATTGTTGCATCAACGTTAGGAAAGTATCAATGATAGGATCGTAAGCTCAGAACATTTGAAGTTGCTGTGCATTACTTTCTCGTGCAATTTATTGTTATGTATAGGCGTAATGACATCATCTGCTTCAGAAAAATGCTCAGTCGCTATCCTACACCTACTTTCCGTCCATATTCTTTTATTCTTGCCAAATACAGAACAAATATTCGCATTAATACTACCACATTAATGAACCTTCTGCCAAACAATGAAACTCATACACGTGAGCTTTCACCAAGGATATGCTTCCTTTTATGGAGTAAATTATATTGTTGGATTTAGAATAGAAGAATCATTTTAGCGGGCGAGAAGTGTTTTATAGAGAACAACAAAAGTTAGAGTTCACTAGCCTAAAAGGAATTCGTTATAGGATTTATTCAAGAGGGCAAGCTATGATAAGGTTTCTCCAGATGGAAATATTTGGACGAGGAGGTTTCCTTTTATTAAGTTTACACTTAATTAAGTGTGTGCTAAATTATTACTATGATGATCATTCAAACCGTACATTCGTTATCGGTACCGGCACGACTTGAGATTTTGGAGTTATTACGAGAGGGAGAGATGACATCGACGGAGATTGCTTCGAATTTCAGCATTTCGGCTCCGGCGGTCTCTCAGCATTTGAAAGTGCTTGAAAGTTCTGGCCTTGTAAGTGTAAGAAAGGCAGGAACGAAACGATATTATCGCATAAGAAGGGAAGGCTTTACTGATTTAAAAAAATTCATTGACCAGTTCTGGGATGACAGTTTGCTTCGTTTAAAGGAAGCAGCGGAAGAGGAGGAGAGAAAGAAGCATGAAACCGAATACGGAGACTCTTAGGAAAGAAATTTATATTGAATGCAGCCCGGAAACTCTCTTTTCCTTTTTTATCAACCCGGAAAAAATGGTGCAATGGATGGGACGGCAAATTCTGCTCGAACCGAAGATTCATGGGAAATACAGAATTGATATTGATGGAGTGAATATTGCGTTAGGGGAATACAAGGAAATTGTTCCGAATGAGAAAGTGGTGATGACCTGGGGATGGGAAGGATCTGACGTGATGCCCCCAGGGTCGAGTACCGTCGAGTTTATCCTGCAGCGTGAGGATAAAGGGACTCGTCTTTATCTGAATCATTACGATATCCCGGTGGAGAAAGTGGATTCCAACAATCGCGGATGGACTCATTATTTAGAACGGATCAAGCTTTTAGGTGAAGGGAAACACATAGGCGTTGACCCTTGGTCGCTTAAACATACAATGAAAGCAGAGGAGAATGGAAATGACAAGAACAATTCATGAAGAGGTTAGCTTTCACACAACACCAGAGAAATTATACAAGGCACTAATGGATTCTGCCCAATTTTCGGAAGTTACCGGCGGAGCACCAACGGAGATTCAAGCAGAAGAGGGAGGCATGTTCTCGCTGTTCGGAGGAATGATTACAGGCAGAACGATTGAGCTTGTGGAAAATGAGCGAATCGTTCAAGCGTGGCGTCCTGGAAACTGGGAGCCTGGAGTCTATTCTTTAGTCAAATTCGAAATGAAAGCTCAAGGCTCTGACACACTGCTTACGTTTGAACACATCGGTTTTCCAGAAGGACAAGCCGAGCATTTAACGAATGGGTGGACAGAGAACTACTGGACGCCGCTTAAGAAGTATTTAAGTAACTAATTCTAGTTGAAAAACCGCATGTAGAGTGTGTAAAACCGCTAAGATTAACATAAGGCAACTGGCCCGGTTTGGGTGGTTGCCATTTTTTATGTTCGTTTTCAGGGCAATGATACTTCGTCATGGAGCAATGCCTCATCCAGCAAAGCAAAAACGATGAAGTCTTCGCCGCCATTAAAGCCATCGCGAACCGCCACGGCATCATCGACGACATCACATCCCAATGCTCAGCTATCAAGTCCATCTTCCAAAACATCACCCCAAAACGCACCAACGTCATCTTCGGGGACCAAACCACCGTGCTCTGGGGCGAATAATTTACGACTACGTCAACCCTGAACAGACGAAGGTCCTCTACGACAAAGCACTGGAATATGCAGATTTAAATGGTGAGGAATCAGTGATTGATGCTTATTGTGGAATTGGAACCATCTTTTTAGAAGTTGGGGATCTATGATGGATAAACTCGTTGTAGAATCTCCGAAAGAAACAACAAGTCTCAGAGATGAGAACAAGGAAAGGCGCTTAGAATAGAGTCTGCATGTAAAAAGAGAATAATAGATGTAACAGTGAGGAATAGATCTTATCTAATAAATCGATAAGATCTTTTTTAGTATTATTTGTGGTGAATCGTATAACCTGATGTTAATTGTCAGATTTTACTTTCTTGTAATCTAGTATGTTACCATTCTTTACCTTCGTGTTAAAGGAAATTAATAATCTACTGCTAATCTTGAAAAGTAGTTTATTAAAAAAATGGGAGATGTGCAGAATGAAAAGAAAATGGGTGTCGGCGCTTGGTGCACTGGCAATTGGAATCGGTTTTTTTACGGCAGGCGGAGGAACAGCTATGGCAAAGGAAAAACATAAGGACATCGTAAATGTGTCACACCGAGGTGCATCTGGATATGCCCCAGAACATACAATGACATCCTATCAAATGGGCGATCAAATGCACGGTGACTATATTGAAGTAGATTTGCAGATGACAAAGGACGGCAAGTTAATCGCCATGCACGATGAGACTTTAGACCGGACGACAGACGGGACGGGTCTTGTTAAAGATCACACACTAGAACAAATCAAGCAGCTGGATGCAGGCAGCTGGTTCAATGAAAAATACCCACAATATGCAAATCTGGAATATGCTGGATTAAAAGTGCCAACTCTTGAAGAGGTTTTTCAAAAGTTCGGAAAAAATGCAAACTATTATATCGAAACGAAATCACCTGAAGTTTATCCAGGTATGGAAAAAGAACTCTTGCGTCTGGTAAATGAATATAATATCAACAAAAATTCGCTTCTGGTACAGTCTTTTAGTCCTCTCAGCCTGAAAACAATGAATGAACTCGATCCATCGGTTAAGCTCGTTCAATTGCTTTCCTATAAAACCAATGCTGTTATTACTGATGCTGAAATTGCAGCCATCAAACAATATGCAATGGGAGTTGGTCCAAACTATACTTATTTAAACCAAGATTATGTACAAAAAGTGGTGGACAGCGGACTCGAAATACACCCATATACCGTAAATGACAAGGAAACGATGAAAAAGCTGATTGACTGGGGTGTAACAGGAATGTTTACTAACTTTCCAGACAGGCTGCATGAAGTGATGAAGGGAAAGTAGACCAAGCAGATTTAGTAAGGCCGAGGTCAAAGACTTGATCTGTTTTTATTAAAATAATACGAAGCAGGAACCATTTAAATGATTCCTGCTTTTTTGCGTTTAGATTGAATGCCTGATTTAAGCTCTATTTATAAGAAACAATTCCAAACATAGAAACCACACCGAAAAGGATGTAAAATATCCTGAGATTCGAAAATGAAAGATGTTTTCTCGAATTTTGAAAAATATCGCATATGAGGCCGCAGGAAATTTCAAATCACCCTGAAATCATCCGCCGGCTTGGATTGATTTCCATTAACACAGCATTGGAATTAGACATCTATGGCAACGTAAATTCAACCCATGTCCTAGGCACGAAAATGATGAACGGAATTGGGGGATCCGGTGATTTTGCAAGGAATGCCCACCTGGAAATTTTTGTTACAAAATCAATCGCTAAAGACGGAAAAATATCAAGCATTGTTCCTTTTGTATCACACGTAGATCACACTGAACATGATGTGAATGTCATTGTGACAGAACAAGGATATTCAGATTTGCGCGGTCTGGCACCAAGGCAGCGTGCGGAACTGATTATCGAACGATGTGCTTATCCAATGTATCGTGATCAGCTTCGCGACTATTACCGGGAAGCTCTTACTAGAAGCGGACAAACCCCTCATGTGCTGGAAAAAGCGTATTCCTGGCATACGAATTTTGCGAAGAATGGAACGATGCTGGAAGCTGTCATTGTATAAACTTTTTCATTCTGGAGCAGTTCTCTTTATAGTTATCAGATTTATAAAAAGCAGGAATATTGTAAATGTAGCGGGTTCCGTTTTGGAGGAGAAAAATACAATTTGCAGTTAAAAAAAGTAAATGAATTTACGGAGAAATTTGCACACCATTTGGCAGCTATAAAGGGTGTGCTTTTTCATTTGAGGTAATAATATTGGATAATTATGTTAAAATGGAAACAGTTATTCCATTATACGAGCTAATATAAGTTAATAAATTGGGGTTAAGTTAGTTTTAAACACCATGGTATAATAATTGTAGTCACAAAGAGACTTCAAATTATCGCTTGAAATTATGGTAAATAATGTAATTTAAAGTTCGTTTTTATTCTTTAAACGTCTCTTTGTGTGTGAGGATAGCGTAAATCCAATGTAAGAGCTTGTTGGCACAAGCGATGACAGCTACTTTTGATCTTTTAAATCAAGTTAAAGTATTGCTTGATAAAGTATATAAACTAGATGGTTACAATGAAGTGGGTATGTTTAATGGAAGGAAGTGCAAAACGATGGATTTTGAAATGGTTATGGCGGAACTGGAAGCGCTCGGCAATGAACGAATTAAAAAGACATACATAAGCAATGGTGCACACGAGCCGCTTTTTGGCGTGGCTACAGGCAAAATGAAGCCTCTCGCAAAGAAAATCAAGAAAAATCAGCCTTTGGCCGAGCAGCTTTACGCCACTGGGAACTACGATGCGATGTATTTTGCCGGCATCATTGCGGTCCCAATGACCATGACTGAGGCGGTTTTTGAGCGTTGGATGGATGCGGCGAATTTTTATATGCTGTCGGATTATGTGGTTGCAGTAACTTTGGCAGAAACCGATTTTGCGCAAGTTGTTGCCGATAAATGGATCGCAAGCGGTGAAGAACTTAGAATGTCGGCAGGCTGGAGCTGTTACTGCTGGCTTTTGGGTAATCAACCGGACGGAGAATTTAGCGCAAGCAAGATTGCCAGTATGCTTGATCAGGTGGAAAATACGATTCACAATTCTCCTGATCGAACAAAATCCGCTATGAATAATTTTATCTACACTGTTGGGATTTCATATTTGCCACTCCATGATAAAGCGGTTGAAACCGCAAAGTCAGTAGGCCCAGTCGAAGTCAGGCGGGGCAAGAAAAAAAGCAGTATCCTGCTTGCTTCCGAAAATATTCAAAAGGGTATAGATAGAGGGTTGCTTGGTTTCAAACGCAAAAATGTAAGGTGTTAGCATAGTTTTGGAGTGTAACTACACTTACGGGAACGACAGCTCAATACATAATTCGAAGGTTGCTGACAAGTAGGGATCGGTGGCTATTCAGTAATCAGGTGCAATTCACAAATAGTGGAACGTATCCTTTATTCAACAATCGGGGGTTTTAATGGAATAAGGTTCAGCAGATTCCCATTCCATTTGACTGTGTAGATGGATTTCAAGAGGCTTTTTATGGGCGTCCTGAAGCTTTCTAAGAAAAAGAGGTTCGATTATCACAATCAGCATGGGGATTTATTATAGCTTAATTGAATTGGTCTTTTGCTTTATATGGGACTGACTGTAGAAGGTCATCAAGTCAAGAAAGTAAGGTAGCTTGATGATAAAAAAACGCTATTCTTTCTTTAGACACCAAAGAAAGGATGGCGTTTTTTAATGAGCCTTATAGCTTCAACATGAGATTCATCTATATGCTAGAGAGTTGCAGAATTATAATATGGGCGAGTATTCTGCTCCCTCGTTTTTACATGGGAAAAACGGGACAAGGGGTTCCTTGTGATATTATTTCTTCTCGACTTTTACTAATCCCTTACTTAAATTATTTTTTTCAAAATAGCATATAACCTCATCATTAACTTGTATCTTATCACCCGAAAGTATGTTTTCAGCAGAAAAATAGATCCCTGTACCGTCATCAGCTTTTCCGTAGTATTGGTTACCATTAATATCGCTAATCTTGTATTCCATCGTAATGTACCCAGAGGAACCATTGCTTTTAGGACTTGTATTGTTAACAGGAGCAGCTGTATGAGCTCTATCTAATACTAATACTATTAAAATTGATGAGAGCACCAAAAGGATGATCACTTTTTTGAACATGTTGCTCTACCTCCTTCTATGTATTTTAAGAGATGAAAGAGGAAAGTAAATCCTTCTATTTTCCTTTAGTCTTTATACCTATGTCAGGACCAAACCACATTTATTGTAATGATTATCTCCCTCTCCCCCTAATTGAAGCTCTAAGTAATTATTAGAATAAGAGCTTCCCATGCCCAATCGTTAACTGTAAACTTCTTCGTTGGGAAGTGAATTTTTAATGAACTTATACAGAATGGTGATTTTTAAACTTACGCGGTAACTGAGGAGCCATTTTTGCAGCACTTTCACATTTTTCAATCTTCCGCAATCGGACGCTTTTCTTTAATTAGAACGGCTTCTTTCTTTATAAAACGGGCCAGATTAAGGAAACAAAAGGAGAACAGTTACATTTAATACTAGGTTGAAAAAGAGGATTTTATGGTTTTAAAACGAAATAAGTTTAAAAGTTTAAGGGGGCGATATTATGAAGAATGAAATTGAAGAAAAGTTTAGGGAACAGGGTCTAGATTATATTGAAAAGGAGTTTTTCTAATGAAACAAGCTTTGATCGTTATTGATGCTCAACAAGAACTAATAGATGGTAGCGAAAAAGAAAATCCAGTCCGAAAAAAAGATGCATTATTGAATAACATTAATCTCGTCATTGAAAAAGCTTTAGCACTAGGAATAGAGATTATTTTTATTAGAGATTTGGATGTTGCAGAGGGGAAAGGGATTGGATTTGAGGTTCATTCAGAGATTCAAGTTCCACCATCTGCCAAGATCTTTGATAAAAAAGCTACCAATGCGTTTTTTGGAACACCGCTCTTAAACGAATTAAAAGAAAATGCGATTAAGCATATCGTAATAATGGGGTGCAAATCAGAACATTGTATTGATACAGCTGTAAGAATGGGAACCGTTAATGGTTTTGATGTAACATTAGTTGGTGACGGACATTCTACAACAGATTCTGATGTTCTGACCGCTGAACAAATCGTAAATCATCATAATAAAATTTTGCATGGCCACTACAATGTTGACCATTTTTCTGTTGTTCGAACTACTCAAGAAGATTTGTTTCAACCAATACATGACGATCACCGGTAAATTTCGATTTGCCCGGGTTAATTCAGAAGCTATTAAAAACATTATTGATCTTCAACAATCGGGCCATTTTCTGGAATAACGAATTGTGGAAAAGATGGAATTTTGAAATAATTGGTATTAAGTATAAGGGCAGTTAAACGGAATAAACAGAGGTTCAAAGAAGTGTGATTCCTTAGGGTTTTACGCTTTTATTTATTGTGGTCAACTAATTAATAAGAAAACAATGGAATATAATGAGAAAAATTAACGATGGCTTATGCAATATAACGAAGTATTCAGGGGAAATATAAAATAATTTTAAGTCTCAAGACCTATTCTGAAATTAACCTGGCAATACGTTGTCAGTCCGTTTGGTAAGAATCCGGCTTAAGACAGGTGAGATTGAGTACCTGATGACCAACTTGACATCGGAAGAATTCGACACGAAGGAGATTTCCTGGTTATACAACCTTTGTTGGGGAACTGAAACCAACTACCACTACTTAAAGGAAAGCATGAAGATTACAAATATCTCAAGTAGTAAGGAAGAACTTATTAAGCAGGACATCTATAGTCAGATGTATGTTTTTAACCTTCTGCAAACTGTCCAAAATGAAGCTGAAGAAGAGATTGTTCAAGAGAATTATAAGCACAAAATGAAAATCAACATAAATATGGCGGTGGGGTATATAAAACGATACTTTATTGTCATTATGTTGAGGGAAGAGCCATCGGAACGGGAGCAGCTCTATAATCGATTGCACAACAAGATTCTCAAGGAAATAGTTCCTATTCGAAAGGGAAGGAAATATGAACGGACAACGAGTTCGAAAAACAGGCATCACATAAACAAAAGGAAAGCCTTTTAATGGATAAGATAGAATAAAACAACTTAAAATCCGATTTAATGGAGAAAAATTCTCTCTTTTCGTGCTGCCTTAAAATTTTTTCCTTTAATCGAAAAAAAACTATGAATCACATTCCAACTGAAATGTAATCCATAGTTCCTTAAGTTAATGACATTGATTACCAAAGCGGTTTTGCTTCGGATTCTACTCTTTTACTGTCAATTATATCTATGGGCTTTATTCTTTTAATTTCTCCTCCTGCGAAAGAGCACTACCCGCTGTAAATTCTTCTAAAGTATGCATGGCAAACCTCGCGTTGGGATAAGTGTTCGAGCTGCCACCAATCACACCAGTTTTGAGGGTTTCCATGATTTCATCGATGGTTGCCCCGGCATTTAAGCAGCCTTCCATGTGAGAGCAAATGCATTCATCGCAGCGGCTGACTATTGATATGGCTAATCCCATAATGGTGTACTTACCCTAACTGGCGTTTAAATACTTTACTGGCGAAGAAGTAAGCGATGACCATGATGCCGACGCACCAGGCAAGCGCGATCCAGATACCGTTGCCAACAGACCCTTCATACAAGAGGGCACGAATCGCATTCACGATTGAAGTCACGGGCTGGTTCTCAGCGAACGCACGGACAATTTTAGGCATGGTTTCGGTGGGGACAAAGGCCGAACTGATGAACGGCAGGAAAATCAGCGGGTACGAGTAGGCTGTTGCCCCTTCCATAGACCCCGCTGTCAATCCGGGAATGACCGCCAGCCATGTCAGCGCCAGCGTAAACAGCCCGAGTATCCCAGCTACCGCGAGCCAATCCAGGATATCAGCGCTGGAACGGAAGCCCATCAAGAGCGCGACGAGGATAACCACCACGACAGTAAGCGCATTGGAAACAAGCGAGGTCAACACGTGAGCCCACAATACCGACGAGCGCTTGATGGGCATGGTAATGAAACGCGCCATCAGCCCGCTCTTTACATCCGTAAACAGCCGCACGGAAGTGTAAGCGACGCCGGATGCGATAGCCATCAGCAAGATTCCCGGCAATAAATAATTGACGTAGTTGTCCGTGCCTGTCTCTATGGCGCCGCCAAATACGTAGACAAACAGCAGCAGCATCATAATCGGCGTAATCGCCACCGTGATAATCGTATCCGGGCTGCGCATGATGTTGCGCATTAAACGCCCTAGTAATACCCCTGTTTTGCTTTTCATTTACATCTCCTCCTTTTTGCCGATGATCGCGAGGAAAATTTCCTCCAATGTCGGCTGCTTCTCGATGTACTCCACTTTCGCTGGCGGGAACATCTTCTTGAGTTCGGTAAGGGTACCGGTCGTGATTATTTTTCCGCCATGCAGGATGGCGATACGGTCCGCCAGTTGTTCGGCTTCCTCCAGGTACTGGGTCGTCAGCAAGATGGTCGTGCCGCCGCCGGCAAGCTCCTTGACAGTATCCCAGACTTCAATCCGCGCTTCGGGGTCAAGCCCTGTCGTCGGTTCGTCGAGAAAAATGACTGCTGGCGTCCCGATCAGGCTCATGGCGATGTCAAGCCGGCGCTTCATCCCGCCGGAATATTTGTCCGCCCGGCGGTTGGCCGCATCGGTCAGGCTGAATCTTGCAAGCAGATTGTCGGCGACTTGAGCGGGATTGGAAACTCCCCGCAACTTGGCGATCATCATCAGGTTTTCCCGCCCGGTGAGCATGCCGTCTAAAGCTGCGAACTGCCCTGTCAGGCTGATGCTCTGGCGAACATGATCCGGTTGACGCTGGACGTCAAAGCCGCAAATACCTACTTCGCCGCCATCGGCCTTCATCAGCGTCGAGAGGATGTTGACCGTTGTCGTCTTGCCCGCTCCATTTGAGCCCAGCAGTGCGAAAATTTCGCCACGCCGCACCTCAAAATCCACCCCCTTTAAGACTTCCTTGTCTTTAAAGGATTTTTTTAACCCTTTTACAGAAATCGCTGCATTGCTCATACTTTTTTCCTCCTTATAAAAAGCGCCTTGCGGAGCTAGATTGCCTATACTCTTCTATTTAGTCTGACTGATAATCTGTATAACTTATTACCGGGTTGAAAATATAACTGAATAGCGAAGGTGGCAATTCACATTTGTAACCAGCTATTCAGTCGGTATTATCTATTGAATTTATTTTTTCCGAATCGCTTCATGATACTCTGATTCAAATCTTCACGATACTTGGCGACATAGGTTTTAGCGTTTGCCACTAGTTCGTCGGCAAAGGACGCCACGTCGTCCCCAGTGATTTCCAGCACTTGTCTGCCTTCCGCCGCACCGGCTTCGAACAACTCGATTAATTCATACTGAATGTGCAGCATATCCATCCCGCTGCCCGCTGAGAAATTCCACATGTAGTTTTGAATTTTCTTAAATACAAACTGGTAGTTCTCTGGCAGGGCTTCCACCCGTGCCATCATCATCTTGTACTCTTTTTTATCACCAATCATTTTTTTGAACATTTCCATCATGTTATTTTTCCTCCTTTTTTATAAAGCTGAACAAGACACTCCAAAAACTACGGAATATCTTATGAAGCTAGATTGATTTCAAGACGTTGATTTTTGATGCAAGGCCGCTTGCGAGATCCGGAAATTACGGAGTTTTGTCTGATAAGCGAGCGGGTTGCTCGCGTTCAGACAAAGCGGAGTAATTATCCGGTCGAGCGCCTTGCGGAGCTAGATTGCCTATACTCTTCTATTTAGTCTGACTGATAATCTGTATAACTTATTACCAGGTTGAAAATATAACTGAATAGCGAAGGTGGCAATTCACATTTGTAACCAGCTATTCAGTCGGTATTATCTATTGTTATTTTTTCCCAATCGCTTCGTGATACTCTGATTCAAATCTTCACGATACTTGGCGACATAGGTTTTAGCGTTTGCCACTAGTTCGTCGGCAAAGGACGCCACGTCGTCCCCAGTGATTTCCAGCACTTGTCTGCCTTCCGCCGCACCGGCTTCGAACAACTCGATTAATTCATACTGCATGTGCAGCATATCCATCCCGCTGCCCGCTGAGAAATTCCACATGTAGTTTTGAATTTTCTTAAATACAAACTGGTAGTCCTCTGGCAGGGCTTCAACCCGTGCCATCATCATCTTGTATTCTTTTTTATCACCAATCATTTTTTTGAACATTTCCATCATGTTATTTTTCCTCCTTTTTTATAAAGCTGAACAAGACACTCCAAAAATATCGTACGGAATATCTTATGAAGCTAGATTGACTTCAAGACGTTGATTTTTGATGATACAAAATCCCATTTTTTCCAAAACAATTCAAGTTCCTGGCGGCCAGCCTCATTAAGTGAGTAAAACTTGCGGGGCGGCCCCATATCTGACGGTTTCTTTTCTATGTTCACCAGTTTTTTCTTTTCTAATCGCACGAGGATGGTGTAGACCGTCCCTTCCACGACTTCAGTAAACCCAAGCTCGTTCAGGCGGCGGGTAATCTCGTAGCCATAGGTTTCATGGCGGCTGATGATTTCCAGCACGCAGCCTTCCAGCGAACCCTTCAGCATTTCAGTTAAATTTTCCATGTTCAGAGCCTCCTCTATTTTGTCTGACTTATATTCAGTACAACTTAGTACTGAGGGGAATTTTTACTTAATAGCTTTTGGGAAATCATGCTATTAAGTATTGCTTATTACATGTACATTGTATCACCGAGTAGCAGAGGTGTCAACTATTTTTCTTAAAAATATTTTTGCAACCTAACTATTCAGTGGTGTCGGTATCCAGTGTGACCTACTACAGGTATATCGTAACACGTAGTAGATAGACTGTCAACTGGATTTTCTAAATATTTTTAAAACCAGCTATCCCCATTGGATACAGCCGATTTTCTTTATGGAGCTTTTACTTCCTCCTATGCTTCTTTCAAAATGATTACACCGCGGATCATTCCCATCCAGCAGCTGTACATGTAGGTTCCCGGTTTCTCTGGTGTGAAAACGATGAGGTTTTCTCCTACTTCCAGTGACCAATTCCTTCCGAAGAAATGTTAAAGAGTATTCCCGAAATGAAAGAAGAACTTCGTAGACCTATGTTCTTAATAATCTCAGCAGAAAAGTAAATGTTTATTATGCGTTCCTGCAAGATGTGGGGACGTTTTTCTTTTTTGGTTTACGGGAGCTTTAGTAAAATAACTGAGGATTATTAATGTAACTCCTTCGTGTTCTTCACTTTTCCACTATCGGGCGCGATTATGTAATAACACTTTGATTTAAACGACTTTATTGTCATATTTTAAGTGCATTGAAGTATTTTTTATCAAAAATCAAACAACTTTATTTTAGCCCCGTCCTAAAATCAGAACGGGGTTATACGTGTTTGTGATTTTAAAACTAAATAACTTTTTTGTCGCTATACACATAAGAACGAATAACGGGTGATTTACAAACATTAACCAAATTTACAAATATTAACCTAATTTAAAAACGAAATTAATAAGTTGCTGATACACTATTGTTGGCTTAATTAAAAAGGAGGAAACGGTTTATGGGAATGAAAAATGCAATAATAGGTTTATCGATCATTTGTATGATGATTCCAAGTTTTGTTGCACCTACAGAGGCTTCGGGTTCTGCAACCCAGAAAGAAAAGGATAGTATTGCAGCAGATTGGAAACTTTCAATAGAACATGTGAAAGCCGGTTCAATTGAAAACGGGAATTTAATTATTGAAGATGCAAGTAAAAATGGGAATGATTTAGAGTTAGTGACGATTGGAGATAAATCATCACCAGAATTAGACAATATAATAAAGTGGTCTGAAGAAGATTATTATGATCAAGAAAATGTTGACAGCTTACAATTTGCTAATTATAAAAATGCTCCTGTAGGAAGATATTTCAAAACAATTAAAGATGCACCTATTAATACGGAACAATTTAAAAATGGATTTACAATAGAAGCTATTTTTAAATTACCAAGTAATTTCAATTATCGTTTACATAGCTGGATGGGAATGCTGACTAGACAAGGGCAGGCTGCTGACCTTGGCAAGATAGAAGGCGAGAAAGAAATACTTACTACATTATCTATATCTAACGCTCAAGAAGTCCAATGGACAAGCCATTCAACTAATCTAAACTATAATGTGACCAACTGGTCTCGTTCTTTAAATAGTGATGAATGGTACCATTTGGCGGTAGTTAATGACGGGCAAACGACGACTTTAACAGTGAATAGTGTCAGCGATTACGGAAAATCAGAAGTAGTGAAAGGCATTGCATCTGTAGAGGGTAAAGGCTGGAACATTGGTGCTTCTGAGTGGGCAAATGAATTAGATTCACTTTTTGCAGGTAACATCCAAGAAATAAGAATTGCTAATGAGGCTTTGAATGAAAAAGAATGGCTTATTCAAGATGCTCGTGATGATCAACAAGTTGAAGGAACAAACGATAAAATTCCATTCCTAACAGATAAAAATAATTATAATTTTCTTTTTGTTCCAGATACGCAGAAATATTCAAATCTCAATCCGGAGATTTTTAACAGCCAAATGAAATGGATTGCTAATAACAGCAAAAAGAATCAAATTGTAATGAACGCATTTGTCGGAGACATTGTTGATTGGGATACAGAATTACAATGGAACAATTCTCTCGAAGCCATTTCCTATTTAGATAAAAAAGACACTCCATATATGATTACTGCAGGGAATCATGATTATGCGAGTGGAGACCCTTTCCTAACATATTATGGACCAGAACGATTTAAGAATAAAGAGTACTATAATGGAAGTTCTCCTTCTGGATATGGGTCTTATGCAATAGTTAAGGCGGGGAGCTACGAATATTTATTCTTAATGGTTGATATGAAAAACTTAGAAAAAGACTTGGAATGGTCAAAAAGTGTTTTGAATCAACATAAAAATAGACCGACTATTATCGTTTCCCACGATATTATATATCCTGACTATGAAAATAATAAACCTATTGCCGTAGATTCGGATAACGGTCGCCTGATTTGGGATGAACTTGTAAATGATCACAATCAAGTGTTTATGACAGTTAACGGACATTATACGGGTGCAGTTCACAGAGTTAAACAGAACGCTGCAGGAAACGATGTCATTCAAATGCTTATCGATTACCAGGGAAGTTACAGAGGAGGAAATGGCTGGCTCAGACTTGTGGAATTTGATGAAAAGAAAAACAAAATGTTTTTCCGTACTTACTCTCCATTTATAGATGAAATGTCAAACAAAGAAAGAACGTATGCTGATTTCAAATATTTAACAGATAAACAAAATCTATTTGAATTGGATTTTAATTTTAAACAGAGATTTAACATGAATTAACAATAAGGATTAAGCAGGTCCCACCAGCCTCACTCAGCCTTTAATAAAATTGTCGATCGGGCGCGTTTATTTAAGAACGCGTCTTTTTCGTGTATAGGGCCATATAATGGAATAACTTCTTGTAAAAAATATGGTAATTTGAAATAGTTGTTATTAAGCTAAAGGGAAGATTACTACAGCAAGAATCAACTTTATGTATATGGTTATTGGACCATTGAAGCATTCGACTGCGTATTACGATACGAAACACCTCAGATTGGAATGTGGTTGGATTCATCTGAATTAACGCCTGAAGAGACTGTGTTTGAAATTTTAACGAAATTACATGAAAGTAGGGGGTGACGACATGACAGTAACGGCAGAGAGGGCCTCGCGATTGATGAAGATGCGTAGAATCTGCGGTTATGGAGCCGCCATAGCGGTGACGCCGTATCTGCTGATCAAAATCGCCTGGACTTTCGGTCTCTTCCTTCCGACCGAGCAAATGGGCGACGTCAGTTGGCGAGCGATCAACGCAGCTACCGCGGTTCTCGCCGCGGTCGGCATCCTGCTGGCGATGGCGTTCTGCAGGCCGTGGGGTGAACGGCTGCCCGCGTGGCTGGTGGCTCTGCCCGTGTGGATGGGCACCGGTCTTCTCGTTCCCATGGTGTTGCTGGTACCGGTGCTTGGCCCGGCTGCCATGACCCGGGACAAGGAGGCAGGCGCCGCCGACTTCTGGGTCTACGAGCAGATCTTCGTTATGGTCTCTCTGGTCGGGGTCGGCATTTGCCTGCCGCTCGCTTTGGCAGGGTACGTCAAGGCGCGATGGCCGGAGGCGCTAGGCGGTCCGATTGACTGCGGGGAGCTGCCGGGACACACCCGGAAGCTGCAGATCACACTGGGCAGGCTCGTCGCAGCCGGCTGCATCCTGCTCGGCGTCATCAAGGTGTTCTGGGCGGTGGGCGGCACCCTCGGGATCGACCCGGCCATGCTGGATGACCGTGATGTGTGGTGGCACCTGCTGACGTTGAGTACCGGCACGTGGGCCTTCGCAGGGGCGTGGGGCCTGCTGGTGCTGACCACCCGCCGCGGGTCGCGGAGGTTCCTGCCTCCCATGGCGGCGGCATGGATCTCGTCGGGAATGCTGTTCTCTTACTGCACCTACGACCTCTTGACCTCCATTCGCCCCGATGCGCAGCCCACCCCAGAGTACCCGCTGGCACGGGTGTTGACCACGGAGGCCGGCATCGTCCTGGGTGTGATAATGGGGATGATCATTCTGCTGGTGCTAAATGACCGCCGGTGCTCCTTGCGCGGTGAGCTCTGATAATCCGGAATGATGAACTTACGCGTCTAGTTGAAGATGGGTAGCGCGAAAGACGTGTCGAATAGAATGCCAGAGAAGGATTTGCAGCCGCGAAAGCCGTCGCCTTCCGAAGTGGAGCTGCTGATGAGTCGCTCAGAACGGATGTTATGAATCGAGAGTTAGTTAAGGTATAGTATAAGGACGTAAGGCGCTGCCGGGGATTATAAGGGGGCTTTTCTGCAATATCTATGCAGCAGACGTATTTTGAACGATCTTCCACAATCGGGGGCGATTGCGGAGTAACCATCTTAATTATTATTGGCTCTGAGTACAAACTCAGAGTCTTTTTTGTATTCCAGGGGATTTTCTCTAGGATAAATTTCCAAGGCGATTTACATTGCAATTTGCAGCTCATTTTGCAGGGTATACATAAAGTTATTCCACCTCTACCAAACACATGGTCGAAGATATCATTCTTAGTCGGAAGAACAATGATCCCAACATCAAGAAGATTGTTGCCCACATCTTCTTCTAATTTTGAACCGTCTTCTACTAATTAAAAGGTAATCCCGGGATATTTTTCGTGAAAGCTGCTGACAATTTTCAGGAAAAAATGCGCATCAAATATTGGCGGCAATCCAATACGAATATGCCCCTTTTTTAGCCCTGCCAAGTTGTCCAATTCCGTTTCTAAATTATTAAAGGCATTGTCAATTAATTTTGCCTGCTCCAAAATGATCTGTCCTGCATCGGTCAAGGCTAACTTCTTGCGGGAGTGATCAAAAAGTTCAACTCCAAGCTCCGTCTCAAGATTTTTAATCATTTTACTAATAGTTGGCTGGGTGATAAATAAATGGTCTGCTGCACGGGAAAAACTATTAAAAATTCGACACCTCAATAAAATATTGTAAATGTTTGATATCCAATATCGTACACCTGATTGTGGAAAATTTTAGGGGATATTATTCTGAAAGAGATAGAAATAATACATCTTAGAATTTTTTATTATGTTTCCAACCTTGATTGGAAATAACAGAGGCTCCGTAAAGCTTAGCGATCCATTCCTTTTTTATTAATAAAAAAAGAAGCAGTGAGCAGATGATCACAAGATCCATTTAATATTTTTTAACCTATTCATAATGAAGTTAAATCGTTTGACTAAAGTGGAAAGTGAAGTAGCTATTCACTATAATTGTGGTTTAATATGTAGTAACAGGTTTTGATGAATCTGCCGCGCTAATAGGCAATGCTATAGGAGGTTTATTAATGGATAATAACGATATTTTAATTCGATTAAGATATGCACTGGATCTGAAAAATACAGAAATGGTTGAGATTTTTAAGCTTGGCGGGATTGAAGTGAATAGGCAAGATTTGCCGAAGATCCTTACCAAATCCGATGGGGATGAAGAGAACATCAAATGCGACAACGTGATGTTTGAGTCCTTTTTAAATGGCTTCGTTACGTTTAAACGAGGGAAGCAGGAGCCAAAGCCGGGGCAGCCAGAAACACCGGAACTGACTTTGGGAAGAAGTGCAAATGTGAACAATCTTCTTTTGAAGAAAGTAAAAATTGCCCTGGCGCTAACAAGTGAGGAAATGCTTGATATCTTTCAAAAGGCCGGCATTCATGTGACAAAAGGGGAATTAGGGGCTTTATTAAGAAAAGAAGGCCATAAAAATTATAAAGAGTGCGGTGATAAATTCGCCAGGAATTTCTTAAAAGGATTAGGTTTAACATATAGGGGAGCATAAGTGAGCACACATGATACATACCTACTCAGGTGAGACCATTCGTTTTGAGATTTCTTATAAAAAGCGGACATCCATTGGCATTTCGATTGATCCCTATGGAAATATCGAAGTCCAGGCTCCGAAAGGCACACCCGATGAACGTATTCTTCAGGTAATAGAGGAAAAGTGGGATCTGATTCAGGAAAGATTGAAAGAAATGAAGGATAGAATGCATGGACCAAAGGAGAAAGTCTATGAGTATGGTGAGACCTTTCTTTATTTGGGAAACGCATATCCCATACAGATCTCTCATGATGAAAAGATCCAGCAGGACCATGTCATGTTTGATGGAGAAAGGCTGCATATCTATGTGAAGCAGCTTGACGATGAGAAAATAAAACAAGCTTTAAAACGATTTTATTATCAGCAGTGTAAAGCGATCGTAGAGAAGAGCATCCAGACCTATCAAAGCAACTTTAAAGTGAAACCGCGTTCGATTCGTATTATTGATAGTAAAAAGAACTGGGGAACCTGTGATGCAAAACTGCAGCTGACCTTTAACTGGAAGCTGGCCATGGCACCGTTGAAGGTGATCGAATATGTCGTCGTTCATGAAATGTGTCATATGGTCCATCTGAATCACGACCGATCTTTTTGGCGTCTGGTTGGGAAAATCATGCCGGGTTATAAGGAACAGGAAAACTGGTTAGCAGTATCAAGTTGGAAAATGACTGTTTAGCATGAATAGCAAGGGGGGTTCTTCTGTGTTTTGACGCAGCAGAACAGTCCTGATGTCATAAGTATTTTTTTGTATTAATATTAGACTCCGCTTAAGTACAAAAGCCTGATCTTTAATGCTCAGCAGAGCAATTGAGGTCAGGTATTCTTTTTATTTATAAGAGCTTGTTTTATTAATAAACTTCAATAATTCCGTAAGTACTTGGCTGTAGGTCGACAAGCGTTCCTCAGTTCTCCCAGGATACGCTCCCTCAATAAAGGCAAGTGTATCATTTTCAGTATGCCAAATCCCGCCATACTCTTCCGTTTGCTCGTATCCATCTAAATCGCCAATTTCCCAGTTAGTAGATTCAAAGTAGGCAAAAGGTATTCCCAGTTCATTGAATGGGGCATGGTCGCTCCAGTCTCCTGTTGTGCCTGCTGGGTAATCAGGGTTTAACCCAGTGTTAATACCAATATCTAGCTTTTTCTTCTTTGCAATGTTTATAGCTTGGTCTCGGATGAAGCCAGCCTCTCCTGCACTGCCATGGACATACATTTTGTCTCCTGCAGCAAGGCTGTCCAGGTTAATCATTCCAACTGTGTTCTTGATGTCGTTTGCTGACATTTGTTTTACATAGTAGTTTGAACCGTTCAAACCGCCTTCTTCAGCTCCAAAGGCAATAAAAACAATAGAATATGGAGTTTTTACCTTTTTCAAGACTTCGGCGACTTCGAGCATCACTCCAACACCTGAAGCATTATCGTCGGCCCCCTTGCCAATTGAAACCGAATCATAGTGGGCACCTACAATGATTTGTTTACTGGACTTACCCGGTTTAAAGGCAAGCACGTTTGCAGATGAGTACTCTTTTCCTCTTCTAGTAAAAGTAAAAGGTTGTACACTTGATTTATAACCCATTCTCACAAACTGCTGCTGAATATATTCTTTTGCATGGGCTTCGCCGGCTGTACCGTAAACGCGGCTGCCAATTACTTCAGATAGATACTTTGTATGCTCGTACGCCATCGCTCCCTTTTTATGTACCAGAGACGGTGAGTAGCTTACAGCAGAAGCGGTCGGGCCGCCTACAGTCGTGATTAATAGAAAAAGAATAACAATCATGGATATAAATACTGGTTTTTTCATCGAATTCCCCTTTTTAAAATGCAATTATATGAATGATTATAAAAAGATTCATAGACTGACAATCCTTTTTAAGCTAGAAAAGCATACTAATCTGGAGAGGGAACTGAGAAACAAAAAGAGCCGCAAGACCTCGAAGGGCCTTGCAGCCATTTCCTATCTTTTACTGGACCGGACGATCCTCAAAATCATAATCAACCGGACCGGGAGCAACTCTGGCATGTTCCAAAGCTGGAGTATCAGGTCTTGCAATCTGGTAAACCGATGCTCCAACAATTTCTGCCGCTTCCTGCAGTTTGTTTTTATCAATTTTATCAATCGTGTCGGCTGGAGTGTGGTACCATGGTTCAACCGGTGAGTGGATGAACAAGGCTGCCGGAATCCCAAGCTCATGGAAAGGCTGGTGGTCACTTCGTCCCAGCTGTCCGTAAGGAATGACTTCCGCTGCAGCTGTTCTTGCGCCTGCTGCTGCACCTAAATCGGTAACGAGGTTTTTCTTGCCGTCAATTGTATACATGATTAAGCCGCCTGCCGGATTGTCGCCGCCCGCATCCTTGCTTCCGACCATATCCATTTGGAAATGAGCTACAATTCGATCAGCCTCTTTATCAGTTAGAGTACTTGCATAATGATAGGAGCCCAAAAGCCCTTTTTCTTCCGCACCGAATGTAACAAAACGGAGCTCCGTATCCGTTGGCATGTTGGCCATTACTCGGGCAAGCTCAAGGACTGCCGATACGCCGGATGCATCATCATTTGCTCCCGGTCCGCCGTGGACTGAATCGTGATGGGCGCCAACCATGACTACCTGGCCGTTATCTTTGTTTTTGTGTGGTTTCAATTTGGCGATGACGTTGTAAGACGTTTTTTCAACATAGCCTGAACCAGAAACTTTAATCGTGGAAGTAAGCGGCCCTGTTTTTAATTTTTCAACTAAAGCAAGCCCCTCAGCTCTTGTAATGCCCACCGCAGGGATATTTTGTCCATAAGCAGCTTGTCCAAATGCATTTGAACTTCCGCCGCTATTGTACATGATGACCCCAATGGCACCTTTGTCGAGAACATTTTGGATTTTTTCCACGAAGCTGATGTCTCCGCGCTCAATAAGAGCTATTTTCCCTTTCACCTCATCCGGAACGGTACCGGCAAGAGCTTTGCCGACGTGAATCACCTGTCCAGTTACCTCTGCGCTGTAAGAACCGCTGAATACATAAGGGTTGAAAGATTGTCCATTCACTTCCAGAGAGCCGGATACATTATCCCTTACTGCTTCATAAAAAGGAAATGGCTGTAATTCAGTCTCATAACCATACTTTTCAAATTGACTCTTTATGTACTGTGCTCCCGCCAATTCTCCGTCGGTGCCAGCCTCGCGAGGTTGCTGCGACAGCTTGGCAACCGTGTTATACATATTATCAGAGCTGATCTTCTTGATAATCTTGTTGTCAAAAGCAGAACTGGATTGAGCATTGGGTGCCTGAACCGGGCCCTCAGCCATAACTCCATTAAAACTAAACGCTACTCCGGCAGCTAATAATCCCGCCATGGTTTTTCTATACATGGAACTCCCCCTCAATAAATAAATAGGATACGAATAAATTATCAACTATTAGAAAAAATTGTTAAATAAAAAGAAAATGACAAAACATGACAAAGAGTTAAAATTTTAATGACTAATTTCTGTACCATCGTAATAGATTTGTAATTTCATGTTGGAATTAGAAGAATTTTAGAAGAATAACAGGAGGATTGACATATAAATCTTGTTCTTTCTTGCAGGAACATGGCGGTTTTTTAGGGAATAGGTAATAGTTTGACACCAGCTGTTGACTACTTACTTGAGGAGCGAAGTTTGAGTTAAGAAATACTACAGATTTTTAAACTGAATTAGAAAAATCAGATGATTGAAAAATAGGGGATGGGAATCATGCTGGAAGGAAAGATAATCAAATTCTATCGCGAACAACAAGAAATGAAGCAAAAGGACCTAGGGGAAGGAATTTGCTCCAGTACTCATATCAGTAAAATAGAACGGGGGCTTACAGAAGTATCGGATGAAACTATTCTATTATTATCTCAAAGACTAGGAATTGATATGGAAAGGGAAGTGTTAAATTACAGGAGGGTGGAATCCTTATTAAAGGAGTGGCATGATGCCATTGTGAAGGAACTGCAGACAAAGGCGGATAGTATAAAAAGGCAGCTTGATGGAATTAACCTTTTATATATTCAGGATTTTTATCGATCCTACACCCTTGTGCTCACCAGATACTGCTTGTCTATTGGCGAGTTTACATCAGCGCAGGTTCTAATAGAGGAGATGGATGTTTGGACAGGTTTATCTAATTATGAGGAAAATATGCTGTTGCACATAAAGGGGATTTTCCATCTGACCGTGAAGTATGACTATGTCAGTGCCATCTCTTTTCTAGGTCAAATCAGTCTGGAGCAATACTCCAATCAGGAATATTATTACGACTTGGCTGTTGCCTATAGTTCGCTCAATTCTCGCGTCCTGGCTTTTTTCAATGCGAATAAGGCACTGGCCTTCTTCACCAAAATTCGCAGCTTCTCCCGTATCATTAAAGTTGAAATGCTGATGCTCATCCAGCTCGAGCAATCGGAGGATTACCGTTTTCTAAGCAGTGAATATCATAGATTGATAGATATGACAGGGGATTATGGGCTCGATCATCAAAAAGCGATGCTGCATCATAACCTTGGCTATCTGAATTTGCGGCACGGCTATTTCAAGCAGGCTGCTGAATATTACAAAAAGTCGATGGATGCACGGAATTCCTCGGAGCCCAAGTATGTCGGCTCGCTGGAGGGGTACATAAACGCTTTGACGAAAGAAGGGAAGACGCCAAAGGAAAAGCTTCTAAAGCTTGTAGAAGAGGGACTTGTGTTATGCAGGAATTTTTCGGACACCACCTTTCATCATCTCTTTACGATGCATTATCACTCTATTCTAGGTGAGGATGACCAGTATTATCACTATCTGGAGAACCAGGCATTTCCCCACTTTGACAAAATGGGCTATGTAATGACGAAAGAGTTTTATGCGGTAAAATTATTTGACTACTATATGTCCAACAATGATATGGCCAATGCTAATCGTTATGCTGGAGCAATTGTGGAGAAGTTCAGAAGAAATAATCAGTTTGTTTGATGGAGAGGTTACGTTTTTGTGGCTGAAGCTTTAAGTTTTGGTCAGAAAATGGGCTTGTAAAGAGGAAAAAACGCTCTGTTTTTATGTTTTTTGCATTGTTCGGGGGTGAAAAGAATGTATGTGCTTCCTTCTGAGCTAGGATGGAGTTCTCAAAATACCCTATTCTAACAAACTGCCCGATTATTCTAACATATAGGCACATTTCTAACAAACCCAATCATTCATCTAACAAATCAATTTTTCACATCCGCCACACCTAACTAACCAAAAGAAAAGACGCCTGCTTTCTCCATATAAAGCAGGCATCTTCCACTAAAACTATCTTAATCCGTAAGCCTTGATGATCTCCTGGGTAATTTTGTTTCCTTCATCATCCCAAGCGCTTGCTCTGAGTGAAACGGATTTTGCGTTTATCGGATTTCCAATGGTTGCGGCATAAGCGTCGCCATCTTTTGTAAGCTTCACTTTTTTCCACGCTTTGCCCTCATTGAATGAAACTTCCAAAGTGGCATCCTCCACGTTTCCGTATCCTACTGCACCTTCCACTTTACCGACAGACAGCTCAAGGTTAGTAGGACGGTTTGCCAATGCATCCCCATTTACATCGGTGTCCACCTTGTAATCCAGAGTTAGGAATGGAAGATCGTATCTCCAATCCTCTGATGCTTCCGTCCAGAAGGTCCATTCAGTATGAGTGCGGACCGACGTATTCCAGCGTTCTGCGTCACGTTTTGCGTCCGTAACAAAGCGGAATTGCGTACGTTCTTTTGGTGCGACATCTGTTGCATAGATCGCTTGGCCTTTACCTTCCTTCACTAATGTATCACCCTTGTACAATTTAGATGTCTGATTTTTTACAGAAACATTATATTCGGTACCTCCTGTGTTTCCTTTTCCGGCATCGGCCCAAGCAGGTACATTGATCATTAGATGATCGCCTTGGCGCTCAGGAGCCCAGTAGCCTTGCCCCAAGCTTGGACGGACAACTGGAGAGAACCAGTTCTCTGTTAATTTTTGTCCTTTTGTGTAAGTGGCCAATGGCTGACGGATCTCCCATGTCGCATCTAAGATTTTTGCCTCGTGATACCAGCCTGTGTCCTCTATTGCCGAAACATACTCCGTTCGGGCTCTTGGTAATGATATCTTTTTCAGGAGGCCTACAGCCCCAAATGTATGCGGACGCACGTCGTATCGGAATTCTCCACCTGCTGTTTCAATGTGGGAATTGTAGCGACTGTCGATTGTCGCTAGGTCTGTATTCTTCGGTGCATAGGTTAAATCCTTTGGTATAGAACCTTTATGGACATCCATAAGATCATATACATATGGAGAATCGATTGTTCCTTCTACTTGCAGTTTTACATCTCCTGAACGTACAGCTTTTACAAGCTTGTCGCCTTCTTTTTTGCTGATACCAGCAACGGCAATCGGGTTGTCTGTGCCCTCTGAAGTACCAGCATATTTACTAAATTCTTTATCCTCATTGTTGACGATGATCAGTAGCTTTGCCCCGGCAGCAGCAGCAGCAGCAGCTTGCTCGGAAATAGTCACCTCATTATTTCGGTCTACCACAACTGCTTTACCTTTTGCTTTTAGGCGGTCGAAGTCAGCTGAACTGCCTTTTCCGGCAAAAGCGGTGGAAAGATTGTATTTTCCATCCAACAAAGTACTACCGGGAAATGGGATGTCATCGAGTTCCGTTCCTTTAAAGTTAATGGACAATAGTGGTTTAGTCAGACGCCAGCGAGTAAGTTGCTCAAAATATCCGTTTTTGACTTCTTTTGTTGGAACAGCGTACATCTTATCAATCCAAGGCGTCAGCAAATAGAGACTAGTCAGGGGCATATCACCAATTGTTCGGTGATATTCCATACGTTGGTAATTTGCCTCTGTTTTCTTCGGTACCTCTACAGATATTTCTTTTGCTTTTCTTGCATCGAGTTCCACTGTTTTTGGTCCATTCAGTTTCACTTCCGGGTCACCTACAAGGGCTACACCAGCGTGGTCTGTGTTCACGTCCACATCCATTAGGGACATGGCCGAATAGGTGCCTGGCGGCAGGCGAAGTTCTGATGAACCATTGACAGCATAAACCCACGGCTCCATTTTCTCGCTGGATATTGCCACATATGCCAGTCCAGCAGAGCCGTCACGGTCAGTTGCATTTAGTGTAAGAGTATAACGTTCCTCTTCCTTGACCATCGCCATAGTTGTGTGTACAACGGCTTTTCCGTTTGCTTTTGCTGTTAAAAATCCTTGATAACGGGAGCCTGTTTCACCAAGGGTGGAATCAAGTGTTACGTTCACGTCCGCTGTGCCATTGGCTGGAACAGTGATGGTATTTTCAGAAAGGTTTAACATACCAGATGGAGCTTCTTTACCCTTTGCATTTGTAAATGTCGCTTCCAGCTCTACTGTGATGTCCTCGGCACTATCATTTGTATAGGTAACGATTTTTTCAACAGGGGCTGCTTGATCATTAGGCCATTTAAAGAAGCCGAATGATACGGAGCTAGTTGCTCTCAGCTGTGTTTCCAAGGCTGCAGCTATATCAACCCGTCCTGTTCCCACCTGGTAAGGCTGGTAACCTTCAAGCTTCGTTGTTGTGTTCATTAATGCTTCTTTTAAAGCTTTTCCGTCCCATTCTGGATGTTTTTCGGCAAGGATAGCTGCTGCACCTGCGACATGCGGTGAAGCCATGGATGTACCATCTTTTCTAGAGTAATATCCACTGCCAGATGTAAATTGGGAGCGGGCTGCAACAATCCCTACACCAGGAGCAGATAAGTCAGGTTTTAGACCCATATCGCCATAGCGAGGCCCCATTGAAGAGAACCATGCAAGCCGATCCGATTTGTCCACAGCCCCGATAGTTAAAGCGGAATCTGCAGCACCAGGAGAGCCGATAGAGCCTTCTGCTCCATTATTACCGGCAGCGATAACAAATAGTGTTTCATTCTCTTCACTAAGTCTATTTACAGCTTGAGACATAGGGTCTGTGCCATCACCTGGCTCGCTGGTTCCAAGACTCATATTGACAATCCTTGCATTCTCAGATGCCCATTCCATTCCCTCAATAATCCAAGAATCTTGTCCAAATCCTTGATCACTCAATACTTTCCCTACCAGTAAGCGTGCATCAGGAGCAACGCCTTTGGATTTTCCATCAGCTTCGCCTGTTCCAAGCACAGTGGAGGCAACGTGTGTTCCGTGACCATTTCCGTCATTCACTTCTTCTCCAGGTACAAAGCTCACTGCTTCGTCCAATTGATCGACAACGTCCGGGTGGCCAGGGTCAATTCCGGTGTCAAGCACGGCAACCTTGACGCCTTCACCTGTAAAGCCTGCTTCCCATGCTGTGTGTGCTCCAATTTGAGGGACACTTTGATGAAGGGCTGCTTCTACACGGCCATCCAGCCAAATTTTTTCTACTCCATATTTAAAGAGTGATGATTTTTCAGGTTCTTTATTGTCCCTTTGAACTGTGACATCTTCCCAGAATGTTTCCGCTTTCATTTTGTCGGTAGTAAGTGCGGCACCATTAATACTTTTTAACTCCCGAACCTTCTTCGATCCTTTTGGAGCAATGTTTTTGGAGAAAGATCCAGCCTTTGTCTCTTCGTATTCGACGATAACCGGCAATCCTGCCTGATTCTTGTCATCATACCCATATTCAATCAATTTCGTAATATTAAATAAGTCCTTATCCAGTTTTCCTGCTGCCAGGTAAGGCATGGTAGAGTTCGGGAATACGAAAGTATCCTCACCTAAGGTCAGGACCCTGACTCCATCCCCATCCTTATTAGCTGGCTCTACATTGATGATATATTTCCCGTTTTTAAGGGTAGAAACTTTTACGACATCACCAGTAATGAGCGTAATTACGTGATCCCCGGTTCCATTATTACTCATTGCAACAGTTGATTTATCCAATACCGTCCCATTCCTAGATGCTCCAAGTGCGTTCACTTGAAAAATGGAGCCTGATAGCATAGAAGCGGCAATCGATCCAACTAGAAGCGTCTTTATGGTTAGCTTTTTCATTTACATTCTCCTATTCCATAAGGTAATTAGCGGATAATGCTAAGCTGAGAAAAATCATGGTGAGGTAAAAATAAGAAGTTATTCAAAAAGATTACTGAAAGAAGTAGACTGCTAGAATCAGAGCTTGTCTTCACCTCCTTAAAGGTTTGGTTCTATTTCTGTAGAAGCTTCTAATGGTAGTAAGTTCTCTATATGAGGTAAATAAATAGGAAGGATTAGTTGAATTGTATAGTCATACAATATTATTGACAAATGGTGTTTTGAGAGGGACCTAAGAACTATATTAGAAGAAGGAAATCTGCAAATATTAGCTGAAATAACCGAAGGGATAAACCAAAATGTCTAAAAAAGGGGAAAGGAATTGGGGTTTTAATTAGTATAATCTAAGAAAAATAACAAACCATTATTATTTTAATGCTCATTTTTTTAAACCATACACCAACAACATCATCCGCAAAGGGGATTTTTACTAGATTAAAAAGCCTGCCTTCAAAAATAGAAAGCAGGCTTTTATTAACTTTCAACAGCCTTATAAAAAACAAAAAACGCCAACAAAGCTCCTAAACTCCCCACTCCAATTAAAAACAAAAGAGGAAACATCCCAGTACTAATATAAAACAGTGCACCTACTCCCGCTGTAATGCCAACTGTATGCACAGGCTTTCCAATCGACAGCAGCATCGAATTCTTAAGTGTCTGAAACAGCTTCAGATGATAGTGAACGGTGTTGGAAAAGAAGTGCAGTGTAATGACGAACATGAACATGCCTACTGCCAGGAAGAGATAGTAGAGCGGCGAGTTGGCTTTGGCAAAGTAAAAGTAGTCGATGACCAGGATGATCCAGAGCGGGACGATAAGCAGACCGCCTATCATGCTTCGGATGTAGTTTTCTTTGTAGAAACGCCAGTAGGAACGAATCAGTGGAACGTTGCTGTCCGTGGTCACCCATTTTCGTACTATGCCAAAGAGAGCGGTTGTGGCCGGGAATAGGATGAACGGAGCGAAGAACGCAATGGTCAGACCGTTCACGATTATGCCTGCTGAATCGTGAACAGCATATAGATTTAAAGTTAAATAGACAATTGGCAGGTTGAAGAATAGCCATATAATGTTTGCTGAAAAGATTCTGGTGATCCATTCGGTGAAGGTATAGAGCTGCTGCGGCAATTCTCCGATTTTCATTGATATCCCCCTGATAACTGAAAACGTTATTATCTTTTTTTTCTTATCATAGCATATTCATTTTGAACTTTAGACGCAGTAAAAGTCGTTTGCTGTCTTGTTTTTTTAGAATTCATTAATAAAATCTTACAGGGCTTCCGCATGAACAATAAGAGTTAATCATACCTTCAAAAAAGATCTGAATACTCTAATCCAATAGACTATACATTTAGAATTGCTTCACATAATTTGAAGTTATAACAGGATTCTTGTGATTTTCGAGATGTCATGAAAATCCTTATTCAATCCATTTTGAGAGGTATGATGTAATGGAAGAACAGAAAAATGGAAGTGGCAGTGGCGGTAAGTCGCTTTCCAGAAAGAAATCATGAGAAATCGGACCTTTTTCACAAAAGAAACGACGAGATGAAGTATTTAAGTTACGTATGAAACAAGCCGAGTATTTTAATAAACAATACCCCGTTCATCCGTGTAACGGTGATGAGGAGCTTTTTCTAAATAAAATAGGGAATTTTTCTAAAACACTGCCGCATAATCTACTTGGGGAAGTAGGTATGAAAGCCTATAAAACCTTGAAAAAGGCACTAACATCAGGAAGACCCGAAGATTTCGATTCGATCCTTATGGGCAATGCTGTGAAGCTTGCAAACCCTCAGGCAGCTTATTCATTCGATATGGTGGGTCATGATAGTCATCAGTTAAGCATAGCTGTTCCTCCCAGATTCAGCAGTACATGGCAAGCGGGTGAAATGGTTGAACTATACTGGCGTTCACTCACCCGAGATGTATCTTATTCAGAATTTGATCAGAACCCACTAACCTTGGAAGCAGCCGCTGAGCTTTCAAAGCTGTCAGATTTCCGGGGGCCAAAGGAAAATGGAGTTGGAGGAGAATTAAATAAACTTGCCTCAAATATCGCACATGGACGAGATACAGCTGGAGTTCACTGGCGATCTGACGGAGTCGAAGGTCTGAAATTAGGTGAATCAGGGGCCATTGGCATTCTTCAAAGCTATCAGAAAACCTACAACGAAAAGTTTAAAGGCTTTACCTTTACAAGATTTGATGGGACGAAAATAACGATTTAAGAACCGGGAAGCTGCAGCTGTCAAAATAATGATGGTTACGAAGGCTGGAGATGACCTTTTCGCAGACAATCACATCCCAGAATCTTGGAATACAAATAAAGTTCCCAGCCCGCCAAGCGGTGAAGGATCGGTTTTTGTGGACCAGGAATCAAAGAACCGCAGTCACAGGAATCCTCCTTCCTTAATAGTGAAAAGAGATTTTGTTTTCATTCTATGTGAAGTTTGCAAATATCAAACTTCAATAAGTATTTCTTACTTTCATTATACTGCGCTGACACTGGATGATAAGTCCAAATGTTTACTGTGGAAGTTTGCAAAGATTGAACTTTCATTAAGTAACATCTCAGCAGGCTTCCAGATAAAGAGTATGAAGTTGTAGATTGAAACAAAGGGATAAAGGCCTCCCGCAAAGAATATATACCAATAGAAACAAATCTGAGGCAGCAGCAAACTGTCTCATTTTGGAGTGTGAAAAAATGAGTGCTCAGGAACAGATTATCAGTGTAAATGGCTTGGTCAAAACATATGGGGATTTTACAGCAGTCAATGGCATTGCTTTTGACGTATTTAAAGGCGAAGTGTTTGGAGTGCTTGGCCCGAATGGTGCGGGGAAGACGACCACTTTGGAGATGCTGGTGGGACTGCGGAAGCCGGATGGCGGTTCGGCTGATATTGGCGGGTTTGATGTGGTGAGGGATTTAAAGAAGGTGAAGGAAGTTATTGGTGTCCAGCTGCAGTCGACGACTCTTTTTGAGCTTTTGACGGTAGAGGAGATCCTCCATTTGTATGCGAGTTTTTACAAGAAACAGATTCCGATTCATCCGCTGATCGAAGATATGCTGTTGACGGATAAAACGAAGAGCCGGATCAAAAGCCTGTCAGGCGGACAGAAGCAGAGACTTGCGATTGCGCTCGCTCTTGTGCATGATCCGCTGATTATTTTTCTGGATGAGCCGACAACAGGACTGGATCCCCAGGCCAGAAGAACACTGTGGGATATTATTTTTAATCTGAAGGAAAAGGGAGTTACGGTTGTTTTGACTACTCATTACATGGATGAAGCCCATGTGCTTTGCGACAGAATTGCCATTATGGATCAGGGGAACCTGATTGCACTCGATACCCCGGCCGAGCTTGTGCGCAGTCTTCACTCTGAAAATGCGGTGGAATTCCGGTTTGAGGAAGAAGCAGCTGAGATGGATCTCACTCAAATTGAGGGCGTCAAGCAGGTTGGAAAGCAGAAGGATGCAACCATTCTGTATACGGATAATCTTCAGGCAACCTTAACGAGCCTCATTCAAACGGCTGCAGACATGGGCTTGAAATTGGCAGATTTACAGATTCGAACGGCAACACTTGAGGACGTCTTTATCCATATGACGGGAAGGAGGCTGCGGGAAGCATGAAGGCATATTGGCAATTAACGTTAACCCAGCTGCGTATTTTCCTCCGCAATCGCCAGGTATTATTTTGGACGCTTGCGTTTCCGATTTTTCTTATGATCATGCTCGGGTCGTTTCTCGGGAATGGCAACAGCATGTCGGTTACGGTTGGAGTCGTCGATCAGGATCAATCCGGTGAATCGAAGGCATTTGTTGCGGAATTAAAGAAAAATAAAGCGATGGAGCTTGAAATGGAGTCGAAGGAGGACAAAGCCTTCAATGAGGTGAAAAAGGGTAATTTGCAGATCTTGATTGTGATTCCAAAAGGTTATAGTGAAGAGCTTGGTCAAGAGTCTCCTTTCAAACTCCCCGTCTATTATGACGAAACAAATACGGCGGTCTCGCAGGTTGGTCTGCAGCTTGTAAACGGAGCGGTTGATCAGATCAGCAAAGAAAAAGCAGATTACAAGCCTGTGGTCGTCACTGAGGCAAAAGGAATTGAAACGCTGAACCTGCAGTATATTGACTTTTTGGTACCCGGAATTGTGGCGATGATGATTATGAGCAACAACATGAACGGGGTAGCCGGGCAAATTGCAGCGTGGAGAGAGCGGGGCATTTTGAGAAGAATGCAGGGAACGACGCTTAAGGCATCCACCTTCATTGCGGCGCAGATAACGGCGCGTCTAATGCTTAATGGTTTGCAGGCACTGCTTGTGCTCATAATAGCCCAGCTTATTTTTGGAGTGGATGTGCGCGGATCCTGGCTGACACTTATTGCCTTCGTGATTCTAGGTACTCTTGCCTTTATGGCGATCGGATTTATCATTGCCGGAATTGCAAAAACACCGGAAAGCGCCGCGCCGATCGCAGGATTCCTTTCCTTCCCTATGCTCTTTTTAGGAGGCGTCTTTTTCCCGATTAAAAATATGCCTGACTTTTTGCAGCCGATTGTCTATGTGCTCCCGATTTCCCACTTAAGCCATGCGTTAAGGGAAGTCATGAACGTTGGAGCATCCTTTTTGGCACTTGGAACCGAAACGCTGATTTTGGGCTGCTGGGTTGTGGGCGCTTTTATCGTGGCGAGCTTTACGTTTAAGTGGGAATAAGAACGTTTATATTAGACGCGAATATCCTAAGATGCTGTTAAGATTACTAGATAAAGGAGATCAAAATATGACCACACCAGCTACTTGGAAGAAAGCAGATGATTACTTCATTTCTAAACTTCATTCCGCTGACCCGGATATGTCATACATCCTTAAAGCAAACGAAGAAGCGGGGCTGCCTGGGATTGATGTGGCACCTAATCAAGGCAAGCACCTTTACCTGCTGGCGAAGCTGAATGGTGCAAAAAAGATTCTTGAAATAGGAACGCTTGGCGGCTACAGCAGTATTTGGCTGGCACGGGCATTGCCTGAAGACGGAAAGCTTGTCACTCTTGAATATGAGGAGAGGCATGCCAGGGTTGCAAAGGAAAATATGAAAAAGGCAGGACTTGATCATAAAATTGAAATAATTGTGGGGGCGGCGCTTGATACGCTGCCTGCTTTACAGGATCAGGCACCGTTTGATTTTATCTTTATTGATGCAGATAAAGTGAATTATCCGGGCTATTTTGAATGGGCGATGAAGCTTTCTAAACCTGGTACCGTTATTTTGGGAGACAATGTGGTCCGCGGCGGAAAGGTTATCGATGAAAAAAGCGGAGATATGAATGTAGACGGAGTCCGCGCCTTTATGGATTTGCTTTCAGAGGAGCCTTGCATTGAGGCGACGGCTATTCAAACGGTCGGCAGCAAAGGGTATGACGGATTTGTTCTTGGTGTTGTAAAATGAATGAGGTGGAGCTGCTGAACAACGGCAGCTTTTTTGATTGTTTCGCTGATAAAAAGCGAAAAGAAAAAGGAACTGGCAGCTTTAAAAAGAATTATTAAGTAACATATTAATTAGACAGGGAGAAAGCATATGAATTACCGCATTTTAAAAGAAGATAATCCGTACAGCAAAAATATCGTCAATCAGAAGCTCTATGAGTACAATTCCTTGCACTTTCCGGAGGATTTAAACGGCAGATATGAAGAAATCAATTTGTACCTCAAAGATGAAAACGGCATGGTCCGCGGAGGCATTTTAGGAGAAATCTGCTGGAACTGGCTTGAGATCCATACCCTTATGATCGATGAGGACCTGCGCCATTCAGGGTATGGATCAAAGCTTCTGGCAGAAGCGGAGAACCTTGCTTCACTCAAAAAATGTGACTTTGTTAAAGTAGACACCCTCAGCTTTCAGGCAGTTGATTTTTACAAAAAGCATGGGTACGAGGTATATGGTACTCTTGATGGAGTTGGGAGAGACTTTAAGCATCACTACTTGAAAAAAGACCTGTAAAGGAGCAAATCTATGGCGTACGAATTGAAAACGAAGCAGACTGACAACAGTGTGATTGAATTTATCGAGGCAGTCGATCACCCGAAAAAGCGTGAGGACGCCTATCAGCTGCTGGACATTTTTACAGAAACGGCCGGCTATGAGGCCAAAATGTGGGGGCCGAGCATCATCGGCTTTGGCTCGTATCATTATAAGTATGCAACCGGCCATGAAGGAGACGCGCCGCTTGTCGGATTTTCACCGCGTAAAGCAAAGATCAGTTTATATTTTGCGCCAGGCGAAACGGAACGCGAAGAATTGTTAAAGGAACTAGGGAAGCATACGTCAGGGAAAGCGTGTGTCTATATTAATAAGATTGCTGACGTAGACGTTGAGGTTCTAAAAAAGCTAATAAACTCATCTGTAAAGTTTTTGAAAGAAACCTATCCCGATCAATAAAAGGAGCTCAGGTCAATTGGCAAAGCAATTAATGGTAAGTGATGAAATTCTTATAGATGCAGCACCTGAAAAAGTATGGGAGATTCTGATTGACGCGAAATATGTGGCACAGTGGGATGAACTGCCTGAAGATTATCCATTAGGAAAGATGGATGAGGGAAGCAGGGTAATCTGGGAGCTGCCGAACGGAGGTCAATCCATTACGACAATAATTGCTGCGATTCCAAAAAAGGAATTAAAAATCGCCCTCTATGTTTCGAACTGGGAAGAAAAACCAAAAGAAGGCGACGTTGCCTATTTGTATCAGTTAGAAGAGCAGGGCAGCAGGACGCTGCTGAAAATTAGGATCGGTGACTTCTCATTAATTAAAAATGGCCAGAACTATTATGAGGCTTCTGCTGAATTTGCGGAGAATGCTAAGATGGCCATTAAAAAACTGGCGGAGGGCTGATCGGCGTAGATTATGATGAAGACCGGGCGGCACTTCCAATGGGGAATGGCGCCCTTTTGATCTCTCTATAAAAATCATTTGGGTAAGAGATTGGTTCACCTGATTAGCTCTTGAAATCTGAGTCTTAATTTATAATCATTGCTGATTTTTTTATTGCCGTTTTGTTATTTTTACAAAAAATTAATAAGAATTGGTAATTCAGTTAACAAAATATTTTTAAAATACAATTAAACACACGTAAATAAATATAAAACCATAAAATTTACCAGCAACGTCTTCTTATATCATTAAGACGAAAGAAAAACCAATGCTTCAGTTTGCTGCGATGTCAGACGTTCATGTCGGCTCACACGAAAAAGGGGATGCAAGGTATGAAAGTTTCTTTGATACAATGGCATCCTTTTTTTCGTCTGAGCCAGCCGCCGCATGTTTCATAAGGGACATCGCTCCTTATTTATGGCATGATAAAAATAGCTTCCGCAATATTTTGAAACTTTCGGCTGTGGTCTTTCGTAATTAGTGATATAAAGGAGCGGATGAAAATGAGTCCTGAAAAAAAGAACCGAACAGGGTTGGCCATTGGGATAGCACTGGGAGCGGGAATTGGCATTGCCCTTGATAATCTTGCTATGGGAATTGCAATCGGGATTGTTTTTGGAATAGCATTCGGTTCTTTCAAAAAATAAATCGTAAGGCGGGATCGCATGAAAAATTGGACGGTTGTGTTTCTTTGTCTCTTTTCAGCCTCTATTGCAGGAGGTACGGCGCTGAATTCCATCATTGATTACGCTATGCTTGCAGGTACGGGGCTTGGGATTTTCTTTTTGCTGACGGCTGCTTTTTTTCAGGGCGGAAAAATGCAAGCTGAAATGGAGGGCAAACAATGAAGGAAAACATGAAAAACGAAATTTGGAGCTGGACGAAATCGCTCCTGTTTGCTGTCGTCATTGCTTTTATTTGCAGAGAATTCCTTTTTGCGCCGGTCTTGGTGGAAGGAAAGTCTATGCAGCCGACGTTTGAAGATCAAAACCGGCTGATTATCTCCAAAACGAGCGAAATCGGGCGTTTTGACAAGGTGGTCTTTCACTCGCCGGAGCCAGGAAAAGATTACATCAAGCGTGTCATCGGACTTCCAGGTGATACGGTTGAAATGAAACAGGATACTTTATACATTAACGGAAAGAAATACGATGAGCCTTATCTGGCTGCATCCAAGCAGAAACTCCCTGAGGGTGAACTGCTGACTGAAGACTTTCAGGCAACCGTTCCTGAAGATGCCTACTTTGTCATGGGAGATAACCGGAGACAAAGCAGGGACAGCCGTGAGATAGGCCCGGTTTCTGAGAAGGAAATGATTGGTGAAGTAAAGCTGCGGTTTTTCCCATTAAATGAAGCAGGTATTCCTGAATAAGTGTTAACTTGCACCGCTAATGTGATAACTTGTCTGCAGGGTGAGCAGGCAGGCGAGGGTCAGCTGATTGGTGAAGTTGCTGTCTTCAATTGATGACAGCACCTTTTTTATGAAGCTTTTTCTTTTTCCACGGCTTCCAGACTGAAATGATCATGATAAAAATAGTAATGGCAATCTGAAGAATGACGGCGTACTGTCTGATGGAATGATTCTGAATGAAAACGGCATTACTTAAAGCTGCGCTGCCTTCATCCTCAAGAAGAATGATAGCTTTTATAATTTATTTAATCCCGATAACTAAACTATCTCGTGCAGCTTCAACAACTTCTGTAGTAATGGTATTCAGATGATTAATTTCAAGTATTCTCTCAATCTGAGTAAAAAGTCTCTGTATAAGTCTAAAATTTCCTCCAGTAATCTTAATGATACTAGTAATTGCCTCATAATCGGAAAAATCCTCAAGCTTTATAGAGAGTCCTAATTCTTGCCATTTATACTCTAAAATATGGTGGGTTTCATCTTTACTCAGTTTATCAAATTCATGAGCAAATCCAATTCTTGAATAGAGTTGAGGATATCGAGCTAATCGTTTCTCAATGCCGGGCATTCCAATTAATATCATTGCTAAGTCATTTCGATCATAGATATCTCCAAGTTGTTCTAAATTTTGCACTTTTAGTCGATCTATTTCATCAACGATAATTAAGTTGATATCTTCATAAGTATTAGTAGAATACTCTTCTTCTTCCCCTCTGGTACGCAATTTATAAATAGCTCTTACCAAATTTATTCTCGTTCCAATAGTATGGATCTCATCGGTCATTTTTGTAGCCCGTACTGCTGGAGCTGTATAAAAAATTGTTTTTGCTTCTCAATGGAATCCCAATTTGAATAATACCTAGAAGATAACGTTTTTCCAACGCCAGGTAGTCCATAACAAATACAAAACAGTGTAGGTTTGTAAAATATATCAATAGCCAGAGAAAATGATGGAGCTTCAATATTTTTCTGTAGTGAAGCATTGCAAAATGTGAAAAGAAGGAATAGAAATTTATGGGTAAGGGATAAAAAAGAGGTTTTGAAAATGGAAAAAACATTACCTGTTAAAAATCAAATGAATGGCGTGTTTGTTCATGTATCAAATTTGAAGGTTGCAGCAAAATGGTATTCCAATTTGTTACGGTTAGATTTTGATTTAGATAAAGTAATTTTCACCTTTCTATAACGTACCGTTAGTAGGGACAGCTTCTCCAACTTTAGATGACCACACATTTGATCCTGATTTCAACCATAATATAAGTCCAAGCCCTATTTCTTATTATTTTAAGAAAAAATTATTTTAACATACCCTTAACATGCGCTTTACAACTCCCTTGTACACTTCAATAGGAGTACCGCCATATCTGGTCCCCCAATAGAATAAAAAATAAAGGAGAATGTTTATGAATCGCTTTTTTCTTGTCCTATTAAGTTTTGTCATAGCTATTAGCTCTTTGCTAATAAGTGATTTAAGAGTGGAAGCTAAAGAGTATCCTCGAAAAGCAACGGTATTGTATTTTAATGATGCTCATGAAATTAGTCCAGTAGTCAATCAATTTGGAGATCGAGGCGGTGTCGCAAGGCTAAAAACAGCAATTGATCGTGTTCGAAAAGAAAATAAACATACGATAGCAGCATTTGGAGGAGACTTAGGTGGAGGTACTTTATTTGGAGCTGTGTACCAAGGCTTTCCAATGGTAGAAGCATTTAATGAAATAAACATTGATATTGCAAATTTTGGTCAGCATGATTTTGATTTCGGATCTGATGCGACAAAAAAATTGGTTAAGCAATCAGAATTTCAATGGATTTCTTCAAACCTTACAGATTCAGAAGGAAAACCATTTGTTGATGTTCCAACCTACAAGATTATTAATAAACAGGGAATTAAAATCGGTGTTATTAGTCTTACTGATAATATGAATACTACATCTTTAGATGGTCAAGTTGTACAACAAGATCTTATCCAGTCGGCCAAAAATGCAGTTGAAAAGATTAAAGAAACGAAAAAAGCAGACGTTATTATTGCTTTAACACAAGAAACATTAGAGAAGGATGAACAATTATTATCAGCAGTTCCTGAAATTGATGCCGTGTTTACGGAAGAACAAGCTGAGGATCAATCATTTATACATGAATATGAGAATAATCGTTACATATTTGCTCCAGAAGGAAACCTTGGCTCAATGATTCGATTAGATATTACAAAAGACGGAAAAGAAATTCAACTGAAACCAGAAGTAATAGAGGTCGATCATACGGTACCTGAAGATCCAAAATTAAAAGAGATTGCAAATTATTATCAAGATAAGTTAGATGAGGAGCTAGGAAAAACCATCGCCAAATTAGAGACTCCTCTTATTTATGGAGATAACCATGAAGCGAGATTTCAGGAAACGAATATTGGCAATTTTGTAGCTGATGGCTATCGCTCTTATTATAACGCCGATATCGGTATCATGAATGGTGGAGGAATCCGATCTAGTATTCCTGCTGGAGAATTTACTTTGCGTGATGCTTACTCAATTCTTCCTTTTCAAAATAAAGTCATCCTTGCAGACGTAAAAGGAGAAACCATTCGAACTGCTCTTGAGAACGGAGTATCAAGAGTCGAAAATCTAGGTGGCGGATTTTTACAAGTCTCAGGCATGCAATATTCTTATAACCCTACTAAACCAGTGGGATCAAGAGTAGAAAATATTTTAGTTAACAATGAACCGATTGACATGCAAAAAACTTACAAAGTAGCCATGTTAAATTATATATTTAACGGTGGAGACGGATACACGATGTTCAAAGATAGTAATTTACTCGTTGATGAGGCAAATGCTCGAACAGATGCGGAAGTCTTAATAGAATACGCCAAAAAATTAGGTGTAATTAATGTAAAAACAGAAGACAGAATTAAAGTAATACAATAGGAGTAAGTTTGATACTAAGATAATAAAAAAAGCCGAAATTTTCTTAGAGAACTCGGCTTTCTTTATGTCGAATTTTGCTTAGCGTAAAAAATGCTGACCTTATAATACGAAAGGGCCATTTTGTGGAATGAAAAGCTAAGTGAAAAAAATCCCTCTTATCCATTCTGAATACAAGGGATTTTATGTTGGAAAACTTACTTTTCTGCTGCAGGCTTGTAGTGTCCGGGTATGCTTTTGGATGAAATGGCCAAACGGTTCCAGCCGTTGATCGTGATGATTATGGTAACGAGATCGATATATTGTTTTTCATCAAAATGAAGGAGTACCCGCTCATATAGATCATCTGGTACACCGTTTGCCGAAATGGCTGTGACTGCTTCCGTTAATTCTAGCGCTGCCCTTTCCGGTTCAAGATAGAATGGTGCCTCACGCCAAGCATTCAAACAGTAAATTCTTTGTTCGGTTTCACCATTTGCCCGGGCATCCTTTGTGTGCATATCCAAGCAGTAAGCACACCCATTGATTTGAGACGCACGAATTTTAATCAATTCGATTAACTTGTTATCAATTCCCGTTGCTTTCTTGTACTCCTCCAATTGACTCATTAATTTGATAACTTCCCGATTTGTCCGCATGTAGTTAATACGTTGCTCCATGTAATCTCCTCCATTAAATTGTTTTAGAGTTTCACTAATAAGACAAAACAGAGGATTGATTTGTGACATAAAAATAGAGAGCCCGCATTTGAGCTCCCAGTCTATCCATATTAAGGAACAGGAATATGATTTAATTTATCCGGATTTGAAACAATAAAGATTCTCCGGACATTTTTTTGTTTTGAATCTAATTCAAAGCAGATGACTTTGATAGGATGCCCCTCTTTTACTTGTAAGATTCCTTTCTGACCATTGACCATCACCGGAAGAAGTTCTCCTATGAAACTTCCTTTAGCGGAAATTCCTTTAAGAAAGGCAGATACGCGCTGTTTGTTTACAATTGGATTTAATGCAGAAATCACTTTTCCTCCGCCGTCGGTAACAAGTACAACATCCTCTGTAAGAATATCAATAAATTTCTCAAAATTTCCGGTCATCGATGCTTTTATGAATGTTTTTGCCAGGAGATCAACACGTTCAGTATTCTCCGGATGGACAGGCATATCATTCTTTAATTTCCGCTTAGCACGGCTGTAGATTTTTCTGCAATTTACTTCAGTCTTTTCCAGCATCCCAGCAATATCCCGATAGTCATAAGCAAATGCTTCTCTAAGAACGAACACTGCTCTTTCGACAGGTGATAGTTGATCCAGCAAAACGAGAAAGGCATAAGAAACTGTTTCGTCTGTTACAATCTTATCTAAAGGCTGCTCTGTTTGGTGTACCCGAGGCTCAGGCAACCAGGGCCCTGTGTATATTTCTCTTCTCTTACGGGCTGATTTTAAAAAATTCAGACAACGATTCGTCGTCACTTTCGCAAGATATGCCTTCAAGTCCTTAATTTGAACGGTGTCAATCTTAAGCTGCAGGAATAAATCATGAACGATATCTTCTGCGTCGGTAACTGATCCAAGCATCCGGTACGCAATGGAAAAAAGAAACGGTTGATATGTCTTATATAATGTATCCAACTCCATTACTTACTTCACCTATTTTCTATTACATTTATCCTCTAGTTTATACGATTCGCAGATTGAAGACCATGTCGGATAAAAATTCATTTCCCTTGTCAATTTTAAAAATTTCAATTGCTTATTCAGCAATCGGGGGCGATTGTGAAGGAAAGCATTTAGCGTTGTAATTGCGTCCTCCTGATCGCACTCCTATTCGATTAGTCTTCTTACTATAATTGATAAACGGCGCAGACCATCTTCTAAACTTGAAAGAGATGCAAAGGAATAGGAAATGCGCAAATACTGGTCAGCCTGATTATCATAGACGTTTCCCGGGTTTAGTAATATGCCTTCTGCAAGTGCATGTTCAAAAAGTTTTCTTATAGAGATGGACGGTAATAAACGTACCCAAACATAAAATCCTCCACTTGGCTTTTCCCATGTTGCAATACTGGAAAAATACTGATTTAAAGTACTTAATGTAAAATCTCTTCGTATTTTAAGCTGTTTTCTTATTTCTTTAAGATGCTGATCATAAAGTCCGCTGGAAAACCATTCTGCTGCAGCCCACTGTGATAAAGAACTGGAACCATAATCGGTTTGCATTTTAATATCTGCTAAGTGCTCAATAACTGGTTCTGGACCAACGATCCAGCCAATTCGAAGACCTGGACTTAAAGATTTAGATAAACTTCCCAAATATAGATCAAGTCCATTTTTGTCAAAAGCCTTAAGCGGTTTTGGCGGTTTTTCATCAAACCATAATTCCTGGTAAACATCATCCTCAATTATAGGCAATTGTTGTTGTTGGCAGATGTTTAACAATTGATCACGTCTTTCAGCAGTCATTAAAGTTCCAGTAGGATTGTGAAAAGAAGGAATTGTATAAAGTAAAGCAGCTTTATGCTGTTTTTTATATTGTGGAATATGATTGGCTTTAATTCCTTCTTTATCTAACGGGATGCCGACTAATTGCATACCTGCTGACTGGAAGACATGCAGTGAATTTAGATACGATGGCTTTTCTGTTAATACAGTAGATCCTTTATGTAATAAACCAACACTAATAAGCTGAAGGGCTTGTAAAGCACCTGAAACGATTAAAATGGAAGATGGTGAAGCTTGAATTCCAATTGTTTTTAAATAGCTGCTTATTTGCTCTCTGAGTGGCAACAGCCCCTTCGGTTCTTCATAGCCATAAGATATTTCTCCAGTAGACAATTTTTCGAAAACTTGTTTCATTGAAGAGCTTGGCATGAGTTCTGGTGATAATTCTCCCGTTCCTAAACGGATTATGTCAGGAATAAATTCAGCTTGATTTATTTCTTGAACCGTTGGCAAGTTGGGTTCGTGAATGCCAGAATTTACGTAGGAACTCCAATCCGGGGGAGGGGCAGTTGCTAAAAGGTTCCATGTATTATTAACCACTCTAGTTCCACTGCCGGTTTTTCCTTCAATAAGTCCTTCCGCTGTTAATTCATCAAAAGCCGTTACAACTGTACTTCGGTTTACTTCAAAAGCTTTTGCTAACGTGCGTTGAGGAGGGAGCTTATATCCTATCGTCCATTCTCCATTCGATATTTTTTCTTTCATAAATTCAGTTATTTGTTTATGTAATGGTACAGGTGAAGACTTATTTGGCTTCCAATCGATTGAAAACATCCAATGGTTCTCCTTTTTATTTGCCTTATTATATATTATATTATTTGGTTGGTTTGAAATCCATCCAATTGGTTGGAGACATGGTGAATGTCTTCAGGCTAAACTAAGACTAGTTTCATAAAATGGAAGAAAGGGAGAACATTGGATGTTAGAACCATTTATTCATGGATTTATTCTTGCACTGGGATTGATTCTGCCTCTTGGTGTCCAAAATATTTTTGTTTTTAATCAAGGGGCACTGCAGCCGCGATTTATTAAAGCATTACCAGTTGTGATTACAGCCTCTTTGTGTGATACGCTTTTGATTTTAGTGTCTGTCTTAGGGGTTTCATTACTAATTCTAGGTTCATTTTGGATTAAAACGATCCTTATTGGGGGAGGTTTTATCTTTTTAATGTATATGGGATGGACCACTTGGAATAGTAAACCGAGTAATGAAAGAGAAGAAATGGCAAAGAAATTTTCTTTGAAGAAACAAGTGTTGTTTGCGGCATCTGTTTCCTTGCTTAACCCACATGCAATAATGGACACGATGGGTGTAATTGGACCAGGATCGTTAAGATACGAGGGGGAAGAAAAGGTACTATTTGTTATTTCATGTGTGTTGGTTTCGTGGAGTTGGTTTTTAGGACTTGCGCTAATTGGGAGAATGAGTGGAAAACTCGATAAATCAGGAAACTTTATGTTTGTATTGAATAAAATATCAGCCTTAGTAATGTGGGGGGCAGCCGTTTACCTTGGATTATCTTTAATTAATCATTAAGCTAAGTAAATAAAATTGTAGGCTTTTCAACATATAAGGACTTAAATCGGCTTCAACACTCGGGGGCTTTCTTTTGAATAAGCCCCAATGCCCAGACTACTACTAAAACTCTGAGCATTACGTTCCTATTTACTGAGCTGGGTTTTTATCTGATTGCAGGAATCTTGATCTTCACCGTAAATTCCTCTTCTTTATAAACAAAATCTAAATATCCCTGATGCTCGTTCACGATATCATGAATGATTTTCGTGCCGAGACCAACATGTCCGTCTGATTTTGTCGTGATCCCGTATATTTCATACAATTGATCTAGAATATCGTTTGGAATTGGCATGGCGGTATTTTTGCATATGAGTATGTAAAGACCGCTTTTTTTGTAAAATTGCAGGGAGATCTGTGCCTGTTCTTTATGTGCCTTTTGCCATTCTTTGCTTGCATTAATGCTATTGGATAGAAGATTGCCAATCAAAGTCACGATGTTATGGTCTGAAAACGGCAGGGAAGATAAAGGGAGGTCGAGATCATAGACAATGGAAATGCCGGCCGCATGAGCACGCTTATACATCTGGTGCAGGGCTCCAGCCACAATTCCCCGTTCTCCTTTAATCGAGAGGTTCGTTTCTTCATATCCGCCAACTAATTCATCCAAATAGCCTTTCGCTTCCTTATTTTTGCCGTTTTCAAGCAGGAAATGAACAGCAGAAACATGTTTAAGAAAATCATGCCGTTCGCTTCGGACAATTCTGAACGTTTCATTCATGTGATTCCGCTGTTCTTCAAACTGCTGAAGCTCGTGAGATAAAGTGTGCAGTTTCTTTGAACCGGTTTGCCGAACCGCTTCTAGACCGATAAAAATCAGAAAAGGGACGAGCTCTATTAAAAAAGGCAGATCCGCTATATAGAGGGTAATGAGTATCATTTGCATTAAGAATAAATATATATGCCATTTTACTTCCAGTGCACTAAGGTTCAAAGTGGATTTTCTATAAAGAAAATAAACGATTCCTAAGGCTAGTAAACTAGTATAATAAACGGGCGTTTTCCAAGGCAGATTCATGACCAAAGCCTGAAGATGAACCGTTCCAAGGATAGCAGTCATTGCCCAGTATAATATGGGGAACTTTTTTTAATGAATACTTTCCATTTTCACCAAAATTCTTTCTTTTTTACTAGATTTACTTTCCAAAATCGGAATTTTACTTGCCGGAACAGCTCAAATACTTTCTTTTTTCCAAATGTCTCCCAGACCATTCTCCAAATATCCTCAAATAACTCGATTACAGCCGATTATTCCCGTTTAAACGAATTCACTCATAGGTAATCCCTCAATGATAACGCTTCCCTTCACTATCTCGGTCTATTCCTTATAATTGTCCTGTATTCCCTTGAATCTATCTCTCAGCATGTTACGATAATAAACGTTGAAAAAATACGAACGGACACGAACAGAGTTTTTGAGGGGGCTCATTATGTTAAAAAAAACAATTGCATTTTTAGGTGCAGGGTCGATGGCAGAATCAATGATTTCAGGGATTGTACAGGTCGGCATCATTCCGGCAAAAAACATTTATGTCACAAATAGAAGCAATCAATTGCGGCTTGAAGAATTGAATCATGTGTACGGAGTGAATGCGGTTCATCAGAATGCCTTGCCTTATGAAGAAATCGATTTGTATATTTTAGCCATGAAACCTCAGGGCGCAGCGGATGCACTTCAGGCACTAAAGGATAAAATTAGAGCGGACCAGGTTGTGATTTCTGTTTTAGCGGGCATTTCGACAACTTTTATGGAAGATCATTTAAATAGTGATCAGCAGGTAGTGCGCGTGATGCCGAATACGTCTAGCATGATCCAGGAATCAGCCACAGCGCTTAGCCCCGGAAGATATACGGTGATGGACAATGTGCTTGCTGTGAAAGAGCTGCTCAGCTGTATGGGAAAAGTCTTTTTAATTGAAGAAGAGCAGATGGATATTTTTACAGGGATTGCAGGAAGCGGACCGGCTTACTTTTATTATTTAATGGAGCATATGGAGCAGGCGGGCGTTGAAAAAGGTATGGACGAAGAGATGGTCCGCGAGATTATTGCTCAAACCATTCTTGGCGCAGCGAAAATGATTATGGCAAACGACGAAGCACCGGCAAGTCTAAGAAAAAAAGTCACTTCACCAAATGGAACGACAGCATCTGGCCTTGAGGCATTGCGGAAAAATAATGGCGGAAAAGCCATTTCACAGGCGATTCATCATGCGGCGAAACGTTCGAAAGAGCTGAATGAAGAGATGTCAGGAGCATTGGTCACGTCTTAACCCGAATGTACCAAAAAGGATGACAGATATTCTCAGGGTGGAATAGGATGCTGAAAGAAGAGAAGCAGATAAAAAGAGTTGTTATTAAGATCGGAAGCAGCTCGCTGACAATCATGCACGGCGAGATAAGCCGCAGAAAGCTTGAGAAGCTTCAAGTTAGATAACCCTAGACATCTCGTCTAGGGTTTTTCTGCCTTTACCCGTATCATCATAATAAGTTCCTGCGCAGCTCACTTTTTTAATATCATGAAGTTTTTTTGGAAGAAAAAGTGAAACCGATTGAACCTTCCATTTCGTTATATATTATGTACAAACCAAAAGGGAGGCCTCCCAATTGAAGAAAGAGGATGAGCTTATAAAGAGAATCAGAAAAGGGGACAAGGATGCATTTGGTCATTTAGTCAAAGATCTGCTGCCTTCAGCCTATCAAACCGCCTTCTTGATTCTCCGGTCAAAAGAGCATGCGGAGGATGCCCTTCAGAATGCTTTGGAAGGCGCGTATATCAGCATCATGAAAAACAGTGATATGACTCATTTTAAACCTTGGTTTTACCGGGTTGTCTATTCAAAATCAATTGATTTATACAGAAAAAACAATCGGCATGTGTTATCGGAACTGGATGATTACCATCAGCAGGAAGGGAACGGCGGCTCTAATTCAGCCCAGCAGCTCATCATCCAAAAGGAGAACAGACAGGAAATGCTGGCCCGTATCCTGGAACTGAAAAAAGAACAAAGCCTCCCAATCTATCTTCATTATTATGAAGAGATGAGCATGAAAGAGATTTCGCTTGTTCTGGGAGAAAATATGAACACTGTAAAAACAAGAATGAAACGGGGAAAACAAATGCTCGCCCGCGTTCTGAAAGACTCAAACAGGTACACTGAGGGGGTTAAAGCAAATGGGCTCTAAAAGGGAAAAAAACATCAGCGATTTCAGTGATTGGCAGGTGCCGGGCTCAATCGAAACGTTCATCGGAAAACTGCCGGAACGTTATTCGGAAGGACAAATCAAGAAAGAGGCGGAAGATCAGATGGACCTGGAATGGCGCGCTTTTCAGGCAGACCTTAAAAAGAACAGCTTCTTTAAGAAAAAACCGGTTCTTATTGTGCTTGCTTTAGCTGCAGCCTTCATGCTTTTCATTGGAACTGCCTTTGCGTCGCCTAGTGTAGCGCAGGTTGCAGCAAAAATTCCGATCTTAAATCTCTTATTTGAAACAGAAAAACAGCCGCTTATGGAAGAACTGCAAAAAGCGCTGGACGATAAAGGGTACAAATGGGACGGCTTGGGGGTGGGGGTGCAGCCGAGGGAAATCAGTGTAAGAATCGTCGGCACCGATGAATATTATGATGATGTGAAGCAGGATGTGGAAGAACTGATTCAAGGAATTTTAATGAAAAGAAACGATAATGCTTATTCCATCGACATCTCTAAATCAGAACCAGTGGAAGAACCTTCAGAAGCTGAATTAGAACAAGCGGGAGAGCAGCACAAAATAAGTGAGGATGTACAGGAAATCCTGGCGGGATACGGATATACACAAACAGGCTTTGGCATTCAAGAAGGCGTGATTGAATTTGACCTGCCAAAGGATGAACCGCGAATCGAGGAAATCAAAACAGCTGTCTCAGGTCGTCTTAAAGAGAAACAGTTTGGTAACTATTCAGTTAAAGTGCATACATTCGACAGAGCCAAAAAAGAGCGTGAAGACAGATGGATTCCGATCTTTAACACCATTGCAGACGGCCTGACTGCCAAAGCTGAATATAAAGTAAAAGGTGTCGGCTACACGAATAAATACGATTATTACGCCATTTATATCACGACAAGCGTTTCTTATAAAGACGATGATGCCAAGGAACTTGCGGGTGCTATAGAAAAAACAATTGAGGTTTATTTAACCTCTGAAAAAGTAAAGAATACCATTAAAGGTGATGACTATAATATCATCATAAACAGCAAGGAAGATAAACAACTGAATTGATGATGAAGAAGCTTGGAGAATTCCAGGCTTTTTGTTTTTCTGGAAATTATTATAAAAATAGGTTTACCTTTTTATGGGCAGGTGGTATTAGAAAATTGGGATATTTTTCTTCTTTTCTATCGTTACTAAGTCCTAATGATTTCCCAATTTGATCAAATGTCTAATCAAAAGCATTACTTTCCTCGCATGAAAGTCTGAACACTCGGTCTTAGAAAATGTTACTGGAGACTTATGGAAATTGGGAATTGAATCTAGTAATATTTTCTTATATGTGCAATACGGGATGATTCTGTAGAAATTTGAAGGATATACATAGAAAAATGTAAGAATTGGTGAGGTGAAAGAATGAATTCTGAACATGTCAGAGCCCTTGCAAGGGTTTTTCAGGAAGCATCAGATTCCGTTAAAGACCAGGAAGCAAAATTGCTTCAAGATATAAACAATAATGCAGCTACATGGAGCGGTAAAAGCCGCAGCAAATTTGATTCCGCCATGGACGAAGCCCAGATCCTGTTCCAAAGACACTCAGACAACCTCTACGACATCAGCCGCGAGCTCGAAGCCGCCGCCGATTCCGTTGACCGAGTGCGGGAAGAGATTGAAAGACAGGAAGAATTAGAGAGGCTTGAGAGAATCCTCCGCCTGAAGAAATTAGATGTGCAGTAAACCAGTTAGGGGTGCAGCATGAACCATCGTTCAAGCAAAAAGAAAAAGAAAGTGGACGAAAGACAGGGAATGAATGACGGCTGCGTGCCGGGATGTATTGATTTTTAGATTATCAGTTTTCCCATTTAATATAATGACTAAATTCAAATTTTATGAGGTGCACAATGAGCCATCAACATGATCATGATCCGAATTATAATCGGAAGAAGAAAAAAGAAGAGAAAAAAGGAATGGATGACGGCTGTGTTCCAGGGTGCATCGACTTCTTTTTTCTTCCATTTCAAATCGCTGTTTTAGGCTATCAATTCTACCATTTAGTATAAGTATTAATGTAATAAGGAAGGAGTTTCTATAGTGTCTAATAAAATTTCAGTAGATCCGGATAAGCTGGATCAGCTTGCCAATTCATTTGTTCACAAGCTGTCAGATATTGAAGAAGAATATAGCAGGCTGCATATTGAACTTGCCAACTTGATTATGAGTGCTCCTCCGGAATACAGCCATTGTTTTTATGGAGTGGGTGATCCATGGAACACAGGCAAAACTCTTGTAAGTCATCTAAGCGATATGGAGCAGGATGCCAGAAATACAGGGAATAAATTTGCAGAAGCTGATAACTTAATCGGCCAGCTTTACAAACTTCATGAGAAGTATGGGGCTTTAACTGCCATGGGAGCGTTAGTAGGGAGACAGGCTACATTTTATGGTCTTGGATTAACGCAATTTATTAAAAATACAGATAATTTATATTCATTTAGACATATGAAAGCCTTGCAGACTTTATCAGATGTAATTGATGATTCAAAATACCGTAAAGTAGCCAGAGGTTTTTTGAAAGTAAGTTTTCTTTCTTCGAGATACAATTCTTCGTCCTTTGCAGACCTGGTTCATAAAAAATATGCAAAATATCTTCCAGATGAAGTAGTGAATTATACAAATGACGCAAAAACGTTTGTAAAGGGTTTAAAAAACAACACTTTGAATGCTTCAAAAGTGTCATCTTTTGCAAAATCAGGGCTTAAATTTGCAAAAACCAATGCATTGACAACTGTGGCTATTACAGGTGCTATGGAAATAGGCGGAATGGGACTCAAGATATCAGAGAACTATGCCAAATATGGGAATGATCCGGACGTCTTAAAACGTGAAAATGCAAAGGCCGTTGGGAATGCCGTGAACAATACTGCCGCTATAAGCGGAGGAGCCATTGCAGGTGCAGTAGTTGGAGGGGCAGCACTAAGCGTCTTTGGCCCTGTAGGAACAGTTGTTGGAGCATCTGCAGGTTCTTTTGTCGGCGGACTAATCGGTGAAAAAGTTGCAAAATATACAGCTGGATTTAGTGAAAAAGTAGCCATGGTATTTGATGACCAAATTCAAGGCGGTATAAATGTGTTTAAAAGCGGGTTTGAAAAAGCCGGAAAGGCAGTGGATACTTTTAACAGCGGCGTAGATTTTGTAAACAAACAAATAAAAGAAACAATTGCAGATCCTGTAGGTAAGGTAAAAGATTTCGGCAAAGGGCTTTCAAAGGCTAAAGACACCGCCGAATCGCTTGTAAGCGGGGCTGGAAACTTTTTAAAAGGAAAATTCTCATTTGGTTAAGGAGGTTTGGAATGAATTATGAATTCCATACAGTTAAGTATCGAAGAACTTATATTTTCTTTTTACAGTGAAGGGTTATATGAGCAAGGGATGGGGTTAAAAGATACGTATTTTCCTAAGTTAACAGAAGAAGATTTAAAGTTTATGCTTGAGATAGCATCGCGTTCCCTTTTGGCTAAAGACTTGGTTAAAGAAGTAGACAATCAGTATTATTTGAAAGAAGAATACGCAGAATACATTCATGTTCTGAACTCTGCTGACAGCACACTAAAAGCATCTAAATTTTCCCCTGATCTTGCTCATGAAGAATCCGTTACGTACCACCTAAAACAAGGAAGAATGTACTCGCATCAAATGCTTCATGATCATCAGGTGCATGCAATAATGGAAGTAGAAGAAGAGGGTGCGGTTAAAGACCTTAATATCTTTTTTCAATTGACTTCATTAGAATCAGACAAAAGCGATGTTTCGTTTTCTTTGACTGATGGTGAGTTTGAGGGTCTGCTTGAAGAAGCAAGCCGACAGAATAACGAAATCAGAGACATCTTAAAGAAATTTTCTGCTCTGGAAACAACGCCTGCATTTGAACAGCTTGTTTCAGATTTAATCAGAAGAAAAGGGAAGATGGACAGTTTCCTGCATCTAAAATATGATGTAAATAATAACCCTGATCTTGTTGATATTACTTTTTTTGTCCCTGGACAACTCAATGTCTGGGTACTGACCAGATCTCAGCTTCAGGGACTTGATGTCAAAAAAGCTGATAAGTGCTTTATTCCTGACCTTCTAGAAAAATTAAAGACTGTATCTGTATAAAGAGGAGGGTTTCTTTGCTAAACCTGCAAAAAGAAAACAACAGTATCAAAATGAAAGGCTCCAAGTTTATGTATGTCTGGATGCTGCTTGCTACCTTTGGAGGACTTGCAGCGTGCATCTTTCTTATCGTAAATGGTTTTAAATTCGATTCAAAGTACTCGTTTTTTTACCTTGGAGGAGGCTTTTTGCTTTTTCCAATCTTTCTTTATCTAACATTATGGTCACTTCCGGGGTTCGTACCGGGGAAAACGCTGCTTGTTGTGATAGAAGGGGCAAATGGCTCCATTATTGCCAAGAAAGACACTATTCCCTTTACAAGTATAAAGAGCATCCGTTTTGTAAGAAACCCGCTCAACCTGATAAATGACATCGTCATCGAAACGTTTCAGGGAGAGGTAAGAAAAATACGGACTTATAACCTAATAGACGATACAGACTTTGCCATTTTAATAGATCAATATGTTTATCCTAATATGAGTGAAGATGCAAAGGCAGTCTGGGACCGTCATGTGAATTTAAGTGAATTGTTTGAACATGCAAAGTATGAGAGAAAGACAGACATTTAGTTTTTATTGTGAGGCCAGCTTTATTAAGCTGGCCTTGATTTAGATTATGTTCTTCATCCTTTTAGGGTTAGAGATGAAAGATAGAAAGAACCTGTTATAAATGGGCAAGTATCTTTTAGAAAATGTAATGCAAAGGAGCTGAGTAACTTGCCTTATACACATGAAGAACCCAGCTTTATAAAAATAAGAGCTCCATTGTTAATGTATCTATGGATGGGACTTTTTATATTTGGAGGTTTAACAGCTTGTTATTTATTGATTACTTATGGATTGAAATTTGAGTCGGATTATTCATTAATCTATTTGGGTGGCGGCTTGATTTTATCTCCCTTTTTTATATATGAAGCTCTTTGGGCACTTCCAGGATTTATTCCAGGAAAAGTTTTATTTATTCTATATAAGGGAGAGAACGGCAGTATTGTTTCTAAGAAAAAAACTGTACAGTTTAAAAATATCCGAAATATTAATTTTAAGAGAAACCCGTTAAACTTATTTAATGAGGTTATAGTAGAGACCTATGATAACAAGAGCGTTAAATTCAAAACATACAATTTACTTCATGAAGTAAACTTCTATGACATAGTTGATGAACACATTTTTCCGAATATGACAGATGAAGTTAAAATAGCCTGGAACCGAAAAATATCTGATGATCAATTTCTTAAAAGCATGAATTATGAGAGGAAAAATCATAAAGCAGATTAGTATCCAAGTAGATCTGTGATTACCTTTTTGAAATTATCTATCGTTTTTTTGGAGGGAACAAATGCTTAATGCAATATCATAGAACTCAAAACTATATATCAAAGGAAACAAATTTTATTACGGAGTTTTGGCAGCTTTTATTTTAGGAGGCTTATTTGGGTCAAGTTATGCAATCTCAGAAGGGTTTGGGTTTGTTGGCGGCTTTCTATTCTTTCCAATCTTCCTCTATTTGTTTTTCTGGTTTCTGCCGGGGCTTATTCCTGGAAAGGTCTTAATTTCATTGTTACAAGGCGAAGGCGGATATCTGCGTACTAAGAAAGGCGATATCGCATTCCAACATATTAAGCAAATTAATTTAGCGCGTAATCCTGTAAATTTGGTCAACCGTATTGTTATTAAAACCTTTGATGAAATAGTTTATGAAATTCCTGCATACGACCTTATTGATGAAACGGACTTCGCTGTTATTGTAGATAAGTACATCTTTTCCCATATGTGTAGTGAGACTCAGCTTGCATGGAACCGTAATGTAAATCTTGATAAGTTATTTAGAGAAGTGAATTATGAGAGGAAAGCAGATGTAAAAGATTAATAGGTAAACATCGATATCTTAAGTTTGAGAAGAAGAATGCCGATTCAAATTATTGAATAATTAGACTTCCTCAATTATGAAAAAACCCCGTATTCCAACCGAATACGGGGTTTTTTCATCCCCATAACGAAGAAAAATCCCCTTTGGATCACTTTGTAACAGTTTTGTAATAAATTTACCTTTTTTGTCTTACTTTCTGTAAAACTCCACAAAAATGCTTTGATTACAGCGTTTATTCATTACAAAATTTAAAACCTAAAGGAAAATATTAGAAAATTATGAAATGTTAGTTCTTGTTTTTTCTAACCCATGTTTTAAGCCAAGTTTTAAAAGGTATATCCCATGTAACAAAGCGATTAGGGCTTGCCCAAATTTACATCGTCAATGAAGGGAGCTAATAAAGAGATGAGTATTCAAAAAAGCACGGATAGTTCGAGTTTAGCGGAAGTTATTGACCGGATTCTTGACAAAGGAATTGTAATTGATGCATTTGCCAGGGTGTCGCTTGTTGGAATTGAGATTTTAACGATTGAAGCAAGGGTTGTGATTGCAAGCGTCGACACTTGGCTGCGATATGCAGAGGCTGTCGGTTTGCTGCGTGATGAAGTGCAGGAGGAAGGTCTTGCAAATCTTCAAAAGAATGAACGAAGCACACAATCAGCTTTTAACTTTTAATAGATGAATCATTATTATATGAAGAAATGGGGATAAATCATGGCAGGCAAAGATAAGAAAGAAAAAATGGAAAATCAGGAAGAATCGAATCAGCAAGAAGAACAGAATCAAGATGAGAAACAGCACAATTCCTTAAATTATGTGATTTTAGGCGGAGTTGTTGGAGCAGGAATCGGATTGCTTTCAAGTCCTGAGACAAGCAAAAAGGTGTTTAACAGTCTTGGGCAATCAGAAGCAGTAAGAGTGGCCGGCAAGGAATTAAGAAGAACGGCACAGGAAATCATTACTGAGCAGGCAATGGTTGCGCTCAGACAGACAGCAACAGGCTACCTTGATAAAGGAAACTTAAGCAGCCTGCTTGCACCGAAGAAAAAGAAAGAATCTTCTCCGGAAAATGAGAAAAGTGAAGAAAAGGAATTAGACTCTTCTCAATATGATGAGTTGAAAGAGGAAAACAAAAACATGAATGACCAGCTTCAGCGCATTGAAGAAATGCTGAATCAGCTCATTGAAGCGAAGAAATAATGGATTTGCCCTGAAAGGGGTGATTAGATGGATAAAATGAAAAAAGCTGCTTTAAAAGCTGGAAAAAAAATCATTGAAAATACGCCTGAACCTATTAAAGAAAAGGTTGAGGATAAGGTTAAAGAAAAGGTTAAAGAAAAGGTTAAAGAAAAAGCGAAGGAAAAATTCGTCGAGAAGACAGAGGAAAAGCTGCAGGAAAAAGTAAATGCAGCTGCCGAAAAGCTTGGCCATGCAAAAGACGAGAATGCAGATAAAGTTCATGGCAAAGCTGAAGAAGCAAAAGAGAAAGTGCAGGATATTCTGCTGTCTGTCAGAGACAAGCTGGGCAACGTGAAAGAAGCGGGAAAAGATTTTCAAGAGAAAATCTCTTCTAAAGATGATAAGAAAAAAGTGAAAGGCTATAAAGGCATAAAAGGTGTCAATCAAATCAAAAGCTCCACAGATTTAAAAAGCTCTACGAAGATCAAAAGTTCCAATGATATTAAATCTTCTACAGATATAAAATTATCAATTGGATCTTAACCCTGAGAGGAGAATACAGAAATGTCGATCCAAAAAAGCAACAACAGTTCGAGTTTAGCAGAGGTTATTGACCGGATTTTGGATAAAGGGATCGTAATAGACGCTTTTGCAAGAGTATCAGTAGTCGGAATTGAGATTTTAACGATTGAAGCACGAGTCGTTATAGCAAGTGTGGATACTTGGTTGCGTTATGCAGAGGCTGTAGGTCTCCTTCGTGATGAAGTTGAGGAAAATGGTCTCCCTGAGCAATCAAATGAAAGAAGTTCACAGTTTAGTATTTAAGTAATACAAATGGCTCCTGCTTCTTACCTTTAAACGGCTGAAGGAACAATCGGAGGCGACACTATGGCTATTAAAGAAATCATGAAAAACGTAAACGACTTTTTCAGCGAACATGTAGCACCGCCGCACAAAATCACTTCTGTTGAAGCGATGGATGAGGGCTGGAGAGTGACGGTTGAAGTGATTGAAGAAAAAGAATATATGAAGAAATATGCAAAAGATGAAATGCTCGGAACCTATGATTGTCAGTTAAACAAAGATAAGGAAGTCACGTCTTTTAAAAGACTGGACATTCGCTACCGAAGCGCAATCGGTATGGAACAGTAAGGGATGAGCGGGCAGGAGGCAAGTAAAGATGACGGTCTTAAAAGAAAAGGTAAAGAAAGATGCAAGAGCATTGATACAGGACGATGAGACGAAGGATATTCTCAAGCGTTCGCTGCAATACTTGAAAGCCGGATATTCAGTACATTTTACAGGCCCCTCAGGTGCAGGAAAAACCTCCCTTGCGCTTGCTCTTGCCAAAAAAAGAAAACGGCCGGTCATGCTTATGCACGGAAATCACGAATTAAATAATAAAGATTTAATCGGGGATTTTACAGGCTATACGAGTAAAAAGGTCGTCGATCAGTATGTCAGATCTGTTTATAAAAAAGATGAAACTGTCAGCGAAATGTGGAAAGACGGACGGCTGCTTGAAGCAGTTAAAAACGGATATACGTTAATTTACGATGAGTTCACTAGGTCCCGCCCTACTACCAATAATATTTTTCTATCGATTTTAGAAGAGGGTGTTCTGCCGTTATATGGCTCTAAATTAACAGAACCATTTGTCCGGGTTCATCCCGATTTCGCAGTCATATTCACCAGTAATCCTGCTGAATATGCAGGAGTTTACGATACGCAGGATGCCTTGCTTGATCGCTTGATTACGATGTTCATAGATTATAAAGATGTTGAACGCGAGACGAGAATCGTAGCCGAAAAAACAGATGTAGAAGAAAACGAAGCAAGAGCTATTACCACTCTCGTTACGAATTTACGGGATGCTTGCTCAAACGATAAGAATAATGGTCCTAGTTTGAGAGCTTCGATTATGATAGCGAAGCTTGCAGCAGAACAGGATATTCCAATAGATGGTGAAGATCCGGATTTTCAAAGCCTTTGCATTGATATTTTATGTCATCCAATCAGCAGATGTCTTGATTCGGATCATGCTAAAGCAGATGCAGAGCAATTAATAATAGATGAATGCAGCAAAATGGACGTCTTGGATTAGAGGAGTGTTTGATGATGAGTGAACAAGAAATGGGTATATATATTTTCAGCGGAATTCAAACGACGGAAGATGAGGATTTTGGAACAGTGGAAATTGAAGGCGAAGAGAGGGAAACCTTTACGATTCGCTACAAAGATGCTGCGATGGTTGCAGCCGAGGTTCCAATGAAAATCTATCATCCGAATCGTCAAAATTTGATGATGCATCAGCACGCTGTTGCCGCGATTATGAGCAAAAATGATACAGTCATCCCGATCAGCTTCGGGAATGTTTTTACATCCAAAGAAGATGTAAAAGTCCTTCTGGAAAACCTGTATCCTCAGTTTGAAAAGCTCTTCCCGGCAATTAAAGGGAAGATTGAAGTCGGGTTAAAAGTCATCGGCAAAAAAGAATGGCTTGAAGCAAAAGTAAATGAGTATCCAGTGGTTGGGAAAATGTCAGCTTCTGTGAAGGGCAAGTCTGAAGCGGCCGGATATTATGAACGCATTCAGCTTGGAGGCATTGCTCAGAAACTGTTTGCTGATCTTCAAAGGGAAGTGAAAGCCGAGGTGTTTACGCCGCTTGAAGAAGCAGCTGATGCCGCAAAAGCAAATGAACCGACTAGCGAAACAATGCTATTAAATGCCGCATTCTTAATTGATCGTGATTCTGAGGAGCTTTTTGATCAGAAGGTAAATGATGCACATGAAAAATGGAAAGATAAAGTCGAATTTAACTACAGCGGTCCATGGCCTGCTTACAACTTTGTGAACATCAGGTTAAAAGTAGAGGAAAGCTGATATGCTTCATAAATTGGTTACCGCACCAATGAATCTTGTAGTTAAAATCGGACAAAAGGTACAGGAAGAAGCAGAGAAAGAGTTATATGACCTTCCTGCTATTCAGCAAAAGCTCATTCACCTCCAAATGATGTTTGAGCTCGGCGAGATTCCTGAGAAAGCTTTTCAAGAAAAAGAAGAAGAGCTTTTGACAAGGTATGAAATTGCCAAGCGCAGGGAAATGGAAGAGTGGGATAAGCTGACGAAACCAAGAAACGAGGGATAAGCAGATGGGCGACTTGATTTATTTATATGGATTGATACCAACTAAAGAAGCGGCAGCACATCAATCGTTTCCATCTTTCAAAGGCTTTGATGGTGAACGCAAGCTATACACCATTCCGATCAACAATGTCACCGTAGTTGTTTGCAAACTGGATTCTGATCATTATTCAGAAGAAGCCATTAAAGACAAGATCGAAAGTGATATGGACTGGCTGCAGGAAAAAGCGTTCCATCATCATGAAACGGTTGCCGCCCTTTATAAGAGCTTCACAATCATTCCGCTTAAATTTTGCACGATTTATAAGAATGAAGATAGCCTGAAGCAAACCATTCAATCCAATGATACAAGGATTGTAGAGACACTTTCCATGCTGCAGGGGAAAGAAGAATGGAATGTGAAAATCTATTCTGACGATAATGAACTGAAAAAGCAGGTAAGTGAAAACAATTCCGCAATCGAAGCGAAGAAACAGGAAATAAGCGAACTGCCTCGCGGAAGACAATTTTTCGAAAAGAAAAAGATTGATAAGCTGATCGAGGATGAGCTTGAAAATGAGAAGAATCGAGTTTGTGAACAAGTGCATGAGAAGCTGAAGGAGCATTCGCTTCACGCAGCTATTAAGAAAAATTGGAGCAAAGATGTCACAGGACTAAAAGAAAACATGGCCTGGAACAGCGTGTTTCTTCTTCCGATTCCGAAAGTGGAAAGCTTCTTGGAAGAAATGAAGCAGTTTGAACAGGAACTTGGCGGCACTGGCTGGAGATTCGAAGCTACAGGCCCATGGCCGGCTTACCATTTTTCCAGTTTTTCATAAAAAGTGAGGGATCTGACAGATGTCTCTTAGAGAATCCGTTGAAAATAAGGATATAGCCCTTATTGATATTTTAGATGTCATCCTCGATAAGGGTGTGGCAATCAAAGGTGATTTAATCATTTCGATCGCAGGTGTAGATCTTGTGTATTTGGATCTAAGGGTTCTGATTGCTTCAGTTGAAACGCTTGTTCAATCAAAAGCAGGCAACCGAAAGCCCGTCACATCTGATCAATTCGGGTAAGCAGAGGGAGGAGTTAGTCGATGCAACAGGCGAGCCAAACAAATGGTAGAATCCAGCTTGATCCTGAAAATGCTGAACACGGACTTGCGCAGCTAGTCCTGACCGTCGTTGAGCTTCTCAGACAAATTGTCGAACGTCATGCGATGAGGCGGGTGGAGGGTGGAACGCTGACGGACGAGCAAATTGAAGATCTTGGAGCAGCCTTGATGAACCTGGAAGATAAAATGGAAGAATTGAAAGAGGTCTTTGGCCTTGACGCTGAAGATTTGAATATAGATCTTGGCCCTTTAGGCAGCTTGTTATAACCTAACGCGGCCACTTGGAGGGACATGTAATGGCAGTCCAAAGCAATATGCAATCAAGTACGATTGTTGATGTACTGGAAAAGATTCTGGATAAAGGTGTTGTCATCGCAGGTGATATTACGGTAGGAATTGCCGATGTCGAACTGCTGACAATTAAAATCCGCCTCATTGTCGCTTCTGTTGACAAAGCAAAAGAAATCGGCATGGACTGGTGGGAGAATGATCCTTATCTAAGCTCCAAAGCGGAGAATAACAATACAAAGGCACTAGAAGAAGAAAATAAGAAATTGAATGAACGACTGGAGCTGCTTGAAAAACAGCTTGGCTCAAATCGTTTAAATACAGCTAACCAACTAAAATAATGGAGGGATTTACAATGGCGGAACAAACAAAATTAGACAACTCACAGGTGGAAAATACGAAAGCAGAGAACTCTAACAAAGAGAACTCAAATAAAGAGCAATCAACTCAGGAAAAATCATCAAGAAGAAGCGCGCCAATTAAACGCACGGTCGCAGGCAGTATCCTGGGCGCTACAGTCGGCTATCTGGCAACACCTGAAAACGGGAAGAAGCTTCTTGCCCGTATTGATACAGATGAATTAAAAAGCAAAGCTGCAGACTTTGGAAAAGCAGCGAAAGAAAAATCGTTCCAAGGTGCTTCAAGCTTAAAATCATCAGCTGCTAATCTATTTAAAAAAGATAAAAATCAGTCAGATGATTCTGATCAAGACGATTCAGTGAACAATTCATCAGAAGAAGAAACTTCATCTTCAAATTCAAATGAAGATTTCGAGGCATTAAAGCAGGATAACCAGACTCTTCAAGAACGTCTTCAGCAGCTTGAGGAAAAAATGAACCAATTAAGCGGCCAAAGCAATTCAGAAGAAGAAGATGATGAAGAAGACGATAAGGAAGAAGAAGAAACACCAAGCAAGAAAAAAACAAGCAAATCAAAAGCTGAATCTGATGACTCCGAAGAAGGCGAAGATGATGATGAGATAGAAGAGGACGAAGAAGAAGAAGAAATGATGTACGATGGCAAAGAAGAAGACAAAAAGACGAAAAAATCAGCACGCGGAAGAAAACCAAAGACTTCAAAATCCTCAAAAGCAAAAGATGAAAAAGCCAAGGATGAAAAAGATGAAGAAGAATCAGAAGATACTTCTCTAAGCAGCGACGATGACACATCATCTTAACTGAGACTAAAAAGGAGGAGACATGGAGATGAGTACAGCAGCAGCCTCATCAAAAGACAGTGTACTAGAATTCTTTGTACAGGCTTCAAATAAACATGACTTTGCATTAGACATCACGTTAAACGTTAATGGTGCAGTCATTTCCGGCACAATGGTTTCTGCTAAGGAATACTTTGATGCCCTAAGTGAAACGTTTGAAGACGGCAGTGAAGTCGCCCAGAAATTAAGTGAACAACTATCATGTGCAAGCGAATCCGTTGAATCAAACGGAGATGCTGAAGCTCATTTCATTCACTTGAAAAATACGAAAGTGTATATTGGCGACAGCAAATCCACCCCTTCTAAAGGACAAATCCTTTGGAGAGGCAAGTTGAGTGAAATTAATGGATTTTTCCTCGGGAAAATCTCAGATGCCAGACCAGCAAGCAAAAAATCAGAATAGAGTTAGAGATAAAGCCGGGACCAGAGTTTCCCGGCTGTTTTTTGTCTGAAGAAAACTCTGCCCCCATGAATTAGGAGATAATTGACTTACGCACATAATTTAAGCTCTGGATCAGAAAATAATCTGCGAACCTCTCTACGTCTCAAGTCCTACAGCACCTACTATTGCCGACCAATAGAAAAATCGGCGGCGATGCTGTATATTAATGATAAAGGACTATCTTCCATTTTTATTCCACCAGGACTGAAACCCTTCACTATATACAAACGTATTAAAATAGAGATTTTATGTAAGGAGTCGATTCATAATGAATCCGTTTATGGCATTCAGTGTCCGGATGATGGCTGCAATACCGGCTGCAGGGACAGTTGGGGCTGTTAGTTTAATCGGTTTTGATCAGCCTTTTTTAGCGGCAGCCGCGTATTCCATTGCTGGGGGAGCATCTGCCTATTCGATCGCATCTGTGAGTATGAACTCCAGATTTTTAAAGAGAAATTCTCTTACCCGCAAAGATTATAAATACATTAAAAAACAGCTGGACGAAGCGAAGCCTAAGATGGCACGCCTGCAGAAGACGCTTTTAACCATCCGTCATCTTCCTTCTTTAAAGGAGAGAATTGAGCTTGCGCGTGTGGCCCGCAGAATTTACAGCCTGACGATAAGAGAGCCGAGGCGTTTTTACAAAGCCGAGAAGTTTTTCTTTTCTCATTTGGATTCTGCTGTGCTTCTCACTGAGAAATACGTCTTTTTATCCTCTCAGCCAAAGAGGAATTGGGAGCTTGAGAAATCATTAAATGAAACGAGAAAAACATTAAACGAACTGACGCGTCTGATTGAACAGGATTTGTACTCAATGTTACAGGATGATGTTGATGAGCTTAATCTTGAAATTGATGTAGCAAAGCATTCCATTAAAACAAATAAAGATACGAAACATCTCGATGAAAGCCGGAAATTTAAATGAACGAGATCGATTTATTTCAGCAGGTTAACACGTCACGGCTTATCGATGTGCTATCTGAAGAAGAAAAAATCAGGGCACACAAGCTGGCCGAACAAATTAATCCGAAAAACCATGCTCTATTGGTATCATACGGACTGCCGGCGCAATCCAAGCTGCTCGCTTTCTCAAATGTGATGCTTGAACAGGTACAGCGAAAGGATATCGGGCAGGTTGGTGAAATTCTGGACGAATTCATGAAAAACCTGAATGAGGTTCATCCTGAGGATTTACAGCAGAAAGAAACCTCTTTTTTAGCGCGTCTGTTTGGAAAACGAAAGAAATCCATTCAAGAGGTTCTCTCCCGATTTCATAAAACAGGGGCACAGATCGACAGAATCAGTGTAAAGCTTGAGCGCAGCAAAAATATGCTTTTATCAGATAATGTGATGCTTGACAGGCTCTATGAAAATAACAAAGACTATTTTCACTCATTGAATGTGTACATTGCAGCAGGAGAAATGAAACTCGAAGAACTCCGCGATAAAACAATTCCTGCCTTGAAAAAAGCGAGTCTTGGTTCGAATGATCCAATGAAGCAGCAGGAAGTCGAGGATCTTCTTCAATTTGCTGATCAACTGGATCAGAGACTGTATGACTTAAAAATCAGCAGGGAAATTACGATACAAAGTGCACCTCAAATCCGCATGATTCAAAAGTCAAACCACAAAATGGCCGAAAAAATTCATTCCTCTTTAATGACCGTTATTCCACTTTGGAAAAACCAAGTGACTATTGCTTTGGCATTAATTCGTCAGAGTCATACAGCAGCTGCAGGAAGGAATCTTTCAGCATCTGCAAATGACCTTTATCAAAAACAGTCCGATGTTATAACAGGATCTGAAAGAGGACGATTTGAGATAGAGACACTAAAAGAGATACAAGGAAATTTACAGGCCTCCATTCAAGAAACGCTGGAAATCCATTTTGATGGGAAGCGAAAGCGTGAGGATGCTGGAGCAGAACTATCTGTAAGAGAAGTAGAGCTTAAGCGGAAACTGAATGCTTGAGAAAACAGAACGATTTCTATAAGTCGTTCTGTTTTTGCATCTAAGATTACATTCTAGACCACAATGAAGAATCTAAGGATAAACAAAAAAAGCAGCAAAAGGCTGCTTTCCATTAAAAACCGTCTTCAGCTGTAAACGGAATATTGAGTCTGTTTTCGACTACACGAAGGCGCTGGTTTAAGCGGTTCAAGCGTCTTGTATGGCGTTCAACAACTTGGTTAAGTCGATTCACTTCCTGATTTGTTTGGTTAAGATCTCTTCTAAGATTTCTGATTTCCTGGTTTTGACGGTTCAGTTCTCTTGATTGCTGCTCGTTTTGTCTTTCTAAAGCATTGATTCTTCTTTCCAGTGACTGAAATTGAGGCGGCTGGCGATCTGGATCAAATTGATTCTGTACTTGCTGCGGCTGATAAGGGTTGTATTGATAATTCATATAATAATCGGTTTGCTGAGGGACATAGCCTTGATAAAACTGATATGGGTTCATATGGACTGCACTCCTTTGTGTAATGATACTTAAATAGCCTATGTAGTGAAGCTCGGAGTGACAGGGCAGATGCCCATAGACAGCCTAAAATAATTCGGGAGGCAGCAAAAGGCCATGAGCTTTTATGCCTCAAGTTCATGGCAGTCATGATAATAAGATTGATAATGGGATTCGATGATTTCCTCGTCTGAATGAGGAACTTCTTTTCCTTTTACAATTTGCGCTCCATTTATGCAGCCGCTTGTAAGGAGGATGATGTCATCAGGTTCACCTGCTGTAAGCGAGGCGATGACTCCTTCTTTACGGGTAAGCGCTGCTCTGATATTTGGCGCTTTCGGTTCCGAAAATCCTTTCATCACTTGATCAATGATGATTTGCGGCTCATGATATCCGGGGTGGTCAACTGTTACAATCACTTCGTCTGCCTGGCCTTCAATGGCGGCTGCCATCTTAGGCATTTTATTAAAGTCACGAATGCCAATACCTGCAATCATGACAATCAGACGGTTGTAATCCATTTTCTTTACTTCTTCCACCAGACGGGTAAGTGCAACAGGCGTGTGTGCATAATCCAGGATGATTTTCTTGTTGTCTGGTCCGGTTATAACCTGGAAGCGGCCTTCTGGACTCTCAAGCATCGGCAGAACGCGAAGGATATCTTTCATTTGGCAGTTAAACAGCAGGGCAGCACCTATGGCAGCAAGGGCATTTGCAATATTATAAGTTCCGAAAATAGGAGCAGTTGCATGATGGATCTTCCCGTTATAAAAAAGATCAAACGTAGTTCCGATATCTGAGAATTGAATATTGTCAGCGCATAGATCAGCTCCGCTCATCGGAGACAAGCTATAGGTGATTTTTTTGCCGCTGTATGTCCGGGAAAGCTCAAGGCCCATTTCGATGTCATCGAGATTAATGACGGCCGTTTTAGCCTGATCAAATAGAGCCAGTTTGCATTTTTTATAGTGATCAATCGTTTTATGATATTCAAGGTGTTCTTCAGAAAAATTCGTCAGAATGGCTGCATCAAATTGAATGCCGTGCACCCTTTTTTGGTCTGTTGCGATTGAGGAAACTTCCATAACGGCTGATTTGTCCCCAAGCTCCGCCAAATCATGAAAGATTTGATGCAGATCAGTGGATTCAGGTGTTGTCGGCGTGCTCTTTTTATACGAAAGCTTATGAGTTGAAGCCCATATTCCCGTTGTGCCGATTGAACCTGCTGGAAGATCTAATAAAGTCAGAAGAGAGCGCACATAGGCTGCAACAGTCGTCTTTCCATTAGTGCCGGTCACTCCGATGGTTTTCAATTTTTCATCGGCATGATCATGAAACATCTTTGCTAAAAGAGCCATTGTTTCTCTGACGTCTTCAGCAAGAATGAAAGTATGATCAGGGTACTCGCGGCTAAGCTGCTCAAGCTTTTCAAAGCTCGTTCCGATAACGGCAGCAGCTCCGTGCGCAATGGCCTCATCAATATACTGATGTCCGTCTTGCTCCTCGCCTTTAATGCTGAAAAAAAGGGCACCGGGTTTGACTTGTTTTGAATGAAAAGCAAGGCTTGTTATGTTTTGAGAGGCTTGTCCGAAAATATACTGCAGAGTAACGTTTTCTAGTTGATCAAATTGTATAATCATTCGTGTTCCTCATTTATGATTCTGGATTTGTATTAGTCTTTTTATTTTCCAATACAAGCGCTCTTCCTATACTAAAAATTTATAACAATCAGTATCCTTTTTGATAATCGACTAAATTGATGGAAGGAGTTTCTCCCTTTAGATACTTCTGCAGATTAGGAATCAGAATGGTTTCTGCCAGGCGCTTGTTATAGAATTCTGTTGAACCGGATGTATGCGGGGTGATGATCACATTTTCAAACTCCCACAAGAGACTCTTTTCTCCAAGCGGCTCATTTTCAAACACATCAAGACCTGCTCCTGCAATTTCTTTTTCCTGAAGGGCTTTTATGAGATCTTCCTCCGCCACAGTCTCGCCCCTGCCGATATTAATAAAGAAGGCCGAGGACTTCATTTTTTTAAACTGCTCATATTTGAAAAGCTGATGAGTATCTTTTGTAAGCGGAAGCGTCACGACGACATAATCACACTCAGAAAGGACTTCATCAAGCTGCTCACTTGTATACATTTCATCCACAAACTCTGCAGGCTTACCCGAATGGCGTACACCGATTACGTTCATGCCAAACGCTTTAGCGATCTTTGCTGTTTCCTGACCAATCGCTCCGACCCCAATAATCCCAATCGTTTTTTCGTGAATCTCAAGCTTCATATTGGCATGATGCCATTTCCGTTCGGCCTGGTTTCTAACATACGTATGTATTTTTCGCGTCAGCCCGAGCATGAGGGCAAAAATCGTCTCTGAAATAGGAAAAGCGTGCACGCCGTTTGCACTGGTTAAGAGAATCTCTTTCTTTTCAAGAGCTTGAAGCGGCATACTATTGACCCCGGCACTCCAGGACTGCACCCATTTAAGCTTTGAGTCTGCTGCAAGGCAATCTTCTTCCATCCCTTTTTTCCAGCCTGCAATCACTTCAGCGTCCTTAAGATGAGCCTGCCAAATGGATTTGTCTCTTCCTGCAATGATCTCCCAATCAGGGATACTAGTTGTAATTTCATTTAAGTGTTTTTGTTCCAGGTCTTGTGTGATGATGAGTTTTCTTTTAGTCATGAATAAACCTCCTAGTTATCTGTATAAAGGTAATATTATCAGAAAATTCGATTTAGCTATGCATGGGAAGTTTTAAGTTGACTAATTCATATTTCTTTCTATGAAGGCAATCAGCTCTTTCATGTAACATGCCCAAATGGCTATTCCTTTCTCTACTTGTCATCGCATCTCAATGCTGATGTAGCTGTTGTGTGCGGTACGGAGAATAATCAATCAGAGTCTTGGCCTGATTTTCATTTTTCTGTGGATCACGAGAGCGGAGCGCTGAACCGAATTTGCCGTGCCAAATGAATACGCCTTTCCTTTGTTTCGCAATCCAACTATAATTATGGGTATTAATTATGCAGGAAAGCGAGAATAAAACATGTATCTTACGATTAAAGAAACAGCCGAGCATTTATCCATGCCGGAAGCGTATATTGAAAATCTGATCTTGCAGAAACAAATCAGAGCGGTTCATGACGGAGAGCAGTATTTGATCAACAAAGAACAGTTTACAACACACTTGGAACAGATGGAAAAATACAAAGAACAGCTTGAAGAGTGGCTGAGCAAGCCAATTCCTGAAGACATAGACATCAAGGATGAAGATTAAAGAAGTGCACACGCTGCACTTCTTTTTTGTAAGAAAAACATGATTGCTGCCAAATTAAAGCCAATGGTCCTATTCAACGGTACTACTATCTACCTTATACTATAAAATATGGAAATTAATTCGATCAGAGGTGATCAAAATGAGTTTTTCGGAAATGCTGAATCAAATTCATGGTGCGATATCCTATCAATCATCTGAACTGAACGACCAGATTAATAGACTTCAGCGAGCAAAGCAGCAGATTGAACGCGAACAGACCGAATGCATGAACGAGATGCGCAAAATCCTTGATCCCGAGCTTGATCATTTATGGAAAGGGTCAAGAGCGGATGACTTTCGCGAAGATCGCAATGAGGCTTATAAAGTGATGCGGAATATTGCAGATGAAGATTACGCTGCTTATAAGCAGCGCATTCAGTGGAAAATTAACGCCCTTGAAGTCGATAGAACGGTCTTAAATGCCGTCAGCGGACTTGCACATGAAGCAGATAAACTGCTGGCGGTTGGCGAGGATGCATTTGAAGAACTTGGAAACAGACTAGATGATTTAAAAAGGCGGTTGTTTTAAATGACCCAAATTAAACTGAATCATGCCGAAATGATGAAGCAGCTGGATGAAATCAAACGGGCATTGGATGCCTTGGTTTTGGAAGGACCAGACGATGTCGGCCAAAACAAGCTTGATTTTACGCAAAAATGGCAGGAGCGGGAGGAAATGATTCATCAATTTGTCTCGCAGTACGCAACGATTGTTCAAAAAAATGTGGAAGATACGCGTGCAAATGTGGATTCATTGAAAGAACAAGATGAAGCGATTGTCCACAGATAAAAAAGGACAAAAGGGAGGTGGCAGAGATTAAAGTTTATGAAGCAAAAACGTTAGTGTCGGCAATGGAAAAGAGAGCCAAGCAATACGAAGAGCTGAAGGAACAGCTGAATCAGCTGAAAAAACAGTTTTTAGATATCGTAAATTCTGGTGATGAATTCCAGGGAAAAGGCGCAGAAGCGATAAAAGGCTTTTATTCTGCCCAAGTCGATGTAGCGGAAGCCTGGATGAGGCTGATCGATAAAAACATTGCTTTTTTCAGGGGAATCCCCGGCAGCACGGATGATGCGAAGCTCTCAGGCGATACCTTTGTCCAAATGTCCTTTTTAGAAGAAAATGTGCCGCGTGCTCAAAATCGTGCGAAAGAAATGGTCCAAGGCCAGCAGGATGCCATGCAGTCCATCTTCCGCAGTATTGATGATCTTGTCCCGCTGCATGTTTTTTCAACGGACACATTCGAAGACCACATGGCAAAAGCTGAAAAAGAACGTACCCAAACGATAGACGCAGTTAATCAGCTCGATCAGGCGCTGACAGAAGAATACGCCATCTCAGAAAACGATCAAAGCTACCTGGTCGGCCTGTTCGGACAGCTGCTCGAATCCTCAAGAAAGGGCAGCACCATCACACCGATCAACTTCGATGCAAAAGCCTATCAAAACAGCGAAATCTACAAAATGAAAAAGGACATCGAAAACAGCTCCAAAGAATATCTCGCCTTCAAGAACGATCAAGCAGAAGCAAGAAAACAAGCTGAAATTGCAGAAGAACTCGAAAACCGCCCATGGTACAAAAAAGCCTGGGACACCACAAAAACCTTCACTGGCGAAGTATCGGGCTACTATGATTACAAACGGGCAACAGAAGGCGTAGACCCCGTAACCGGCGAAAAACTTTCAGATGCCCAGCGTATCGCAGCAGGAGCTATGGCAGCTGCCGGCTTCATCCCGGTTGTTGGCTGGGCAGGACGTGCTGTAAAAGGCGGGAGCGCGATTTACAAAACGGTTAAAGCGTATAATGCAGCGGATCATGCGCTTGATGCTTATAAAACTTCTAAATCGTTTAGTGCTTTGCAGAAGACGGAGATGGGGATTTATGGGCTGGTTTCAGCTAATGGGCTGGGTGAGGCCTTGACCGGCAAAGATATGTTCGGCAATCAGCTGACAGACCAGCAAAGACAGCAGAGTCTGATGCAGGCCCTTGGTATTTTGGGAGTTGGCGGAGCGGCTTATGGATTGGATAAATTGGCTGCGAAGAATGGCGGATTGTTGCCATATAGTAATCGGTTTGTTAATCAGAAGATTGAACATGCGAATGCTATTTTAAATGATATTGGAAGAAGGATAGGTAATTTTCCTATTCCGATTGACATAAAGAGTAGAGCTGTATCGACTGGTACTGGGTTTAATATGAATAGTTTTGGTGTGGAGTATAAGTCTTTAAGTGATATAATTTCAATGGCTAAGAGTCATGTAGATTTTAAGGGTACGGTTAATGTAAATCATCCAGTTAGAGTATATCGTGAAGTCGAAGACGATGTATTAAACAGAGAGTATGAAATAATTACTAGAAAAGGGACGTATATTACTAAAATAGCAGCTGATGAGAAACTTATTATAGAGATGCCTTATATAGGTAAAGGGGGAAAAAGTACAAATTCAGAAGGATGGTTAAGAGATAATAAATTTTACTTTAAAGAACTATACAAATTACACCCTGAATATTTTAGTGATGCAAACATAAAAAATCTGAATAATGGTTGGGCAATTGTGAATGATGCGGTGTTTAGAAGGAATTTCCCTCAGTATGATATTGTAGGGTTAAAAGGAAAACCTTTAGTACATCATCATATTGGTGGTGGTGGGCAAGCAATCGCCATTCCACAACCTTTGCATCCAGGTAGTGGAGGGATCCATAATATCGAGAAACAGTTAGGTATATGGGGTAAAGATCAGGAAAATGCTGATCGTCTTCAAGTTTTTATTAAGTAATAATTAAGGAGGGATAGGAAGTGGAAGTTAAGAAAGCGTTAGAACAATATTTTAAGGAACTTATTAACGTATGGGATGAAAAATACGGTACTTATCCCAAAGCGCCGTGGGATGAAGAAATTGATTCTTTACTGTATTTGAGTAATCCAGATGACGAAGAATATGTATACTGGAAGCCTATTGAAAAATCTGATTTAGATAATTTTACAGAAATTGAAAAAAAACTTGATATTACGATTCACCCTGAAATTAAAGAGTACTTTAATTCATACTGGTTTTTAAACTTACAAGGTTTTTACGGCTCTAGATTAGTAAATCTGGAACCAGTTGAACCAGGAAAACATATATTAGGATTTTTTGAAGCATTAAAAAGATACGAAGAAAACAATGGTGGAGAATTTAGATTTATACAGATAGGTTTTGTTTCTCCAGAAGATATGGCAATTACTATTGACAACGAAACAGGACAAATTTTTATAGAGGATTTTGAAACAGAAGAAAATGAACTACTTGCTAATTCACTTGCTGAATTAATCAGTAATTTAAAAGTTGAAGAGGAAGTATAAGGGATATTACTTTCAAAAATAATTTATTTGGAAATAGTACATTGTAAGGAAATCTTTAATTGCCTTGAACGGTTAAATGCCTTTCAAGGTTTTTTACTTTTTTCTTTAAATAATAATGTTAATTAGAATACCTTTAAACAATATCACCCTTACATGAAGAGACACTCTCAATAAAGATCAGCACTGCCTAGTATAAAAATGCCACCAAAAAACGATCATCACTGCCTGTTCGGCCTGTCGGACAGCTGCTAGAATCCACTGACAGGGCAGCACCATCACATCGATCAACTTCGATGCAAAAGCCTATTAAAACAGCGAAATCTACAAAATATCTCGCCTTCAAGAACGATCAAGCAGAAGCAAGAAAACAAGCAAAAATTGCCGAGGAGCTCGAAAACCGCCCATGGTAAGAAAAAGCCTGGGACACCACCATTGGATTATAAAGAAGCAAACCTAAAGGCGGGACTAAGTTTAGACACTGATCCGCCTGTACCAAGTATGAATAAACCTCCAATAGGTTATATATGGCACCACCATGAAGATGGAAAGACTATGATGCTTGTCTAAAAAGATATACATGCTCAATTCACCCATACTGGTGGAGTTTCAAAAGTAAACGGAAAATAAAAAAAGGAGGAATACTAATTGGTGAAAATTGAAAATAACAATAAATCACTCTCGATTAAAGAAATAACTGATTTTGAAAGCAGAATGAGTGTCCAACTACCTGAAAAATATAAAGGATTTCTGCTTAAGTGGAATGGTGGCTCACCAGAACCCAGCTGGTTTAATATATCTCCTGAACAAGGTACAAGCGTTTTAAATGTTTAATGGTATTGGGGACATGTATGATAATTTAGAAAAAGTCATTGATATTTATGAGTTCAGACTACCTGATGGATTTATTCCTATAGGAGATGATCCAGCAGGTAACATAATTTGCTTAGGAACAAATTCACCTAACAATGAAAAAATTTATTTTTGGGATCATGAACAAGAATCTGAGAATCCAAACGATATGAGTAACATGTATTATTTAGCAAGTGATATTGAAGAATTTTTAGATAGTTTATATGATGATGCTGAACAATGAAATCTTTTTAGAATGATTTTTATGGAGAAGATTATTAGAAAATTTTCAAGTAACAGAGTTATATAATAGAATAAATATCTTGAATTCATTGCTGAAAATGATTATGCAAATTTTTTTAAGTGAATTCTAAGATGTAGTTAAAATCTTGATTGCTATTGCTTTCAAGGTTTTTTACTTTTATTCTCAAAGTTAAGTTTGTTAAGAAGCAAGGGTTTTAATAATGGCAGGATAATATGCCATCAGAATACGATTACTGCTACCGAGTTGGCATGTTAGGGACAGCTCCTAGAATTCTAAAGACAGGGGTAGCACCATTAAACCCATCAACTTCGATGAAAAAGTATTTATGGCTTTGAATAGGGAGGGTTTTAAGTGGAGAATCCGGGTGTATTGTCATTGTGGTTAGGTAATTTCTCTACAGAAGATGAACTTAAACAATATGTCGAAATAAAGTTTAATAAACTAGGTGACAGAATCTCATCTAAATTCATGCAAGATTTCAAAATAGATTTTGTAGATTACAATCAAGATTTGTTAGAGAGTACATTTATAAACCATACTACAAAATCATTAAAGGTACTCCTAAAAGGCTCATCTTTTGAAGACAAAATATCACCTCAATTTATAGATCATTATGGTGAAACCATAGAGGGAAACTTTAATAGTGTAATAAGGCTTTATGATTTTGAGTACAATGAGGTTGTGGATGAGGTCAAATCAGCGAATAAAAATATTGTCTTTATGGGTGCAGTAACTTATGAAGAATGGGATGAATAGTAATTAATTTTTATATACGTGGAATTTATTTTATATCCACGTTTTTTGCTTACAAAGGTTTTTTAGCAGGAGGGAGAGGCTATCTAGCTGTTGATTTAAAAATTGCAGTAATGATAGTGCTACACTTTGGTTTACAAATGAACAGCCAAATTATGGTGTTGATTTTTGGGATGTTGCAGATGAATGTTTGGTAACAGGATTTGAGGAATAGTTTTTAATTTTTATAGGATAAAGGGTGTCGAACTGTTATTTGAAACTTACAAAATGCATGAATTTAAAGCACTTGATTGTCTATTCCAGGCAACAAGTGCTTTATTGCGCTTTAACATGAAATTTTTAAAGAACATTCATATTTGAATTCATAACTCATGAAGGTTGTACCATTTCTAATAACAACAAAGATCAAAAAGTGATAATGGAGGAGGTTTATAAATGATTTCACCCCAAGAATTTTTAGAGCGTTGGAACAAAGATATATATGGACTAGTTAGTTTTGAAGAAGAGGGGCTAAATGAAATTGGAATTACTACTTGTGCTAAAGAATTTTTGTTAATTGCTGGATTACCAGAGTCTGCTGCACCTTTCTTAACTTTTGAAGGTTCAGACCAGGGTGGTGGAAGTCCATTGAGTAATAAATATGAAATAAGCAGAGACAAGGTTAGTGAATATATTTATATTGGATTTACTGGAGAAAATGATCCCATATGTATTTCTAAAAATAATGGAAATGTTATTTGTTTTGATTATCAGAATGATGTTATGGGAATTTTTATAAATTCAACTATCAATCAATTTGCAGAATCTCTTTTAACATATGTTGAATTTATAAGTAAAATAAAATCAGTCAACGGAAGAAAAGCTTTTTTAGAAAAAAACGCACCTAGTAAATCAATTTTGTGGTTAGAAAAAGAACTAAAAAGAATAGATAAAAACTCTTTAAATGAAAGCAGTTTTTGGAAGACAGAGATTGAAAGTTATGCAAATTAGACTCTGAAAAATAAGAAACATTTATAAAAGATAATTAAGGAGTTGGATAAATTGATATCACCTGAAAATTTCTTGAAGAATTGGAACACTGCAAAAGATGGAGAATTAATAGTTTTTAATGAAAATGATTTAAATATTAATTCGATTTCTGGACAAACAAGAGATTTCTTGGTGAATGCTGGTTTACCTGAAACACCCCCACCCTCTCTTGAATTTACTTCATCAAATGGATTTTTGCACAGTCTTATAGAGAAATTTAATATGCCATCCGATTTTAATGATTATTGGTATTTAGGTACTACAGGCTCTGGGGATCCAGTTTGTTTAAAGGTTAATGATAATATCGTTTATTTAAATAACGGTGATAATTATAATGAAATATTTATAAACTCTTCAATTAATCAATTTGCTGAATCAATTTTACTTTTCAATAACATGATTGATAAAGCAATAGAGGTAAATGGAGAAGATGCTTTTCTTGAAAATGATATACCTGATGAATTAATTACAAGGTTAAAAGAAGACTTAAAAAGAATTGACAAGAAATCCATAGATTCAAATTCATTTTGGAGAACGGAAATTGAAAATTTACAGGAGTAGTTTAAATAATGAGAAACCTTAAAGATATCAATAAATATGGATATGATAAGTAGTAGGATGGGACGGTTGTGGCTTCAAAGACGGTACCTAGAAGGGAAGAGTAGATATGTCACAATGGAAAGATGTGTTAAAAGAAATAGAAAAATTGTAGAGAAATATGGAAGTTCATTTAGAAATCCAGTATCAGATACAGAAATTATTAAAATGAAACAACATATTAAGCAGAAATTTGGAAACATTGCATTACCTGAGTCATATATCGAATTTTTAAAAATAGTAAATGGTTTAGACTTTAATGGATTAGTCATCTACGGTGTTGATAAAGTTCTAACTGATAAGGAAGAAGATGAAGAGATTCAGGGATTTATAGAGACAAACGAGCTTTGGTATGAGAATGATTGGAAAAAACAATATATATTTTTTGGAGATTCTGATACAGCTTGGTATTGTTACGACTTAAAAGAGAGTATGTATGAAGAACTTGATAAACCCTCAGGAACTTTAATTCAGTCATTTGATAATTTTGATTCCATGTTGAGTGATGCACTTGAAACAACTCTTTTATAATGAAATGGTATTTTACCATGCACTTAATGCTTTTAAAACCTCTAAATCGTTTAGTACTTTGATGATATCCTTTAAAAAGTTGTATTAAATAATTAGGAGTGGTTTTTATGGAAAAAGTGTTTGAAGACTATTTTTCAGAACTACAGACAGATATGGTAGCTATATGTTTAGAATACGTTGATGATAAAGCCGATGATATTTATATATATTGTTCATATGAGCCTGAAATGTATTCTTTTGATGTTTTTTATAGAATAAACAATAGATTTGTCTTAAAACATGAGGTTAATAATGCCGTTAAAATAATTACTAGAAAGCCAGAACATGTTTATGATACTGCTGACAATAGACAATTTGGAGTTCTTGATATTGGAAATGAAGACTTACAGAAGATACATCAAAAATGTAAGGAATTTGGTCGAGAGATGCCAACTGAAATGAAGATGCACTATAGTGTAACAAATAACAAGTTAGAAGTTAAATATCGATATGATTTAGTTTATTCTAATGATGATATTCTTTTACCAGATGATATATTTGAAAAATGGTATAAAGAAATTAGTGGGAAGTAATAGTAGATGAGTGGATTGTAATTGGTTTTGAGTAATTCTGATGGTTGATCCGTATTGTGTTGCGGAGGGAGTCATTTGAAAGACTCGGAATATGAAGAATTAACAAAAAGCAGTAGTTAATACATTTCAAGTTACGTTAAGTCAAAAAAGAGGCTGGGTGATTTAGTTAATGTACTATGGTGAAAATAGCCATTTAGTAGAAGAAGTAATAAAAGTAGCCTCTACTCTCAAATTAGCTTTCAGTGAAAAAATTCCAATACGAAATTTCACTATTACTCATGATTACGAGGAAGCCCAAGAATTGGCTTGGTCACAGGATTCTGAAATTGTAGACACCGTATGGGAGAGTGTAAAAGCATTTGAAAGTGGTGAAATCCTTGGGATACTGTACGAAGAGAATGTAACCCACATTGAAAAGTCATTGCGAGAATTGTTTCATTCTTCAAAAGGTTACCCAGATAATTTTGTTTTAGATTATATAGATATTTTTGAGGAGATTTCTGAAGATTTGCTTCAGTGTGCATTGAATCGGCTTATTTATGGGGAAATTGACAATTTTTTTGAAAGAGTCTTTCAGGTTTATAAGCAGGGAGGCTGGCCGTGCGGCTGGGATGGAAAGTATCCAGATGGACGAATGTTCATCTATATACCAAAAGAAAAAGAGTGCTCCTAAAATGACTGGAGCACTTGCTCATTTTTATCCATTATTTAATACAAACCGCCTGCCCCCATTAACATTCACTAAGCGAAAAAGTTGTGGTTTACACACAAATTGTTTGAGTAGTTCAAATGCTTGCTCATTCGTTGTTTCATCATCAATGACTATCCCTCTAAATTCTGCAGAATGAATAAGGGTATGGAAATCATGCTTGAACTCATGATCACCAACATAAGCATGAGCCAGTTTCCCATTCCAATCAATGTTGAACGTTTGATTTTCTGTCTTTGTAAATTTAATCGTGTGAAATGCCGCTGCGTCATGACCCAGTAAGTAAATACCAAAAGAGGTCGTATCTTGATCTAAGTTTTCTTGTTCATCCGGTGTTAAAAAATCAATGCGATATTCTTTCCCATCTAGGCTTTCAAGGTCAAAAGGTTTTAAATCAGTTCCTGCTAAAAAGCCAGTGTCACCCCATTGTGTTGAAGACAATGTACAGCTATGGTAGTTATTCCAGACGATTTTTGCGTGCCATTCGTCTTTTGCTTCCTCTTCATCTTCTTCATTATCCACATTCAAATCTTCCTCGTCGTAATCTGCCGTCTCAAGATGAAAATCAAAATATAATCCTGGTTTTGCTAAATTGCCAATTTCAAAATGCGCACTCCATTCAAAGCTTGCAATTCGGTGACCATTCGGCCAGGGGTTTTCTGCAAAATAAATTCGGTCCATTGGATTCACTCTCCGTTTTGAAATCATTAACTGGTTCTTATAAAATTCTGCCTTGTAAAGATTTGATTACTGTAAAGTTTATCAGAAAGCAATGCATGGTCAATTGGAAATACATTTAATGACAAAACAAGTTAATAACGTTATCGATTTTTTTGGAAATTCCCCGACATAATTCATTGACAGCTTCTAAAAAATAAGGTATAAATAAATTAACAATTAACAACTTGTTAATTAAAAACAAATTAAGGAGCCAGTTATTCATGTCAAACGATGAAGCTCTTAAGAAATACGATATAAAAAAATATCGGACTCCTGATGGGTACACGTCAGATATTTGTGTATTTACGATTGTGTCTGAAAGTGATGGAGAGTATAAGCCGCCATTGATGGATTTGAAGCTTATGCTGATCCAGCGTGCAGCGCTTGATGCAGAGGGGAATCCAAACATTGAGGCAAGCAAGTGGGCGCTTCCGGGCGGATTTGTTCAAGATGATGAATCAGCGTTTGAAGCGGCAAAGCGGGAATTAGAAGAGGAAACGAGTGTTTCCGGGGTTCATATGAAGCACTTTGGTGTGTATGATAAGCCGGGACGCGATCCGCGCGGCTGGATTATCTCGAACGCGCATTATGCGATTGTTCCAGAGCATTCGCTGTCCCTGAGAAAAGCTCAAGATGATGCTGCAGAGGTAGACCTTTTTTCAATCAACGATGTTCTGAATCTGGATCTCGCTTTTGATCACAGAGAAATCATTGAAGATGCCATTAAAATGATTACGAATGATCTTTTGCAGACGACAGTAGCTAAGAATTTTCTTCCTGAATTCTTTACTTATTCGGAGCTGCAGGCAGTGCTGAAGACGGTGACGGATGAACCTGCCATTGCAAGTGACCAGTCTTTTTCAAGGAAAATTAAGACACTGCCATTTATCAAGGAGGCAGAAGGAAAGACATCGCGCACGTCAAAAAAACCGACGCAGCTTTATACGTTTGTTGAGATGGATGTTGTCAAACCGATCTATACGGCACGTTATTAGATTTGATAATTAACAATTCATTAAGTGTTAAATACTAAAGGGGAGTGGACATTTATGAAAAGAGCGTTAATTAACATAGACTATACAGTGGATTTTGTAGCAGATGACGGGGCACTTACTTGCGGGAAGCCGGGGCAGGCAATTGAGGATGATATTGTAAAGCTGACTAAGGCTTTTATTGATGCAGGAGATTATGTGGTTTTTGCGATTGATAGGCATGATGAGAACGATAAGTTTCATCCTGAAAGTGCTTTGTTCCCGCCTCATAACATTGAAGGTACAGATGGGCGCAGACTTTTTGGGAAGCTTGAAGACGTTTATGAGCAGAATAAAGAGAAAAATCATGTACAATGGATGGATAAAACAAGATACAGTGCGTTTGCGGGGACAGATCTGGAATTGAAGCTCCGCGCACGGGGCATTACAGAAATTCATCTGGTTGGGGTTTGTACGGATATTTGTGTACTGCATACGGCAGTTGACGGTTTTAATAAAGGCTTCAAAATGGCTGTTCATGAAAAAGCAGTGGCAAGCTTCAATCCTGAGGGTCACACATGGGCGCTATCTCATTTTAAAAACAGCTTAAATGCACGGGTTGAATAGACAGATGGAGGTTCCTTTGATGAAATACACAGACGACAGTTTAATGCTTCACACGGATCTTTACCAAATTAACATGGCAGAAACGTACTGGGAAGACAACATGCACAACCGGAAAGCAGTATTTGAAGTCTTTTTCAGAAAGCTGCCGTTCAGCAATGGATATGGGGTTTTTGCCGGTCTTGAACGCATTGTCGAGTATTTGCAGAGTTTTTCATTTACAGAAAGTGACATTGAGTACTTAAGAGATGAATTGGGATACAAAGAAGATTATCTGGAGTATTTAAAAGAGGTTCGTTTTACTGGAACCGTCCGTTCAATGGTTGAAGGAGAGCTGGTTTTTGCCAATGAACCGATACTGCGGATTGAAGCGCCGCTTGCAGAGGCGCAGATGATTGAAACGGCTTTGCTTAACATTGTGAACTATCAAACATTGATTGCGACAAAAGCTTCACGCATCAAGCACGTTGTAGGCGAGCAAAGTGCGATGGAATTCGGAACACGCAGAGCGCATGAAATGGATGCGGCAGTGTGGGGCACCAGAGCTGCTTACATTGGCGGTTTTGATGCGACTTCTAATGTGCGCGCAGGTAAAATGTTCGGCATTCCTGTTGCGGGCACACACGCTCATGCATTGGTTCAGGCTTATCGTGATGAATACACTGCGTTCCATAAATACGCGCGCCGTCATAAAGACTGTGTTTTCCTGGTCGATACGTATGATACGCTAAAATCAGGGGTTCCTATTGCGATTAAAGTGGCCAAAGAGCTTGGCGATAAAATTAACTTCAAAGGGATTCGCCTCGATAGCGGAGATCTTGCATATTTATCGAAGAAAGCAAGAAAAATGCTGGATGAAGCAGGATTTACAGAGACGCAGATTATTGCTTCGAACGATCTGGATGAAAATACGATCATTAACCTGAAATCACAGGGTGCACAAATCGATTCATGGGGTATCGGCACGAAGCTGATTACCGCTTATGATCAGGCCGCTCTTGGTGCTGTATATAAATTAGTATCCATTGAAAATGAAAACGGGGAAATGAAGGATACGATTAAAATCAGCGGAAATCCTGAAAAAGTGACAACGCCGGGGATTAAAAGGGTGTACCGGATCATCAATTCCCTCAATAAAAAATCAGAGGGCGATTATATTGCGCTTGAGGATGAAAATCCACAAGCCGAGGAGCGCTTAAAAATGTTCCATCCTGTTCATACGTTCGTCAGCAAATTTGTGACGAATTTTGAAGCGAAGGAACTGCACCGTGATATTTTTGTAGATGGAAAATTGGTTTATAAACTTCCTGAGCTCCAGGAGATTCAAGACTATGCCGCTCAAAATATGGATGTTCTATGGGATGAGTATAAACGGACCATGCATCCTGAGGAGTATCCGGTCGATTTTAGCGAGCGCTGCTGGGAGAACAAGATGCGAAATATCGAAGAAGTTCAATCTAAGGTTAAGAATATGATTGAACAGGGAAAGAAGTAAGTAGAGGACGATGGGAGAGAAGAGCAAGTGGGGAAGATAGGGATTTACGGTTCGTCGTTTGATCCGATCACAAATGTACATTTATGGACGGCAAGCACCGTTGCACATCGATGCAGACTTGATAAAATTATTTTTCTGCCATGTTCAAACAAACGGAAAGATAAAGTGATGAAAACATCTGATCTGCACCGCTGGAATATGCTTGAGCTTGCACTTCAGGGGAATGACAAGTTTTTGGCTGATGATTATGAAATTAAGCAGGAAGCCTGGAATGTATATACGTATTACACGTTGGAGCACTTTAAAAAGAAATACCCGAATAATGAAATATACTTTATTATGGGTGCCGATCTGCTTGTTGATATTGCAGACGGCAAGTGGAAATATGATCAGGAACTGATTTCAAGCAATAAATTTATTGTGATGGCAAGAGAGGGCATTGATATGCTCCGTACGATTTCCCGTTCCCCGATTTTGCGGAATCATGATGACGGCTCAACTTTTCATTTGATTGATAAGGGGCTTGCGATGGAGATCAGCTCTACATACATCCGAGGTGAGTTTTCAAAAGGCGGGGAACCGCGCTACCTGCTGCCTGATGCTTGTTATGATTACATTAAAAAACATTCTTTATATCAGTAGGAGGAATTTTTGATGAGCTTGCAAGAGAAGATCATGAGTGATTTAAATGTTAAACCCGAAATTGATCCGAAGGCTGAAATAAGAGAACGCATTGATTTTTTGAAAGACTATCTGAAAAAAACGGGTGCGAAAGGATTTGTTCTTGGAATAAGCGGCGGGCAGGATTCTACTTTGGCAGGGCGTCTTGCCCAGCTGGCTGTTGAAGAGCTAAGAAGTGAAGGCAAAAGCGATGCGAAGTTCATTGCCGTCCGCCTTCCGCACGGCGTTCAGCACGATGAAAATGATGCACAGCTTGCTCTCAAATTTATTAAGCCTGAACAATTGATCACGTTTGATATTAAGCCGACTGTTGATGCCTTTGAAAAGCAATATGCAGATGCCGTTCAGGATGAGCTGAGCGATTTTAATAAAGGAAATGTGAAAGCAAGAACACGCATGATTACTCAATATGCGATCGGAGGTCAGGCTGGATTGCTTGTCATCGGTACAGATCACGCTGCAGAAGCGGTCACAGGGTTCTTTACGAAGTATGGTGACGGCGGAGCAGATCTTCTTCCGTTAGCCGGTCTTACTAAGCGCCAGGGCAGAAGCTTGCTTAAAGAGCTTGGAGCAGAAGAAAGATTATACTTGAAGGTTCCAACGGCTGACCTGCTTGACGATAAGCCGCAGCAGGCTGATGAGACGGAGCTCGGCATTACCTATGATGAGCTTGATGACTACTTAGAAGGGAAATCCGTTTCAGAGGAAGTCGCCTCTAAGGTGGAAAAGCGCTACTTAATGACTGAGCATAAACGCCAATTGCCTGCAAGCAAATTTGATGGCTGGTGGAAATAATAAAGGAAAGCAGCTGCATTTGCGGCTGCCTTGACTGGTACCATTTTGGAATTCGGCTGAAAAAAATGGAGAATCGGCTGTAAGTTTCTCGAATTCGGCTGTAAAATACGAAAAAACGGCTGAATGTTTGTGGAATTTGGCTGATAAAAGAGTTACGGTGTTTATTTTTTCATACTATGACTCACTGCCTTCAAAATAAACAGTTTTTCCTGTGAACTCAGCATTCTCCAGCTGCCTGCTCTGATTCTCATGATTCATCGTCCTCCTTTCTGCTTAGTATTTATTTAGTTCATCCTTCATTTTTTTTCGTTAGTACGATTATACCGCGAAAAATCATGATTAAAACCATTCAAATCTCTGCAATGTTCGGGTTGGACTTTGTCTGGAATTGTAAAAAGAGACCTTCAGACGACGTGATTCATCTCGATAGGACAAGCTTTTTACTCTTGTCCTATCGAATGCTGAAGAACATTTCATCAAAAAAAGACCTAAATTTCTTGGAAATTTAGGTCTTTTTTATGTTTAGGTTTTAAGAAAGTATAAAATTTTGCGCATCGATATCTAGCTCCATCGCCCAACTCCTCGGCCAGAACGGATCCGCCTGGCAAAAAGCGCCTTTTCTGGCGGATCCTTATCTGTCTGTAGGAGCTAAACGTGCGCTTGCGCTTTTCTTTTTATAATTTAAACGAGCTTTTTAAAGAGACAATCCGATTGTAAACAGCTTTTTCTGGTGTTGTATTCTTCGGATCCACGTTGAAATACCCGTGTCTGAAGAATTGGAATTTGTCCTGACCCAATACATCCTTCATGTTTGGTTCTACAAAGCCTTGAACGACTTCCAGCGATTGATCGTTCACGTAATCGAGGAATGTTTTTTCATCTGCTTCCTCTTCGCTTTTTTCCGCTTCCAGGTCTGCGTCAAGAATTAACGGCTGATACAAACGGAACTCTGCAGGCACGGCATTCTCAGCATCCACCCAATGGATTGTGCCTTTTACTTTACGGCCTGTAAAGCCTGATCCGCTCTTAGTTTCAGGGTCGTATGTGCAATGCAGTTCAACGACATTTCCATTTTCATCTTTGATGACATCTTCACATTTGATGAAGTAGGCATGCTTCAGACGAACCTCGTTGCCAGGGAAAAGGCGGAAATACTTTTTCGGAGGATCTTCCATGAAATCGTCCTGTTCGATGTAGATTTCTCTTCCGAACGGAATTTGTCGTGAGCCCATTTCAGGAACCTCTGGATTAATCTCTGCATCAAGCATTTCAGACTCGCCTTCAGGGTAGTTTGTTATCACCACTTTAAGCGGCTTAAGAACACCCATTGTCCGAGGCGCTTTCAGCTTAAGATCTTCTCTTGCGAAGTGCTCGAGCATGGCTTCGTCAACAGCACCATATCCTTTAGAAACGCCTGTTTCCCGTACAAAATTACGGATGGCATCAGATGTGTATCCTTTTCTTCTGAGTCCTGAAACCGTTGGCATGCGCGGGTCATCCCAGCCGTCTACAAAGCCTTCATCAACAAGCTGCTTCAGCTTGCGTTTACTCATGACTGTGTTCGTGATATTTAAGCGGCCAAATTCAATTTGCTGAGGCTTGCTTTCCATTTCACATTCCTCGACAACCCAATTGTAAAGGGGACGATGATCCTCAAATTCTGTTGTACAAATGGAATGTGTCACGCCTTCAATCGCATCTTCAATCGGGTGTGCGAAATCATACATCGGATAAATGCACCAAGTATCTCCTGTATTATGGTGAGTCGCATGTGATACACGGTAAATAACAGGATCACGAAGATTCAGGTTTGGTGACGTCATATCAATTTTAGCACGCAAAACCTTGCTGCCTGTTTCAAATTCGCCTTTGCGCATTTTATCGAACAGCTCAAGATTTTCTTCAGAAGGGCGATTGCGGTACGGGCTTTCTTTTCCAGGCTGAGTCAATGTGCCGCGGTATTCGCGGATTTCATCGGCTGTCAGGTCATCTACATATGCTTTGCCTTTTTTGATTAAAAGAACAGCGCGGTTGTACATTTCCTCAAAGTAATTTGATGCAAAGTGAAGCTCGTCCCACTCATAGCCAAGCCATTTCACATCTTCTTTAATGGAATCTACGTACTCCTGATCCTCTTTTAAAGGGTTCGTGTCATCAAATCGCAAATTGGTTCTGCCGCCAAAGTCATCGGCAAGTTCAAAGTTGATTAAGATCGATTTTGCATGGCCGATATGAAGGTAGCCATTCGGCTCAGGCGGGAAACGGGTGATGACCGTTGAATGCTTTCCGCTCTCCAGATCCTCTTTTATGATGCTTTTGATAAAGTTTGACGAGTTATTTTCCAATATCTATCGTCCTTTCTTCTATGTAAACTTCATTATATCCATAAATCATCTGTTCATTTTACAATTATATGTTTCCCGCGGCATTTATTCAAATGAATTCAGCTGTTATTTCGCCCGTGAACAAAAAGGACAAAAAGGAGCTAAAGGTTTTTATGCTCTTTACGTGTATAAACTATATTTTTTCAGAATCCTCTGTAAAATTAAGAAAACGCTTACAAAGGGGGATTTATATGTTCGGATTAAAAAAAGTATCCATGATTATGTGTACAGGGGCTCTTGCTTTAAGCTTAGGTGCTTGCAGCAGCGGAGAGAAAGCTGCTTCGGGCAGTACAGGTACAGGCTATCCATCAAAGGCTTTAACGGTTGTCGCTCCATCAGGTGCCGGTGGAGGCTGGGATTTAACGGCGAGGTCGTTCGTGAAGGTGTTAAGTGAAACCAAGCTTGTAGACCAGCCGCTCACCGTAGAAAACAAACCAGGCGGAGGCGGAGCGGTATTCATGGCTGAATATGCCACACAGGATGTGCAAAATAATGAGCGGTTATTTGTCAATTCGCCGCCTGTTATTATCAATAACCTGAAAAAAGAAGGAAACAGTCCATACGGATATAAAAATACAACCCCTCTTGCTCAATTGACGAAGGATTATGGGGCAATTGTTGTTAAAGAAGATTCAAAATACAAGGATCTGCAATCCTTATTGGAGGATGTGAAAAAAGATCCGGGTAAGCTTACGTTTGCCGGCGGATCAGCTCCAGGTTCTATGGATCATCTGATTTCAATTCTTCCAGCTTATGCAGATGGAGTGGATCCGACAAAGTTAAAATATGTTTCCTATGATGGGGGCGGAGAGGCGATTACAGCTCTTCTAGGGAACAATGCTGATGTAATAGGAACTGATGTATCAAGCGTCAAGGAGTTCTTAAAGGCAGGCAAGGTAAGAGTGCTGGCTACAACTGCATCCGAACGACTTCAAGGCGACCTTAAGGATCTTCCAACTGCGAAAGAGCAAGGAATTGACGCAGAATTCACCATTTGGCGGGGAGTTTTTGGTCCAGAGAAAATGTCTGATGAAGCTTATAAATATTGGGAGAAAACAATTAAAAATTTAGTAGAGTCTGAAGAATGGAAAAAGGAAGTCGAAACACAGGGATGGGAAATGGAATATAAGAATGGCGAGGACTTTAAAACATTTTTAGGAGAGCAGGAAAAACAAGTGCAAACCCTGCTTAAGGCTGTTGGAATGGCGAAATAATTGTGAAGCTGAAGAAGGAGGCAGTCTCCTTCTTTGCTTCAAGTTTTTAAGAAAGCATAAAATTTACCGTTTCTGGTCTAGCTTCACCGCCCAACTCCTCGGCCAGAACAAATTCCCCAAGGAAAGTAAAAAATCGGACTTTTCGGGTGAATTCTTATCTGTCATGCCTGAGCTAAACGGGCGGTTCCGCTTTTCCTATTAGAAAGGATGATTCAGATGTCAATCAAGTTTGACAGGGCAGCAGCCATTTTGTTTTTAGCGGTGGGAGCCCTCTTTATGTATGGCAGTATGCAGATAGCGGAATCTTCATATGGAAGTGTTGTCGGACCTAATATTTTTCCGTTCTTTCTCGCTGCCATCCTTTTTCTGCTTAGCCTTCGTTTGTTTTATGAAACCTTTCATTATGAGAAAAAATACGGAAAAAAAGAACCTTTGCAGATGAAAGCATTCATCATTATTTTTCTTGCAATACTGCTTTATATAGCAGCACTTGAAACAATCGGATATGTCATCACGACATTTGTTTTTCTATTTATATGCTTTCAAACAATGGAGCGCGGAAAATGGGTGAAATCGATTGTGATATCTGCTTGTTTTTCTGCCGGGATCTATTACTTATTTGTTGTTGTTCTAAAAGGAACCCTGCCGAGCTTTCCGGTATGGTTTTAAGTAAATGAGATACGAAAGCAGAAATTTAATCACATTGATGTTTAGAACGAGCGCCTGACTCCTCGGTCAGAACGGATCCGCCAAAAAAGTCAAACCCGGACTTTTTCGGCGGATCCTTATCTGCCTGCCGGAGCTGAACAAGGCGCTTGCGCTTTTCTTATTAAGGGAGGAAATGCATAATGGGAACAATTGATTATCTGCTGCAGGGCTTTCAGTCAGCCTTCATTTGGTATAATATCCTTTTTGCTTTTGCAGGCGTCCTGATTGGAACGGCAGTCGGCGTCCTGCCAGGAATCGGACCGATGAGCGGTGTAGCTCTTTTAATACCGGTCACAGCTTCAATGACTGGGGGGCTGCCGCCGGAACAAGCGGCAACAAGCGCCATTATCCTGCTTGCAGGGGTTTATTACGGAGCCATGTACGGAGGTTCTACAACATCCATTCTATTAAATACACCTGGAGAATCATCCTCTGTTGTTACCACACTTGACGGCTATCAAATGGCGAAGAATGGCAGGGCGGGAAGTGCTCTTTCCATCGCTGCAATCGGATCCTTTTTTGCCGGCATCGTAACGCTGATCGCACTTATTTTATTAGCAAAGCCTCTATCCAGCATAGCAATTAAGTTTGGCCCGGCGGAATACTTTTCACTGATGCTGCTTGGTATTGCAGCAGTCAGCGGTCTGGCAGGAAAATCGGTGACAAAAGCACTTATCATGACGATTTCAGGCTTATTGCTTGCAACGATTGGAGTGGACAATGTTTCAGGTGTTGCAAGATTTACGTTCGATTTTCCGTGGCTTTATCAGGGAATCGAATTTTTAACAATAGCGGTTGGCCTGTTTGCATTAGGAGAGGTCTTCAAGACAATCCTTGAAAAAGAAGAGGAAGACGCGGAAATTGCTAAAATCAATAATATCTTACCCTCAAAAGAAGAATTGAAGGAATCCGCAGGTCCGATCACAAGAGGTTCATTATTAGGATTCTTCATTGGAATACTGCCGGGAGCCGGCGCCACATTGGCCTCATTTTTCTCGTATATGATGGAAAAGAAAATCAGCAAGGACCCATCTAAGTTCGGTAAAGGTGCAATTGCAGGTGTTGCTGCACCGGAATCTGCCAATAACGCGGCATCAGGCGGTGCGATGATTCCATTATTGACGCTTGGCATTCCGGGATCAGGGACAACTGCGATCCTGATGGGTGCCCTGATGATGTATAACATTCAGCCGGGTCCGCTGCTGTTTGAAGATCATCCTCAAGTTGCGTGGGGATTAATTGCAAGTATGTTCATCGGAAACATTATGCTTCTCGCTTTAAATATGCCGCTTGTTAAGGTGTTTGCGAAAATTATTCAAACGCCGAAAAAGTATTTGATTCCTATTATTATCGCGATTTCGATTTTTGGTGTATATGCGGTGCAGGTATCAGTGTATGATTTACTCCTTCTCCTTGCATGCGGCGTTCTCGGCTACTTTTTATCCAAGAATGATTACCCGATTGCTCCACTGGTATTAGGCTTGGTATTAGGCCCGATGATTGAAAACAATATGAGAAGAGCGCTTACCATTTCAAATGGTGACTACAGCATTTTCTTCACGCGTCCCATTTCCGTATCATTCTTAATTCTTACGGCACTTTGGCTCCTGATTCCGGTTTTAATGAAAAAACGGGGAAAGGATGTAGTTATTAACGTAGAGGGCTAAAAAACTCCTTTTTAATAAGGAGTTTTTTTACTATGATTAATCAGAGGTGAGTGAATGCGTTTACATGCTAAGCTGATGATTGGGATTTGTCTTGTGGTAGTCCTGATGGCAGGTATATTTGAACTAACCTTTAAGTCCATCATGGAAAACAATTTGAAGAAAGATAAGGGTATGCAGGCGCTGTCTGTTGCAGAGACAATCGCATATATGCCTGAGATCGCGGAAGCCTTCTTAACGGAAAATCCGTCTGAAATCATTCAGCCGATCGCAGAGAAAATCCGCAAAGAGGTGGGAGCGGAATTTATCGTCGCAGGAAACCTTGATGAAATCAGGTATTCACATCCTGATGTGGATCGTTTGGGTGAAAAAATGGTTGGCGGAGATAATGAAGAAGTATTCAAAGGGAAAACCGTCATTTCTGAATCTGTCGGTACCCTTGGACCATCTCTTAGAGGAAAAGCACCCATATTCGATCAGAATGATAATGTGATTGGAGTCGTTTCTGTCGGATTTCTTCAGGAGGATATTGAAAAAGAACTGACAAAACTTGAAAATAAAATCTTATTTTCTACGATTGTTATCTTAATAGGCGGGATTATTTCAGCGTTATTGATCTCATTAAACATTAAAAAAGCCATATTTGGCCTTGAGCCGCGTGAGATTGCCTGGATGTACCAGGAAAAACACGCCATATTGGAATCTATACATGAAGGGATCATTGCCATTGATACCGACGGGAAAATCACGGTTGTGAATGAAAATGCCCATAAAATCCTGGAGATTCCAAATGAGATTCTTTTAAGGGGAAAGCGGATCGAAGAGATCATTAAAGATACCCATCTGCAGCATGTTGTTGATTTCGGACAAGCTGAATATGATTAGGAGTTCATCATTCTTGAGGATGTTTTCGTCGTAAACCGCATTCCTATTTTTGATAAAAGAGGAGAAGTTATAGGCGCTGTAGCGAGTTTCAGGAATAAATCAGAGCTGTCACAGGTGCTGAAGGAACTGTCACACGTAAAAGCATATGCAGAGGGGTTAAGAGCGCAGACACATGAATATTCGAACAAGCTCTACACCCTGCTTGGACTCATCCAATTAGGGTCTTACAAAGAAGCGATTGAGTTTATTTCGACAGAAGTAAATGTTACGCAGGGATTTATTGGCTTCATCATGAGGGAAATTCCCGATCCTATTCTTGCGGGATTTATATTAGGAAAAATCAGTCTTGCAAGCGAATTGAAAATCCATTTTTCCATAGATGAGGAAAGCAGCTTTAAGGATGTTCCGGACTCACTGAATCGTGATGCTTTAATAACCATTTTCGGCAATCTGCTGAATAATGCCTTTGAAGCTGTCAGAGAAAAAGAAGACGGATATAAAAAGGTATCGCTCTTTTTAACAGATCTGGGCAAAGAATTGATTATTGAAGTTGAAGACAATGGACCAGGTATAGATGAGGAGCATTTCGAGAGTATTTTCCAGCAGGGGTTCTCTACAAAGAGCAGGGACAAAAATGCAGGCATCGGTCTGAGTCTTGTCCGGCAGGCTTTGAAAAAAGCAGGAGGAACGATCACTTTTTCATCGAAGAAAGGAGAAGGAACAGCGTTTACTGTAGCCATTCCAAAAAGCAGGGGGTATGATGATGAATCAAGCCATTGAGGTGCTGATCATTGAAGACGATTTAAGAATTGCAGAGATTCAAAGAAGATTTCTTGAACAGATAGAGGGGTTTCACACCATTGGAATAGCTGCTAATTATGCTGAGGCAAAAAGCTTGATTGATATCTTAAAACCGGATTTAATTTTACTTGATGTTTATTTTCCTGATATGAACGGATGTGATCTTTTAAAGGAAATCAAGCAGCTTGATAAGCAAACGGATGTCATTATGATAACAGCTGCGCGGGAAATTGAGACGGTGCAGGAAGCCATAACAATCGGAGTGTTCGATTTTATTATCAAGCCTGTTGTTTTTGAACGGTTCAAGCAGTCCTTAAAAAGATACGAAGAACATTACCGCAAACTTGTAGCAATCAGATTGGAAAACAAAATCATGGGTCAGGAAGAAGTTGACAGGCTTCTTTATAAGCTGCATGACATTACTGAGAAGCCCCTCCTGCCAAAGGGGATCGATAAACTGACGCTGATTAAGGTTATGGAAGTGTTGGATGCAGGACAGGGATTAACGGCTGAAACAGTAGCGAAGCAAATCGGTGTGAGCCGGACAACTGCAAGGAGATATTTGGAACACCTCATCTCCCAGGAGAAAATTGCTGCTGACTTATCCTATGGAACAATTGGAAGACCAGAACGTGTGTATGTGCTTAAATAAGGTTGTTTTAGTGGAATACATTACGTGAAGTTTTTAATATATTCTAATAGTAGGAAAGAATAATTTCTTTTCTAGTCATTTTCGCCTATGTGCAAAAATAGTTTAATAGATAGTTGCCGGATTCATCCCCATATTTTAACATAAATATAAGATGCTTCTAAAACAGGAAGAAGGACGTGGAAAGAACTTGTTGGATACGATCGAAGACTTCTTTGAAGACTTGGAGAGAAAGAGAAAGCAAGCGGAATACAATCGGGATGCAGATGAACTCGAAGCATATCTGGCTGCTGTTAATAACGCAATGGGAACGTTTGATGACGGAGTTTTTCATTTTCATAAACTGCATCTGCAGTATGATGATGAATGGACCGGTCAAACAAAATTAGTCTATGAAAGTATTCGGGATGACATTCGTGTCACTTATAATCATATATACGATATGAAGGATGAGCTTTTTCAGGAGCTGAGAAACGAAATCGGAAGGCTTAGAGAACTGGCTGCTGGCCTCGCCTAATACAGCGCTGCAAATGTTTTAGAGGAATAAAGGAGAGGTAGACGCACATGGAAATTAAAATAAGACCAGAAGAGCTTGAAGCGTTCGCACAGAGCATTGAACAATCCCGCTCATATACGGGAGATGCACTTGATCTGTTAAACTGGGAATCTGCCAGACTGCGCTTTACCTCTGTTGCACGTGTAGAAAGGGCTATTGATCTTCAGGAAGAGATCCGGCACTTGGTGAATCGGTTTCATACGCTGACAGAAGATGCAAAAGCATTAATTGAAAACACCGCAAATGGAATGAGAGAAGCAGATGAGGCCGCCAAATCGTCTGCTTCTTCAGGCTGGGGCGGTTTTTTCTCAGGATTATGGGATGGCGCTAAGAATGGACTTACAGACGCTTGGGACGGGCTTGTATCCCTCACAGAATGGGAAACATATGAAGCAATGTGGGATGCCATCATTCACCCCCTTGAAACCCTTGAGTCAATGTGGAACACGCTCTCTGAAGCTTGGGAAACAAAAGTAATAAATGGAGATATTTACAGCAGAACAGAATTCTTTACATATGGTGTCGTCTCTATTGGACTTGGCATTCTTGGAGGCAAGGGAATCGATAAGCTCGGAAAAGCTGCGAAGCTGACAAAAGTACCTGACGGGACGTCCTCTAAGCCGAAAGTGGAGACTGTCACTCATGGGATAGATACGAGTTTTGATTATGCGAAACTTTCGCAGGGGAAAGGGTTTGCTGCTGAGATTGATTCGGTACTTGATGAAGCAGGATTAACAAGAGATGAATTTTTAGCACTTCAGCCAAAGCATCATACAGAGTTGACCCAAGATCAGCTAGAAAAAATGAGGCAAGTTCGCGACGCAGTTGGACCAGTTGGTGATGATACTGTTCTACAGAAGGTTATTGATTTAGGAAGAGTTGAGGCCTTTCTCTCAGGACGTGAAACTACGTTAAGCGGGTGTATTGCGAGAATGGATGATGTTGCAGACGTACATATGTCAGATGATGTTTTCTATTCGCTGAGACTGGATTACGGAGATGAGAACTATCCAACACCGTTCTCACCTAATGAAGGATATGCTGTTATTCGTTTTACAACTGACGACTATGATAAAATGAGAATACCTTATGCGGAAGAGCTGAATAGCCAGGGTGCTGCAAAGCCAAATGAATTTATTAAATATCCGCAAACTGGCCATGGATTTACTGCTGCTGTAAATGGCAGGATCATTCCTGAATTTGAAACAAAATACAGAGATGGCGCTGAGCCTACAGTTGGAGAAATATATATCGTCAATGAAGGTGTAGAAGAACTTGTAGGGGTTTATAATCCATTTAAGGAAAGATTTATACGTGTAGAGGAGTAGTGTAACGTGAGAAAAGGAAAATTTGGAGTTTATCAGGGGAAGGAATATAAGATTATTAGTTATAAAAAAAACTATTATCTAAAATCTATTGACCCATTGACTCAAGCAATTGGTTTTTCACTTGCACCTGGTGAAAATTCTATCTATATAAAAAAAGTAGAACCAAACGATTTAGATGATGCATACGAAATAATTCCAACTACCTTTTACAAAGGCTATCATTTCGGAATTATCGGCTATGATGAAGCGAAACAAGAAGTTATTCTTATGACAAGCAATCCAGAGGCATGGAAAAAATTAAATCTGGAAACTCATGCAAAATACGAATTTACAGTGGATGTTCCACTTAATGAATTGGATATTATTGAAGAGAAAGAGCCAATTCTTGGGTTTGGTGAAAAATGAGTACAGAGTTCAACTCTTTGGAAAAAGCTTTAATTGATGCGATGAGCAGCAGCGGAAAAGTAGCTGTTTTCTATGAAGTGCTAGCGAAAAGCAATGTATGGTTAATAAAAAAGCTACATGCGGACAAGGATTCTTCTTCAATTGAACAGGTTCATATTATGGAGAAAAAAAGCAGAAAATTGCTGCCGGTTTTCTCATCAAAGTTTCCGATAGAAAAAATGTTTAAGCAAAATGACTCGATCATGATGTCTTTTGAAGAAATTTTAAATCAAATCGATGGACAGACCGGCATTATATTAAACCCTGATACTCCGTTATCAAAACTGCTTATCCCTCAGGAACTTGAGATGATGAAGAGCAGAAAAAATTATTTTTAAAATTGATTTTTAAGGAGAGGAGAAATCCTCTCTTTTTTAGATGAAATGGATTACTAAATTGAACGGAGAAAAAAACGATGTTGAAAAAAGGAGGATATGGTTTATATCAAGGAAAAGAGTATTCAATCATTCCTGAGGGAAGCGGAAAGGTCACTTTGCGCACGCGTGACAAAGCAGCTCAAAGCGCGCGGGATTTCAGGCAGCAGGATTGAAGAAAAACATTTTTATTAAAGAAATTGCTCAATCTGAATTAGAGAGTGCCTATGGGTATAAACCTTATGCTTCAGCCCACCCGAAAATGATTTCGGGCAAATTAGCTTATTTTACCTGTAAAATAAGCCTTTAGAATCACATACTAATTACATAAGGGATTATTCTCCTTGAATTTTCCGGTGTTTACCATTATTTCATGGGAAACTGGATAATTTAAACACATGGATACCGACTTAAAGCCCAGGTATATCTCAAATGCTGTCCCGACTAGATCCTTAGTAGTGTAAAAACCGGCAAAACGGGTATACATAAATAAAGCATTCTAAATGCATCTTTTGATAGAATAGACTATTATAGATAAGTTTCTAGTGTACGTTAGGTGGAGGGTAAAATGACAAACGATAAACAGTTGATTCATAAAGCATATTTTGAAAGGTTTATGGAAGACAGTGCTTCTGCTCAGCCTGTACAGGTGCTTGGAGAACTTTATTTCGAGGAGCAGGCAAAGGAAGTTTATGATCTGTCCTATATTCGCTTTGCACAGGGTGAGGTCTATTTTCACAACAAAGATTATGAGACAGCGATCTTCAAGTGGGAAAATATCAGCAATGAATTAGAGTCATGGGCCAAGAAAAATATTGCGGACTCTTATTATGCTCTGGGTCATCTTTCAGCTGCAGAGGATATTTACACATCCATTCAAAGTGATTCGAAGACTTTGAAAATGGAAGTGGCGCTTGAATTATTTTCACTTTATCTATTGAGAGACAAAATTGAACTTGCATATAAGGTCATTAAAAAGGCGATGGATATTCATTCGGATTATCCGAATGTAACGGATCTGGCACGATCTTTCTATGAGGATCAGCAGGACTGGAAGAATGCCGTTGAGCTTACTGTTGCTGAAGGCGTGCGAACGGAATCGCTTGAATGGTTTGAGCTGCTGAATGAGTATGTTCAAGCGGGATATACGAAATCGTTTGATCCTGAATACTTTTATCAGCCGCTAATTTCTCTTTTCCGAATCAATCAAAAATTATTTCAGAAGGTTACAGCTTCCTTGTGGGACAGCTACCGAAATGGTGATTCCTACTTATCATGGCTGAAAACCGTTAATACAATCTTCCTTAATGTTGATGTGCAGCCGTTTGATTCCTGGACGAAGATGTCTGATATCCACCAGAACACTTACTTAAGTGTGATTAATGGCACTTATTTGGTAAAGGATTTAGAAGATATTATTCCTGTGCTTTTAGCGAACTGGCAAAAGCTTGCGAATCAGTCAAAAGCGTTATTTGCTGCAACGGCTGTACTTGCATGGAATGAAATTTTTCCATCGTCTATGGATGCTGCGAATCTTAAGACAGCTGAAAAGCTGATCTTTGATTCGGAGCATGACAGCATCAGTCTCAAATACAGCCTGGATTTATTTAAGTCTCTTGTTTCTTGGGCAGAGAATAACCATATCGAAGTGGGCTATAAAAAGAAATGGCTCGTTTCAGGGCTTTCCGACTTAAAGACATCTCGTCTTTTAATCACCGGCACAACTGAAAGCGGAAAATCCGCATTTATTAATCATATCCTTCAGGAAAATCTGGTCAGCCGCACTGATTCACCTGTGTTTGTACGATCTGATGGTGATTTGGCGGAAATGAATGAAATTACAAATGCCGGCATAAGAAGGATATCTGACAATCCTGAGTATCAGGAATCAGAAAATACTTGGATTGAAGTGAAATGGCCTTCTGCTCTTTTAGAAGAGAACAATACGGTGTTCCTGCATACACCTGAATTGGATCGTATTGGAGATGTAGAACAAACAGCAGAATTTCTGCCGATATCAGATGGAATGCTGTTCGTCCTTGATAAAAATACGCCTTTTAATGAGCACGAGCTTGAATTGCTGATGAAGCTTCAGGAATATGCTCTTGATACACCGTTTCACTTTATCCTGAATCATTCATCTGAACAGTGGAAATTGGCAGAAGACCTGCAGGGAACAATCAACCAGTTCTTCCCTCAGTCACAGGTATTTGCTTTTTCACCGGATAATCTTGGCGGTTTGAGTGAATTTTTGAATACTGTTTTCAGAAAATCGGACGCGAAGCTGGAAGAAAAACGCACGGCAAAACTTCTATATTTCATACGCAAGACACTTACGGATCTTCTGAACAAACGCGTTCAGATGGAGAATCGATTAGTAGAATCCGTTAAATGGAATGAGGATATTTTAGTAAGACTGAACGGCTTCATGAATCATTTAAGAGACGTGGAGCAGGAAAAGGCTAAATCCATCTCGGCTTCCTATCGTGAAGTGACTGCTGAGATGAAAAGAGACATGGCTGTGCAGCTGCCGAAAATTCTGCGCAACTGTTCTGCTCATATTAGTGAAAACAGTGATTTCAGCCAAATTCACATATCGTTAAACAAGAAAATGAATGAAGAAATTAGCGCTTATATCCATCAGAACTTGATTCCAAGATTCCAAACGGCTCTGCGTGAATGGCTTTCACAATCAAATGAAGAGCTAAACGAAAGCCAGGCGTATCTTGATGAAATGAGCCTGTCTTTCAATGGTTTATACGGAGAAGAAAAAATGAAGCTTCTCTGCGATTTTAAAGTCATTGAAGACTGGCGCCGTGATTTAAACAGAATGACAAGCAGAGCGGATGTTGACGAGCAGAATATCCTGCTTAGATTTAAGCCGACAGAATTCCTGCTGAAAAGCGCCGGAAAGCTGTTCGCCGCTCTTCCCCAAAACAAGTCGGTGCTGTACAACCAATATAAAAAATATGTCGAAAGCAAAAACTACGAGGACACATCAGAAGAAATTTCAAAAAAATTCTTCCTCGAATTCGATTTATTTGAAAAGGCTCTGAAAGCGGACATTATCATGTTCTTCCAAAATCCGATTCTGTATGTGGAACAGACCATCCACGAATCAGAAAATGAAATTTCAGGTTCAAAAGCAACCCTTGAGAAAATGAAAGCAAGTCCTGAAATCTATTACGACCCATTGCGTCTCTTTGAAGTAAGACTCCTTCAATATGAATTTATGGTGAAGGCGAATGAAGAGAATACGTATATTAAACATCAATAAACAGAAGGACCCTTTATTTTAGGGTCCTTTGCTTTGTCCAAAAATTGATAATCCCCCAAAACTCAGATAAACTGAAACAAACCACAAACATAAATCCTTACTTGAAGGGGAATATCAAGCTATTGGAGAGAACATAAAGATGAAGAGTCAGCAAAATTATTCTTATAAGATTATGGAGGTTTGTCTGCTTGCCGGAAAAATTATGCTGATCAGCGGAGCTGAAACGTACCGGGTAGAAGATACGATGATGCGGATTGCTGCATCATACGGTGTGAAGAACTCGCATAGTTATGTGACACCGACTGGCATCATCTTCTCCATAGAGTCAGATGAGCCGACGAAGACGAAATTAATTCGAATCATGGAACGAACGACTGATCTTGATAAGGTTACGAATGTGAACGCCATTTCAAGGAAAATAAGCAATGGAGATTTAAATGTTGATGAAGCCTATGATTTGTTAAAAGAAATTGATGAGGCGAACTCTACCTACTCTCTCTTTTTGCAGGTGATTGCTGCAGCGATTGCAAGCGGCTGCTTTCTGATTATGTTTCAGGGGCAGTGGTCTGATTTTATTCCTGCTGTTCTGGCAGGGGGGCTCGGTTTTATGGCCGTTATTTATTTCCATCGTCTTGTGCCTATTAAATTCTTTGCGGAGTTTCTGGCGGCATTCATTATAGGAATGCTTGCTTATTTATTCGTAAGGACCGGTTTTGGATCTGAAATGGATAAAGTGATTATTGGCTCAGTTATGCCATTAGTTCCTGGTCTGCTTATTACAAATGCAGTCAGGGATTTAATGGCCGGGCATTTGATATCGGGACTTTCAAAAGGAGCAGAAGCGTTTTTAACTGCATTCGCCATCGGATCTGGTATTGCGGTTGTTTTTTCATTATTTTAAGGGAGAGAAAGAATGATGTGGGTCTTGGGACAGCTAGTGACAAGCTTTATATCTACCGCTGCATTCGGCATTATTTTTCAGGCGCCTAAACCTTCCCTCATTAAATGCGGACTTGTAGGGATGTGCGGCTGGATGATCTATATATCCTTGGTGGGCTATGGATTTGATGCAGTTCCTGCTACTGTCATTTCAGCTGTATTTGTAGCTGTGACAAGTCAGGTTTTTGCAAAGATCTACAAAACGCCGATTATTATTTTCAGCGTAGCCGGCATTATTCCTTTGGTTCCTGGGGGAATGGCGTACGACGCGATGAGAAATTTCGTTGAAAATGACTATAATACTGCGATTACATTAGCTGCAAAAGCATTTATGATTTCAGGTTCCATCGCGATCGGCCTTGTTTTTTCTGAGGTGATCAATCAAGTCATAAGAAGGTCTCAGCTTCGTACAAAGGTTAAGTAAACGGGGGATTCAAATGAAACTGGAGACACCGCTAAGGAGACTTTGGGGAGCCGGAGCTTATGGTCTCGGCGCTCGGACTTGGCACGTGGCAGTTCAGCAAGGGCAGCGGAATGCCTGCAGCCCTTAAAGCGTATGCAGCCGCTTTCTGGATAAATTAGTGCTTGAAGACAGCATGTCACCCAGCCAGATTGCTCTGAACAGGACTGAGCACTATCATGGTGGAACCGTGGTCGCCGTTCCGAGAACCTCAAAAAAACACAGGACAGAAGAAAACGGGTACGAAATTGCACAGCAGTTTCGTACCCGTTTTTTTGTTATTTTAACGTTTTGTGATGAATGATTATTTTTGCCTATCAAATATCCAAAACCTTGATTAGACAGTTTCGGGGAAACAACTGCATGCGATGAATACTCAAAATTCCCGATTTTGCAACATTGGGCATAGTTCATATACTAAACGATTTCTTGTGATCAATTCTTAACTTTTCCGCTGAATACTGCCTTCAACTTCAATTCTCCTTCACTGGAACCTGTTAGCCTAAAAAGCTAGGGTTTTTCTTTTTGTATTTTACAAACCCCTAACAATTCCTTCATATAAATCTACATTACCTTCATACTGGATTTACCTTGAAGAGGTATGATGGAACTCATGAAAGGCAAGTGAATATAACCAGGTTGAGATAGTGAGAAACCATAAAAAAACATAGGTGTTTTGTAAAAGGCCGCGTTTTTTTATGGTTTTTACAAAATGCCAAAAAAGAGAATGACGGCCTGGGCAGATCTTGCAAAGGATTTTAATGAGCCGCAGGATGAAGTTGAAGTGAAACCTGTTTTTCAGGGTACATATGAAGCAGCTTTAACGAAATTCAATACAGTTGCAAGAACATCTGATGCTCCATCTATTATGCAGACATTTGAAGTAGGCACTAAATACATGATCGACAGCGGTAAAATTCAGCCTGACCAAAAGTTTATCGATGAAGAAAACTTTGATACAGCGCAATGGGAGAAAAACATTTTCAACTACTATACCGTAGACGGAAAGCAATATTCCCTGAATCAAGACAGAAGATCGTATCAGGAATGGAAAGTCTTTATCAGGGAATGGATCCGCAAAAAGCATTAGATCAGGCGGCGAAAGAAACAGATCGTGCACTTGAATCAGCAGGGAAGAAACAAGGGAAATAATAGGAGGAACTGATGAATCAGTTTTTTAGATTCGTCGGTTCCTATTTTGACAGAATCTAAGAATTGCATCATAGAAAGGAGTACAAAATCTTGAGCAAGCCAGTTGAAATATACGCACACCGGGGATGCAGCGGTAAGTTTCCTGAGAACACGATGGCCGCCTTTGAAGCGGCCTGTAAGATTGGGGCGGACGGCATTGAGCTTGATGTGCAGATGACAAAGGATGGAGAAGCTGTTGTTATTCACGATGAACAAATAGACCGGACAACGAATGGGATTGGATTTGTAAAAGATTTCAGATACAAACAATTAAAACTGTTTGATGCCGGAAGCTGGTTTCACCCCAAATATTCGCGGCAAAAAATTCCCTCTTTACAGGATGTCCTGGACTTAATCAAAACGAGCGGTCCAGAAATGAAAGTAAATATTGAACTGAAAAATGATGTCCTGCTCTATGAGGGGATAGAAGAAAAAGTGCTTCAGTGTGTACAGAGGTCAGGAATGATGGACTCAGTCATTCTCTCATCCTTTAATTTTAAAAGCATGGGGAGAATGCGAGAGCTGGACAATGACATTCAAACGGCCCTTTTATTCGAAGGGATCCCATCAAACATTATGGAGGAAGCCAGGAAGGTTCGGGCAAATGGCCTCCATTCGGAAGCTTTATTTGCAGTCTCAGCTGCTGGAAAAAGAACCGTTGATGCAGGGTATCCCCTCAGAGTTTTTACAGTAAATCAGACTGATAAACTAGAGGATTTGGCCAAGTCGGGTGTCTCTGCACTTATTACTGACTATCCAGAATTATTTTTAGAGAATAAGAGTGTGCCTTTTTAGGCGCATTCTTTTTTATGTCACTTTTTTTAACGCGTAGTGTAAGGAAGAAGAACCGCTACCTATATAGGTTGTTTGCGTTTTTATTGTATTTCATCACGACATATGGGACATATTCTATCAAAATAGAGATTGTACACTTATTGCTTATCCCTTATAATCTAAAAAGAAAGAATATTCAGTATTAAAGGGGGATTTTATTTGGAGGCGTTTGTTACTAGCTTAAACGGAATTTTGTGGAGCACCCCAGTTATTTACACAATTTTAGCAATAGGACTTATTTTTTCCATTTTAACCCGATTTCTGCAAGTAAGACACATTAAAGATATGATTTTGCTGATGTTTCAAGGCAAAAGCTCTGAAGCTGGAGTTTCTTCTTTTCAGGCTTTATCAATTGCCTTATCAGGCCGTGTAGGAACAGGTAATATTGCCGGCGTTGCTACTGCAATCGGTTTCGGCGGTCCGGGAGCTGTTTTCTGGATGTGGGCAATTGCATTTATTGGTGCTTCAAGCGCATTTGTTGAATCCACTCTTGCTCAAATTTATAAAGTAAAGCAAGATGGACAATACCGCGGGGGGCCGGCATACTATATTGAAAAAGGTACTGGATGGAAATGGTATGGCATTACATTCGCCTTGGCTGCCTTGCTTGCTATGAGTCTATTAATGCCTGGAGTTCAATCAAATTCGATTGCGCTTGGTCTTGATAATGCTTTTGGGCTGAACCCCGTCTATACTGGTGTGGGACTTGTTATTGTATTGGCACTTATTATTTTTGGAGGAGTCAAAAGAATTGCGAATGTTGCTCAGTTCGTTGTTCCTTTTATGGCCCTCGGATATATTCTTGTATCACTTATCATTATCGCCGCAAATATAACAGAGGTTCCTGCTGTTTTTGCTCTTATTTTTAAAAGTGCATTTGCATTAGATTCTGCTTTTGGCGGCATCGTTGGTATGGCAATTGCATGGGGAGTTAAGCGCGGTATTTATTCCAATGAAGCGGGGCAAGGTACCGGAGCTCATCCTGCAGCTGCAGCTGAAGTTTCCCACCCTGCCAAGCAAGGCTTAGTTCAAGCATTCTCCGTTTATATTGACACGCTTTTTGTATGTTCCGCTACAGCCTTTATGATTCTTTTTACAGGAATGTATAATACACAAGATCCTGAAGGCAATTTTATTGTGAACGAACTGGGAGCTAAAGTTGAGCCAGGTCCGGTGTTTACTCAGGCAGCAGTTGAATCTGTCATACCGATTCCGGGATTTGGCTCTGGATTCGTTGCGATATCCTTATTATTCTTTGCGTTCACGACTATTATGGCTTATTACTATATTGCTGAGACAAATATTGCCTACTTAACACGCGGGAAAAGCAATAAAGTTCCCATGTTCTTATTAAAAGTTGTTTTGCTCGGCGCAACATTTTACGGTTCAGTTAAAACAGCATCCTTAGCTTGGGCATTAGGGGATGTCGGCCTCGGAATTATGGTATGGCTGAACTTAATTGCGATAATAATCCTTGCTAAACCTGCTCTTTTATCTCTAAAAGATTATGAGGAGCAAAAGAAACAAGGGCTTGATCCGGTATTCGACCCTGTAAAACTCGGCATTAAAAATGCAGACTATTGGGAAAATGAATATATATATGAAGGGCCCGATTCTGCACCTAAACTTGATAAGAAGAATCGCTCAATAAGTTCATAAGATTTGAAATGGCCTCTTGTTTACCAAGAGGTCTATTTTTTGTGCGATTCCTGTAATTGAGCATATTTTTTAATTAGAGAAACATAAATCTAAATATTCAAATTTTAACCAATAAGGAGTATGATAGAATAGATGAAATTCAAGATATTAGTCCAGCTAAATATGTACATAGAATGTTGCAACGTTTGGAGGCAGCCACATGTCGAAAGTATTTTCTTTGCTAAAGCCTTACCGTCTTGCGATGGGTGTGGCCCTGACCCTGATGCTGATTGAGCTTGGGGTAGAGCTGTTGCATCCGCTGTTAATGGCGAAAATAATTGATGATGGCATTTTGAAAAATGATTTATCAGTTGTCATCTATTGGGGAAGCGTCATGGTTGGGATTTCAATTGCGGCTTTTGCTGCAGGTGTGACGAATTCCTTTTACGCGGCTCACGTCAGTCAGAGCTTTGGGTATGATGTACGCAAAGATTTGTTTGAGAAGGTCCAGTCCTTTTCTTTTGCGAATTTTAGCCTGTTTCCGACATCGTCTCTCATCACGAGGATGACGAATGACGTGACTCAGCTTCAGAATACGATTTTTATGAGCCTGCGGATAATGCTTCGTGCTCCCTTATTAATAGTAGGGGGTACGATCATGGCTTTAATCGTCAATTTTCAGCTGGCACTCATTCTTCTCATTTCTATTCCCCTTTTAATAGGTTTCTTATTGTGGATGATGAAAAAGGGAAGCGGTCTGTTCAAAGCAGTACAGGACCGGCTTGATTCCGTCAATGGCGTCATGCAGGAGAATCTGACCGGAATGCGCATTATCAAGGCCTTTTTGAGAAGAAACTATGAAGTCTCAAGGTTTACAAAAGCAAATGAAGAGTTAAGGAGCGGGACTGTTTCAGCACTCAGGCTGATGGAGATTGCCATGCCTGTTTTATTATTGGTTATGAATATCAGCATCCTTGCCATACTCTGGTTTGGCAGCATCAATGCGGGCACAGGGGATGCGAAGGTTGGGGAAGTAGTGGCGATTGTAAACTATGCGCTGCGGATTTCCTCTGTTTTATCCATTTTTTCTTTTATCATCATGGCTTTTTCACGTGCAAAAGCATCAGCTGGCCGCATCAATGAAGTTTTGGAGACAGAAGCGGACTTGACTGATTCACTTGATGCAGAAGAAACAAGTGTGATTGAAAAAGGCGAAATTGAATTTAAATCCGTTTCTTTTACTTATCCGGGAACGGACACCGCTGTGCTGAATGACCTTTCCTTTACTGTGAATGCGGGTGAAATGATTGCCCTGCTTGGAGCCACAGGCTCTGGGAAATCGTCCATTTTCAATCTGATTCCAAGGCTTTATGACGTGACGGACGGGGCGATTTACATTGATTCAAAGAATCTGCTTGATATGAAGCTTGAAAGTCTCAGGGGACAAATTGGGTTTGTCCCGCAGGAGTCCCTCTTGTTCACAGGATCGATCAGAGAGAATATTGCATGGGGAAAAGAAGGAGCAGCACTTGAAGAAATCAAGGAAGCGGCAATAAATGCTCAGATTCATGAAACGATTGAAAGGCTTCCGAATGGCTATGATACAAGGGTGGGCCAAAAAGGAGTCAACCTTTCTGGAGGCCAAAAACAAAGACTTTCGATAGCGAGAGCACTAGTCCGCAAGCCTAAAATTCTTCTGCTTGATGACAGCACAAGCGCTCTTGATTTAACTACGGAAGCAAAGCTTTTAAAAGCGTTAAAAGCATATGACTGCACGATTTTTATCATTACACAAAAAATCAGCACGGCTATGGGGGCGAGCCAGATCCTCTTGCTGGATGAAGGAGAAGTTCTGGCTCAGGGTTCTCATCATGAATTAATAGAAGAATCGGCGCTGTATCAGCGGATCTATGAATCCCAGTTTGGAGAGGAGGCCCTGCAGGATGTTCAAAGAGCTAAGTAAGCCATTCAAGTATCCGAAAGTAAAACAGGAAGAACCACTTCAGAAAAAAACAGTGAAACCAAAAAACTGGTTTGTGACGATAACAAGGGTATGGTCGTATCTTTCTTTGAATAAAGGACTGCTTAGTCTGGTTCTTCTTATGGTAGTTCTTAGTTCCTTTTTGGCCCTTCTTGGTCCTTACCTGATTGGGAGAGTCATTGATGATTATATTGTCACTAAAGAAAGCAGCGGGTTTATTAAGCTGCTGATTGCTTTAGTCTTAATTTATCTTGTCCAATCCATTTCTCTGCTGCTGCAGAACATCTGGATGATCGGAATTGCCCAAAATACCGTTTTCACCATGAGAACTCAGCTTTTCCGCCATCTGCACAGCCTGCCGATTTCATACTTTGATAAACGGCAGCACGGGGAACTGATGAGCAGGGTAACAAATGATATTGAAAACGTCAGTTCGACCTTAAACAGCTCTGTTATTCAAATTTTCTCAAGTATCCTGACACTTGCAGGAACTATTTGTGTCATGCTCTGGCTGAGTCCGCTGCTTACATTAATAACTCTTGCCATTATCCCGATTATGTTCTGTGGGATGAGGTGGATCACGAACAGAACAGGAAAGTTATTCAAAGCACAGCAGCAGAACTTGGGAAATCTTAATGGCTTTATTGAAGAAACCATTTCAGGTCAGCGCATCGTTAAGACGTTTTCACAGGAACAAAAAGTGATAACTGAGTTTCTGGAAAAGAGTCAGAGGCTTAAAGGAGCAGGGTTTTGGGCTCAGACCATATCAGGCTTTATTCCGAAGCTGATGAACGTCCTGAACAATTTAAGCTTTGCCGTGATTGCCGGGGTGGGCGGCATCCTCGCTCTGAATGATTTGGTTTCAATCGGGGTAATCGTGATTTTCACTGAATACTCCAGACAGTTCACACGTCCTCTAAATGAACTTGCGAATCAGTTCAATACGATTCTATCTGCTGTAGCAGGTGCTGAGAGAGTGTTTGAAATTCTGGATGAACACGAGGAAATGAAAGATGAGGAAGATGCTTCAGACCTTCAAGCAGTGAAGGGAGAAGTTATATTTGACACGGTCTCATTCTCTTATGAGGAAGAACAGCAGACGGTTCAAAACTTGAGTTTTCATGCATCTCCCGGTGAAACGGTAGCCATCGTCGGTCCTACCGGTGCAGGAAAAACGACGATGATCAACCTGTTATCCCGATTTTACGATCCTGATGATGGAAAGATTCTGATAGATGGGATGGAAAGCACAAAAATCAGGCGAAGCAGCCTGAGAGAGCACATGGCATTTGTCCTTCAGGATCCCTTCTTATTCACCGGGACAATCATGGAAAACATTCGGTACGGCCGTTTGGATGCAACGGATGAAGAAGTGATGCAAGCTGCAAAAGAAGCGAATGCCCATTCTTTTATCATGAAAACAAAAAATCAGTATGAAACGGTTCTCACTCAGGACGGAAGCGGGATCAGCCAGGGTCAAAAACAGCTGCTGTCCATTGCAAGAGCGATCCTTTCTAGTCCGGTTATTCTAGTTCTTGATGAAGCGACAAGCAGCATCGATACCATTACAGAGCTGAAAATCCAGGAAGCCCTTCAAAGATTGATGAAAGGCAGAACAAGTTTTGTGATTGCACACAGGCTGAATACCATTCAAAAAGCTGACCAAATCCTTGTGATTGAGAATGGAACGCTGATTGAAAAAGGAAGTCACGAGTCCCTTCTTCGTGAAAAAGGATTTTACTGCGGTCTATTTCAAAGTCAGCTGAAAGACGAGGTTGTTTGAATGCCTCTTTTTTTCATTAGCGAAATGGTCATGCTATACTGAATGTGGAGGTGGGACAATGCGTTTATCAAATAAAAAAGTTATTGCACTGGTCAGTGCTGATTTTGAAGATCTTGAATTATGGTACCCTGTGCTTCGTTTACAGGAAGAAGGGGCAGCAGTCCACTTAGTAGGTGAGAAAGCAGGCGAAACCTATATCGGAAAGTATGGTGTTCCAGCCAAATCGGATTATGCGTTTGGTGATATACGCTCTCTAGATTATGACGCCATTTTGGTTCCTGGAGGATGGGCGCCTGATAAATTAAGACGATATCCAGAGGTTCTTCAAATGGTGAAGGACATGCATGAGAAAGAAAAGCCGATCGGACAAATCTGTCATGCAGGATGGGTGCTGATTTCAGCCAGAATATTAGAAGGCAGAAATGTAACAAGTACACCTGGCATTAAAGATGATATGGAGAATGCAGGGGCCAAATGGCATGATGAAGCAGTTGTTGTTGACGGACATATCGTTTCGAGCAGAAGACCACCCGACTTGCCGCCTTATGTAAAAGCTTTTGCAGATGTTTTAGCTGAAAAATAATTATTTATAGATAAAGGAGAGAGAGTGTCATGGAATGTGATGCTTTCTTTTTTATTTTTATATAGATTATTAAATAAATATTATTGATAATGAGAGATTTTAGTCTACTATCCTGATGAAGGGATCAACAATAGATGAAATGTCAATAGATAAAAAGAATAGAATACTATAGACGAATAGCAAATAATATTATAATATATTTTCAGAATATTAATTTTCTTTTGAAGAATCATATTATTGGGACTAAAGATCCTTTTAGGGGGTGATTCGATTAGAATCAGGAACCGATAAGACCGAAAGTTTGCTTCAAAATATGATTAAAAACGGGGGATACAAATGAAAAAGAGAAGATTAATGGCAGTGTTTATGTCACTTATGATTTCAGCTGGCGTGATGGCTGGGTGCGGTGCAAAAAGCACAGGTTCATCCGAAGGAGAGACAATAAAAATCGGAGCGAACTTAGAATTATCCGGCGGGGTGGCCTCTTACGGGCAATCCATTTCAGAAGGCCTGGAACTTGCTTTAGAAGAGATCAATAAAAAAGGCATCGACGGCAAAAAGATTGAGCTTGTTGAATTTGATAATAAATCAGATGCAGCTGAAGCAACGAATGGAGCTATCAAACTTGTAAGCCAGGATAAGGTAGCTGCCATCATTGGAGCTGCAACAAGTACAAATACTCTGGCTCAGGTGCAGATTGCACAGGATAATAAAGTGCCATTAATTACACCAACTGGAACGAACCCGACAATAACGAATACAGATGGCAAAGTCAATGATTATGTATTCCGTACATGCTTTATCGACCCATTCCAAGGAACGGTTGCTGCAAACTTTGCAACAGGCGACTTATCAGTAAAAAATGCGGCTGTACTAATCGACAGCTCAAGCGATTATGCGAAAGGTCTGGCAAAATCCTTCAAAGAATCATTTGAGAAAAGCGGCGGAAAAATTGTCTCAGAGGAAGCTTATGTAGCTAAAGACACAGATTTCCGTGCAACTCTTACAAGAATTAAATCAGCAAATCCAGAATTTGTTTTCCTTCCTGGCTACTATGAAGAGGTAGGCCTAATTGTGAAACAAGCACGTGAGCTTGGCATTGATGTTCCTTTCATGGGAGGCGATGGATGGGATTCTCCGAAGCTGATTGAAATTGCAGGCGGAGAAGCTTTGAACAACACATTCATTACGAACCATTATTCTGCTGGTGATCCAGATGAGAAAATTCAAAATTTCGTAAAAGCGTTCAAGGCGAAATACAAAGATAAATCTCCAGATGCATTTAATGCTCTTGGATATGATACAGGATATTTCCTAGCTGATGCGATTAAACGTGCAGGCGGCGCTGACCCTGAGAAGCTTCAAAAAGCAATTGAAGAAACAAAAGATCTTGCTCTTGTTTCAGGTAACCTGACGCTTGATGAACTTCATGATCCAGTTAAGTCTGCTGCTATTCTTGAATACAAAGATGGCGAGCAAACATTTAAAACGAATGTAGATCCTGAATAAACAATCATATAGCAGATGGAGTAGGGGGCCGTGCCCCCTATTATTCTGAATTTAACAATGAAAACTGCCATACAAAATAAAAGACTTTCAGGGGAGAAAGAGACTATGGAAATTTTTCAGCAGATTGTCAACGGAATATCTCTGGGCAGTATTTATGCTTTAATTGCACTTGGCTATACGATGGTATACGGCATCGTGAAGCTCATAAACTTTGCTCATGGTGATGTGTTCATGATAGGTGCCTTTGTAGGGTTTTACTCGATTACGATTTTAGAACTTGGGTTTTTCCCTGCATTAATCATCTCTATGGCAGTTTGTGCATTATTCGGAGTATTAATCGAGAGGATAGCATATAAACCTTTGAGAAATGCGACTAGAATTGCAGCACTTATAACAGCAATTGGAGTTTCCCTCCTCATTGAATACGGAGTGATTTACGTAAGAGGAGCACAGCCGGAAGCATATCCTGGAACAGTTCTTCCATCGGAGAGCATTTCAATTTTCGGCGTCACAATTAGCAGTCAGTCATTATTTATTCTGGGTATTTCTGTCGGGCTTATGATCTTGCTTCAATTTATTGTTCATAAAACGAAAATCGGCAAAGCCATGCGTGCGGTTTCACATGATGCAGATGCAGCAAGGCTGATGGGAATCAACGTTGACAATACGATTTCTGCTACTTTCGCAATTGGCTCTGCTTTAGCGGGTGCAGCGGGTGTTATTTTTGGAACTTATTATATAAAAATTGAGCCGCTTATGGGGATTATTCCAGGCTTGAAGGCCTTTGTCGCTGCAGTATTGGGCGGAATCGGGATTATTCCAGGTGCGATGGTTGGCGGATTACTTCTCGGAGTCATTGAATCACTGGTAAGTGCAATGGGCTATTCCTTATGGCGTGATGGTGTAGCATTTATCGTCCTTATTCTCATTCTTATCTTCCGTCCATCAGGATTGTTTGGCAAAAACGTTAGAGAGAAAGTGTAAGGGGGATGACAGCAATGAAGAAATCAAAAGGGTTTTGGTTATCAATCGGTTTGGCACTTGTTGGTTTCATCGTCGTACAATTTTTAATCACGGGCGGGTTTTTGAACATTTATCTGGTAAATGCTCTTTACTTTATGGCCATTAATATTATGCTGGCTGCAAGTCTGCATCTTATTATCGGAATTACCGGTCAATTTTCAATCGGGCATGCAGGATTTTTAGCGGTAGGGGCGTATGCTTCGGCTATTATTACAATGAAGATGCAATTGCCGTTTTCGGTTGCCCTGATTGTAGGCGGACTAGCTGCAGCTGTTGCCGGTCTTATTATTGGAATTCCAAGTTTACGTCTAAAAGGGGACTATCTTGCAATTGCTACACTTGGATTTGGTGAAATCGTCCGCATCACGTTTCTGAATATTGATTATGTTGGCGGAGCAAGCGGCATGCAGGTATCCCATCTTACAACTTGGCCGTGGGTGTTCGGATGTTTGCTCATTACGATTCTTGCCATTGTCAATTTTACGAATTCAACTCATGGACGAGCTTGTATTTCTATTCGTGAAAATGAAATAGCAGCAGATGCGATGGGAATCAATACAACGTACTACAAAGTTGCGGCATTCGTGATTGGTGCCTTTTTCGCAGGAATGGCAGGCGGACTGTTCGCACATAACTTTTACATCATCCAGCCAACAAACTTCGGTTTTTTAAAGTCATTTGATATTTTAATCTTTGTCGTTCTTGGCGGGCTCGGCAGTATGTCCGGTGCCGTTCTGGCAGCAATCCTGCTTACGATTGTTTCTACTTTCCTTCAGGAATACCCAGAGACGAGAATGATTATTTACAGTCTTGTCCTGATTGTGATGATGCTTTATCGTCCTCAAGGCTTGCTCGGTACGAAAGAGTTCACTTCATTTTTCAAAAATCGTAAAGGCATGAAAGGGGGTGCAGGTCATGACAGCAAAAACACCGTTGCTTAACGTGCAGAATTTAGGCATAAAGTTTGGGGGTCTTAAGGCTCTTTCATCCGTCACTATCGAATTGAATAAAGGTGAGCTTGTTGGATTGATCGGCCCAAATGGAGCTGGAAAAACGACCTTTTTTAATCTGTTAACAGGCGTATATGTACCAACAGAAGGAACGTTAATGCTTGAAGGTCAAAAACTGAACGGTCTTGTGCCCTATAAAATTACGCGCAAAGGAATCAGCAGAACGTTTCAAAACATTAGACTGTTCAGTGATCTTTCTGTTTTGGATAATGTAAAAGTGGCCTATCATTCTCTTGCAAAGCATTCCATTGCAAGTTCTATTCTCAGGCTGCCTTCCCATTTTTCCGGAGAACGTGAAATGGAAGAAAAAGCGATTGAATTTCTTAAGATTTTCAAGCTTGATAAAGTGAAACACGAGAAGGCAAAGAATCTGCCATACGGTCAGCAGCGCCGTTTAGAAATTGCCCGTGCACTTGCAGCTAACCCTAAGCTTTTGCTTCTTGATGAGCCTGCAGCAGGGATGAACCCGCAGGAAACAGAAGAACTGATGAATTTGATTGCATTTATCCGCGCGAAGTTTGATTTAACGGTTTTGCTGATTGAACATGATATGCCGCTTGTCATGGGTGTTTGTGAACGAATTTATGTACTTGATCATGGCCAGTTAATTGCTCAGGGAGTGCCTGAGGAAATCCGAAACAATCCAAAAGTCATCGAAGCGTATCTCGGCGAGGAGGTTTCATAATGCTGAAAGTAAATGGAATCAATGTATACTATGGAAATATACAAGCAATAAAGGATGTATCTTTAGAGATCAATCAAGGTGAAATTGTGACCTTGATCGGTGCAAATGGAGCCGGGAAGAGCACACTTTTAAAAACCATTTCAGGACTTTTAAAGCCTAAAAAGGGAGAGGTGCTTTTCCAAGATAAATCAATTGCAGGAAAAGCAGCTCAAACAATCGTTAAACAAGGAATATCACATGTTCCTGAGGGACGCAGAGTGTTTGCAAACATGACGGTTGAGGAGAATTTAGAGCTTGGAGCTTACTTGCGCAAAGATAAAGCTGAAATCAAAAGGGATTTTGAAAAAGTATTTGAACTCTTTCCAAGGCTGCTTGAGCGCAAAAAACAGCAGGCAGGAACACTATCAGGAGGGGAACAGCAGATGCTGGCAATGGGACGCGCACTAATGGCGCGCCCCAAGCTGCTTCTGCTGGATGAACCATCAATGGGACTTGCTCCGCTGCTGGTTAAAACGATCTTCAGAATTATTGAAGAGATCAATAAAACTGGCACAACCATTTTATTAGTTGAACAAAATGCAAACATGGCTTTGTCGATCGCTGATAGAGTATATGTGGTTGAAACAGGCAAGGTTGTGCTGTCTGGAACGGCAGATGAATTAAATGCAAGTGATCAGCTGAAAATGGCTTACCTGGGAGGTCATTAACAGAAAAAACCCCTTCAACTCTTAAAGGTTGATGGGGTTTTTCATTGTCTAGGAAATTATAAAAGGTAATAGGTTGTGGATAACGAAATAAAGTTATCTACGTCCAGCGCAAGCGCCTAAATCCTCGGTCAGAACAAATCCGCCAAAAAAGTCAAACCCGGACTTTTCTGTCGGATTCTTATCTGCCTTTCGGATCTAACCAAGGCGCTTGCGCTTTAGTTCTGTTAAAACAGCTGTTTGGCTTTTGTTTCTTTTCCAAGAACGATAACAGCCAGTACACCGATCAGTATGGATACACAAAAGGTTGAAAAGATCATGGTCATCGGGGTATCTTCGGCAACAAGATAACCAACAAGCAATGGCCCTAAAATTCCGCCAATGCGTCCGAATGATGCAGCCATCCCGGCGCCTGTTCCGCGAACAGCTGTCGGATATTGCTCAGGGGTATAAGCGTATAACGCTCCCCAGGCTCCCAGATTGAAGAATGACAGGAATATTCCTGATGTAAGAAGCAGAGTGAGAGATTCAGCCGTTCCAAAGAAATAGGCGCTTAACGCAGTTCCGACTAAATAGGTCGTTAACACAAACTTCCTGCCGAATTTCTCTATAAACCAGGCTGCTGTGAAATAGCCCGGAAGCTGAGCTAGAGTCATGATAAGAACATATTGAAAGCTCTTGATTAAACTGAAGCCTTTCAGAACCATGACACTTGGCAGCCATAGGAACATGCCGTAGTAAGAAAAGACGACACAGAACCAAAGAATCCAAAGCATAGTGGTCTGACGAATATAATCCTTAGACCAGACTGTTTTGATATTTTCCAAAATGGACGGCTTCTGTTCTTTCTTTATCGCTAAAAACTGGGGAGAGTCCGGAAGTTTGATCCGTAAGTACAGCGCATAAAATGCTGGCAATGCACTTAGAAGCAGAGCCGTTTGCCATCCGTAGCTTGGAATAATGAAATAAGAGATAAGAGCGGCAATAAGCCAGCCTGCAGCCCAGAAGCTTTCGAGCAGGACAACAATTCTTCCCCGTTTTTCAGGTGCTACACTTTCAGACACGAGAGTTGATGCAACAGGAAGTTCTCCTCCAAGGCCCATTCCAACAAAAAACCTTAATATGAGGAAGGCGGTTAATGTAGTTGTGAAAGCAGACAGTCCGCTTCCGACTGAAAAGAGAAGCAAGGTAATAATAAAGACATGTTTCCTTCCGATACGGTCAGACAATAATCCAAACACGAGGGCGCCAACAGCCATTCCGATAGAATTCATGCTGCCGATCCAGGCCATTTGTTTAACGCTTAAACCCCATTCAGATTGAAGCGCCGCTATAATAAATGAGAGCATTCCAACATCCATGGCATCAAAAAGCCAGCCAAGTCCTGCAATTCCAAGCAGTTTTCGGGTTGGAAGTGTATTCTTTTTCTCCATCGTATCCTCCTTAACAGCTTTCACCGATAATAGAATGCAGTAATCTTTCTTATTTTAGTCTACCATCTGAATTATTTCTATCTTTGAATGAGTCTAAAGAAGGTTATTTTTAAAAAAATAAGATAACTAAATTTACATACTTTTCAGATAAATATATAATGAGAGTGTGAAAATTTGGAATTAAAGGAGGTTTGGTTTTTTTATAAACTTTTAACTAAGGGGGAACTAATAGTGAGTAATGAAAAACAACAATTGAAGTCCGCACAGTCCTCAGTAGATTACACCAAAATTGTTCAGTCGCAATCCTTTCAAAAACTGCTTCAGGCAAAACGAAATTTCATTTTGCCAATGTCATTATTTTTCTTAGCATTTTATTTTACACTGCCGGTGTTAACGGCTTATTCAACCGTACTGAATGAGTATGCAGTCGGCCCGATCAGCTGGGCATGGGTATTTGCCTTTGCCCAATTTATTATGACTTGGACGCTGTGTATGCTTTATTCCAGCCGGGCAAAGAAGTTTGATCAGATGGTAGAAGAAATCAAAGCTGAAGCAAGAAGGTAAGGAGGAAACTTTCAATGAACATGCTGGCATTCTCTCTCTTTTTGGCGATCGTTATTATGACATTATTTATTACCTATTTTGCCTCAAAGCGCACAAAGACAACCAGTGATTTTTACACCGCAGACAGCAGTTTAACCGGCTTTCAAAACGGACTGGCTATCGCTGGCGATTATATGTCCGCAGCTTCTTTTTTAGGGATCGCCGGAATGATAGCGCTTTCTGGATTTGATGGTTTCTTTTACAGCATAGGGTTTTTAGTTGCATATCTTGTGGTGTTATACATAGTGGCTGAGCCCCTTCGGAATTTGGGGAAGTATACAATGGCTGACATGATAGCAGCAAGGTTTAATAACAGTAAAGTGCGCGGTGTAGCGGCTCTGAATACGATTTCTATTTCAATCTTTTATATGATTGCTCAGTTAGTGGGAGCGGGAGGGCTTATACATCTGCTCCTTGGCATTGAATATGTGTATTCAGTTCTGATTGTAGGCACTCTGATGACAATCTATGTGGTATTCGGAGGAATGACTGCAACGAGCTGGGTGCAGATTGTAAAAGCTGTTCTTCTTATGATAGGTACATTTATAATCTCAGTTATTGTGTTTGCTAAATTTGATTTCAGCATCATGAAAATGTTCTCTGAGATGCAGACGGCGACGCCGCTTGGTGAAAGCTTTTTGAATCCGGGGAATAAGTTTAAGAATCCGCTGGATACGATTTCGCTGAATCTGGCGCTTGTTCTTGGAACGGCCGGACTACCTCATATCCTGATTCGTTTCTTTACAGTGAAGGATGCCATTACGGCACGTAAATCTGTTGTATATGCAACCTGGATTATCGGTGCGTTTTATGTGATGACTGTCTTTTTAGGTTTAGGAGCTGCAGCGTTTGTTGGCTATGACAATATTGTAGCTGCAAACTCAGCTGGGAACATGGCAGCGCCATTGCTTGCAGAAGCGATTGGCGGGGATTTCTTATTTGCCTTTGTTTCTGCAGTAGCATTCGCTACAATACTCGCTGTTGTAGCGGGACTCGTGCTATCAGCTGCTTCTGCATTTGCGCATGACTTTTACAGCCATATTCTTCGCCGCGGAGAAGCAACTGAGAAAGAGCAGGTTGTGGCAGCCAGATGGGCATCTATCGGTGTGGCCGTTCTTTCAATTCTTCTCGCTTTGTTTGCGCAGAACATGAACGTAGCATTTTTAGTCGCATTGGCCTTTGCTGTCGCGGCAAGCGCCAATTTGCCAATTCTCCTGCTGACGATATTCTGGAAACGGTTTAATACAGCCGGCGCTGTTACAGGTATGCTGACTGGCTTGTTCAGTTCTTTGATTCTTGTAGCTATAAGCCCGAATGTATGGTCACCAGAAGCAGGAGCTGCCATTTTTGTAGGAGATCCTTTGTTCAGTCTGACTAATCCGGGTATCGTTTCAATCCCGCTTGGATTCCTTGGTGCTTACATCGGAACCATCGTTTCAAGCAAGAAAGAAGATGCGAAGAAATTTGATGAGATTCTTGTGAAGGCTAATACTGGAATGAAATAAGTCATAAAAAACCCTCCCGCTTGTACTTGTAGCGGGAGGGTTTTTGTATAAGACTAGTGAGAAATAAAGAGAGATTCCGGGTTAAAAAGATCTGTCTGAAACAGAAGAATTTAAGCTGCGAAAGAACAAAAAAGCGGCCGGCTGAAAAATTAATCACTTGAAGATTGATCCTTTGTTTTATGTTTCTTCTTTTCATCCTGAAGTCCGATTTTTACCTCTTCGGTCGGGATAGCGTCAACGGTCATTTCATTTTCCCGTTCAATTAGTGTTTTTCCGTCACGCCCTTGTATCTGCTCGGGGTTATCTTGTTTTTGTTTCGTTTTTTTATCAGTCACGCCAATCACCTCCATGTATGTACAGATACCTGTTTTACTGCGGGTTAAAACATTTGTTTAAATATAAGGTTCATTAAAAAACAAAGAGGAGTTATGCGATTTTTGTCGAATATCAAACTCAATACACAAATATAATTGAGGAAATTACGATGCTAGCAGAGAAATTAACATTACATGTTTTAATCGTTTTGGTTCCTGTCTTAATTTATACGGTTATTTTTGAAAACAAGCGCATTACGGCATCTCCTTATTTCTCCGGAGTTATATACGGAATCGCTGCCTTTTTGTGCATGATTTTTTCGTTTTATGATTACGGTCTTTATTGGGATTTAAGATATGTCCCAATGGTGCTGGCATTGCTGTATGGAGGTCCTGTTTCAGGCCTGATTGTTTTCTTTTTCATTCTGCTTGCCAGAACATACATAGGCGGGGAAGCAATTGTTTTTGGATATATAAGCGCCTTCCTTGCATTGATTGTACCGTTCCTATTTTCAAAGCGTTTTAGAAAGTACAAGCCTAAAAAAAGAATTCAGCTTTCTATCCTTATTGGATTCTGTCCAGCTTTTGTCCAGCTTTTCATTCTGCTTTCTTTTTTAATTACATCTGATTTCACCTTCACCAGCAGCAGTGAGCTGTTATTTTATGTGTTCATCTTCGGAACTTTACAAGTTATCGCTATTGGGATAGCTGCTAAGCTGCTTGAAGCAGGCATTGACAGGAAGATGATGAAGCAGGAGATTATCCGTACAGAAAAGCTGAACACGATTGGTGAGCTTGCTGCATCCATCGCACATGAAGTCCGAAATCCATTAACCGTTGTAAAAGGGTTTTTGCAGCTGATGGAAAAAGAAAAGAAGACCGAAGAACAATATATGCGTTTAATTTTGAGTGAGCTTGGCAGAGCAGAGTCCATTCTGAATGATTATCTTAATTTTGCTAAGCCTAAGCTTAAAAAAATTGAAGAATTTCAGCTCTCAGAAGTTATTCAGGATGTCGTCTATTTATTAAATGCACTTGCGGTCAAGCAAGGAGTTAAGTTATCCTGCCAGCTGCAGCCGGGTCTTTATGTTGAAACAGATCGAAGCCAGCTGAAGCAGGCACTTGTAAATTTCATTAAAAATGCAATCGAAGCAACTCCTGGAGGCGGAAGGGTCCGAATACAGCTCTATTTGAAAAACGGCCATGCCCATACAGTCATATCTGATACAGGCAAGGGGATGACAACGGAGCAGCTTTCCCAGATTGGCACTGTCTTTTATTCGACCAAGGATAAAGGCACCGGTCTTGGAACAACCGTTTCGCTTCGCATTATTGAAACCATGAAAGGAAGAGTAGCATATAAAAGCGATCTTGGTGCGGGTACAGAAGTGACCATGATCCTGCCGGTGAAAAATAATAAAAGAGGCGCACCACAGTAGGTACTGTGGTTTTTTTATGCCTTAAATCACAACTTCCAATCTGAAATTCTAGTATTAACCTATTAAATTAGCAAAAAATTATTTAAAAATTCAGATAACAAAAGTATAATAGGTTTGTATGTTACAGAAGGGATGATGCAGATGAAGGCTTTCAGGTCTATTATTATTTGGGGGTTAGTCTCTGCACTGGGAGCAGCTGGATTTGCAGTCATCGCTCTCAATCAGGGGGAGAGCATTAATGCAATTTGGCTGCTGACAGCTGCTGTTTGCTCGTATGCGGTTGCATACCGTTTTTACAGCCGTTTTATAGCGGTCAAGGTATTTGAGCTTGATGACAAGCGGGAAACACCTGCAGAAACACACAATGACGGCAAGGATTATGTGCCGACCAACAAATGGGTATTGTTTGGTCATCACTTTGCAGCGATCGCGGGAGCAGGACCGCTTGTAGGGCCTATACTTGCTGCACAAATGGGTTATTTGCCGGGTACGATCTGGATTATCGTCGGCGTGATCCTTGCAGGAGCCGTACAGGATTTCATTATTTTGTTCGGTTCAATGCGCCGAAAAGGAAAATCATTAGGGGAAATGATTAAAGAAGAAATTGGTCCGATAACGGGGATCATAGCCATGGTAGGTATTTTAGGTATTATGATTATTTTATTAGCCGTTTTGGCTCTCGTTGTTGTGAAAGCGCTTGTAGGAAGTCCGTGGGGAATGTTTACAATCGCAGCAACGATTCCAATTGCTGTATTTATGGGCGTTTACATGAGGTATATTCGCCCGGGAAGAGTGGGGGAAGGTTCAGTAATCGGTGTCGTGCTTCTTCTATTATCGATCTTCCTTGGACAGTACGTTGCGGAAACTCCGGAACTTGCAAAGCTATTTACATATAAAGGCGAAACAATTGCTATTTTAATGATTGTATACGGTTTCATAGCGTCTGTTTTGCCGGTTTGGCTCCTGCTTGCGCCAAGGGATTATCTAAGTACATTCCTGAAAGTCGGAACCATTGTCGGTCTCGCACTTGGAATCATCGCTGTAGCTCCAGAACTGCAGATGCCGTCTGTTACACCATTTATAGATGGTACAGGGCCTGTATTTGCAGGAAATATGTTTCCGTTTTTATTTATCACGATTGCATGCGGTGCTGTTTCCGGCTTCCATGCTTTAGTATCTTCGGGCACAACGCCAAAAATGATCGAAAGAGAATCGCATGCCCGTCCAATCGGATATGGCGCGATGCTGACAGAATCTTTTGTCGCTGTTATGGCGATGATTGCTGCCTGTGTTCTTACGCCGGGTATCTATTTCGCTATTAATAGTCCCCCGGCACTGATTGGGACGGAAGCTGTACAAGCGGCAACAACCGTTTCAAGCTGGGGCTATACGATAACGCCGGATGATTTGACGGCGCTTGCAGATGATGTTGGAGAAGAAACGGTTCTCTCAAGAACTGGAGGAGCTCCAACTCTTGCAATCGGAATGGCTTATATCTTTTCTGAAGTCATTGGCGGTAAAGCGCTTATGGCCTTCTGGTATCATTTCGCCATTTTGTTCGAAGCCTTATTTATTCTGACAACAATTGATGCGGGAACCAGGGTTGGGCGCTTTATGATTCAGGATTTATTGGGTCATATTTATAAACCTTTGGGCAGAACAGAATATCTACCGGCCAATATCCTTGCAACCGCACTTTGTGTTTTTGGCTGGGGGTATTTCCTCTATCAGGGTGTTATCGATCCGTTAGGCGGAATCAACACACTCTGGCCGCTGTTCGGTATTGCCAATCAGATGCTGGCAGGAATTGCATTGCTGCTTGGAACGACGATTCTTTTCAAAATGGGCAAAAAAGCATACGTTTGGATTACACTTGTTCCAACGACTTGGATTTTAATCGTAACGATGACAGCCGGATGGCAAAAGCTTTTCCATGAAAATCCGAAAATAGGATTCTTATCACATGCAAATCTGTTTAAGGGTGCGCTTGATAAAGGAGAGGCACTCGCCCCTGCTGCAAATGCCGCTCAGATGAAGCAGGTATTGATAAATGATTACGTTGATGCAGCTCTTTGCGCCATCTTTATGCTTGTAGTAATCGCCGTCTTGATTTCGGCCATCCGCATATGGATAAAGGTATTGACCAACAAGAAGACCACATTGCACGAGGCGCCGTATATTGCCAGGTCTAAAGGAGGCATAAGCCACCATGTATAAGAAACTGTCTTCCATTCTTAAGTTCAGAAAGCAGTTTATCAGCTTGATGGCAGGTGTTCCAAGCTATGAAAAATATGTGGAGCATATGATGGTGCATCACCCGGATCAGCCGGTCCAAAGCAGAAAGGAATTTTTCTGCGAGGCACAGGAAGCACGCTACAACGCAAAAGGCGGAAAGGTTTCGCGCTGCTGTTAATGATGAGAAATCGCCCATCTCCCAGGTGGGCGATTTCTTTTTATCCTGAGGCTAAAACCACAAAATATCTGATAAAATAATAACAGGTGATGTCGAATGAAAGAAGTGCATATTTCAGTCAGAGCACTAGTAGAATATGTTTTCAGATCGGGAAGCATTGATTCAAGATTCAGGACAGCTGCAACGATGACAGAAGGGACAAAAGCACATCAGACGATTCAGAAGACATATGAAGAAGCAGATCAAAAAGAAGTATTTTTAAAGACTGTCATAGAGCATAACCACCTCTCTTTTTTAATTGAGGGGAGATGTGACGGGCTTCTGTTAACTGAAGATATGCCATATATTGATGAAATAAAATCAACTGCGGGTGATCTTTCTTTATTAAAAGAGGATTCTCATCCAGTTCACTGGGCCCAGGCGAAATGCTACGCTTATATTGTTTCAAAAGAAAGAGCATTAGATCACATCGGAGTGCAGTTGACCTATGTCAGCGTACAGTCAGGCGAACAAGTGAGGTTCAGAAAAATAGTTTCATCAGCAGATCTCGATTCTTTCATGGAGGAATTGGTAAAAGGTTTTTATCCATACGCTGAATTAAGAGCAGGGCATCAAAAGAAACGTGATGAAAGCATTGAAAAGTTATCTTTTCCTTTTGAAACATACAGAGAGGGTCAAAGGAAGCTTGCTGGCACAGTCTACAAAGCAATCAGCGACAAGGCAGACTTGTTTGCTCAAGCCTCAACCGGAATCGGCAAAACGGTTTCCACAGTCTTTCCAGCTTTGAAAGCTATGGGAGAAGGTAAAGCAGAAAGACTTTTTTACTTAACGGCTAAAACGATCACAAGAAAAGCGGCAGAAGATACCTTTTCTTACATGGAAACAAAGGGACTGTGCTTTAATACTGTTACGATTACAGCAAAGGACAAGGTTTGCTTAAAGGATGAGACCCGCTGTCAAAGGGATTACTGCGAATTTGCAAATGGTTACTATGACAGGATTAATGGAGCGGTGCTTGATATCCTCTCTAATGAAACCCGTTTAACATCAGACGTCATTAAGAAGTATGCGTTAAAGCATACCGTTTGCCCCTTTGAATTTTCCTTAGACCTCGCATCTGCTTCAGACGGAATGATTTGTGATTACAACTATGTGTTTGATCCGCGCGTATCCTTAAAACGTTTTTTCGATGAACAAAAGAAAAAATCGGTCCTGCTGATCGACGAAGCGCATAATCTGGTTGACAGGGGAAGGGCGATGTTTTCTGCAGACTTGAAAAAATCGGACTTTCTTCAGCTGAAAAAGGAATTTAAAACGGCCAGCAGGTCCATCTTCGAACATGCAAAAAAAATAAATGGTTTTTTTATTGCTCTTAGAAAACAATGTGAAAATGAAAATCATGCGATGCTGATGGAGAATGTCCCTAATGAGCTAATTGAGCAGCTGGAACCATTTATTTCAGACGCAGAAAAAGAGCTTTTAATGGGAAGTCAATCACAGCTTCTGTTAGATTGTTACTTTCAGGCTCAGACGTTTGTGAAAATGTCCAAGCTCTATGATGAGAGGTATGTGACGACAGTGGCAGCAGATCGAAATGAGGCTGTGATTAAACTGCTGTGCCTTGATCCATCCTATCTTCTGCAGCAGGTGAAAAAACCGTTTCGCTCAAGTATCCACTTTTCAGCTACACTCTCTCCCCTCCATTTTTACAAGGACATGCTTGGAGGAGTTTCAGACGATTATCAAGTGAAAATTCCCTCCCCATTTACCAGGGAAAACTTAGATGTCTATATCAAGCCGCTTTCTACCAGATATCACGACAGGGAAAAAAGCAAGAAGCCGATTTCTGAGGTGGTTATGCAGCTGCTTGAAGAACGGGGCGGAAACTACCTTATCTTTTTTCCTTCTTACGTTTATATGAAGGAAGTATATGAATCTTTGACAGAGGTGAATCCGCCTTTTGAAATGATGATTCAGCAGCCTCAGATGACTGAAGCAGAGAGAGAAGCTTTTTTAGCTGCCTTTCAAGAAAACAGCAGCACGACACTGATTGGATTTGCCGTAATGGGCGGGATCTTTTCTGAAGGTGTTGACCTGATAGGCAACCGGTTAAACGGGGTCATCGTTGTTGGAGTAGGCCTGCCTCAGATAGGCTTTGAAAGAAACATTATGAAAGCTTATTTTCAGCAGACGGGAAAAAACGGGTTTGATTATGCCTATGTTTTCCCTGGGATGAACAAAGTGCTTCAGGCAGGTGGAAGACTGATTCGTTCTGAAAAAGATACCGGAACCATTGTGCTGGTCGATGACCGTTTCTTAACCGATAAGTACCAATCGCTTCTTCCGTATGAATGGAAGAACTTTGTCATTTTAAACTGAGACCTCTTTTCTATTCATTCAAACTCTCTGTACAAGGGTTTTTAATCTGCGTATAGGGGTAAAAAGGGAAAAGAGGTGATAATAAATGAAAAGGACTTCTTCCTTTTTATAGGCGGATTCTTAAATATCGGAATAATTCTGCTGTTTGTCGTACTTGTTTTTGTCGTAATTGGAGTAAAACGAAAAAACAAACGCAAGGCTGGTCATATGAAAGATCAAAATTATTAATAGGAAGAAAAGATGCACTTCAGACAGAGGTGCATTTTTTGTGCTTTTAGGTTCAGGGGGCACTAGTCTCATTCTCTCATCTTTTACAAAAAAGCAGGATTATGACGCAAATTTACAAAATTATCATAAATAGTTAATGTTTCCATAGTATTCTATTTTCGTGATAATCAGAAAAATGAGGAGGAATACCATTTTGCCTAAAAACAAACATGCTGCAATCATCGTAAAACTGGCTCTTATGCTTAGTTTTTTTATTCCTGTGTTTCAAGTCTCGCCATCACAAGCTTCAACTGGAGACGGCACTTGGACAGCACCGTATTCAGTCGCTCAGGCAAATGCCAATCAAACTGGTTCTGTTAAAACGGTTAAAGGATACGTTGTGGGACAGCCGACTGCCGCGAACATGGTAGTGACATCCAATTATCCGAATGATTATGCACTTGCTCTCGCAGATTCACCGTCAGAAACAAGTACATCTAAAATGATTTATGTGCAAATTCCATCCTCGTTCCGAACACAATTTGGTTTGAAAACGAACCCTTCTCTAAAAGGCGCGGAAATGAAAGTAACAGGTAAACTTGCAGCCTATTTTTCTCACACTGGAATAACGGGTGCGACAGCTATGGAAAAACAATCTGGAACCACGGACCCGACAGACCCGACAGACCCGACAGACCCGACAGACCCGACAGACCCGACAGACCCGACAGACCCGACAGACCCGACAGACCCGACAGACCCGACAGACCCTATAGAGCCACCTTCTTATGATGACACATATTATCAGTCTGCTATAGGGAAAACAGGCGACGCTTTAAAGACGGAACTTCATAATATTATAGACGATCATAGAGAGCTTTCTTATGACAATGTCTGGGAAGCACTCAGAAACACAGATGAAGACCCAAACAATCCAAACAACGTCATTCTTCTTTATACAGGACGTTCACAAAGCAAGCTTACAAACGGCGGAAATGTGAATGATTGGAATAGAGAGCACGTTTGGGCGAAATCACATGGCGACTTTGGAACAAGTGCCGGTGCCGGGACCGATATCCATCATTTAAGACCAACTGATGTTTCAGTAAACAGCTCAAGAGGCAATCTTGATTTTGATAACGGAGGAACACAGCACTCTGAAGCTTTAGGCAACTACTATGACTCTGATTCATGGGAGCCGAGAGACGCTGTTAAAGGTGATGTGGCCAGAATGTTATTTTACATGGCGGTCCGTTATGAAGGTGACAGCGGCGAGCTGGATCTTGAGCTGAACAACAATGTAAACAATGGAACAGCTCCGCTGCATGGAAAAATGTCTGTTCTGCTTGAATGGCACAGAGAAGATCCAGTAGATACACGCGAAAGAAGAAGAAATGACATCATCTATAAAGACTATCAAAATAACCGCAATCCATTTATAGATCATCCAGAATGGGCTGAATCCATCTGGAACTAAGTAAATATCAGAAGCCTTCCAAGCAGTATCGGGAGGCTTTTTATGTTTGATGGAATAAGAAAAAGGCAAATAGATTACTATAAATGAAACCAAAAAGGAGACTAAATCATGCTGAAAACTCTCTATTTGAATTGTTCTTTAAAAAAAGGAAACGAACCCTCAAACACAGAATCCTTAATGAGACAATCTCAAAAACATTTGCAGAATGAAGATGTTCAAACAGAAGAATTGCAAATTGCGGACTACAATATTGCATTTGGCATGTCAGAAGATATGGGCAGGGGCGATGATTGGCCGCTGATTATGAAAAAAATAGCCGATGCTGATATCGTTGTGGTCGGAACTCCGCTGTGGCTTGGAGAAAAGAGCAGCATTGCTTCTCTTGTTATGGAAAGACTTTACGCATCAAGCAGTGAAACGAATGAAAAAGGACAGTCTATTTATTATAATAAGGTTGGGGGCGTTGCTGTAACAGGCAATGAAGATGGCGCGAAGGAAGCAGCCCGTTCCATTTTATACGGCCTGCAGCACATCGGATTTCTTATCCCGCCTAATGTGGATGTGTATTGGGTTGGAGAAGCTGGGCCGGGACCTTCCTACATGGAAGCGGGAAAAGAAAATGCATTTACGATTAAGAATACGAGAACAATGAGCTTAAATTTAGTTCACTAGGCGAGACTCCTGGCTAAGTATCCAATTCCAGCAGAAGGAAATACATTATAAAAGCAATGGAGTGTGTACGATGATAATCAATGAATCCATTCAGCATGTCAGCCTGTCCGTGACAAATCTTGAGATGGCAAAGCATTTTTATGAAAATGTATTATGCTTAAAAGAAATCGAAAGACCTCCTTTTGATTCTTATGGCGCGTGGTATGAAATCGGCTCACAGCAAATTCATCTAATTGTTGATGAAGATTCGCAAACACTGAGAAAGAATTATACCCTGAATTCCAGAGAAGGACATCTTGCATTGAGGATTGCCGAATATCAAACTGCTGTTGATTGGCTTATTTCACATCATATTGAATATCGGGAAGACAAAAATGGAGTGAGCGGTTTTAATCAAATATACTGCTGTGATCCGGACGGGAATTTAATCGAGCTGAATGTTGAACAAAATAAGTAGGTGAGAGGGATCATATGTCTCTCTTTTTTTATGGAAAAAGGCTGTGTTCGACATTTCCTTGGAAATAAATCAGGTTATTTGCGGATTCCTGCAGAAAAAGGAAGGAGAAGTTTATTGGGGTTTATCCAAGCTTGTCAGTCACATAGGAATGGAAAATATCTTATGCTAGTTTTTGTGCATCTAACTGCTGTACAATATAATGAAACATTATATAAGGGCGGATAAATAAATGAGCATTCTTTCTGTAGAGAATTTATATAAAACATATGGCGAAAAGACTTTGTTTGATCATATTTCATTTTCAATTGCTGAAAGGCAGAGAATTGGATTAATCGGGACAAACGGAACAGGGAAATCAACCCTTTTGAAATATCTTTCAGGACTAGAGACTGTTGAAGAAGGAAAAATGATTCATGCCAATTCGTTTCATATTGAATACCTTCCGCAGCAGCCTGAGCTTGAGGAAGAATTGACAGTCCTTGAACAGATCTATTACGGGGATTCCTTGATCATGCGGGCGATGCGTGATTATGAGCTTGCTCTTTCTGAACTGGAAGCAGATCCGTCTAATGAAAAAAAACAATCCAAGCTTCTTTCAATGCAGCAAAAAATGGATGAAAATGACGCGTGGGAAGCGAGTACGGTTGCCAAAACCGTTTTGACCCGCCTCGGCATTTCCGACTTTGCAAGGCCAGTAAGGCTTTTATCAGGCGGTCAAAAGAAACGTGTTGCGATTGCAAAAGCTTTGATTCAGCCGGCAGATCTGCTGATTCTGGATGAGCCTACAAACCATCTGGATAATGAAACGATCGAATGGCTGGAGACTTTTTTAGCACAATACAAAGGCTCTATTCTTCTCGTGACCCATGATCGTTATTTCCTTAACCGGGTAACAAACCAAATTTTCGAATTAGAAAATGGCAAGCTGTATGTTTATGAGGGAAACTATGAAGTATTTCTTGAGAAAAAAGCAGAGCGTGAATTCAATGCCGAGCAGTCTGAAAGCAAGCGCCAAAATCTGCTGCGCAGAGAGCTTGCCTGGCTGAGACGAGGCGCTAAAGCCCGGACAACAAAACAAAAAGCACGCATTGGACGTGTGGAAGACCTTCAGGATCAGGAAGGACCGGCAGCAAAACATAGCGTTGATTTTGCCATCGGATCAACAAGACTTGGGAAAAAAGTAATTGAGCTTGAAGGTGTTTCAAAAGCTTTTCAGGACCGTACCTTAATGACAAATGTAGATTATCTCGTGGTTCCCGGGGAGAGACTTGGAATCATCGGACCTAATGGAAGCGGGAAATCGACACTATTAAACATCATAGCAGGACGCATTCAGCCTGACGGCGGCAAGGTTGAAATTGGCGAAACCGTCAAAATCGGCTATTATACTCAGGATCATGAGGCAATGGATGAAGATTTGCGCGTCGTTGAATATATAAAAGAAGTTGCGGAAGTTGTGCAGACAGTTGATCATCAAACGATTACAGCAGAGCAAATGCTTGAGCGCTTCATGTTTCCAAGATCGATGCAGTGGACATACATCCGTAAGCTATCAGGCGGAGAGCGCCGCAGATTGTATTTGCTCAAGGTATTAATGCAGGAGCCAAACGTTCTCTTCCTTGATGAGCCTACAAATGACTTAGACACTCAAACACTCAGCGTCCTCGAGGATTATCTTGATCAATTCCCTGGCGTTGTCGTCACTGTTTCCCATGATCGCTATTTTCTTGACCGTGTAGTGGATCATCTCCTTGTTTTTGAAGGAAGCGGCAAGGTTCTCCGATTTCAGGGAAGCTACTCAGATTACATGGATACAAGAAAAAGAATGAAGGAAGCTGAAAGTGCGGCACCAGCTCCTAAAGTTCAGGAAATGGCGGCAGCTCCGAAGCAGAGAAAAAAACTCTCCTATAAAGAGCAGCAAGAATGGGACGTTATTGAAGATAAGATTGCGGAACTGGAAGAAAAAAGAGAAGAGCTTGAAGTCCAAATCGCTTCAAGCGGCAGTGATTACGGCAAAATTCAGCAGCTGATGGAGCAGCAGCAGGCTATTGATGCGGAGCTTGAAGCAACAATGGAGCGCTGGGAAGAACTCTCGCTTATGGTTGAAGAAATAGAAAATGCGAAGCAGCAATAAGTATAAGCAAACAGCCCGGAAATATTTTCTTTTCGGGCTGTTTTCTTGCTTAAGAGAAAGTATAAAATTTTGCGCATTGGTGTCTAGCTCCACCTCCTAGCCCCTCGGCCAGAACAAATTCCCTCAGGAAAGTCAAACCCGGACTTTTCGGGGGAATTCTTATCTGTCTGCCCGAGTCTGACCAGTCGGTTCCGCTTTTCTTATTTCTTCAGATCTTTTTTCGTTTCTTCACTTCGGATGTTGATTTCTTTTGAGAATTCAGTATCCTGCTTCTTGTTGTTGGGATATTTGTTCTTCGATTCACGATTATCGTTGCGGTTAGTCAAGGTTACCCCTCCTTTAGTACAGTTTAGAGGTTTATTTTGGTCCAAAACAGGCATTTTTATCCGAAAAAAAACACCTTCTGTTTAGAAGGTGCAGCAGGTTAAAGCAATGATTCTGCTCCATCAATATAGACTTCTGTGCCAGTAATATGACTGGATAAATCGGATGCAAGAAAATAAACTAGATCTGCCACTTGTTCAGGCGAGCCTGCTTTCTTTTCTAAAGGCTGCTCACCCTCTGGAAACTCGACTGGAATCTCTACCTTTTTTATGTTTTCTTCTTCTGCAAAGGTATTGCTGTCGATGTTTGTTTCAATGGCTCCAGGACAGATCATATTGACGCGGATTTTATATCCTGCAAGCTCCAGGGCAGCCATTTTTCCAAATCCGACCTGGCCTATTTTTGACGTGCTGTAGGCTGACCGGCCAAATCCTCTGTATAAGCGGTTGCCATTAATAGAGCTGGTAATGATAATGCTGCCGCCTTTTTCTTTCATATACGGAATCGCATATTTGACACTCAAAAATGTACTCCTTAAATTCGTGTTGATTGTTTGATCCCAGTCCTCTGGAGTAAGATCCTCAATCGGGGTCCATCTGCCGTTAATCCCCGCGTTTGCAAACACGATATCGATTTGCCCCCACGTGCTGATGACTTTTTTGTAGCTGCTCTCCATTCGTTTTGCATCGGATACATCACACTCAACAATGATGGCCTCTCCGTTTTTAGCTTCAATCACAGATTTCACTTTTTTGGCATTTTCCTCTTTTATGTCCAGAAGAGCTATTTTTGCTCCCTGTTCTGCAAGTTTTATCGCGGCAGCTTCACCAATGCCGGAGCTTGCGCCAGTAACAATCGCTACTTTGCCAGATAGATTCATAATGGGGACAGCCTCCTTAATATTGCACTTTTCTTGTTATTATCCCCTTATTGCCAAATAAGGAAACCACTTTAAAAAAAGGGCTGTGACCAGCTGTTTTATGTATGGAAGATCTGACATAGTGAAGATCCCGCCATTAATACCGTTGTGTTATCTGATTTCACAGCATGCACCTTCTGCATTTCAAACGCATTGGGAACGAAGTGAAAATCAATCTTTGTAAAGGTAATAAAAGAAAAAAAGGTACTTCTCATGGAATGTACCTGTTTTTTGTTAAGCGCCTTTTCTGATAGGTTCATGCTGCTTTTTATCCTTAAAAAGGAAATTGGCAACATGGTTTGTTTTTAATGGGATAAAAATAAGTAATCCAATAAAATATTGCTTTTTCACTAAAATGCCTTCTGTAGTTACATAGTTGAATGTTCATTATGATAACAAGGAAAGAAGTATCGGACAAGAGGGAATTTTTAAAATTATATAAAACTTTAATATATTAGGCGAAATTTTGTTGAATCATGCCAGTCTCAGGTCTGCTACGCCTCAAGTCTTAGTACAAAATAAAGCTCAGGCTCGTTATGAGAAAACAGCAGGGAAGGTAGGATAGAGATATAGAAAGGAGGAACAGAAAATGAAAAAATTCGGTTTATTGATCGCAGGGGGAATAGCAGCCATAGTCCTGCTTGCAAATCTTGCCCCAATGCTGGCACTGGCCATCAGTCTGGTTATCCTTTATTACTCGTATAAAGGATTCATGAAGACTGATTCAACTGGAATGAAAGTTTTCTGGGCAATCGCCGGAATCATTGCCTTATGTGCGTCGGCATCAAATCTTCCAGCCGTACTTGGCGCAGCCGCAGCTTACATCCTTTATGTTGTCTATAAGAAATGGAACAACAAAGAAAAGACTGCTTTTAAAGAATCAAACGACCCATTCACAAATTTTGAAAGACAATGGGCAGAAATGAAAAAAAATTAATAATTGAAAGAGGAGAGGTAAAAAATGAGTAATTTATTTACAAGAATTAAGGAAACAATCACGGCAGATTTTCACGAAATTCTGGATCAAAAAGAGCAAAAAAACCCAATCTCTTTGCTGAATCAATACTTAAGAGAATGCGAGCAGGAAACTGATAAGGTCCGAAAGCTTGTGGAAAGACAGTATTTATTAAAAGAAGAATTCACACGCGAATATAAGCAGGCAGAGCACCTTACTGAAAAACGCAAGCGCCAGGCAGAAATTGCGGCACAGGCCGGCGAGACAGAACTGCATGAATTTGCAGTGAGAGAACATGAACAGTATCAGGAGCGTACAGTAAGACTGAGCGAATCCCTAAAAGAAGTAACCCGTCAATTAGAAGATCTTGAACGCAAGTATGAAGAAATGAAGCATAAACTAAAGGACATGTATATCAAGCGCATGGAACTGATGGGCCGTGAAAATACAGCACGCGCCACTCACCGCATGAACAAAGTATTAGACAGCCGCAGCTATTCGGCTGGTTCGTATGGCCGCTTTGATGAGATGGAAAACTATCTTGAGCGCTTAGAGCATCAGGTCAATACAGGCTATCACCGCAATACAATTGATGGTAGAATTGCACAGCTTGAAAAAGAACTTAAAAAAGAAGATTCTATTGCACAATAAAAACATGGTATTCTAAAGAAGGCGTAGATTTCTGCGCCTTTTTAAAACAAAATCGAAACGGAAAGGAGGTAAGCCCATATGCTCAAAAAAGCGAACGCTGATATGATGACGTATATTTTACTCATTGGAATAGTGCTGCTTATGCTTGAAGTCCTGTTTGATCATGGAGGGCTTATCTTTTTTCTGTTTTTCTCATCAATCTGCATATATCTTGGGAAAAAACGCCTTGCCAGGAAAACGGGAAAACTTCTCTTTTGGTTTGGCTTAATTAGTTTAGTTATCACGGTCATGAATTTATGGGCAGTAAAATTTTTGATTTTCGCTTTCGCCATTTATTTATTATTTCAATACAGGCAGTCTAAAAAAACGCCCGCCGTTATTACACCTGAAATTAAAGAATCCATTTCTCTGCAAAAAGAAGATGTTGTTTATAAGAAACCACTGTTCGGCAACAACGTTTTTGGCCAGCAGACTTCTGCAGAAGAAATCTATGAATGGAATGATATTAATATCCAAAGCGGAATCGGAGACACGATCATCGATCTCAGCAACACCGTATTGCCGAAGGAAGAATGCATCATTGTGATCCGGAATGTCATCGGAAATGTGAAAATCCTTCTCCCGTATGAGCTTGATGCAGCTTTTCAGCATTCTTCATGGGCCGGAGCTGTATCCATCTTTGAACGTCGTGAGCCAAAGGTTTTTAATCAGGTTGTTTCGTATCAGACAAAAGGCTACGAGGATGCCGTGCAAAAGGTAAAAGTGGTGACATCTTCGATAGTTGGTGATCTAGAGGTGAAAAGGATATGAGCAGCATTTTTCGGCAAATGGCTTTAGGTGCAGCCATTTCTTTTTCCGTTCTCATCTTCTTATCTGCCAGTTTTTTTGTTATGTTTCCGCTTGATGACTGGAGCATTTTATGGAAAAGCGAAATGCTGGATCTTCCTTTTATCTATTTTGTTCCTGCAGTCAGTCTTTTAATTGGCTTGTTTCTCGGCTTTCTCTCGGGGATTTTTCTGCGAAGCGATATTGCACAGCTGTCGGATGGACTTTCACAGCTGGAGCAGGGAAAGTATGTAGATGGCGCTTTTAGCCGAAAGTCAGGAGAGTTTGAAAAAATTTGGATTCATCTGCGCAATCTTCAAAAGCACATGACAGAGCAAACAAAGCTTTCTCAAAAGCTTGCAAATGAAAAAGCGGAAGAGCAGGAAAAGCGCATTCAAAAAATTGTTTCCGAAGAGCGCAACAGGCTTGCAAGGGAGCTTCATGATTCAGTTAGTCAGCAGCTTTTTGCCGCATCCATGATGATGTCGGCAGTCAATGAATCAGCTGATCATCGCAGTGAGGCAGATAATAAACAATTAAGCATGGTCGAGCAGATGATTCATCAATCTCAGCTGGAAATGAGGGCCCTTCTTCTGCATCTCAGACCGGCTGCCCTAAAGGGGAAAACGCTTCATGAAGGGATGCAGGAGCTGTTAGAAGAGCTGCAGCAGAAGGTTCCGATGGAGATCTCATGGAAAATGGAAGAGATGAAGCTTGATAAAGGAATTGAAGATCACCTTTTCCGCATTCTGCAGGAATCTGTTTCAAATACACTGCGCCATTCAAAAGCAGAAACACTTGAAGTGCTTTTTATTCAACGGGATGAACTGATTTTGCTTAGAGTGATGGATGATGGAGTAGGATTTAAAGTAGATGCAGCTAAGACAGGAAGCTATGGTCTGCAGAATATGCACGAACGTGCAGCACTGCTTGGAGGCACGATGAAAATAGTGAGCTTCCCCGGAAAAGGAACGAAGCTTGAGGTTAAAATACCAATTGTAAGGGGTGAGAATAATGATTAAAGTTTTATTTGTAGATGATCATGAAATGGTGCGGATTGGGGTATCATCCTATTTAGCCGCTCAAAGCGACATCGAAGTAGTCGGCGAAGCTGATAACGGCTTTAAAGCAATCGAACTTGCGCTCGAGCTCCGGCCTGACATTATCTTAATGGATCTTGTCATGGAAGGAATGGACGGGATTGAAGCAACCAGACAAATCATCGAGAACTGGCCGGAAGCCAAAATCATTATTGTCACTAGCTTTTTGGACGATGAAAAAGTGTATCCTGCTCTAGAAGCAGGCGCGACAAGCTATATGCTGAAAACATCTAAAGCAAGCGAAATCGCAAATGCAGTCCGGAATACGTTTCATGGACAATCTGTTCTTGAACCAGAGGTCACTGGGAAAATGATGATGAAAATGCGTCAAAAACCTGTTCATAACCCTCATGATGAGCTGACCGCCAGGGAAATGGAAATTCTGCTGCTCGTTGCAGAAGGAAAAACGAATCAGGAAATTGCAGATGAGTTATTTATAGCATTAAAAACAGTGAAAACACATGTCAGCAATATCTTAAGCAAGCTCGGCGTGCAAGACCGCACACAAGCCGTTATTTATGCATTTAAACATTCCCTTGTACAATAAGGCTTGCAGGGATACATAGAGTGAGGACAAAGTGCAGATCTCAAAAGATTTGCGCTTTTTTTGCAGACAATAAAAAGATTTGGGACTTTAGTTTTATCTTTTTATACCGATAGTAAGGATAGAATGGCATTTTTATTGATTGAAAGTTTGAGAGCTGCTTATTCTCAGCTAGTTCCGCGATATAAATACTTTGCCTGATTTCCCATAAGATATAAAAAGACCAATATACTTGCCGTGACAAAGCTAATCCAGATAGAGGCAATAGAGGATTGATAAAAAAGAGCTGCCGTCCCCGCCGCCCAACCAGTTAATGAGCAATATGGCAGGTAAGCAGGAATTTCCTTGGCTTAATGCTGTTAACTATTTAATGGTAAATGATGTTACGCTAGAATAAGAGGAATAAGTGGCTCAGGCGAAAAAGCGCTCTGGGTCACCCTTCGCGGTTAATAGAAAAAATCAATATGGGAGGAACTTTATAGTGAATACATTTTGGCTGAAAAATGTCAGGCTTGAAACGGGTTTTAAAAAAGAAAATGGCGAAGTTACAGGGACCGTTGCACAAGAGTTCCATTTGAAAATAGAAAATGGAAAATTAAAGTCTATGACAGCAGATGAGAGCGAGATCAAGAACTCTTTACCTGTTGTTGATGCAAAAGGAATGCTCATGCTGCCATCTTTTCGTGAAATGCACATTCATATTGATAAAACGTATTATAGCGGGCCATGGAAAGCGTGCCGTCCTATTACAAATGGCATTTTCACCAGAATAGAGGAAGAAAAGGAATTGCTTCCTAAACAATTTCCATTTGCTCAAAGACGCGCAGAGAAAATGATTGAGCTGCTGCTGCAAAATGGCCATACACATATCAGAACACACTGTAATGTTGAACCAACATCTGGCCTGAAAAATCTTGAAGTAACAGTAAGTACGCTAGAAAAATATAAAAAATTTATAACCTATGAAATTGTTGCCTTCCCTCAGCATGGGTTATTGCGAAGTGGCTCTGTGCAATTAATCAGGGATGCTATGAAAAATGGAGCAACACATGTAGGCGGAGTGGATCCAGCGACAATCGACCGAAATATTGAACAATCTTTGTGGACAACATTTGATATTGCGGCAGAACACAATGCAGGTATAGATATTCATCTCCATGAACCGAATTCATTAGGAGCCTTTACTTTTGAACGTCTTGCTGATTTTACGAAAGAAGCCAAAATGAAGGGGAAAGTGACAATCAGTCATGCCATTGCACTGGGTGATCTAGAAGGTCAGCCTCTCTTAGATATTATGAATGTATTAAAAGAACAAGAAATTGATATTACAACTACTGTTCCGATAAATCGTCCTACTATTCCAATTCCTGCATTAGATCAACATGGATTAAAAGTATCTGTTGGCCACGACAGCCTCACTGATCATTGGTCTCCATTTGGAACTGGGGATACAGTGGAAAAATTAAGTATTTTAGCGGAACGTTTCCGTTATATTGATGAATTTTCATTAAATAGATCTTGGAAATATGCCTCAGGCGGTGTCACTCCTCTTAATGATGCAGGTGAACAAGTGTGGCCGAAAGTTGGGGACCCGGCAGATTTTATCTTAGTGGATGCAAGCTGTTCAGCTGAAGCTGTAGCAAGAAGAGCACGAATTGAATCTGTCTATAAGAATGGGAATAAAGCAGATCAATCTTGCTTAGAAAGGAATGATGAACTTGAAATGGCTGAAGAACGTTAAATTAGAGGTGGGAAATCAGCTTAACGAAGATGGACTTATTGAAACGAAAACAGATCTATTCCATATTGGGATTAAAGAGGGAAGAATTATAGAGCGACTGCATCATACTGAAAGGATCTCAGAACAGGCAGAAGTGATTGATGCAAACGGATTACTTGTGATTCCAACCTTCAAAGAAATGCATAATCATTTGGACAAAACCTATCTATCTTTGGATTGGAAGGCTTGCAAGCCAGTAAAGAATCTAAATGAACGGCTCCATTTTGAAGCGCAGGAACTAAAAGAACTTGCACCGACGACGAAGCAAAGAGCAATGAGCATGATTGAAATGATCTTATCCAAAGGCTCAACCCACATCAGAACGCATGTAAACATTGATCCTTACATTGGTCTGAAAAATTTAGAAGGTGTTCTTGAAGCACTTGAGGAGTTCAAAGGAGTGATTACTGCTGATGTCATTGCTTTTCCGCAGCATGGATTACTGAGAGACGATGTTCCGCAATTAATGAGAAAAGCGATGAGAAATGGAGCTACAATGGTCGGAGGCCTGGACCCTGCTGGAATCGACCGCTCGATTGAGAAATCATTATATGAAACTATGGAAATTGCTGCAGAGTTTAACGCAGACGTTGATATTCATTTACACGATGGAGGAAACGCTGGGGTCTACACAATAGATAAGTGGATGGATTTCGTTGAAGAAGCGAACTGGCAGAACCGCTCTGCTATCAGCCATGCTTTCTGTATCGGAGAGGTTCCTGAAGTTCAGCAAAAAGCACTTGCAGAACGCTTAAGGGAAAATGGTGTCTCTATTATGTCAACCATTCCTCTTACAAAATCTTTACCGCCAATCGAGCTTTTAGATGCTCATGGCGTAGATGTCCACTTTGGCTGTGATGGTTTCTATGATTCATGGAGTCCTCATGGGAATGGAGATGTGCTTGAGAAGGTTCAAAAATATGCCCAAATTAGCCGCAGAATTGATGAGGTGTCGCTTCGGAGCACGTTAAAGTGGGCAACGGGAGGCGTAACAGCGTTAACAAATAAAGGAGAATATCTGTGGCCGAAAGCTGAAGATCAAGCAAATTTCATTTTCATAGAGGCTGCTTCCTCAGCAGAAGCAGTTGCAAGACGCCCAGATCGGAAAGCCATCATGATAAATGGGGAAATTGTATACGGCAGGTTAAGTAAATTAGAGTATTCAGTATGAAGCATATTCTTAAGACAAAGCCCATGTTTATCTATATGGGCCTTCTTTTTTGTGTCATTTTCTGGGGCAGTAACTTTATCTTTGGAGCAATCCTGGTAAACTATTTCCGTCCAATACAGTCGAATAAACGGAATGCCATGATATCGGCGGACCGGCTTGGCAATGAGTTTTTATGAAATTTTGGAAACAAAAGACAACGGAGACAATCCTCTTAAATATTGAAAGAAAGGCTGCGAATAAATTGCGCAGTCTTTTGGCATTGAAATAAGAAATCACTCTAATTATAAAAAATAAGAAAATAATGTAAATAAAGAAGTAAAATAAAAATGGAGGTGTTTCCGTGGAGTTTTTTCAATTATTTAAAATACTGCATATTATCGGGGGATTCGCTGCACTATTTGTCTTTTGGATTCCAATTGTAACGAAAAAAGGAGGCAAGGTACACCGGGTATCAGGGTGGATTTATACAGCCAGTATGATTGTGGTGGCTATAAGCGCTTTTTATATGGGCATTTACCGTATTTTTTTCGACGCCAATGCGAGTGCAGAGCTCATCTCTTTTTCATGGTTTTTAATTTTCATTGCGATTTTAAGCTCAGCAGCAGCTTATTATGGAATTCGCGTTCTCCGGTTTAAAAATCGGAAAGATCGGCACAGAAATGTACTCGATCTCATTTATCCATTGCTGCTTCTATCATCAGGAATTGGTATGTGTATTTATGGGATTGTTAATGACGTTGCATTGCTCACATGGTTTCCGCTTGTAGGAATCTTTCTCGGAATTTCTCAGCTGACATATTGGCTTACTAAACCGAGGCAAAAAATGCATTGGTGGTTTGAGCATTTTTCCGGCATGCTTGCCTGCTGTATTTCGACGATCACGGCGTTTATGGTATTTGGAGCTCCAAGGCTGCTTGCGATTGAATCAGTGAGTATTCTATTATGGTTTCTGCCGACAATCGTGATTACGCCTTTAATCGTCGGATTATCGGTTTTTTACAGGAAAAAATTTAAAAAGAAAGCTGCTTAAAAAGAACAGAGGGGCATGATCCCCTCTGTTTCTTTTTGATTTTAAAAGACAAAGGAATACAACAAAAAAGCACACAAAACAAATTCTTAACTCCACGTTAATATTTGCTTAACATTGTGGTTTTATATTGTATTTGTAAGAAAAAATACTAAACGGGGAGAAAAACAATGAAAAACCACATTCTTAAGCTTTTCGTTTTACTTATGTCTTTCACACTGTTAACTGCTTGCGGGTCAAATGCTTCAAATGGAGAAGCAAACAAAGAAGTAGAAGGTGAACTTACGGTTTACACTGCTATTGAAGAAGAACTTATTCCAGAATACTTAAAATCATTTGAAGAGAAATACCCGAATATCAACCTGAATATTGTCCGTGATTCAAGCGGAATTATCACAGCTAAGCTTTTAGCAGAAGGAAAAGATACTGAAGCAGATGTTGTTTGGGGACTGGCTGCCTCAAGTCTGCTTGCGCTGGATGGGAAGGAAATGCTGAAAGGCTATACTCCAAAGGATTCAGCTAAAATTCTTCCACAATTTAAAGATGACAATCAGCCTGAAAAATGGGTTGGAAACACCGCATTTATGACTGGGATTGTTGTAAACGAAGTGGAGCTTGAAAAGAAAAACTTGCCAATTCCAAAAACATATGATGACTTAACTAAGCCTGAGTACAAAGGGTTAATCGTCATGCCTCACCCTGCATCATCAGGAACAGGATATTTAACGGTCAATGCATGGCTGCAGATGATGGGCGAAGACAAAGGCTATGATTACATGGAAAAACTGCATGAAAACATCGGTACTTACACACATTCGGGGTCAAAGCCCGCTAAGCTATCTGCAGCTGGGGAATATCCAATTGGAATCTCATTAGTATATAGCGGTGTCACACAAAAACAAGATGGTGCCCCTGTAGATGTCATCTTCCCTGAAGAAGGCTTAGGCTGGGATGTTGAAGCGAATGGACTTATTGCTAAAAATGAGATGAAAAATGAAGAGGCTGCAAAAGCTTTCTTAGATTGGGCCATTTCGGAAGATGTAATGAAGAAATATTACGATGCAAATGGATTTTCAACAATGGAAAACAAGTTTGAAAAACCAGAAGCATTCCCTGAGGGTGTACAAGACAAAATGTACAAAGACAATGATCTGAATTGGGCTGCAGAAAACCGCGACATGATACTTAAAAAGTGGGAAGCAGAATTTGGTGAAAAAGCTGAACCAAAAGAGTAAGAAAATGAGGCTTTAGCGAGAACTTGGTTTCTCGCAAAGCCATTAGAAAGGCTGGTATAAAAATGCCGCATTCCTATCTGAAGGTTGAAGGAATAAGTAAAAACTTCAATCAGTTTACAGCTCTTAACAACGTATCTTTTGACATTAGCAAAAATGAATTTGTTTGTCTGCTCGGACCGAGCGGATGCGGAAAAACAACCCTGCTGCGCATCATTGCAGGACTTGAGGAACCTAATGCAGGCCGTGTTTATGTGAATGGCAAAGATATGACAGACTTGCCGCCGGCTAAACGAAACTTTGGAATCGTGTTTCAATCCTATGCGTTATTTCCTAATTTAACAGCTCTTCAAAATATCGAATTTGGACTGAAAACCCGCAAGTATCCGAAAAAAAGAGTGAAGGAAAAAGCGCTTGAAGCTTTGAATCTAGTAGATCTTCTGCATGTTAAGGACAAATATCCGGCACAGCTCTCAGGCGGTATGCAGCAGCGCGTTTCGCTTGCAAGAGCGATTGCACTTGAGCCGGATTTCCTGCTGCTGGATGAACCTTTATCAGCGCTGGATGCAAAGGTGCGTGAAAAACTGCGTTATGAAATTCGCACCATTCAAGAAAAGGTTGGGATCACAACCATTATGGTCACGCATGATCAGGAGGAAGCATTAACAATGGCTGATCGGATTGTCGTCATGAATCATGCACAAATCATGCAGGCTGGTACCCCGCAGGAAGTGTACCATCAGCCTAATCAGCCATTTGTTGCTAACTTTATCGGTTCTATGAATTTCTTGAATTCTGACGAAAATCACCTGATGGCGATACGGCCTGAGCATGTCCAGGTTACAAATGATAACGGAGCAAATGCAGTGATAGAAGCAGTTGAATTCAAAGGGCCTGTCTACAGGGTGAAGGTGAAAATTACAGAAACAGAATCGAAGCTATTCAATCAGAATTTGCTTGTTGATTTATCGGCCCATATGGCGCACCGCATGGATCTTTCGAAGGGGAAATCCTTGAAGATTACACTGCCAGATCATCGATTGTTAGCCTACAAAGAACAGGTGGTTGTCTAAATGGAGATGCAAATGGCCACTGCACATTCAAAGCTATCATCGAATAAACGTAAACGGCAAAAAGCAGGATTAAATGAATGGCTGCAGCGTTTGCTCTTGATCTTCTCACTATTAGCTGCTGCTGGTGTATTGGTACTCCCATTATTAATGCTGTTTGTCCAAGCATTTATTGACGGTAAAGGTATCTTTATTGGACTGCAGAATTTTGTCAGCTACTTTCAGTCTGAAATTCTTGTTCAATCTCTAAAAAATACACTCTTTGTTTCAAGCATTACTACAGTCCTGGCAGTAAGTCTCGCATTTGTATATGCATTTGCAATTGCTCGGACAAACGTTTATGGAAAAACCATTTTTCGCTATTCTGCATTGCTTCCGTTATTTGCTCCAACAATGATGCATGGAATTGCCCTGATGTATCTTTTTGGAAATCAAGGCTTGATTACAAATGGTTTTTTCGAAACGATTCCTGGGTTTAAGATCGATTTATATGGTCCAATCGGAATCATTATGGCTGAAACGATTTACACCTTTCCGCAGGCATTCCTGATTTTAATGGTTGCTTTATCTGGTGCAGATCAGCGGCTGTATGAAGCCGCTGACTCAATGGGAGCAAGCGGTATAAAAAAGTTTTTCACGATTACTCTTCCATCAGCGAAGTATGGTTTAATCAGTTCCATTTTTGTCGTGTTTACTTTGAGTTTTACAGATTACGGGGCTCCTAAAATAGTAGGCGGCCAATATAACGTTCTTGCGACAGATGTCTATAAGCAGGTCATTGGCCAGCAAAACATGGGCATGGGCGCCACAGTCGGCATGATTCTCATGCTTCCGGCGTTCCTTGCATTTGCAGCTGACCAGCTATCACAGCGGAAACAACAAGGCGCTGCCAGTTCAAAAGCAGTCCCTTATCAAATAAAACGCAATCCTCTAAGAGACCGTTTAGCATTTCTTTATTGCTCTGGCATATCATTAGCCGTTATTGTTCTTTTTTTAACTGTGTTCATTGCGGCCAGCGTGAAAATCTGGCCATATAACATGACGTTTACATTAGAGCATTTTGCCTTTGACAGCTTTACGGGCGATGGCTTGACGGCTTATAAAAATAGTTTGCTTGCAGCGGTCCTAACGGCCTTCTTTGGAACGATTTTTACGTTCATTTTCGCTTATATGATAGAAAAATTCAGGGGAATGATTGGACTTCGGAAATTGAGCACCTTTTTATCTCTTATTCCTCTTGCAGTTCCTGGCTTAGTCATTGGACTCGGGTATATCTTTTTTTTCAGTAAACAAAATCTGTCAATCTTTGGCTATACGGTAGCAAATCCGTTTCATTTTCTATACGGAACCATTGCCATCATTGTCATTGCAAATATCGTTCACTTTTATTCTGTTTCTTTTATTACCGCAACAACGGCATTGAAAAAACTGGACAAGGAATTTGAGCTCGTATCAGAGTCTATGGGTGTTCCGTTTTATAAAATCTTCATGAAAGTGACGGTTCCAATGTGCCTGCCGGCGATTCTTGAAGTAGCGATGTATTATTTTGTGAATGCCATGGTGACAGTTTCAGCGGTCATATTCTTATATACAGCTGATTTTAAACTTGCTGCAATATCAATCGTAAGCATGGATGATGCCGGGAATTTAGCATCAGCAGCTGCCATGAGCATCTTGATTGTTGTAACGAACATTCTTGTTCGGGTTTGCTATGAACTAATGGTGAAATGGATGAAAAATCGAAAAGCACTTAAGGAGGAACTATAATGGGGAAAATTGAAGGAATAATCTTGGATTGGGCAGGCACAACGATTGATTATGGATGCTTTGCTCCTCTCCAGGTATTTATAGAAGTTTTCGAGAATCGGGATGTGAGCATTACAGCTGAGGAAGCGCGCAAGCCGATGGGATTATTAAAAATTGATCATATTCGTGCATTATGCGAAATGCCGCGCATTAAAAAAGAATGGGTGAATGTACATGGTCTGGAGCCATCTGACCAGGATATTGAATTGATGTATGGAGAATTTGAAAAGATTTTATTTTCCATTCTTCCACAGTTTACGACGCCTCTTCCGGGTGTGATCCAAACGATACAAAAGCTGCGCGATCAAGGTTTGAAAATTGGATCTACAACTGGCTACACAAAAGAAATGATGAAAATTGTGGCACCTCATGCAAAGGAAAAAGGATATTATCCCGATTTTCTTTTCACTCCTGATGATGTAAAAGAGGGACGTCCTTATCCTTGGATGACATACATGAATGCAATGGAGATGGGTATTTATCCAATGAATAAGCTTGTAAAAGTCGGTGATACCGTTTCGGATATGAAAGAAGGCATCAACGCAGGAATGTGGACAGTAGGAGTTATCCTGGGCAGCAATGAACTTGGACTGACGGAAGATGAAGTGAGTACGCTGGGTCAAGAAGAATTAAAGGAAAAAATGAGTGCAGTCAGAGAGCGTTTCTACGAGGCTGGTGCTAATTATGTTATTAATGAATTTGCAGAACTGATTCCTTTAATTGAGGAAATGGAAAAGAGGCTGTCCGCACATGAATAATCCATACTTGCTGTTAACACCGGGACCATTATCAACTTCAAAAACAGTCCGGGAGTCGATGCTGAAAGATTGGTGCACGTGGGACAAGGATTATAACGCAATCGTTCAGGATATAAGAAAAAAATTAACTGCTCTTGCAGCTCCTGGTTCAGATGAATACACTGCCGTTCTCATGCAGGGCAGCGGAACGTTCTCAGTTGAGTCTGTCATTTCAAGCGTGATTCCAAAAGAAAAGGGGAAGCTTCTCGTCGCATGCAACGGGGCATATGGAGAACGAATCGCAGAAATGGCGGATATCCTTGGAATTCCGACGATCATTAAAAGAACTGATGAGCAGTCTGTTTTAGATATCGAATCCATTCAAGAAATACTTGAATCCCACAAAGATCTTACGCACCTTGCAGTCGTGCATTGCGAAACTACAACCGGGATGCTGAATCCAATTGAAGATATATGCCGTCTCGCAAAGAAGCATGGATTAATCACAATTGTTGATGCAATGAGCAGCTTTGGCGGAATTCCGATAGACGTCTCAGCCTTGAAAATCGATTATATGATCAGCAGCGCCAATAAATGCATTCAAGGTGTTCCGGGTTTTGGATTTATCATTGCTAAAAAAGAAGAGATTGCTAAATGCAAAGGCAATGCGAGATCTCTGTCTCTTGATTTATATGATCAATTTGAAACGATGGAGAAGCATGAAGGAAAATGGCGATTTACATCCCCAACACATGTTGTCAGAGCTTTCTTTCAGGCCCTAAATGAGCTTGAAGAAGAGGGCGGTGTATTGGCAAGATATGAACGCTATAAGGAGAATCAGCGGCGTCTTGTCGATGGCATGCAGAAAATGGGTTTTGCTGCATTGCTGAATCAAGAAAACCAATCACCGATTATTACGGCATTCTTGTATCCTAAAGACACTTCATTTACATTTGCCGGTTTCTATGAAGCATTAAAACTAAAAGGATTTGTCATCTATCCTGGGAAAATCTCTAAATTGGATACCTTCAGAATCGGAAACATCGGCGAGGTTTATCCGAATGATATAGATCAATTATTAGCTGCAATTAAAGAGACATCATCTGAAGGGGCTGTGAAACTATGAAAGTATTTTGCTTAGGCGGAGCAGGGAAAATTTGCAGAGAAGCGATTTTAGATTTAGTGGAGCATTCGAAATTCGAAAAAATCACAGTATCAGACTTCAACGAAGAAGAAAGCATGAAGGTAGTTGAGTGGCTGAATGATCCGCGAGTCGATTTTGTAAAAGTGAACGTGTTTGATCATGAGGATACAGTCTCCAAAATGCGGGGCTATGATATTGTAATGGACGGCACCACGATAACGCTGAACGGAAAATCAACGGCTTGCATCGCCGAAGCGGGCTGTCATGGCATTAATTTAAACGGCTTTGGCGAAGAGGATCCCCAGCACGAATTATTTCAGAGAAATGAAAAAACGTGTCTTCCCGGTTTTGGCATGACGCCTGGACTGACCCAGATGATGGCCATGCATGCTGCAAACCAACTTGAGACAATAGAGTCTGTAAGAGTCAGCCACGGTTCTTTCCGTCCTATTGCGTTTTCTCGCTCGATTGCAGAAACAACCTCTTATGAGTATGATCCGAATCTTCCATCAAGGGTCGTCTTTGAGAACGGTGAGTTCATACAGGTGCCTCCGTTTGCGAGACCAATGGAAATTGAGCTTCCGCAGCCTTATGGAAAAGGTGTGCAGTATATTATTCCGCACTCGGAAACGAAAACATTGGCTCAAGCTTTAAAGCATAAAGGCGTTCAGTTAATCGAGGTCCGCGGAACTTGGCCGCAGCAAAATATGCAGCTTGTGCGGGCATTATATGATTATGGTATTCTGCGGAATGATAAATTTGTCATGAACGGTACAGAAATAGGGATTATGGATTGTATCTCGGAGTATTTATATCAATCGAAAGAAGGCACAGAAACAGAGCAATATGGTTATGCCCTTCATATACAGGTCATTGGAACGAAAAATGGCGAAAGAGTTGAGCATATTCTAACCCATACGCATCCTTCTTCAGATGGCACTGTCCAAGGCTGGGAAGGATTGAGAGCCTACACACGCAACGTAGCGATTCCTTTTGCAATCGCAACAGAGCTGATTGCAAAAGGTGAGGTTGAGAAAAAAGGAATCGTGATACCTGAGGATGCTTTTACCGATCCTGAACAAATATTTAATCAGTTAGAAAAACGTGGTATATTTATCCATGAAGAAATCAATAAATTGGATGAAAATAATATTTAATATAGGAGTCTGAGGAATGTCTTTATTAGCAGAGGAAAGAAAAAGAGTCATTGCGGAGCTAATAGAAAAACAAGGTAAAGTGAAGGTCAACGATCTTGCTAAGGATTTTAACGTATCAACAGAAACCATCAGGCGTTACTTAGAAGAGCTTGAAAGTGAAAAAAAACTTAAAAAAGTGTATGGAGGCGCCGTAAAAGTGTCTGATGAAAAGGAAGAACCAGCACTTTTTGAACGGGAAATCATCAGAATTGAAGAAAAGCAGTGCATCGCACAGAAGGCTGTATCTTCTATTAATAAAAACGACGTCATTTTCATTGATGAAGGAAGTACAACTTTGCAGATGGTCAGGCCATTATGTGATTGTCCAAATGTGACCGTCATTACAAACTCCTTTCCAGTCGCATCGCTCTTGATATCATACGCCAATAAGAATTTATTTGATGGAGAGGTTATTTTTATCGGCGGAAGCGTAAGAAGCAAGCACTATCGGTCCTCGGGAGCGCTGGCAGAGCAAATGGCAAAAGAATTTTACGTCAACAAAGCCTTTATCTCGATAGACGGCATTTCCGCTGAAGAAGGCATTACTTGCTATGATCTTGAAAAGGCGGTTCTATCAAAGATACTCATTCAAAATGCAAAGGAAGTCTATGTTTTAGCCGATCACTCTAAAATTGGCTCACGCGCCAACTATAAAATGGTGCCTATAGAAAAAGTGGACAAAATTATTTCTAATGCCGATAAGCCGGCAGACTGGGATGTTTTGTGTGATTGGATTAAATGCTAAAAAAGTCGACCGATATGAACTGACCCCATAAAGTTAGACAGGTTATTTAGTTAGGCAGCCTGTTGGGCATGAGCTCGGTATTGTACCGGGCTCATGCCTTTTAATTTTGCCTAATGAAGAAAGAGGGAATTAATTGATTACAATAAAACGATGGGATTCAGCAGATTCGGAAGGGATTTCAAGCCTTGTTGAGGAAAGTAAAGGAGATGGATTTCGTTTTTTGGAAAGACTCGTTACTGAGTATCAATCTGGAGATAATACGTTTCAAAAGCCAGGGGAAATGCTGTTGGGGGCGTATCATGATGAAACTCTGATTGGTATCGGGGGCATAAATCAGGATCCATATTCAAAAAATGAAAAGGCTGGGCGGATAAGGAGGCTCTATGTTTCAAAAGAACATAGAAGGCAAGGTGTCGGCGAACTTCTATTAAGTACTCTATTAACGGGAGCTGATGATTTCTTCAATGTCGCTGTGCTAAGAACGGATACTAAGGAAGCATCCCGCTTTTATATTAAGGCAGGATTTATAGAAGATAATCTATTTGAAAACTCAACACATTATTTAGATTTGACACGAAAGGGGGACAATCAATGAAAACGAAGGACGAAATTCGTCAGAATAAGTGGGACAGGCTTGAGAAAGAGAAGCTTGGAGGATTTCCGTTTCCTTTGAAAAATAGAATCCCGAATTTTAAGGGGGCAGCGGCGGCAGCAGAATATGCAGCGCAGCTTGATGTATACAAAAATGCTGAAGTGATAAAGATTAACCCCGATGCGCCACAGCTGCCCCTTCGTGCACGTGTCATTAAAGATGGAAAAACACTTCTCGTTCCGACTCCAAGGTTAAAAGCAGGTTTTATTATGCTGAAAAGAGAATGGGTTCCTGAAGGAGAAGAGCGCAGGGCTGTGAGCTTGAAGAATATGAAACAATATGGAAAAGAAATTCCGCTATCCGGGCTGCCGAGGGTTGACTTAATTGTGGCCGGATCTGTTGCTGTTCATAAAGACGGAAGAAGAATCGGCAAAGGAGAAGGGTATTCGGACCGGGAGTATGCCATTATGAGGGAGCTTGGAAATCCTCATGTTCCTGTCATATCAACGATCCACAGCATCCAAGTGACGGATGAGGAGTTTGAGGTGGAAACATATGATTTGCCTGTGGATTATATCGTAACAGAGCTTGGTGTGATGGAAACGAACACACCATACTGCAAGCCGGACGGTATTCATTGGGATAGGGTAACAGAAGAAGAAAAACTGGAGATGCCGGTTTTACATGAGATTTGGGAGCTGACGAAATAAACCTAAATTTAGGCAGTTTTCACGTTTTAGCTTTTTTGTTAAGATAACATGTACCACAAAAGAGCATAGAACATGAGTAAGGAGAGACGAGCATGAGTTCAAATAATGAAGAATTAGCCAGAGGACTGAAATCAAGGCATGTGACTATGATTGCCCTTGGCGGTGCAATCGGGGCAGGCATTTTTCAGGGCAGCAGTTCATCCATTGAACTTGCGGGACCTGGTGTTATTTTATCTTATTTATTAGCGGGCATTATTTTATATTTTGTCATGCAGGCTATGGCTGAAATGGCTGTTCAGCAGCCTAAAGCGAAAACTTTGAGAGATTTGATTCAGACGATCCTCGGCCCGTATGCCGGATTCTTTGCAGGGTGGATTTATTTCATCAGCTGGATGCTTGTTATGGCAGCAGAAATGGCAGCTGCAGCAGGGTTTTTGAAATATTGGTTTCCAGATACTCCGCTATGGCTGCTGTCGCTGATTGTTTCTGTATTAATCACAGTTATTAACTTGTTTGCGGTTAATATATTTGGAGAGACAGAGTACTGGCTTTCTGCGTTAAAGGTATCCGTTTTGACCCTGTTTATTTTACTTGGCGGCGTTCTGATTTTTGCAGGCTTTAATGGAGAAAGTGCTGCCGGGTTTGGAAACCTTACCGCGCATGGCGGCTTTCTTCCGTTTGGCCTATCAGGTATTGCCGCTTCTATGCTTGTTGTTATGTTTTCATTTGGCGGAACTGAAATGATCGGTATGACGCTTGGAGAAACAGAAAATCCTGAAAAGGTTATTCCAAAAGCAGCACGCAGCGTTATTATCCGGATATTAGTCTTTTATGTCCTTCCAATACTTGTCATTGTCAGTCTGATGCCATGGAATGAGGTTGGCAAGCAAAGCCCGTTTGTTACGGTATTCGATACACTTGGCATTCCTTATATAGGAGGCTTTATGAATTTCGTCCTGCTGACTGCTGTGATATCTGCAGCAAACACTGGGATGTATGCTGCATCCCGTCTCCTGTATACACAGGCTTTGGACGGAAATGCACCGAAGTTTTTCTCGAAGTTATCTTCTAAACGTGTTCCTGTCAGAGCACTGCTTGCGAGTACTTCATTCTTATATGTCGGAGTAATCATTGCGGTATTTGCTGAAGGCGAAACGTTTGGCTATCTGATGGTGGTGCCTGGATATGCGATTTTAACGATCTGGATTTTGCTTACGATTGCTCATTTGAAAAGCAGAAAACCAGGAGTTGCGCTAAAAGGTTTTTTTGTAAAAAGCTATCCTTATACATCATGGTTTTCGCTAATTGCATTACTTGCGATTCTAGTTGGGATATTAATCACTTCACCGCCTATCGGTACGATTATCACACTCTCGATATGCATCATTTTGTCGCTGATTTATCTGATTGGTGCAAAAAAATAATCCAAGGGGAATCCCCTTGGATTTTTTTAGAAATAAGAAAGTATAAAATTTTGCGCATTTTTGTCTAGCTTCATCGCACAACTTCTCTGCCAGAACAAATCCGGCAAAAAAATCAAGCCCGGACTTTTCTGCCGGATTCGTTCTGCCATGCAACGGGCGCTTCCGCTTTTCTTATTAAACCTTTTGACTAGAGGAACTGGCTGAATCAGAACAATCCTTCTTCTTGTAGACAAAACGGTAGAGAAGGAATAGGACAACCGTCAATCCGACGGCAATTATTATATAAGTCTGCATATCTGACATGAATGCAGTAATCGATTTTAGGCTGCCAATCTGTCCAAGCCAGAGCATGGTGATATTTAGAGGGAATACCCCTAAAAATGTAAGGCCGGCAAATGGCAATGCCTTCACTTTTGAAAGGCCTGAAACGTAAGAAATATAGTTGCCGATTCCTAAGGGCCGTGCAATTGCAATGCTCCAAAGTCCGCATTTATTAAACCAGCGCTGTGTTTTTTCAAATGTTTTTTTCTTTTTTGTCAGCTTCTTTTTCATTTTATGCTCTAATTTATATCCAATCCAATAAGGAATAAAACTGAATACCGTGTAAACCGCACTGCCTAAAAGGGCAATCCAGATTAATTGGAGAATCGATAAATCCAGTAAATAGCCATACGCAAGGGTTATAAGTGAACCTGGAAAAGGCAGGGATGAAGCTTCAATTGCAAGACCTGCCATCAGACCCCATATTCCAAACTCCCGCAATAGATTTATGATGAAATCTAACATGAGATCTCCTTTCTCCTCTTTCGTCTTCTTACCGTAAAAGTACCCTCTGCCATATATATCAAAACTGGTACATTCAGGAGAAATCAGTCAGGACAGAACTTTTTTCTTCTGCGGCAGACGCGCATCGCATTTATTTCTCCGCCAAGTAAAATGGAGAAGGCTGTGAAATACAGCCAAATCAGTAAAATAATGATGCCTCCCAAACTTCCATAAGCAGCGTTAAAGGCTTTGAAATTATCAACGTAAAAAGAAAACCCATATGAGCTTATAATCCAGAGCGTTGTGGCTAAAAGAGATCCGAAATAGATATCAAAAAATCCAAGCTTTTCACTTGGCGCAAAATAATAAAGGGCGAGCAAAACCAAATTAATCATGAAAAATGAAAGAATCCACCTGGCCTGATTCAATAGCGGATTGATATTTTCAAGAAAGGGCGCATACCGAGTCGCACTGTCGATGATGACTTTTCCAAATACAGGAAGAAGGAGGGCGATTGTAATTGTAATGATAAGGCCAGCTGCCAAAAGCAGAGCATCAATGCGGACATAAATGAAAGGACGGGTTTCTTTAATTTCAAGTGCCCGGTTAAATGTCCGAATCAAAATATGTGTCGCGTTACTTGCAGACCAGAGCGCTGCAATCAGGCCGAATGCGAGAATGTAGCTATTTGTTTCCCCAAACAGACTTTTGATCTGTTCTGTAAGCAGCTCAGCTGTTTCAGAAGGCACGTAGTGATTAATCAATGTTAATAATGGAGAAACATCGAGCGAAAAATATGGAAACATGGCAATTAAAAAAATAAGCAGCGGAAAAAGGGAAAGTAAAAAATAATAGGCAATAACTGCTGATAAGTCGTTTAATTCGTGCTGGTGAATTCTTCTTAGCAAATCTTTCATAGTCGGCCTCCCTATAACCTTTTTAATTTCCCCGTGAGACAAAAAGGATAAACGCAAAAAGAAGAAAAAATGACAAAATAAAAAAAGGCTGCCTCTTTAAAAAGAAGCAGCCTGCATTTACATGCTAATCTCTGTCTCAACACCATAATGATCTGAAACGACAGGTTTATGTTCACCGTTGAAAATAACTTTGGATGACAGAACTTTAATCTTATCACTTGATAGAATCAAATCAATGCGTAAATCTTGTTTATTTTCATCCCAGCCGGCAATTTTGCCTTTAACGGTTATACCTGAATCCTTATCTTCAGCAAGTTTATACGTATCATATAAACCGTTTGACAGGAGGTAATCATAACCTTCATCTCTTATATCAGCGCTGTTATTGAAGTCACCCATTAAAAAAAACGGATGAGATCGGTCAAGCTTTTGAAGAAGAGAATCCATCTGGAATTTGCATGGCTCCTCTTCGTCATGCCACCAGCCAAGATGACATGAGTAAAAGGAGAGTAATCGCTCATTGTATTGAATCGTGGCACAAACGATTGACCGGGCTTTCCAGGTATTCTGACCATTGGTAACGAAGAAGATTTCATTATTGGTTATAGGATGCTTGGATAAAATGGCCAAGCCTTCCTCGTATCCAGGATATCCCATATGGGCAAAACCCCAAACGAGATGATAATCAGTTACTCCAAGCTGTTTCAGCTCATCGAGAAGAACTAACGCATAATTGTTCTTTTTTAACTGATCATAAACGACCGGCTCATCTTCAAGCTGGCTGACTTCCTGAAGGGCAATGACATCATATGATTTTTCCTGGATTGTTTTTGCCAGTGTTTTGATTTTCTCCATCTGGTTTTCTTCTTGCCAAGAGTGACAATTAAGCGTTAATAATTTCATGGTTAAGCTCCTAACGTATCTTGAATATCAGATTTTAAAACATCTGCTTTCGGTCCGTAGATTGCTTGTACACCTTTGTCTTTAATAATTAAACCAAGAGCGCCGTTCTCTTTCCATTGCGCCTCGCCTGCAACCTTGCCTGAATCTTTTACAGTAACACGAAGGCGTGTCATACATGCATCTACATCTTCAATATTAGCAGATCCGCCAAGTAAAGTAATGATAGCAGAAGCCTGTGAATCGCTGTTTACTGCACCAGTGCCTTTAGCAGCAGGCTCTTCAGAATCGATGTAGTTTCCGTTGCGTCCCGGAGTAGGGAAGTTGAATCGTTTGATCATGAAGTTAGCGATTCCAAAGTTAAGACCAAAGAATACTAAACATGCAAGAACAAAGTTCACGATATCCATCCATAAACCAGCTTTAATGATCATTGGAGTACGGGTTAATAATTCGATGAAACCAAATGAGTGAACACGGATGTCGATGATATCGACGATCGCAAATGCAAGCCCTGTTGTAATAGCGTATACAATATACAGAACAGGAGCAGCGAACATGAACATGAATTCGATTGGCTCTGTTACGCCAGTTAAAAATACTGCAAGACCTGCAGATAAGAACATTGATTTATATTTTATTCGTTTGTCTTTATCAACATTGCGGTACATCGCATAAGCAATACCGATTAGTGAAGCTGTAGAAAGAATCATTTGCCCAACTTTAAAACGGGCTGGAGTCACGTCATTTAACAACTGGTTATAGCTTGCAGTATCTCCTGCAGCAAGGAAGTTGTTTAAGTCGGCAATCCATGCAAGCCATAAAGGATCTTGACCGGATACTGTTGAACCAGCGCTTCCGCCAGTTAAGATTTCGTATGTTCCGCCAAGAGACGTATAGTTCATCGGCACCGTCAGCATGTGATGAAGTCCGAAAGGAAGAAGCAGGCGCTCAAGGGCGCCAAAGATAAATGGTGCAACAATTGGTGCCGTGTTGCGTGAAGTGGCAATCCATTGACCGAAGTTATTTAAAAGTCCTTGAATAAATGGCCAAACTAGAGATAATACGATAGCGGTTACAACAGATCCGCCGATAACTGCGAAAGGCACAAAGCGCTTGCCGTTAAAGAATGAAAGTGATTCTGGAAGCTTATTGAAATTGTAATATTTATTGAACAGGTTTGCACCAAGGAAACCTGCGATAATCCCAACGAATACACCCATGTTTAATGCCGGAGCACCTAATACAGATGTGAAGTAATCTTTAACAATTAATTCTTGTCCGAATAAAGAATTTACAGTTGCTTCAGGATCTGCAAGCATAGCAGAATTAACTCCGAAGATTGCTCCTGTAATACGGTTAATAAGAATGAACGCGATTAATGCAGCGAATGCTCCGCCAGCTCGTTCCTTAGCCCAGGAACCCCCAATCGCAACTGCAAACAGGATATGAAGATTGGTGATAATGCCCCAACCGATGTCTTCCATCACTCGCGCAATCGTTTGCACAAGCGTGATGTCTCCGCCTGACATGGCGATTAACTTGCCAAGTGAGATCATAATTCCGGCTGCTGGCATAACGGCTACAACAACCATCAAGGCTTTACCGAATTTTTGCCAGAAATCAAACGATAATAAGTTCTTCATCTTTTGCCCTTCTTTCCCCTATTAAATATAAATAGTGTAAACGAATTCATTATTAGGAAGAATTGCTTACTTATTTTTTAAAATAATGTTGTGCAAATATGAGTGCAACCTCGTGCAATCGCTTGCATAAGCCTATTTTAAATAAAGGGCTTTCATATTGCAACAAAAAAATGATAAGTTTTTCATATTTTTATAGAATATCTTTTTTCTAGAGCGAATTTCCTCCTGAGAGATATGAATTAGGCGAGAATCCTTCATATATATATTTTCCGTATAGAAAAGTTCATCAAAGTTTTGCTTGTAGTAAAAGTATGCTTCAAAAGGGATGATATACTGTAATGATATCGGAGGAATCTTTTTTTGAATAATTTACGTAGTTCTTACTATATAAGCTTGATTATTTAGGAGGTTATCGTGGCTGCTCAACTTGAATATATGGTAGAGGCAGAAAAATTTATCAGACAATGTTATCAGGAGCTGGGCAAAACGGAAGAAGAAACTGTTGCCCGTCTTTTGCAAATCAAATCTCTGCTCGATAAAGAGGGTCAGTATCATTTAACGTTTAAAGAACTTGAGCATGGGGCTAAACTGGCGTGGAGAAACAGCAATAAGTGCATTGGCCGCTTATTCTGGAACACGCTAAAAGTTGTGGATGCAAGAGACCTTGCGACAGAAGAAGAAATCAGGGACGCACTGTTTTCGCATATTGAATATGCAACCAACAACGGCAGAATCCGTCCGCTTATTACGATTTTTAAGCCTGTTCTGGATGGATCTGAACCTGTCCGGATCTGGAATCACCAGCTGCTGAGATATGCGGGTTATGAAACGGATTCAGGCATTGTCGGCGATCAAGGGTCCATCGCATTTACAAAGAAATGTGAAGAGCTTGGATGGGAGGGAGGGGGAACGGACTATGATCTGCTTCCGCTTGTCATACAGGCAGGAAATCGGGAGCCGGTGTGGTATGAAATCCCTTCTGAAATTGTGTTTGAAATTCCAATCACGCATCCTCAATACCCGGAGTTCTGCGAGCTTGACGCCAAATGGTATGCTGTTCCGATTATATCCGACATGAGCCTTGAAATAGGCGGGATAACGTTTCCTGCAGCACCGTTCAATGGCTGGTATATGGGAACGGAAATCGGGGCAAGGAATTTAGCTGACGAGGGAAGATATAACATGCTTCCAAAAGTGGCTTCAATTATGGGAATGGATACCTCCTCCAATGCAACGCTTTGGAAAGACAAAGCACTTGTTGAACTGAACGTTGCTGTATTGCACTCTTTCAAAGAAGCAGGAGCAAGCATTGTCGATCATCATACCGCTGCCCAGCAATTTAAACGCTTTGAGCACAACGAAGCGGCAGAGGGACGGGGTGTAACTGGAGATTGGACATGGCTGATTCCTCCGGTTGCACCTGCGACGACACATATTTTTCATAAACAGTATGAAAATAAAACCGTGAAGCCGAATTATTTATATCAGGATCGTGCTTATTAGGACAAGCTCATTTATGGGCTTGTTTTTTAATTTCAAGGCTTTGTTAATGCTTGGTGATGATTTTCTTAATTGACAGATCTATAAACTTGATATGGATAGGGCTGAGCGCAAACTCCATTTATTCTGCTTATTCTATATTGTACACTCTAATTAAAGGTCCCCCCTTTTTATTGAAAAAGCATCTGCTTTCACCTAAGCAGATGCTCCTTTTTGTTTCGTGTTTCTTCTATTTTTTAATCGATTTATTAGTGTTTCATAAAAGTGAAAAGTTATTAATTTTGATTAAATATGACTAATTTTTGTTCCGTCATTTCCTCAATGGCGTACTTTACACCTTCCCGTCCAATTCCACTTTCTTTTACTCCCCCATATGGCATATGGTCCAGACGGAACGTAGGGATATCATTTACTATAACGCCTCCTACGTGCAGCTTTTGCGAAGCCATTAATGCCGTACGAATATTCTCTGTGTAAATACCCGCTTGCAATCCGTAGCGAGAATCATTGACAAGCTCTATTGCTTGATCAACAGTTGAGAATTTATTGATCAATACGATAGGGGCAAACACTTCTTGGCAAGAAACTTTTTGGGACGGATCCACTTCCAATAAAACAGTTGGATGCAAAATATTTCCTTCCGATTTACCTCCTGTCGCCACTATTGCTCCTTTCTGCTTCGCTTCCTCAATCCATTCGAGGGATCGTTCTATGTCCCGGGGACTGATTAATGCAGAAACATCTGTCATCGGATCAAGAGGATCTCCTAGTTTTAGCTTTTGAGTCGCTGCAACGAATTTTTCTGTAAATGTTTCATATAGTTCTTCATGAACATAAACCCGCTGAACGGAAATACAGACTTGTCCTTGAAATGCAAACGCTCCGGTTACACAACGTGAAATGATTTTGTCAATATCAACGCCTTTGTCAATAATGACCGCCGCATTAGAACCTAATTCAAGGGTGACCTTTTTTAATCCGGCTTTATTCCGAATGTCAATGCCTACGGAGGGGCTTCCTGTAAAAGATATCTTTTGAATTCTTTCATCTGTCACAAGCTTTTCACCTATTAATTTCCCGCTTCCTGTTACAACATTGAATGCTCCTGCCGGCAACCCGGCTTCCTGGAGTAACTCAGCAAGAAATAATGAGGACAATGGTGTTTGTGCAGCCGGTTTTAAAACAACGGAATTGCCTGAAGCAAGTGCAGGTCCTACTTTATGTGCTACTAGGTTCATAGGAAAGTTAAAAGGTGTTATTGCCGCAATGACTCCTATTGGCTCCCGGACAGTATAGGCAACTCTTCCTTCTCCTCCTGGTGCAGCATCAACCGGTATCGTTTCTCCATGTATCCGTTTTGCTTCTTCAGCAGAAAATTTATATGTTTGAATCGTGCGATCAACTTCCCCTTTTGCAGTAGAAAGTGGTTTAGCTGCCTCCAGAGCAATTATTTCTGCCGCTTCATCTGATCTTTGTTCTAATAGATTTGCAAGATTCTCTAAAATCCTTGCACGCTTATAACTTGGCATATCAGCCATTGTTTTTCTGGCTTCATAAGCAGCAGTCAACGCCATTTCTACTTCTGTAAGAGTTGCTGCAGGAACTTCTGCAATCACCTCTCCACTGTAAGGAGATAATAAAGGACTATAGCTTTCTGCATTTACCCACTCACCGTTAATAAATAAGTTTTTTTTCATAATGAATCTCCTCGCCTTGCATTATTTGTGTAGTAATAATTCTTGTGTTTACTTGGCTGCATAGTTTTCTGAAGCAAGATCTGCTTCGATAACTGAGATAGAATTGTTTAGAATCTCAATCATTTTCTTGATTTCGTCTTTATTAATCGTTAACGGCGGTGCAAATACTACTATATCTTGATCATCCAAGACGACTGATCTGCAAATAAGCCCTTGTTTTGCAGCTTCTAAAACAATTGCAGGAGACAGAGGGGCAGCGTAATGTTCTTTTGTTTTTGAATCTATGGCAATTTCAATACCTGCCATCAACCCAAGCCCTTTTACTTTACCGACTATTTTTTGGTCTTGCTGGATTCGGTATAGTCCTTTTAGCAGTTCCTGTCCCATTGCTTCAGCATTTTCTATTAAATGTTCCTGTTCAATAATCTCTAAATTTTTCAATGCAACCGCACAAGCCATTGGATGCCCGCTATACGTGTATCCATGCAGCAAAGTGCCCGTTGAGAGCTCCGTTAATTCCCGATGGATCTTTTCGGATATCATGACCCCTCCAAGCTGAGCATATCCGCTTGTGACACCTTTTGCAAAGCACATCATATCAGGTGCAACACCGTAATGATCCATTCCAAAGTACATTCCTGTTCGGCCAAATCCAGTTATCACTTCATCTGTAATAAATAAAACTCCATACTCATCGCAAATTTCACGTACTTCCTTAAAATAATTTTCCGGAGCTACGTGAATGCCCCCTGCTCCTTGTACAGGTTCTGCAATAAAAGCCGCAATCGTTTCAGGACCTTCTGCTGCAATCAATTCTCGTAAAGATTGAGAAGAAAAGTTGTCTGCGTACAGAAAATCAGGAGCCAGTGAGTTCGTGAAATCCCGAAAAGCTTTCAGCCCAGTTGCACTTGTTGCCCCCATTGAGACTCCGTGATAGGATTTTGTTCTTGAAATAATCTTTTTTCTTCCTGGCTGACCTTTTAGAATCCAGTAATGGCGTGCAAGTTTATAAGCTGTATCATTCGCCTCCGAACCGCCAGAAGTGAAGAAGGTTGCGCTTAAATCTCCAGGAGCTATTTGTGCAAGTTTTGCGGCCAATCGAATGGCAGGTTCGTTGCTATATGTGGCAAAACAGGAACTGAAACCCAGTTTTGACATCTGCTCCATCGCAATTTTGCCTAATTCCCCGCGCCCATGCCCTGCGTTTACATTCCAGAGAGATGACATACCATCAATGACTTCTTTTCCTGTTACATCTTGAAGGTAGACTCCCTTTCCTTCTGTAAAAATAAAAGCAGGCCCCTGTTCTTGCTGCTGTTTAACTGGGGATGTTGGATGGATAAAATGTTTTTTATCTAACTCTCTTAATTCCTGGATTGTGTTTTCAGTATGTGTCATCATGAACACCCTTTCTTTTTGAATAAATAAATATGATCTTACCTATTTATTATGCAAGATTCGTGCCAACTAATTTTCCTAGAGTTAAGGCTGTTTTTTAGTTTAATTGATTTAAAATTAAATCAAATATGTGGTTTTTAATTTAATTATTGATTATTTTCTCTTTTTTGATTTATATTTTAATCAACATTTATAGACATAAAAGGAGGGGACCGTATTGGAAGATGGAATGCTGGGGATGGAATTAAATAAAATTATCGAAACATCGAATAATAACATTACAATTACTGATGAAAAAGGAATTATTTTACGATCTAATCGAGAACATTGGGCAATTTATGATATGCAGCCTGATACATACATCGGTACATCGGTTTATCAATTAGAAAAAGAAGGGCTGCTTTCACCTTCTATCAATGCAATCGTTTTAAAGGAAAAAAAATTCACTCGTATTATGCAGCATACAAGAACAGGCCGAGTTGTCATGTCAACTGGCTATCCGATTTTCAATAAGGAAGGCCTCCTGGTTAGAGTGATCAGCTATAGTCAGGATCAGACCGAAATATGGAAATTGCAGGAACAATACGAGGAATTACAACGCAAGATAAAGGGCTATCAGACAGAAGTCGAGGATTTAAGGGGAAAGGAACTTGGTCATCATGCTTTTATCGCTAGAAGTAATCAAACACAGCAGATTTTAAAAACGATTCATAATGTCGCTAAAACCGATGCCACGATTCTTTTTTTAGGACCAACTGGGGTAGGGAAAAGTACGTTTGCACGCGCTCTTCATAATCAAAGCAACCGAAATAAAGAGCCATTTATTGAGGTGAATTGCAGCACAATCCCAGAAAGTTTGTTTGAATCAGAGATATTTGGATATGAACCAGGATCCTTTACAGGGGGAAACAAACAAGGCAAGCAGGGACTGATTGAACAAGCTGACAGCGGTACTCTTTTTTTAGATGAAATCGGGGAACTCCCCCTTGCTATGCAAGCTAAATTATTGAAAGTGCTTCAAGAAAAAAAGATAAAGCGCATCGGCGGAAAAAAAGAAAGACTTATTAACTTCCGGCTAATCGCAGCAACAAATCAGGATCTGGAGAAGATGGTAAATGAAGGAAAGTTTAGGTTAGATTTGTTTTACCGTTTAAATGTGATACCTATTCAAATTCCTTCATTACTTGAGCGTAAAGAAGATATACCAATCTTAATTCAGCATTACTTGCAGAAAACCAATGATAAATACCAGACAATAAAAAAATTACATCCCTCGACTTATGAAGTATTGACGCATTATGAATGGCCCGGGAATATACGGGAATTAGAAAATTTGATTGAACGGTTAATTCTTACCATTGATGAACCCGCTATCTATCCCAAACACCTTCCCCTAGCCATCACAGGGCAAGTGGAACAGACGGAAGATTCCTCTTCCTCCGCAATTGAACAGGAATTAAGCGGGAAACAAGATCTTAAAAAGACGTTAGAAAAGATTGAAATACAATTGATTGCCAAAGCATATAAACAATGTAAAACGACATACGAAATGGCAGATTATTTGGGAATCAGTCAACCTTCAGTCATCTATAAATTAAAGAAATATAAGGAACATTTTTGAATCATTAGGAAGAATCTCTGATATAAAAGAAATTTATCACCTAATTTAATCTTTCCTTCGCGAACTCCTTTATCTAAAGCGAGAGGGATTGCAGCTGATGAGGTAATTCCGTCATCCACTAAACAATGTGTAGTCATTCGGAAGGCCGCTTTTTTCGCCAATCAGCTTCATTGGCTGATACGAATTGCTTGCCGGTCATTGCCAAAGCACTTGATATTATCTGAGTGCTTTTTTGTTCGATCATTCTCGGAATTAGAATTTTCAGATTCATATAGATAAAGAGATAAATAATTCATATCCAAATGCTATAATTTACTGGTAATACCATCAATTACAAAGAGCGGAGATGAGGAAATGAAATCTTTAGCAAACAAGTTTTCCACTCAATTTGAATGGATATTGAATGTGATTAATGTTGGTGTCCATATAGTTAATAAGGATGGAGATACCGTATTCTACAATGAAATGATGGCTCATATCGATGGGCTGAATCGTGAACAGGTGTTAGGAAAAAATATCTTTCAGCTGTATCCATCCTTAACGGACGAATCCAGTACGCTGTATTTGGCATTGGGAAAAGGCATAGAAACGAATGAGTCTATTCAAACCTATGTCAATTTAAAAGGGGAAAAAATAACTTCTATCAATAGCACTTATTCTTTATACGAGGAAGGTAAAGTTATTGGGGCAGTGGAAATCGCCAAGGATATTACTAAGGTCATGAGCATGTACGATCAAATTGTGGATCTGCGTTCTCAGCTGGCCGAGACCCACAAGAAAAGCAAGTTCTTTGCAGGTACAGCCACTTATCATTTTAGTGATTTAATTGGGGACAGCCCTGCTTTTCAAGAAGCTATTTCATTGGCGAAAAAAGCGGCTCGTACACATTCTCCAGTAATGATTTATGGACCTACAGGAACAGGAAAAGAACTAATTGCCCAAAGTATACATAATGTAAGTGCTCGGCGAAATCAGCCATTCATTGCGCAAAATTGTGCTGCTGTTCCAAAGGAATTAATGGAGGGTCTGCTGTTTGGTACAACGAAAGGGGCTTTTACGGGAGCGGTGGACCGTCTGGGTATTTTTGAACAGGCAAGTGGCGGTACCCTGTTTCTTGATGAACTGAATAGTCTAGACCTTGGTCTGCAGGCAAAATTGCTTCGAGTATTACAAGAAGGGGAAATACGCCGTGTTGGAGGATCGAAGGAACAGAAAATTAATGTAAAAATCATTGCTGCGATGAATATTTCTCCAGATGAGGCGTTAGAGCGGGGAATTATTCGCTCAGATTTATTTTTCCGTCTAAATGTTGTGACAATCCAAATGCCATCTCTACTGGAACGCAAAGAAGATATTCCTGAAATCGTAAATCACTTTATTCACAAATTCAATCGATCATTCGTTTCGGATGTACGAGGGATCAGCCGAAAAGCTATGCAACGGATGCTTCAATATCCATGGCCGGGGAACATTCGGGAATTGGGTCATGCTATAGAGTTAGCTTTTAACGTCATGGACGCGGGTGAAAAAACAATTGATGAACATCATCTTCCTGCTTATTTATTCCCATCAGGAAAGTATTCCGCTTTAAATACGCAGAACCATCTTCCTCCATTAAAAAATGAGATTGATTTACCTGCTGTGCTGGAAGAAATAGAAAGGGATATGATTATAAATATGTTTGAGAAATGTAACGGGAATATCAGCAAAACAGCTGAGGCTCTCAATATAAAGAGACAGGGTTTACAGTATAAGCTAAACAAATACGGTATCGAGAAAGTATATACCGGAAGAATAAGGGAATGAAAATAATCTAGATAATTTTGGAAACGCTTCCATTTTGATGAGTCAAAAGTAAAATTGTAATAAGTGAGTAATGGAATATTCTTCGAGTCTGCTGCTATCCCGAGTGAAACTAACTAAAAATATTAATAAATTTAACTTGGAGCAAATTATTTGGCTGCAAAACATCATGCGTAACGCAAAATATCTTGCGTTTTTTAAAAAGAGAGAGGGCATACAGCCCTCTTTTTTCTATGTTTTCCTCGTTTTGTATGTTGGCATCATTCTTGCAAGTAGATAAATATAAAGAACAATCCAAAGTTCTTAAGATAGAAGGAGGTAATTTTAATGAGTTTGATGGAGATGGACTTAAAACGTAAAGAATACCTTGGTGGACGCAGACACTATAATGAAATTGAACTGTGGAAAGATGTAACGGAAGAGAAATGGAATGATTGGCTCTGGCAATTAACAAATACAATTAAAACTCTGGACGATCTGAAAAAAGTTGTGAACTTGACACCGGATGAAGAAGAAGGGGTTCGAATTTCGACTCAAACAATTCCTTTAAATATTACGCCTTACTATGCATCCTTAATGAATCCGAATGATCCTCGCTGCCCGATTCGTTTACAGTCTGTACCGCTTTCGGCAGAAATGAACAAGACAAGATATGATTTGGAAGATCCGCTGCATGAGGATGAAGATTCCCCAGTGCCAGGTCTGACGCATCGTTATCCGGACCGCGTTCTATTTCTTGTCACGAACCAATGCTCTATGTATTGCCGTTATTGTACTCGCCGTCGCTTTTCTGGTCAGGTTGGCATGGGGGTTCCTAAGAAGCAATTAGACGCAGCGATTGAATATATTCGAAATACTCCAGAAGTGAGAGACGTTCTGATTTCAGGAGGAGATGGGCTGTTAATCAATGATAAGATTCTCGAATACGTATTAAGTAATTTACGTGCTATCCCACATGTGGAAATTATTCGGATTGGTACTCGTGCCCCGGTCGTTTTCCCGCAGAGGATTACAGAGAATTTATGCAATATTCTGAAAAAATATCATCCAATCTGGTTAAATACGCATTTCAATCATTCACTTGAACTGACGGAAGAAGCGAAAAAGGCATGTGATATGCTGTCGATGGCTGGAGTGCCGCTTGGTAATCAGGCTGTCATTCTTGCTGGGATTAACGATAGTGTTCATATCATGAAAAAGCTTATGCACGACTGTGTTAAAGCTAGAGTAAGACCTTATTACATTTATCAATGTGATTTATCTGAAGGGATTGGCCATTTCCGTGCCCCGGTTTCTAAAGGACTGGAAATCATTGAAGCGCTTCGCGGCCATACATCAGGATATGCGGTGCCGACCTTTGTGGTAGACGCTCCTGGAGGAGGAGGAAAAATCGCCTTGACTCCTAATTACCTCCTTTCACAAAGTCCTGATAAAGTGGTCTTACGAAACTTTGAAGGAGTTATTACAAGCTATCCGGAGCCGAAGAACTACATTCCTGGAAGTGCAGATGCTTACTTTGATGAGGTATATGGTACGGAAGAAAGAAAAGAAGCCGTGGGAATCGCTGCTCTCATGACAGACGAAAAATTCAATTTGGTACCAGAAGGCCTCCGCCGCCTTGACAAGAGAAAAGCGTATGAGAGTACTGATGAACATGCATCCTTAAAGGATCGCCGTGATAAACGGGATGAAATGAAAGAAAAATTGATGAAAGCTCAAGAAAAAAAGAATCAACCGACGGTGTAGACCTCGGTGAAAAATAAACGCAAGGGGGAATAAAGATGGATTGCTTGTGGTGTAATGCCCCAAACGTGGAGGAAAGTGAAAAAAAGGATTGTTACTGGATTATGCCTGATGGTAAACGATCAATAAAGATTCTTCAAGTTCCAGCTCTGAACTGTCCGAATTGCGGAATCTATGTGTCTGACTTGATGAATCAAAAGGTGGATGAAGCTTTATATATATATGACGTGAGTGAGTATCCTGATGAGTTTACGTATGAACAGCTTCTTTCAGCCCCTGTAAAGAAATTGTTTAATTGGAAATAGAATGCCGGGAGAAGATGATGAATCATCACTTCTCCCGAATTTAGATGAGGAGGGTACATAATGTCTGTTCAAAACCTGCCTTTTTTCACCCGAATTGAGACTGGGGAATGTTTTAAAATAGAGCTCTTTCTAGATCATGCGAATCTTCGCTTACGCATAGATGATTATCAAGGAAATATCAAAAAAGTGATAGCTCGAGCACTGGTCATCGCTCAGGAACATGGTTTTACAAAAGTGATCCTTAAAGCTAGGCAGGAAGATTTATCTGCGATATTGGCTCATGGATTTATGCTGGAGGGGAAATTGAATAGGTATTTTAATGGGAATGATGCTTATTGCATGGCATTATATTTTACCAATGAGAGGCGATCAAGCGACTATTGGATGAAAGAAGACAAAATTCTAAAAGAAATCATTGAGATTCCCAGGCTGATAGAAAAGCCGAAAATACCTGAAAATTACTCCCTTCGATTTGCTGCAGTTGAAGATGCACACGAGCTGGCAAATTTATATAGTACAATTTTTGAAACCTATCCAACACCAATGAATGATGAGCATTATATAAAAAAAGTGATAGAAGAAGGTACGATCTTCAGTGTTATCCAATATGAAGGATCCATCGTGAGTGCCGCATCCGCGGAGGTAAATGATATCTATCATAATGCTGAACTAACAGACTGTGCGACTATCCCTCATCATAGAAAGCATGGTTTTATGAAGGTGCTTCTCTCGGCATTAGAACAAGAACTTATCAGGCGAAATATTTATTGTGCCTATTCTTTAGCACGAGGTTTGTCAATGGGGATGAACGCTGTTTTTCACCAGCTGGGATATGAATATGGAGGAAGATTAACAAAGAATTGCAATATTTGGGATAAGTATGAGGATATGAATATTTGGGTTAAAGATTTATCTTCTTGAAAGGATTTTTAAAATAGGAGGAAATTTTTATGGCTAAATACACATGGGTAGATAAAGATACTTGTATTGCCTGTGGAGCATGCGGTGGAACAGCACCTGATATTTATGACTTTGACGAACAGGGACTTGCTTTCGTTGTCTTGGACGAAAATCAGGGGATTGCTGAAATTCCTGAGATTCTTCATGATGACATGCATGAAGCAATGGAAGGCTGCCCTACAGAATCAATTCTCATTCAGGATGAACCTTTTAATAGGTAAACCCGGTTTCAAAGATTCAAATTTGCCATTTTTTTTCATTTATTTAATAGAATTTTTCCAATAGATTTAGGGAATTTGGACGGTCCACTCCTTACACCTCATTTCACCCTTGATATTAACGAATAGCGACCCTGAACTTAATAGATCATAATTTATGGTATTACCAGGAACTTGCTTCTGAAACATATTGTACGAATGTACCGATTGCAGGGAATGGACAGTGGAAATCTAAATTGTTGTTCCTTTTATATATTCAAATTAATAGGTTAACTGATTCATAGAAATAGAAAAATGAGTAGTGGGCAAGAAACTTAAAAAAGGAGAGATGAAATGAAGCGGAGTCATTTGATTAAGCCTATTCTAGATTATAACTATCCCACCGTCTCTCATGGGAATGGAATATATCTTTATGACATGGATGGTAATCAATACATCGACGGATCATCAGGTGCGGTTACAGCAAGTATTGGTCATGGAGTATTAGAGGTTGTTGATGCCATGATGGTGCAGGCAAGCAAAGTTTCTTTTGCATATAGATCTCATTTCACAAGTGAAGCCGCAGAGACATTAGCAAAAAAGTTAAGTGAGTTAGCTCCAGGAGACTTAAATTGGACGTTTTTTGTAAACAGCGGATCTGAAGCAACGGAAACGGCGATGAAGATAGCGATTCAACATTGGCAAGAAAAAGGATATGAGCGGAAAAATCGCATCGTCTCCCGCTGGACGAGTTATCACGGGATTACGATGGGTGCTTTATCAATGTCCGGTCATGTGTTAAGAAGAAAACGTTTTGTTCCGTTATTAGAGGATTTTCCTGGTATATCTGCTCCGTATTGTTATCGATGTCCTTATAATAGTGAACCTTCTAGCTGCAAGCTGCAGTGTGCAAATGAATTGGAGACGGCCATTCAAAGAATTGGATCTGAGAATATTGCCGCATTCATTGCCGAACCAATTATTGGGGCATCCGCTGGTGCTGTTACACCGCCTGACGGATATTATCAAAGGATTAAGGAAATATGCGAGCGTTACGACATTCTATTTATCGCTGATGAAGTTATGACAGGAATCGGACGTACGGGAAAAATGTTTGCCATGGAACACTGGGGCGTTACCCCAGATATCATTGCATTGGGTAAAGGAATGAGCGCTGGCTATACTCCGATGGCTGCCACTTTGGTTAGTGATCGTGTTATGGAACCCATTTTAAAAGGCTCAAAATCAATCATGGCTGGACACACTTATAGCGCAAATCCACTATCTGCTGCTGTTTCCTTAGAAGTTCTTAATTACATTGAGCGAATGAATTTGGTTCAGGAAGCGGAAGAGAAAGGACAATACCTATTGCAGCAATTACATGGACTTGCTGAGAGATTTGACATCATTGGTGATGTGCGGGGAAAAGGGCTTCTTCTGGGACTTGAGTTTGTTTCCAATAGAATTTCAAAAAAATCATTCCGCTTGCAAAATGGCATTACCTCAAGGATCGTAAATAAAGCATTTGAGAAGGGATTGTTGATCTATCCCGCTTCTGGTGCTATCGAGGGAATCGAGGGCGATGCGGTTATTATTTCTCCGCCGCTGGTTATTTCAAATGAAGAAATTGACCGTCTTGTAAAGCTGCTGGAAGCATCAATTGAGGAATTACAGCATGAATTGCACGCGGAAGGCCTGATAGAGAACATGCAGGCTATTTAGGAGGAACGATATGAAGCAAGTCATTGCGAAAAAAAACAAAATTGTGACCATAGAAGAAGCACTCAAGCATATCAACGATGGATGTACACTCATGTATGGAGGGTTTGGGGGAGTGGGGACTCCGCCAACACTCATACAGGGCATCCTGAACAAGGGCGTTAAGGAACTAACTTTGATTGGCAATGATGCAGGATTCCCTGATATCGGAATTGGCCGGCTAGTGTCTGATGAAAGAGCCAAAAAGGTCATCGCCTCTCATATCGGATCCAATCCTAATGCGGGTCGGCTCATGAATGAAGGAAAGCTGCAAGTGGAATTCTCTCCGCAAGGGACATTAGCTGAAAGGATTCGTGCAGGCGGAGTAGGCTTGGGCGGAATTTTTGTCGATATCGGGATTGGCACGATAGCTGAAGAAGGCAAGGACAAAATCGTAATCGGCGGAAAGGAATATTTGATCGAAACGGCTTTAACCTCAGAAGTGAGTGTTGTCTATGCCAAAAAGGCAGATCCGCTTGGAAATCTGGTGTATGACAAGAGTGCCCGCAACTTCAATCCGCTGGTAGCGATGGCAGGAGCCTTTACCATTGCAGAAGTCGAAGAAGTTGTTCCGGCAGGCGAACTGGATCCGGAGTGTATTGCCACGCCAGGTATTTATGTAGATATGGTAATTCCAACAGAAGGGGTGAATTGGAAATGGGCATGGGAGTAGATGTACGAATTCGCATCGCCAAACGCGCTGCCAAGGAAATCCATGATGGATTAATTGTCAATTTAGGTATTGGCATTCCTACCTTAGTTGCCGATCATTTACCTCAAGATATCCATGTGCTGTTCCATGCGGAAAACGGTGTCCTTGGTACAGGTCCCACTCCGAATCCGGGGCAAGAAGATCCTGCTCTCTGTAACGCAGGAGGGTTCCCGATTACGACCGTAACAGGGGCTTCTTACTTTGACAGTGCAACGGCATTTGGCATGATCCGTCGAGGATACATCGACATTACCATCCTTGGTGCATTGGAAGTTAGTGAAAAAGGGGATTTGGCCAACTGGATTGTCCCAGGCAAACGGGTACCGGGAATGGGCGGAGCAATGGAGCTGGCCCAAAAAGCAAAAAAGGTGATTGTCTTGATGAATCACGTGAATAAGCAGGGTGAATCAAAGATATTAAAGGAATGCACGCTTCCTTTAACCGCAAGACAAAGTGTAGATTTAATTATTACCGATATGGCTGTCATGGAGGTTAAAAAAGAGGGATTGGTGCTGAAGGAAGTTATGGCACCTTATACAGTCGATGAAGTGATTGCGAATACAGAGGCGACGCTTAAAATCCCGGCTGTTGTCAACAGCATTGAATAGCTAAGAGGAGGCATAAGCATGAATGAGGTTGTCATCGTTGCTGGAGCGCGGACGGCAGTCGGATCCTTTGGGAAGTCACTCCGGAATGTTAAAGCTGCCGAATTGGGCCGTCAAGTATTGGAAGGCTTAATGGAAAAGTCTGGCTTAGACAAAGAAAAGGTCGATGAAGTGATCTTTGGACATGGCTATGTCCATGGAGGCGGTCTTAACTCTGCCCGGATTTCATCGCAGATGGCGGGTTTCCCGCAAAATATCCCTGGTCACATTGTAATCAAAGCATGCGGATCAGGTTTAAAGGCCATTACCAGTGCGGCTTTAACTATCGCTGCTGGTCAAGAAGAAGTGATCATCGCCGGCGGAGTGGAGAGCATGAGCAATGTGCCATATATCGTGAAAAATAGATGGGGCGGTAAATTTGGAAACGTAACGATGGAGGATGCTCTGCTGGCAGATGGATTAATATGCTCCTTAGAAAATGAGCATATGGGAATAACAGCTGAACGTCTGGCTGAACAATACGGTATCCGTCGCGAGGAACAGGATCAATTTGCTTATCAAAGCCACAAGAAGGCCTGGAAAGCTGTAGCAGAAGGCCGCTTTGATCAAGAAATTATTCCGCTTAAAATCAAGGATCGAAAAGGGCTTCATGTCTTCAGCCAAGACGAAGGAGTTCGTGAGGACATTCATCTGGATCAACTTGCCGGCCTTCCTGCAGTATTCAAAAATGAAGGAACCATTACGGCAGGTAATGCGTGTCCCATGAATGATGGAGCAGCAGCTGTACTATTAATGTCCAAGCAGCAGGCAGAAGAAACGGGATTAAAAACGCTCTTGAAAATCAAGGCTTTCGCCAGTGCAGGTGTTGAACCGGGAGTTATGGGGATCGGACCCGTACCAGCGACTCGAAAAGCATTGGCAAAAGCAGGTCTATTGTTAGAGGATATCGGCCTGGTTGAACTTAATGAAGCCTTTGCTGCCCAAGCACTTGCTGTGATCAAGGAGTTAGATTTGAATCCGGATATCGTCAATGTCAATGGAGGGGCAATTGCACTTGGTCACCCTGTAGGGGCAACAGGTGCAAAATTGACAGTCACACTGATGCATGAAATGCTGCGTTCTCAGGTTAAGTACGGAATGGTAACGTTGTGTATGGCAGGCGGAATGGGACTTTCAGTTATCTATGAGAATATGTGTATATAAGGAGGATAAAAGTGCCAGATATTAAAAAACGCATTCACCAATGGATCAAGGATCATCGGGAAGAAGGAACGGACTTATTGCAACGATTGGTACAAGCCCCCAGTACGCAAGGGAATGAAGCCGCGGCGCAGGCTATCGTCGTCCAAAAACTGCAGGAAATGGGTCTGCAGGTTGATATTTGGGAGCCTGACGGTGTGGAATTGAAAAAGCATTCCTATTTCTATTCTCCTCGCAGCGATTTTTCAAACAGCCCTAATGTGGCGGGAATTATGAAAGGATCCGGAGGAGGCCGCTCCATTATCTTGAACGGACACATCGATGTGGTTCCGGATGGTGATCGGGAACAGTGGGATGACGATCCATACAGCGGAGCTATTAGGAATGGAAAAATGTTTGGACGTGGCGTAACAGATATGAAAGGAGGCAATGTATCCCTTATTCTGGCAATGCAGGCGTTACAGGAAAGTGGCATCCAGTTAAAGGGAGATGTGATTTTTCAAAGTGTGATTGAAGAAGAAAGCGGCGGAGCAGGAACTTTAGCAGCCATTTTGAAGGGATACAAAGCCGATGCTGCCCTTATCCCTGAACCGACAAATATGAGGATTTTTCCCAAACAGCAGGGTTCGATGTGGTTCCGTATTCTGGTAAAAGGCCGGTCAGCCCATGGTGGAACAAGGTATGAAGGAATTAGCGCCATTGAAAAGAGTATGACCGTAATAAATCACATTCGTGCTCTGGAAGAAAAGCGAAATGCACGCATCAGTGATCCGCTTTATCAGAACACACCTATCCCGATTCCAATCAATGTAGGCGTCATTGAAGGCGGTAATTGGCCTTCCTCCGTTCCCGACCTGGTGAAAATTGAAGGAAGAATGGGTGTTGCGCCGGAGGAAACGATGGAGCAGGCGAAGAACGAAATGGCTGAATGGCTGTTCCAGATAAAAGAAGTTGACGAATGGTTTAAGGATCATGCTCCTGTTTTAGAATGGTTCGGAGCACGCTGGGTTCCAGGGGCAATTGACACAGAACATGAACTGATGAATACGCTCGTCCATCAATATCGGCAAGTTGCTGGACAGGATCCGGTCATTGAAGCTTCTCCGTGGGGGACTGATGGAGGATTGCTGACTCATGTCGGTGAAACGCCTGCAATTGTTTTTGGTCCTGGAGCAACAGAGGTTGCCCATTATCCAAATGAATACATCTTACTAGATAATGTGTTTACGACAGCGGAGATTATTGCCCTTACTTTAATTCAATGGTGTGGTATTGAAGAGGAGTAGAAATCGATTTACGAATGATGTTAGTCGAAAAAAGTAAACGGGACAAACGAAACCGTAAATTAGGAGTTGCCTGCTGGAACAATGATTATTGAAATTAACAAGAATCGATTAATTCAAGTAGGGAGTGAGGAATGTCATACCAATTGGACGAGACATTGAAAGAAATTGAAGATCAACCCTTTTTGATTTTGATTTACATCCGACGGATAGAAAAAAATATAGTTATGAGATTTGATGTCTAAGCCCCGTTTCCTTAAAAATCCAGTAAAGTAAAGTTTCCGTTTTGGCAGTGGAACGAATCAGGTTCTTAAGTTAGAATAGGATATGGACTCTACTATCTGCTGTTAAGACAATTCTCTTTTATTATTTCTGAAAATTTAAAATTCAAATGAATTGTAGGTGGGAACCAAATGGACATGAATCTCATTGAAAATCAAGAACCGACAGTTAAAAGAAAATTGAAAGCAAGGCATATGTCTATGATCGCAATTGGAGGTTCTATCGGAACTGGCTTATTTTTGGCAAGTGGTGCAACCATCCAAAGTGCAGGACCTGGCGGATCTCTCACTGCATATGCATGCATAGGAATTATGGTTTATTTTCTTATGACCAGCTTGGGGGAAATGGCGACATATATGCCTGTATCTGGATCCTTTTCTACCTATGCTACACGCTTTGTAGATCCCGCATTTGGTTTTGCACTTGGCTGGAATTATTGGTTTAATTGGGCAGTCACCCTTGCAGTGGAAATAGCTGCGGCAGCTATCATTATGAAATTCTGGCTGCCTGAAGTGCCAAGCATTATTTGGAGTGCATTGTTCCTTGGACTCATCTTTATTCTGAACGCTCTATCCATTAGAAGTTATGGTGAATCAGAATATTGGTTTGCCCTTATAAAAGTCGTGGCCATCATTGTTTTTATCATTATTGGATTATTGACAATCTTGGGGATTTTTGGCGGAGAAATGATTGGATTTAAAAACTTTACTACGGGTGAAGCTCCTTTCAAGGGAGGATTTTTATCGATCATCAGTATCTTTCTTATCGCTGGATTTTCATTCCAAGGTACAGAACTAGTTGGTATTGCTGCTGGAGAAAGTGAGAATCCTGAAAAAAATGTTCCAAATGCGATTCGCCAAGTATTTTGGCGCATCTTATTGTTTTACATCGGAGCCATTTTAATACTTGGTTTGTTAATTCCATATACGAGTCCAAGTTTATTAAGCGGGGATTTAGAAAACATTTCTGTAAGCCCTTTCACGCTCGTTTTTGAACGGGCAGGACTTGCGTTCGCGGCTTCTGTCATGAATGCGGTTGTTTTAACATCCTTACTATCAGCAGGGAACTCTGGGCTTTATGCATCAACTAGGATGTTATGGTCGATGGCAAAAGATAATCAGGCTCCAAAGTTTCTAGCAAAAGTTAACCACAGGGGAATCCCGATGAATGCTTTGATAATCACGACATTAATTGGAGGGCTGGCTTTTTTAACGTCTGTTTTTGGGGATCATGTATTTACATGGCTATTAAATGCTTCAGGATTAACGGGATTCATTGCTTGGATTGGAATTGCCGTTAGCCATTATCGTTTTAGACGTGCGTACGTAGCACAGGGCGGTGACTTAAACGAATTAAAATACAAAGCAAAATGGTTCCCGCTCGGTCCGATTCTTTCATTTATCCTTTGCATAGTTGTCATTGCAGGACAGAATTACGAGGCGTATTTAAACGGCAGTATTGACTGGTACGGGGTCGCAGTCTCCTACATTGGTTTACCATTGTTTCTAGCGATATGGTTAGGGTACAAGGTTTTTCATAAGACCAAAATAATTTCATTGAAAGACTGTCATTTTGAAAAATCAATGTAGGACATATAAATAGAGTCAAGCAGCAGACAGTAAAAAAAAATGCTATCAAGTAACCTGAGGTCTCTGCGGGACTCAGGTTCTTTTATTTAGATTGAATTCAGCAATAATTATAGAAAGAAATGTATTGCTATTGCTTGAAAGCCTTGATAATAACAAAGGGAGAAAACGGACCGGAGGCATTTCATTAAAAAATGATAAATCGAATTGAGAAGGTTTTGAATATCAAGGTTAAATAAAGAACACACAATTTGATTTGTCTAAAATGTGCGTTCTTTTGTTTTCGTTAAAAATAGAATAAAGCTATTTTTTATTTACTTGACGTCCGCTTTTTTTTTGGCTCTGTGAACTTGTATTGCCGATAGAATATTCGTTTCCTGATTCAACATCATTTCTTAGGTCCTGTTTCTCGATTTGATCTCTTGTCTGATTCTTATTCTGCATACCTTGTTTAGGCATTCCTTTATCCATCTCGCTTTCAAATATAATCATCATTAATATGCTCAAAAATAAGGAAAAAAATGATTAGTTTGAACAAAAGAAAATTACGGTTGATTCCTAACGGGTAAATGGAAGAAGAGCATAATGCACGGACACCTGTTGATTTGAATTGTACTCGAGAGAAGAAGTAACGCCTGAATTAGGAGTTCGCTGGAAAAAAGGAAGTAAATGTTTAATTTATGAAAGTATTTTTCAGATATTGGCAAGTAAAATGGTGAAAATGGAAAGAAAAAGCACCAAAATGGAAAGTAAACATCTATCACAGTAGTACTGCTTAAAAAAGAACACATTCAATGTGTTCGATGAGTCAGTTTCCTGCCAGTTACAATTATATGTAATGTTTTCATAGTAAAATCGCCTCCTTTTCTGACTTTTCCCGTTGTTTTCTTATTATAATCAAAATATAAGTGATACAAAGGAGATGATGCAGTTGAAATGGGAGAATGAAGGATATATCGTATCGGATGACAAAACGCTGCTTCAAATGGGAAAAATAGAAGCTTGGCTCAGCGAAGCGTATTGGGCAGCAGGCCGCTCTAGAGAAATTATCGAAAAAAGCATCCAACACTCCTTGTGCTTTGGAATGTATGATCCAGATGGCAGGCAAATAGGTTTTGCCAGAGTCATTACAGATCAGGCGGTTTTCTCGTGGATTATGGACGTAATCATTGATCAGGAATTCAGAGGAAAAGGCCTGGGAAAAAAGCTCGTTGAATGTATAATCGCACATCCGGACATTTTGCATACTAAAATGGGATTAGCTACAAAGGATGCTCACGGGCTTTATCGGCAGTTTGACTTTGAAATGGATGAGTGCATGAGAAGACCACTCTTATAAAAAGCTGTGTTCGCATAGATTGTTGTTTTTCATAAATAGACTCATTCACGTCTAACAGTAAAGTTTCGTGTTGCCTTTCTAAATAAAATCGCTCAAAACTTACTCTGAAATAACATTTGAACGTACTTAAAACAACTTGAAAAGCAACGAAGTTTTTAGAAAAGACCCTATAAAAATATCAGCCCGTATGCAAATAAATGCAGCGGGCTTTTCTGCTTAATGTATCATTCCTTTTCTTAATCTGGCAGCCACAGCCTCTGCGCGATGGTTCACCCCTAATTTTCGAATGACGGCACTTATGTAATCCCTGACGGTAAATTCGCTGATCTTCATGTATGAAGCCATTTCTTTCATACAATATCCATTTGCAAGATGCTGAAGCACTTCCGTTTCCCGGTTGCTTAAAATGAGAATCCTTGAAGTAAAAGCATTGTCAGAAAGCTTGAGATCCTCTTTTGAAAAAAGGCTTTAGAGAACAGTAAAAAGCACACGGACTTATGACCGTGTGCCAGCTGTACTTCTTTTATCATAAACCGAAAACATCAACCAGTAGAGCAGCGCACTTACGCATGCAAGGATCCCGAAAATGGCAAACGTCCATTGAAAACCAAACCAGACCGTCATCGGGATGGAAAGCGGGGCAATCGTCCGCCCTACGGTATATCGAAGACTGGCTGCGGCAAAATATTGTCCTCGCATGTGTTCAGGAGCAAGCTTTGAGACGAAGCTTTGCTGCAAACCTGCCGTCATCAGTTCAGCAAATGTAAAGAGCGCCATAGCAAAAATAAGTCCCCAGATAAAGCTGAACTGTCCAAAGAGGAAGATCGACACTCCGTATAAAATAGAGGAAAGAATAAAAACGTTCCTTTCTTTATAGGCCGTCATCCACTTAGTTACGGAAATTGTCAGGATGGCTACAAGCAAGCCATTTTCTGAAAGCAGAAACCCGAAAGCCTGCTCACCCCCGAGAGTGACGGACCAATCTCCAATTGAGAACAGCTGCTCATTCTGAACGGTTTCTTTTGTATACACAGGAATCAGCATATCAAGCTGCATAAAGGTTTGAGCTGCAAGCACGCCTGCACCAATATAAAGAAGGAATGCTTTATCCTTAAAAATAATCTTGTAATCCCGAATCTGATGAAGAAGAAATTCATACCACTTGGAGCCGCTGCCAAGCTTGCTGCCGGCAAAAGGGGCAGTTTCGCGCGTCCATAGAAAAAGCAATCCTGCAAGCAAGAAACAAACGAACCCTGCAAACACCAATAATTCAAAGAAATAATTCACATAGAAAATAGCACCCAAAATCGGACCAATGACGACGGCCAGGTTAATGGACGTGTAGAAGACGGCAAACACATTGCTTCGGTCTTTTTCTTCTACGACATCTGCAATCATGGCCTGACTTGCCGGCCAATAAAATGATCCGAAAACTCCTGCAAGCGCAAAGCAGAAAAAACCAAGAAGCGGAGCTTCAAACCATGGGGAAACGGAAAGAGCAAACGTAAGAAATGACAGTCCCTGACCAACAGCAGACAGCACCATCATTTTCTTCCTTCCGAACCGGTCCGCGCAGTAGCCTCCCATTAAGTTCGCCATAACAGAAAAAATCTGCGAAAACACAAGCAGAAATCCCGCCTGCTCCTTCCCGAATTCCTCAGCAAAATAAATTGTCAAAAAGGGGAAAAACATCCAATATGTAATATTCATCAATGCTTCGCCAAATAAGCGTATTTTTAAATTTCGGTCCCAATCCCTAAGTCTCATGCTGCTATCCTCGCTTTTTCAAAATCCACCTTCTCTATGATACCCCTCAGCTGAATAGAAGAGCAACGTATTCATGCTTGTGAATCCCTTTAAGAGATGATAGGTTTTAATGACAGACCGTTTTGGATATATTTATAGAATAATAGAGAGAATCACCAGCTTGAAGAAAGGAGTGAATCTATGGAATTCAAACTTGATCACATCGTTCATTTTGTTGACAGGCATCCACTTGAAGCCGCAAATATGTTCATAAAACAGGATTTACATGCTGTTATGGGCGGACGTCATGAAAACTGGGGGTCTCACAACAGCCTATGTTATTTCAGCGATCTGGCCTACTTGGAGTTTCTTGCTGTTGAAGACCGCAAGAAAGCAAATGCGGCAAATAATCCGCTTATTCTCAGGCTGTTAAAGCAGCGTGCTGAAGGCTTGGGGCAGCTTGCAATCCGGACTGACCGGATTGAAGAAGTGAAACAGCAGCTTGAAGTAAAGGGGCTTGAGACAGGAGAAGTCATTGATGCCAGCAGAAAAAGAGAGGATGGCAGCTTATTAGAATGGAAAATGCTCTTTATTCAACAAAGCGATGAAGGCTGTCCGCTGCCTTTTTTTATCCAATGGAACCAGACAGATGATGAACGGAAGCAAGACTTGCATAAGAACGGTGCTTTGGGCGCTCAAAACCTGGACGTATCTATTTCAGCCGTCCATTATATCGTAAAAGATTTAAATTCCGCCGTTACCAAATGGAGAAAATACTTTGATTTGCCAAGGGGAGAGGAAACGGTGAATGATGAGTGGCGGGCAAGAAGCTATGCCATCAAGCTTCCATCCTTTCAGCTCATTTTTACAGAAGCATCCGGAGCGGGCACGGTTCAGCAAATGCTTGCGAAGAAAGGCGAAGGTCCATATTTGGTTGAATTCGATCCGCCGGTTTTTAAATCCTGCTATCAAATTTGCGGCAGTATGTTTAAATAAAAAATCCGCTTCCTTTCTATCTGGAAGCGGATTTTTTATTAAAGAATGGTTGATATTCTTTTATCTTATGTCCTTATTTAATTGGCTTAACGACAATAGCCTGAGAGCTTTTTCTAATTAGACAGTCTTTTAATTCCTCTTCGGAAATCATTCCAAGTGTAAGGGCGGCATCAATTTTTTGCTTGTCAGGCTGTTTTACTGAAATAATACAATCAGTTAAATTTAAGTCTTCTAAAACCTTTACTGTTTTCTCAGGATGATATTGTTCTGAATGCCGGATCTGCCTCTGAATCTTATAATCACCGATTCTCTCTTCCCCTTTGCAGAGCTTTCCGTGCGCATGATCAAAAAAGGAATTGAAGATTTTTTTCATCTCTGCAAGTTCCTCTTCAATCCCTTTCGCCTTTTCATTCAATGAAGCATATCGTGCAACCATTTCCTCAGGAATTTGAAAGGTTTTTGAATCGCTCATTTGGATGCCTCCGTTTTTCGTGTGATTCTAAACTATATGCTAAACTGCCTGGATGTAGAACGTTTGTTTGATTCTTTATCATGAAACATCTATATTTTAAGAAGGAATAACGCAGCTGATTGTATAACCTAAGTAAGAGAAGGATTTTTAATGGAGGGAGAAAAATGGATTTTTTCACGATTCTTTCAGAAGATAAAATTAAACAGGCGATAAAAGATGGCGAGTTTAAACAGCTTCCCGGTATGGGAAAGCCTCTTGAGCTTGAAGATTTGTCCCATATTCCGCCTGAACTCCGAATGTCCTATAAAATGATGAAAAATGCGAACATGATGGATGAAGACATCGAGCTGAAAAAAGTGATTCATACGTTAGAGCAGCTGATTGCCCAATGTCCGGATGAAATGGAGAAAGAAAAGCTGCAGGTGCAGCTGAACGAGAAAGCATTTCAGCTTGATAAGGTTCTAAAGAAAAGAAATACCTTCAGTTCAAGAGCCTCTGCTTTTTATAAAGATAAGATTTATTCGAAATGGTCCTAATAGACATCGATGATGGAGTGATTCTCATGAACGTTGTCTGGTTTAAACGTGATTTACGAATAGCTGATCATAAGCCGCTTGCTGACGCAGCTCTATATGGGGAAGTTCTCCCGCTGTATGCAGCCGAACCATCTTTATGGTCTGGAGAAGACTATTCTGCAAGGCACTTTCAGTTTGTCCGGGAAAGCTTAGAGGAACTGCAGGGTGCTTTGGAAGATAGGGGCGGCAGATTATTCACCTATATGGGGGAGATGGAAGAGGCGCTTTCTGCACTCTTTAAAACATATGGCCCATTCACTTTGTATGCTCATGAAGAAAAGGCAGGGCCACGTGTACATGACAGGAATGCAAGAGTGAGAGAATGGATGAATGATAGAGGTCTCAGGTTTTTGGAGTATCCCATTAATGAAAAAAACAGCGGAAGAAAACTTCAGGAAAGATGGAACGTTTTTTGTCGAAGTGAGCCTTTTAGCCGCCCTGAGCATGTCGAAGTACCAAAAACCATTCCAGAAAGCTTTTTCATTGGGTCGGAAAAACTTAAATCTTTTCCTGTCAGTGGGGAACCAATCAGATTTGGCCAGCAGGGCGGTGAACAGCAGGCGCTTGAAACGCTTGAAACCTTTTTGGAGGAACGATTTCACTTATACGAAGAGCATGGTTCTAACCTTCTTCAATCAACTGTTTCATCAAGCAGGCTTTCGCCATATTTGGCATGGGGAAATATTTCGTTTCGTGCAGTTGTCCAGAAAACGTCGATAAAGATAGAAAATTGTGATAATTTGTTTCTTGTGAAACAATTAACATCTTTTCAGGAGCAGCTTAAGGAAAGGTGGAAGCTGATGGAGCAGGAAAATCTCCTTGAATTGCAGCCTTTGCCGGATGAAAAAGGGGCAGGGGATGATTTGTTTTTGAGATGGTTTAAAGGGCAAACTGGGATTCCCATGATAGATGCATCAATGACTTGTCTTCATAAAACCGGGTGGATCCCCTCAAAATATCGAGGTATGCTCGCGTCTTTTGCTGCCAATACGCTTTCCCTGAACGTGCAAAAGTGTTCGGATGCGCTAGCTTCCCTTTTTCTGGACTATGAGCCCATCATTCATGTTCACCAGATTCAAAAGATGCCGGAGAAAGTGCAGGATCCAGTGAAAATAGGAAAAAAAGAAGATCCAGACGGGGTTTTTATTAAGAGATACTTACCAGGTCTTTCGAATGTTCCTGCTAAACATATCCATGAGCCTTGGCATTATCCCGGTTTTTTTCGCTTGGATTATCAGGCGCCAATAGTAGATATTAAAAAAGCGAATCAGGCTGCAAGGAAGCCGGGTATATCAGAACGTCCTTCAAAGTCCTCTGATCATGAACAATTGAAATTCGATTTGTGAAAGGAGACTGATTTAAAACCACGATAAATAGGGTAAGGGGTTCCGTTTTGGGAGGGAAATCTCAAAATCACACCCTATTTAGCACTAGAAATAACACCAAGATTCGCAAATTAAATCGCACTGCTTTTAGCGGTGTTTTTTTGCACGCAAGAAAACTCAGTCCTTATTCGAACTGAGTTTATAACATTTTTTAAAAGTTACTCCATTAAAGCCCCCGATTGTGGAATATTTTTGTTTGTTTCGGTTCAGTTCTTTACTTTTAATCCTACTTTACTTGATCACTGCTTAATAATCTAATTTTTATACGTCTTCTGTTATATCATAATTCATCAATTGTTGAGGGGCATAAATTTTCTCAAAAATAACACCCAAGAAATAGGAGAACATTAGACCAAAACAAATATGAATAAGTGTAAACTTAACTCCAAATGAAGCCAATTCATATACAACAACTGGTAATTTTGCAGTTGACCAAACCCCTATAAAGAATACAACATACCGTAAACTTGCTCCTTTTTTTAGAAAAATTACCGCTATGGGAAAAGCAACATATAATGGACCAGCAGCAATTACTCCTAAAAATAGAGCGAAAAAAATGCCATAGAAGCCAGAGTTTTTCCCCATATATCTAATTAATGTTTCTTTCTCTACCCATTTGTCAAGTAAACCTACAAATATTAAGACAGGGGGGAGCAGAAAAAGCATATCTAAAATGCTTTTTCCAGTTAATTGAGTTGCCTTCCATCCTATCGAATGGTTTATAAAAGTAAGTATAATGAGCCCAATTAATAAAATGAAAAAGAAACAATATTTTCTTAAAATTTTCATCTCATCACCACCCAAATAATAAAAGCAAATATGACAGACATTAATACTGCAGCAACATTACGAGCATAAGCGAAGCTTCGCCCAAATATTTTTTGTTCCATAGGTAATGTTACGATTCCAACAGACATAAATGACGACATTAATGCAGCTACTTGAGGGAGACCTGCACCATTTTGGACTAATGTAGCTCCAAGTGGGAATACAACAAAGCTTGGTATTAGTGAAACAGAACCTATTATTGTAGAGTAAACAATACCAATAAATCCGGATTTCTCTCCAATTATTGAAGAAATTAAAGATGGCGTTAATATTGAAAGTGATAATCCTACAAAAAGCATAATTGCTAACACGTCAGGCATAATATTGCTAAACATTTTCCATGACTTTAATAGAGCATCTTTCGTTTTATTTTTATTTTTTGAAAAAGAAATTATAGTAAGAATGATAGCTATAGCGTAAAGAATAGCCCCATTAATCATGATTAGGCTTCTTTTTCAATTCTTTATATTTTTTTATGAAAAATGATAAATTTTTCATTTTTACCTCAATATCTATTTGAAACTCTTCTAATTTTCGTTTTCCAGCTACAGTAATCTTGTACATCCTTATCGGTTTATCTCGATCGGTTGTATCCAAATAAGACTCTACAGCACCTTCTGTTTCTAATTTTTTTAGTGTGCGATATATAATTGCACTATCAATCGGATTGACCGGTAGCTCTTCCTCACATTTTTGTAGAAGTTTCCCTCCATAACAATCTCCTTCAGTTAAAAATAATAAAAGAAATGCACCTGTATGTCTCCCTGTATGTTTCATAACATTGAACCTCCTTAGATTTGATACTGTATTTAAAAAACATTTACCGCTATTAAGATCATACTGTTGTTAACATCATACTGTCATTAACAGTAATATGTAATTAACAGTATATGTAGAATATAATTTCATGTCAACTCTATAACACAATATGTGTTTTAAGTCGTAATATTTTCATCTTAAACAAATATTCCGTTCTCAAATTATCTTTCATGAAGCAAGACTTGAGTCTGATAAGATCCCCTTATCTTAGAGACAAAAAACCCCCTCCTATAATTTAGGAGGAGCAAAGAAAAAGGTTAAGTTGTTAAAAAGCTTTTATAATAAACCTTGCTTTACTGGAGTTTTTTTTCATATCCTCATTTAACCTTTGCCCGATTGCTGAATAACCATTTTCACATAAGAAAGAGGTTCAGATGGCTATTTTCTTATGCGAAATAAGCTGCATTGGCAAGCAAATTATTACCCTAATCAGCATACTAAAAACCCACTGGCCAATGGCTTGTCCTCTTGCTAATTCCTATGCTAATTAAGTGGTTAAAAACGATTAAAATTACCTCGAAACGTTGATATAACAAGAAAAAAAAGCAGGTCTAATTCATATGCGAATTAGCCTGCTATTTCTAGTGCTATTTGCTGTTTTTTCTCCCTAATCGGAACCCATTATAAATAGGGAGTGTTTTTTTGTTTGAGGAAAATGGGTTTGGGCAGTCATAAATCTTCTATTAGCGGTCAGAAAAAGGGCAAGCCTATTTTAAATCAATCATGCACTGCAGCCTCAAAAAATATTAAATAGAGTGCTTTTTTGCAGGAGTTAGAGGGTATGGATAAATGAAGTGTGAACACAAGATTTACGAATGACAAAAACGGAAGGACTTGGTAATAGCGTATAACAGGATAAGCAGTCAGAAAAATGAAAACGATTACTCTTTTTTGTTGACAACATGTATATACAGGAATACAATATGGATGTAACTTGTATATACAGGAATGTGAGAGAATATAGATTGCTAACTCTTTTAGGCGATACTAGGTTATTGATGAAAACGATTACGGGAGGTTGAAATAGATGAGTGTGAACAAACAGGAAGTCCGCGATATCGTCGATGCTGTCGGCGGAAAGGACAACATTGCAGCAGCTACACACTGTGTCACTCGTTTACGATTTGCTTTGAAAGATGAAAGCAAAGTGGATAAAGAAAAACTGGAACAGATTGATATGGTTAAAGGCTCTTTTTCAACAAATGGCCAATTCCAGGTAGTGATTGGACAAGGTCTTGTTGATAAAGTTTACAAGGAAATGGCAGATCAAACGGGAATGGGCGAGTCTTCAAAAGAAGATGTAAAAGATGCAGCTTCAAGCAATTTGAATCCTCTTCAAAAAGCCGTTAAAATGCTGGCTGATATTTTTATTCCGATTTTGCCGGCTATCGTAACGGCTGGTTTGTTAATGGGAATAAATAATATTCTGAGCGGGTCGGGGATTTTCTTTGATGATAAGTCACTGATTGAAGTTTATCCGCAATGGGCAGATTTATCAGGCATTATCAACTTGATTGCGAATACAGCTTTTACATTCCTCCCAGCTCTAATCGGCTGGTCGGCTGTGAAACGCTTTGGAGGAAGTCCGCTTCTTGGGATTGTTCTTGGTTTAATCCTCGTGCATCCGGATCTTCTGAATGCTTGGGCATATGGTGAAGCTCAGGCTAAAGGGGAGGTTCCGGTGTGGAACTTATTCGGCCTTGAGATTGAAAAGATCGGCTATCAAGGGCAAGTTCTTCCTGTTCTGTTTGCCTCTTATTTACTCGCTAAAATTGAAGTCTTTTTAAATAAAAGGGTACCTGATTCAATTAAGCTATTAGTGGTTGCCCCAATTACCTTATTAGTGACTGGCTTTGCTGCTTTCATCTTAATTGGACCAATTACGTTTGCAGCAGGAAACTTTATTACAGACGGTGTTATTGCCATTTTTGATAACTTTGAAGCTCTTGGCGGTTTGCTCTATGGAGGTTTATACTCACTGCTTGTTGTAACAGGCATGCATCATACTTTCCTTGCAGTTGACCTGCAGCTTGTAGCAAGTGCTGGAGGCACATTCTTATGGCCGATGCTTGCATTATCGAACATCGCACAGGGTTCAGCAGCATTTGCCATGATGCGAATTGTGAAAGATGATAAACAAAAAGGTCTGGCTTTGACTTCAGGAATCTCGGCTTACCTTGGTATTACAGAGCCTGCTATGTTTGGTGTGAATCTTAGATATCGCTATCCATTCATCGCTGCCATGATCGGTTCTGCAATCGCAGGCCTCTTTATTACAATCAATCATGTAAAAGCATTCTCAATTGGTGTTGGGGGAATCCCTGGATTCTTATCCATTCAATCTGAATACTGGACCGCATTCTTTATCGGAATGGCCATCGCAATCGTTGTGCCATTCGTACTGACTTATGTATTTGCCAAGTTCAAGTGGAAGAAAAAATAATAAACAAAAAGGACAAGCTATTGTCCTTTTTGCCGTTTAAATCTAAAAGATGGTGGTGCATGTGAAAATGAAACAGCCTTGGTGGAAAAAATCAGCGGTTTATCAAATTTATCCGAAAAGCTTTAATGATACGAATGGGAACGGAGTAGGCGACATTCAGGGCATCATAGAAAAATTAGATTACTTAAAAAAGCTCGGCGTTGATGTTGTATGGCTGACGCCAATTTATGAATCTCCTCAAAAAGACAACGGTTATGACATCAGCGACTACTATTCCATTCACGAAGAATATGGAACGATGGAGGATTTTGAATCTCTTTTACAAGAGGCTCACGATCGCGGGATTAAAATCATCATGGATATCGTTGTAAATCATACTTCTACTGAGCACGCATGGTTTAAGGAAGCAAAATCATCAAAAGAGAATCCTTACCGTGATTTCTATATTTGGAAAGAAGGAAAGGAAGACGGATCTGAACCGACTAACTGGATTTCAAAATTCGGCGGTTCAGCGTGGAAGCTGGATGAAAATACAGGCGAATACTATCTGCATCTGTTTGACGTCACTCAGGCTGACTTGAACTGGGAGAATGAAGAAGTTCGCAGAAAAGTTTATGAAATGATGCAGTTCTGGTTTGAAAAAGGTGTAGACGGCTTTAGACTTGACGTGATCAATCTCATTTCAAAAAATCAGGATTTTCCGGATGATGACGGAAGCACAGCTCCTGGCGACGGCCGCAAGTTTTACACAGACGGTCCGCGCGTGCATGAATATATGAAAGAAATGAACAAGGAAGTTTTCTCGAAATATGACAGCATGACAGTTGGGGAAATGTCCTCTACGACGATCGAAAACTGTATTAAGTATTCAAATCCGGAATCTAGAGAACTTAGTATGACATTTAATTTTCATCATTTGAAAGTGGATTACCCGAACGGAGAGAAATGGGCACTGGCAGATTTTGATTTTGGTGCACTTAAGCAAATTCTTTCGACATGGCAGGTGGAAATGCACAAAGGCGGGGGCTGGAACGCACTGTTTTGGTGCAACCATGATCAGCCGCGGATTGTTTCAAGATATGGAAATGACGGTGAATACCGCATCGAGTCCGCTAAAATGCTTGCGACAACGATACACCTGATGCAGGGAACTCCTTATATTTATCAGGGGGAAGAGTTTGGCATGACTAATCCTAAATTCGAAAGCATCAATGAATATCGGGATGTAGAAAGCCTGAATACATTCGAAATTTTGAAAAATGCAGGGAAGTCAGAAGAAGAGATTATTGAGATTTTAAAAAGCAAATCAAGAGATAACTCACGTACACCTGTTCAATGGAATGATTCCAAGCATGCCGGATTTACAACTGGAACACCTTGGATCAAACCTGCAAGCAATTATCCGGAAATCAATGCCGAGAATGCTCTTCAGGATGAAAATTCTGTTTTTTATCACTATCAAAAATTGATTCAGCTTAGAAAAGACATTGATTTAATCACTTACGGAGATTATGAACTGATTCTTAAAGATCACAGCCAGCTGTTTGCTTATGTGCGAAACGGTAATGGAGAGAAGCTGCTGGTCATCAACAACTTCTATGAAAAGGAAACAGTATTTACTTTGCCGGATCATATTGATGCAGAAGGATATAACAGTGAAATTCTTATCTCCAACTATCCTGATTCTGCGCAGACATTAAAAGAAGTTACATTGCGCCCGTTTGAGTCCATCGTTTATCATCTTAAGAAGTAATGGTAAACTAATAGTGGTGGTTAAATATGAAAACAAACAATAAATATTTAGCAATATTTCAGGAGTTATCAGACAGGATTAAACAAGGACTTGTTAAAGTGAATGAAACGTTGCCTTCTGAAAACGAGCTCGCCGTACAATATGAGACTTCAAGGGAAACGATTCGCAAGGCCCTTAATCTTCTTGCCCAAAATGGATACATTCAAAAAGTTAAAGGTAAAGGATCAATTGTTCTCGATGTAACGAAAATGAGCTTCCCTGTTTCAGGACTCGTCAGTTTCAAGGAGCTTTCGAAGAACTTAGGAAGAACTTCTCAAACAGCAGTTGAAAAATTCGGCCTGATCAAGCCAGGCAATTTTATCATGCAGCAGCTGAACCTCGGTGCACGTGACGAAGTCTGGGAGGTTGTACGCTCAAGAAAAATTGACGGCGAGAACATCATCCTTGATAAGGATTATCTCAATCGCAGGTACATTCCTTTTTTAACAAAGGAAATATGCGAGGACTCGATCTATCGCTATATTGAAGAAGAATTGAAATTAAAGATCAGCTTTGCAAAAAAAGAAATTGTTGTAGAAGAGTGCACAGAGGAAGATTATCAGTACTTGGATTTAAAAAATTTCCAGCATATTGTCGTTGTGAAAAATCACGTTTATCTGGAAGATACAAGTCTGTTTCAGTACACAGAATCACGCCACAGACTTGATAAATTTAGATTTGTTGATTTTGCGAGAAGAGGACATTAAAAAGTCAGGCTTATGCCTGGCTTTTTTAATAAGTAAAAATGCTGAGTTTGATTGGCAGAAGACTGATAAAAAGACTGCAAAATAAACTGATAAAATATGCAGTTGAATGTATCTAGATAAAAGTAAATTCTAGGAGACAACAATGAAATCAACCGGAATGTTTAGAAAAATTGAAAAGTTAAGGAGAATTGTAATCCCAGCTGAATTACGTAGAAATTTAGATATCGAAGTTAAGTATGTGATTCTTGAGTTGAAGATTTAGTTGGTTCCTTAGTAATGAGCAGGTAAGGCTATTGCCGTGTAACAGGCGATCTTAACTTAAAGGTCTCCTGTTTTTTATTGCTATCTGAAATGCTAAGAAACATGAAGAAAAACTATTTCGTAGGTAATTAGAATTATTAGATGGTAATATTAAGCGTTTTATTGTACTATTAGAATGTTCTTAATAACGAATAAGGGAGAGGTAAATTGTGCGCAAAAAAGGTATTATTTCATTAGTGGCTGTAGGTCTATTAGCTTCATCATTGTCTGTAGGTGCTGTAAAGGCTGAAGGAAACGAGTATGAACTGTCAAAGAAGAGTATTGAACGTCAAGTTGAAAAACCACTTAAAAAAGGCATCATTGATTCTCACACGTTTAATCAACTTGAAAAAGAAACAAAAGGCTCTCAGTCCTATTTAACAAAAAGTTTAAATAAAATGGGAGTTATGAGTAGCGCCGCTGCCAGCGATGAAGAGTATGTACTTGAAAAAGAATACAATGATACTTTTAATACTGCAAATGCTTCATCGTATGAAAAACCAACTATAGGACAATTGCTTCCTTTGTATGATGTAGATTTTCACAAAGTCGTAGTACCGCAAAATGGCATGTTATTAGTGGCTGGGGCTACTAACTCCTATGCTATTGATCTAGCTTTTGCTGCTGTGCAAAAAGATTTTGTTGAGAATGATAAATTAGTATATTTAGGTTCTGAATATGAAGATGGAGTTGAGTACCAGGCATACCAGGCTAAGGGTGGCACATACTACGTAGGCGTTTTCGACAATGATAACGATTACTATGATGACAATACAGAAGAAGATTTATATGCACTCGCAACTGCATTCGTTGACAATGTGGTTCCAAACAAGCCTACTGTTAACAAGGTAGACAATAATGACAAAGTTGTTACCGGCAAGGGTGAATCTGGTGCAACGATTACAGTTAAAAATGGAAATACAGTAGTAGGTTCTGCTAAAGCTGCATCTAATGGGAATTTTTCAGTTAATATTGCTGTTCAAAAAGCCGGCACAAAATTGACAATCACAGCTAAAGATAAGGCAGGAAATGTGAGTGCAAGTGTGTCAGTAACTGTTGTAGATGTTGTTGCTCCAAGTAAGCCAACTGTTAACAAAGTTGATAATAATGACAAAGTTGTAACAGGCAAGGCAGAGGCTAACTCTACAGTTACAGTTAAAAGAGGCAATACAGTACTTGGATCAGCTAAGACACCATCTAACGGTTCTTTTTCCGTTACTATACCTGTTCAAGGAGCAGGTGCAAAATTAACCATCACAGCTAAAGATGGCGCAGGGAATGTAAGCTCAGGTGCATCAGTAACAGTTGGAGATGTTATTGCACCTAGTAAACCATCTGTTAACAAGGTAGATAATAATGATAAAGTTGTAACCGGCAAGGCAGAGTTTAACTCTACAATTACGGTTAAAAACGGAAATACAGTGCTAGGAACGGGAAAGACACCATCTAGTGGTTCTTTTTCTGTTACTATACCTGTTCAAAAAGCAGGTGCGAAATTAACGATTACAGCTAAAGACGGCGCAGGAAATGTAAGTCCAGCTGCAACTATTGTAGTATTAAAACATTAAAAACATATAATTTTATAAATATATGAAATATTGATGCCATTCTACAGAAAAGTCATAATACGATAAGATAAGATCTAACAAGGTTAAAGGAGGATCTTATTGGACCAGATTAATGATTTTTCTTGGAATGGTCACTCATTGACCAATGAAGAACTACAAATGTTTAACGAAGGATTAAAGGAACTCTTGAATGATAAAAGCATGAATAAACTAAATGAAGTGGCCGCCTACATGACCGAAAAATATGGAGAAGCTGATGGCACTATACATAGTTTTATAACAACCAGAAAAAAATAATATTAAAAAAAGAGCAGCCATTTAGCTGCTCTTTCATTTATTAACGTAGTAATTGAAGAACGCCCTGCGGAGCCTGGTTTGCTTGAGCTAGCATAGCTTGAGAAGCTTGAGCAAGGATAGAGTTCTTCGTTTGCTCCATCATAGTCTTAGCCATGTCAGTATCTCTGATACGAGATTCAGCAGCAGTTAAGTTTTCAGATGTTGTTCCAAGGTTGTTGATAGTATGCTCTAAACGGTTTTGAACAGCTCCTAAGTTAGAGCGGTCTTCAGAAACAGTGTTAATAGCATTTTGAATTTTAGTTAAATTAGCTTGTGCAGTAGCGCTATCTCCGTCTAATACTGCAAGGTCTGTTGCGCTCATATCTACTCCTAAAGTAACTGCTCTATTATCAGTCAAGTTCAGAGTGATTGTCTCACCAGCATTAGCTCCAACTTGGAAATCTAATGATGCGTTTGAACCATCTAGTAAGCTCTTAGTGTTGAATTTCGTTTGTGTTGCAACTTTGTCGATTAATAGTAGTTGAATACCGAACAGTTAGGATAAGCATAATATTAATTGAGACAGCCGCTGCACAGATAATTGCTACACCCCACAGTGCTGCTTTCCAAGACTCAGTTAACTTTGAATGCCGACGGCTAGGGTCACACTTTTCTGGTCGAACCCAGAACCTCCAAATAGTGCTGATTGTACATAATGCCTAGGATGTTCCCAAAAGGATCGACCACGGAAGCAGTGATGAACCCCTCGCCGCGCTCTGTGGGTGCCTCGTACTCTTTCGCTCCCATAGACAGCAGCTTCTTGAAAGTTGCTGTTACATCGTCGACGTGCCAGTACACTACAGCACCGGCCGGGCCGGTCGCTGATCCATCGGGCGCGTAACTGCTATCGATCAGGCCCAGCTCGTGCTGGTAGTCGCCGATGCGAAACTCGGCATATCCTGGACGTTCGAAGTATGGTTCGATGCCCAATAGCTCGGTGTACCACTTCTTTGCCGCTGCTAGATCATCCGTCCAAAAACTAACTGTGGTGAGTCCTCGTAATGTCTGTGTATCACTCATAATCGATTTCCTCCCTTAATTTGAGCAGTATATCTTGATACTCAAACTCAACTAAATAACATCTTCTGAATTACTTCGATTTACTTACGATTAATCCCTTCTCTTATTCAACAAATATGGCCCTTTTACGCAAAAAGGACGCTAATCCTTATTCCGGATATGCGGCCTTAGCTCTGAATGGTATGGTTCACGTCGCTGGAATTTTCCTGCACATTTGCCCAAATCATTACAGGCTTCGAGCACTGCCACATCGATCTGATTCATTGCTGGCAATGCAGCAGTTGCCAGCTCTCCGATTCCCCCTCCGATCACGACAATTTTTTGCTTCATTTTCCACACCTCATTCAATCTGTCATTGTACTGTTAGCATTCACAGACACCAAAGTTTCAAAATGCTCTGCATAATTTAAAAAACTTTTACAGAACTTAAAATAGCAGCTTTACATTTTTCACCTATGATGGAAGGGAATAATATGATGGGAAAAAGGGAAGTGAAGGTGATTCCATGTGGATTATTGTTTGTTCCATACTCGCCGTTTTTTTAGCTATCCTCGCTGTGTCCTGCTTTTTCAGCTGCATGATTACCATTCCTAGAAAAGTGGCATACGAAAAAACGTATTTGCTTGGAGTAGAGAGCGGTGAAATCAATACTGATATTTTTGAAAGCGCTCAAAAAGAAGAATGGTTTATCGACTCTTTTCATGGCTATCAAATTCACGGAATGTGGTTTCCTGTATCAGAGAGCAAAAAAGCCATCATTATCGCACATGGAATTACCTGGTCTCTGTTCGGGAGCTTCAAATATGTAGAAATGTTTCAAAAAAGGGGATATCACGTGCTCCTATGCGATCACCGTTTTCATGGTTTGAGCGGAGGAGATCACACATCTTTCGGCTATTATGAAAGTGATGACTTAAAAGCATGGGTGGACTGCCTTCATGAAAAATTGGGGAAGGATGCTTTTGTAGGGATTCTTGGGGAATCACTTGGAGCAGCTTCTGCCCTGCAATATGTAAAAAAAGATCCAAGAGTCGCATTTTGCATCGCTGATTGTGCATTCAGCGATCTGACAGAATTGCTGAAAACAAGGCTCAGAATTGATTTTAAAGTTAAGTTTTACCCGCTGATCTCCTGGACCAGTATTGTAACAAAGCTTCGCTATGGCTGGGGATTTGAAGAAATAAAGCCTGCCAGGGACCTTGAACATACGAAAACACCGATTCTTTTTATTCATGGAAAAGAAGATCATTTTATCCCGATGAAAATGACGCTTGATATGTATCATTTGAAAAAGGGAATAAAGCAGCTGTATTTAGTTCCAAAAGCAGGGCATGCCCAGGCTTTTTTAACAGATCCTAAAGGATATGAGAGAAAGGTTCTGGAGTTTATTTCAACTATAGAAAAGTATAAAGAGAGTGCAGCGGAGATGATATAAGGTTGAGACTGATCAGAAGGGTCTTTCAGCAATTTACTCCATAAAAATACCCCTTCTCGTTTTGAGAAGGGGCTTTTCTTCATTATTTATTCCCTAACCGTCGTCTTTGAATGAAGTAAAAAATGCTTCCTGCAAGCAAAATGCTTAAGCCTGTCAGGATAATATTGAATGAGCTTGTTGCTGTGTGAGGAAGTCCGTTTCCTCCGTTATTGTGATTGCCTTTGTCAGGGCTGTTTCCATGTCCTGGGCCGCTGCCCGGGTTATTTCCATTCCCGGAACCATTGCCAGGACCGTTTGCATCAGCTGATTCTAATACAGTAAACTCGCTGAAATGGCTTGTATACCCATAAACAGCACCGTCTTCATAGACTCCATCCAGTTTTGTAAGTTTTTCTTTTTCACGGTCCACATAATAGACTTGAGGATTTTCAGCATTTTCAACGAAGAAGGCAATTGCCGCTTCCTCTTTGAATTTAGTCAGAGCTTGTCCATCTTGTGTAAGCGTAAAGTCATATGTGTCTGTTAATGCATCTTCGATTTCTTCCGTTTTTGCAAATGAAATACTGGTTTCTTTTTCTTCAAGATTTGAAAGCGGAATATCAAGTCCGACAGCTTCATTATTGAAAGACAGACTGGATTCTTTCGCTTTTAATGCTGCGATTTGGCTGTTTGTGAACTGCAGTTCTACTGCATCAAATTCAGATGTTCCGAAAAGGTCGATCAGGACTTCATTTGTATGTTCAACATACGGAATAAAAGTATCATCAAATGTAATCGTTGCTTTATTATCTTGAACATCAACTGAAGGTGTGAAATATTCCATAATGCGTCCTTCAATTTCTGGCTGAACGGATTTTTCTGCTTCAAGCTGCTCAAGGAACACTTCATAATCTACGAAGAAAAGATCTTCAGCATAGGAGGCTTCCTTAAAGACATCATATCCGTCACCGCCGGCACCCATAAATCCATTTGTTGCAATACGGTATGATTTTTCCAGCTCTATAGCAGAGAAGGTTCCATCTTCATTCTCGACTTGAACATCCATTATTCTCTCTCCTGCAGGAAGACCTTTAGAGAAAGAGAACTTAACTCCTGCAACTTGAGGGAACTGTCCTTTTCCTTCTTCTGCCGCACTTACTCCGTGCTCAAGTGCTTCGACAATTTGCTCCCCTGTTACATCAAGAACAAATAATGTATTTCCGAAAGGCATGACCGTCAATACTTCTCCGAGAGTAATATCACCTTCGTTGATGGATTCACGGATTCCTCCGCCGTTTGTAATCGCGAGCTGAGCACCTTTTGCTTCTTTCGCTTTTGCAAGCATTCCATCAGCTATCAGGTTTCCAAGGTTTGTTTCTTTTGAACGGACGTTTTCGCGTTTCCCGTCCAGAGCAGCTTTTGTATGTCCGACTACTTTATCTTTAAAGCTGTTAATCTCTTCTTTGTAGCCATCCAACAATGCTTTTGCTTCAGGATCTTCTGCTATTGTTTCATCGATGGCAATCAGTTCTGTACTTGATTCAGCAGGAACGACTAAACCATCTTTGTTAAAGGCAACATCAAGTTTACCGAGGAACTTGCCGTAATCCTGCACTTGGGCAACAATCGTAGGCGTTTCATCCTCATCTACGACTTTTAATGTATCGACTAGTGTATGTGTGTGGCCGCCGATAATCACATCAATTCCTTCAACTTTTTCAGCAAGCTCAAGGTCTTTCTCGTATCCAAGGTGAGTAAGAGCAATTACCTTCTCGACTTTTTCTGTTTCTGTAATGGTTTTTATTGTTGCTTCAGATGCTTTGATAGCATCATTGAATACAATGTTTTCACCAGGGCTTGAAGCTTCAGGCGTATCTTCTGTTGTCAGACCGTAGAGAGCAACCTTCTCCCCATTCACATCAAGAATGATGTACGGATAGATAACACCTTCTTTTTTCAAAGGAAAGTCTTTAGGATCTTTTACTAAATCACTCAATTTTGGTTCGTTGCCTACATCTACATTGGAACTGACAATCGGGAACTTCGCTTTTTCAATAAAAGCTCTTAATACCTCAGGTCCTTTGTCAAACTCATGATTTCCAAACGTCATTGCGTCATATTGCATCATGTTCATAAATTCGACATCGGCAAGTCCGTTCCATCTAGTAAAATATAAATCTCCAGAGAATACATCGCCGGCGTCTAATAAAATGCTGTTTTCCTCTTGTGCACGAATTTCTTTTACCTTTGCAGCACGTCGGGCGACGTCATCAAGATGTGCATGTGTGTCGTTTGTATGCATAACAGTTAATTTCCAGCTGTCGGAAGGAGGCGTGACTACGGCGCCTTTTAAATCAAGGGAATACTTTGCAAACCCATCAGCTGCTTCTCCTGCATATCGGATATTTTCCGTTTTATCGGCAAAATCCTTTGCAGCCGGAGTTGATTCAAATACAACTTCAGCATCTCCCTTAATTGGAGCAATGGACCAGTTTCCGTCAGCAGAAGGGTTGATTGTCTGTTCTTCTGTAATATAGTTCATTAAGGCCTGACGGTTTTCATCTGCTGAAATGTACGCAATATTTTCTGGCTTCATGTTAGGGAATCCGCCGCCTCCGGAAGCACGGTAGTTATTAGTGACAATTAAAAACTCTTGCTCTGGGCTGACTTCCTTGCCTTCATATTGGAAGTTAACGATTCTGCTTGAATCAGCGTTTATCACTTTTCCATCGGCCGAGTATTTAGCGGGCTTTGTTACATCAATTTGATAGGTAACGCCGTCAATGACGTCAAAGTTATAAGATCTGAAGTTTGCATCAAGCAATGGCTGTTCGCCTGTTTTTGCAGGATCAATCTGATTAAATTGTCCGGCAGACATCTCTAGCCATTCCTTTACTTGAGGTCCGTTCAGCTTTATGATCTGCACGGTATTGTCGTAAAGATATAAATCACCGATATTTTTGATGGCTAAATCGCCTTTTGCAATATTTGTGTAATAGTCAGCACCGTTGCGTCCGCCGGCTTTAAACGGTGCAGCAGCGGAAAGGATCGGCAGCCCCTGTAACTTAGGATTTTCGGCAGCGATTTTTTTCGCATACCATGTTTGAGCATCGTTCACAATCTGCACTGAAGGATCATCCTGCACTAAAGCAAAGAAGCTGTTAATGGGTGCTTCTGTTGTTCCTACTGCTTTTCTTACATAGTTAAGAGTGCTTTCGTGAGTTGATTTGATTGATTTTACGATTTCTTCATCTTTAGTTGTGACAGAAGTGATTGGAGCTGGAGTTGACTGAGAATCAGTAACCGTCCATTTTCCGTCTTTTTGGCCTAATTCCAAATCGATTATACCTAAGTGGCTTCCCCAGTTTTTAGGCATGACTACGGGCACGCCATTTACTGTCCCTTTAGCATTGTCGATTTCTGCAATTCCATTGTACTTTTTGTCTCCGGGGAAAAGACCATGCTGATGACCTGATACGATTGCATCAATGCCTGGTACTTCTTTAGCCAAATCAAAGACCATATTTTCAGATCCTGCAGCCTGCGAAGCGGTCTCTATTCCAGTGTGAGCCATGACAACAATCAAGTCTGCACCTTTTGCCTTCATTTCAGGTATGACCGTTTTGGCTATTTCAACTATGTCTTTTGTGACAACTTTTCCTTCAAGATGCTTCTTGTCCCAAACGTTGATTTGGGGAGGGACGAAGCCGGTGTATCCAATTTTAACGGTATGCTTATTGCCGGTATTATCAATAAGTTCTTTTTCTTTAATATCGTATTGTTTGAAATAAGGCTTGTCAGTTTGAGCATCAAAAATGTTTGCACTTACCACAGGGAAGTTTGTCCCTTTGAGAGAGCCGTTAAGATAGTCTAATCCATAATTGAACTCATGATTTCCAAGCGTGCCTGCATCATACTGAAGGGTGTTCATTGCGTCGAAAATCGGATTTGTTTTCGTGCCGGCTGCTATATCAGCACCTAAATTTTTATAAACATATTCACCCAGCGGATTTCCTTGAATAAGATCTCCGTTATCTACTAAAATACTGTTTTTTGCACTTTTTCTGTAATCATCAATTAAAACAGCTGTACGGGCTAATCCGTAGCTCGCCGTTTCTTTATCTGAATAGTAGTCATAGTCCATAATGTGGGCATGAATATCGGTTGTTTCCATCAAACGCAGATCAATTGAGGGAAGCTCCTCAGCAGCTGTATTTAATGCCGGGAAGGGGAGAACACTGAGTAAAACAAGGAAAGCAGCAAATGAATTGAATAATTTCTTGCCAAACGTATTGCTTATTTTTCTTTTCACAAATATCCACCTTTCAGTATTTTTCACAACATTTAAATTTTATAAATATTTCGACTATAAATCCATGAGTATTTTGTCATTTATTGTTAAAATAAAGTAAAGATTATCAAAACTTTGTATTTACATTTACCGACTTTTAATGGATATAAATGACAGTTATTGAAGATTTTTTTGTTTTTTGAAAATGGTTCGTAGTTAAAAAGAACTTGTATATCTATAAAAAATTTCATTCTTGAAACTAGCAGCCTTCATAATTCGACAAGAGCATCTATACCGTCTTGTGTTTTGTTTCTTTTACAAAGGATAGATTTAAAAATATTAATTAAAAAAATTGCTGTCGTTGTAAAGGATCATTTTGAGGACTCTGAATATACGGAGCCTGCAAAAGCTTATCAAGAAGCTTTTCACCAATTGACTGTTATCGAAAATGAAAAAGGCAAAACAGTAAAAGGGAAACAAGGACAGGAAACAATCAAGGCAGATGCATCGATTGATGAAGTAAATGCGGATGACTTTAATGCGCTGTTTATTCCAGGAGGTTTTTCACCAGATATCCTGCGCGCTGATGATAAGTTTGTCACATTCACGAAAAAATTCATGGATGATAACAAACCGGTCTTTGCTATTTGTCATGGTCCTCAGCTGCTCATTACAGCAGAAACGCTTAATGGGAGAGATGTAACAGGGTATAAATCAATTGCCGTTGATTTAAAGAATGCCGGTGCAAATTTCCATAATAAAGAGGTTGTCGTATGCGGAGATCAGCTTGTGACAAGCCGCACGCCTGATGATCTGCCTGCTTTTACACGTGAATCGGTGAATCTTTTAAAATAAAAAAATAGCCCGCGCACTAGGCGCAGGGCTATTTTTCATCTTCGAGATCCGGATTCTCCGCATTTGGGAGCGGATCTATATTTATAGCATCTTCAGTGTGAATCGCAGTCTTAAGTGAATAAATAATAAAGACAATACTAGTAATCAATAACAGGAATAAAACAATTGTTGCAAGCCACCACATTGCAGCCATTTTTCAGCCCCCTTTGTACACATATATGCAAAAGGGGACGTGCTTTAGAATCTTTTTTATTCTTTTTAGAAAGGAAAGTCCGATTTAAACTTTGCGGAGGTTTCCAAGCTCTTCAACAATAGCCTGCATTTCATTTGGTGAAAATGTATTCTTCTTCATGACTAAATCGTAAATATCCTTCAATTCTTCATACATCTCTTCGTCAAAATGTGACGGTTTAATCGCTCCGATGTTAATGACGCGCAGTTTTTCTTTAATTTGTTCAATCATGTATTCTACGTTTTCAACTGATTTTTCTGATAGATTATTCAACTGAATTCATCCTTTCGAATTTTCCCATTTAAGTATTAATTATTGTAACATGTTTTATATAAATAAAAGATGCTTATTATAAAATCACTTGTGTAAAGAATAGAGAAATGTACCATAAATAGATCAAGAGGAATCATACATATAAAAAGGCTTGTTTTTTATGGCTCATTGTCTTGTTCGCAGGAGGAAAATGATGATTAAAGTAGTATTTGTTTGTTTAGGGAATATATGCCGATCCCCGATGGCAGAAGGAATAATGAGGCACTTAATTGAGGAGCAGGGTCTAAGCAGGGCTATTGTGACAGATTCAGCCGGAACAGGGGACTGGCATATCGGACATCAGCCCCACGAAGGAACAAGGAAAATTCTTGATCATCACAAAATTGGGTATGAAGGGATACAGGCAAGAAAGGTGACCCTTGATGATCTCATGGAAGTCGATTACATTATTGCGATGGACAATGAAAACCTTGGGTACTTAAGGAGGCTTGCGGGCTACTCCAAAACCGGCTATGTCGGAAGGTTAATGGACTTTGTGCCGGATTCAGATCTGGCAGACGTACCGGATCCTTATTTTACAGACAACTTTGAAGAGGTTTACGAAATGGTGTATACAGGATGTTCTCATTTGCTTGCGCGTATTAAAATAGAACATAACTTATAAGAAGAGGGGTTATTTCAGATGAGTAATGAATCGAACAGTTTGTTTCTAAAAGGCCTATTTGCCGGTGCAGCGGTTGGAGGAGCACTTACTCTTCTCCATAAGCCGACAAGAGATCAGTTTGTTGCACAGGGAAAATCCTTAAAAGACAAAACAGCCCTTTATTTTGAAAATCCGTCTCTATTGACAGAAGAGATCAAACAGCAGATTGATCAGGCAAAAAACGTGATCCAGGAAGCTAAAGAAGATATTGAATTTATCAATGAAAAAATAAATGAACTAAAAGAAACAACACCTCAAATGATAGAAATGATAGAAGAAACAAAAGAAAGGTTTATTACAGATCACAAAGAGAGGTGAAAAAATGAAAAGCGTGAAGCAGCACCAGCATACACAGAAATCCATCCTGAGAGATCTGTTTGAGCGTTTTTCAAAAGATGAAATCATTGGCCTTTCGGCAGAACTCGCCTATTTCTTTTTACTTTCTCTGTTTCCGTTTTTAATCTTTTTAATGACTCTTATAGCCTTTCTTCCGCTTTCTCAGGAAGATATACTGAATTTTCTTGCGCAATATGCACCAGGAGAATCCGTTGCTATTATCAAAGAAACATTGGCTGAAATCATCAGCAATTCAACTGGAGGATTGCTGTCGTTTGGGATCCTTGCCGCTTTGTGGTCTGCCTCAAATGGGATTAATGCTATTGTCCGTGCCTTTAATCGCGCCTATGACGTCTCTGAGAGCAGATCATTTATAGTAGCAAGGGGCATGGCGGTTTTGCTTACAATTGCGATGGTTTTTGTCATTTTAGTTGCCCTGCTTTTGCCTGTATTCGGGAAAGAAATTGGCATGTTCCTTTTTTCTGCATTTGGACTGTCAGAAGAATTTTTAACCGTGTGGAATATGGGAAGATGGATTGTCAGTGCGATTATTTTGTACATTGTTTTTACAGCTCTTTATTTCTTTGCCCCGAATAAGCATTTGCATCTGAAGGATGCAATGCCGGGTGCTGTTTTAGCAACAATTGGATGGGCCTTCGTGTCATTTGCCTTTTCTTATTATGTCGGGAGCTATGGCCATTACAGTGATGCCTATGGGAGTTTGGGCGGAATCATTGTTCTGATGATCTGGTTTTATCTTTCCGGAATGATCATTATGATTGGCGGAGAGTTAAATGCCATTCTATACAAAAGAAAAGGGTCTCATTAAAATTTCCAAGGATTGTGTGTCATAGAGAGCGGAAAATAGTGAAATAGTAAAGAAGAAGACATGATCTTCAAAATCTTGCTGGGCAGGTGAATCTTCATGGCAAAGCATACGAAAAAAGGTGGAAGCCATAACAAGCAGAATTCAAAAAGCAAGCCGCAGCATAAAACAAGTGGCAGTGCAAACGGTCAGAACGGCTACCACTAAACAAAAAAAGCAAACCGCAATTGTGCGGTTTGCTTTTTTTTCTGTCTGTCGCCTAAGGTTTTCTTCTGAAATCAAGCTGATTCTGCTATTAAATCAGGATTAATGCTAAATAGAAAAGAATTCGGCCAGGTAATTTAATTACTGGCTATATGAACGGCTAAATTAAATTTAATATCGGCTAAATAAAATGGGAAATCCGCTAATTAATGGTGAATTTCTGCTAATAAAATGGCGATTTCGGCTAAATGATTGCCTCAGCAGCGAAGCTGCCGCAAAAAAAAGCAAATCGCTATCCCTGCGATTTGCTCTTTTGGTAACGGAGGTTCCGCTTTTCGTTTTATTCAGCAAGCTGAATATAACTATGATAGGCCGATGAATAAATATGCTCGATATCCTCATCAGTCATATACATCAATGTTTCTGTTTCGATATCCTTCATTTTTGCGATAAATTCGATCATGTTTTTGCGCTCTTGTCTTTTCATAATAATAATTCCTCCTGTTATAGTATTGTTATGATACAGAATGTATTTGTTAATACTATTATATAACAGACAATTCAAAATGTTCAACCTATATTTTAAAAAAACCGCCAATTTTTTAGAGATTAGGGAGTATGAAATTTTTGCGCTTACATGTCTAGCTCCATCGCCTAACTCCTCGGCCAGAACGGATCCGCCAGTAAAGGAAAAAAGCGCCTTTTTGGCGGATCCTTATCTGTCTTTCGGAGCTAAACAGGCGCTTGCGCTTTTCTTAATTATTGGCGGTTTTAAAAGCAGGCTGCTTAAAGAAAGCGGTCGTTATGAAAATAAGGAGCAAAATAAAGCTGACTACATGAAAAAAATTAGCCGATGCCACATGCTCAATATATAATCCGCCTAAAAAAGGACCGGATATGCTTCCGATGCTGAAAAAGATGCCGCACAGCAGGTTTCCTGCAGGAAGCAGGTTTTTAGGAAGCAGATCAGCCATAAAGCTGATGCCAAGCGAAAAAGTGGATCCAACAAGCATGCCAGCTGTAAAGAAACAGATAACGAGCGGAATGAGTGTGTCTGCAAAGCTTGCGGCCATAAAGCTAATAAATCCAAACAGCATGACGAATAAAAGGGTATTTCTTCTTCCAAAACGGTCGCTGATGATCCCGAGAGGAAGCTGAAAAACAATGGCTCCGATGGCAAAGGAAGATAAGATAATGGAAACAGATGAGACATCTATTCCTGTCCGAAGCGCATAGACAGGGTAATTTCCGTTAAGAGAGGCTTCCAAAAAGCCATATCCGAACGTAGGAAGAAATGCGACCCATGCAAGCTTTGAAGCTTTTGCAAAGCGTTTTGCTGTCCCAAAAAATGAAGTCGATCCCATGTCTTGTTCAGGAAAATCATTCTTCAGGAAAAAGACGAAAGCCCATGCGATTAAACTAATGCAGCCTGAAAGAATAAAAGGCAGGCTTGGGCTTATTTCAGCAAGCGGTACCATAAGCGGCCCTGCTGCAAAGCCAAGTCCAAAAAACAGTCCATAAAGAGAGATATTGCGGCCGCGTTTTTCCTCAGAAGAGATGGATGTAATCCATGTTTGCGTTGAAAAATGCAGCATGTGATCGCCTACACCGATTAAAAGCCTGAGTAAAAACCAGAACCAGAATGACTGAATCCAAAGAAAGCCAAACAAGCTGAGACCAACCATGATTCCTCCAACTAAAATCAGAGGCTTAAAGCCAAACCGCTTCAAGGGCCCTTCCATAAAAGGAGAGGCAATTAAAACACCTATGTAGAGCCCTGTGGCATGCAATCCATTGACAGATGAGGAGTATCCTTCCTGCTCAAAGATGATGGCAATCAATGGGAGAAGCATTCCCTGTGAAAAACCTGAAATAGCGACAATACTGACGAGTATAGCGAATTTGAATTTCGGCATAATCTTGACTCCTTACTCTATTTTCCATCCTGAATGTTACACTCATTATTCAAAGCAGACAATAAAAAATTGCATTTCCTTTTCGGGTCAAATGTTTTTCGGGTCTGATGCATAAAGAAAGGGATGATGACAGTGGAATTTAAAATGAGGGAAGCAGGATTCAGCGCAAATTTTGAATACGGGGAACTGCATGTTGCAGGAAATGAAGAATATGGTTTTCGTCTCTATAAAGTTGATTAAGCTTGCCAGAAAGAATTGCCTAATGGTGCGTTTTAAGACAGCATTAACATTATTGAAACGTTCGAAATCAAAAAATGAGACTGTGCATATCGCACAGTCTCATTTTAAAGTTCGATGATTTCAGGTTCGCTTCCCGCTTTTTGATAATACCTGATTGATTTAGGGGTTATTTTTAAAAGTAAGTAGTTTGGATCGTCTGGTCCGGAAATCCACTCTTTTAACTCCCCGTTCCAGAATTTTTCTTTTAATTCGGCAGATTCTTCTACAGAAGCACTGCCTTCTATTTCTGCATAATCATTTTTCCAGCAGTCGCCTTCAAAGCCGAGAAGAACATGAACGCTTGAATTGCTTTCAATATCTTCTGCCTTGTGGGTATCTTTGTTTGTGGCTGTATATAAAGTTAGTCCATCGTGGAAAAACAGCATGAACCTGGAGAATGGTTTGTTTTGACGGATTGTGGCAAGTGTGCCGATTTTGTGTTCTTTGAACATTTGCAGAACTTTTTCATTAGCTTCACTCATATTCATTCACTCCTTTCATATCTTTCATTAATCTGCATCAAATACGTCTTTTCATACGCAGCAAAAGCGTGTGGTTTAATTTTTAGCAAAAAAGAGAAAGAATAAGTAGAAGAAAGGGTGAGAATGAAATGAATCGAATCTTTTTTATTGTTGTAATGGCAGGTGTTCCTCTATCAGTTATAGGGAGTCTAATGCACTGGCCGCAGATCCTCATGTTTGCCGTTTATTGTATTACTATTATTGCTCTTGCCGGCTATATGGGAAGAGCCACAGAAAGCCTTGCAATCGTGACAGGTCCACGGATAGGAGGACTGCTCAATGCTACGTTTGGAAATGCTGTTGAGCTGATAATCTCTATTTTTGCGTTAAAGGCAGGTTTAATTGGAGTGGTGCTTGCCTCTTTAACAGGCTCTGTTCTTGGAAATTTGCTTCTTGTAGCCGGACTGTCGTTTTTCGTAGGCGGATTAAAATTTAAAAGGCAGGAGTTTAATGTATACGACGCGAGGCATAATTCGGGTCTATTAATTTTCGCTGTTGTTGTGGCATTTGTGATCCCTGAAATTTTTGCAATGGACATGGATGAGGCAAAAACGTTAAACTTAAGTATAGGTATTTCAGTTATTTTAATTATTTTATATTTAGCAGCCTTATTCTTTAAGCTTGTTACTCACCGCGGTGTTTATCAGCATAAAACAGATGAAATCGAAGATCACGAGCAGCCTGAATGGACTGCTAAAAAAGCATTGGTTATTCTATTGCTTGCTACAATTGCTGTAGCTTACGTTTCGGAGAATCTCGTACATACATTTGAGGCTGTTGGCGAGAGCTTCGGCTGGAGTGAACTCTTCATCGGGGTCATTATCGTTGCAATTGTCGGAAATGCTGCTGAGCATGCATCAGCAATCATTATGGCATATAAAAATAAAATGAATATAGCAGTCGAGATAGCGGTAGGATCCACCCTGCAGATCGCCATGTTTATAGCACCGCTTCTGGTCCTGATTTCCTTAATGTTCACAAAAAAAATGCCGCTTGTCTTTACAGTGCCGGAATTGATTTCAATGGTAACGGCCGTTCTGCTGACCATTTCCATTACGAGTGATGGGGACACCAACTGGTTTGAAGGGGCAACCCTTCTGGCAGCTTACTTGATTATGGGCATCGGTTTTTATCTTTTGTGAAAAAAAGGGACTCTGTGCAAAGCACAGAGTCATTTTTACGTGTAGGACGAAACAATTAGTAAGAAGCTAACCCTCATGAAATCATGTGAGTTATTATAAATGTAGCATATCGTTTAAAAAATGTAAATATTCAGTTTTTAATTCTCTGCTGCAAAAGAGGACATACATATAAAGATAAAAGGGGATGGAGAGCATGATTTATCGATTGGCCTTTTATGTAATCGGTTTATTTGTTTTGGCATTTGGTATTACACTGACGATTAAAGCAAACCTGGGAGCTGGAGCATGGGATGCATTAAATGTGGGATTAACCGATCAAATCGGCTTAACAGTCGGCAGCTGGATTTTTATTGTGGGAATCATAATTATTTTGTTAAACGCTGTTCTTATGAGAGAAGCTCCAAAGGTACTCGGCGTCGTTACCATTTTATTGATTGGCTTTTTTGTTGATTTCTGGATGCTTTCTATTTTTCAGGATATCATCATACAAAATCTATTTTTAAAAGCAGTCATTTTATTTTTGGGGATTTTATTAATAGCAATTGGAGTTTCTATTTATCTTCAAACCAGCTTCCCTGCAAATCCGATTGACCAGCTCATGCTGACGCTGCATCAGAAGTTTGGACTAAGTCTGATGGCTGCAAAGACGATTGGTGAAGTGGGTGCGCTTGTTCTTGCTCTTTTATTTGCAGGTCCTATTGGCCTTGGGACAATCATTATTACCTTCGCAATCGGACCGCTGATTCAGCTGTGCAATAATCCTGTAAACGCGGTTATTGGAAAATGGGTGGCGAAAACTTAGTTAAAAAGTTGGATAAAGAAGTAAGAGCTTGAAAACAATAATTGTAAAGCAACCGAAAGGGGTTTAGGAAATGAGAAAATGGATGCTCGTTTCAATGGCTTTGCTCTTATCAATTAGTTTTTCAAGCTCTGTTTTTGCGGCGAACAAAGCAAAAGTGCCAAGCTCTGTTCTGGATATCTCCAAGGAGAATACGTATCCGAACCCAACTCAGGATCTGCCGTATCTTCAGCCGAGTGAATTTGCTCAAGGCCTGATTGAAACATCTAAAATTCCGATTGAAAATCCTAATTTAATTCGTCTCCTGAATGAATCAACAATCTCTGATAATCCGCTGTCAATCGGATACAGAGCAACGATTTTCCTCGGGCAATGGGCATTAAATTATGAATCAAGCGAAACCGCTGTTAACTGGGAGTTCCAGAAAATCAATACAAATTTCTTTGATAACCGCGGCGGCAAGGCAACAACTCAAATATATTATAAGCAAGAAGCCCAAAAGCAGGTAAAAGGCGGATTAACTGCTCATATTCCCAGTGAAGATGATGTGAAAAAAATGATGCTTTTGAAGGCGATGAAAAAGACAAACCTGCCTTTATCGTTTCAGACAATTATCGGAACAGGATCAAAAAAAGAACAGATCTATAACATCCCGCCAAAAAGAGTCGGATATTTAAATGCATACGCACCGGCAGTCAATGAAAAGGGCAAAGTAACATACGGCGAAGTCTACTTAGTGTTAAAAGGAAATAAACGAAAAATTGCAGTTCAAAATGTGACATCCCAGGGAATTGGGGCCTGGATTCCTGTTCAGGATCACGCTTCTTTCGGATTTACCGTTTCAGAACAACCGAGATAATCAGAAAAGCGAGCCTTCACAGTGAAGTGACCCCTAAAAGTTAGACACAAGATTTCGTTAAGCTACTTGTTGGGCAAGAGTCCGGTATTGTACCGGGCTCTTGCCTTTTAATTTTGTCTTAATTCGTTTGTGGTTATAGTAATGGATGTATTTCCTTAGTTCTTCTTTGAAATGTTCCACATTTTTGAAGTCTTGGTAATTAAGGAATTCTGATTTTAGAATGCCAAAGAAATTTTCAATGACCGCATTGTCATAACAGTTCCCTTTACGAGACATGCTTTGTATGATGTCCTTTTTCTTCAAAGCCAGACGGTATTTCTTCATTTGATAGTGCCATCCCTGATCCGAGTAAATGAGTAACGTATCTTCTTTGCGCTTTTTTCTTAGGGCTTTATTTAACATACTCGATACAAGGGAATAGGTCGGTCTAGAGCCAATCGTATAGGTGAGAATTTCGCCATTGTATAAATCTAGCATAGGTGAAAGATACAGTTTTTCTCCAAATAATTTGAATTCGGTAATATCGGTTACCCATTTCTCATTCGGCTTGGACGCCTTGAAGTTCCGATTTAGCACATTTTCGGCAACCTTGCCTGCTTCACCTTTGTACGACCGATATTTCTTTATGCGGACAAGGCACTTCAATCCTAGTTCTCTCATAAGTCGATAAACTTTCTTATGATTAACATGCAGTCCTCGGTTGGCTAGCTCAGCACGAATACGCCGGTACCCGTATCGGCCTTTATGTTCATGAAAAATCTCTTTAATCACCGTTTTTAATTCAGCATCTTTATCTGGGCGGTCAAGCTGTTTCGTCAAATGGTAATAGGTACTGCGAGGGATACCCGCAAGCTTTAAGAGTGATTTCACCGGGAATTCCTGCCTCAATTCATAGACTACTTTCGCTTTGTCTTGTTTGGTGATTTTTCTTTGTTCTGAACTAAGGCATTCAACTTTTTTATATAAGCAAGCTCCATACGTAATCGTTCATTTTCAGCCTGAAGAGCTTCAATAGATTCTGCCACTGGTTCTTTTATCTCAGATACTTTTGGGATTTCTTTTTCATCGATGACCGCCCCTTTTCTCTTGGAATAAGGCCGTCCACTCCTTGTGTGTCGAATAATCTCTTCCATTGAGTAATCGTAGAGGGAGATTGAATTTTAAAGATCGCAGCTGTCTCACTGAGGGACGTCCCGTGTTCGTTCATATAGGTAAGTACCTTTAGTTTATCGTCCAAAGAATAGGTTGTATATCGTTTTTTAAACGCCTTTTCTCCGTTATATTGATACTGCTGGATCCACCTATGAAAAACCCCGTGAGCTACTCCTATGGATATTGCGATCGCTTTGTGCCCTTCTGTGCCATTAAGATATCGCTTAACGGCATTTACCTTTTCCTGCTCTGTAAATTTAGCCATAAAAAAACTGCACCTCCAAATGTTAGATCGTGTCTAACATTTGGGGGGCAGTTCAACAGCGGCTCGCTTTTTTCATATAACAGATTTTCTTTTTTGAAAGTCAAGATCCTGATAGTAACTATTCTTCACTAAAAGGTTTGGACCAAGACATGAAACAGCCGGGCAATGGCAGTTAAGCTCGCGGGCAAGCTTAGATTCATTCCAGCGGTTATAGGCGGATTGGAGCGTATCATTTTGAATGTTGCCAAGCTCCGGTGTATCTCCAAAGTCTGTTACAATGATATCTCCATTAAAAATATTGACATTAAGCCTTGAACGGCCGTCAGGATCATTGCGTACTGTTACGTTCTTGCTTTCCCGAAGTCTTCTGATCAGTATTATGTCTTCTTCTTCGTCACTGCAGGCGTAAAAAGGCAGTGTGCCAAACAGCATCCACACATCTTCATTTCGTATATCAAGCAGCTGATGAATAGCTGCTCTGACTTCTTTTAAAGAAAGTGTCTCTAGGGCACTTGCGAAATCAGAGGGATACATTGGATGAATTTCATGACGCTGGCATTTCATATCATTCACGATTTGCTCGTGAATTTTTTCAATATGAGGCAATGTCCGCTTATTCAGCATCGTTTCTGCAGAGACCATAACTCCTGCATCAACAAGTGCACTGCTGTTTTCAATGATTCGATCAAAATAAGCAGTGCGCTGTTCATAAGTTGGCTTGCGGTCCATCATCGCAAATCCGCCTTCTGCAAAATCATCGAGCGTTCCCCAGTTATGAGAGATATGTAAAACGTCCAGGTATGGAGCAATTTTTTCGTAACGCGCCAAATCAAGCGTCAAATTTGAGTTTATTTGCGTACGAACCCCACGCGCGCGGGCATACTTTAGTAAAGGAAGCACATAATTGTCTACTGATTTAAGCGACATCATTGGTTCTCCGCCAGTAATACTGATCGACCTGAGCGTTTCTGCTTCGTCAAGTCTTTTTAGGATTAAATCAATCGGCAATGCTTTCGGATCTTTCGGGGAGAGCGTATAGCCTACAGCACAATGCTCACAGCGCATGTTGCACAGAGTCGTTGTCGTAAATTCAACATTTGTTAAGGTTAATTTGCCATATTGCTTTATATCTAAATAAGCCTCCCATGGATCATAAGAAGGTGTAATGGGCTGCAGTATATTTCCAGTTGATGCATTCATTCATAAAACTCCTTTTTCAAGTTCACATAGAGAACATTCTATCATGAACATCATATTTTGGAATACCTTCTCCGAATGTACTGTTGTCAAAGAAGGGCGAATAAGCTACGATATCACTATCAGTGAAAGGAGAGATACATCTTGGGCAACGCCGTTCATGATAAAGACTCACAGTTAAAATATTTAAAAACTCGCTTAAATATGTTTATGAATGTCATCGATTCAATGGATCCTGAGTCAACAGACGTCGAGGATATTGATCGTTTAATTAAAATGCTTGATGAGCTTGAAGTGAAGCAGGAACAGTTTAAAAAGGACTGGGATAAAGAATAGTGGGAATCAGCTGCTGAGGCAGCTGTTTTTTTTATGTAATCACAATTTAGATTAGGTGATGATTGGAAAAAGGTTTATGCAAGTAAAAAGAACATTTTGGAAAGTAAATGAATATCCCCTTTTAAATGTTTTTCGGGTAAATTCTTTCCAAGCTGTAAGCCTTTCCAACCAAAACACAAAGGAGTATAATAAAAATTGAATGAAATTGACCGAGTTCTATAGACAATAAGGGGAGAAACAGGATGGAAAAATTTTATCAAAGCATGTACGAATTAATTGTCGAGACATCTACAAACCTTCCTAAGGATGTCCGCCGTGCAATTTTGAAAGCAAAAATGAAAGAGAATGCTGGTACGCGTGCTGCATTGTCTCTTGCGACTATATCTGAAAATATCAAAATGGCTGATGAAAATGTATCGCCAATTTGTCAGGATACGGGTCTTCCGACTTTCAAACTGAAGGTTCCCGTTGGTGCTAATCAGCTTCAAATGAAAGAAGAGATCAAACGCGCCATTGCTCAAGCGACAAAAGACGGAAAGCTTCGTCCAAACTCAGTTGATTCGTTAACCGGTGAGAACAGCGGAGATAATCTTGGATACGGCACACCCGTCATTAAATTTGAGCAATGGGAAAAAGACTATATTGATGCCCGTTTAATTTTAAAAGGCGGCGGCTGTGAAAATAAAAATATTCAATACAGTCTTCCATGCGAGCTTGATGGACTTGGAAAAGCTGGCCGGGACTTGGACGGCATCCGCAAATGCATTCTGCATTCTGTTTATCAGGCACAAGGACAAGGCTGCAGCGCAGGGTTCATTGGAGTGGGAATTGGAGGAGACCGCACTTCCGGGTATGAACTTGCAAAAGAACAGCTTTTCAGAAGTTCAGAAGATATCAATCCAAACCCGGATCTTCAAAAGCTTGAAGAGTACATTGTGGAAAAAGCCAATCAGCTCGGAATCGGTACAATGGGCTTTGGCGGGGAAGCTACTCTGTTAGGGTGCAAGGTTGGAGTGATGAACCGGATTCCTGCTAGTTTCTTTGTATCTGTTGCATATAATTGCTGGGCATATCGCCGTTTAGGGGTAAACATTGATGCAGCAAGCGGTGAAATTCAAAATTGGCTGTACCAAGAGGGTGAGATGCCAAACTTGAATAATGCAGATCAAACGGATGAAGCACCTCAAGCTTCACGTGAAGTTGTTCTGGAAGCGCCAATTACAGAAGAAAAAATCCGTGAATTAAAAGTTGGGGATGTTGTTCATATCAATGGAATGATGTACACGGGCCGCGATGCGATTCACAAATACTTATCTGACAATGACGCCCCGGTCGATCTTGACGGTCAAATTATCTACCATTGCGGTCCAGTTATGCTGAAGGATGAAGATGGGAATTGGCACGTGAAGGCTGCCGGGCCGACAACAAGTATTCGTGAGGAGCCTTATCAGGGCGATATCATGAAAAAATTCGGTATTCGCGCGGTCATTGGAAAAGGAGGTATGGGGCCAAAAACGCTGAAAGCCCTTAATGAACATGGCGGAGTCTATCTGAATGCAATTGGCGGAGCCGCACAATACTATGCAGATTGCATTAAATCAGTTGAAGGCGTAGATCTTATGCAGTTCGGCATTCCAGAAGCGATGTGGCACCTGAAGGTTGAAGGATTTACCGCGGTAGTCACAATGGACTCACACGGCAACAGCCTGCATGCAGATGTTGATCAGTCCTCTCTTGAAAAGCTTTCACAATTCAAAGAACCTGTTTTCAGTTAAGGAGAAGCCGGATTTATTCCGGCTTTTTTATTATGAAAAGGAAACACTAGGCTAGGGTTCTAAAGAGCTTTCAGCATGGTAGTAAAAAATTCTTCCAAATATATATGGTTCGCCAACCTATACTGGAACAATCCCATCTGAATGGGTGCCTTAGAAACCGGAAAAAACGATTCAGATGGTGCCCTAGAAAACAGAAAAAGCGAAATCCAGGTATCCATACGAGCGGAATGGTGCCCTAGAAACGGGAAAAAGCGAAATGCAGGTACCCATAGGATCGAAATGGTGCCCTAGAAACGGGAAAAAGCGAAATGCAGGTACCCATAGGATCGGAATGGTGCCCTAGAAAACAGAAAAAGCGAAATGCAGGTACCCATAGAGCGAAATGGTGCCCTAGAAAACAGAAAAAGCGAAATGCAGGTACCCATAGGATCGAAATGGTGCCCTAGAAACGGGAAAAAGCGAAATCCAGGTACCCATAGGATCGAAATGGTACCCTAGAAACGGGAAAAAACGAAATCCAGGTACCCATAGGATCGGAATGGTGCCCTAGAAACGGGAAAAAGCGAAATGCAGGTACCCATAGGAACGGAATGGTGCCCCAGAAAACAGAAAAAGCGAAATTCAGGTACCCATAAGAGCGGAATGGTACCCTAGAAAACAGAAAAAGCGAAATTCAGGTACCCATTAGGAGCAGAATGGTGCCCTAGAAACGGGAAAAAGCGAAATGCAGGTACCCATACGAGCAGAATGGTACCCTAGAAATCTGAAAAAGCGAAATCCAGGTATCCATAAGAGCGGAATGGTGCCCTAGAAAACAGAAAAAGCGAAATCCAGGTACCCATAGGATCGAAATGGTACCCTAGAAACGGGAAAAAACGAAATCCAGGTACCCATAGGAACGGAATGGTGCCCTAGAAACGGGAAAAAGCGAAATGCAGGTACCCATAGGAACGGAATGGTGCCCTAGAAACGGGAAAAAGCGAAATGCAGGTACCCATACGAGCAGAATGGTACCCTAGAAATCTGAAAAAGCGAAATCCAGGTATCCATAAGAGCGGAATGGTGCCCTAGAAAACAGAAAAAGCGAAATCCAGGTACCCATAGGATCGAAATGGTACCCTAGAAACGGGAAAAAACGAAATCCAGGTACCCATAGGAACGGAATGGTGCCCTAGAAACGGGAAAAAGCGAAATGCAGGTACCCATAGGAACGGAATGGTGCCCTAGAAACGGGAAAAAGCGAAATGCAGGTACCCATACGAGCGGAATGGTGCCCTAGAAAACAGAAAAAGCGAAATCCAGGTCCCTATACGAGCGAAATGGTGCCCTAGAAAACAGAAAAAGCGAAATGCAGGTACCCATAGGAACGGAATGGTGCCCTAGAAAACAGAAAAAGCGAAATTCAGGTACCCATAAGAGCGGAATGGTACCCTAGAAAACAGAAAAAGCGAAATTCAGGTACCCATTAGGAGCAGAATGGTGCCCTAGAAACGGGAAAAAGCGAAATGCAGGTACCCATACGAGCAGAATGGTACCCTAGAAATCTGAAAAAGCGAAATCCAGGTATCCATAAGAGCGGAATGGTGCCCTAGAAAACAGAAAAAGCGAAATCCAGGTACCCATAGGATCGAAATGGTACCCTAGAAACGGGAAAAAACGAAATGCAGGTACCCATAGGAGCAGAATGGTGCCCTAGAAAACAGAAAAAGCGAAATGCAGGTACCCATACATAGGAACGGAATGGTGCCCTAGAAAACAGAAAAAGCGAAATCCAGGTATCCATAGGATCGGAATGGTGCCCTAGAAAACAGAAAAAGCGAAATCCAGGTCCCCATTCGAAAAGCTTGCTAAATCATTCCTTCCCATATGTTACCTGCTAAAAAACAGTATGTAATTCACGTTCTTTCCGACACTATAGATAGAAACTATTTCAGGGGAGCGATTTTTTTGAAATACTGTTGCGCTATTTTAAGTGTTCTGCTGTTTTTATCATTCGGAATACATGAAGCAAAAGCGTCTGTCTCTAACCAGCCGATCAACTGGGGCTTTGAAAAAAGCAAAAATCACAAATCAGTAAATCCTGGTTTGCCGCTCGAGAAGCTGCTGAATAAGTATGATTCTTTTTTTATGGGTGACCCGACTCAAAAATATATTTACTTAACATTTGATAATGGTTACGAAAACGGCTATACGGGAAGAGTCCTTGATGTGCTGAAAAAAAGAAAAGTACCCGCCGCTTTTTTTGTAACAGGTCATTATTTGCTCGATCAGCCGGAGCTTGTCAAGCGCATGGCAGATGAAGGCCATATTGTTGGTAACCATTCATGGCATCACCCGGACTTAACAAAAGTCAGTGATGAACGATTTAAGAAAGAGCTGGACTCGGTAAGACTGAAAACAGAGCAGTTAACAGGCTACCATGGCATCAATTATTTGCGCCCGCCAAGAGGTGTTTTCAGTGAAAGGGTTCTGTCTTTATCAAGAGAACTTGGCTATCAGCCTGTATTCTGGTCGCTTGCCTTCGTCGACTGGCATACGAATGCACAAAAAGGCTGGAGATACTCATATGATCAAATCATGGCTCAAATTCACCCAGGCTGTATTCTATTGCTGCATACTGTCTCTAAAGATAATGCAGAAGCTCTTGACCGTGCGATAGAAGATTTAACAAAACAAGGCTATATCTTTAAAAGCCTTGATGATCTGATGATTGACCGAACATTTCACCAGCCATTCTTTTACTCCCTTTGACTTATGCTCGGAGGGAGTTTTGCGTTTCCCGCTTGTGTATTCATGGTATAATACACAGTATCAAAAATAAGGGATTTGAGATGACTATGTGGGAAGAACGTATACGAATAGAACCTCCATATGATTTTGACCGTATGCTTGATCGTTTATCCATGGATCCGCTTCATCATGTCAGATTAGTGAAGCGTGAGGTTTCCATTCCTCTCCGAAACCAGAACAACGATCCTTTTGTTGTAACCGTAAAAGGACTGGGTACTAAAACGGCTCCTGAGTTTCTCTTAAGTGGGAAATCAGACAAAGACTATGCGATAAAAGAAACAATGCGCATTTTTCAATGGAATGTATCTTTAGTTGATGTTCAAACACATTTTCGTTCTTCAAACATTGCAGAAATATTCGAAGCGCATGACGGGACGCCGATTGTCCTTGAATTTAGTCTTTACGGCTGTCTGATGAAGTGCATTATTCATCAGCAGCTCAATCTGAAATTCGCCCATACACTGACAGAGCGTTTTGTTCATACATTTGGTGAGCAGATTGATGGTGTATGGTTTTACCCTGCTCCTGAAAAAGTGGCGGAACTTGATTACAGTGATTTAAGGGAGCTTCAGTTCAGCGGCCGCAAAGCAGAGTATGTGATTGATACATCAAAGCTTATAGCTGAAGGCAAAATAAATCTTGAAGAACTTCAGAATATGGAAGATGCAGATATTCTTAAGGAGCTTGTAAAAATACGCGGTGTAGGTCCCTGGACCGTCCAGAATCTGCTTTTATTCGGTCTCGGTCGTCCAAACCTTTTTCCGTTTGCAGATATAGGTATACAAAATGCATTAAAAAAGCATTTTCAGCTTGAACGGAAACCAACCTTTGAAGAAATGGAGATACTAAGCAAAGAGTGGTCACCTTATTTAAGCTATGCATCTCTTTATTTATGGAGAAGCATTGAATAGAAATGGAGCGGCAAACATGAAGACCAATCAGAAAAACATCGGAATTACCCTTGAAAAAGGACAGACTTTTCCTCTCACAATAAAAAGACTCGGCATTAACGGAGAAGGGGTAGGCTACTTTAAAAAACAAGTCGTTTTTGTGCCAGGCGCCCTTCCGAACGAGGAAGTTGTGGTAGAAGCAACGAACATCGGACAGAAATTTGCAGAAGGCAAGATCAAGAAAATCAGAAAGGCATCCCCTCACAGAGTAGATGCGCCGTGTCCGATTTATCATGAGTGCGGGGGCTGCCAGCTTCAGCATTTTTCCTATGAACAGCAATTAAAAGAAAAGAGAGACATTATTGTTCAGGCGATGGAGCGGTATTCAGGGCTTGATTTAAGTAAAGTTGAAATCAGACAAACAATCGGCATGGATGATCCATGGAATTACCGGAATAAAAGCCAGTTCCAGACTGGTTTACGAAACGGCAAAGTCATTGCCGGCCTTTACAGCAAAAATTCACATCATCTTGTAAATATTGATCACTGTATTGTACAGCATGAAGCAACAAATAAAGCGACTCAAACAGTAAAGCAGATTTTGCAGGATTTGAAGGTATCAATTTATGATGAACGTAAGCGCAAAGGAATCGTACGTACGATTGTCAGCAGAATTGGCTTTACAAGCGGTGAGGTACAGATTGTCCTGATCACATCACAAGAGAACCTTCCGCGCAAAGAACTGATTGTAAGTGAAATTCAAAAGCGCCTTCCTGAAGTGAAATCCATTATGCAGAATGTAAACGGCGAAAAAACGTCTTTGATCTTCGGAGAGAAAACCATTCACTTAGAAGGCGAAGAAGTGATTCAAGAGAAATTGGGCGATCTTTCGTTTGAATTATCAGCACGTGCCTTTTTTCAATTAAATCCTGTTCAGACAGTCAAGCTGTACAATGAAGTTAAAAAAGCGGCACAGCTTACAGGTTCTGAAAAAGTAGTTGATGCATATTGCGGAGTCGGCACCATCGGCATGTGGCTTTCTGAAGGTGCGAAGGAAATCAGAGGGATGGATACAATCGCGGACTCCATTATAGATGCGAAGAAAAATGCAAAGAAGCATGGAGTTAAAAATGCAACTTATGTAAAAGGAACGGCTGAGCACTGGCTGCCTAAATGGCTTGGGGAAGGGTGGCGTCCTGATGTTGTGGTAGTGGACCCGCCGCGTACTGGCTGTGATTCAAAATTATTAGGCGCGATCTTAAAGGTTAAACCGGAGAAATTCGTCTATGTATCATGCAACCCATCAACACTTGCAAAAGATATTCAAACACTTTCAAAAGTGTATAAAGTGAAGCACATTCAGCCTGTAGACATGTTCCCGCATACAGCACATGTGGAAAGTGTCACATTGCTAGAAAAGAAATAATCCAAAGAAATGAAAAGGTGAAAATTATGAACGACACATGGTCATTGCTGACAGAAGCGAAGCCATTTTTACAAGAGGCATGGAAGAAAGCAGCATACACAAACCCGACAGCGATACAGGAAAAAGCGATACCAATGATATTGGATGGACGTGATGTTATCGCTGAATCCCCAACCGGTACAGGAAAAACTCTTGCTTACCTGCTTCCGCTTTTAGAGCGCATCAATTCAGAAAGCAAGGGAGTTCAAGCGTTAATTATGGCTTCTTCGCGCGAGTTAGTCATGCAGATTCATCAGGAAATTCAAAAATGGTCGGAGGGAAGCGGCATTTTAGGAGCTTCTTTCATCGGCGGAGCAAATGTGAAAAGACAGCAGGAAAAGCTGAAAAAGCGTCCGCAGATTATTGTCGGTACGCCGGGCCGTGTCTCTGAGCTTATTAAACAAAAGAAAATCAAAATGCATGAAGTAAAAACAATCGTACTTGATGAAGGAGATCAGCTGCTTCAGCCTGAACATTTATCAGATATTAAAAACATCATTAAAACAACATTGAAGGACAGACAGCTCTTGCTTTTCTCGGCAACTCTCCCGGAAAAAACGGAAGCAGAAGCGAGAAGCCTGATGCAGAATCCTGAAGTTATCAAAGTCAGCAGAGATGAAAGCGTGCAGTCTAAAGTCGATCATATCTATTTCACTGCAGAAGCCAGAGATAAAATTGATTTACTTCAAAAGCTCTCAAGATTAGATGGAGCTAAAGCGATCGCATTTGTTAAAGACATCGGAAATGCAGCTGTTTTAGCAGAAAAGCTTATGTACAAAGGATTGCCGCTTGGCATTCTTCACGGGGATTCTACAAAGCGAGAGCGGGAAACAGCCATCAAAAGTTTCCGTACAGGAGAGCTACCGATGCTCCTCGCTACAGATGTAGCAGCAAGGGGCCTCGATATTGAAGGGGTTACACACGTTATTCATTATGACCTTCCCGAAACAGTTGAGCAGTATGTTCACCGCTCGGGCAGAACAGGACGAAATGGAGCAGACGGAACGGTCGTTTCGCTTGTAACAGAACGAGAAGAGCGTGAACTGAAGCAAATCTGCAGAGGATTAAAGGTTGAGCTTCATAAAAAGCGTTTTTATAAGGGCGAAATTGTAGAATCTAAATAAAAAAATCCCGCAGCCAGATGGCTGCGGGATTTTTTATATACTTCTCTCCCCTCCTGCGTATTACAAAACGTGTAAGGAAATGTAACATACTTACTGCATTTTTAAAGGAAATAATGATAATCTCAACTACCATTTTGAAGTATGCTGGAGGTTTCAAAATGACTAAACAAAAATTAGTAGTAGTAGGAAACGGAATGGCGGGGGCTCGCTGTGTGGAAGAAATTATTAATACTGACGCCGAAGCGTTTGATATTACCATTTTCGGAAGTGAACCGCACATTACCTATAATCGAATTTTACTATCAACAGTTATGCAGGGCAGTATGACTACAATAAATGATCATAATTGGTATGCAAAACATAATATACAGCTGTTTACAGGTGAAAAGTGATGGATATCGATACTTTGAATCAAATCATTCAAACAGATAAGGAGAGGGAGTTATCCTATGACAAGCTAATTCTTGCCACTGGTTCTGTTCCTTTTTTTCTTCCTGTCCCAGGAGCTGATAAAGAGGGAGTAATCCCTTTTCGCACAATTGAAGGTTGCCGGAAAATGATTGAAAGTTCGCTTCAATATAAAAAAGCGGTAGTTATTGGAGGAGGATTATTAGGCTAAAGAGCTGGAAAGGCAAGGCATGCACTTTTCTATTAAAAAAGGTGACAAAAGAAATCATCGGAAACAGCCGTGCAAAAGGCGTTCGTTTTCAAGATGGAACAAAAACAGAGGCAGATTTACTATTATTAATAAATTGAGATTTCTTTATATATGTAAGGAAACATGACATACTTTTAGTTAGAGATGCTATAAATACAAAAAGAAGCTGCCTGCTGGCAGCTCTTTCATAGATATCATGATGTCAATCATTGATGTATAGTTAAAATTTGTAAAAAACTCAAAAAATATGCGCACTATCCATTAAAATATTTAACCCGCAATGAAAATCCATAAAATACAAAGGCTCCACAAGTTTATACACAGTATCCACAATTTAAATAGAAGTTGTCCACAAAATTATTAAAAAAACTGACAATTTTTCATTTAACTGTATTAATAAGTGTCTGATGAAAATTATCCACAAAATACACATAGGTGTTAATAACATTATCCACAGGTTATCTAAGAAAAATAAAAAAGAGAGTGCATTAAGCACTCCCCTTTTTGTATTATCCATAAATCGTTTATTTTCCCTGACGCTCATCTGCAGCTTTAGCTCTTGCTTGAGCCGTTTTATCTGCCTGATCTGCGAGTTCAGCCGAATATTCTTCATAAACTCCGTCAGATTCTTTTTTAAGGTTTTTTGGAACCTGCGCTAAATTATTTTTGCTTTTGCTTCTAGAATGCTGGCTGTTTGCTCTGCCCATTTTTTAGCCCCCCTGAAGTTAGCTTGAACATCACATGTTCATTGATTAGTTTTATCTTAACTGGAGGAAGGTATGCTGGCAGTTAATGACTCGATTTGCTGTTTATGTATCCGCCTGCACGGTCAGCCCTTTTAAATTCTCTTGAATAGGTTACTTCCTGTGCACCGCTTAAAGAATTGCGGGTTTTTTCGCGTTTTCTTTTATCAGCCATTTTAAGTTCACCCTTTCTTTTGTCTGTCTGCACTATTTTGGTCATCTTTCAGGAATCTCATACAAAAAAACCTGCTCAGGAATGAAGTGAGCAGGTTTTGCATCATTACGCTTCTTTAAGATGCTGTTCCTCTGGCGATGCAGCAGTACGCATTGTATAGAAGGTGTATAGGTCTTTTGAAATTTCGTATAAGTTATAAATATCCTCGCCCTGATTGATTTCGTCCAGAAGAGGTTTTCTTGTTTCATTGGCATTTACTACGTAAGGCAGCTTTTCAGCGGCTTTTGTTGAGCGGATGTTTTTCTTTCTGATGCGGAGAAAAATCCGTTCAATGTCAAGCTCAAAAAAGAGTTCATTGAAAAAAGCATCTTTAGCAGCCTGGTTATAGCCTTTTCCGTGAAATGGCTTCCCAAGCCATGTTCCTAGAAACCCGGCATTGTCCTGAATATCAAATAAACTGATCGTTCCGATTGGAGAGCCCCATTCATCGAGAATGGTACGTGAAATCAATTCCCCGCGCTCTTCTGCTTCAATCGTTTGTTTTGTTAAAAATAGATATTCATCAATTGATGCAGCTTTGTGGCGCACAAAAGGGAAGACATCAGGGTGAACCATTTGATCATAGAGCGGCTGACTGTCTTGAATATCACGTTTTTTTAGCATCTGCTATCCCTCCAACCAGAGGGCAGACTTACAGACTTGTCGTGTTGAAGTCCCACCCTCGAAATTTTTTAAATTAGATAAAAAAATTTCGGGGTGGGAATCGAACCCACTAGGACCAGTTTACTGGTGGCGCACCATTTGCCTTCCCACGCATTTGCATCATTCGGTTTTTAGTAATTATTTTATTACTCTATCCTCTCGTATCATACTCGATTTTTTTTCAAAATGAAACTATTTTTTTGTTATTTTTTTATGAATTTAAACACATTTTTTTATGCGGGAAAATGCGTATATTTCAAGAGGGGAATTCAGGTTTTTTGAAAGACGATTTTCCCGTTAATCATTGTCAGCTCGGGCTTTGCAAGGTAGTGAAAAGGGTGATGACTCCATAGCACTATGTCTGCGTCTTTTCCTATTTCAAGACTCCCTGTCCGGTCATCAATTAACAGGTTTTTGGCAGCAGTAATGGTAATGGCTTCTAGCGCCAATTTTTCCTCAAAACCTTCTCTTACGGCGATGGATGCCACAACATTTAAGTACTGAATAGGTGTATATGGATGATCTGTTGTAATGGAGACCTCAACGCCGCGGTCTGCTAATGCCTGATAAGTAAGCCAGCTTTTATTTTTAAGCTCTACTTTAGACTTTCTTGTTAGCGTAGGACCTACGCTAACCTTTATTTTTTTGCCTATAAACTCATCTGCAATAAGATGTCCTTCTGTACAATGTTCAATTCTGAAATCAAGATTGAATTCTTCAGCAAATCGGATGGCTGAAAGGATATCATCTGCGCGGTGAGCATGAATACGTACCGGTATTTCGCGATTAAGCACTTTGCGGATGGAAATCGATCTGAAATCATCTGGTTCTTTGCTGCACTGTGCTTTGTAAAAAGCCTCTCTGAGCATCCCCATAATACCCATTCTCGTAATGGAATCTTTATTGCCATGACTGTGAATACGTTTGGGATTTTCCCCAAGTGCGATTTTCAAAGCGGCTGTTTCAACGACGATCATGTCCTTAATATTTACGCCATGTGTTTTAATGACAGATGTTGTGCCTCCGATCACATTTGCACTTCCAGGCATAATATGAACGGTGGTAATGCCGTACTGAACGGCATCCTTAAAACCTTGATCAAGAGGATGAACCCCGTCAAGAGCGCGAATGTGCGGAGAGAGCACTTCAATGGTTTCATTGGCATCATTTCCTGCCCATCCTGTACCTTCATCATAAAGGCCAAGATGTGTATGAACATCAATGAAGCCAGGGAACAAAAATTGCTCCTTGCAGTCGATTATTTTAGTTCCTTCCGGGCATGGCAGCTGTTTGCCGATTGCCATAATTTTACCGCGGGAAACATAGAGATCGGATTGATAAAGTGGTTTTGATGTAACAGGATAAATTGTTGCATTCCTAAATAAAAAGCTATCCATGATAAACTCCTATTCTCGTGTCCTTATGAGGATTTTAATATGTCAGATAGAGCTTCTTTAAGCACTGAATGTGAAAATTGAAAGTTATTTTCCAGTGCGACTTTCGGAATCACCCGCTGTCCTTCAAGAACAAGAATGCTTTTTTCTCCGAGTGCAAGCTTTAAAGCAAAGCTTGGAGCAGGAATCCAATGAGGACGGTGCAGCACTTTGGCAACCGTTTTTCCGAAATCCTTCATTTGAACAGGATTTGGAGATGCTGCATTAACAGGACCTTCAATCGATTTTTGAAGAAGCAAAAAGTGAATAAGTTTCACTACATCATTTATATGAATCCAAGACAGCCATTGTGTGCCGGAGCCAACCGTTCCTCCAGCAAATAATTTATAAGGCAGTATAATAGAAGGAAGAGCGCCTTTCTCTCCTAATATAATACCGAAGCGCGTAATTACAGTCCGCACATCAAGCTCTGATATCCTGGCTGCTTCCTGCTCCCATTTAATAACCGTTTCTGAGAGAAAGTCTGATCCAATCGGATGTGATTCCTCTGTAAATATTTCGTCTTCCGATGTCCCGTAAATTCCTGCTGCGCTGGCGTTTATCAGCACTTCTGGCTTTGTTTCCAAATTTTCAATGATTCTGTATACTTCACGTGTCGTTTTAACGCGGCTCTCAACAATCTGTTTTTTAGTTTCTTCTGTCCAGCGGTCATTAATTGATTTTCCTGCAAGGTTAATGAAAGCATTTATTCCATCCAGTTCGCGTTCCGGAGCTGCATCCTCTGACATCCATTCAACGTATCTAAGCCCGGATTTCTGGCTTTCTTTTTTCGATCTGCTTAATATCAGCACTTCGTTTCCGTTTTCTAAGAGGTAGTCCGTGAGCTTTTTGCCTACAAAACCGGTTCCGCCAGCAATCGCAATTTTCATCGTATCACTCCTTGTTATTCTCTATCCTTATATTTCATCAATCATACCCCGATAATCCTTCTTAATATGCTGAGAAAGATAAGTCTCTTCAAATTGTGTCCCAGCGCTTACATTAAGCCGTCTGAAAGCGAAATATGATAAGATGAAGGAGAGGTGTCAATATGCCAATAATAACGAAAATTACGGTTCAAAAAAGCAGTGAAGAGCGTTTTAATGTCTTTTTGAATGAGGGCAGCGGCGAAAAATTCGCATTCAGTGTCGATCAGAATGTCCTTTTAAAATTCGGTCTTAGAAAAGGTCTTGAACTGGACGAGATGGAAATCCTGGAAATTCAATATGGAGATTCAGTGAAAAAAGCGTTCAATAAAGCCATTGAATATTTAGGATTCCGAATGCGCTCTGAAAAAGAAGTAGCGGACATGCTGCTGAAAAAAGAGTATGAAGAAGCCGTTGTTTCTGAAGTGATGCACCAGCTGCGCCACTATGAGTATGTAAACGATGAAGAGTTTGCAGATGCATATATCCGCACGCACTGGAAAACCGGCGGAAAAGGTCCTGGTGTAATGAAGCAGGAGCTTTCATTAAAAGGCATCAGCAAGGACATTGCCGAAAAAGCTCTTTTGCAGTATTCAAAAGAAGATCAAGTGGAACAAGCGATGGTCCACGCCGAAAAGGTCGTTCGGAAAGAAACGAAGATCTCAACTGTAAAGATTAAGCAAAAAGTGGAACAGACACTTATGAGAAAAGGCTTCAGCTATGATGTCATCTCTATTGTAAAAGAAGAATTAATGTATGAAAATAATGATGATGAAGAGTGGAATTCCCTTGTTCTTCAGGCAGAAAAACTGAAAAGGAAGTATGCCAAAGGAGCACAGGCTCAATATAAAATGAAAATGAAGCAGGCTTTATACAGAAAGGGTTTCTCAATTGAAAACATCGACCGTTATTTAAACGAAGAAGAGCAGGATTGATATCCTACTCTACAATGATTTCTGTTCTGCCGTCATCAAGACGATAAATCTTTTCTGCAATAACTGCCGGTGATTTAAGACGGGTTTTATCTTTAATGTGTTCATTATTGTCCCAAAAGGGTGTATCCATGCCGCCCATATAAGCTCCGGCAATCGTAATGTCCGTTCCGTCCAGCTCTTTTACAAGACTTTCTGTAAAACCCCTGACGGCGAACTTCGATGCAACGTACACACTTTCGTTTACCTTGCCCCGCAGTCCGGCGGTAGAGATAATATTTAGAATTTTACCTGTACCTTTTTTCGTGAATTCTTTTATAAAAGCCTGGGTTAAAAAAATAGTGCCTTTTACATTTGTATCCAGCATTTCACTGATTTCTTCAGCTGATAATAAAGTGACGGGCCCGAAGTGGCCTACTCCCGCATTGTTAATGAGTGCAGCTGCATCGTGCTTGGTGAACAACGATGTGCATAAGGATTGCACTTCATCATGATTTTGGATATTCACGGTATATGTAAAGACTTTAAGCTCTCGGCTTTGCTGCAGAATGTCTTTCGTTTGCTGAAGACGTTCTTGATTTCTCCCGATTAAAATGATTTCATTAAAATCTTTGCTGTATTGCAGAGCGAGTGCTCGCCCAAGCCCTGAACCGGCGCCTGTAATAACTATAGCTGACATTGGCTCACTCCTTCTAATTATTACTTATATTCTATACTTATTTTTACGAAATGTGAAAGGATGATCATTTTGCAGACAAAACGATACAGTACTCTGACTGAATATGAGCTAAAAACAGAAATCGCCCAGCTGCGTGAAAAAGCGCGTAAAGCGGAACAATTGGGAATGATTAATGAGTTTGCTGTTTTAGATCGTAAAATGACAATGGCGCAAGCCTATTTACTGAATCCGGACAGCTTCTTGCCTGGAGAGGTTTATGAAATAGAAGGGGCACCCGGAACGTTTTTCAAAATCTCCTATATGAATGGTGTCTTTGCCTGGGGCTATCGTCTGGAAAGCCCAAGTGATGAAGAGGGTATTCCGATTTCAATGCTCGGTGAGAAAAAGGATGAAAACGAACCACACTGAATACTTTCATTCAGCATGATTCGTTATTCTTTAAAAATCTATGATCTTTTTCTTGTTTGTGCTTCTAAAATAATTAAGTCCTGGGTCAGCTGTGTCTGTCCATTTACCTGAGAATGTGCATGCTTAGGATTAGCCCAGGGCTGCTGAAACGGATTTTCATATCTGTTGTTATAGAACTTCTTATGGTTTGAACCCATTATAAGCACCTCCGCAAAATTTGTGCAAAATCAAGAACCAATATCATTGCGTTCGCCTGAAGCTCTCATTCTTTCCTGCGGGTTAGTGTTGATTGTACCATTCGCTCTTTTTGAAGCGAAGTCATCTTTTGCTCTTGGTTCTCCCTCAAACTTGTTGCTGGATTGAATCGGAAAGTCTTTTGCTTTATTCCGCATGCGTATGACCTCCAATGGGTTTAAAATAGCTTCAATAACTGAAGCGTATTTATAGTATGTGATGCTGCTGCTAAAACTATAAGCATGAATCAATGCCCCCGAGGTGATGAAAAATGGAAACATATTATGAACGTTTAACTAAGCTGCTGATGGAAAAAAATCCGTCCTTAAGCTATGAAAAAGCCCGGACCTGGATTGAACTCCTTTGGGAGGATTTTGAAGCAACCTACGCCAAAGCTGGCGAAAAGTACCGCGGAAAAAATGTAACGGAGAAAATAGTGACGCAGTGGATTACCAACTACGGTGAGCATTTGCATGAGTTTTTAGCAACAAATCCTAAATACAAGCATTTACTGAATGATGATCATTTGCTGCATTAAAAAACTTGGCTCCGACTGGGGCCAAGTTTTTGTATTTATTCGGGAAAAAGATCTAATTTTTTTCTGAGCTTTTCCTCACTGAATATCCAGCCTGTATACGAACTGACAATGTTTAAATCCTGATCGAGCTGGACGATGGCAACAAAGGGATAATGCCCTTTGCTCCGGTAGCGCAAGTCGATAAATTTCACCTCGTAATGGTCTGTGTATTCATCAACCTCCCACCTGTAAACAGGGGAGAAAGATAAGAACGCAGAAATATTTTCATCCCGTTCAGCAGCTTTGATAACATCTGTTTGAGGTACGGGAACCCGGTTATATTCATCAAGGATTGTCAGTTCATTATTAAGTGAACGTCCCACGTAGTAATGGTTTTTTGAAATGATCGCGATCCGCAATTTTCTGAATTTCATCGTTGGGGAAATAATGATTTTTTCTACATCGCCATATTTCTCATGGATTTTATGAACAATTCTTCTCTTCATAATAAATCTGAGAATGTAGTACCCGAATGCAACGATAAAGACTGTTAAAAATGTATAGCCTGCAGGTGCTCCAAATATCCAAACCACAATTCCTGCTGTATAAATCAAGAACAAGATAGGATCAAAGGTATTGATCATGCCAAGTGCGATCCACTTTTGTGAAAATGGACGAAGTGCCTGGGTTCCGTAAGCATTAAAAATATCAACAAATACATGAAGTACAACAGCGACTGAGGTCCATATGGCCAAATGCAGCAAATCAGCTCGCGGGAAGATCCAGTACAAAAGAGCAGTAATCAAAACGGACCAAAGAATTACAGCAGGTATAGAGTGAGTAATCCCGCGATGATTGCGAATATATTTAGCGTTATTTCTAAACTTTAATACGGTATCAAGATCGGGAGCCTGAGACCCTGCAATGGCTCCGATCATAACAGCCTGTGCAGTCACAGGATCTGTGCCTACTGAGGGATCAAGTGTTGCAAGCCCGCCGAGAGCAATACCCATCACAACATGTGTGCCTGTATCCACTCATTAAAACCTCCTGTCACTATCATATGATGAAATAAGGTTTTCTCATCCCTTTATTTTATAGGATACATTACTGATTATTATAGTTTTTTGTGAGAAGGCATGCCTGCCTCTTTTTAATTTGCGGCGAATGCTGTATGATTTTTTAGTTGAAATAAGAAAAGCGCAATCGCCCGTTTAGCTCCAACAGAGAGATATGAAATCACCCGAAAAGTCCGGGCTTGACTTTTTGGGGGATTTTGTTGTGGCCGAGGAGTTGGGCGCTGGAGCTAGACATCAAAGCGCAAAATTTTTATACTGTCTTAAAACTCAAATGAAAGCCTACCATCTATTTTCCCAAATTTCCTATAAAAATAACATGCGGAGGATATTTAAATATGCTCGACTCAATTGATAAAAATTTACATTCATTGAATATAGACGAATTTAGAAAAGATTTAATTTCGTGGTATTTGCTTGAGAAAAGAGATCTGCCTTGGAGACTTGATCAGGATCCTTATAAAATATGGGTTTCTGAAATTATGCTTCAGCAGACAAGAGTTGATACAGTTATTCCGTATTTTCTTGCCTTCACAGAAAAGTTCCCGACACTTGAAACCCTGGCTGATGCGGATGAAGAAGATGTTCTGAAAGCGTGGGAGGGACTTGGCTATTATTCAAGAGTACGTAACTTGCATTCGGCTGTTAAAGAGGTCATGAGCAGCTACGGGGGCATTGTACCTGATACACCTGAGGAGATCAGTAAACTAAAAGGAGTGGGTCCTTATACAAAAGGGGCAATTTTGAGTATTGCCTATAACGTGCCGGAGCCGGCAGTAGATGGAAATGTGATGAGAGTGATGTCGCGTATTCTATCTATTTGGGAGGATATCGCAAAGCCGAAAACCCGCAAGATTTTTGAAAACATTCTATATGAGGTAATCTCAAAGGAACAGCCTTCAGAATTTAATCAGGCATTAATGGAGCTTGGCGCGATTATTTGCACTCCGACGTCACCAACATGTCTTATGTGCCCTGTCAGAGAGCATTGCCACGCGTTCCATGAAGGTGTGCAAAGAGAACTCCCTGTCAAAAGCAAGAAGAAAAAGCCTAAACAAGTCACTATGGCCGCTGCCGTTCTGAAAGATGAAGATGGCCATTATTACATCCATAAACGCAATTCTTCAGGACTTCTCGCTAATTTATGGGAGTTTCCAAACTGTGAAACATCGATTGACATCGTCTCGCAAAAAGAACAGCTTGTAAATTTCCTGAATGATGAATATGAGACAGATGCTGAGCTTGAACCGCTTGCAGGCACCATTCAGCATATATTTTCTCATTTAGTCTGGAACATTTCCGTCTATACAGGTCAGCTTAAACCTGGCGGCAGCAGCAGCTATAAAGATCTTGTAAAAGTGACAGAAACTGAAATGCAGCGATACGCGTTTCCTGTTTCACATCAGAAGATTTATCAGATGTCAATTCAGTGATTTTGAAATCGTATGAACGTGCAGAAAATTGAGTGAGTTTGCAAAAATTCACCCGTGAACAAATAAATTGATATGCATGCTCCATTTAAAAACACACAAAACCGGCCTGATTACGGCCGATTGGTGTTAGTCATAGCTTATTTTTGTCCCGTGTGTGTAATTAGCTTCATTGCGTTTTAAACCGCCCCGTTCTTCAATTTCCTGTATGATATCACGGTGTATTGTTTGTCCTTCGGCGTTTAAATATAGCATCATTTGCTGAAGTCCATGATGAAAGTAAGCTAATTCATTGTCCTTCCACTCATGAATGGACATCATGGATAATTCAGTCATATCACGGCCTGCATACATATGCAATCCTCCTCTACTACTCGCTTGTCCTATTGTTTGATACAATAAAGGCAACTATACGATTAACAGCAAATAAGGAGATGTAAAAATGAACCAGAACAAAACAGCTTTAATTACAGGAAGCAGCCGCGGAATCGGGAAAGCAATCGCACTCCGTCTTGCTAAGCAGGGATACAATATTGTCATCAATTATGCCAGAAGCAAAGGTGCAGCTCTTCAGACAGCAGAAGAAATTGAAGCGCTTGGCGTAAAGGCGCTTGTAGTAAAAGCAAACGTAGGAAAACCTGAAAAGATTAAAGAGATGTTTGCCGAAATAGATGAAACCTTCGGCCGTTTAGATATATTTGTAAACAATGCTGCATCAGGTGTATTAAGACCATTAATGGAGCTTGAAGAAAGCCACTGGGACTGGACAATGGATATTAACAGCAAGGCTCTTTTATTCTGTGCTCAGGAAGCTGCGAAGAGAATGGAAAAAAATGGCGGAGGAAAAATTGTCAGCATCAGTTCTTTAGGTTCGATCCGCGTTCTTGAAAATTACACCACAGTTGGAGTATCAAAGGCTGCGCTCGAATCTTTGACGCGCTACCTGGCAGTCGAGCTTGCATCAAAAAATATTGTGGTGAATGCTGTTTCAGGTGGAGCTGTTGATACAGAAGCACTGAAGCATTTTCCAAACCGCGAGGAACTGCTTGCTGATGCGAGAAGAATGACTCCTGCAGGACGTATGGTGGATATGGAAGATATGGTCGATGCAGTTGAATTTCTCGTTTCAGACCAGGCATCGATGATCAGAGGACAGACCATTATCGTGGATGGCGGACGTTCCCTCCTGATGTAGAAAAAAAATTGCACCTCAAAAATCAAAAAAAAATTTAAAACCTTTGGATATTAATTTCACCTTCGGGACATGATAAATTTCGTGGAGGTGATAATCATGGCAAATCAACAACAACCAAACAAAACTCAAGCTGGCACTAACGTACAACAAGTGAGACAACAAAACGCTCAAGCTGCGCAAGGTCAACAACAATTCGGAGCTGAGTTCGCTACCGAAACAGATGCTCAACAAGTGAAAAAACAAAATCAACAAGCTGAAGCTAAGAAAAGCTAAAACTCTTAATTTAAAAACCGCTTAAAAAAAGACACTTCTTCCTTGTGAGAATAAGTGTCTTTTCTATTTTTATTTAGCGCCTGACAAGCCCTTCAACGTTATAAGATCAGCGGTCAACTGGCCCGGCAATGCAACGAACGGCATCCGCCCCCAGAATGAGCAGATCCACCAGCGAAATACAATCCTTCGTATATATCGCTAAATTCGGACTGTTTAACGTTTTCCCTATTTTAATGGATACAAACCAAATCAGGCATCTCAATGTGCTGAAAAACACAATTCTGCATCCGACAAAACCTCTTATTCCTCAACATATAAAGTCAAAGGAAAATGATTTATGAAGAAGAAAAAGTATGTGTACAAATCAGCAAGACGGTAGAGAGAGGTGTAGTTGGATTGAAAGATTTTGATCAATTAGTCGGCAATCAGCTCCAGACGATGGAAAAGCTGCTGTGCCTGCAATCTGAAATTGAGAGATGTCAGCAGTTAAAGGAGCAGCTGAGCAATCTTCCGGATGAAATAAAATGCAAGGAGATTGAGTCAGAGATTGACTTTATGAAGGATGAACTGCATGTGATTCAGAAAGTGTTTGAAAAGCAGACAGAAGAGGTGATTCTTTCTTATCAGGCTGTTGAGCCATTACGCAAATAAAGGGCTATTACGAGAGTCTCCCAAAACCTCAGGGGCGGCTCTTTTATTTTCTTTTTTTTCCTGCAAACGGTATAATAGTAAAAACAATTAGTTGAAGATCTTTGCTTTTTCAGCAAAGCGGCGATACGGAAAGTAGGGGAGTAAAATGGGATTTCCCAAGGAAGGAGATAACATACAAATTCATAGCTACAAACATGATGGGCATATTCACCGAATTTGGGATGAAACAACAGTATTAAAGGCTAGTCAGCATTGTATTATCGGCGGAAATGACAGGACGGTTGTGACAGAATCCGATGGCCGAACCTGGATTACCCGTGAACCTGCCATTTGTTACTTCCATACTAAGTACTGGTTTAACGTAATAGGTATGATCCGTGAAGACGGCATTTATTATTATTGCAACATAAGCTCGCCATTCGCATGGGATGATGAAGCGCTGAAATACATAGATTATGACCTTGATGTTAAAATTTTTCCTGATATGACCTATATCATCTTAGATGAAGATGAATATGAATATCACCGTAAAAAAATGAAATATCCTGATGTCATCGATCTTATTTTAAAGAGCAACCTTGAAAAATTGCTGCGCTGGATCAGACAGCAAAAAGGTCCGTTCTCAGCAGAATTTATCGATGAGTGGTATGAACGTTATTTAACACATGTAAAATGATTTGTTATCCGTTCACACTTCCTGATGTACAGCACTTAGATAGCAGATTTGGGGATGTACAGCCTGACAGCCTGTTTGATAAACAGGCTTATTCTTTTTGCCGGGATATTTCTAAAGCCAATCATGCGCTGCAGGGGAGGGTATTAGATGCTCTGCTGCGCGCAAAATAGACAAAGAAAGGGGGAGACAAAGGCCCTTGAGTTCTGTAAAGCGTTACATGAAATTCGTCAAACCATATAAATTTCAAATAGCAGGAACGATATTAATTGGAATTATAAAATTCTCTATTCCTTTATTAACACCACTGCTGCTTAAGTATGTAGTAGATGATATATTAGGCGGAAAAATGTCAGCTGATGAAAAAACGGCTAAGCTGCTGACTATAATGGGAATCATGTTTGCCATTTTCCTAATAGTAAGGCCGCCAATTGAATATTATCGTCAATATTTTGCACAATGGACAGGCAGCAAAATCCTTTATGATATAAGGGACAGCCTGTTTACACATCTGCAAAAACTCAGTCTCCGCTACTATGCAAACACAAGAGCGGGAGAAATTATCTCGAGAATCGTCAACGATGTTGAACAAACGAAAAACTTTGTCATCACCGGTCTAATGAACGTATGGCTTGATATTTTTACAATCGTGATCGCAGTGATCATCATGTTTACAATGGATATCAAACTTACACTGGTATCAATTATTCTGTTTCCTCTTTACGGCTTTTCCGTCAAGTACTTTTACGGAAAGCTGAGACATCTGACTAGAGTCAGATCTCAAGCTCTGGCGCAAGTGCAGGGACATCTTCATGAGCGAGTTCAGGGGATGCCTGTCATACGAAGCTTTGCCATTGAAGAACATGAGCAGGCTGAATTTGATAAAGAAAACCATAACTTTTTAACGAAAGCGCTCGATCATACAAGCTGGAATGCTAAGACGTTTGCAGTTGTGAATACAATTACGGATGTTGCCCCCCTGCTTGTTATATCATATGCAGCCTATCAAGTTATTCATGGGAACATGACAGTTGGGACAATGGTAGCATTTATCGCTTATATTGATCAGCTTTATAATCCGCTCAGACGTCTTGTTACTTCGTCAACTACTCTCACTCAGGCCCTCGCATCCATGGACCGTGTGTTTGAACTAATTGATGAAAAGTATGATATCACAGACAAACCGAATGCAATAGAAGCAAAAGCGGTAAATGGAACAATTGAATTTGAAGATGTGTCGTTCAAATATGACGAGAAAGAACCGATGATCCTTGATCATGTCTCTTTAAAAGTGAACAGAGGGGAAACGGTTGCCCTAGTAGGCATGAGCGGAGGAGGAAAATCCACCTTCATCAGCTTGATTCCGCGTTTTTACGATGTTTCAGAAGGGAGCATTCTTCTTGATGGGATTGATATCAGAAACTACCGGGCTCAAAGCCTGAGAGATCAAATTGGCATGGTTTTGCAGGATACGTTTTTATTCAGTCAGTCTGTTAAAGAAAATATTCTGATCGGCAAGCCTGGAGCAACGGATGAAGAAGTGTTTGAAGCCGCAAGAGCAGCTAACGCCCATGATTTCATTTTAGGCTTTCCTGATGGCTATGATACAAAAGTCGGTGAACGCGGTGTTAAGCTTTCAGGCGGACAAAAACAAAGACTTGCCATTGCAAGAGTTTTCTTGAAGAATCCTCCAATTCTTGTTCTAGATGAAGCAACGTCAGCTCTTGATTTGGAAAGCGAGCACCTCATACAAGAAGCGCTGGAGAAGCTTGCTCAGGACAGAACTACGTTTATCGTAGCTCATCGACTTTCAACCATTACACATGCTGATAAAATTGTTGTCGTAGAAAACGGGAAAATTGCAGAACAGGGGACTCATTCTGAGCTAATGGAGAAACAAGGCCATTATTATTCTCTATTCCAGATTCAGCAATTAGATTAGTCCATGTTTTTCTATCATAATAAAATCATATCTTTAGGAAAAAAGAATTCCATAATAAGTAAAATAAGCAATCCTTTCGGGATTGCTATTTTTTTTGCTTCAAAAATGATTCAAAAGTGCTTCAAAGGACATGAATTTAATTAACATAATCACTTTATCAAAGTAATGCAATAAAACTATTTAGGCACAAAGGACTATTTTAATATTTAGAATATTTAGTCTATAATTTGTACATATCCAATTTTTTTGTATTTTGAATAATATCTTACAGAAATATCAAGAGAGAGCATAGAGGATGATCCGACATCATATGTTTTTAAGGTGTTGGAAAAAAAGTGTCCTCACTGGGGGTGAACGGTCTGACACGGGAAAAAATTTTAGAAATCAGGGATTTAAGCATTACATTTATGCAAAGCAAAGAAGAAACGCGTGTTGTGGATTCCATTCGCTTTGACGTACATAAGGGAGAAGTTTTAGGAATTGTAGGAGAATCGGGATGCGGAAAAAGTGTGACTTCGCTTTCGATTATGGGGCTATTGCCAAAGAAAACATCAAAGCTTACAGGAGAAGTGCTGTTTCAAGGGAAGGATCTTCTGAAGCTGAATGAAAAATCACTCCGGAAAATGCGCGGAAATGAAATTGCGATGGTCTTTCAGGAGCCAATGACTTCGCTCAATCCATTATTTAAAATAGGCAACCAGCTTGAAGAGTCACTTCGTGTTCATCAGAACTTAACTAAAAAACAGGCAAAGGACCGGGTCATTCAAATTCTAAAACTGGTAGGACTGCCGAGACCTGAGGAGTTATACGGAGAATATCCCCATCAGCTGTCCGGAGGTATGAGGCAGCGTGTCATGATTGCGATGGCGATGATCTGTGATCCGAAGGTGCTGATAGCCGACGAGCCGACAACTGCACTTGATGTAACGATTCAGGCACAAATACTGAAATTAATGAAAGACCTAAATGAAAAGCTGGAAACGTCCATTGTCTTCATTACACATGATCTTGGTGTGGTAGCAGAAATGTGTGACCGAGTCATGGTCATGTATGCAGGACAAGTTGTGGAAGAGGGAAGCGTCAAAACCATCTTCAAAAATCCTAAGCATCCTTACACAAAAGGGCTTATGAAATCAGTGCCTGATATCCGGCATAAAAATGACAGGTTATATTCCATTTCAGGGCAGGTGCCGCGCCCTGGCACGGTTCAACAGGGATGCCTGTTTGCAGGGCGCTGTGAATATGCAATGGCTGAGTGCATGAATGATTCACCTCCGATGTACAAGTTAGAGGATTCCCATCAATCAAGATGCTTTCTGGCACGAGAGGAGGCTATTCATCATGACGAAGCCTTTGCTTAAAGTGGACAAGCTGTCAAAGCATTTTCCGATAAATGGAGGAGTGTTTGGCAGACAAGTTGGTGCAGTCAAGGCGGTAAATGATTTGTCTTTTGAAGTATATGAAGGAGAAACACTTGGAATCGTCGGTGAATCGGGCTGCGGGAAGTCAACTATGGGCCGGCTTTTGCTGAAACTGATCGATGCTACAGAAGGATCTGTTACTTTTCAGGAAGAACAGCTGCTCTCTAAGTCTTCAAAAGAGATGAGAAAGATGAGGCGGGAGCTGCAGATGGTTTTTCAGGATCCTTATGCATCGCTGAATCCTAGAATGACTGTAGAGCGAATTCTTGAAGAGCCGCTTATCGTACATAAAATTGGAAACAAGGAGCAGCGCAGGCAAAAAGTAAAAACGATGCTGAAAATTGTCGGTCTCGATGAAGCTTACGGAAAAAGATACCCGCATCAGTTCAGCGGAGGACAGCGGCAAAGAATCGGGATTGCAAGAGCCTTGATGACGAATCCGAAGCTGATCATTGCAGATGAGCCAGTTTCTGCTCTGGATGTTTCCATTCAATCTCAAATTCTGAATCTATTAAAAGACCTGCAAAAGGAATTTTCATTAACTTATATTTTCATTTCCCATGACCTGGGAGTTGTTCGCCACATCAGTGACCGGCTTGGAGTCATGTATTTGGGAAGTTTAGTAGAGCTTGCAGACAGCGAGCAGGTGTACGCTGAACCGCTGCATCCGTATACAAGAGCGCTGCTTTCTGCCGTGCCTCTCCCGGATCCTGAGGCAGTTAAAGAACAGATTGTTTTAAAAGGGGATCTTCCGAGTCCGTCTGATCCGCCTAAAGGGTGTGCTTTTCATACTAGATGCCCTGCCTGCTTTGAACCATGCAAGGTGAAAAAGCCCGCATGGACTGAAGTAAAAGAAGGTCATTATGTCGCGTGTCATTTATATCAATAATGGCACAGATATGATTGATAGATTGATAAATAGGAAATAGGGGGATGTATGCGTGAAAAAGAAAAGCCTGTTGGTCTCAATTATGTTTGTGCTGCTGTTATCAGCGGCATTGATGGGATGCAGCTCAAATGACACCTCATCAGAAGGTAAATCAGAAGGCGGAAGCAGTGAAAAGAAACAGGACAGTCTTGTTTTTGGACGTGGCGGGGATTCTACATCACTTGATCCAATTACAACAACAGAGGGAGAAGCATTTAAAGTAACTGTCAACGTATTTGAAACACTGTTGAATTACGGTGAGCAGGATACAACTGTTCAGGAAGGTCTTGCAACAAAATGGGAAGTTTCTGAAGATAACCTGACGTATACTTTTACATTAAGAGAAGGCGTTAAATTCCATGACGGCACGGACTTCAACGCTGAAGCTGTTGTGTTCAACTTCGAGCGCTGGATGAACGGGGATGCCGATAAATTCCCTTACTACACAATGTTTGGCGGATTTAAAAAAGATGAAGGCCATGTAATTAAAGAAGTGAAAGCAGAAGGCGAGAATAAAGTTGTTTTCACACTAAAGCGTCCTCAAGCTCCGTTCTTAAAGAACCTTGCGATGTCTCCATTTGGAATTGCAAGTCCTGCTGCTATTGAAAAGCACGGAGATAAATTCAGAGAAAATCCTGTTGGAACAGGTCCATTTAAATTTGTAGAGTGGAAGCCGAACGACAGAATCGTTCTTGAGAAAAATGAAGACTACTGGATGAAAGGATACCCGAAATTAAATCAGGTAATCTTTAAATCCATTCCGGAAAACTCAGCCCGCTTAAATGCATTGCAGACGGGAGAAATTGATTTAATGGATGGAGTGAATCCATCTGATACTGCATCTATTACAAGCAATAAAGATTTACAGACGTTTGAGCGTCCGTCCATGAACATAGGGTATGTCGGATTAACGACAAACCGCAAGCCTCTTGATAACAAACTTGTGCGTCAAGCATTGAACCATGCAGTAGATAAACAGGCGATTATTGATTCTTTCTATGGCGGCCTTGCTGAACCTGCGAAAAATCCAATGCCGCCTTCATTAGAAGGCTATAACGATGAGATCGAGCCATACCCATATGATTTGGAAAAAGCAAAAGCGCTTCTTGCTGAAGCTGGACATCCTGATGGCTTTAAAATGGAGCTTTGGGCAATGCCTGTACCGCGTCCGTATATGCCAGAGGGTATGAAAGTGGCTGAAGTTCTTAAATCAAGCTTTGCAAAAATCGGTGTTGAAGCCGAAATCAAAACATATGACTGGGCAACTTATTTAGACAAAGCAAGCAAAGGGGAAGCGGATTCCTTTATGCTCGGCTGGACTGGAGATAATGGAGATGCTGACAACTTCCTTTATACTCTTTTAGACAAAGACAGCATCGGCAGCAATAACTATACGTACTACAGCAATGATGAACTTCATGACATTCTGATTGAAGCTCAGTCTAATGCTGACCAGGAAAAACGCAATGAGCTCTATAAAAAAGCGCAGGAAATCATTAAAGAAGATGCACCTTGGATCCCGATTGCCCACTCAACGCCAATTTTGGCCGGAAGCAGCAGCTTAACTGGATTCATGCCGCATCCAACTGGATCTGACATTTTAACAAAGGTTGAATTTAAGTAATCTTGAAGGAGGAGGACAAGTCCTCCTCCTTTTTTCAGAAATAAATGCGAGGTGAGACGATGGTTTCATACACAGTAAGAAGAATTGGATTGCTTATACCGGTTTTAATTGGGATGACACTAGTCGTTTTTTCTATAATCAGAGCCATTCCGGGCAACCCGGCACAGGTCATTCTCGGGCAGCGCGCTACACAGGAAGCAATCGAAAAATTAACGCAGCAGCTTGGTCTTGATCAGCCTTGGTACTTACAATATTTTGATTATGTTGGAGGACTTCTGACGGGTGATCTTGGTCAGTCCATCCGAACAGGAGCACAAATCAGCCAGGAAATGACTCCTTATTTGGCTGCAACAATGGAACTGACGATTTTTGCTATGATGATTGCAATCGTGGTAGGGGTCAATGCAGGAATCATCAGTGCCTGGTTCCGGAATTCGTGGTTTGATTATACAGCAATGGTTATCGCATTAGTCGGAGTGTCGATGCCGATATTCTGGCTTGGACTAATGGAGCAGTATGTCTTCTCCATTCAGCTTGGCTGGCTTCCTACGACAGGGCGGGAGGAAATTCGGAATCCGATAGATTCTATCACAAATCTTTACTTGCTCGACACCCTTCTGCATGGCAGATTTGATCAATTTATAGAAGTTCTCAAACATATACTTCTGCCGGGAATTGCGCTCGCGACGATTCCAATGGCGATCATTGCCAGGATTACCCGTTCAACCATGATTGAAGCAATGGAGTCGGATTTTATCCGTACAGCACGCGCTAAAGGTCTTCATATGTTCTGGGTTGTATACAAGCATGCTTTAAAAAATGCCATCATTCCGATTTTAACAATTATTGGACTGCAAACTGGATTATTGCTTGGCGGAGCCATTTTAACAGAAACCATTTTCGGCTGGCCGGGGATGGGAAGGTATATTTTTGATGCCATCAGCTATCGCGATTATCCGGTTATCCAATCCGGAATCTTAATTATCGCAACGATTTTTGTATTTATTAACCTGATTGTTGATCTTTTATATGCTGCAATTGATCCAAGGATTAAATATTAGGAAAGGGGGAGACTGCTATGTCACTACCATCGCTGCAGGAGCAGCAGACTGCCATTATAAAACAGGAGAAGGTTGTCACTCCTTTTCAGCAGAAGCTGCGCGTCTTTTTACAAAATAAATTAGCAATCGCAGGAAGCTTTCTCGTCCTTTTCTTTGTTATTATTGCAATCACAGCACCGCTGATTGCCCCTCAAGGCATTGATGAGCAGGAGCTCTCAAAGAGATTGCTTCCTCCTTCATCTGAGCATTGGTTTGGAACGGACGATTTTGGCCGGGATATTTTTTCAAGAGTCCTGTTTGGGGCAAGAATTTCCCTGTGGGTTGGCTTTTTCTCAGTCCTTGGATCAGCAATAGTGGGAACACTTCTTGGTATTATGGCAGGCTATTACGGCCGTGTCATTGATACCATCATTTCAAGGATTTTTGATATCATGCTTGCCTTTCCGAGCATCCTGCTTGCCATTGCGATTGTTGCTATTTTAGGACCTTCCCTGCAGAATGCACTGATCGCCATTGCTGTCATTAACATTCCGAACTTTGGCAGGCTGATCAGAGCGAAAGTGCTATGTGTAAAAGAAGAAGAGTACATACATGCAGCAAAAGCGGTCGGAACAAGCGATACCCGAATTCTGCTTGTTCATGTTCTGCCGAATAGCCTTTCGCCGATTATTGTACAAGCTTCTCTTGCAATTGCAACTGCCATTATTGAAGCGGCTGCTCTTGGATTCCTTGGACTTGGCGCACAGGCTCCAAATCCTGAATGGGGGAAAATGCTTGCCGATTCCAAGCAATATTTAGTTCAGGCTCCGTGGACACTGTTTTTCCCCGGCCTTGCCATTATGCTTACCGTTCTTGGGTTTAACTTAATGGGTGACGGACTTCGGGATGCACTCGATCCAAAAGGGAAGCATTAATAAAGCAATATACATGAAGAGTCCAGATCTAAGAGATTTGGGCTCTTTGTATTTTAGGGAATATGAACATAGCAAAAGAGTCATATTGATGATTAGTCAGTTTTTTATGCTTGCACAAATTCTGCACAATTCTTTTGTATGATGTGATCAAAGCTTATGGGAGGATGAGGAAAATATGAAGAAAAAGAAACTGACTATCTTTTTATCGCTGATCATGGCCGTTTCATTGTCACTTGGTGCTTGCGGGAACAGTGCAGGGGATCAAGGAGAAAAAAAGGAAGTTTCGGAACATATGGATCATGGCAGTATGAACCACTCAAGCTCTGGAGAAGTGCCTGAAGGGTTAAAAGAGGCGGAAAGTCCATCTTATGAAGTAGGAAGTAAAGCCATTATCAAAACCGATCATATGGAAGGTATGAATGGTGCCGAAGCTGTGATTTCGGGTGCATTTGATACAACTGTTTATGCCATCTCCTATACTCCTGAAGGCGGCGGAGATCCTGTTGTGAATCATAAATGGATTATTCATGAAGAAATCAAGAATGCTCCTGAACAACCGTTAAAAGCAGGAGATGAAGTAACTGTCGAGGCGAGCCATATGGAAGGCATGGAGGGCGCGGAGTCTGTCATTGATTCTGCTGAAAAAACAACGGTATATATGGTCGATTACACCCCTGAAGGCGGCGGTGAAGAAGTAAAAAATCACAAATGGGTGACAGAAAGTGAGTTAGCCAAAGCTGAATAATAAAAAAGACTGTGTTCGCATTGATTGTTGCTATTCGTAAGGTTATTGCACCTGCAATAAGGTAACAGCCGTGCTCTTTTCAAATTTAAGCAGGGATTGGAGCAGAAAAATCGCTTCCCCCCTGAAAAAAGTGCGTCAAAGCGGGAAATGGAGCAGAAAAATCGTCCCTCGCTCTTAAAAAAGTGCGTCAAAGCGGGGAATGGAGCAGGAAAATCGTCTCTCCCCTGAAAAAAGTGCGTCAAAGCTGGGAATTGAGCAGAAAAATTGTCTCACCTCTGAAAAAAGTGCGCCAAAGAGGGGAATTGAGCAGAAAAATCAACTCCACCGTGAAAAATTAGTTTAGACGATGTACTTATATTGAAAAATCTAAAAACCCAAAGAAAGTTCCTAAAAAAGAGGACTAACCATTATCGGTTAGTCCTCTCTTATTTTTGGAATGAAAATCAGCTGTTTTCTTCGATTTCATTAATTTGAAGCTCATTTTCATCTTTATGATAATTATGGAAGCTGTTTATTAGAGTATCCAAATGTTCCAGCTGCTCGCTATAGTCAATGATGATAGCGATAAGAGGGAGCAGGTGATAGAAGCATTCCTGATCAATGCAGTTTCCTTTAAATTTCATAAAAGTATCGACGAGCTCCTGCTTGTTAAACTGGCCTTCCTTAATGAGGTCATTTGTGGACTGCGGTTTAATTTTGCCTATAAATTTCAGGAGGCTTCTTTCATGAAAATCGATCAAATAGTCCAGCTCATTGACAAGAATCTCTTTAAAATCCTCTGGAAGGTGATGCAATTCATTTTCCAGCCTGTGGAGCTTTTTCAGGGTATCCAGGGAACGATTCGATGTAACAAGCATTTGCCTGAACAGGACGAGCTTGCGCGATTTTGCATAGATATTTCTTTTGAAATAAGCCCGTTCTTCCTTATACAGCAGATAAAGCTGATCAAGCTTAATCATTTTATCTTTTATTTTCTCAATGTCTGTTTTCAGTTCGCTGTAATCGGAAACCTCCCTCATGTTAATGCGGATCCATTTGATTATTTCCTCCGTATTGTCCACAATCCTGTAATATAGCTTTGTTTCGTATTTAGGCGGGATAAAGATTAAGTTGACTATGAAGGCCGATAAAACTCCGAGCAGGACCGTTCCAAAACGGATGAGAGAAAATTCAATGAAATCTTCCCCAGGACTTTCTAAGATCGCAATAACTGTAACGATGGATACAGGAATCGTATTTTCAATTTTTATTTTTAAATTAATCGCTATGACAATAATCACAGTTAAACCTATAACAAACGGGTGGGGACCAAAGATCAGCCCGAACAATATGGCAAAGGCTGCTCCGATGATATTTGCCTGAACTTGCTCAATGACAGTTAGATAAGAGCGATATATGGTTGGCTGGATCGCAAAAATGGCTGCGATACCTGCAAACGCGGGAGACGGTATTTTTAATAACGTGGCTAAGTATAGAGCCAGCGTAATGGCAATCCCCGTTTTTATAATGCGGGCACCAAGTTTCATGAGGTGTGTATGGACATTCCCTTCTTTTGTTGGCTGTTTCGCACAAATGAAAAAGAACAATGTTTGCAGAAAAGCCTTCTTGTTAAATAATTAATGACTATACAACGTTTAAACAAATTATTCAAGTTACATTTTCCCGTTTTGGTAAAAAAAAATAACACCTGACAGGCAGGTGTTATTTGGAAGAAGTTTTATTCAGTTGATACAGATGGATCTGCCTGCTCTTTAACAGGCACCAGCTGAATAAAGTTATTTTTTAAATCCTGTAAAAGTGGTTTTAGTTCTTCAGCTTCATCATTTTGACCATGACGCTTTAGAGCCTCGATGTATGTTGTAAGCAATTCTGATACATCACTCAGGCCTTTTGAATTTAGAGGTGAAATATCAATTTTAGCGCCTTTTGCAATTCGGCGTTCTATGGCCTGCTTTGTTAATCCAAGCTCAGGCTGATGTCTGACATACACAACCCCGCCAGTCATCCCTGCACAAATCCATGGGCCTGGATCTCCCATGACAAGTCCTCTGCCGTTTGTCATGTATTCAAACGCAAATCCTTTAATATTGGCGTTTACTCCAATATTACCCTTCTCATTTGCAGGAATTGGCTTATCAATCTTACCGCCAATAATCATGTCTGCTCCTGAGAGGCGAATTCCAGCGCGTGCATCCGCATTGCCTTGTACAAGCAGCAGGCCGCTTTGCGCGCCATAGCCAAATCCTTTACCGACTGAACCGTTGTAGTACTTTCCGTCAGTTCCTTTAGATTTGAATACTTGGATACTGCCTCCAAATGACGTTTTGCCTGTGCCATCCTGCGCTCCGCCTTCAACACGGATATTAATGCCGCTTGAATTATAGGCGCCAAGACCGTTTCCTGGAATAGAGCCTTCTTTATAATAAAGCTCAACGTCATCCAGTTTTTTGTAAGAGCCATCGAGACGGCCGCGCACTCTGTGACAGGAAACCCGGCTGCCGAGGATGCGCTGTTCAGATGTAACGCTCGAGAATTCTCTTGAATCATGAAGTTCATTGTCATCGTAATCTAAATACTCAGCTCCGGCTGCAACAGCGAGACGTTTGCTTTCTAAGCTTGCTGCAACTTCTTTATGAGAAAGATTTTGAATATCCAATGTTTCAAGCAAGAGTGAAAGATCCATTTCTTCTTTGCCGCGCGTTTGCTCAAGCAAGTCAGATCTTCCGACAAGTTCCTGAAGATTTGTAAATCCAAGTGATGCTGTCAGTGCCTGAAGCTCTGAACCGAATGCGCTGAACATATTAACAAGGCCCTGTACAGCAGGATCGTATTTTCTTGGAACAAAGCGTCTTAAGCCATGCTCTTTTGCCTGTGCTTCTGATTCAATTTGAGTGGCAATCCCCACGTGGCATGTATCTAAATGACAGCCGCGGCATGTTGTACAGCCGATTGCAATCATCGATAATGTTCCAAAACCGACGCGGTTCGCTCCAAGCAGAACGACTTTCATAACGTCGAGTGCACTTTTAATTCCGCCGTCTGCCCAAAGCTCTACTTTTTCACGCAATCCAGCTTCGAGTAATGCGTTATGTGCTGCTTTAACACCGATTTCAACAGGCAGCCCAACATGCTGAAGTGCATGGATGCGGGCTGCACCAGTACCGCCGTCAAATCCGCTCAGCGTGATGATGTCAGCTCCGGCTTTTGCAATTCCTACTGCTATCGTTCCGATGTTAGGAACAACAGGAACTTTAACGGAAACCTTTGCCTGATCATTAGCTGTTTTCAGTTCAGAAATCATTTGCGCCAAATCCTCAATCGAGTAGATATCGTGGTTATTTGACGGCGAGATGAGATCTGATCCGATCGTGGCATTCCTGGATTCTGCAATTTTCGCAGTTACTTTTGAACCCGGCAAGTGACCGCCTTCACCAGGCTTCGCTCCCTGGCCGATTTTAATTTCCAGGAGGTTGGAAGAGTTCAGAAGCTCTGCATTTACGCCAAATCTTCCTGATGCGATTTGCTGTCCGCGTGTGCGCGGATATTTACCGAGCATATCTTTAATTTCTCCGCCTTCACCGTTTAGACTTACCATATTTAATTGTTCAGCGGCTTCTGCATAAGCACGGAATGCTGTTTCATTTTGTGAACCGAAGGACATGGAGGCGATCACGAATGGAAGACTGTGCTCTCCGACTCCGATATTTACTTTTTCTTTTGGCACGGCAGTTTTAGCTGTTTTTAAGTCAGTTAAATGACGAATGGTAATCGGATTGCTTTCTTCCTGCTCTGTCAGTTTTTCGCGATAACCGTCATAACTGCCCGTTTTTGCAACATCGCCAATCGCTTTCCAGATTCTCGGGAAAATGTGGAACGTCTTGCTCGGACGGGCTTTTTCATTTTCAAAGTCCTGGCTTCGTTCAAGTGCATCCGCTTTGAGGCTTTCAAAATTGTATTTAAGAGAACGAGAGCCTAAGAAGTTTACAATGTTAAGCTCTTTTTCGATTTCCTCATTCAATCCGATAGCCGAGAAGAGTCGTCCATATCCTCTTAGCTCATGAATGCCGATTGTAGAAATGACCTTCTCAAGTCCTTTGTTCAATGATTCATACAAGTTAACAGCAGGTTTTGCTGATTCTTCCTCAACAACAGTAGCAAAAAGGATATATGGACTGATTAAATTTGCTCCAAGACCGTATGCAATCATAATGTCATGCAGGGATCTGATGGCTCCTGTGCGAAGAACGATCGAGCAGTTTCTTCGCAGGCTTGCTTTAACCAATGCCTGATCAATAACGGAAGTAATCAAGTGAGGATCAATCCACAGCTTTCCGTTTTGATGGGCTTCCTGATCGTCAAGCACAAGTAATACAGCGCCTTCGTTTACAGCTTGAATAGCTTCAAGCTTCAGACGGTCAAGAGCGTCTTTCAGGCTCTCACTTTCAGAGTACACAGCAGATAGGACATACAGCTGTTTTTCCTTAGAGAATGTCTCGATAACTTCTTCATATGGAAGCTGTTCAATATGCTCAGATGCCATTATTCCAAGCTTGCCTTCAAGCAATAATGGTGAAGGAAGCTCAATCATAGCTGTTTTTTCCTGCTGCTCAGTCAGTGAAGGGCGTTTCCCGATTACAGAGCGGATGGAGAAATGCTCTGACTCGCGATCACGGTCAATCGCCGGATTGGTAACAACAGCAACACTTTCTTTAATAAAGTCAGCAATGTTTTTCCGGTCTGGATGAATTGCTGCAAGTGGGCCATCATGGCCGAGTGAGCGAATCGGCTCTGCTCCTTTTTCAGCCATTTGCTCAAGCAGCTGAATGTGCTCGCGATCCCAGCCGAATGCAGCGTAATGTCCATTGTGAACCTTGAAAATAGGAGACGCTGAACATTTGCCTTTGCTGACTGGATGCGCCAATCTTCTGCGGTACCCGTCAATATCTGTTCTGCCTGAAAATCTTTTATAGACTTCCTCCTGAAGAGAAGGATACTCAAACAGTTCGATAACATCCTTGTTCCATTTAAGGCCAAGCTTCTCGCCAGGTCCAAGCGGTTTAGGCTCGCCTGCATAAAGAGAAGCCGGAATGATTCCCGGTTCAGATGCAAATATATAGGAAGATTTTGATTCTACCTTCCATAATGGTCTGAGTCCCAAAGCATCTACGCTGAATACTGCTTCATCTGCGAATCTCGAGATAATGCCTGCAGGACCTTGTGCGAAATGGCCCCAAGCTTCACGAATATACGTGTATAAGTCCTGAAGGTGGTCTGGATATGCTTTAATTTCATTAATAATGGGAGGAAAAAGAACGTCCAGTGCTTCAAACAGGCTATAGCCGTCTCTTGCCACCAATGTTTCAATCGTTCTGTTCAAGTCTTGAGAATCACTTCCGCCGTCTGTAAGCGGAACATTCATCATTCTTGCTTCGTCACGAAGCTTTGCAATTGTATTGATTTCACCGTTATGACCTAACAGGCTAAATGGCTGCACACGAAAAAAAGTAGATAATGTATTAGTAGAATACCTGTTATGGCCAAGAGTCATCGTTGATGCTGCAAGCGGATTTGCAAGATCATGATAAAACTTCGGAAGGACATCTCCCGCACCCATAACCTTATAAACAGCAGCATGCTGACTGAGTGATGCGACATGTACATTGAGGTTTTTCTCAATCTGAATCGTCAGCTCAAAAAGATCCTTATTAAGAGAATCATGCTTGCCGGCTGGAATCATGGCAAATTGCCAAAAGAGAGGTTCTTCTTGCAGGGCGATGGGTCCTAATGCAGATGATGTTGTGACTTTATCTGTTTCGAAAACAAGTTCGAAATTCTTTTCGGATAGAAGGTTTTTAATTTCTTTTTTCAATTTATCAGGGCTTTCGTTTTTAGACAAAAAGAGGTGTCCGACGATAAAATCGCCACGCTCGGCTAGTTGCTGATCAAGATTTGCGTCTGCAAGCTTCTGCTTCCACAGGGCTCTAGGAATATCAATATGAATGCCGACACCGTCTCCTTCGCCGTTTATAAACCCGGCGCGGTGATTCATCGTAATCAATGCATCTATACATAAATCAATGTTTTCTTTAGTCGGCACGTTCCGTTTTTCGATGACTGATACAATGCCGCAAGCGTCATGCTCTGCGTTGTAATATTCCTTAAACTTACTTGGGCTCCAATTTTCTTTCATAAAAGCGGCTTGAAAGGGGAATGTGTTCCCTCTTATAGCCTTCACCTCCCGATAAAATATGAATCTATCATTTAAAACTATAGATTTCTTTGTAAGATTTAATAACCAAATTTTCAGAAATGTAATACTTATCATATCATTTAGATTAAAAAAATTCAATTATTTATGCATGTTTTTGGGGTGCATATACAAGATTGAAAAGTTTAAATATTTATAAAAAACGTACAGGTGCTTATTTGTAAACGTTTTCAATAATAATTAAATAAATAAAAAAACAGGGACTAAAATCCCTGTTTGAATAAATTGTATATTTATACATTTCGCAACTGCTTGAACGAGCGCTCGACTGCAAGCAATGTATCCTTGATATCTTCTTCTGTATGAGCTGTTGTAAGGAACCATGCCTCGTACTTAGAAGGAGCAAGATTAACCCCTTCATGAAGCATCAGTTTAAAGAACTTGGCGAACATTTCGCCATCCGTTCTTTCCGCCTGTTCATAATTGACAACCTTCTCTGTCGTAAAGTAGATGGTCAAAGCACCTTTCAATCGGTTCATCGTAATTGGAATTTGATAGGTTTCTGCATGTTTTTGAATGCCTTCTTCAAGTATTTGTCCAAGTTTATCAAGGTTTTCATATACACCTTTTTCCTGAAGCACTTCAAGACAGGCGATGCCTGATAAGATAGAAGCGGGGTTGCCGGCCATTGTCCCGGCTTGATAGGCAGGACCAAGAGGTGCAACTTGTTCCATGATCTCTTTTTTCCCGCCGTATGCACCAATTGGCAGACCGCCGCCAATGATTTTCCCGAGGGCAGTCAAGTCAGGTGTGACACCAAGCATATCCTGTGCTCCTCCGTACATAAAGCGGAATGCTGTGATGACTTCATCATAGATGACAAGAGCTCCGGCATCATGAGCAAGCTCGTTAATTGCTTCTAAAAAACCTGGATAAGGTTCAACAATCCCGAAGTTTCCTACGATTGGTTCAACTAGAACAGCTGCAACCTCGTCTCCCCATTTCTCAAGTGCTTCTTTAAAAGGTTCAATATCATTAAAAGGAACCGTGATCACTTCATTTGCAATGCTTTTTGGAACTCCAGCAGAATCGGGTGTGCCGAGAGTCGAAGGTCCGGAGCCCGCCGCAACAAGCACAAGATCTGAGTGACCGTGGTAGCATCCTGCAAATTTAATGATTTTATCCCGGCCAGTATACGCCCTTGCAACACGGATCGTTGTCATAACGGCCTCTGTTCCGGAGTTGACAAAACGTACCTTGTCCATTGCCGGCATTGCCTCTTTCAGCATTTTAGCGAACTTCACCTCATGGGGAGTCGGAGTTCCGTAAAGTACGCCATCTTCTGCTGCTTTTTGAATGGCCTTTGTAATGTGCGGGTGAGCATGTCCGGTAATGATTGGCCCGTATGCTGCGAGGTAATCAATGTATTTATTGCCGTCAACATCCCAGAAATAAGCTCCTTTTGCTCTTTCCATCACGACTGGAGATCCGCCGCCGACCGCTTTATAAGAACGGGAAGGACTATTAACCCCGCCTACAATATGCTGCAACGCTTCTTCTTGAAGCTCTTCAGATTTAGTGAATTTCATGTCTTCCTCCTGAAAAAAATTTCTAAAGTCTATTCTAGCATGTTTAAAAAGGATGAAAAACTTTTGCGCATTTTTTTAGTATAATAGAAAGAAATAGATGATTCAGTAAGTAAAGGGTGGACGCTGACAAGTGCTGAAAAAATACCTGGCTTTTCTTATTAGTATAGTTTTCTTAACATCATGCGCATCACAGCAGAGCGGTCCTGAAAAGAAAACCGTTTTGGTCGTTTCGGCTGCAGTAAGTTTAAAAGATTCATTGAATGAGATAAAAAAACAATTTGAGGAAGAGAATCCTTCTATTGAAGTTCGTTATAATTTCAGTTCGACCGGCGCTCTAAAGCGTCAAATAGAACAAGGGGCTCCAGTAGATGTCTTTTTTTCTGCTTCAAAAGATCTTTTTGAACAGCTGGATAAAAAAGGTTTACTAAACGAATCTCTTCAAATGGATTATTTGGGAAACAGTTTAGTGCTTATTACAAATAAAGAGAATGAAGCATTAAAAATGCAGGACCTCGCTTTAGGTGATTTTGGCAAGTTAGCAATAGGCACACCGGAAACAGTTCCTGCCGGCAAGTATGCTAAAGAAGCTCTTATGCATGATGATTTGTGGGAAAGAAACAAAGACCGAATTGTATATGCCAAAGATGTGCGGCAGGTCCTGTCCTATGTTGAAACAGGCAATGTTCAGGCGGGAATTGTTTACAAGACAGATGCCGAGACTTCAGAAAAAGTGAATCAGACCCCAATAGAACCGGCTTCATATGAGAGCATTATCTATCCAGCGGGTGTGCTGAATGAAATTGAACACGAAAAAGAAGCCGAAGCTTTTTTTCACTTTCTGCAGAAAGAACAATCGATAAACGTATTTGAGCAGCAGGGGTTTAAGGTGCTTCATAAAGGTGATCGAGATGTGGAGTGAATTCAGTCAGCCTATTGAGCTGTCACTTCAGGTTGCAATGGTATCGAGTGTATTAGTCATAATAAGCGGAACGTTCATTGGCAGGATCATGGCAAGAACCTCTTTTAAAGGGAAGACAGTGATTGAGACGCTCCTGATGCTGCCGCTTGTTCTTCCGCCTACAGTTGTTGGTTTTCTTCTGATCGTCATTTTCGGCATGAATAGTCCGGCTGGTCAACTTATTGAACGCATTGCAGGCTTTCCAGTCATTTTCACTTGGTGGGCAGCCGTTATAGCCGCATGCGTTGTTTCTTTTCCGCTGATGTATCAGGCCGCCAAGCTTGGATTTCAAATGATTGACCGTGAAATCGAGGATGCTTCGAGGATAGATGGAGCGGATGAACGTCAGGTTTTCAGGCATGTTTCGATCCCGCTCGCGATCCCGTCACTCGTCACGGGGGCGGTTCTTGCGTTTACAAGAGCTCTCGGTGAGTTCGGGGCAAGCCTGATGTTTGCCGGGAATATTCCGGGGCAGACGCAGACAGCTGCAACTGCTATATATGTAGCGATCGATTCAGGGGATATGGAGATGGCGTGGCTTTGGGCTGGAGCGCTTGTCTTGCTTTCTTTCAGTCTTTTGCTCGTTGTCCAGCTTATAAGAAAATAGATGCGAAATTTAAGACAGGCCGAATATTAAAGAACTTCTTGTATATATTGTACCATTACGTGTTTTGGACATGGGGTGCTGCTCATATATGGGAGGGTTATTTGCTATAGCTGTATCGCTGTGTTTGCTGATGAGCTTTACCATCTTCATCCGCACATTTAAGGAACGAAATTTTCTATCTATAGATACATTGTTAATTGTCATCTTCTTATATATTTCAATTTTGATTGGCTTTAGTATGATTTTCTTAATTTTGGACACAAGCGGGTTTGAGGTGCTTGTTGATAATGGGGTTATTATGGAAGGAACCTATCTTGAGCGTTTGCATACTTGCCTGTATTTCAGCGCCGTTACTCTTTTTTCATTAGGATATGGAGATGTCATTCCGATTGGGTTTGGCAGACTGCTTGCCGTTCTCGAAGCGCTTATAGGATATGTTCTGCCTGCTGTTTTTGTTGCAAGAACGGTGTGGGGACTGGAAAAAGGGTCATAAGTTGAATCATTCTTTAGAATTGGGTAGTCTTAGACTAAACCAATTTTTGCGGAGGCTGATAGTATGACAACTCAAATCGGACAAACTGCACCAGATTTTGAACTGACAGCTGATAACGGGGAAAAAGTGAAGCTTTCAGATTTTAAAGGAAAGCATGTCATTCTTTATTTTTACCCAAAAGATATGACCCCGGGCTGCACAACGCAGGCATGTGACTTCAGAGATCAGCACAAAAGCTTTGAGGAGCTTGATGCTGTCATCCTTGGAGTCAGTACAGATGCACAGAGCAAGCATGAAAAATTCAAAGCCAAATACGATCTTCCATTTCTTTTATTAGTTGACGAAGATCACGAAGCTGCTGAAAAATACGGAGTATGGAAGCTGAAGAAAAACTTTGGAAAAGAATATATGGGGATTGAACGTTCAACTTTCCTTATCAATAAGGACGGCGAGCTTGTCAAAGAGTGGCGGAAAGTTAAAGTGAAAGGCCATGTTGAAGAAGCCCTTCAATATATGAAAGAAAATTTGTCATAACAGGACTTTTTTTAGGAACTGAGTCAAACGTCCAGACAAAAAATAAGAATCGGAGTATGTTGTAAAGAAGGCATAACCTCCTCATTCGTTAGCGCAATTAAGTGCAGGAACTTTGGTTCCTGCACTCTTTTTATTTCTGATAAAATAAAAGGAAAAAGGGGAATTTGAATGTGAAGATTTTATCAACAGTAAAGCTGCCCGGTTATTTGAAGGAAGAATTAATAAATAAATTTCCAGATGTGAATTTTCATTTTGACAACAGGATCAATGAAGTCATGGACGAAGTAAAAGAAGCAGAAGTGATTTTGACATACGGTGAAGATCTGACAGCTGACATTATTGGACAAGCAAAAGAACTGAAATGGCTGATGGTTGCGTCTGCAGGGATGGATAAACTCCCTTTTGATGCGTTAATTCATCAGAATATACTGGTCACCAACTCTAAAGGTGTGCATAAGATTCCAATGGCTGAATATACACTATCAATGATGCTGCAAATTTCAAGGGAGTCACAGCAGCTGTATGGGAATCAGCAGGAGAGAAAATGGGACCGCAGAGTCAAAATGCATGAACTCCATGGGAAAACTGTCTTTATTTTAGGAGCAGGTGCCATCGGAACTGAAATTGCAAGGCTCGCTAAAGCTTTCGGAATGACAACGAAAGGGATGAACAGATCCGGCAGAATCGTTGAATATTTTGATATAATCTATACATACAATGGCTTGGAAGAAGGAATGAAAAAAGCAGACTTTGTTGTTTCTGTTCTGCCTAGTACAAAAGAAACAAAAGGGATAATGGAGTATAAAGCATTCAGCTTGATGAAACCGGAAGGCGTCTTCATTAACATTGGGCGCGGAGATGCGGTATGCGAAGCTGATTTAGTAAAAGCGCTGAACGAGGGAAAGCTAAAGCATGCAGTACTTGATGTGTTCAGAGAGGAACCATTGAGACAAGATCATCCCTTCTGGGGAATGAAGAATGTAACAGTAACACCGCATTTGTCCGGCATCACAGAGAACTATCTGCCTAGAGCGATGGATATTTTTAAAACAAACTTGGCGTTATATATAGATGGAGATTATGCATCCATGGAAAATGCAATTGAATTAATACAAGGATACTGAGGCAATCACAGCCAGGCTGTCTAACAGCAATTGACAAAAGTCTCAATCACAATGTACACTATTTATAAATATTATAAAGTAAGAATGTTTTTCAGGAAAGAGGTGCATAGCGGATGTCTGAACATCAGTTAAAAGAAGCACTTGACACGCTGAAGCAGACTGGAGTGCGCATTACTCCCCAGCGGCATGCCATTTTAGAATACCTTATTCAATCTATGACTCACCCTACAGCTGATGATATTTATAAATCCCTGGAAAGCAAGTTTCCAAATATGAGCGTTGCAACGGTCTATAACAATTTGCGTGTATTTCGCGAGGTAGGCCTTGTCAAAGAATTAACGTACGGGGATGCTTCGAGCAGATTTGATTTTGTCACAACGGAGCATTACCATGTTATTTGTGAAAAATGCGGAAAGATTGTAGATTTTCATTATCCGGGACTAGATGAGGTAGAACATCTTGCTTCACACGTGACAGGTTTCAAAGTAAGTCATCATCGCATGGAGATCTACGGAGTGTGCGGAAGCTGCGAAAAGAAAGAAACGCATTAAACGGACTGAATGACTTTATAAGCATTCAGTTTTTTTTTCTGAAATATAAGCGGGGTGCAGTATATGCACCCCGCTTTTTTATTCGACCGTTGTGCGATTGTATTTTTCATCAAAGTCTTTGCCTTCCAGATTCGGATCCAGTGTCAGCGGTTCGTTGCAATACATGCATATATCAACCCTGCCGAGAATCTTCGTTGTTTTGCTGCATGAAGGGCATGTTACTTGAACAGCTTTAGTCGAGAGCATGCCGATCCAGAAGTAAACCACCGTGCTTCCTACTATAGATAATAACCCGAGCATCATGAATATGGTCATGACAATCGGAGAAGTTCTGAAGAAAATACCAATATACATAATGAAAAATCCAATAAAGACTAAACTCAATGCAAACGTGCGGATTTTATTAATCTTGCTAGAATATTTCGCTGCCATTATTCCAACCTCCCAAATACAAATATAGCACAAATGTAAGGGATTTCGCAGAAAATATCCAATGGTGCCTTAAATAAAAACGACAGGAAATCTTAGAAAATAATAGATTCTCTCTCAGCATTCACTTATAATTTTGAGGTGCTGTATTTGAAAGGGATTTTATCACTTATGTAGAATTCTGATATATAGTCATAAATTAAATGGGGGAATCACAATGGAAAATCTTCTCCGTCCTATTTATCAAGAGAGAGCAAGTCATCCAGACACATTAGCAATCGTCATGATTGAAAAGAGAAATCAAACATCACCGCTTACAGATAATTTGGATGTCGCCCTGCTTGTTATTGTAAAAGAAGCGAAGCAGCCTGTTTATATTAAGCATTATGAATTTGACAATCAAAAGGCTTCACTGAATATAGTGACTGATGAACAGATTCAGCAGTGGATCCTGCTTGGAACTAACCGCCGCATTGTAGAATGGATTTTAAACGGGAAAGTTCTATTTGACAGAAATGAATACCTTGGCAAGCTTTTGGATCGTCTAAAAATGTTTCCTTTCTCAGAACGCAGATTAAAAATCGGCCTCGAGTATGGCAAGCTTATTAGAAGATACTTGGAAGGCAAGGTGTTTTTTGAATCAAAGCAGTTCCTTGATGCGTACAATCATATCGTTCATGCCCTTCATCATCTGGCCAGACTTGAAGTAATTGATCATGGATTTTATCCTGAGGTTACAGTCTGGAATCAAGTGAGGCAGATGGAACCGCAGGTTTATAAGCTGTATAAAGAGCTGGTTGAAAGTGAAGAGTCACTTGAAAAAAGACTTGAACTCCTCTTTTTGGCGAGTGATTTCCTGATCCACTCCAAATCAGAAATTGGTGCAGGACACCTGTTAAGCATCCTTTCTGAAAAAGAAGTGTGGCACTATGCAGAGCTTCTAGAGCATCCGGAAGCTAAATATTATTCGGTAGATTTAAGTGTGTTATTAGAGTTTCTTGTAGATAAAAATTTCGTTGAAGTTGTTCAGATTGAGACGAAAGGACAGAGAATTTTCCATCGCGGATATTCTGTTACAAAAAAGTATTGACTTTAGTTTTTTACGATGATATATTAATAAGCGTCGCTGCTGAAGCAAGTTCAAACATGACGGCGCAGACAGCGACTTTCAATTAAAAAAACTTCTTAAAAAATGTTGACACCGAGTTAACGAAATGTTATATTAAGAAGGTCGCTTCAAGAGTGAAAATGATCTTTGAAAACTAAACAAAACCAAAAGCGTACCAAACGTTTTAAATTTTTAAGTCAGCAACAAATTGAGTCACAAATTTTCTTCGGAGAGTTTGATCCTGGCTCAGGACGAACGCTGGCGGCGTGCCTAATACATGCAAGTCGAGCGAACTTCTTCGGAAGTTAGCGGCGGACGGGTGAGTAACACGTGGGCAACCTGCCTGTAAGACTGGGATAACTCCGGGAAACCGGAGCTAATACCGGATAGTATCTTGAACCGCATGGTTCAAGTTGGAAAGACGGTTTCGGCTGTCACTTACAGATGGGCCCGCGGCGCATTAGCTAGTTGGTGAGGTAATGGCTCACCAAGGCAACGATGCGTAGCCGACCTGAGAGGGTGATCGGCCACACTGGGACTGAGACACGGCCCAGACTCCTACGGGAGGCAGCAGTAGGGAATCTTCCGCAATGGACGAAAGTCTGACGGAGCAACGCCGCGTGAGTGATGAAGGTTTTCGGATCGTAAAACTCTGTTGTTAGGGAAGAACAAGTGCGAGAGTAACTGCTCGCACCTTGACGGTACCTAACCAGAAAGCCACGGCTAACTACGTGCCAGCAGCCGCGGTAATACGTAGGTGGCAAGCGTTGTCCGGAATTATTGGGCGTAAAGCGCGCGCAGGCGGTTTCTTAAGTCTGATGTGAAAGCCCCCGGCTCAACCGGGGAGGGTCATTGGAAACTGGGAAACTTGAGTGCAGAAGAGGAGAGTGGAATTCCACGTGTAGCGGTGAAATGCGTAGAGATGTGGAGGAACACCAGTGGCGAAGGCGACTCTCTGGTCTGTAACTGACGCTGAGGCGCGAAAGCGTGGGGAGCGAACAGGATTAGATACCCTGGTAGTCCACGCCGTAAACGATGAGTGCTAAGTGTTAGAGGGTTTCCGCCCTTTAGTGCTGCAGCTAACGCATTAAGCACTCCGCCTGGGGAGTACGGTCGCAAGACTGAAACTCAAAGGAATTGACGGGGCCCGCACAAGCGGTGGAGCATGTGGTTTAATTCGAAGCAACGCGAAGAACCTTACCAGGTCTTGACATCCTTTGCCACTTCTAGAGATAGAAGGTTCCCCTTCGGGGGACAAAGTGACAGGTGGTGCATGGTTGTCGTCAGCTCGTGTCGTGAGATGTTGGGTTAAGTCCCGCAACGAGCGCAACCCTTGATCTTAGTTGCCAGCATTCAGTTGGGCACTCTAAGGTGACTGCCGGTGACAAACCGGAGGAAGGTGGGGATGACGTCAAATCATCATGCCCCTTATGACCTGGGCTACACACGTGCTACAATGGATGGTACAAAGGGCTGCGAGACCGCGAGGTTTAGCCAATCCCATAAAACCATTCTCAGTTCGGATTGCAGGCTGCAACTCGCCTGCATGAAGCTGGAATCGCTAGTAATCGCGGATCAGCATGCCGCGGTGAATACGTTCCCGGGCCTTGTACACACCGCCCGTCACACCACGAGAGTTTGCAACACCCGAAGTCGGTGGGGTAACCGCAAGGAGCCAGCCGCCTAAGGTGGGGTAGATGATTGGGGTGAAGTCGTAACAAGGTAGCCGTATCGGAAGGTGCGGCTGGATCACCTCCTTTCTAAGGATATATGAGGACGCTTTTGGTTTTTGTTTAGTTTTGAGAGATCATTCTCTCTATGATAGAAGACAAATCATCTGATTTGTCAGTTGTTCTTTGAAAACTAGATAACGTAATTGATAACAAGTAATTCACTGAGATTTACGCTTACCATAATTAGTGATTTTCTAGACATTTATGTCTAAACAAACAACGAAATGCGAAACGCATCTCATGATGCGATTGACCATTTAGGTTAAGTTATGAAGGGCGCACGGTGGATGCCTTGGCACTAGGAGCCGATGAAGGACGGACTAACACCGATATGCTTTGGGGAGCTGTAAGTAAGCTTTGATCCAGAGATTTCCGAATGGGGAAACCCACTGTTCGTAATGGAACAGTATCTTTATCTGAATACATAGGATAATGAAGGCAGACCCGGGGAACTGAAACATCTAAGTACCCGGAGGAAGAGAAAGCAAACGCGATTTCCCAAGTAGCGGCGAGCGAAACGGAATTAGCCCAAACCAAGAGGCTTGCCTCTTGGGGTTGTAGGACACTCTATACGGAGTTACAAAGGAACGGGGTAGATGAAGCGACCTGGAAAGGTCCGTCAGAGAAGGTAATAACCCTGTAGTCGAAACTTCGTTCCCTCCAGAGTGGATCCTGAGTACGGCGGGACACGAGAAATCCCGTCGGAAGCAGGGAGGACCATCTCCCAAGGCTAAATACTCCCTAGTGACCGATAGTGAACCAGTACCGTGAGGGAAAGGTGAAAAGCACCCCGGAAGGGGAGTGAAAAGATCCTGAAACCGTGTGCTTACAAGTAGTCAGAGCCCGTTAATGGGTGATGGCGTGCCTTTGTAGAATGAACCGGCGAGTTACGATCCCGTGCAAGGTTAAGTTGATGAGACGGAGCCGCAGCGAAAGCGAGTCTGAATAGGGCGTTTTAGTACGTGGTCGTAGACCCGAAACCAGGTGATCTACCCATGTCCAGGGTGAAGTTCAGGTAACACTGAATGGAGGCCCGAACCCACGCACGTTGAAAAGTGCGGGGATGAGGTGTGGGTAGCGGAGAAATTCCAATCGAACCTGGAGATAGCTGGTTCTCTCCGAAATAGCTTTAGGGCTAGCCTCAAGTATGAGAGTCTTGGAGGTAGAGCACTGATTGGACTAGGGGCCCTCATCGGGTTACCGAATTCAGTCAAACTCCGAATGCCAAAGACTTGCTCCTTGGGAGTCAGACTGCGAGTGATAAGATCCGTAGTCAAGAGGGAAACAGCCCAGACCACCAGCTAAGGTCCCAAAGTATACGTTAAGTGGAAAAGGATGTGGAGTTGCTTAGACAACCAGGATGTTGGCTTAGAAGCAGCCACCATTTAAAGAGTGCGTAATAGCTCACTGGTCGAGTGACTCTGCGCCGAAAATGTACCGGGGCTAAACGTATCACCGAAGCTGTGGACTGTTCTTACGAACAGTGGTAGGAGAGCGTTCTAAGGGCGTTGAAGCTAGACCGTAAGGACTGGTGGAGCGCTTAGAAGTGAGAATGCCGGTATGAGTAGCGAAAGAGGGGTGAGAATCCCCTCCACCGAATGCCTAAGGTTTCCTGAGGAAGGCTCGTCCGCTCAGGGTTAGTCGGGACCTAAGCCGAGGCCGAAAGGCGTAGGCGATGGACAACAGGTTGATATTCCTGTACCACCTCCTCACCATTTGAGCAATGGGGGGACGCAGGAGGATAGGGCAAGCGCGCTGTTGGATATGCGCGTCCAAGCAGTTAGGCTGAGAAGTAGGCAAATCCGCTTCTCATATAAGGCTGAGCTGTGATGGCGAGGGAAATTTAGTACCGAAGTTCCTGATTCCACACTGCCAAGAAAAGCCTCTAGCGAGGTGAGAGGTGCCCGTACCGCAAACCGACACAGGTAGGCGAGGAGAGAATCCTAAGGTGAGCGAGAGAACTCTCGTTAAGGAACTCGGCAAAATGACCCCGTAACTTCGGGAGAAGGGGTGCTTTTTAGGGTTCATAGCCCTGAAAAGCCGCAGTGAATAGGCCCAGGCGACTGTTTAGCAAAAACACAGGTCTCTGCGAAGCCGCAAGGCGAAGTATAGGGGCTGACGCCTGCCCGGTGCTGGAAGGTTAAGAGGAGAGGTTAGCGCAAGCGAAGCTTTGAATTGAAGCCCCAGTAAACGGCGGCCGTAACTATAACGGTCCTAAGGTAGCGAAATTCCTTGTCGGGTAAGTTCCGACCCGCACGAAAGGCGTAACGATCTGGGCACTGTCTCAACGAGAGACTCGGTGAAATTATAGTACCTGTGAAGATGCAGGTTACCCGCGACAGGACGGAAAGACCCCGTGGAGCTTTACTGTAGCCTGATATTGAATTTTGGTACAGCTTGTACAGGATAGGTAGGAGCCTTGGAAGCCGGAGCGCCAGCTTCGGTGGAGGCATTGGTGGGATACTACCCTTGCTGTATTGAAATTCTAACCCACAGCCCTGATCGGGCTGGGAGACAGTGTCAGGTGGGCAGTTTGACTGGGGCGGTCGCCTCCTAAAATGTAACGGAGGCGCCCAAAGGTTCCCTCAGAATGGTTGGAAATCATTCGCAGAGTGTAAAGGCACAAGGGAGCTTGACTGCGAGACCTACAAGTCGAGCAGGGACGAAAGTCGGGCTTAGTGATCCGGTGGTTCCGCATGGAAGGGCCATCGCTCAACGGATAAAAGCTACCCCGGGGATAACAGGCTTATCTCCCCCAAGAGTCCACATCGACGGGGAGGTTTGGCACCTCGATGTCGGCTCATCGCATCCTGGGGCTGTAGTCGGTCCCAAGGGTTGGGCTGTTCGCCCATTAAAGCGGTACGCGAGCTGGGTTCAGAACGTCGTGAGACAGTTCGGTCCCTATCCGTCGTGGGCGCAGGAAATTTGAGAGGAGCTGTCCTTAGTACGAGAGGACCGGGATGGACGCACCGCTGGTGTACCAGTTGTCTTGCCAAAGGCATCGCTGGGTAGCTATGTGCGGAAGGGATAAGTGCTGAAAGCATCTAAGCATGAAGCCCCCCTCAAGATGAGATTTCCCATCACATTAGTGAGTAAGAACCCTGAAAGATGATCAGGTTGATAGGTCTGAGGTGGAAGCGCGGTGACGTGTGGAGCTGACAGATACTAATCGTTCGAGGACTTAACCACATCTAATATGTGTAAATGTAAGTGAATCTTGTTATCAAACGTTATTTAGTTTTGAAAGAATAACTTCTTTCAAAAAAAAGCTTGAAATCTTTTGATTTCATAGTATAATAATTTTTGTCACTATGTCTGGTGATGATGGCAAAGAGGTCACACCCGTTCCCATGCCGAACACGGAAGTTAAGCTCTTTAGCGCCGATGGTAGTTGGGGGTTTCCCCCTGTGAGAGTAGGACGTTGCCAGGCTGGTGAAAATATTATTCCGCAGTAGCTCAGTGGTAGAGCTATCGGCTGTTAACCGATCGGTCGTAGGTTCGAGTCCTACCTGCGGAGCCATTTTGGAGAGCTGTCCGAGTGGCCGAAGGAGCACGATTGGAAATCGTGTAGGCGGTAACCCGTCTCAAGGGTTCGAATCCCTTGCTCTCCGCCACTACTTATATAAATGGCCCGTTGGTCAAGCGGTTAAGACACCGCCCTTTCACGGCGGTAACACGGGTTCGAATCCCGTACGGGTCACCAACATCATTTTCACTGCGGAGGATTAGCTCAGCTGGGAGAGCATCTGCCTTACAAGCAGAGGGTCGGCGGTTCGAGCCCGTCATCCTCCACCATCTTTACTAAATTGCTGCTGTACTGAATTTAGCAGCACAAAACTTCATTTATTATTATCGCGGGGTGGAGCAGTCTGGTAGCTCGTCGGGCTCATAACCCGAAGGTCGCAGGTTCAAATCCTGTCCCCGCAACCAAATGGTCCCGTGGTGTAGCGGTTAACATGCCTGCCTGTCACGCAGGAGATCGCCGGTTCGATCCCGGTCGGGACCGCCATTCTTAATTAAAAAAGAAAAAAATGGCTTGGTAGCTCAGTCGGTAGAGCAAAGGACTGAAAATCCTTGTGTCGGCGGTTCGATTCCGTCCCAAGCCACCATTTACACTTAAATGCCGGTGTAGCTCAATTGGTAGAGCAACTGACTTGTAATCAGTAGGTTGGGGGTTCAAGTCCTCTTGCCGGCACCACTTACAGTGTGGAGGGGTAGCGAAGTGGCTAAACGCGGCGGACTGTAAATCCGCTCCCTCCGGGTTCGGCGGTTCGAATCCGTCCCCCTCCACCATTTTATAAAAAGAATATAGGGGCATAGTTTAAAGGTAGAACAGAGGTCTCCAAAACCTCCGGTGTGGGTTCGATTCCTACTGCCCCTGCCAATAATTTAAATCTTATATAGTATAATGGCGGTTGTGGCGAAGTGGTTAACGCACCAGATTGTGGCTCTGGCATTCGTGGGTTCGATTCCCATCAGTCGCCCCATTTTTTACTTAATAGGTTTTTTGTTCTGTTTTGGGCTATAGCCAAGCGGTAAGGCAACGGACTTTGACTCCGTCATGCGCTGGTTCGAATCCAGCTAGCCCAGCCATTTTTCAATAAGAGTCATCTTTGTGCAGCTCCTGCATAAAATACATTACGATACGATTTGCGGAAGTAGTTCAGTGGTAGAACACCACCTTGCCAAGGTGGGGGTCGCGGGTTCGAATCCCGTCTTCCGCTCCAATAGTTGAGGCGGCATAGCCAAGTGGTAAGGCAGAGGTCTGCAAAACCTTTATCCCCGGTTCAAATCCGGGTGTCGCCTCCAATTTTTATTTATCACCCTTGCCGGGGTGGCGGAACTGGCAGACGCACAGGACTTAAAATCCTGCGGTAGGTGACTACCGTACCGGTTCGATTCCGGTCCTCGGCACCATCTTCATCACAATTTCATTTGCCGGTGTGGCGGAATTGGCAGACGCGCACGACTCAAAATCGTGTTCCTCTGGAGTGTCGGTTCGACCCCGACCACCGGTATCATTTTACTTAAAAACTAGCTAATTATAAAGGATTGTGAGTTCAGTTTATATGCTGAGCACGCAGTCCTTTTTTGTTTATATCGTGTGCGTATTTAATATCTTGCAGCATTTAATTTATAATTAGATGATCACATCGTATTGCTTATGGTCTGGTCAGTAACAATGGTTTACGACAAATAAAACCACCCGTTGCCCGGATGGTTTTATAGAAAATTATCTTGATCCGACCGCTTGCTTTTCTGCAATTAAATCTTCCAGTCTCTCTTTCTGTGTCACAAGATCCTCTATGGTGAGCTCCGCCTTGGCTGGGGAAAAGGTTACTTGAGGAGCCTGCTGAATCAGATTTTTGAGCTGTCCGTTATTTTGCTCATACACCCGGTAACCGACAGCCCCAAATACTGTTCCAGATACAAAACCCATTAAAAAGTCGCGATTAAAATTCATTTTCTTCATCCTCCTGTATGTTTTGTATTTATATTTGGAGAAGCAGAGAGCTTCTTCGCATATCATTAAAAACCTCGAGTAAGTTTACAACCCAAGTAACCATCGCTACCTGCAGGATGTTTTCTGCCCCTAGGGAGAGCATTGAAATAATTCCAGTTATCACATCCGGATGACTTAGCTTGTTTTCTCCATGTGATAAGACAGTATATGACGTTGAAATAACCACTAAATAGTCAAATGCGTCTGGGCGGCGTTTAGTATGCTTCCTTAGAAAAGCCGCAATCAACAAGGCACCCGAGATAAACGATCTCAGAAGATCTGCTGCTATTTTTTTCTTGCTGCCGAGCATCATCGGATTTGTTCCATCAAAGCTTTGAAAAAACAGGCCGACATACCGGAGCACATTTTTGCTGTTAAGTATGTGCTGATCATAGTTGATAACAAGAGATTGAACAATCGGTTCGATCCTGACATTTACAATTCCTCTAATTGATTCAAACATTTCTTTAATAGCTGAGTGCTCGGTTGTTACTGCCAGCGCCGGAACCGATAATCTCATTCTGCCTGCTATGGAATGTAGGATTCGGTATCTGAAATACATTCGATTTGCCTCCTGTAAAAATAAGTTTGGCACTATTGAGGACAACACCTATTGTTGCCGCATTATGAATGGCAGCACCTACAACAGGTCTTATGATTCCGAACGTCCCGAGTAATATGGCGCCGGTATTAATAAGAAGGGTAGCAGTGATGTTTTGTTTCATGATCTTCATCGTTTCTTTAGAAATATTAATGGCTTCGCTCACCAGCAAAGGGTTGTCGGAATGAATAACCACATCTGCAGTTTCCATTGCAATATCCGTTTTTTTGGAACCGATTGTAACACCGATGTCTGCATAGGCAAGGGCAGGTGCATCATTGATCCCGTCCCCGACCATCATGATAGTCCGTTCCTGATCTTTTTTGAGGTGCCGGACAATGCTGGCTTTATCCTGGGGCATGGCCTCTGAGATGTATTCGTCTACAGAGATGCGGGCAGCTACTTTTTTTGCAGCTTGTTCATAGTCACCGGTCAGCATGATGCATTCATCAATTCCATTCCGTTTCAGCTGATTGATTGAACGATTCATACCATTTCTGATTTTATCTTCAATTTCAATTACACCCATCAGCTGGAGGTTCATTGCTACATATACCCCTGTTTGAAGACGGCCGGGTACATCTACACCATGATCATCCATAAAATTCCTGCTTCCTACGATGACATGTTTCCCATTAACAAAAACAGAAACGCCTTTTCCTACGTAATTTTCTAACGATTCGTCTTCATGATCAGGTATGGAGATACCCCTGATCTCGGCTTCCGCTAAAATGGCCTCGGCAATTGGATGAGAGGAATGCTCCTCAGCGGAAGCAGCATAAGCCAGCAGCTGGTCTTCTGAACAGCCGTTAACGGTATGAATTTCTGTAACAATCGGCTTTCCTTCTGTGACGGTTCCTGTTTTATCAAAAATTACTGTATCTGTTTTAGCCAGTTTCTCGATTGTATGGCCGCCTTTTATTAAAATTCCTTTTTGGGCTGCCTTCCCGATTGCTCCTGAAATGGCGGCTGCTGTCGATAGCTTTACTCCGCACACATAATCAATTACAAGCATATTCAGCACCCGGTTCCAGTCTCTTGTAAAAACGAAAATAAAGCCAGCCAGCATAAATGATAAAGGAACCATCTTATTCGTAAAGCGCTCAGATATTGTTTGTATTGGTGCTTGCTTATCCTGAGCCTCTTCGATTAATTTGATCATCCTGTTAACTGTCAGATCCTCACCAATTTTGTCTACCTCAAGAACGATGTTCCCTTCAGTGACGATGCTTCCGGCATACACATAAGAACCTTCTGAAACATGAACATGTGTATATTCTCCCGTTATAGAGGATTGATCAACTTGAGCATGATGGCTTACAATTCTACCGTCAAAAGGGATCTTTTCCCCTTGGAAAACAGCAACTTGATCACCGGCTTTTACTTTGTCTGTTTCGACTTTAATTTCTTGTTGATTTCCGGTGACCAGCCAAGCATAAGGTGTTTTAACTTCCATCATTTCCCTTATGTGTCCTCTTGTCCTGTTTAACGTATAATCCATGAGCCATTCACTGATGGACGACATGACATAGATAACCAGTGCGGATTGCGGACTTCCTTTTAATAAAGATGCAATCAGAGCGGAAGCAGTAAGGGTATCTGGATTAGGTTTTCTCAAAGATTTTAAACCATTGATGATTATTTCCCTTGAAGCGTACAAAACTGCAAAAGCAGAAGGAGTAAAGAAGTTTGCAAAAGGCCCTTTGAAAAGAGGCGGTAAACCAAACATTCTCTCCGCAATATAAGTTGATGCCACCAGCCCGAAACCGCTAAAAGCCTGCAGTGGTGAAGAGGTTTTTCTTGCAGATTGGGCATGAACAGATTTTTCAGGAGAAGGAAATAATTCCAATTTTAGATTAATGCAGGCTGAAGAATGGTGAAGCACAGCAGTACGGCTTATTGGAGAATATAAGGCTGATATGACTCCGGGAATCGACCTGAGCTTTGCTTCAATAACGGAAATGGACTCCCCGCTGCCAGTCCATCTGACTCTTGTTCTTCCTGGAATGGAATGCAAAATCTCAATGGCTAAATTCATGGTCAACCCCTCTCTTTTTTGTTTTTTGATATAATTGTGTAAGCCCAATAGAGAAGGCTGCTCGAATAAACTGGATTTGCAGGCAGCTTTAATATACCGCTTACAATCAGCACAACCGACAATAAAGAGTCCGTATCCACTCTCCCTGCTGTCTGTTTTTTTAGTCCAGTATCAAGGTTTTGCATCAAATTAGATAGAATCTGAGAAAGGTCCGACTGGATCCCCGGATAAGAAGCAACGGAGATTTCAACCGCTCCCTTTACTATCTCATCAAACTGTTCCTGTGTAATCATCTGCTCATAAAATTCGATCAATAGCGTACCTGTAATAGAGGATGCTTCAGCTCTCTTCACTGTTGGAACGTCATTAAAGACTTTTGTTAGATTGGAAGCTGTATACTCATTTTTCCACCTGTCGCATTTCAAGCGCACCCTCCCAGGAATAGCGTGAACAACATGAACTTTTTGATCCTTTATTGCTGAAATGATTTTAGGAGCGGCTAAGGAAGCTCCAATTCCAAGCATTGTTTTAAGCATATGATTTCTCCCAGCTTATCATGTATATTTTTCTATGATTTTCAGCCAGCGTTTAATAGAAAGCGGCTGTGCAGCAGACTCCGGTTTAAATAGAATGAGAGCAGAGCCCGTCTCTTTCGTAAATTCTATTGAATTAATATCTGGATCCTGTTTCATTTCGTCAATCAGCAACCACATATTCTTCTCATTGTCTCTCCAATTTGGAAAAGACAGACGCATGCGTCCTGGAATATAATGCTTAAGGAAAATCCCATTCCTCTGCAGCAGCGTATTCACCCTTCTTGTAAAAAAATAATCCTGTACAGCATTCAGCAAATCCATACCCCTCTACTAAATATTGTATTTATTCTTTTTTTTGAATTTTATAACTATCATCTTATATAGTCAATAATTTCCTATTATAACAGGATAATAGTCCTGTCTCTTTCAACAAAGAAAGATAAAGTTAGCCAGATCTATGGTTCGGGCCTTCAATCTATAGATATGTTTTACTTTCTTAAATAATTTAACTGTTCAGCTACCCGGCTGTCTTTTTCACTAGCAAGATCATATAGTCAAAATATTGCACCTTCTTCGTCAATTTAGTCTCCCTATATAAGTAAGCGCTGCCATTATAATAAAAGAAAGCGATTACATTAAAAGGGGTGGTGATACGGTTGGAAACGAAAATTCAGACGGATCCGGTAAGCACGAAATCTCATTTGGAGGCAGTACCTAAAAAGAAATTTAAGTATAAGAGTTTACTAACATACGCTGCCTTTGTTGGACCGGCACTTTTATTTTTCTTAGTTATTCAGATTCTTCCTTTCTTAATGGGTCTTTATTATTCATTTACTTCATGGAATGGAGTCAGCTCGGCTGTTGAGTGGGTAGGAATTGAGAATTATAAGAAAATCTTTACGAACGATCCGGCCTTTTTTAATTCTTTTATGTTTACGACGAAATTTATGTTTGCGGCTGTTATTATTAGTAACTTAATAGGTTTTGCGTTTGCGCTGATTTTAAATGCTGCGCTTAAAACCAAAAACATATTGCGGACTGTGTTTTTTATTCCTAACGTGATCGGCGGGTTATTGCTCGGATTTATCTGGCAGTTTATTTTTGTAAAAGGGTTTGCTTCGATCGGGAACATGACGGGCATCGAATTTTTCAAAATGCCGTGGCTTGGGGATGAAACGACAGCGTTCTGGGGAATTGTCATTGTATTTGCATGGCAGACCAGCGGTTATATGATGGTCATCTATATTGCAGCGCTTCAAGGTGTGGATAATTCCCTGCTGGAGGCTGCGAAAATGGATGGTGCATCAAGCTTCACACTTTTAACAAAAATCATTATTCCTTTAATATTACCGGCATTTACGATTTGTCTGTTCTTAACGATTTCGATGGCATTCAAGATCTTTGACCTGAATATTTCCCTGACAGGCGGAGGGCCATTCAATTCAACTCAGTCTGTAGCGATTAATATTTATCAGGAAGCCTTCCAGAACAACCGTTATGGATTAGGTACAGCGAAGTCCATTCTGTTCTTTGTAGTAGTTGCAATCTTTACTACAGTTCAGGTTATGATGACGAAGAAGAGGGAGGTTGAGGCTTAATGGGTAACCGGTATACAAGCAGGACGTTTATATTAGAGATAATAGCCATTGCCGTCGCGCTCATTTTCCTTGTTCCTTTTTACTTCGTGCTGATCAACTCTGTCAAGCCGTTTGCGGCAATCCTCATTGATGCTGCAGCATGGCCGAAGGAATTCATGTTTTCTAACTATGCCAAGGTGTGGGAGATCATCAACTTCCCTCGTGCATTCTGGAACTCCCTTGTGATTACGGTTTTCAGTAACATTGGTTTAGTTATCATAAGTTCGATGGCTGCGTGGAAAATGGTCCGCACGCCAGGAAAGTTCAGCAAGATTTTATTCATTCTCTTCGTAGCTGCCATGGTCATCCCGTTCCAGACGGTCATGATCCCGCTTATGAAGCTTGGCGGTACGCTCGGGATAACAAATAGTATTCCAGGCTTAATCATGATGTATTTTGGATTTGGTGTTCCGCTGTCGCTGTTCTTATATCATGGATTCGTAAAAACAGTTCCTGTGGAAATTGAAGAATCAGCGAAAATAGACGGGTGCAGCGAGTTCGGAGTATTTTGGAGAATTGTTTTCCCTCTTCTAAAACCGATAACTGTCACGGTCGTTATTTTGAACACGCTATGGATCTGGAATGATTATCTGCTTCCATTGCTGGTTCTTCAGGATGCAGAGCTGCGGACGATTCCGCTTGCAGCAAGCTCATTCTTTGCTCAGTATACGAAGCAGTGGGATATGGGTCTTGCCGCGTTAGTGCTTGGTATTACACCAGTCGTCATCTTCTTCTTATTCTTACAGAAGCACATTATCAAGGGCATTGCTTCTGGCTCAATCAAGTAGATATAAAGTTTCTGCATTCATTGGATGTAATGGGTGCAGAAAATTATATAATATTATAGTTATCAAGGAGGTCAATCCATTAATGAAACGCTTTCTGTTATTATGTATGTCTTTGGTATTCGTATTTGGTATTATGGCTGGCTGTTCTTCAAAGGAAACGGCTAAAGATGGGGAATCAGGCGGAGATTCTAAGTCTGGTGATGAAGTAGTAACGCTTAATTTCTTCCAATTCAAGGTTGAAATTGCTGATCAGCTTCAAGAGATGATTAAAGAATTCGAAGCTGAGCATCCAAACATTAAAGTAAAGCTTGAAACAGTTGGCGGAGGTGCCGATTACGGTGCAGCGCTTAAAGCAAAATTCGCTTCAGGTGAAGAGCCGGATATTTTCAACAACGGCGGATTTAAAGAATTAGAGCTTTGGAAAGAAAAGTTAGCTGATCTATCAGGCGAGCCATGGGTTGAGCATGTTCTTCCAATCGGAAAAGTGCCAATGACAGATGCAGACGGCAAGCTTTATGGTATGCCTGTAAACCTTGAAGGATATGGATTTGTTTACAACAAAGATTTATTTAAAAAAGCGGGTATTACAGAGCCGCCTAAAACGATTGACGAATTAAAAGCCGCTGCGAAAAAGCTTGAAGCTAAAAAGATCACTCCATTCTCTGCCGGTTATGGCGAGTGGTGGGTAATTGGACAGCATTTACTTAACATTCCATTTGCTCAGCAAGAAGATCCAGAAGCATTTATCGCTGGATTATATGATGGTTCTGAGAAAATCCCAGGCAACAAGCAGTTTAAAGAATTTAAAGAAGTATTAGACACAGAGCTTAAATATGCAAACGATAATCCATTAACAACAGATTACAATACTCAAGTTACACTGTTTGCTTCTGGTGAAACAGCAATGCTTCAACAAGGAAACTGGACTGAGAACATGATCACTGAAATCAATCCTGAAATCAACATGGGCTTCCTTCCAATTCCAATCAGCAATGATGATAGTGCAGGAAACCTTCCTGTAGGCGTTCCGAATAACTGGGTATTGAATAAAAACTCAGAGCACCTTGAAGAAGCTAAAACATTCTTAAACTGGATGGTTTCTTCTGAAACTGGTAAACGCTTCATCACAGAAGAATTTGCATTCATTCCAGCATTTGATAACATTGAGCCAGCAGGTCTTGGCGATCTGGGAACATCAATCCTTGATTACTCTAAGGAAGAAAAAACAATTCCTTGGACTTGGTTCAAATGGCCGGATGGAGCGAATAAAGAATTCGCAGCAGCTATACAGGAATACGCTGCAGGCAAAATTGATTATGATACACTGCTTGAGAGATTCCAGACCTCATGGGATAACTTGAAGTAATAGATTGAAAGAAAGCATGCCTGTTAGAGGTATGCTTTCTTTTCTTGCCAACCCATATTGTTGATTCAATAGGCGCGATGCAGCACTTTCTAGAGAAGTCAGTATCGAGTTGTGGTATCAAAAAGCGAAATGCAGCACTTTCCTAAGCAGTCAACATCGATTTGTGGTATTAAAAAGCGAAATGCAGCACTTTCTAAAGAAGAAAGCATCGATTTGTTGTATCAAAAAGCGAAATGCAGCACTTTCCAAAGCAGTCAACATCGAGTTGTGGTATTAAAAAGCGAAATGCAGCCCTTTCCAAAGCAGTCAGCATCGATTTGTGGTATCAAAAACCAAAATGCAGCACTTTCTAAAGAAGAAAGCATCGAGTTGTGGTATCAAAAAGCGAAAAGCAGCACTTTCTGAAGAAGTCAGCATCGATTTGTGGTATCAAAAAGCGAAAAGCAGCACTTTCTGAAGAAGTCAGCATCAAGTTGTGGTATCAAAAACCAAAATGCAGCCCTTTCTGAAGAAGTCAGCATCAAGTTGTGGTATCAAAAACCAAAATGCAGCCCTTTCTAAAGAAGTCAGCATCGAGTTGTGGTATCAAAAACCAAAATGCAGCACTTTCAGAAGAAGTCAGCATCAAGTTGTGTTATCAAAAACCAAAATGCAGCCCTTTCTAAAGAAGTCAGTATCGAGTTGTGGTAACAAAAACCGAAATGCCGCACTTACCAAAGGAGTCTTATCAAGTTGTTGCATCAACTCAATCCGCACTTATCACACCAAATAGAATATCCCCATTCAAACCTCGAGGTATTTGCAGGAAGATTCAAAAAAGTCCTTTTAAGAGTATGAACCTCACTATATACTAAAAGTTAAGTATGACCTGGGAGGTCCGTCCCCATGCTGAAGAAAAGCATCCGGAATAAGCTAATTGTTTTATTAATGATTACGACAATTGTGCCTTTTGGCAGTTCGATCATTATTACCTATTTATATACGAAAGGCTCCATGGAGGACCAAGTCGTCCAGGAAAGCAGCAATCTGCTGTATCAGGGCAAGGTTAACCTGGAGAGTTACCTTAATGAGCTGAATGGTTTAACTCTTTCTCTCTACAATAATCCTGATTTCATTAACTATATGAGATCACCGGATACTGAGAATAATTATTTAACCATAGGAATTGTTAAAAATGTGATGCTGACAATTCTTTATACAGCGGATACCATTAATGAAGTGAAAATTTCATTTGCAAAGGATGACCGGGTTATTTCTGCAACGAAACGTTCCACAATTGTTTTTTCCACAAGCAAAGAAGATTCCAGGAATGAAGCGTTCAACAGTGCAGAACGCAGTCCTTATAACATGTATATTGAACCAATCTATGCAAGCCACGAGAACAACACAAGAGGTGCAAGAGACATCATAAAGATCCACAGAGCACTGACGAATGTTCCTGGCAATGATGTCCTTGGCTATATTACACTTGGGATTTCACCTGATAAGATAATCGATTTAAGCAGAAATTTATATAATCGTGATACAGAAGAATTCTATCTATTATCATCAGAAGGCGAGCTTATTTACAGCTCAGATACAGATATTTCTGACAATCAAAATGATCATAAATGGATTGACCGCGTTCTGGGAGCAGAAAAATCTTCAGGAACCATGGAGTGGAAGGAAGACTCTTTTAATGGGGTGATGATGTACGATCAGCTTTCGGCTTCATCTGGAGGATGGATTTTAGTGAAAAGGGTTCCATATCACAACTTATATGAAAGTGCTTATAGTGTAGCCAAAATTAATATTCTATTTGGGGTTATTGGATTATCATTGGTTGTATTAGCTACCTTGTTTGTTTCATTTAAAATCACATCGCCTATTCGAATTTTGCTTCAAAATATTGAACAAGTGGAAAAAGGAAATATGAAGGTTCCGGTTCAGTCCTTTGGTTCAGATGAAATCGGGATTCTTGGATACAGGTTTCAGCAAATGATTGAACGGATCAATCACTTGATTACCCGTGAATATAAGCTTGAACTGGAAAACAAGACGAATCAGCTAAAAGTGCTGCAATCACAGATCAACCCGCACTTTTTATACAATGCGCTGCAATCAATCGGTACAGTTGCTTTAAAAAATAAAGTTCCGCAAATTTATTCCTTAATTACGCACTTATCTAAAATCATGAGATATGGAATGAACATGGAGGAAGATTTAGTTCCTTTGAGTAAAGAAATAAATTATACGAACGCGTTTCTTCTTTTGCAAAAGGAACGCTTTGGCGAAAATCTTGATTACACTGTAGATGTCGATGAAAACGTTCAAGAGGTTCAGGTTCCAAAAATGATTTTGCAGCCGATTATTGAAAATTATTTTAAACATGGGTTTGATATTCGTGAAGGTGTCGGGAGCATCCGGCTAAGATGCTGCAGGGAAAACGATGAGCTTGTCATGAAAATAAGCGACAATGGAATCGGAGTGACGGAAAACAGGTTAAATGAGATATATGAACATTTTAAAGCAGAGGCATTGAATAAAAAAGGAGAAGAAACAAATATAGGGCTGAAAAATGTGTATGTCAGGCTAAAGCTCTATTATAATCTGCAAGCTGATCTAAAGCTTGAAAACCAAGAAGAAGGAGGCTTTATGGTAACCATGAGGCTGCCTATATGGATGGAAGGTGAAGGAAATGAAAGCAATCATCATTGATGATGAAAAGCATGTTCGTGAAGGTCTGCTTTTATTGGCGGATTGGGATAGGCACGGAATTCACACCATTCTTGAGGCTGAGGATGGCGAGGAAGCGGTAGAGCTGATCACAAAGCACAGGCCGGAAATTATTTTTACGGATATGAGTATGCCAAGAAGAGATGGAATAAGTCTGTTAAAATGGCTTTATTCCTCTGATTTAGGCAGCAAAACGATTGTCGTAAGCGGATATGATGACTTTGATTATATGCGAAATGCCATAGCTTACAAGAGCTTTGATTATATTTTAAAGCCCATTGAGCCTGATGTCTTAAATGAAACATTGGAACGGGCCGTGACAGAATGGAAAGAGCAGGCCCGTTCCCGAAACTCTCTGGCTGAGGAAAGCCGGGTTATGAATGAAGTGAAGCCTCTCTATTGGGACCAGCTGTTCTCAGGTCTCTGTACAAAAAAGGAAATACCACAATCAGCAGAAGAGAAAATTGAAAAAGAATTTGGCATTTCAATAACGCTCGCTGAAAAAACAGCTGCCATCCTTCCAATAAAATCAATTGTCATGAAATCATTCCAGGGTAATTATGAGCTTGCCTATTCTGCACTTTCAAACATGTGCAGCGGATTATTAAGAAAACAGAATGACGGTGTATGTTTCCGGAACATTAATAAGGAAGAAGAGCTCGTTATCCTCTTTTGGAAGAATAAGAATGTAGCCTATCTTTTAGAAGAAATCAGCGCTTTCATTTATCAATCTTATAAAATTAATTGTATTCTTGCTTTGGGAAAAAGATCGATTGATTTAAATGAAGCCTATGTTTCTTCTGAGCAAGTATATATAAAACATAATTTATTGAGTAAGCAAAAGATTGTGACAAGTAATGATGTTGATTTAAAGCCGCTCCTTCATCTGTTTGATTTTTCAAACGAACTGAAATGGGCGCTTAAATCGGGCAGTGCTGCCCAGGCGGAAATACAGCTGGATCAAATTTTCACAAAGCTGATCAATGATCATACGCTGTCATTAGAGCAGATTAAACTATGGGAAAATCAATTTGACTTATTGAGAAGCAATTGGATCAAAGAATATGAGGTCCATCATCATCCGGCTTTTTATTCTGGTACGGATTATTGGAAGGAAGACGGTTCTTTTTCTTTTGAAAAGTTCAAAGAAGAAAAGAAAAAAGAATGCGCTCAGCTAATCAATTTTCTCTCTCATGTGAAGTATCAGAAAGAAAAAAACAACATGCAGCAAATTGAAGAATACCTGCAGCAGCATTATCAGGAGGACATCAATCTCCAGGATATTGCCGATCGGTTTTTCTTAAGCCGTGAATACATTTCAAGGAAATTTAAACAGGATTATCATGCAACACTAACAGATTATCTGACAAATATCCGCATGGAAAAAGCAAAAAAGCTGCTTGAGAATCCTTATTTAAAAATATATGAAGTGGCCTATGGTGTAGGCTATCAAAATGAAAAGTACTTCAGTAAGGTGTTTAAGAAACAAGTTGGGATTACACCAAATGAATACCGGCATTCTCTGACTTCTAAACCGTAATTGATGATAGAGAAAAAGCAGAAATTCCTGTTTTTTCTTTATCGTAATTTCGACAAAATCTGATTTTTTAGGTTGAAGAAGGGTCCATTTTTTGCTATAATATCTTTATTACCTTTTGCGGGTGTAGTTTAATGGTAAAACTCTAGCCTTCCAAGCTAATGTCGTGGGTTCGATTCCCATCACCCGCTCCATACATATACAACGCAGTGTTTCGTTTTTTGACAAACGGGGCATTGCGTTTTTTATATTTTTGTTAAAAACTAAATCCCTCCCTGTAAATCAGGGAGGGAATGCTGTGTCAGGTGCATTATTTTACTAAACTGTATTTTCCATCCCCGCCATGAATCTGAAGGAACATTTTCGTTAATGATGATAACATTTCATCCGCATTTTCATCATTCATGCTTGGCTGGAGATAGATCAAGTGAAGTGCGTTTGAAGTTTCTTCAGTGACAGCAGTCCGCTTTGAGTCCACATAAGGGCTTCCAAAGGCACCTGTCTCATCTGATGAAAGCAGTTTTCCGTTCATGGATATATCCCGTCCATTGATGGCCATATAAGCATCAGATTCCTTGCCAACCCTGATTTCAATATTCCCGGACATCTTATCGGTATCGTAAATGCCGAATGGGATTTGATGCTGCAGGGAGAAGAAGTTATTTAAATCAACGGCTGAATGGATTGGTTCAAGATACTGCTGCTTTTGAATTCTGCGGTACAGCGCTTCGCTTGAAGGACGATACCGTCCTGGATCTGCGCCAAGCTTTTTAAAAATGCTTCGCCATTCCTGAATCGGTTTTAGATCCTGTACTTTTTTGTCTTCCATTTCAAAAAAGATTGATTCCTGGAAGAGCCGCATTCTTCCTTTAAGCATTTGCGGGGATTCTGATACACTTATTGCTGTATACTCAATAACGCCCAGCTTAAACTCAGGAAAATGCTGTTTGATTTGAGGGCGTATAGAAATTTCCATCATTTTATCCTCCACTTTTTAATGTACTTATTTTACCATATAAGATAATGTCTTTTCGAAAATATAAACCGAAGGGAGGTGCAGGACATGAATTATTTAGAGCTTAAACAGGATATTCTTTCATTCAGCAAGAGCATTGGCATTGATAAAATCGGGTTTGCACAGGCGTCTGTATTTGATGAACTGAAGCAGCGGCTGATTGTTCACGAACAAAAAGGATATCATTCCGGTTTTGAAGAGCCTGATCTTGAGAAGCGGACAAATCCCGATCTTCTTCTGCCAGGGGCGAAATCGATTATTTCCATTGCGCTTGCTTATCCATCCAAGCTGAAGAATGCACCAAAAAGCACGAAGGAAGATAGAAGAGGTATCTTCTGCAGAGCTTCGTGGGGACAGGACTATCACCATGTGTTAAGGGATCGTCTGAATAAGCTCGAGGCATATATACGGGAGCGGGTTCCTAACGCAGAGCTTAAGTCAATGGTTGATACAGGGGAACTGTCAGACCGGGCTGTGGCAGAGAGAGCAGGCATTGGCTGGAGCGGAAAAAACTGCGCGATCATCACTCCGGAATTTGGTTCGTATGTATACTTGGGCGAAATTGTCACAAATATCCCATTTTCGCCGGATACACCAATGGAAGACCGCTGCGGCAGCTGCAATATCTGTGTGGATGCTTGTCCGACAGGGGCGCTTGTACAGGGCGGCCAGCTTGATTCTACTAAATGCATCGCCTTTTTAACGCAGACGAAGGGCTTTTTAGCAGATAAATACCGTAAGAAGCTGGGAAACCGTTTATATGGCTGTGATACTTGCCAAACAGTATGTCCAGAGAACAAAGGCAAGGATTTTCATCTTCATGCAGAAATGGAGCCGGACCCTGAGATTGCAAAGCCGAAGCTAAAGCCCCTTCTTACCATGAGCAACCGGGAATTTAAAGAGAAGTTTGGACATGTATCGGGGTCATGGAGAGGGAAAAAACCGATTCAGAGAAATGCGATTATTGCACTCGCGCACTTTAAGGACCAAACTGCTATCCCGGAATTAATACAGCTGATGCACAAAGATGCGCGTCCGGTCATTCGCGGAACGGCTGCATGGGCAATCGGATCGATTGGTGAAAAAGATAGTCTGATCGACCTGCAAAAAGCCCTTCAGTTTGAAGAAGACGAAGAAGTCCGGAAAGAAATCAAAAAAGGAATATCGCTTATAGATGCGTAAGTTTCATACTTGCCAATCTCCTTTCATATGGTCTTACTAAAGACAAATATGGCGGTGAGGCATTGATGAAAAATAATCTTTCAGCTGCAATAAAAGCTAGGTTAGAGCTGCTAATCAACAATCGGCGTGCTAAAGAGCTTGATATAATAGAAGACAGCAAAGTGCTGCTGCGGAAAAAAAAGATTCTGGAAAACAGGAATGTCGAGATGGTAAAAGGAAATGTCTCCGTTCAATTGCAGCATATCGAAAAAGTATCTAAACGGGAGAAGCGTGTTTCCTACCAGTGTCATTATAAGTATTTTCATAAAGATCAGGAATCCTTTTATCTTGAAGAAAAAACGGAAGACCGTATCGCTGTATTTCAAAATGGAACAATCATCAGAGATTATAAGGTAGAGCATCAGTATGATGAAACATTTGCAGAAAGCGATGATTCTTCTAATGAAAGAGTATCTTTCTTTTACGACAGACTTGCTGCCGTTCAATATGCCGAGAGATGGTGGAACACCCACAATCCCAAGTTTAAAAATTTCGATGTAAACTGCACGAACTATGTTTCCCAGTGTCTTCATGCAGGCGGAGCTCCAATGAGAGGGTACCCGGGGCGGTCAGCCGGGTGGTGGATGCAGAACAATATCTGGAGCTACAGCTGGACGGTTGCCCATTCTCTCACCCTGCATCTCGGGAATTCTAAAACAGGCTTGAGAGCGATAGCAGTGGGAGCACCAGAAGCGTTAATGCCGGGGGATGTCATCTGCTACGATTTTCAAGGCGATGGCAGGTTTGATCATACAACCATTGTTGTCGCGAAGGATCAGGCAAACATGCCTCTTGTGAATGCAAATACGTACAACAGCAGAATGCGTTATTGGGATTATGAAGACTCAACAGCTTACACACCGAACATTAAGTATAAATTTTTTCATATCGAGGATGATTCGGGTTCTAAAAAATAAACAGTGGTATAATACGGGTAACAGATTTTGATGAGGTGAAGAAAGTGGCATTACATGTCGTACTCTATCAGCCGGAAATTCCGGCAAACACAGGAAATATTGCACGAACTTGCGCTGCAACCAATACAACACTGCACTTAATCCGTCCTCTTGGCTTTTCAACGGATGACAAAATGCTTAAGCGTGCGGGCCTAGATTATTGGGAATATGTGAATGTGGTTTATCATGATTCCTTAGATGAGCTGTTTGAAGCATATCCGCAGGGCGAATTCTACTATATAACGAAATTCGGAGAAAAACCGCATACAACATTTGATTACAGCAACCATGAGGAAGATACCTTCTTTGTTTTCGGGAAAGAAACAACAGGACTTCCGAAAGACTTAATCGCAGAAAACCTGGAAAGATGTCTGCGTTTGCCGATGACAGGTAATGTAAGATCCCTGAACTTATCGAACACCGCTGCGATTTTAATCTATGAAGCATTAAGGCAGCAGAACTATCCAGGATTACTCAAAAAAACGACCTGAGAAGCGAATCTCAGGTCGTTTTTTTATATGTTTATTTTTTTAAGCCTGGCTTATCATTGTATCCAGCAGTGAATATAGAAACTAAGAAAGTGATGCATACCCCTAAAACTAATGCCGTTTTCATCGTGCTGATTCCTCCCTTATATGTAAATGATGACCCTTACATAGCTAGTCCTATTATATCCTATCCCAAATATCATGTGAATAAAAATGGGAAGATTTCCTGAATTATCTTTTTTTGAGATCTGCAGGCTAATCATGAAGTTATTCACCGGCTAATAATGGACATTTTCGAATAGAAAAATGATATTTAGAATCGAAACGTTCATCTGCGGATCATATCGGAAAATCAAGGCTAAATCAAAATTTAGAAAATCTAAATAAATGCCAAAACCGGCTAAATCTTTTTAAAATCCGGCTACTAAAATTTCAATTTCCGCTAATAAAACTTCGATTTCCGCTAGATATGTACCCTGGCCGAAAAAAATTCATAATCGGCCGTAAGATTTTAAAAATTGACCGTAAAATTCGTCATTTTGACCGTATGGCGGGCTCAGGCCGTTATCAGGGGGCACGCTTTTTTTATTGAATTCTTATCTGCCTGTCGGGGCTGAACAGTCGGTTCCGCTTTTCTCATTGTCTTGCTCCACCTCCTAACCCCTCGGTCAGAACAAATTCCCCGAAAAAGTCAAAACCGGACTTTTCCGGTGAATTCTTTTCTGCCTGTCGGGGCTGAACAGTCGGTTCCGCTTTTCTATACAAAAAGAGAATGTTAAAGGACATCCTTGCATAAAGTGTATTAATCGCGCTCAAGTATCACCAATGATGGAGGAGGTCCTTATGGATATCTTAAAAAAAATTGAAAAGTACAGAGAAGATGAACAGCGACTGAAGTGGGAAGGAACCTTCGTTGAGTATTTAGAGATGTTAAAAGAGAAACCATGGGTTGCACAATCGGCTCATTCACGAGTTTACAATATGATCAAAGATGCCGGTATAGAGGAAGAAAACGGATCAAGGCGCTACAAGTTCTTTGATCATAAGCTGTTTGGACTTGAAGAGTCGCTTGAGAAACTTGTGGAGGAGTACTTCCACCCGGCAGCAAAGAGATTAGATGTCCGGAAACGGATTTTGCTGCTTATGGGTCCTGTCAGCGGGGGGAAATCAACGCTCGTGACCATGCTGAAAAGAGGTCTTGAGACGTATTCTCTGACAGATCGCGGTGCTGTGTTTGCGATTAAAGGCTGCCCAATGCATGAGGATCCTTTGCATTTAATTCCCCATCATCTAAGAGAAGATTTCTTTCAGGAATACGGTATTCGCATTGAGGGGAATCTGTCGCCTCTAAACCTGATGAGACTTGAGCAGGAGTACGGAGGCCGCATTGAAGATGTGCTGATTGAGCGGATCTTTTTCTCAGAGGATAAACGGACAGGAATCGGAACGTTCAGCCCGTCTGATCCGAAATCACAGGATATTGCAGACTTGACTGGAAGCATTGATTTTTCAACCATTGCGGAGTTTGGTTCAGAGTCTGATCCCCGAGCTTATCGTTTTGACGGCGAGCTGAATAAGGCAAACCGCGGGATGATGGAGTTTCAGGAGATGCTGAAATGTGATGAGAAATTCTTGTGGCACTTGCTGTCTCTTACGCAGGAAGGCAATTTTAAAGCAGGGCGATTTGCCTTAATTTCCGCTGATGAGCTCATAGTGGCGCACACCAATGAAACTGAGTACCGCTCCTTTATTTCCAACAAGAAAAACGAGGCACTCCATTCAAGGATTATCGTGATGCCTGTTCCTTATAACTTAAGAGTTTCTGAAGAAGAAAGAATTTATGAAAAGATGATTATGGAAAGTGATGTAGCAAATGTTCATATTGCACCTCACACGATGCGTGTTGCGGCTATGTTTACCATTTTAACGAGATTGAAGGATCCGAAGCGCGGCGACATTGATCTCGTCAAAAAGATGCGCTTGTATGATGGCGAGAATGTAGAAGGCTACAATAACGTCGATGTAGAGGAGCTGCAAAAGGAACATGTAGATGAAGGAATGAGCGGAATTGATCCGCGGTATGTCATCAACCGAATTTCTTCGACCATCATCAGAAAAGAAATTCCTTCTATTAATGCACTCGATGTCCTCAGATCTTTAAAAGAAGGATTGGATCAGCACGCATCCATCTCAAATGAAGACCGCGAACGCTACTTGAACTTTATCTCCGTTGCAAGAAAAGAATACGATGATCTTGCGAAGAAAGAAGTGCAGAAGGCATTCGTTTATTCTTACGAGGAGTCTGCCAAAACGCTTATGGATAACTACCTGGATAATGTGGAGGCTTATTGCAATAAAAATAAGATCCGCGATCCGCTGACTGGGGAAGAAATGAATCCGGACGACAAACTGATGCGCTCAATTGAAGAGCAGATCGGAATCTCTGAAAATGCGAAAAAAGCATTCAGGGAAGAAATTTTAATCCGAATCTCTGCTTATGCCCGGAAAGGAAAACGATTTGATTACAACTCTCATGAGCGTCTTCGCGAAGCCATTCAGAAAAAACTGTTTGCTGATCTGAAGGATGTAGTGAAAATTACAACGTCCTCAAAAACACCGGATGAGCTGCAGCTGAAAAAGATCAATGAAGTTGTGAAAAGACTCATCGATGAGCACGGCTATAACTCAACATCTGCAAATGACCTGCTGCGCTATGTGGGCAGTCTGTTAAATCGGTAAATGAAAGCCGGGTAAATGTGCCCGGCTTTCACTTGTAAATGGGTTTGGCTGATTTTGAAAGACGGCGGTAATAATCGAAAAAAAGCTGAAAGATTGAAGAACCGTAATTTAGACAGCGTGGATCCAGGGTTTGTCATTTATCCCCCATCCTGGCCCAAGAACCTAATCCAGTTCGCATATCACCTTCAGGTTTCAATATGGATAATACCGGGAAAAGTAAAATTAATACAGGGAGGTGCTTACCATGACGAAAGAAAATGAAACAGAAACAGAAAACGGTTCAATGGTGCGCAATATGAAGGATTTAGTAGAGCATTCGAAGATCATGGAGCATATGAAAACAAATCAGGAAGTGATAAAAAGCGGCAAAAAACCTGATCCTGCTCAGCATGAAGATCAAAATAAATAAAAACTCTCTGATGTGACTGTCAGAGAGTTTTTTTCTGTCCTTTTTTACACTATGACATAGCGTGATTATAAAGGGATGCATATATATAAAACCAGGTTTTACATGAAAGGCCATATTAATTCGCTTTTCTGAATAAACCCAATCATAACTTCAATAAATATACAGAATGTAACTTGTCTATTTTTTAAAAGGACAAGTCTAATTTTCTAAATTATTTGTCAATTATCTCTTTTTTCAGCATAGGATAGAGTAATCTAAACAATACCGAATCTAGACCCAAAGCTATTTTATGTATATAGGTGCAGTTTGGTGAATCTATTCCAAAATTTTTTTTGGAGGGGGAGAAAATAAGATGATAGAAGGAAATGGGCGCAACTTTGTCATTTCGAATGAAGATTGGTCCCTCCATCGCAAAGGCCACGATGATCAGAAACGTCACCAGGAGAAGGTTCAGGAAGCTATCCGCAGCAATTTGCCAGATCTAATTACGGAAGAAAATATTGTGATGTCAAACGGTAAAGATGTCGTTAAGATTCCGATCAGGTCACTGGATGAATATAAAATCAGATACAATTATGATAAAAACAAACATGTTGGTCAAGGAAATGGAGACAGTAAAGTCGGCGATGTTGTAGCAAGAGATGGTTCTCAGCAGAATGCAAATGGTCCCGGTAAAGGGCAGGGAGCAGGCGATCAGGCAGGCGAGGATTATTATGAAGCAGAGGTTTCACTGATGGAGCTTGAGGTGGCGCTTTTCAAGGAGCTTGAGCTGCCGAATCTGAAGAGAAAAGAAATGGATCAGATTGTTGTAGAAAATATTGAATTTAATGATATACGAAGAACAGGATTGATGGGAAACATTGATAAAAAGCGGACGATGCTCTCTGCTTATAAACGCAATGCTATGTCAGGAGCACCGAAGTTTCATCCAATTTATCCTGAGGATTTAAAGTTTAAAACGTGGAATGAAGTTGTGAAGCCTGAATCACGCGCTGTCGTTTTAGCGATGATGGACACAAGCGGATCAATGGGTATTTGGGAGAAGTATATGGCAAGAAGCTTTTTCTTTTGGATGACAAGATTTTTGCGCTCCAAGTACGAAAAAGTAGAAATTGAATTTATTGCCCATCATACAGAAGCAAAGGTTGTCTCGGAGGAAGACTTCTTTTCAAAAGGGGAAAGCGGAGGAACGATCTGTTCATCTGCATACCGGAAAGCACTTGAAATTATTGAAGAAAAGTACCAGCCGAGCCGCTATAATATCTATCCTTTCCATTTTTCAGATGGAGATAATTTAACATCTGACAACGCCCGCTGCGTCAAGCTGGTGGGAGAACTGATGAAGGTTTCAAACATGTTTGGATACGGGGAAGTTAATCAGTACAATCGCCATTCTACTTTAATGTCCGCTTATAAGAATATCTCTGATGAAAGATTCCGCCACTATATCCTCAAGCAAAAAGTCGATGTGTTCCACGCGATGAAAGGATTTTTCCGGAAAGATGAAGAGCAGATGTATGCATAGAAAAAGAGGACGAAACATCGTCCTCTTTTTCTGCTTTTCTATAAAAAAAATGACCTTTCAATAAAGCGTAAAAATAGGTAAAATAGGATAGTTCATATCGCACATAGAATTTACATATATCCGGAGGGTCGAATGTCAGAGCATATACACAGAAAAGAACATATTTATTTTATTATCCTGCTTTTAATCAGTATCCCGATATATTTATTATTTATCTTCACGGGAGTCGGACTTTTAATTTTACTTCCTATTATACTGATCCCGCTCATTGCTCATTTGCTTTCCATCGGAATGATCCGCGGCAATGGAGTGAAGGTTACCCCTTATCAGTTTCCTGAGATTTATACAAAGGTGAATGATCTTGCAGTTAAAATGGAAATGAAGAAGCTGCCCGATATTTTTATCATTGAATCTGAGGGCATGCTGAATGCGTTTGCGGCAAGATTTTTGGGGAGAAACATGGTTGTACTTTATTCGGGATTAGCCGAGCTGCACGTAAAGGGAGGAAAAGATGAACTTGATTTTGTCATTGCGCACGAGCTTGCACATATTAAAAGAAATCATCTATTAAAAAATTTCTTCGTTCTGTTTGGAAACTGGGTGCCATTCCTCGGCAGCGCCTATTCAAGAGCCTGCGAGTATACTTGTGACGCCATCGCTCATTATTATACGGAAGACCTGGATGCCTCAAAACGCGCATTGACTGTCCTTGCTATTGGTTCAGTACTATATAAACATGTTAACGAGACTGAGTATCTGCAAGAAAGCAGCCGCGAAAAAAACCTGTTTGTCTGGTTTAGTGAAAAATTATCTACACACCCTGTTCTGCCAAAGCGGATTCATCAATTAAATGTGAAATTTGGCGAGCATGATCCATCCATCTCATTTAAGACGACTGCATGGTTTAAAGCGGGTTTAGCAGGAGCACTTGCATTGATCTTGCTTCTCTGCGCATCAAGTTTCTATTTATTTCAAATGCTGGCTGACACAAGTCTTTACAGTGATTTTGTGCTGGACAGCGAGGAAACTACCCAGCTTATGCTTGCAGCGTCAGAAAATGACTTAGAGCGTGCAGAAGAGCTCATAGAAGATGGTCAAGATGTAAACGCTCAGGATGCATTTGGCATGACTCCGCTTATGTATGCAAGTTATCCACCCGCAGATGAGTATGAAGAAGAGTTGATCATCAACACTGAAATGGTTGAGCTGCTCCTTAAACATGGGGCAGATCCAAACATCATTTCAGAAAATGGAGATTTGGCTACTGTAGATATCATTTACTCAGGCAATCTTGATTTAGCTGAACTGCTTATTGAGAAAAATGCCGATATCAATCTAGAAGACGGCTACGGGCAAACAGCGCTTACTGCTGCTGTATATGAGGGAGATGTGAAAATGGTTGAACTTCTGCTGAATGCAGGGGCAGATCCTGATTATGTCACAAGCGAAGATGAAACAGCCCGCTCAATTGCCAAGGAAGTAAAGGTGCCAGAAATTACTGCCATGTTAAAGAAGTAGCTTGCTAATTTTATAGAAAATGATATAATTTTGATAATTTACAGTCGAAAGGGAGATACACCGTGTAATTTTTGCAAGCCGCTTCAGGTAATATGGCTGTCATCCAGTCTTATCAGGAACTGCGTCCAAGCTAAATTTGTACTCCCGGCTTACAGATGAGAAAAAAAGAATAGTAATTAAAGGTCCAAATCCCATTGATTTGGACTTTTCTTAGCTTCAGCGGCACATGCTCCGTTTGGCGGAATGAAGCTGCCTTGGAAGCGAAGGCAGTACGGAAGGCATCGAGCCATACTAAGAATTTATATCAATCAGAATTTTATAGAAGTGTTCAACTTTCAATTAGACAAAAAAATAGCGGAAACTAACGCCTAATTTCTTACATGAAACACAGAGAAATTAGGCTTTTAGTATGTGTATACCCTTAACTCCTTCATTTCCATTAAATCTCTGCCTCCTGAAATTCCCCAGTTTTTCTCCTGCCCTATATCCTTTTAGTACATGCCCAGGATCATTTGATGAATACGATCACGGTCCGCGAGCTGACACAGGAGATTATCTATTTGCACATAAAGATCGAAGAAAAAAACTGAAAAAAGAGAGAGAGGGAGAACGATGTGTTAACGCACGTATGATTCCTCTTTTTTGGCTCACTCCTGGATTTGGGTACTCATAGGGTGCGTATGATTCCTCTTTTTTGGCTCACTCCTGGATTTGGGTACTCATAGGGTGCGTATGATTCCTCTTTTTTTGCTCAATCCTGGATTTGGGTACTCATAGAGTGCGTATGATTCCTCTTTTTTGGCTCAATCCAGGATTTGGGTACTCATAGGGTGCGTATGATTCCCCTTTTCAGGCTCAGACCTGGATTTGGATACTCATAGAGTGCGTATGATTCCCCTTTTCAGGCTCGATCCTGGAGTTGGATACTCATAGAGTGCGTATGATTCCCCTTTTCAGGCTCACTCCTGGAGTTGGATACTCATAGAGTGCGTATGATTCCTCTTTTTTGGCTCACTCCTGGATTTGGATACTCATAGAGTGCGTATGATTCCCCTTTTCAGGCTCACTCCTGGATTTGGCTACTCATAGGGTGCGTATGATTCCCCTTTTCAGGCTCACTCCTGGAGTTGGGTACTCATTGCGTGCGTCTCCTTTCTTTTTTTGAAGGAATAGGGAAATAAAAGCTTTTGCGCATTGAAGGCGAGCGCAATCGCCAACCTTCGACAAATCTGTCATACAGTAGCTAAACAGGCACTTGCGCTTTTCTTATTAATTTGATGAGGTGAATGGGATGAAAATAGTAACAATCGGCGGCGGTTCAAGCTATACACCGGAATTAATTGAAGGACTTATCAAACGCTACAGCGAGATTCGTGTATCGGAAATCTGGCTCGTTGACATCGAAGCCGGCAAGGAAAAGCTGGAGATTGTCGGACAATTGGCCAAGAGAATGATTGAAAAAGCAGGACTTCCAATAAAGGTTTCTCTAACAACAGATCGAAGACTTGCACTGAAAGGTGCGGATTTTGTAACCACCCAAATGCGTATCGGCTCCATAGATGCCCGAATATTGGATGAGAAAATTCCGCTTAAATATGATGTCATCGGACAAGAGACGAATGGTTCAGGCGGCTTATTTAAAGGTCTTCGGACGATTCCGGTCATCCTTGATATTTGCCGTGACATGGAGGAACTTTGTCCGAATGCCTGGCTGATTAACTTTACTAATCCAGCAGGAATGGTCACAGAAGCTGTTTTAAGATACAGCAAGATTAAGAAGGCAGTAGGCTTGTGCAATGTTGCAAAAGTCCTGAATGTTGAAAGCGCACGAATTCATATTGATTTTGCAGGATTGAATCATATGGTATTCGGATTGCGTGTATATTTAGATGGGAAGGACAAAACAGCGGAGATTATCGATAAACTGACAGCCGAGGATCAGCAAATGTCGATGCAAAACATAGCCTCGCTTGAATGGGAGCCTCAATTTTTGAAAGCGCTGCAGGTGATTCCGTGTCCATATCACCGCTATTACTATAAAACAAGGGAAATGCTTAAGCATGAGAAGGAAGAAGCAGCTGTAAAAGGGTGCAGAGGAGAAGTCGTGAAACAGCTTGAAAAAGATCTGTTTGAACTTTATAAAGACCCAAATCTGTCGATCAAGCCGCCGCAGCTGGAAAAACGCGGAGGAGTGTATTACAGTGATGCCGCCTGCAGCTTAATTAACTCCATTTACAATAATAAAGGGGACATTCAGCCAGTGAATGTTCAAAATAATGGAGCGATTACAAGTCTTCCTTTTGACTCAGCAGTAGAAGTGGACTGCATCATTACAAAAGAAGGTCCGAAGCCGATTGCGATGGGAGGGCTGCCTGTGACTGTTAACGGGCTTGTTCAGCAAATTAAATCGTTTGAAAGAGTGGCGGCAGAGGCAGCAGTTTCAGGCAGCTATGAAACGGCTTTGCTCGCCATGACCATTAATCCTCTCGTTCCTTCAGACCGTGTGGCAAAGCAAATCTGGAAGCACATAATGAACACCTTCCGCAGTTTTTCAAGGAAGCATCTTTTCGTTAATAGTATTTTTAAAGTTTGATATTGGCGAAGGAAATGCGGTCTGTCATTTTCAAGAAAATAACTATGCGAAAAACAGCCCTATCAGAAGACAGGAGGAATCTTATGCCTCGTTTTATTATCAATGCAGATGATTTTGGCTATTCACGGGGTGTAAATTACGGAATCATTGATGCACATACTGATGGCATTGTAAATTCAGCGACAATGATGGTGAATATGCCTGGTGCACAGCACGCCGTTTCGCTTGCTAAGGAGCATCCTGAGCTGCAGATTGGCATTCACTTAACGCTCACTTGCGGGAGGGCTGTAAGCGATCAAGTATCTTCTTTAATAGATGATAACGGCTACTTTAAGATTAAGAATGATCCTAACCAAAATCAGAATTTAAATGTTGCCGAAGTTGAGATTGAATGGGAGACGCAAATTCAGCGGTTTTTGTCATTTGGCCTTACTCCTTCTCATCTTGACAGTCATCATCATGTTCATTCATGGCCAGTACTAGAACAGGTTATAATGAATCTGGCAAATAAGTATGATTTGCCGGTAAGGCGTTTTTGGGAAGGGGAAAAGGAAGGACTGCAAGCATTCTCTGATGTATTTGTGCATACTTTTTACGGTGATGATTTAAATCCGGATTATTTTACGGATTTGAAAGAATCATATCAAGGGGATATTCGTGTTGAAGTCATGTGTCATCCTGCTTATATTGATGAAGCTCTATTAAAGGGTTCTTCCTACTGCTTGCAGAGAAGCAATGAACTGTCTATATTAATGGCAGCTCGACGTGTATAGCTTGCGACCAGCTAAATTAAGCGATTTTCAGACAGAAAAAAATTCAGAATAGATAAAGAATGCTGAAGAATCTCAGTCCAATATTAAATGAAGGTATTTTCAGCCTGGTATCACTTTTAAATTGCTGGTATCTCTAGCAGTATAGAATCTTTTATCATTTCATTTTTATCCTCTAAATGACTGTTTTAAATATTGAAGAAAACTATATGCAAAATACGAAATAAAAAAAATAAACAGGGTATATAGTAGGGTCCAAATTAAATTTTCTGTCATACTTTTCAGTCCCCAAGTATTTACTCCCATTTCAACGATTTTTATGAAAAAAACATGGATAATATAAATACCAAGAGCATTACTGCCAACTTTTGTTATAAACAAACCCTTTCCTAACTGTTTGTTATTCAGTGCAAAGGAAAATAAAAACACGGTTAGAAAAATTGTGGATATAAAATATTCTCCATGACTGCCTGATAATAACTTTTCTAAAATGTAGCCCTCCATCACTTGCAGAAATGAAAAAACAAAAAATAAATATAAATAAATATTTGCGTTTATTTTCAGGGATTTAATTATTTGTGAATTAAAAGCAAAGAAAAATCCTAACGTTATATAAAATAAACCGAAGAATATAGCATCTCTAGTACTGATTGAAATTTTGCAGAACATTGAATAGGATTGTCCGAAAAGCCCTATTATGTTCAAAATAAAACTAAGGATTAATAGCACATTTATTTTTTTTAGTCTATAAAAAATAAACAGAATGATGATACTCCAAATTAAGGACGTTAAAAACCATAATTGATATCCGCTGGTCCCTTTGCCAAAATATAAAAGATTCAGCATTGTAAATTCATCAAAATACTTCATTAATTTCTGTTGTACATTAGAATCACTTTGATATATGACGAGAACATCGTATATTGTATAAAAAATGAGCCAGCAAACGTAGATTTTAGCTATTTTTATAACATACCTTTTAAAATATACAACAGACTCTCTGGTATTTAATATTTTAATTCCGAACAAATAACCTGAAGCAACAAAGAAAAAAGGAACAGCGAATCTAGAAAGGTTATCAAGAATAAATAATCCAATCTGACTATCTAATGGGAAAGTATGTATCACTACTACAGCAAAGATCGCAAAAAATTTTATAAAGTCTATTGCATAATTTCTCTCCATTATTTAACCCCTTCGTTTTAATCTTTTACCTTGTTTTAGAATTGTCTTATTATTAACAAATATTGCTTTTATAATTAAAAAACGTCCGTCTGGCTTACCTCAGACGGACGTTTTTTCAGTTTTAGCACTGCTCTCATTTTTTAATAAGAAATCCATAATGAAACATACTTCATCATTCGGAATGGCAATTTGATAAGATTCTTCGATTTTATTGAGCGCTTTTCTGATTTTTAAATGAGAAGATAATGTTCATTGATTTTCGCATCTTTATTTTCCGACGCCTGTTTCACCGAAAATGAGCGTATGCATGATATTGAGAGGATAAAGAATAGCTGATTTAGCCTGATCAATGGCTGTCCGTAAACTGCGGTTTTCCTTTTGAAAAGAGTCAAATAAACTGCCCCCTGAGTTTATCAGCTGCCGGATCACGATCAGCAATTAAAAAGAAAACGACAGGTCTTGATGAAGACTTTGACAGCAGGCCTTCTTTCACGAGTCTATTCAGATCGCTGCTTACATTTGCGCGGTCAAGCTGAAGCAATTCTGAAATTTAAGCGGCAGAATAGGAGACCCTGCTCTGCTGCTTAAATAAGCTGTAAATCAAATCCTTTCTTTTCATAAAATACAACAGCCTCCTTTACACAAACCGGTATAAAGCGCTTACAATAAATGGCGGGAATCTCCTGTTTTCAGGGGAATAATCTACTATGAAAATAGCATAGAGTCTGTAAAATAGATCTAATGGAATAGGCCCGTTCCGGAAGTGGACGAGCCTGGTTAAAAGAATTTAAAGCGGGAATTTAAGCGTAATGACTGTACCTTTGCCAAGCTCGCTCCAGACGGCGATCTCGCCATTATGAGCAAGAATAAGCTGCTTTGCAATGGCAAGTCCGAGTCCGGTCCCTTTTGTTGAGTCTTCTGTGTTTGTTCCTCTGAAATAACGGTCAAACAGATTATCCTTTGTTTCCGCATCCATCCCATTGCCAGAGTCATTAATCAGGATAGAGAAGTACTCTTCTTCTTTTTTCAGAGAAATTCCAACCACTGTTGAAGATGGATTATGCTTGAATGCGTTAGCAACAAGGTTTTCAATAATGCGCTGAAACCATCTTTTATCAATAGGATAATAGATTGCATCTTCCGAAGGGTGAAAATCTATTTCCCGTTCTTGATAAAGCGGGTCATTTAAAAAATGCACGATGGATCTTCTGATTGTTTCATTCATTTCCTCTGTTTCAATATGAAGCGGAAGAGCATTATTTTTCAGCCGATAGGTCAGATTGAAGTCTTCAATCAAAGATGTCATATAGCTTGCTTTGTCTTTCATAATTCCTGCGAAATCCTGAATCTCTTCCTTTGTCCAGTCATATTGATCAGACTCCAGCATATATGCATAGCCGTAAAGAGAGCTTAAAGGCGTCTTCAAATCATGAGACAGTCCTGTAATCCACCCTTCTCTTCTTTCATCCATCATGGCCCTGTCTTTATCTTTTTGAATTAAGTTAGAGGTAAGCACATTGAGAGAGTAGATAATGTCGTGATAAATTCTAAAAGAATTTTTTAACTTTCCGTTTTGTCTCGAGCTTGCCCGGACGCCTTTTTTAGAAAGAGGCTCCTCATATCGTCCAGTGGCGAGATTTTCAAGCCATAGAATCGTATGAAGCAGCGGCTTTCCAAGCTTATTTGAATACCAGATAGAGATAATGAAAAATAAGATTCCAGTGAAAAGCACGAAAACGATTATCCATTTGAATAAAGAGATCATGAGACTGCTGTCAAACTGATCGTCGGGGAAGTACTCTTTATTTGGCGAACCAATGACATATATATAGCCGGTTGCCGGATCGGCATAAGTGGAAATAGCCGTTTTATGATTCCACGGTTCTTTTTTATAAGACATGATCTCGAAGTATTTTGGCAGATTTTTATTCTGTTTATTATGAGAGTAAATTAATGAGTACTCAGAATCATAAACCGCAAGCCAGGCTTTTTGTTTTGAAAAATCGGCCTGCATTTCTTTTGAAAGCACTGGCTTTTCATTAAATGAAAGGCCGTTATCTATAAGGTCAGTCATAAGATCGGTATTTGCAGAATGCTTTCCGTAGAGGACTATATAGGAATCTTCTTCCTGGTGAAGCATCCAGTACGTCTGGTCATAGTGAAAGGTTCTTTCAACATCTGCAAAAAAGTGCGGCAGTGAATATTTCTTCGGAATGGAAGAAGGTGTCAAGTACGAAAAGACTACGGCCCCTTCCTCATCAATTACCTGCAGCCAGCCATTCTGTTTTTTAATTGCATCTCTGGCAGACTTGTCAAGCGAGATGTCATCATCTGAAAACTGAAAAATATCTCCTATGTACAGCGGGTCAATACGTTTCACTTCTTTTTCAAGCATGCTATTGAAATCCTGTGTCATTAAGATCACGAGTGATGCTCCCGTGATGGTCAAAAAGAGAATAAACCAGACAATCATATGAAAAATAAAAAAACGAGTGAGCTTTCTTTTTAAGTTCATGGTTTGACCATGTCATCCACAAATTTGTAGCCAAGACCTCTGATTGTTTTGATGTATCTCGGCTGACTTGGATTTTCTTCAATTTTCTCGCGGAGCTTTCTGATGTGGACCATTACCGTATTATCATCGACCATGTAATGCTCATTCCAGACGTTTTCATAAAGCTGATGTTTGGTAAATACACGATTTGGATGTTTGCAGAAGAAAATCAGCAGCTGAAAAAGCTGCGCGGAGCAGTCAACAGTCCGATTAGCTACGGTCAGTTCTGCTGAAGATACATTTATGCTGAAGCGTTCATACTCATACCGCTCCTCTGCCGCAGTCTTTTGATTGGATTGAGGCATGGTGCGTTTTAAAAGGGCTTTAGCGCGTGCTGCAACTTCAAGAGGGTTAAAAGGCTTTGTAATATAGTCATCAGCGCCATATGCAAAGCCTGATAACTTGTCGAGATCACTGCTTTTTGCGCTTAAAAAGATAATTGGAGCATCTGTTTTTTGTTTAATAAGCGGGCAAAGCTCAAATCCGCTTATATCAGGCAGCATGATATCAAGTACAATTAAGTCATATTGTCTATTCTCAATTGCCTTAAGAGCGCTCGCTCCCGTTAAGGATTCATCTATATGTAAAAAGCCTTCTTTTTGCATAACAGTTCGGACGAGCTTGATAATGGCTTCTTCATCGTCCACTAATAGAATTTTGCATGTATGAATCAAGGAAATCTTCCCCTTTCTGTCCTTCATTACCTTAATTCAAATCAGTGCATTTGTTAAGGGTTTCTTGCATGTTTCCATTTCTTTTTTTTGTGTCACATGACAACCTATATTTCCGGTGAGACCGCCAAAAAACAAAGCCGCCTCTTGCGAATGCTCATCAAAAATGTCTTGAAATCATTAATATACATGCAGCAGTTGCGGTAAACCTGAAAATACATTCATTTAGTCAGCTCCTATTCTTGCACTCTCACAAAGTCTATCAGGTGAAGCTTTACACATTTTTATCAAAACCTTAAAAGCAGCTTAATTGTTAAAAAAAGGATAAATATACAAATTTAAGGGTGATTTTATCGTTATTTTTAATGATTGCAACAAGATTCATGAAGGTCTATATCTTTTTTTACGGAGCGAGCAGTATGGCAGTAGAATTTTCAGGGATACCTATAAAACATATCTCGATTACTTTACTTAAAGTGGATGACTATTTTTACATGTCAATCTGGTTTTGTTTAATGATCTTTTACTTGCTGAAATTTCCCAATCACAAATAACCGGCATATTCTCTCTCTTTAAAAATATAATTCTATCAATGATTTATTTAAGGGGAGAAAATTTAATGCATAGCTATTATCGTGCAAATCAGGCTGAAATAGATCAAATTGCAAAAGCACTTGCTGGAGAATATAATGCGATTCAGTGTTATGAACAGATGGCAAATTTGGCGAAGAATGAGGAAGAAAAAAAGCAAATCATGGAGATTAGAAATGATGAAATAAACCACTATCAGACATTCGCTGCTATTTATCAGAATCTGTCCGGGATGCAATACAATCCAAAACAAACGGAAGAATGCCCTGGGGATTATTTTAGTGCGCTGATAGCGGCTTTTAGAGACGAGCAGGAGACTGTGGATTTTTATCTTGATATTGCTGAAAATGCAAGTAGCCCTTATATTCGAAAACAATTTAAAAGAGCATCAGCAGATGAACAGAATCATGCCGTGTGGTTCCTGTATTACTTCATGCAGAACAAGTGAGGCAGAAATTTCATCGCTGATGCCGGCCGTTACTTCAATTGATAATCGACCTTGCTGTACAGCTTCGTTCCGTTATGAAGACCAAGCCTTTTTTCCTGATTTTCATCAAGGCCGTTAATGCTGATGACAATTTCGTCTCCTCGAAGGGAGATCGTTCCTTCAACCGGCTTTTCAAGTGCAGGATCCTCTATTGTAAAAGGGCCATCGCCATTTCCTTGAATGGTCGTTTTTGTTTTGGTCTCACGCAGAATCTTGTTATCCTTCGATTTCAGTCCAAGTGTCAGCTCAGCAACTTGTCCATTCTCTGGAAAATTGACGATGACAAAATTGCCTTCCTCTTTCACTTTTACCCGGTCAACCCAAGTTCCGTTATATATACCCTGCATACTGTAATCTTCATTCTTAAGCTGCGGACGGTTGCATCCTGCGAGAATGACTGCAGCAACAGCAATGAACAAAAGACTTACTTTTAAATTCTTCATAGCAGATCCCTTCCTGTTCCAAATCTCACTTTTATTATCGCCTAAAAAGGGGGAAAGAAGCAATGGATAGGGAGCTTCCGGCCAGATATTGAATGCAGGCTGAAAGTATGCTGGAAAATGGCGCATTATGCAGAGCGTCAGAATCGGTACCGGGGAGGCCAACTCGCAAAAATCACTGGTCAATTAGTGAAAATGCAACTCCAACTCGCAGGAATCCCGTTTCAACTCGCAGAAAGGGGCATTCAATTCGCAAGGCTCAAATTCCAATGAAAAAACCTCATAATAATGCCTATTTCTAGCTGCCGTTGGCCAGTTAAAAAAGATTCAGCATAAAATTAAAGAGTTTCGGGTGTGTATAGAGCATCAGACATGGTACCGGGGAGCCCAACTCGCAAAAATCGCTGGCCAATTAGCGAAAATGCAACTCCAACTTGCAGGAATCCCGTTTCAACTCGCAGAAAGGGGCATTCAATTCGCAAGGCTCAATGCTTCAGTTTGATAACCGAAGCTTATAAAATGAAAAATTGATACTAACATTATAGATTGGCGCATAAGAAGGTGAATATCACCTGTTTCCTCCATTAAATTGGTAGCATATGTATGACTTAATTTATGAGGGGACATGGATTTATTGTTTTTATAGGCCTTTGTATATTTCTTTACTAAACTTTCTATTGCACGATTAGAAAGGGGAGAGGAAGCATTATGTACTTTAGCAACAAAGACATACTCATTTTCTTCATTGCTTGCTTTGTATCTTTCTTGACGTATGTCTAGATATGTTTTCACGTCCTGCATAGATTCAGGTACGACAGATACTGTATCCTGTTTACCACCTTTTCTAATAACGTTGATACGATTTTCATTAAAATCTAAATCTCTTAGACGTAGGTTTGAGAGCTCATTTACACGAATCCCACTACTTAAAAATAAGGATAGGATAGCAATATCACGTTCCTTGTCCCTCTTGAAGTATACCTTCTTTCTTGGTTCATTCTCTAACTCATTTTCATATTCCTGTTGAATATATTGTAAAAAGTGAATGTCATCATCATTGTGAAATATTTCAGTGGAAATTTTACTTGCTCGAGCACCAAGAGTCTCTTTTACTTTGTTTACTTCAATTTTTAACATAACATTACGATAGAAGTAGGGTTCTCCATCATCATTTTCCGTTTGAGTGGTTAAATATTTAAACAGTGATCGTAAAGCAGATATTTTACGGTTAATTGAAACTTTTTCTGGCTTTTTCGTTTCATCTCTTTGTACCTTAATATCACGTCTTTGGAGATATTTAAAAAAGTTTTTCGCATCATCCAACTTCAAATTCTCAAGCACGGATAGAGGAATGTCTTTTTTGTTAGATACCCCAGCAATCTTTTTATCTACTAACCATTCAAAAAAAAGTTTATAGTCGTGTAAATAATTCAAAAGAGTGGAGGGAGAGCGATTGTCAATCTTATCGTCAACATATTCACCAACATAGGAGGGCATCATTTTGACCATTTCCATAAGTTTCTTTTCGTGTATCTGATGTTGTCTTGATTCAGCCAAAATAGTACTCCTTGTCAAAAAAATGTCGATTCATGCGTAAAATTCAATTTTTCAGCACAGTTCAATACTATTAATGTAGAAGAATCGTTTTCGTGTACTGCATAAAGTCAATCAGGTGTTAATCCAATATTTTTTGTAAAATCACTAAGTTAATCTCTTGATAATCATGGACAGCAATATTACGGAAGCCAACCATTGCTTTCATTTTCTGCGAAAGGGAAGAGGGGATGATTCCTTCTGATTCTAATAATGTAAAAGCGTCACGACTATTTTGTGGTAATCCTAGTTTTCGTTCTGCTACAATATGCATGCCTAAATCAATACTAGCTTCACAAGCTCTCTGTAGGTTTAATACAATGGAATCTTGCTTCGTAAAATTCTCTAAATTGGAAGGATTATTTTCATATTCTTCATGGATCCGTTTCATACACCGTTCTATGATACTAACTTTGTTTAATATCACATCATTTTTTATTGTTAATAATCAATAAAGTCCCTTCTATAATTAATAAACATAACGATATTAATTTTCAATCGGCTTAGGCTGCTGGATCACCATATCTTTTTTTGCGGACTCTTCCATTCTTTCTGCAAGGGTTTGAATATAAGATTCTGTCAGTTTAGCAGGATAGTATCCAATCCGTTCTCGGACAAGGTTTTCAAGAACAAAGCATTTTCGAGTGGCTTTTTCATATTCACTAAAGGTGTATTGCTCCGCTTCTGTAAACTCGTCTGCTCCTTCATTCATCGCTCGAATAAAGATATACCGTTGATTGTAAATGTCCGATCGTTCCTTTCTAGCAAATTTTAAAAGGAACAGTAGTTCAACAGTTGAAAGACACATAAGCTCAGGCGTGCCTTTGTTCAAATCAGACAGAGAAGGCTGAGAAGACGGCAAAAGATTTTTTCTTTTTCCATTTTCCTGAACATCCTCATCTTTCAGCTTCATCTTACAAAAAGAGCAATAGCAATCATACCTATTAATAGATGTAACAGAGCTTCCAAACTAGAAAGGAATTGTAACCACTCCTGAAACTTCTCACTCGTCATAACCTCTTGAATTCCTTGATCCAATTGTTCTTGGATTTCTTCTAATGCTTTGTTTTTAACCAATGTTTTTTCCTCCCTTGTTTTTGCGCTGTGAGCGATTCATTTCCCTTAAGGGGATTATTTTTCGCCCTTTTGACGTGGAGAACGAACAAAGAGCATAGGCAGACGGTCAAGGGATGAGCACAAAAAGTTTTTTGATGTTACGAATGTGTGGTTAATCAAAAAACTTTTTTGTCCCTTGACTGGCTGACTATCCGACTTAGCTTTCAGCAGGTGGAGGGCGGTAGCCTAGGAGGCTCGGGCGTGCTGGAAGGTTAGCTCGGATTGTGTACTTGTACGATTCGCAGCGCAAAAGGGTGGAAAAAACAAAATAAAAAGCAGCCGTTCGGCTGCTTTCCTTTTAGTCTCTTTTCTTTGCTCGTTCGGTATGGCCGATAGGTAAAGGAAATCGGAATCTAGAGGGAGTTTGACTGGAGGGAATTAGTCCCCCTGGTTAGCTTTTTCTTTAATGCCGAAGTGACGCGAACAGAATGATAGAAAGCGTATAGCTTCCTGATCCGTCTGTAGTGCTGCCGCCCTCCTGATTCATTGCTTCCTTTATCCCTTATACTTTGCTCTTTGTAACATTCGGTCAATGGTTCTTCCGTATAGGATGGTTGACTGACATGAAATTCTCATGATCCAATTAAACGCCATCATACGTTTTTTTCCAAAAGTCGCTTTCTTTCTCCGTTCTGATTACGAATTTAAACGTATTTGTGCCGATGACTTCCTCTTTAGTGATTAAAAACCATTTTAAACCTTCATCGAGATTCCTGAACTTCATACCCTTTGTTTCCTTACAACGTTTTCAATCGATTTTTTTCTTTTTCACAATACGCTTGAGCCGTTGCTTTTGACCAATATTTTATACCGCCTACAATAAGATCCGGCTGCGGTACTTTTCCTCGATCGTAATATAAATGGAGTTTTTGGGTCATATCGTAACCCTTTCTCCGTTAAATATTCTGCAAATTGACTTTGATTTAAATAACAAGAAGGTATTCGAAAAAAATCTAAAAACTCTTATTAAACATAAAATAACATTTGTTCCTGCTTATCCCTATAGAACAGAGATATAAAGTTTTAAAAAAACCGGTAACGTATGAAGCGTCACCGGTCCTTGTTAATCATGTAATTCATCTAGAGCCAATCTGTAGTTTGTACATGAGATGTTGTCAACATATCTAATTGGCTCTAAAATAGTTATTTCAATGCGTACAATAGAACTGGACTGCTTATTTTTTCGGCTCTAGACCAATTGCACGCAAGAAATCTTCTAATCTTTTGTTTCCTAATTTTTCTTTCGGTTTCTTATTTTTAGGTACATCCGGGCCAACTTTCAAGTAGTTCTTTTCGATAAGGCGAATATCCGATTCGTTCACAATGCCATCCTGGTTAATATCTGCCATTTTATTTTCCTTGCCGTAAAAGGCGACAACCTGTTGGACATCATAAATATCAATCATCGCGTCCTGATTCACATCACCGGCTACTGCAACTGGTTGAGCACCTTGTTTTTGTATATACTCACCGACGACTTCGCCCCACGGTGTTTTCGTACCAGGAAGCGTCAGTTTCTGAATGCTTTTCAAGTGTCCAGGTGCTTCGACGACAATTTCGATTGGATCTTTCGACAAAGGAAGATGCTTGATATCTACAAAACCGTTTTTGGCAATCGTTCCTGGCACTTTTGTCCCGTCTGTCAATTGCGCGTATGCTTTCGCTCCTATGATTGAATAATCCATCGTCCAGTTCATATAGAACGCTTCAAGGTGGAGAAAAGATACCACATGATTGTCCTTTGGTATGATTTTATAATGGTTCATTTGGTTGAATGATGGGATGACAACCGGTTCTTGCTCACCGTATTGTGTATACGTGAATGGCACTGTATTATCTTCGACGTTCATCGTGTCATAGTAGGATCCGTACTTACCGTCATCATACAGTTTAAATGTCACATCAAGGAATGGCATGTTATCGAAGTCGACTCCTTCGAAGTTAGCACCGCCGCTGATATGAGCGCCCGCATTCACCATGTCTTTATTACCTGGATATTCAGGGTGATCCTTCACAGTTGGTTCATCAACACTGACTGTTAATCCGTTTGCATCCGCATACTGCTGGAATTCTGGGTTCACTTTTACGCTTTGGAACTGGAAGAGCCAATCATAGAATCCAACATTGTAGTTTCCAGCCATCAAATCCTTTACGTTATTTAGATTTAATGTCATCGTCAACGTATCATCTAGATAAACTTTTTCCTTATCGTAAGATGGTACCACATAAGGTGTGCCTTTTTTGACGAATGCATATGAATAGGATTCATTTAAAAGTTCCGCATTTCTCGCCATATCCATAGGTATTAGTTTGACTGTTGCTGGACCATTCTCAATATCAGATTGTTCAATTCCGATTTTTGTATCTCCGTTTGCATCAAGTGGGAAATCGCCGTTCGCTGTAGCTTTTTGATTGAAGTAATAGTATAGCTTATTATCAGACTGTGTGAAGCCTAAAGGTGCTAATTTTGCCGTTCCTTCGTCCCATACATTCGGATGAAGCCAAAACGCATGGTACGTATTTCCGTCTTGCCCCTGTTCATCTGTAAAGTCCGAATCACTTAGCTCATAGACGCCAGGTTTACGGTCGTCTTTAAACGTCAACTTCGGTAACGTGTTATCGATGATAAACTTTTGATTCGCGACCTCGTATCTCACCGCATCTGCATCTGTTGTACGAAGTTTGATTGTATAATCACCTTCTGGCAGTTTCGCCATTGGCTGATTGATGTCTGTTTTTTCATCATTCGGATCGCCGATAAACGGATAATACGATGGCGAGAATACTGTTCTTAGTTCCGTATCAAGAGGCGCACCGTTTAAGCTAAATGGTTTTAACGAACTTGCTCCAAGTACTTTGCCGTCTTTATCATAGATGATCGCCCATAAATCTTTCATCGGGCTGTTTAATCTGAATTTGATATAGCGAGTTTGAGGTGCCATCCATGGATGACGCCAAGGCATCGTTGTGATTGCTGGACCCGAGATCTCAACGTCTCCGATTCCTTTTTCAACGAAGCGAGTCGCGAACGGAATGCGATAGTGTTCGTTTGGATTGTCATGGTTGACAATGTTCACATACCCTTCATATTGTCCCATCTCTGCGCTCGCAGGTATGTTAACCGTTGCCGTTACATTTGTTGCCCCCCCTGCAGCGACCGTCACAGATGCTGAAGAAGTCGTTACGGTTACATTGTTCGCTACTGCGTCACTTACATGTGCACTTACATTATCAATCGGTTTACTATATTCTGCCGAAACGTCGAATGTTTTCGCTTGGGTACCGCGGTTTTTAAAGACAATCGTACGGTTTGTTGTGTTTGTGCTATCGTCTTTTTTGTAAACCGCACCAAACGTCAATGCGCCTTTTTCATACGCGTTCTCTATAAATCCACCATTTCCATCACCTATTATCGTGGTGTCTTGTACCTTGAATGCCATCACGTTATGAACGGCTTCTGCTACATCTACTTCACCTGCGCCTACTTCGTACACGGAATAGTCGCCGTTTAGTTTGTCCGCACTATTCATCAACGCTGCTTTGACATCAGCCGGTTTGTAATCTGGGTGTGCTTGTAAAATCAGTGCAGCAATCCCTGCTACGTGCGGAGAAGCCATTGATGTACCCGAAATACGAGCATATGCTTGTGAGTAATCAATTCCTGGTTCTGGACTGTGGATAAATTCTGGATACGTCGAGTAAACCGATACCCCAGGAGCCACAACGTCCGGTTTAATGTCATAGGTTGACGTAACGGGTCCTCTTGAACTGAAGCTAGCCAAATGGTTACCTTCTGTTACTATTGACCCGATTTCAGTAAACGTGATCGACGCAGTTTCTGCTGCTGCTTTTAAGCGTTCGCCGTCTGCTTTTGACATGCGGAATGTTGGGATAAACCCAATATTACTTGCTAAATAGTTATCGATGTCGCCGTCGATATTGTTATACATGATTGCCGCCACTGCGCCTGCTTTTTGTGCATTCACAATTTTTTCACTAAGCGCATAGGTTCCACGCGCTATCAATGCTATTTTTCCGTGCAAATCAACATCTTTGAAATCATCCTCGCCACCTAAGCCAACAAACACAACTGGATACGTTTTATTCGCAAGTGTTTCCACGTGGTCATTGAACCCTTTTCCAAGCAATTTAAAGTTGGTGAACGTTTCGTTTCCAACTGTCGCCGTTGCGGTCGGAATCGACATCGCGAAGTCACTTGCACCAACCGTAATCGGAAGCGCTGCTGCTCCAGGTGTGCCAAGTGTATATGCATAATTACCTGAGTTTCCTGCTGCAATGACGCACGTTACACCAGCTAATGTCGCATTGTTAACCGCGATTGCTTCTGCTGATAGTGGATTGTTACTCGATGCACCAAGAGACATGTTAATGACTTTCATGCCGTCACTAACTGACTTGTCAATTCCTGCAACAATCCCGCTCGAAGAACCAGAACCGTAAGGACCTAGTACGCGGTAGACATATAAATCAACGCCAGGGGCAACCCCTTGTCCCGGATATTCGACATTGGCTTTCGATTGTGCTGCGATTGTTCCAGATACGTGCGTACCGTGGGACGTCGGGTATTCACGGCCTGGTATTCCTGGCTTACCTGCATTCACCCAGTCATCATATGTTGTTTCCATCGGATCTGCATCGTTATCGACGAAATCCCACCCTTTAACCGAACTCGGGTTAATCTTAGTTGGATCAACGCCTTCTTGTTTTCGGTACCCTTTATACACATCCGTTAAATCCGGATGGTTGTAATCAATTCCTGTATCTAAAACGCCGACTTTCACGCCGTTCCCTTTAATGCCTTCGTTATGAATCGCATCAATACCAGGAAGTGGGATACTATTTTCTTCTAGTCCTTCCACGCTTTTTTGTGACACAGCCGTTGGTTTAATCGGGTCGATTGTGACCTTTTCGTCCGCAAGGACATGTCTGACAAGACCGGAATCAAACAGTCTCTCGACCATTGTTCCTGGAAGTGTCATCGCTACCCCGTTCAACGCGTTCTGAAACTCATGCGTAATTTGGATATCAGATGAAGTTCCAGCTGCATTTTTTGCAGTGACCGCATTGACGCTCGCTTGACGCGTAGACAACCCTTCGATAAATGAACGGAATTGTTTGTGCGCATCACTTACTGCTTGTTTCTCTTCTTTTAAGGTTGTCTCATCTCCAGCTACTTGTGCCTGCATCACCGCTACTTTTGCCGGTGCTTGCATGAATTCAACAATGACGCGAACAGGTTCCGCGCTTGATGTGTTGATGTTCGGCGAAATTTTCGGACCACCTATGCTGATCTGATTCAATGCCGCAATTTGTTCTTTCGTCAACTGTGGAGCGCTTGCTTCCTGACGAAGAGGATCGATCGGTGTTGATGTCGCTGCCAACACGTTGTACGGAATGACAGATGACAGTAATAAAGCACTCATCGTCATAGTTGCTAAAATGTTCTTTAACTTACGGTTTGCCAATTCAATCCCCCTATTTTCGTAATCTTTTGAATATTCACAGTTCTCATTATAATTCGAATTATTCATGTCGTAAATTGGGGGAATTTGCATTGAAACCCTCAATTCCATGTAGAATTTTGGCATAAAATATCGTTAAATTTTTGTATAATCTATATTTATTGGGACTTTTCATAATAATTTATATTGGGGGAATCTAAGGACGGGTTCATTTTTAATAGCTTCCTATATTACCAGAAACAAAGTAGGGAGCGAAAATTCCAAAAAACCTCATAATAATGCCTATTTCTAGCTGCCGTTGGCCAGTTAAAAAAAGATTCAGCATAAAATTAAAGAATTTCGGGTGTGGATAGAGCATCAAACATGGTACCGGGGATCCAACTTGCAGAAATCGCTATTCAATTAGCGAAAATGCAACTCCAACTCGCAGGAATCCCGTTTCAACTCGCAGAAAGGGGCATTCAATTCGCAAGGCTCAAATTCCAAGGAAAAACCTCATAATAATGCCTATTTCTAGCTGCCGTTGGCCAGTTAAAAAAAGTTTCAGCATAAAATTAAAGAGTTTCGGGTGTGTATAGAGCATCAAACATGGTACCAGGGAGGCCAACTCGCAAAAATCACTGGTCAATTAGTGAAAATGCAACTCCAACTCGCAGGAATCCCGTTTCAACTCGCAGAAAGGGGCATTCAATTCGCAAGGCTCAAATTCCAATGAAAAAACCTCATAATAATGCCTATTTTCTAGCTGCCGTTGGCTAGTTAAAAAAAGATTCAGCATAAAATTAAGGAGTTTCAGCTGTGTATAGAGCATCAGACATGGTACCGGGGAGCCCAACTCGCAAAAATCGCTGGCCAATTAGCGAAAATGCAACTCCAACTTGCAGGAATCCCGTTTCAACTCGCAGAAAGGGGCATTCAATTCGCAAGGCTCAAATTCCAATGAAAAAACCTCATAATAATGCCTATTTCTAGCTGCCGTTGGCCAGTTAAAAAAAGATTCAGCATAAAATTAAAGAGTTTCAGCTGTGTATAGAGCATCAGACATGGTATCGGGGAGCCCAACTCGCAAAAATCGCTGGCCAATTAGCGAAAATGCAACTCCAACTCGCAAGAATCCCGGTTCAACTCGCAGAAAGGGGCATTCAACTTCGCAAGCAAAATTTAGGTGTAAAAAAACACAGAATAGATAGAAAGCAGAGATAACAGTTATCTAAAATAACCGGTGAGTTGCCCGTTTTAAAGTAAAAAAAAGGGTATACATATAGCTTACGACAAGAAAATTGCAGAAGACGAGAGGATACCAAAAATGAAATTAAAAAAGAATATCGCACTTATAGCAGCTATCAGTTTAGCAGCAATCGTTTTTATCGTTCAGTCTATAAAGCCTGAGATTACAAATGGAGCCAGTGATGTAAAGCACGAAGGAACGCCGACGGTCTTTGTGCATGGCTATAGAGGCACGCTGAATTCGTTCGAAGGCATGATGGAAAGATTTCAGTCGGATTATGAATGGGGAGAAAAAACTCTTGTTTGCACCTCTGATAAGAGAGTCGCGGAGTGTAAGTCTCTGACAGACGAAAAAGTGAAAAATCCCCTTATCCAGGTTTATTTTGAAGACAGCGATTCGAATTTTGAGAAGACAAGCATAGAACTCGGCAATATCTTTAAACTTTTAAAAGAAAAATATGGTTACGATAAAATTAATATCGTTGCACATTCAATGGGAGGCTTAGTTTCTGTCAATTATATTCAGGAAACAAGACAGGAAAAAGAGTTTCCTAAAGTAGAAAAGCTCGTTACAATCGGAACTCCTTTTAAAGGCATTAAGAGGGAAGTATTTGAAAAACGATATCATGAGAAAAAGCATGATCTAATTGCCGGTTCACAGGCGATTCAGGAATTATATTCAGAAAAGGATAACTTTGATACAAATACACAAGTGTACTCATTGCAGGTAAAATCAGTAAAAAAGAAGATGGCGACGGTCTGGTCTCAGTCAAGAGTGCAACTTCCTTAAAAAATGTAGTCGACACAGATCATTACCGGGAACAAGTCATCGTGTCGAAGAAAGCAACACATAATGGATTGCATGAGAATAAAGAAGTCGATGAGGAAGTCGGCAGATTTTTGTGGAAGTAGAAGAAGTGAGAGTCCATTGCGGGCTCTTTTTTTGGGAATCAAAAGCAAATTGCTCAAGTATGTTTCAAGAATTGATATCTCTCAAGGGTAGAAAAAAATTAATTATTACCATATTGTAAATGCTTTCATAAGGTGGTACTATAAATTTACGAAAACGTTTACGTGAAAGCAGGGAGAAGATGGGAAATGAATTATACCATCAAAGATGTAGCAAAAAAGGCGAATGTTTCGATTGCAACTGTTTCAAGGATTCTGAATAATCAGAAGGGTTACTCTGAAAAAACAAAACGGAAGGTTCTTGAAGCGATTGAAGAATTGGACTACCATCCAAATGCCATTGCAAGAGGACTTATCAATAAGAAAACGTCGACGATTGGTGTATTATTTCCGGCACTTTCGAGTATGCTCGTAACGGAACTGTTAGCCGGAATAGAAAAAGCAGCTCATCAGCTTGGATCAAGCGTGATTGTCTGCCATACAGAGTCCAATGGTTCAAAAACAATGAAATACCTGCAATTGCTCAATGAAAAGCGTGTTGACGGAATTATTTTCACAAGTGAAATTCTAAAAGAGGAGTACTATGAATTTATTCAGAAAATGAATATTCCCCTAGTCCTTTTATCGACGGAATCACGTGCTTATTCAGTGCCATACGTCAAAGTGGATGACAGGCATGCGGCGTACTCTGCCGCTCAGTACTTAATTAAGAAAGGCCACACGCGCATCGGCATGATCAGCGGAAATCAAAATGATCTTATAGCAGGAAAACCAAGAATTGATGGATTTATGAATGCGTTAATAGATCACGGCTTGCCTGTTCATGACAGACAGATTGTCTGCAGTGAAGGATTTACCTTTGCAGACGGCATAGAAGGATTAAAGAAAATGAGACAGCAGGCACCTGAAGTGACAGCTATCTTTGCGGCAAGCGATGAAATTGCTTTTGGAGCGATTTCAGAAGCTTATCAGCAGGGCATAAGAATACCCGAGGAATTATCGATTATCGGCTACGATAACTTGAGTATTGCCGAAATGTCGATACCCCCGTTAACTTCACTTGCTCAGCCCTTTTATGAAATGGGAGAAAAGGCAGCAAAAATGATATTTGACATGATCAATGGTGATCAGCTCGTAGAAAGCCGGATTATGCCGCATTCCATTAAGGAAAGAAGCAGTGTAATAAAAAAAGAGGAATAGCTTCTTCTTTTTTGTAAATGACGTAAACGTTTACGCGGGAAGAGCGCCAATTATTTTTTTGCTGAAAAGAGTAAACGTTTACTTATTCTGAACTGGGAGGCGAAATGAATGATCAAGAAAATTACTGTACTTGCCGCAGGCATGGTGCTTGGGGCTGCCATATTGGCGGGGTGCTCTTCAGGGGAAGAAGCGGACGGGAAAGTCACGCTGAATCTTTTCTCCAACAAATCTGAAAATATCAATACATATAAAGGTCTGATAGAAGAGTTTGAAGCAGAAAATCCAGATATCAGGATCAAATTTGATTCTCCTCCGGAAGCAGAAACCGTGCTGCGGACAAAGCTTATTAAGAATGACATTCCTGACGTTATGCTGATTGCAGGAAATGCTACATACGGTGAATTGGGAAGAGCAGGAGTACTTGAGGATTTTGCGGATACAGAACTTATCGATTCCATCCAGCCTTCCTATCTCGACATGATTGACCGCTTAGTAGGCCCTGAAAAAGATGGGGTCTACGGACTGCCATATGCGACAAACGCAAACACGGTGATCTATAACAAACTGAAGTTTGAAGAGCTTGGCCTTGAAGTTCCGAAAACGTGGGATGAATTTATCGCCGTATTGGAAAAAGCAAAAGCTGCTGGCGAAATACCAATCTATTTGACTCTTAAAGATGCATGGACTGGAATGATTTCCTTGAACTCTCTTGGAGGAAATCTGGCAGGCGAAGAATTTGCAGAAAAGAAAAGCTCTGGACAGACGTCATTTGTAAAGAGCTACGATGAAGTCGCAGACAAGATGCTGACCCTTACAGAATACGGACACAAAGACAACTTTGGAATTGCCTACGGCGATGGCAACAATGCGTTCGCAGCAGGCGAGGGTGTCATGTATATTCAGGGGAACTGGGCGATTCCTGAGATTTTAAAAGCAAATCCTGAAGCAGAGCTTGGCGTTTTTCCGATGCCTGTAACCAACGACCCAGAGAAAAACAATCTTGTTTCAGGTGTTGATGTTCTGCTGACCATCAGCAAAGACAGCGAGCACAAAAAAGAAGCCGAAAAATTCCTTGCGTTTATGCTGAAGAAAGAGACAGCAAAACGTTACATTGATGAGCAAAAGGCTTTCTCTGCAATAAAGGGAGTTTATCAGGAGGATCCGGTTTTCGAAGGAATAAAAGAAAACTTTGAAAAAGGAAAAATCACCAGTTTCCAAGATCACTATTTTCCAGCAGGAATGGGAGCAGAAAACATTCTTCAGGAATTTCTGATCGAGAAAAAGAAAAACGCTTTCTTGAAGAAAATGGATAGAGAGTGGGAGAAGGTTGAGGATCGCTAATAATTTTTATTTTGTCCAGCTGCACCGCCTACCCCCTCGGTCAGAACAGATTCTCAGAAAAAGTCACAACCGGACTTTTCCGGTGAATCCATATCTGCCATGCCTGGGCTAAACATGCGGTTCCGCATTTCTATGAAGGGAGATAAATCAATGAATAATAAAAACAAAGTATTCCTCATCATGACTGTTCCTGCTGTTCTCTTATTCTTTATTTTTCATACGTATCCTGCCCTTCAGGGGATATTCTACAGTTTTACGGACTGGAGAGGATACGGGGAGTGGAACTTTGTCGGTCTGAAAAACTATCTGAATGTATTTAAAGATGAAAGAGCACTCAATGCGTACGGCTTCACCTTTCAGTTTGCCATTATTTCTACGATTCTTGTGAATTTTTTCAGCTTGCTTGTGGCAATGGGGCTTAATGCAAAGATTAAGTTTCAAAAAACACTTCGAGCTGTCTATTTCATGCCTTATATCTTAAGTATTCTGATCGTTGGTTTTATCTTCAACTTCATTTTCACGCATTTTCTGCCTGATATCGCAGGCGGCCTTGGAATCGAGGCATTATCTAAAAATATTCTGGGTGATCCGAACCTTGCCTGGGTTGGTATCGTTATCGTAGCTGTTTGGCAGGCAATCGCGTTCAATACAATCTTGTACCTTGCAGGTCTTGTAACCATTACTGAGGATTTATATGAAGCTGCAAGCATTGACGGTGCTGGAATTTGGACAAAGTTCTGGAAAATCACCTTTCCGCTGATTGCACCATTTTTTACAATTAATATGATTTTGTCGATGAAAGGTTTTCTGATGGTTTTTGACCAGATCGTTGCCCTTACAGGCGGAGGACCCGGTCAATCAACAGAATCGATTTCGCTTCTGATCTATAGAGGCGGCTTTCAGGGCGGAGAATTTGCCTATCAGTCTGCAAATGCGGTCATTTACTTTATTGTTATTGTTATCTTTTCTATCTTTCAGCTTAAGATTCTTGAAAAAAGAGAGGTGGGCAACTGATGATCAGCAAAAAGACAAACTGGCCTGTCACCATACTCTTGATTTTAGGGGCAATGTTCATTATCCTGCCGCTGTACTTAACCATTACCATTGCCTTTAAAACACCGCAGGAGCTTGCGGGAAACTTGCTTGCTCTGCCGCAGTCATGGTCTTTTGACAACTTTGCGAAAGCGATAGAAATGACGAATTTCTTCAATGCATTAAAAAACAGCGTTTTCGTCACTGTATTAGTCGTTATTTTTACTGTCCTGACGAATTCTATGGTCGCTTATGCGATTGCACGCAACATGCATAAAAAGTTTTATAAATTCACATTTTACTATTTTGTTAGTGCGATGTTCATCCCTTTCCCGATCATTATGCTTCCAATCGTAAGACAAACAGCATTGTGGGGCATGGATAATCTTGTGGGATTAGTCATTTTGTACATTGTCTACAATCTATCTTTCAATATCTTTATCTATGTAGGATATATAAGATCCATTCCGAAAGAATTGGAAGAAGCTGCAATAGTAGACGGCGCAACAACATGGGGAGTATTCTGGAAGGTCATTTTCCCGCTGCTTGCACCAATGAATGCAACTGTGGCCATCCTTACATGTCTTGGGGCATGGAACGATTTTCTGCTGCCGCTCGTCGTTCTGAGCGACAGTGACATGGCAACATTGCCGCTTGTGCAGTATATTTTCCAATCACAGTTCAGCACAGACTATAACCTGGCATTTGCCTCGTATCTGCTTGCACTGATTCCGATGATTATTGTCTATGTTTTTGCACAAAAATGGATCATCAGCGGAGTAATGAAAGGGTCAATTAAATAATTTGGCTTAATTAATAGGCTGGAATATTGTATATTGAAATAGAAAGATTAGCTTAAATATTAAAAATAATTCATTATAGGGAGATTTCACAATGAAAATTACAGTTTGGAACGAAAACCGCCATGAACAAAAAAATCCAAAAGTAGCAGAAATTTACCCTGATGGCATTCACGGTGCCATCGCTAATTTCTTAAAAGAAAACGGAATGGATGCAGCAACTGCAACACTTGATCAGCCTGAGCACGGGTTAACAGAAGAAGTATTAAGCGAGACTGACGTTCTTTTCTGGTGGGGACACCTTGCACATGATGAGGTCTCTGATGAAATCGTTGAGCGAGTTCAAAAACGTGTACTTGAAGGAATGGGCTTAGTTGTTCTTCATTCAGGACATTTCTCAAAAATCTTTAAAAAGCTGATGGGTACATCTTGTGATCTTAAATGGCGCGAAGCCGACGACAAAGAGCGTCTATGGGTTGTTGATCCTTCTCATCCAATTACTGAAGGAATCGGCGAGTACATCGAAATTGAAAAAGAAGAAATGTACGGAGAGCATTTTGATATTCCGGCACCAGATCAATTAGTATTTGTCAGCTGGTTTGAAGGCGGAGAAGTATTCCGTTCAGGATGCACATACCAAAGAGGAAACGGAAAGATTTTCTATTTCCGCCCTGGTCATGAAACATACCCGACTTACCATAACAAAGAAATTCAAAAGGTATTAGTGAATGCAGCTATTTGGGCAGCACCGACAAAACGCGAGTATCCGGTTTACGGAAATGCTCAGCCGCTTGAGAAAATTACTGTTAAGTCATAATGAAAAAGGGTACGAAATTCCACAGCAATTTCGCACCCTTTTTTTGTTGTTTTGACAGCTTGATGCTGTGGGGGAGAAAAGGTGAATTAGAGGATGAACCGCTATATATGAGTTCCCAAATACCGGAGAACAGTCCTGTTTGGAGACTCAAAGAGTAGCTATGAGTCTCCAAATCGAGAGAGAAGTCATGTTTGATTACTCAAATGGCAGTTATGATTCCTGTTTGGGTACTCAAAGAGTAGCTATGAGTCCCTAAAATTACGTGAGAAGTTCAGTTTGAGTACTCAAAGAGTAGCTATGATTCCTCAAATCGAGAGAACAGTCCTGTTTGGGTACTCAAAGAGTAGCTATGAATCCCCAATCCGCGCTAGAAATCCTGTTCGGGTACTCAAAGGGTAGCTATGAGTACCCAATCCGCGCTAGAAATCCTATTTGAGTACTCAAAGAGTAGCTATGAGTCCCCAAATCGAGAGAACAGTCCTGTTTAAGTACTCAAAGAGTAGCTATGAGTCCCCAAATCGAGAGAACAGTCCTGTTTGAGTACTCAAAGGGCAGATATGATTCCTCAAATAGAGAAAGAAACCCTGTTTGAGTACTCAAAGAGTAGCTATGAGTCCCCAAATCGAGAGAACAGTCCTGTTTAAGTACTCAAAGAGTAGCTATGAGTCCCCAAATCGAGAGAGAAGTCCAGTTTGGGTACTCAAAGGAACAGTCCTGGTTGAGTACTCAAAGGGCAGCTATGCTATGATTCCTCAAATAGAGAAAGAAATCCTGTTTGGATACTCAAAGGGTAGATATGATTCCCAAAATTGAGGGAGAAGTCCTGTTTGAGTGCTCAAGGATAACTATGAACTATGCAACTAAGCTCTTCCTGAAATAAGATACTTGTTGACAGGCCTCCCGACACCGCCATATTGAATATCAATCTCTAATTTTCCTTCTCGTTCAAGGTGTTCAAGATATCGTCTTGCTGTTACTCTGGCAATTCCCACGCTTGAGGCTACATTCTCAGCTGATGCAGGAGCGCTTTGATCTTTGAGATAGGTGAGAATTTTATAAAGAGTCACCTCATGCAATCCTTTTGGCAAATCCTTTTTCTCTTTAAGCTCTTCTTTTTGAAACCTGATTGAATCAAGTTCATTTTGTGTCAGCCGGGATTTATCTTTCAGCTTGCTGCGGTAGGCTGAATAGTTTTCAAGTGATTGCTTCAGCCGTTCGAATTTGAATGGTTTCATTAAATAATCCACGGCTCCGTGAAGCAGAACATTTCGGACTGTTTCCATATCACTTGCGGCCGTTATCGCAATAATATCAGAGGCATGTCCTTCAGCCCGAATGGCTTGAATGGTCTCAAGACCATTCATTTTGGGCATATACATATCAATCAAAATCAAATCAGGAGCAAGCATTCGCACAAGCTCCAGGCCTTCGGCACCATTTGATGCGATGCCAATAACCTCAAAACCATTCACTCTATTTAAAAACTCCCGATTCACTTCCTGAACCATTAAATCATCTTCAATCAGAAGTACGGAAACTGGTTTGACCTGCATCAAATCTCCTCCATATAAAAAGTAACTGTAAAACTTGTTCCCGCACCTTCTTCAGACTCCGCCATGATCGTGCCATTTGCCTGCTGAACAAGCTGATTGACTAAATAAAGCCCGATTCCCCGTTCCCGGCCTCCCTTTGTAGAAAAGCCCTGTTCAAAAATGCGGGGGTAATCTGCTGCTTTTATTCCGCTTCCATTATCCTCGACTATGAGTGTCAGTATTTCTGCATCCTGCTCGATGCTGATAAAAATATGAGGGAAGGGAACTTGATGGTGTTTAAAAGAATCAAATGCATTTTCAATCAGGTTCCCAAGGATAAGAACAAAATCATGATGATCAAGCTTATCTGGGAACCTATTAAACTGGCTGTTGCGGTCAATTTCCACGCTGATTCCAAGTTCGGTCCCCCGGCGGATTTTACTGAGCAGCAATCCCGCCATACTCTCATCTTTGATGTTCTTACTCAAAAATTGAATCAGTTCTTCTTGCTCTTCAGTCGTTTGAAAGACAAATTGGAGCGCTTTTTCGTGATTCCCGAGCTGTATCAGACCTGCAATCGTATGGAGCTTATTATTGTATTCATGATTTTGGACACGTAAAGCGTTTACAAAGGCCCGTACGCCAGTTAATTCTTCCGCCATCTTTTTCACCTCGGTCCGGTCCTGAAAGATGGCCACAGCTCCAACCGTTTGGCCGCTCACTTTAATCGGAACCCGGTTGCTTAAAATGTTCAGGTTGCCGACATTGAGTTCTTTGCTGTATATCGCATGATCAAGTTTGAGAATTTCAGGCAAGGCGGTATCTGGAATGACTTCTCTGATGGATTTTCCAATCACGTGACCGTTAATCCGCATCATTTTCATGGCTTTATTATTAAAAATAGTAATCTTTTCATTCGTATCAATAGCTATTACACCTTCGTGCATGGCATTGAATGTTTCAGTGCGCTCGACAAGGAGCCTTGCAATTTCATGCGGCTCCAGGTGAAACATCTGTCTTTTAATTTGCCGTGCCAGAATCCAGGCGCCCCAGCCCCCAAATAATAAAGAGAGACTTGATGTGATGAAGATTTCAAACACAAGGCTTTGCAGCACTTCTATAAAGACTGGAAGTTTGTAACCCGCAAGGACGACTCCAATCTGTTCATGGTCATCGTTCATGACAGGGACAAATGCACGCATGACGGTCCCGATTTCTCCATTTGCCTTAGATGTGTAGGAGTGTTCTGCAAAGGCCGGGCCCTCATCGTTTCCCTGTGAGCGGGTACCAATCCTGTCATGTACGGGATGTGTCAGTCTTTCGCGATCCATGTTTAAAACAACAATATAATTTGCGTTGTTGATGATTCTTAGGCGGTCGATTACTTTATTAAGATTATTCTGTCTGCTTTCAAGAGCTTCTTTCACTTCAGGAAGTTCGGCGATCGTCTGCGCTGTTACGAATGAACGCGCCTTTAACTCTTCTTCTTTTCCGCTTATATAATTGCCGATTAAAACAATTCCTGCCAGAAAAAGAGAAAACCCTAATATAAAGAAGATTAAGCCTGTAATTTTCCATAAGATTGAAATTCGTCTCATATTGGTTCCTCATTATTCTGAAGAATAAAATATCTTTCATTGTAACATGCACCAAAATCTCATGATACAATGAATCTACTAAAAAATTGTTGAAACGGTGGATAGTATGAAATGGTTTATTAGCTCAAGTCTTTTAACTGTGCTCTTTTTAGTGGCAGTTTTTTCACATGATCCCATGCACGAAATAGAAGATGACGATGAACAGCATGGTTTGAGTGATCAAATTGTCATTAAGTTCAGTCATGTGGTTGCTGAAAATACACCTAAGGGACGGGCTGCAGAAAAATTTGCTGAGATTATTGCAGACCGGACTGATGGAAAAATAAAAGTGGAAGTTTTTCCGAACGAAATTATGTATTCAGATGAAAAAGAGCTGAATGCGCTTAAAAAGGGCGACGTTCAAATGATTGCTCCTTCTTATTCAAAAATGACAGAGGTCATCCCTGAATGGCAAGTGCTTGATTTGCCTTTTATTTTTCAGGATGAGCAGCATGTACAAAACGTATATACAGGGGAAGTTGGAGAACGGCTGCTGGCTGAACTTGAAAGTGAAAATATTAAGGGCCTCGCTTTGTGGGGAAATGGCTTCAAACAAATGACAAGCAGCAACGGGGCGTTGATCGAGCCTGAGGATTTTTCAGGACAGCGCTTTAGAATAATGCCAAGTGATATAATTGCAAAACAGTTTGAATTGCTGGGTGCCATTCCAAAAGCTTCTTCCTTCAATGATGTTTACATCGCTCTGGAAGGAAATGAATTTGACGGCCAGGAAAATACGATTTCAAATATTTATTCAAAAGGATTTTATCGACTGCAAAAAGACATGACGGTTTCGAACCATGGCTATTTAGGCTATTCTGTCTTAATGAATGCAGAATTCTGGAACAGTCTGGAACCTGAACTGCAAACTCAAATTCAAAAAGCCATGGATGAAACGACTGAGTGGATGCTTAAAGAATCAAAAAAGATGAATGACTCACAGCTAATTAGAATGAAACAAAATTCCAAGATGAAAATCTATGAACTGAGTGAAGCCGAAAAAGATAGGTGGCGTAAGGTGTTCAAGCCGCTTTATGAAACGTATTCCACTGAGTATGGGAATCGTTGGATTGAGGATATTCGGAATGTACGATAATAAATGATTGGCCGCTGCCTGTAATGCAGCGGTTTTTCTATTAATGAAGCATTCGGCAAGATTTAGCTAAAATGACAGAATAAATGATAATAGAAAAGGAAAACGACTAAATAAGCAAAATTTAGAAGAAATCAAAAAAATCATTTGGCTAAATAAAACCTGAAAATGGCTAAATGCATCAAGAAAACGGCTAATAAAGTCAATAAATCCGCTATAAAAATCTCCATTTTCGCTATAAAGAGATTGGTGAAGCGTGCGGCTTCAAAGTCAAACCCGGACTTTTCTGGCGAATTCTTATCTGCCTGTCGGCGCTGAACAGTCGGCTCCGCTTTTCGTGATGTCTAGCTCCACCTCCTAACCCCTCGGTCAGAACAGATTCCCCGAAAAAGTCAAACCCGGACTTTTCCGGTGAATCCTTATCTGCCTGTCGGGGCTAAACAGTCGGTTCCGCTTTTCGTGACCAAAAAGACCAAAAAGAACAATAATACCAAAACGAAATGATGTCTAAATTATCAGTTAATATAAAGGTATTCTTGTAAGCGCTAACAATAAAAAGAATGGAGGATACTATGAAAATTAACTTTAAGAATTTAACGGTTCAGGTCATTATCGGAATTATTTTAGGTATTGCTGTTGGTTTTTTGTTTCCAAGCTTTGGGATTGAGCTGAAAGTTTTAGCGGATGTCTTTATCAAAATGATTAAAATGGTGATTGCGCCAATTATCTTTTTTACGGTTGTAATCGGAATTGGCAGCATGGGTGACTTAAAGAAGGTCGGAAGAATCGGAGGCAAGGCCCTCCTGTATTTTGAAATTGTGACGACCTTTGCGCTTGCAATCGGACTTATTGTAGTAGGAATTGTAAAGCCTGGCGAAGGCTTCAACACAGATGCCGTTGAGGGCGGAGATGTATCTCAGTATACGGAACAGGCAGAAGAAACAAGTCATGGTTTCATTGACTTTGTAGTCGGCATTATTCCTGAGAATGTTGTAGGCGCAATGGCTGAGGGAGAACTGCTCCCGATCTTATTCTTTGCTGTCTTGTTTGGAATCTCAATGGCCTCTATTGGGGAAAAAGCAAAACCGGTTGTCGTTTTGTTTGAAAGGCTGACAGATATTTTCTTCGGTGTTGTAAACATGATTATGAAAGTTTCACCATTCGCGGCTTTCGGTGCAATGGCGTACACGATTGGACAATTTGGATTAGGATCGCTTGTTGCTCTCGGTAAGCTGATGGGATCTGTGTATATCACCATGTTCCTATTTATCATCTTTGTCTTAGGGGCAATTGCAAAATATTATGGCTTCAGCATTATAAAATTTATCGCTTTTATTAAAGAAGAGATCCTGCTTGTACTTGGAACATCTTCATCAGAATCCGCACTTCCGAAGATGATGGAGAAGATGGAGAAATACGGATGCTCAAAATCTGTTGTGGGACTGGTCATTCCGACAGGCTACTCCTTTAACTTGGACGGCACTTCAATCTATTTATCAATGGCGGCCATGTTTATTGCACAGGCATATGGAGTAGATCTCAGTATTTGGCAGCAGCTGACCCTTCTTGGAATTCTGATGCTGACATCTAAAGGGGCAGCAGGAGTAACAGGATCCGGCTTTATCACATTGGCAGCAACGCTTGCTGCATTCCCGATGATTCCGGTTGAAGGCATCGCCTTACTGCTCGGAGTGGACCGTTTCATGTCTGAAGCCCGGGCGATCACAAATCTCATTGGAAATGGTGTTGCAACTGTTGTTGTTTCTAAAATGGAAGATGAATTTCATCCTCCGGCTGAACACGCTGAACCTGCAAAAATTTCAATTGCTAAGTAAAAAAAGCGGAGTTTCCGCTTTTTTTTTGCGTTTTTTAAAATTTCGTAAATTTATTTAGAAATCAATACCATAGAAATATTTTAATAATATTAATACTTTGTAAAGATATTGTAAAAATTAACGACAAAGTCTTTTCGGATTCGACATTAACGTATATACTTTTTAAGTTGCAAATAAAAGAGAGAAAAACAAAAATATATGGCTCCATGGAGGAATAAGCAATGGCTATCAAAAGAAGAAAAGATAAGTTTTCTGAAATGTTAAGTCAGATATCTGAGAACTTAAAAGAAACTGGGCAGTATTTTGTTGATTTCAAAATCAATAATGCCAATGATCTAAAAGTATTCTCAGAAACAATTAAGGATTATGAGTCAAAAGGCGACACGTTTGTTCATACCATCATCATGGAACTGAACAAAGCATTCATTACTCCGATTGAGCGTGAAGACATTCTTCAGCTCGCAGTGATTATGGACGATGTTTTGGATGGCATCGAACATTCTGCTGCATTGTTTGAAATGTATTCTGTTACACAGCCGACTGACTACATGGTAAAGTTTGTTGACACAATTAATGAGTGTACAATCGAAATTGCTAAATCAATTGATTTGCTTTCAAACAAAAAGCTAAGCGAAATCCGCACTCATGCTATCCGTTTAAAAGAACTTGAGTCAAACTGTGATAATTACTTGCGTACAGCTGTGAAAAATTTATTTGCAATTGAAAAAGACCCGATTAAAATCATTCAATATAAAGAGATATATGAAACACTTGAAGAGATTGCTGATAGCTGTCAAGGTGTTGCCAACACACTTGAAACTATCATCATGAAGAACGCGTAAGAGGCGATATTATGGATACTACATTAATTCTTACCATTCTTGTTGTTATTTTTGCCTTAGGGTTTGACTTTATTAACGGATTTCATGATACGGCAAATGCAATTGCAACATCTGTATCAACTAAAGCCCTTAAACCAAGACAGGCAATCATCCTTGCATCTGTCATGAACTTCGTCGGTGCAATGACATTTACAGGGGTTGCAAAAACCATCACAAAGGACATTGTTGACCCGTTTACCCTGCAAAATGGATCTGTTGTTATATTAGCTGCATTGATTGCAGCCATCACGTGGAATTTAATTACTTGGTATTATGGAATTCCAAGCAGCTCCTCACATGCGATTATTGGTTCAATCGCAGGTGCTGCGATTGCTGCGGCAGGATTTAATTCTCTAAACTATTCAGGGTTTTTGAAAATCCTTCAGGCGCTTATCATTTCGCCGATCTTAGCGTTTATTGTCGGTTATATTATTTACAGTATTTTTAAAGTTGTCTTTAAAAACAATAATCTGACAAAAACAAACAAAAACTTCCGTGCGATTCAGGTGGCAACAGCTGCTTTGCAATCTTACACTCACGGTACAAATGATGCTCAAAAAGCAATGGGTATTATCACGATGGCCCTTATTGCAGGGAATCTTCAAGACTCAACAGATATTCAATGGTGGGTTCAATTCTCATGTGCACTTGCAATGGGAATTGGTACAAGTGTCGGCGGCTGGAAAATCATTAAAACCGTTGGCGGAAAGATCATGAAGATTCGTCCAGTTAACGGTGTAGCAGCAGACTTAACTGGAGCAGCCGTTATATTTGGCGCTTCGATTATTCACTTGCCAGTCAGTACAACACATGTTATTTCATCTTCAATACTTGGCGTAGGCTCTGCACATCGAATCAAAGGTGTAAAATGGGGAACGGCTAAAACGATGGTCATCACATGGTTCATCACCTTGCCGATATCTGCAACATTAGCAGCGATTTCCTACTTTATATTAAATTTATTCTTTTAATTAGCATACCCTCCTTAACTGGAGGGTTTTTTTATTTAGGAAATTATAGTTTGATAAAATGTTCGTATATAACATGAGGAATGCTAGTGCATGAAGTCTCAAAGCTTAGAATGGAGCAGAAAAACGCCTCCAGCTTAATAAAAGTGCGCGAAAGCAAGTGAATGCCGCAAAAAAAAACGCGCCCGCCTTGAAAAAAGTGCATCAAAGCGGTGATGGTGCAAAAAAGTTGACTATCTGCTCAGCAGTTTTTTCCTGACGGGTAATGCAGCTTAAAATCATTCACACTTCTTAGGTCCGCTTCCTACCCGAGCCTCGAAGGAATACAATTTCTCTCCTTCAATAAAGAAGTCGCCTGCGTATTTTTTTACTTGTCTAAAATTGACGAAAAAAATACAGAGTGATACTATTGTTTTAGATGATAGTGAAAATCGTTATCAATTGGAGGGTAAAAAAAGATGTTTCAACAGCAATCTATTTCAGCAGTAATACGGGAAAGAATCTCAATCAAATCAAATTACCTTCCTCTCGAGGTAAAAGAAGAAGATATTGTAATCCTGCTTAATGACGCTGTCTGGGCGCCTAACCATGGTCTAAGAGAGCCTTGGCGGTTTTTATTTGTAAGCGGAGATCGGAAAGAAGCTTTTATTCAGACTGTTCTTGCATGCTACGAAGCAAAAGCACATGAAAAAGTGAGGTCAAAGCTGGCAGACGTTCCTGCATTTTTAGTTGCCATTATGCCTGAAGATCCCCGCCAAAAAATATGGGAAGAGGATTTTGCGGCAATCAGCACCCTTATTCAGAATCTGCAGCTGCTTGGCTGGGAAAAAGAGCTTGGAATGGTTTGGAAAACGCCAAATCACATCTATGACCCGAAATTCCGCCGTGCCATCGGAGTTCAAAATGGCGAAAAAATTGTTGGCATTCTGCAGCTTGGCTATTTTGATCCTGCCCTGCATGTGAAAGATAGAAAGCGGACGAATGCATTGGAAAAAATGAGTTCATTTTGAGAAAGATCTGTGAATAATACTTGGTAAATTCAATGATATATCCCATACTTAAAAAATCTGTATTTTTTTCCTGGCTCGAACCAGGGAAATATGAATAAATATCATGACGGCAACTGCAAAATAGAAAAATATCACACAAAATCATAATATTCTCATACTCCGCAAACAATAATAAAAAAGCGATTTTAGGAGAATGAAATGAATATATTGATTATTTATGCTCATCCGAATCCGGAAAGCTTTAATGCAGCGATATGTGATGCCGTGGAAAAAGAATTTACAAGCAAAGACTTTCAGGTGAGAAAAAGAGATCTATATCAGATGAAGTTCAACCCCATTTTGACAGAGGACGACTATACATCCTTTTATCAGGATAAAGTTCCGGCTGATATTCAGGCGGAACAGAGTGAACTTATATGGGCAAATATTCTTGTCTTTGTTTTTCCAACATGGTGGGCCGGGATGCCGGCTATTTTAAAAGGGTATTTTGACAGAGTTTTTACCAACGGTTTTGCTTTTCGATATTCTGATGAAGGTCCGGAGGGCTTGCTGAAAGAAAAACAGGCACTAATTTTCCAGACTACAGGGCAGCCTGAGAAGTCTTTGAAGCCCCCGCAATTGACCATGGCCATGCAGGCATCGTTTGATGTTGGTATTATGAATTTTTGCGGAATCGAAACGCTTGCCCACAAGTTTATTTATTCGGTTCCATATGTTGATGAAGAGACACGGAAATTTATGCTGAATGAAGTCAAAGAAGTTGTTGAAATGATTGGGAAACAAAAATAAAAAAAGATCTTCCTGTAAACGGGAAGATCTTTTTTTACGCACAGCGTTTATTTTATAGAACTTTCGGCGAGCAAGAGCTGCAAGACTGAGGGATCTCTCTATCATAAGACTCATGAGACATGCTGCCAACAGTGGCTGGAGTATGATTTCATATGTGAGAAAACCTTTTCAATTACAAACGAAGCAAAAGCACTCAGAACAAATGAAAAAGCAGCTTATACGTTTCATGCTGCAAGCGGCAAACGCTTGAGGATTGCTCTGGCATGGACAGATTATCCGGGAAATCCATCAGCATCTGTTTCGTTAGTCAATGATTTGGATCTTGTCATTAAATCACCTAGCGGAAAAACTTACACAGGAAACGATTTCACTTCTCCATACAACAATCAATGGGATGGAAGAAATAATGCAGAAACGGTTATTCTGCCAAATGCGGAAGCCGGGGCTTATACGATTGAAGTGCAGGCTTACAATGTTCCGTCAGGCACTCAGGATTTCTCTTTTGCAGTTGTACAATAGAACAGATAAAAGGAGCCGCTTCATGCAGAAGCGGCTCCTTTTTTTAATATTGATGACATCATATCCATTATTGAATTTTTCCAGATTGATTTTTTTGCAATAAGAGATTGACAGATAAGGAAATAAAGAATATAATTACTTTGAATTCAAGATATTTTAATTAAAAGTAATTTCCCTGCAAGGTCTGCATATAAGTTAAAGAGTAAATTTTTTTAAGAATATATCTCGAATTAAAAATAATTGAAAGAAGGATGATCAGAATGTTAGTAGACTTAGGACTTTTACTTATTCGTTTAGTGATTGGACTTTCGTTCATGGCTCATGGAGCACAAAAACTGTTTGGTTCATTTGGAGGTCACGGCATTAAAGGCACAGGGGGCTTCTTTGAATCCATTGGAATTAAACCTGGAGTTGCAATGGCGGTACTTGCGGGCCTGGCTGAGTTTGCTGGCGGAGCTTTTTTTGCAGCAGGCTTCCTTACTCCGCTTGCAGGAGCTGCATTAGCTGGCACAATGCTTGTTGCGATTGTTAAAGTTCATGCACCAAACGGCTTCTGGGCTGCTCAAAATGGCTATGAATTCAACCTGACTTTGCTCGCTGTTGCAATTGGTGTAGCTTTAACAGGTGCAGGCGCATATTCACTTGATGCATTAATCTTCTAAATATAAAAAAAGGAACTCAGCGGTTAACCAGTTCTGTACAGAGGTGCAAAACAGTATATCGCAATGTAAGTTGCCCGCCATTTAGCAGTTAAAATGGCGGGCTTTTTCCTTTATATATTGCGGCAGGTTATTGGACATTTATGCTAATGTGGAAATATAAGTTATTTCATTAAAAGGATTGTGGAATAAGGAGATAGTGAAACAAGCATCAAAGTACTGAAAAAGTCATGTGTTGAAAGGAAAATAAATAATTTCATAAGAAAAGGAGACATTTTAAAATGACAACTTCAGAAAAAAATTTAAGGACTTGTAATAAAGGACACAAATATTATAAAAGCAGCGATTGTCCAACCTGTCCGACTTGTGAGCAAGAACGTAAACCTGCTAATGGATTTCTTTCATTGCTCTCGGCACCAGCAAGACGAGCATTGGAAAACAATGGGATCACTTCTTTGCAGGAGCTATCAAAATGCAGTGAAAAAGAGATTTTGCAATTGCATGGTATGGGACCGGCTTCTTTACCTAAACTTAGGACTGCTATGAAGGAAAATGGGTTATCATTCAGAAACTAAACACCAAGAATTAATACTGGAGTATGATATTATTTGATTTTTTTCTTCAAGTAAATATTAAGATTATTATTAATCGTTGATAAATTTTCAGCGATTTTTTTGTTTATTACAAACGAACTTTTGTTCCATTTAATAATTTGATCAACGTTCATGCAGTTAAGTCTGTCACATAATGATGTCACCGTAGAAAATATGCCAATATTTCCTCATTTTGTAGAATGTAAGGAGGATATATGAAGGATTTAACTGAAATGCTTAAGGGAGTTCTTGAAGGTGTGGTACTTCAAAAGATTCAATTAGGCGAAACCTATGGGTATGAAATAACTAGGTATCTAAATGAGTTAGGTTTTGATGATATTGTGGAAGGAACTGTCTATACCATTCTTGTTCGAATAGAGAAAAAAGGGCTCGTGGAGATTGAGAAGAAAAAATCTGAGCTTGGGCCCGCGAGAAAATTCTACACACTAAATGCCAAAGGAGAACAAGAATTAAATGATTTTTGGCAACGATGGTCATTTTTAGAAGAAAAAATGAATGAAATAAAGGAGCAAAGAAATGTTTAAAAAGATGATTCAAGAAAAAAGGGAATTTCGTGCATATCAAAAAAGAGTGAATGAATTACCTGAAGAATACAAAAAGGCTATGAAAGCAATTGAAAATTATATGTGGAACTTTGCTAAGGGATCAGGCATGTTGGAGCTTTTAAAGAATATTTTAGAGATGTTCGAGAATAGTGCCAGTGATGGATTAAGCGTACGAGATGTAGTAGGAAATGATATAGCAGAATTTGCAGACTCATTCCTAGCCGAGTTTCCAGAAGAAACATGGATTGACAAATTAAGAAAGAAATTAAGAGATTCTATTAAATAAAGGAGCGAGCCATGAATTCAACAGTCCTTGAAATCAAAAATGTAAAAAAGAGTTTTAAAGGAAATGAGGTTTTAAAAGATGTCAATATCACTGTGAAGCAAGGTTCCATTTATGCCTTATTAGGGGCGAACGGTGCTGGGAAAAGTACCCTATTAAAAATCGTTACGGGGCTACTTAATAGTGATGGCGGCAAGGTGACCATTCATGATATTAATGTTGCTGACAATCCTATGGCGGCACAAAAGCTATTTAGTTTTAGTTCACAAAATACCACCGTTGACGGTGTACTCACAGGATATGAAAACCTTCATTTGATTGCAAAATTGCGGCATGTGCACAATCCCAGAAAAGTTGCTGAAAGTCTGTTAGATAAGTTTGATCTGACCGAGGCCAAAGATAAAGCTGTTTCCATGCTATCATTTTTTTAAGGGCGCAAGAGCTATAAAATAATACAAAGAGTCAACCAATTAGTCAAACAAGAAATACTCTTTCGGTTGTTCAACTGAAAAACCAAGAATCCTGTGTCAACAATGACGTTAGGGTGCTTGGTTTTATAGGACGTGTTTTGGATTGTTTTGGATTTATTTACATATGAATAAATTATAGAAAAAAGCAATTATGGCAGTACATTACCTGCAGCACGATAGATGCCATACCACTCCTCGCGAGTAAGAAGGATATCACTTGCCTTACAGCAATCCTTTAAACGGCCTTCATTCATCGTACCGATAACCGGTTGCATGTTTGCTGGATGTCGCAATAACCACGCGATAGCTATGGTTGAGTTGCTTACTTCATATTTGTTCGCGACTTCATCAATCTTTTGATTCAATTCAGGAAACTTGTCATTACCTAGGAATACTCCCTCAAAGAACCCGTATTGGAAAGGGGACCATGGCTGAATGGTAATATCGTTCAGTCTGCAATAATCAAGTATGCTGCCATCTCTGTTCACAGCAGAATCATTTTCCATGTTCACATTAAATCCATTAGAGATCATATTTGCATTGGTAATACTTAATTGAAGTTGATTAGCAACGATTGTTTGCTTCACTGACTTCTTAAGTAATTCGATCTGCATTGGATTCTGATTTGAAACACCAAAGTGACGAACTTTTCCTGAACTTTTAAGAATATCGAAAGCCTCTGCCACTTCTTCGGGTTCTACCAATGTATCCGGACGGTGTAACAGCAGAATATCTAGGTAATCTGTATTCAATCTCTTTAAGCTTCCGTCAACTGATTCTAAAATATGTTCTTTTGAAAAGTCGAACATTCCTTCTCGAATACCGCACTTAGATTGCAAAAAAATCTTTTCACGGATATCATCGTTCATATGGATGGCTTCAGCAAATATTTCCTCGCATGTTCCAGCCCCATAAATATCAGCATGGTCGAAGAAATTTGCACCTAATTCAAGTGCTGATTGGACAAAGTGCTCAGCCTCGGCCTTTTCCAGAGAATTAATGCGCATACAGCCGACTGAAACAACCGGCACCTCTAAAGTGCTTTTTCCAAGTTTCATAGTCCTCATGATAGATCCTCCTTAATGTAATTGTGTAATTTCATATAATGCGTTTGAACTTTTCTTCCACGATGGCGGCAAAGGTATTTGTATACAATAAAAATTGAAAATTCGGTTATGTATCCCTTATTGATTGTGACACACTGGTACAGCGTTTTCAAGAAATTACTACGCAGTATTCAAGCTTGTCCTCCATACAGAAGGCAGTTGCTTTTTCCCATAAGGCAGTCCATCTTTTATTGATATAAACACTAATTCCCTTTACCCTATTGCCATTAGCAAAAGAGCTCCAATTGTAGGTGCAAAGCTTCCTAGAAAAGAAGTTTCGATTAGCTTTCCAAGTTTCATTCCAGCTAATAATAAAGAAGAACAAGAAGCACCATACCCTAAACAACAGAAACAGTGAACTTAATAAAAAATCTGTTTGTTTGGTCTTGCTTATTTGACACAAATAGGACATTAAAAAGGAAGAAACGTTGTGAAAGAATATAAAAAAAGGAGCTACAATCGTTATAAAAAGAGGGTTAAACATGAATAAGTATTATCATGGGCAAATAATAATTTGGGTTCTCAAAAAGTCGCTATTTTCTGTATTAATTATAAAATGAATTTAAATCTTAATAATCCTTTACAAAAAGTAACTTAAACGATTAATAAAGAAATGATAAAACTAAATATCTGGAGGTGAAATAATGGAGAAAAAAAACCTTGTAAAAAATAATCCAATTATAGCTGCTGTACGTGATGTTTCCTTAATTGATAAAGCAGTTCTTTCACCTGTAGAAACGATATTTTTAATGTCCGGTGATATTTTTACAGTTGAACATTGTGTTGAAGAAAGCAGAAAAAACAACAAATCTATTTTTTTGCATATTGATCTTATAAAAGGGATAGCCAATGACCGTGAAGGAATAAAATACTTGTCAAAAAAAGTGAAGCCAGATGGAATTGTTTCAACAAAAAATCAGTTGATTCAAGCAGCTAAAAAAGAGGGATTACTAACCATCCAGCATTTATTTATGATAGATACACAAGCTTATGAAAGTGGTATACGAAATATTTCTAATGTAAATCCCGATGCAATTGAAATTATGCCAGGATTAATGCCACGAATGATACGAGAATTTTATGAAAAAATTGATTGCCCTATTATTACAGCGGGATTAATTAAACATCCCAATGAAATAAGAGAGGCAGTAGATGCTGGAGCACATGGAGTAGCCGTAGGAGCACCTGAGTTATGGGATCTGGACTATAAAACCTATTTTAAAAAATAGCAGGTGGAATGAACTTTTTATTAAAATAAAAATGAATAATTTATTTACTTATAACAATTCTATTTTAATAGAAGAGTCTAATGAATGCCTAGTCCAAAGCATTTGTTGCCGAGAAAGATTGCAGCGACACTAGCTGGATCAGAGGACCCGTTTTCGGTGTTAAGTTCTATTTACAAGGACCATCAATCAGTAAAATAAAAGAAATCGTAATAATTCTTTACGTAAAGCTTATATAGAATTTACAATGCTTTGTCAAAATAGCATTATAAGCAACAACAACTGCACACTTAACATATCCGGGTGGGAGTATATGGAGAAAACCCAGGTATAGTTACTAGTTCTAATAAACATATAACCGTATGTCTATTAGGGCTGACTATACTTGGGTTTTTTGTTGTTCAGCTTATAAAATATCAGTTAAATTAGGAGGGGAAAAAATGCCTTTTGGTAACATTGGAATTCCTGGATTAATTTTAATCATCATTCTAGCCCTTATCATTTTTGGTCCCTCAAAGCTTCCTGAGCTTGGAAGAGCAGCTGGAAATACACTGAAGGAATTTAAGAATGCAACAAGAGATCTTATGAGTACGGACAAAGAAACGAATAAGGATCAAAAATAAGATTTTCGAAAACAAGTCTAGAAATCTATTAGGTTCCAGGGTAGAGGTGACGTAGTATGAACGATCATGAGATAGAACTAATTGCTCACTTAGAAGAGTTGAGAAAGCGACTGATGGTTGTTCTTGACGTATTTTTACATAAGAGTAACGTCTGTTCTTATTACTCCGCCTGATTTGATTTCAGATAGTTCTAGAGTTCATCTCGTTCTGATCTATGAGGCAAGTATTACTCTGTCTGCTTTTGTCTATCAGGAAAAAATTGTGAAAGCTAGCTAGAATCTGGGGATGCAATCTAAGTATTGCAGTAGATATATATCGGAAAATTAGTGATCTAGCAATTTCCTTACCTTTAAAAACGATCAAAAGGGAGAGATACAGTTGAATTACGAAAATTGGTTAAAGGATTTTAACTCTAAAAAGATGACACGCCGAAGCTTTTTAGAATCCACTGGAAAAACAGCTGCCGTTACAGCACTCGGCTTCTCGCTGCCTACAATCAAATCGGTTCAAGCAGAGGAGGCACCAATTTTTTCTGCTTACCCATTCACTCTTGGCGTTGCCTCTGGTGATCCATTGTCAGACAGTGTTGTTTTATGGACAAGGCTTGCTCCAAACCCTCTAGCAGAGGACGGAAACGGAGGAATGGACAATCGGTACGTCCCGGTCGAATGGGAGATTGCAGAAGACGAGCAGTTCAAAAAGGTTGTTCGAAGCGGTAAAGAAGTTGCAGGCCCAGAGTTAGGTCATTCAGTGCATGCAGAGGTCTTTGGTTTAAGACCATGGAGAGAGTATTATTATCGTTTCAAGGCTGGAACAGAAATTAGTCCAATTGGCCGGACGAAGACTGCTCCTGAGGAGGGAGACCATCTGAAGAGTCTCTCGTTTGCAATCGCTTCATGCCAATCCTGGACAGGAGGTCGCTTTGCAGCTTATAAAAATATGGCACAAGAGGATTTAGATGTTGTTTTCCACCTTGGAGACTATATCTACGAAAAGGGCAATACAGAAACGCTGACAGATTATCGCCTTCTACATGCTCAATACAAAACATCACCAGATCTGCAGGAAGCCCATCTAGCCTTTCCGTTTATCGTGACGTTTGACGATCATGAGGTAGACAACGATTGGGCGAATGATATTTCGGATCCGAATTTTCCGGAAGGGGAGCGTGAGCGTTTTCTGGCAATGCGTGCGGCAGCATTCCAGGCGTATTATGAGCACATGCCGCTTAGACGTCGTTCGAAGCCAAACGGCCCTGATATGCTTCTTTACCGTAAATTTACCTTTGGAGATCTTGCAGAGTTTAGTGTATTGGACACAAGACAGTATCGGGATAATCAAGTCGGCACAGGATTCCCGGGAGGACCGCTTGATCCAGAAGCTTCGAATCCAGAACGAACAATCATGGGTTCTGAGCAAGGAGCTTGGCTAATCAATAACCTTAGTCGTTCACGTGCAAAATGGAATGTGTTAGCACAGCAAACGATGATGGCACAATATGACTATGACACAGGCGAGGGCATCAGTGTAAATCATGACCAGTGGGATGGGTATTCCGCTGATCGGGACCGCCTTTTTGAATTCATTAAAAAACGCCGGCCATCCAACCCGGTTGTTTTAGGTGGCGATTGGCATTCAAGCTGGGTCAATGATCTAAAGGAGGACTTTAACAATCCTAAGTCTGAAACACTAGCAACTGAGTTTATTGGAACGTCAATCAGTTCTGGCTGTGGCTGGAAGGACAAGGTAGAAGAGGCGCTATCCGTTAATCAGCATGTAAAGTTCTTTGACGGTGACTATCGTGGATATGTACGTTTCCATGTCACACATAAATCTTGGCAAAGCGATTATCGTGCTGTTTCTTCAGCTAGTGATCCAAATGCTGTCGCTAGCTCCCTAGCCTCTTTTCTTGTGAAGAATGGAAAACCTGGGGCAATTCGAATCGGTGGAATCGATGTGTCCAATATTGTTGCGAAAACAATGTTCTCAGGAAAACCAAACCCTGTTTCAGTTGACCTTGGCAACGGGACAGAAAAAGCAGTTGCAGTAAAGGTGGGCATAAAGGTTCCGAAAGAATGGAAGTGCGAGTTCAAAAATATCGTCCTTGAACCGGGCAGTACGACAACAGTGGAGTTCATGGTAATCCCCCCTCCCCACATGCCGGCTGCTGAAAAACTTAGCTTAGATATAAAAGCTGGCAATACTGTTATTTATGGAGTGTCTAGAGAACTATTCGCTGTCTCAGTTCCATCAAGTGACGAGCTTGTACTCGCGCTCGATTCAGGAGGTACTTCAAGTCCGATTCTTCCATCTTATGCCAGACTTTCTCCTGATGATAAATGGGATGAGGCCAAAGGGTATGGATGGATCGGAACTGTACCGGACTTTAGAGACAGAAATAAGCTAGATGAACTGAAGCGTGATTTTACTTTATCTCGTAACGGAACAACCATTCTTAGACTTAAGGTACCTGCAGGGGTTCATAAAACTTCTATACTGACAGGAGATGCTTCTTTTTCTTCTGGAAATACAATCATAAGATCGGAGAGTAATCTTCTAGGTGAATCCGGAGAAGAATTATATCCTGGTCAATTTAAATGGATTACCTTTGACTTAGACGGAGGAGCACTGGGCAGAGAAATAGATCTTGAAATTACCGGGGCTTTGAAGGAAGGGTTTTGGCGTATTGTTTCCTTAATTATGATGTAATATAAGGCTCTTTGATCCTATAAAATGGGGTGGTGGCAGTATTGTCACCACCTTAGTAATATTTACGTTAGGAAAATAAAGAATTTACAATTAAATGCTAGAATAGTTCTTAGTTCGATGTGACATAAACTATAGAGTTTGTGTTTATTCTGACTAACTATACTTGTGTTTTTTCTGTTTTCTTTCATAGAAGACTAGCAAGTGATGGCTTTCAAAAATTTTTCACATCAGAAAAATCCTTTAGTTTTTTAATTAGCTTAGCGGTTCCGTTCGGCTTACTTTTCGAGCTTCCAGCTAGAGTCAAGAGTCACCATTACATTTGAACCAGTTGGAGCCTGTTTGAAACTTTTTGCACCTTTCAAAAGAACCCGTTGCTCAGCGCTGAGTTCCTTTTTCTTCTATTATCATCGCTGGATCAGACTCCAGCCTTTCAAGAATTCTTCTTTTCTGATATAACATAATCCCTGTTTCAGCAATATCCTTAACCATCGAACGATTTGTATATGCTCCGAACAGCATGCCGGCAACAGGCACCATCTGCAGCAATTTTTTCAGTCCCAAATGGTCACGGTATGTATAAACAACCTCGCGCCATCCCTGAAGCTTAGACATCATTTCTGCAGGCTCCATGCTGCGGTTATAAAAACCCGATAGTTCGTTTAGGATCGCTTGTTTGCCGACAATATCCGCTGATGCAAATTGGAGGCACTTTACGATGAAAATCCGCTCTTCCTTGTCTTCAGGATCATAGCCATAAGCAATTGCAATTTCCTGAAGCGTTTTTAGAGAAAGTCCGAGCAGGACAGGAATGTCTGCGGCGAGTGTGAAAATTCCTCCAAATCCGGTTGTCGCACCCTGAACTGTGGCAACATTTCCCCGGTTTGTCCTCAGATCCCCGCTTACGAGGTTCATGACCTTTAAAGGTACTTTTTTCAAATCATTTATAGTACTAACCGTCTCATCCGGAACAAGCAGCTGGACTTTTTTCAGAATGCCGTTTTTTTGTGTTAAATACTTGCCGCCGCTTTGAATGAAGCTTCCCAGTTCATCAAGCATAACACCAATTTTCTTTTGAACAAAAGCAGGTGTCAGCTTATCTAATAATTTAAAGGGAATCCGGCCGATTTTCTCCCAGAAAAATAACCCTTTTTGATCATCTTCCCATTTTTTAATTTCTTTTAATTGAATGAGGAGCTGTTCTTTCGTTTCCATTCACAAACCGCACCCTTTCGCATAATAATCTTTTTTCATTTTAGCAAAAAGGAGATAGAAATAGGAAAAATGAGGCATATTTTTTGGTTTTTGCAGAAGTTTATCAGATAATGAAGATAAAAGCTGAAAGGGGAATGATATATGGCGAAAAATCTGCAGGATACAACTTTATTACATAATGGCGTGAAAATGCCTTGGTTCGGGCTTGGGGTATTCAAGGTAGAAGAAGGATCTGAAGTTGTCAATTCAGTAAAATGGGCAATTGAAGCAGGATACAAAAGCATTGATACTGCTGCTGTCTATGGAAATGAAGAAGGCGTAGGCCAAGGGATTAAAGAAAGCCGAGTTCCCCGCGAAGAGTTATTCATCACAACAAAAGTGTGGAATGCTGATCAAGGATATGAATCCACATTAAAAGCATTTGATGAAAGCATGAAAAAGCTAGGTTTGGAATACTTAGATTTATATCTTGTTCACTGGCCTGTAAAAGGAAAGTATAAAGATACATGGAGAGCGCTTGAGACGCTTTATAAAGAAGGAAAAGTAAAAGCAATTGGCGTGAGCAACTTTCAGATTCACCATCTTGAGGATGTGATCAAGGATGCTGAGATTGTGCCGATGGTTAATCAGGTAGAATACCACCCACGGCTAACTCAAAAAGAACTTCAGGCATTCTGCAAGCAGCACAGCATTCAGCTTGAAGCCTGGTCACCGCTTATGCAGGGAAAACTTCTTGATGATGAAACGTTAACTGAAATTGCTGAAAAGCACGGTAAATCTGTAGCTCAAGTCATCTTGCGCTGGGATCTTCAGAACGAAGTTGTAACGATTCCAAAGTCCGTAAAAGAACATCGCATCTATGACAATGCATCGATCTTTGATTTTGAATTATCACAAGAAGAGGTGGAACGCATCGATGGATTAAACCGCGATGAGCGTGTAGGTCCTGATCCGGATAATTTTGATTTTTAATTAATAAGTGAGACAGACTGCCCAATGCGGATAGCCTGTTTTTTCTCGTTTATTAGTAAAAAATTTATCAGCATCCAAATCAAGCGGCCCTGACTCTTAATCCTGTCCATTTATTTTCGGAAAATTCTGATGTGTAATTTAGTCATATTTGATATAATCAGATTGATTAAATGCGCGGACAAAGGGGAAGTGCCGATTCCATGATTATATTCAAAACCTTTTCACTCTTATTAATTATCGGAGGCCTTCTTTTTACGGGATATGGTGTATGGCAGATTGTTGAGACAAATGTAAAAACAAATCAGTCATTGGCAGACGCACAAGCTGCGATCAGGTCATCAGAGGAAAAGAAAATGCCTTCTCCATCACAAGAGAAAAGGTATGAACCGGAGATTGGGGATGCTGTCGGTATTCTTAAAATTGACCGCTTAAATGCAGAGCTGCCGATTGTAGAAGGAACAGATCCGGATGATCTGGAAAAAGGAGTAGGGCATTATAAGGGGAGCTACTTTCCGAATGAAAACGGCCAGATCGTGCTGTCAGGGCACAGAGATACAGTGTTCCGTAAAGCGGGAGATCTGATAATTGGCGATTCATTAAAAATTCTACTGCCATATGGCGAATTTGAATACAAAATAAAGTCCACTAAAATTGTCGATGCAGATGACATGAGCATTATCACGCTTCAAAATGAAAAAGAAGAGCTCATTTTAACAACGTGCTACCCTTTCAGTTTTGTCGGTAATGCGCCCGAGCGCTACATTATTTATGCGGAAAAAGTAAATTAGCAGCGGAAGGAGGTTTTTTCATGATTGCTATTCGGGAGATTGAAGAGGAAGATAACTTTAAGAAAGCTTATCCAGTTATGTCTCAATTGCGCACACAGCTTAGCGAGAAAGAGTATCTTAATTTGCTCGAGCCGATGAGGAAGCAGGGATACCGTTTAATAGCCCTATATGAAGATGAACAGGTTAAGGCGTTAGCAGGTATCATCGAGCTTACAAATTTCTATAACGATAAGCACATTTATGTATATGATTTAGTCACAGATGGAGCATCTCGATCACGCGGATTTGGGGAAATGCTGTTAAACTACGTTGAAGAACTTGCTAAGGAAGCAGGCTGCGGCATGATTACATTAAGCTCAGGCAATCAGCGTATTGATGCCCATCGTTTTTATGAAGAGAAGATGGGTTTTGACCGCGTCAGTCATGTATTTAATAAGAGATTATAAAAGAATGCCCCAGAATTTCTGGGGCATTTTCTTTTTGTTAGGAGGAAACTGGAAAAAAGAAAGTAATCTGATCTTTCCGGCTAGTAAATTTTATTTTATGGAAAGTAAAATCCTTTTTCCAGCAAGTAAATCGGGTTATCTGGACAGTATTTCACAATCCCCTGCAATTTGAACGGTTAAAATTGCAGTTTTGCCAATAATTTTTTCATATCTTCTGGGAAATCCGCGCTCACTGACACTTTTTCAGCTGTAAAAGGATGCATAACCGTTATTTCTGACGCATGCAGAGCTTGGCGGTTTATCAAGTTTTTGTTCCCGCCATATAAGTCATCCCCTGAAATCGGATAGCCAATGTGGCTCAGATGGACACGAATCTGATGGGTTCGACCGGTTTCCAGCTGCAGTTTAACAAGTGATACATCAAAACGAGTATTGTAATCTTCCGTTTTAAAATGAGTTAGTGCAGGCTGTCCGCTCGGAGATACTCTCCGACGGGTCGAATGATGACGGTCCTTTCCGATCGGCTGATCAATCTTTCCGTTTTTCTGCTTCAATTTCCCTTGTACGATGGCTGTATAAGTTCTTTTGATCAGCCGTTCTTCAAGGAGGCGGTCCAGGATAGCATGTGATAAGGCATGTTTGGCAAAAACGATTGCACCTGAGGTATCGTGATCAAGTCTGTGAATATGTCTTATTTTTCTAGTCATCCCCTGCATCTGTAAATGAAAGGCGGCTCCATTAGCGAGTGTGCCGGTTTGACCCGGTTCATTTGGATGTGTATCCATTCCGGCAGGTTTATTGACGATTAAAAAATGCTCGTCCTCAAATAGTAAATCAAGCTCCATGTATTCTGGGATGATATCAAGATCTTCATCTTGAAATAAACGAATCATAATGGAGTCTTTTTCATTTAATGGCGCCGTCCAATTTGGCAGGGAGTCATTTATTTTTACTTCATGTTCCATCCGCCATTTATGAATGAGCGTCTTTGGTGCATTCAGTTTTTCTTTCAGAAATTGCTGAAGGGAAATCCCTGTCCATTCTTTCTTAACCGGAAATTCCATCCATTCTCCTTTAATTTTCATTGCAATCCCCTATCTATCAGTAGTCTTACAAGTATACTAAAGATGCTAATTGGATGTCCAAGCTAGAAACGGAAACACTTACCTCTCCTTCGGGCATTAGAGCTATGTTATTCTAGCAGTAAGATAAATGCCCGATCGCAGCAAAGAGGTGAATGAATTTGAGAATTGTTTTTGCATCAACCGAGGAGCAGGAGCAGTACATTGAAGAACTGATTGAAACTATGTATGAAGAAATATTCCCGCAGTATTTTTCAGATGAAACGATTGATCAGCTGGATGAACTTGCCGTTTTAAAGCCGCAAACAGAAGACATGCAGTATAATGGCACGTTAAAAGAAGCTTTTCAAATCATGTCCAGTCTTCAAGCCCTTACAGCATTGCTTAATCATTTGGATCAGCAATCTGAAGAGGAAAACAGGGATCTTTACGACCGCAATATCAATATCTTAAAGAAGTACGGCTATCAATTCCCCCTTACATTTGATCACTTTCTTTCTTCAAAAGAGAAGGCTGAACAAGTAAGCAAATATGGTAAACCGTCAAATAAGTGGATTGTATAAAAAAAGGGTACACGGTCGTGTACCCTTCTTTTTTGTATTTAGAACCCGTATTTTCGGTCGATAGAGCCTGGATGTATGTTATTTTCGTTATTTAGTGTGCCCTATCTGCCTTTAAATAACGTTATTGTCCAGCTCCATCGACCAGAACACCTCTGCCTATAAAGTCAAACCCGGACTTTTCTGTCAGAGCCTTATCTGTCTGTCGGGGCTAAATGGATGATTCCGCTTTTCTTATTTCCAATTACTCAATAAATTCTTAAAATAAGCCTCATCATTATAGCCTTCTACACGTTCTACTTCTTTTCCGTTCTGATAGCGGACAAGTGTTGGAGTAACTTCGATTCCGTACTGCTGCCAGCCGTCTTCAAACTCAAGCAGGTTTAATTGGCCGATTTCTACCCCTGCTTCTTCTGCAGCAGGCATTAATTCAGGAGTCGTTCTTTTGCAGTGTTCACAAGTTGGACTGAAGTAATAAATAACAAAGTCCTCTTTTTTATCCATCTTTTCATCTACTTCTTCAGGAAGGATGATATTCTGATAATTTGGGTCTTCAAGCTGGTCTACGGTAGCAGGATTCAGTTTGTCCTTGCCATATGGATTGCCTTCTGCTTTTTCTGTTTGCTGATAATTTGTTACCAATGCCAAACCGCCGAATAACACGATAAAAATACCTGCAAAAATTAAGAGCTTCTTCATATTAACGACCTACCTTCATTTTTCTGTAAATATTTAAGCTTGTCACAAATACAACGGTAAATCCGATTAGTGCCAGAAATGGTATCGTAATAAATCCAAGCCAGTTGATGTATTCTCCAGTGCAGGGAACAATGCCGCATGATGCTGAATTTTCGCCTACAAAGTCAATTTTTTGAACCGCATAATGATAAATGGAAATCGAACCGCCAATCGCTGATAAAATCATGGAATAAAACGCAATTTGGTAATCCTTCTTATAGATCGCAATGCCAAGAATGACGACAAGAGGATACATTAAGATCCGCTGGTACCAGCAAAGATCACAAGGGATGAATTCCATAATTTCTGAAAAGTATAAGCTCCCAAGCATCGAGATGAATGAAGCCGCCCATGCAATAAATAATTGATTTTCTATGTATTTTTTATGTTTCTCTGACACATTATCGCCTCTCCATTCATGAGTTTACACTACATATTATAGTCCTCGATCAGAGTCTTGTAAAACCAAACTTTCAGACGGCCAGAAATTGGAAAAAGAAGACCTTGATTTGCAGCTTCGCTCATGATGCTTTTCCAGTTATAAAAATAATTGCAGAAACTCTTTTGTCATTTTGTTTCGGTTTTGATTTCCAAAATAATTAGCGGGTGTTTGTACACTTCTGAAGCAAAAATTTAAAGTAAAACATGTCTTCTTTCAAAACCGTTCATACTAAAACACCTCTTTCTTATCTTAATGAAAAAGAAGGGTGAATACAAATTTCAAATTCAGCGGCAAAAGTTCATGGATTTAATTGAGAGTAAAGGACACATTTTCTAAAAGAAAAGACAGGATTTATGCACATACTATTAGCTGAAAGGAGCTGTTTTAAGTTGAATTCATCAATCAGAGAAACTATGTCAAAAGATCTTGTTACAATTTCTTCCTCACAAAGCATACAGGAGGCTGCAGAACTGATGAGCAGCAAAAATGTTGGTTCCATTCCTGTTGTGGATGGGGGACAGGTAAAAGGTGTCATCACAGACCGGGACATCACGCTCCGTTCAACTGCACAAGACATGCCTAATGATACGAAAGTGGCAGATGTAATGTCTTCAAACCTTGTGACAGGAACACCTGACATGAGCAGCGAAGAAGCAGCGCGGCTGATGGCGTCAAATCAGATTCGCCGCTTGCCGATCGTTGAAAACAATCAGCTTGTAGGCTATGTTGCACTGGGTGACCTTGCAACTGATCAAATGTCTAATGAAGCAGCAGGACAGGCACTGACTAACATTTCAGAGCAGCACTAATAAGGAAGGCACCTGCAAAGTATAAGCAGGTGCTTTCTTTTCTTTTTCCGTTATATAATGTTCTTATTAATGACAGGGGGGAAGATTCATGATTAAAGCCATCATCTTTGATTTTGACGGATTGATTCTTGATACAGAAACGCACGAATATGAAGTCCTTCAGGAAATTTTTAAAGAACAGGGCAGTGAATTGCCTATGTCAGTATGGGGTAAAGTGATAGGAACAGCATCTGATTTCAATCCATTTGCATACTTGGAAGAACAAATCGGAAGATCAGTCAATCATGAGCATTTAACACACTTGCAAAAAGAAAAGTTTGAAAAAAGAATATCTGCTGAAGCTGCGAGACCTGGTGTTGAGGCTTATTTAATGGCTGCAAAGGAATTGGGCCTGAAAATTGGCCTGGCATCTAGTTCAAGCTATGAATGGGTATCCTCGTATTTAGAAAGTTTGAATCTAATTGCTTATTTTGAGTGCATACGCACATCCAATCATGTTCAATTCGTTAAACCAGATCCTGCCTTGTACATAGAAGCAGCTAAATGCCTAGGTGTTAAGCCCGGTGAGTGTCTGGCCTTTGAAGATTCCGTAAATGGCGCACTCGCCGCTAAAAAAGCAGGCATGTTCTGCACCATCGTTCCAAACAGCGTGACAAGTCACTTAGAGTTTGGAGACGTTGATCATCGTTTAGAGTCGATGGCTGAAATGGAGCTTGAAAAAGTCATCTCGCTTATTGAGTCAAAGAACTGAAAATGTTTCGGAGCGGACTAATTAGGGAATAAATTGCTGTACTACATAAAGGAGCGATTCTTTTGACCGATACAATTGATTTGTCCAAATTCGAGAAAAAAATGATTATCAGAAATATTGAAGAGAATGACATAGATGAAATATTAGCGATGCAGGCTTTATGTTTTCCAGGAATGGTTCCTTGGGAAAGAGAGCATTTAGAAAGTCATCTGGAGCATTTTCCTGAAGGCCAGTTTTGTGCTGAATTTGAAGGAAAGATCATTGGTTCATGCTCAAGTCTGATCATTAACTTTGATGAATACGATGACCGTCACACTTGGGATGATATTACGGATAACGGATATATATCAAACCATAATCCTGACGGCTACAATATGTATGGAATAGAAGTGATGGTGCATCCTGAGTATCGCCGGATGAAAATCGGCCATAGGCTTTATGAGGCAAGAAAAGATCTTGCGAGACGGCTGAATCTTAAAAGTATTATAATCGGGGGACGAATCCCGAATTATCATAAGTTTGAAAAAGAAATGTCTCCGCGTCAGTATGTGCAGGAAGTCATTCATCATAAAATCTACGATCCAGTGCTCTCGTTTCAGCTGCTGAACGGATTTTTGCTGATGAGAATTAATCCAAACTATTTGCCTGACGATCGTGCTTCGGGTAAATATGCAACTCTAATGGAGTGGAACAATGTTGATTACATGCCAAACACTAAACGATTCTATAAAACGGCTCTGCCGGTGCGTATTTGTGTTGTGCAGTATCAAATGAAACAAATTAACTCGTTTGAAGAGTTTGCGAATCAGGTGGAATATTATACAGACGTTGCATCTGATGCATCTGCTGATTTTGCTGTATTCCCGGAATTGCTTACAGCTCAGTTAATGTCCTTTTTGGATGAAAAATCACCAAGCAGGGCGATCCGCAAACTGACTGAGTATACGGAAGAGTACATTAGTCTTTTTACAGAGCTTGCAGTGAAATATAATGTCAATATCGTTGGCGGTTCTCACTTTGTAGAGGAAGATAACGGAAAAATTTTTAACGTTGCCTACCTTTTCCGCAGAGACGGCACAATTGAAAAGCAATATAAAATTCACATCACTCCAAATGAACGCAAATGGTGGGGAATCAGCAGAGGGGATGATGTCAAAGTTTTTGATACTGACTGCGGCAAGGTCGCCATTCAAATCTGCTATGACATTGAATTCCCTGAGCTCGCACGCATCGCTACTGAAAAAGGCGCTAAAATCATATTCACGCCATTTTGTACAGAAGATCGCCAGGGCTACTTGCGTGTCCGCTATTGCTCACAGGCGAGAGCAGTGGAGAATCAGATCTATACCGTCATTTCAGGTACAGTCGGAAATCTCCCGCAAACAGAAAATATGGATATTCAATACGCACAATCCGCTATTTTTGCTCCGTCTGATTTTGAATTTGCAAGAGACGGCATAGTTGGCGAGTGCAATCCGAACATTGAAATGGTCGTGATCGGAGATGTGGATCTTGAAATACTCCGCAGGCAGCGTCAATCCGGAACAGTCAGACAGCTGAAAGACCGCAGACATGACGTTTACGGAATTCGATATAGGAAGAACTAGGGCAAAGATAACTCATCTTTGTCTTCTTTTTTTGAAGTTATAGGAATGCACATGATTGCAAGCGGAAGCGCCTAACTCCTCGGTCAGAACGGATCACAGAAAAGTCAAAACCGGATTATAGAAAGAAACCTTGAGTTTACAGGAATATATGTAGTACATTCCATTTAAGCATTTATATTAAATATTAAAAAAGTAGGAGGTGCAGACGATGAGTTTTGAAGGTCAGCAAATATTGCCTGCTATCCGCAATATGAAGCAGTTTGAACGTTTTTTGGAAAGTCCGTATCAGTATGGAGTCCTTCTGGATACTCATCTCGGACAGGTTCGGAATATTGTCAGACTGACAAATGCATCGAACAAGAAAATTCTCATTCATGTCGACTTGATTCAAGGCTTGAAGCACGATGAGTATGCAGCAGAGTTTATCTGTCAGGAAGTAAAGCCGGCAGGATTAATTTCAACCCGATCAAACGTGATTGCAAAAGCAAAGCAGCGGGGTATTTATGCCATTCAGCGGCTGTTTCTTCTTGATTCGAGTGCCCTTGAGAAAAGTTTAGAGCTGATAACAAGAAACAAACCGGATTATATTGAGGTACTTCCAGGACTTGTTCCCAGTTTGATCCAAGAGGTAAAGGAGAAAACCGGAATACCTATTTTTGCAGGCGGTTTCGTCAAAACCTCTGAAGAAGTGCATAACGCGCTCGCAGCAGGTGCTACAGCAGTAACATCATCAGAAATGGAGTTATGGAAAAATTATCAAAATATATAATGTTTTTTGTTGACACCGCTTACATTAGCATGTACCATAAAGGCAAGTTAATAAATGTGATGGAGAAACGGAGATCCACAGCAAATCTTTACTTATTGTAAAGTCATTTGTTGTGGATTTTTTTATTCTTTTAATCTATTAAAATCACATTTATCAGATAGGAGGATATAAAGATGACGGCTTTTTGGGGAGAAGTAATTGGTACGATGATTTTGATTGTGTTCGGCGGAGGTGTATGTGCAGGTGTCAGCTTAAAGAAGTCATTCGCGCATAACTCTGGCTGGATTGTCATTACAATGGGATGGGGATTTGGTGTTGCCATGGCTGTTTATGCAGTCGGCGGAATAAGCGGGGCGCATTTGAATCCGGCTGTTACATTTGCTCTTGCTTTTGCAGGTACTTTTGAATGGAGTCAGGTGCCATCTTATCTAGCAGCTCAAATGATTGGAGCATTTTTAGGAGCAGTGCTTGTTTTCCTTCAGTACCTTCCGCACTGGAAGGAAACAGAGGATCCAGGTGCAAAGCTCAGTGTGTTTTCTACAAGTCCGGCGATTCCCAATCACTTTGCCAACTTTATCAGTGAAGCGCTTGGAACATTTATCTTTGTGCTCACATTACTTGCGATTGGAGCGAATACATTTACTGAGGGCCTGAATCCGCTTATAGTAGGATTTCTGGTCGTTGCAATCGGGCTATCGCTTGGAGGTACTACAGGCTATGCAATCAACCCTGCTCGTGACCTTGGGCCAAGACTTGCACATTTTGTTTTGCCGATTGCAGGAAAAGGGAGTTCGAACTGGAAATATGCATGGATACCAGTTGTTGCACCTCTAGTAGGCGGATCTTTTGCAGCGGTCTTTTATAATTACGTTTTTAAGGGTAATATCAATACTGCCTTCTGGTATGTAGCAGCTGCACTTGTATTTATGCTTGGAATTGTCTTTGCACTGTCAAAGAAACAATCGAATTCTGAAAGCTCTGCAACTTACTAAAATTAAAGGGGGATTTATCCATGGAAAAGTATATTTTGTCTTTAGACCAGGGTACGACTAGTTCTAGAGCCATTTTATTTAACAAACAGGGTGAAATTGTTCACATTGCACAAAAAGAATTTAAACAATATTTCCCTAAGCCAGGCTGGGTGGAGCATAATGCAAATGAAATCTGGGGTTCTATTTTAGCTGTAATCGCAACATGTTTATCAGAAATGAATGTAAAACCAGAGCAAATTGCAGGCATCGGAATCACGAATCAGCGCGAGACAGCTGTTGTCTGGGATAAAAATACTTCACAGCCTGTATACAATGCGATTGTATGGCAATCAAGACAAACGGCTGGCATTTGTGAAGAATTAAAAGAAAAAGGCTATAATGATACATTCAGAGAAAAGACAGGATTATTGATTGATGCTTACTTCTCTGGAACAAAAGTGAAATGGATTTTAGATAATGTTGAAGGTGCAAGAGAGAAAGCTGACAAAGGCGATCTTTTATTCGGAACAATTGATACATGGCTGATCTGGAAGCTGTCAGGCGGTAATGCACATGTAACCGATTATTCAAATGCTTCCCGCACATTAATGTATAACATCCATGAATTAAAGTGGGACGATGAGCTATTAGAATATTTAACTGTTCCAAAATCAATGCTTCCTGAAGTTAAGCCTTCATCGGAAGTGTATGCAAATACAATAGAATATCACTTCTTCGGTCATTCCGTGCCAATTGCAGGCGCTGCAGGAGATCAGCAGTCAGCATTATTTGGCCAGGCATGCTTTGAAGAAGGAATGGCTAAAAATACGTACGGTACAGGCTGCTTCATGCTGATGAACACAGGCGAAAAGGCAATTCGTTCTGAAAATGGCCTGTTAACGACTATCGCATGGGGTGTGAACGGCAAAGTCGAATATGCGCTTGAAGGAAGTATTTTCGTAGCCGGTTCTGCGATTCAATGGCTGCGTGACGGACTCCGCATGTTTAAAGATGCAAAAGACAGTGAGCGCTATGCTGACCGTGTCGAGTCAACAGAAGGTGTTTACGTTGTTCCGGCATTTGTAGGGCTCGGAACACCATACTGGGACAGTGACGTGAGAGGAGCTGTTTTCGGCTTAACACGGGGCACTTCAAAAGAGCACTTTGTCCGTGCTACACTCGAATCACTTGCATATCAAACGAAGGATGTCCTGACTGCTATGGAAGCAGATTCAGGCATTTCATTAAAAACACTTCGTGTTGACGGCGGTGCTGTTAAAAATAATTTCTTAATGGATTTCCAAAGCAACATGCTGGGCGTCCCTGTTGAGCGTCCTGAAGTAAATGAGACAACTGCGCTTGGTGCAGCATACCTTGCAGGTCTTGCTGTCGGCTTCTGGGAGGACAAATCTAATATTACTAAGCAATGGAAATTAGATAAGCAGTTTGAACCGGAAATGGAAGATGAAGTCCGCGATGAGTTATACGGCGGCTGGAAAAAAGCAGTAAAAGCAGCTCAGGCTTTTAAATAAACAAATCTTATGATATACTGACATCAAGTTAATAGAACGGTTGGAGATTGGGAGAGGCCACAACACTAGAGCAGGCATTTAATTGCTGCACTAGCTTGTTGTGGTCTCTTTTTTAATCCCTTCTGGAAAATATTAGGAGGAAAATCAAATGGCTTTTTCAAGCGATAAAAGACACGATATCTTAAATAAAATGACGCAGGAAACGTATGATGTATTTGTCATTGGCGGAGGAATCACAGGGTCCGGCATCGCGCTTGATGCTGCTTCAAGAGGAATGAAAATCGGTCTTGTTGAAATGCAGGACTTTGCAGCAGGCACTTCAAGCAGATCGACAAAGCTTGTGCACGGCGGACTCCGCTACCTCAAGCAATTTGAAGTCAAAATGGTGGCAGAGGTCGGGAAAGAAAGAGCCATTGTGTATGAAAACGGGCCGCATGTAACAACTCCTGAATGGATGCTCCTCCCCATGCACAAAGGAGGAACGTTCGGACCATTTTCAACATCGATCGGTCTTCGTGTATATGATTTTCTTGCAGCTGTTAAACGCGGAGAAAGAAGAAAGATGCTAAGCGCCAAGGAAACACTTGCGAAAGAGCCGCTTGTGAAAAAGCAAGGACTAAAGGGCGGAGGCTACTATGTAGAATACCGGACAGATGACGCAAGACTTACAATTGAAGTCATGAAAGAAGCTGTGCGCTTCGGTGCAGATGCAGTCAACTATGCAAAAGCGGGCGGGTTTATTTACGAAAAAGGAAAAGTCATCGGTGTTCATATTGTGGATACGATTTCTGGAAAAACATATGATGTGTACGCTAAGAAAATCATCAATGCTGCAGGCCCTTGGGTCGATCAGCTGAGAGAAATGGATAAATCGAAAAATGGAAAATCTCTTCAGATGACAAAGGGAATACATCTTGTCTTTGATCAAAGCAAATTCCCGCTGAAACAGGCTATTTACTTTGATACGCCTGATAAACGGATGGTATTCGCGATCCCGCGTGACGGTAAAACCTATGTAGGCACAACAGATACAGTATACAAAGAAGATCCGAAAAATCCCCGTATGACAGTGAAAGACAGAGATTACGTGATTGAGTCCATTAACTATATGTTCCCTGACTTGTCCATCCGTGCTGAGGATGCTGAATCAAGCTGGGCCGGCATTCGTCCGCTTATTCATGAAGACGGCAAAGATCCTTCTGAAATATCAAGGAAGGATGAGATTTGGACATCTGAAACAGGACTCATCACCATTGCAGGCGGAAAACTGACAGGCTACAGAAAAATGGCAGAGCACATTATTGACCTCATTGTAAAAGATTTTAAAGAAGCAGGATTAAAGGATTTTGGAGCATGCAAAACAAGAAACATGCCGATCTCAGGCGGACATGTAGGCGGTTCATCAAGTCTTGAAACTTTTGTCAAAACAAAAACGGAACAAGGCATGTCCCTTGGACTGACAGAAATGCAGGCGAAGCATTTATCAAGAAGGTATGGATCAAATGCAGATGCGCTGTTTGAGAGAGCAGAGACGTTAAAACCGTTTGCTGAAAAATACGGGTTGCCTATTTACATTCTCGCAGAAATTGACTATGCGATGACAGAAGAAATGACAGCCACTCCTTCCGACTTCTTTGTCAGAAGAACAGGTGCCGTGTACTTTGATATTAATTGGGCAAGAACGTATCAGGAGCCTGTCACAAATTACATGGCTGACAAACTGAAGTGGAGTCCTCGGCAAAAGCAGCAGTACTTTGCTAAGCTTCAAACTCATCTGCACGATGCAGTTGTGCCTGATGAGGTAAGAAAAGCAAACTGATTATGAGAATACGGCAGCCGTTAGTAATGCAAAATCACCATCGGCTGCCATTTTTCTTTAGATTTTATTATTTTAAAATTGAATTTTTTTAACAAAATTAAAATATCAGCAAGTCCCAATATGTGTTAAAATAAGCCTTGGAATCGACTGATTTCTATTTTTTACATACGAATTTAGGCAGGAATTGTCTAAATAATGAAGAAATAATTACAAAACACTTACAACCCTAAAATTATTGGAGGTACATTATGAGTTTTGAAAAAAGCTATCAGCGCTGGAAAAGCAAAACAGATTTAGATTCAGAATTAAGACTTCTTTTATCAGATTTAGAAAATAACGATAAAGCGCGCGAGGATTGCTTTTACAAAAACTTAGAATTTGGAACAGGCGGCATGCGCGGGGAAATAGGACTTGGAATTAATCGCATGAACATATATACTGTCCGAAAAGCATCTGAAGGTCTGGCGCTTTATATTGAGTCTTTCGGCAAAGAAGCGAAAAAACGCGGAGTGGCGATTGCTTATGATTCCCGCCATAAATCACCGGAGTTTGCAATGGAAGCTGCAAAAACTCTTGCAAGCCATGGCATTCAAACATATGTCTTTGAAGAACTGCGCCCGACACCTGAGCTTTCGTTTGCTGTACGGTATCTAAACGCGTTCTCCGGCATTGTCGTCACAGCAAGCCATAATCCTCCTGAATATAACGGCTATAAAGTATACGGCGAAGACGGAGGACAATTGCCTCCTGCAGCAGCAGATGAAGTCATCGCCAAAGTAAACGAAATTGAAGACGAACTAAGCATCCAGGTGAAGGATGAAGCAGAATTAAAAGCAGCAGGGCTTATTAAAATGATCGGAGAAGAAATTGATTCCGCTTATAATGACAAGCTTGTAACGATCTCTGTGAATCCGCAGCTATCTGAAGAAGTAGATTTGAATATTGTTTTTACTCCTCTTCATGGTACAGCAAATAAGCCTGTTCGACGCGGCCTTGATGCACTTGGCTATAAAAATGTAACCGTTGTATCAGAGCAGGAGCTGCCTGATCCAAACTTCAGCACAGTCAAGTCTCCAAACCCTGAGGAGCATGCAGCATTTGAGTATGCCATCCGTGACGGCAAAAAAACCAATGCGGACTTATTGATTGCAACAGATCCTGATGCAGACCGCCTTGGAATCGCCGTGAAAAATTTAGAAGGAGAATATGTCGTTTTGACGGGCAATCAAACTGGGGCCATTCTTCTTCACTATTTATTATCCCAGAAAAAAGAAAAGGGCATCCTGCCTGCCAATGGAGTTGTTCTGAAAACCATCGTAACTTCAGAAATCGGCAGGGATGTAGCGGCGTCCTTCGGTTTAGATACAATCGATACACTGACAGGCTTTAAGTTCATCGGTGAAAAAATCAATGAATACGAGCGCACCGGTCAATATACTTTCCAATTTGGCTATGAAGAAAGCTACGGCTATTTGATTGGGGACTTTGCACGTGATAAAGATGCTGTACAAGCAGCAATCTTAGCTGTTGAAGTGGCAGCTTATTATAAAAAACAAGGCAAGACGCTTTATGAAGGTTTACTCGAAATTTTTGAGCAATACGGCTATTACCGTGAAGGACTTGAGTCATTGACACTTAAAGGGAAAGATGGAGCTGAACAGATTCAAAGCATTTTAACTTCATTCCGCAGCAATCCTCCTCAGACGATGGGAGTTAAAAAAATTGTGACGATTGAAGATTATAAAGCAGGAACCCGCTTCAACGCAGAAGCTAAAACGACAGAAGAGATCACGCTGCCGCCGTCTAACGTTCTTAAGTACTATTTAGAAGACGGATCATGGTTCTGCCTGCGTCCATCCGGAACGGAGCCGAAAGCGAAATTCTACTTCGGTGTAACAGGAGAAACACTTGCGGACAGCGAACAAAAGCTTGAAGCTCTTACTTCTGCCCTTATGAAAAAAGTAAACGAATTGATCTAATAAGGAAGCTATTTTAAAAAATGCAGCTGGAAAAGGTGATGGTCTTTTTCAGCTGTTTTAATGGGAAAGAGGTTTTATCATCTCATCTGATGTCGGAAGATACACGATTGCAAATGGTTCAGCGTATACAGCGACTAAATATGCGGTTCAAGGCTTTTCAGGCTCACTGGCTCAGGAAGTGCGCGAATACGGCATTCGCGTAGGCACAATCAATCCAGGCATGGTCGATTCCTATTTCAACAATGGAGTACAGGGCGCGGAGGAGAAAAAAGACTGGCTTAAAGGAAAAGACATTGCAGACGCAGTTGTCTATATGGCAAGCGCGCCAAAGCATATGATCATTGATGAAATTGTCGTTCATCCGCTTGTACAGCAATATCCGATTTCGTGAAATCCGCTGATTCAGCGGTTTTTTTTTACGTTAAGATATTGATGCTACTTGAAATTTTTTCTGATTTCTAATTCTAACACTAGTGCGGGAACCCATATTCACACAGGATCAGGCCCTTTCTATAAGGATTTGACATTTGGCATTTTAGTTGCTGCTCAGATGAAGTTCAACAAACTTGAAGTTCTATAGCGTAAAATGCAGTTTTATCAGTGAAAGTAATGATTTTATCAGTTTTACCGCAAAAACATGATTAGGGAAAACATATTATCCAGCCCAATTCTCCATCTAAAGTCTGAGAAAAAATCAGTCACATTGAGAAGGCAGCAAAAGGGGAAACGCTGATATACTATCAATATAAACACTGTGAAGGAGAAAGATATGTCCAACGATGAAAAACGCATTTTGGAACTGCAGACGCTAAAGACAATCGCTGAAACACTTAATCAGTCAAATGATCTCGAACAAATGCTTGATGACGTTCTTAAGAAGCTTCTTCACGTAACGGGACTCGAAACAGGCTGGATCTTTCTTATTGATTCAGATAAACAATATCGATTAGCTGCGGACCAGCTGCTTCCGCCTGCACTTGAAACAGAACATAAAAAAGCAATGTGCAGAGGGGATTGCTGGTGCATCGATAAATTTGCGGACGGCCGTTTAAACAAGGCTGCAAATATCATAAACTGCAAACGTTTAGAAGACGCGGAGCAATTTGAATGGGGCGAAACGAATGAAATTACCCATCATGCTACCGTTCCGCTTAGAACGGGGAATGAAAAAATCGGATTATTAAATGTTGCTTCTCCAAATAAAACTAATTTCTCGACCGAAGAGCTTGCCTTGCTCGAAGCTGTTGCTTTACAAATAGGGACTGCCATGAAACGGATGAAGCTTGTTGAAAACGAACAGCATCTTGCTCTAATTGCGGAGCGGAACAGGCTGGCACAGGATTTGCATGATTCCGTCAATCAGCTTCTCTTTTCAATTATGCTGACAGCAAGAGGTTCAAAGGAATTGACAGAAGATCAACAGATGAAAGAGATGCTGTCATATGTTCAAGATCTCTCACAGGAGGCTCTTTCAGAAATGAGGGCTTTAATCTGGCAGCTTAGACCTCAAGGGCTGGAAAATGGGATTGCATCAGCGCTGATGAATTACGCGAAAGTATTGGGCCTAGAGCTTGAAACGGATATTCAGGGTGTTCAAACTCTCCCGTGTGATGCAGAGGAAGCCTTGTGGAGAATCGGTCAGGAAGCGTTAAATAATTGTAAAAAGCATGCACAAATAAAAACTGCTGCCATTCGCATACACCGTTCGAAAAATGAGGTAATCATGACAATTAAAGACCAGGGAGCAGGTTTTTCTTACAATGAAAAATTGCCGCTGCCTTCAATGGGGCTTCAGGGAATGAAAAATCGCGTCCAAAAATTAAACGGCACATTTCAAATAACCGCCGGAATAAATAGAGGCACGGAAATAGAAGTGAAAATACCAATTTAAGGGGGCATGAACATGGGAATTCGCCTGTTAATTGCTGACGATCACAAAGTGGTCCGAAGAGGGCTGCATTTCTTTCTCTCTACCCAAAAGGATATTGAGATTGTCGGAGAAGCTGAAGATGGGGAAGAGGCTGTAAAGATGGTGCGCACGCTGCTGCCAGACGTGATATTAATGGACCTCTCCATGCCCATCATGAACGGAGTAGATGCAACAAAAGAAATCCGCACATTCAACGAACAGATAAAAATCATTATTTTGACGAGCTACGCCGATCAGGACCATGTGATCCCAGCCATTCAGGCCGGAGCATCCGGCTATCAGCTCAAGGATGTCGAACCGGATGAACTTGTTCATACGATCAGGGAAGTGCTGAAAGGTGAAAGCAAGCTTCATCCCAAGGTCACATCCCATGTCATGTCCCATTTGATGCAAACGAATCAAAAAGATGAAAAGCTATTGACACCGCTTACGAATCGGGAGAATGATGTATTAAAGGAAATTGCAAAAGGAAAAAGCAATAAAGAAATTGCCGCTTCTTTATACATCACAGAAAAGACTGTAAAAACACATGTGTCAAATATTTTATCCAAGCTGTCGCTCTCTGACCGCACACAAGCTGCCCTGTATGCAGTCAAGAATGGCTTGGACAAATAAGAGAGGAAGAATGAAAATGAAATTGCTTGTTATTAATGGAAGTCCAAGAAAAAAAGGAAGAACCCGTCTCGCATCAGCATTTATTGCTGAAAAATACGGAGCAGCGCAAATCGATTTAAGTGTTCTGAATCTCCCAATGTTTAATGGAGAGGAAGACCAGGAAAAGCTTGATGCAGTTCAGGAATTGAAAAACCAGGTGAAAGCAGCTGACGGTGTCATTTTATTATCACCTGAATATCACAGCGGCATGAGCGGCGCATTAAAAAATGCCATTGATTATTTAGGCAGTTCTCATTTTGCACATAAGCCCGTTGGCTTAATTGCAGTTGCCGGCGGCGGAAAAGGCGGGATCAATGCTCTGAATAATATGAGAACCGTGATGAGGGGAGTTTATGCAAATGCCATACCAAAACAGCTTACCCTTGATCCGATCTGTTTTGATTATGAAAACAAAAAACTTCTTGAAGATTCAGCGGTGCTAGTTGACCAGTTACTCGAGGATCTTAAGATGTATGTAGAATTTTATATACAAAAGCAAAAGTAAAATGGAGGGGATTCCCTCCATTTTTTATTTGAGCAGAGCTATTTATTCGATTCCATTTTCTAGCTTCTCCGCCTAACAAGTCGGTTCCGCTTTTCTATGTCAAATAAGCATACTCCGCATCTTCTAACTCATGTCCTGTTTCTACTGCGTGATCGATATAGCGAAGGAGTGAATATAATTTCTTTTCGACTTCTCCGTAATTGTTTTCGAAATTGTATGCGTGCAGGAACTGCTCAATCCGTTTTGAGAGCATATCATCTTTTGTGCGCACCATCAAAATCAAAAGATTATCCCACTGTGATCGGTGAGTATAATATAAGGCTTTGTCGTAATCGACTGTCTCCACAAACATTCCTCCCTTTAAGGAGATATGTTTATTTTGTGTGAAACGGGCAATGATTTTCTGTGTAAAAGTTGGAGGACCTTTGCTCATCAGCTTGGAAGTGTTTCCCCGGGATAATTGTTCTGTAAGCGGCTCATAAACATCTTTGTTCAGGAGAAGAATAATGATTAATCACCTTATTAGGAAGTGTAAAGAATGGATTTTTTTCATGGTCAGGAAACTCTTACATCCATTCAATGGATTCTGAGAGCAGTTTTTGCTTTTTTCTTTTTAGCCTTATCCGCTAAAGTCATGGGCCAGAGATCGATTGCCCAGCTGCGGCTCCTTGATTTCGTGATTGCACTCATTATTGGCAATATCATGGCTCATCCGCTTTCTGATGAAGGACTTGGACTAAAAGGTTCAACAATCACGATGACCGTTTTAATTATTTTGTATGCAGCGGGCGTATTTATCAGTCTAAAGTGGCATGCGTTTCGCATATTTCTTGATCCACCCGCTTTTCCTTTAATCACAAATGGCAAGATCTTTTATAAAAACTTGAAAAAAGCAAGATTAACCATTGAAGATTTGCTTTCGGAGCTTAGGAAACAGCAGATTGAAGATCCTGAAAAAGTTGCCGCAGCCCTTTTCGAATCAGACGGCAGGATTTCCTGTTTTTTAAAAGCGGATCATCAAACCGTTACGAATCTTGATCTGAATTTAGCCCCGGCTCCTTTCGATCTACCTGCAACCATCATCAGAGAAGGCAGCATAAATAAGCAAGAACTTCAGCGTTTTGGGAAGGATGAAGAATGGCTGGTCACTGAACTTAAAACCGTTCACCAAAAAAAAGTGAATGAAATTCTCCTTGCCATTATGGATCAGAAGGGCAGTCTGAGGGTGTTTCTATATTCATAATGTCTCCTTTAAAAAACTTTAAATGAAATACAAAATTTTTAAAAAAATGGACATACCAATAAAAATCCGGTTTTACTAATAATATGTAACCGGTTACATATATTTGGTAGTGCATAAAAAATTGAATTTCAAGGGGGATGGCATGAGCAAAGAAATCCGGATTTTGTCACCATGCGGCATGCTTGGATACGGTTTTCCGCTTGAGAGCTTTCAGAATGGCATGAAAAAGAAGCCTCATGCGATTGTTGTGGATGCCGGTTCTACAGATGCAGGACCGCATAAATTGGGGGCAGGTGTCGGCATCGTTTCAAAAAGGGCTGCGAAAAAAGATCTGAAGATCCTCATTTCTGCTGCTTTGGACAATCACATTCCTCTTATCGTCGGTTCAGCGGGAGGAGCTGGTGCAAAACCTCATGTTGAATGGACATTGGATATAATGGATGAAGTCCTGTCAAATAAGAAAACCAGGCCTAAAGTTGGTGTCATTTGGGCGGATTTTGATAAATCGTACATCAGTCATGCCCTTAATGAGGGGAGAATGGAGAAAATGAGTCCGAATGTGCCCGATTTAACTCATCTTTCTTTAACTGAAACTCATTCAATTGTTGCCCAGATGGGACATGAACCCATTTTAGAAGCGCTTCATCAGGAGTGTGATCTTATCATTTGCGGGAGAGCGTTTGATCCATCTCCGTTTGCGGCTGTTGGCATTTTTCACGGCATGGATGCAGGCCTTTCTTATCACTTAGGAAAAATATTAGAATGCGGTGCCTTATGCGCTGAACCTGGAACGACGAAGGATTGTATTCTCGGTACAGTTAAAGAAAGCTCGTTTACTGTTCAGGCTTTAAATCCAATCAGAAAATGCAGTACAACAAGCGTGGCAGCTCATACCTTTTATGAAAAAGATCATCCTTATCTACTCCATGGTCCGGGATTTTTATTGGATTTATCTCAGTGTGAGTTTAAAAATGCAGGCGAGGATTTAATTGAAGTATCAGGCAGTAAATATGTTCCTTCAAAGGATTACCGTGTGAAGCTTGAAGGAGCGAGAGTGAAAGCATACAGAACATTTGTCCTTGCAGGGGTTCGTGATCCGGTTTTACTTAAAAATATCGAAAGAATTGAAGCGTCTGTAAAAGAAGAAGTAATGAGCCATTATAGGGATATCCCTGAACATACTTATCAAATCAACTTTTACCACTATGGAAAAAATGCCGTATTAGGAGAAAGTGAGAGCGAACCCTTTTCAGGTCATGAAATTGGTCTTGTATTTGAGGTTGTCGCAGATACTCAAGAAGCAGCAAGCAGCATATGTGCAACGCTGCGCTCCACTTTTTTGCACTACGGCTATGAAGGAAGAAAGTCGACAGCCGGGAATCTGGCCTTTCCTTTTGCTCCAAGCGATATTGAGTTTGGACCTGTATATGAGTTCTCAATCTATCATCTTATGAAACTGAATAAAGGTGAGATGCCGTTTCAATTGGAGGTTCTATGACAACTTTAGGAGAATACTCAAAGGTGCTTAGAAGCAAAAACTCCGGTCCATTTGAAATCACGCTGGATGTTTTATTTTGCAAAAGCGATGATTATTTTCATGTGAAGCATTCAAACAAAATCACCGGGGACGCTATTTGCAGGCTCTATCGTCTTAAAGCGGAGGAGCTGAAGCATATCGTTTTTTTTGATCAGGCGCTTGGATTCAAGATTACCTTTTTCAGAAGCCATTCGTCCGGATCTGTGTTTGACCGCGATGTGTATGGTGCGCAGCAGCATGCCCCATTAATGAATCTTGAAATAGATTAGGAGATTTGACTATGAATAAAATAGCGGTCATTGGCAGTTTAAATATGGACCTGGTTGCCGTAACAGATATTTCTCCTAAAATGGGAGAAACCGTAATAGGGAAGGATTTTCATATGTTTCCCGGCGGAAAGGGAGCCAATCAGGCAACCGCAGCTGCTAGGCTCGGCGGCTCAGTCAAGCTTTTTGGAACGCTTGGAGACGATCAGCACGGAAAGTTTCTGCTTCATCAATTAGAAAACAATAAGGTAGATGGATCAAGCATTCAAATGCGGCGCGATGCACCGACCGGCTGCGCAATAATTGAAATCTGCGAGGCTCAAAACCGGATCATCGTTGTCCCGGGTGCAAATGCAAAAACGGATGAAGCTTATTTGCAGAAAAAAATAGATGATCTTTTAGAAGCTGATGTCATCTTAATTTCAATGGAGATTCCGATGCAGCCGATAGAATACATCATCAAAGAGCTTGCCGATCACGGAAAAATCATTATTCTGAATCCTGCCCCGGCTGTTCCATTATCTGATGAGATAATCAGCCTTTGCACATACTTGATTCCAAATGAACATGAAGCAAAAATTATTTTTAACAGCAAGTATGAAGAAGCTGAGGCTTTGAAAAAGTATCCAAATAAGCTCCTAATTACAAAAGGAGAACAAGGCGTCACCTGCTTCAATGGACAGGAAATGGAAACTGTCCAGGCCATCAAAGTAAATCCAGTTGATTCAACAGGTGCAGGTGATACGTTTGCAGGTGCATTTTCTTACGCGATTTCAGAGGAAAAGCCTCTAAAAGAATGTATTCAATTTGCGGTGATCGCTGCAGGCTTAAGCGTTGAAAAACGAGGGGCGCAGAGCGGGATGCCGACCGCAGCAGAAGTAAAAGAATATTGCAGCAGGGCTGCTGATGATGATTAAACAAAAATTAGCGCTCATGCGCAAAGACTGGGTATTATACCTCATGATTTTCCCTGCCCTCCTGTACTTTGCTGTCTTCCATATTGTGCCTTTGATCGGCATGAAGCTTGCGTTTCAGGATTACAGGATTATTGGTGACAATGTGTGGGTTGGCATGAAGCATTTTAATGTCCTGTTTGATTCACCGGCGTTTTTCTCCGTGCTGAAAAATACGATCATCATCAGTACGATGAAAATCATTTTTGTCTTTCCAATTCCCATTATTCTTTCTCTTCTCATCAACGAGGTGAGAAACATGCCTTACCGGAAATATGTTCAGTCGATTGTTTATTTGCCTCATTTCCTGTCGTGGGTTGTCATAGCAGGGATTTGGATCAGTCTGCTGAGCCCTGTAGACGGCGGAGTGAACGTAATCAGGAATTTCTTTCAGCTGCCTTCGCTTGACTACATGACAAGCAAGGATCAAATACGCTGGGTGCTCGTCTTTTCTGAAATGTGGAGAAGCGCCGGCTGGGACTCGATTATCTATTTAGCGGCGATAATGAAAATCAGTCCTTCCCTGTATGAAGCGGCACGCATGGATGGAGCATCTGGCCTGCAGCAAATGAGGTATATTACGCTGCCTGAAATGAGCAATACGATCATTACGGTCTTTATTCTGAATTTAGGTTTCTTTATGAATGCAGGCTTTGATCAGGTATTTAACTTTATGAATGATTCCGTTATCAGCGTTGTCGATATTCTGGACACATATGTATACAGAATCGGAATTCTGAACGGTCAGTATGCTTACGCTACAGCAGCGAGTCTCTTCAAAGGCGTAATTGGGGTCGTTCTTATTTTCGGCACTCATTTCCTTGCAAAACGGCTGACCGGGAAAGGGGTATGGTGAGGAATTCCTATGAAAACATTGAAACTGTCTAAAATCCTGCTTTACTCAGTCTTATTTTTAATAACGCTTACAATGATTATTCCAATTGTGAATTTGCTTGCCATGTCTCTTACAGCACCTGAGAATGCTCACAAAATGACGGGGCTTTCTCTGATTCCGAAAGGATTTTCGCTGATTAATTATCAAATTCTTCTGTCCAATCCGCTTATCGTGAAAAGTTTGTTCAATTCAATTTTCATTACTGTTTCGGGTACTTTGCTGAATCTTCTTCTTACTGCACTGGCAGCCTATGTTTTAACAAGAAAAAGGCTTGCCGGCAGAAAGTTTTTTATGGTCATCCTGATTTTGATCATGGTTTTTGAGCCGGGCTTAATACCTGAATATTTAGTTGTAAAGGATCTTGGACTGCTTGATTCCTATTTATCTCTTATTCTCTATAAAGCCATCAATGTCTATTACTTGTTTATTATGATGCGATTTTTTGAAGATGTGCCCGAAAGCATACTCGAAGCAGCGAGAATCGACGGAGCAGGTCACATGAATATATTTTTCAGAATTATGCTGCCGCTGTCAAAGCCGGCACTTGCAACGCTGGGCTTATTTTACGCCGTCTTTCATTGGAACGAATTTTTCAGAGCGTCCATTTATCTTACGGACCCGGGAAAATGGCCTCTGCAGCTTGTTCTCAGGCAATTCGTTGTTGAACGGGATAATGCTTCATTAGTCGGAGTACAGACCCTTTTAGAGTACAAAAGTGTGGCCAATCTTGATTTTGGCTCGCTGCAGGCAGGTACGATTATGCTTGCCATAGTACCCCTCTTAATCATGTATCCCTTCATTCTGAAGTTTTATGCAAAGGGTGCATTAGAGGGTGGAGTAAAGGATTAGAAAGGCAAATTCATGATATAAAGGAGAATGGCAATGAAGAAACTTTTGCTGATTATGCTTGCAGGTCTATTTGCATTTGCTGCAGGCTGCTCGGAAAAAACAGAAACGGCAGAGAAAAACGAGGATGGTTCTACTGTAATCCGCATAGTCATGAAGGATGAAAATCCGTCGAATCCTGTTTCAGCTGCTTATTTTGAAGCGCTGGAAAAAGGATTAAAGAACGATGAGAATCTGAATGTGAAATTTGAGCTTGTAGAAATGCCACAGGGAAACTATGCAGAAAAACTGAATTTGCTTCTGCTGAGCGGTGATATTCCGGACATGATTTATTTCCAGGGGGGAGATCAGCAGATTGCAGATCAAGATTTGCTGGAAGATTTAACGCCTCATATCGAAAAATCGAAGTATTTGAAGGACAGTCTTGAGCCGTGGAACGAAAAGAGACTTGAAAATTATCCGTACTTATTGTGGGTGAAGCCTCTTTCTCAGAAGACGCCAGTGATCAGAGGCGATTGGTTTGAAAAAATGAAATCGTCCAAAGTGCTAGCTGCCGATCCTACGATTGATAACTACTATAATTTCTTTAAAGAATTAAAAACGAACCCTCCAGGCGGAGCAGGAAAACCTTCGTATGCTTTTACGGCTGCTGGAGATCTCGAGGAACTGAATGCCATTTTCAACATGTCGTTTGGCATTACCTCTTCATGGCTGAACAGCGGCGGGCAATTTGAGCATTACAAAGTATCGAAACAGGAGAAGGAGAAGCTTGCATTCTATCAAAAGTTATACAAAGAAGGTCTCCTTGATCCAGGCTATATCACGAAAGAATGGGATACAAAAGAAAAAGCCTTTTATGATGGGGAGGCTGGCGTGATTGTCGGTACCGCGGGCAAAGTCATTGATATCTACAATGGGAAAATGATGCAGACTAATGGCGAAAATACCGGGGTGAAGGTATTGCCGCCTGCTAAAGGGGAAGGCCAGGGATTTGGCGCTGCAGATGTCACAAAAGAAGCAAGAGGAGTAGCGATATCCTCACAATCAGAAAAGAAGGAGCTTGCATTTAAAATTCTAGATTACCTGGCAAGCCCTAAAGGACAAATGATTGACCGCCTTGGTTTTGAAGGGGAGCACTATGTGGTAACTGACGGAAAAATAGATCTTACAAACACGTATTATGAACAATGGTTTGCGAGATTCTGGGAGCCATCTGAATTTAAACCCGAAATGCCGCTTGAAAAGCCGCTGCTTGGAGAAGCGGCTGAGGAATCTTTAAATATGGTCAATGAATTCTACAAGGAAGATAACCTCTTTATTTTGCCTGAGGAATATATCGCAAATTGGGATGCAATGGAGAACCTATATAAAGAATATGCAACTGACATCATCACGGGAAAGCGTCCGCTTGAGGACTTTGATGCATTCGTAAAAGAATGGAATGCTGCAGGAGGAAAAGAGATTACAGAATATGCAAACAAGCAATTGAAATAGAAAAAGAGAGAGATTCTGAATTCGGGATCTCTCTTTTAAAATATAGGAGAATAAAGTTTGGCTCATCGATGGCGCGCGGAATCGCCCAACTCCTCGGCCAGAACAAATCCTCAGGAAAAGTCAAACTCGGACTTTTCTGCCGGATTCTTATCTGTCTGCCTGCGCTAAACGGGCGATTCCGTTTTTCCTATAAAAAACATAGAATGATAGCCTATTCCCAGACGTAAGTTAGAAAGAACAGCAGGAATTACAGCGAAACTGAAATGGGAGAGGGGAATGGCGGTTGATTCCTGGAGATTATCTTGAGCGTGTGTATGTAGGGTTTCTTGGAATGAATATTGGAATAAGGCTCGGAGCGCCGGTTGAGCCTTTGGAATGGACATTTGAGAGAATCGAAGATGTGTATGGTGATATAAAAGGATATCTTAAAGAATATAACACCTTTTCTGCCGATGATGATGCGAACGGACCAGCTTTTTTTATCAGGGCTCTATATGACGATGCAGCTGACCGTGAGCTGACGGCCGAAGATGTCGGACGCGCATGGCTGAACTACACCCGCCAAGGGATCGGGATGTTCTGGTGGGGAGGAGAAGGGATCAGCACGGAGCATACGGCATATCTGAATTTGCAGAGAGGAATTCTGCCTCCTCAATCAGGATCTGCAGATCAAAATGGTTTAACGCTTGCGGAACAGATCGGCGGGCAAATTTTTGTCGATACTTGGGGGCTGCTTTTTCCGGGAGACAGCGAAAAAGCGGCTGATTATGCAGCCAAGGCGGCAAGTGTCTCGCACGACAAGAATGGTATATACGGTGCGAGATTTATTGCTGCATGTATTGCGGAGGCCTTTCATGCAGAGAGTATCCCGGAAATCATTTCAAATGCTTTAAAAACCATTCCGTCTGACAGCACCTACGCCAAAGTCGTTAACGAAGTAATTGATTTTCATTGGGAGCATCCCGAAGACTTCAGAGCCTGCAGAATGTTTTTGGAGGAGAACTGGGGGTACGATAAATATCCGGGTGTCTGTCATATTATTCCTAATGCAGGTGTTTGCATTCTTGCGCTTTTATACGGAAATGGAAGCTTTGAAAGAACGATCGAAATCGCAGCCATGTGCGGCTGGGATACAGATTGCAATGCAGGCAAGATCGGGACGATTGCAGGAGTATGGAATGGAATTGAAAAAATACCGAATCATTATAGGAAGCCGATCAATGATTTTATTGTACTATCAAGTGTCTCGGGATATTTGAACATCATGGATATTCCTACATTTGCAAAAGAGCTTGCCCTGCTCGGCTATAGGGTGTCAAAGCAGCAGGCTCCAAGCGGTTTGCTGAAAAGCTTCAAAGAAGAGCACATCTATTTCGACTTTACCCTTTCAGGATCGACGCACGGCTTTCAAACAAATTTTCCTTTCAAGACATTCATCAGACACAGCAATGAAATCGGTTATGAAACAAATGGGGCCCTCGAAATATTCATTGACCGGATGATAGAAGGCGAAGCAAGCAAGGTATTCTATAAGCCTTTTCACAGAAGAAAAGACTTTAATGATGAGAAGTATAAACCGTCGTTTGCCCCTAAAGCCTGCAGCGGCCAAAAGGTCAGCATGCAGATTTATTGTGACAAGTGGCAGGGTGAAGATTTTTTTGTCACTCCGTATGTGAGAAATACGTTTAATGAAGGGGACATCAAGCTTCAGCCTATCAGGCTGATCAATCAAGCGTGGAACGATATAGTGTTTATTATTCCAGAGACAGACGGCGCAATCATCGATGAGGTCGGAGTGATGATAGAAAGTCCATCTCCGCTTTTAAACCGGTCATTTGGGAAGCTATTTATAGATGAGTTTCAGATATCAGGAAAGGCGAATTATAAAATAGATTTCAGCAAACAGGCAATAGAGTTCCAATCTGTCACACCTTTTGCCCATCACAAGGGTGAAGCAAGCCTCGAACACAGAAAAATGAGGTGCAAGTCTGAAGATGAGTGCTCTTCTTTTACAGGGAATTATTATGCCAAAAACTATAAGTTCGCAGCCGCTGTTCAGCCGCTCAGCGGCGTTCAGCACATGATGATCCTCAGGGCGGAGGGAATCTTCCGGCATTACAAAGCCGGGTTTGACGGGCAGAATAAGGTTTCTTTGGTCTTAACCGATTTTGGCATGAAAAGACTGATAGAAGTGCCATATAAGTGGACCGCTGGGGTGGAGTACTGGTTTGAAGCAAGCTGTGAGGGAGACATGATTGAGTTTTTCATAAACGGCAAACGGATTTTCCAAGTGGAAGATGATCGCTTCAAGCGGGGAATGTTTGGATTTTCTGTCCTTGGAAAAGGCGAAGCTCTTCTGTCAGATATAGAAGTGAAGGAACTATAGGATCATCAGGGGGAAATCACTTGAGGGAGAAGAAAGTAACCATTCGGGATGTGGCAAGGAAAGCGGATGTTTCAGTTGCCACCATTTCCAGATATCTGAATAAAAAAGGATATGTCAGCCATGCAACAGAAAAAAGAATTCAGTCTGTCATGGAGAATTTGAATTATAAACCAAATGAAATTGCAAGAGGTCTTGCCAGGCAAAAAACGAATACAATTGCCCTGTTTATTCCTGATCTCAGCAACCCTTTCTTTCCCAAGCTTGTTCAAGCAATCGAAAAAGAAGCAGCCCGCAAAGGATACAAAATAATCCTGGTGCCTGCCGGTTTTAAGGAAATGACGGGTGTCTTTATGTGGGAAAGCTTTGAAAATATGTATATTGACGGGTTTATTTTCGCTCCCTATCAGCTTAAGGAGAAATCAATTAAGCTTCTGAAGGAAAAGAAGATTCCATTTGTGATTGTTGACCGTGCAGCCAATGTAACATCCGCAAACTCAGTGGCAGTCGATCATTATACAGGTGCAAAGCTTGCAGTCTGCCACCTGTTGGATGTCGGCTGCAGAAAGATTATTCACATAGGCGGACCGAAACAGCTCATTCCATCAAATGAGAGGCTGAGAGGTTATGCGGATAGTGTAAAGCAATTTTCCAGGGAGCACCCTGTGATTCATTATGAAGGTGATTACAGTCTTGAAAGCGGGAGGCTGCTGACTAAGGTGGCGCTGAAGCAGCATCCTGATGCAGATGGATTTTTTCTCGGAAACGATTTAATGGCAATTGGCTGTTTGAAAATGCTGAAGACTCTTAGGAGAAAGATCCCTGAAGAGATTGCTATTGCCGGTTTTGACGGAATTGACCTCACGACCCTTGTAGAGCCCGAGATTACAACGATTGAGCAGCCTGTGTATGAAATTGGACTGGCTGCAGCAGGCAAGCTTATTCAATTAATTGAAGAGAAAACAGGAGGGAATGAGGCATTTCCGAAGCTTGCATTAAAACTTCTGGCAAGAGCCTCCACACTTGGTTTTAAGGGAAAGACCATCAGTAAAGGAGAGGGACAATGACGGAGCGGATGCTTGAAAAAATAGAAGGTGTTCTTTATGGCGGTGCTATCGGTGATGCAATGGGTTCACCGACAGAGGGGCTGCTGCCTGAAGTAATCAGGGAGAAATTCGGTGTTGTAACATCATTTCGGGAGCCGGCAAGTGATGCGTGGAAGGAACCAGGCAACATGAGGCCTCTCGAAAAGGGAAACGGACACATAACGGATGACACATTAATGGTAGAGGCGCTGCTTAAGGTATATGAAAAAAAGCGAAGGCATTTAACAGCTTATGATATAGCAGAAGAACTAGTGGAGGAAATAGCTGAAAAGAAGGTCTACATTCCTGAGCTGCGGAAGGAAGCGCCTATTATTACAAGACTTTATTATCCAGAGCAGTATCTCTTTCTAAGGCACAGGCTTGCAAATGCAGATCCCCGAGAAGCGGGCATCGGCAATATGGTGAACTGCGGAGCTGCCATGTATATGAGTCCTGTCGGAATGATGAATGCAGGAGATCCTGAACGAGCCTATCACGAAGCAATTGATCTTGCCGGGGCTCATCAAACAAGCTACGGCAGGGAAGCAGCCGGTGTAATGGCAGCTGCTGTTGCTGAAGGCATGAGCGAAAACGCGACAGTGCAAAGTATTCTAAAAGCGGCACGGACGCTCGCTAAAGACGGTACAAAGCTTGCCATTGAGGCAGCGCTGGGTGCAGCAGCTGTCCATTTGGATGTTCTCGAAGCAAGAGAGGATCTAAGACGGGCTATTGAACCTTTCGATACAGTGAAAACTTTTTCTGATCGTAAAAAGCAGGGAAAAGGAAATGCCAACACACCGAGCAGAATTCATTCCATTGAGGAATTGCCGATAGCCCTGGCTTTATTTTTGGTAGCAGGAGGAGACACGATGAAGACGATCATAGGCGGTGTGAATTACGGCCATGATTCAGATTCTATCGCAAGCATGGGCGGAGCGATCGCAGGATCATTAAATGGAAAATCCTCATTGCCTGAAGAGCTTATGAAGGAACTTGATGCTGTTAATAAACGTTCGTTCAAAGAACTATCAAAGACAGCATATGAAACAGCCATGACTGTGATCAAGAATGACAAAGCTTATTTTGAAAAGAGGATAAACAGGATCGGCTTATAATAAAATAGCCGCAGCCAGATAGAATGCTGCGGCTGAATCTTTCTCGGCAGTTCCAATTTTATGGGGGGTATCCACTAAATGGATGTAAATAAATGTGTAGTCTGTATGAAGAGGGGGTAAAGATTAGTACAAACCTAAAGAAAGAGGTACAGCGATGAGAAAACCTACCATTTACTTTCTGTCATACTTTAACTCTTGCAGGAGCATAATTGCAGAAGCATGGGCAAAAAAACTGTTCTCAAGTAAATGGCAAATCGAAAGTGCTGGTCTTGTCACATCACGAGCCGACCATGCTTGCGTAAAGGCCATGAAAGAAGTAAATATGTTTATTGAAGACCTTGACTCGGATAAAATTAACCTGGAACTATTAAATAAAGCATCAGTAGTTGTTCAAATGTACGATTACAAACAGGAAAAAACACCGCCTGTTGAAGAAGGGAAGAATGTTTTTTCGTGGAATCTGCCCAATCTGTCCATGTATTCATATGAAAGTGACGAGGAAGAATTTGCCCACTATCAGGAACTTTGTGATGACATTGCCATGAGAGTGAAAAACCTCTATGAGAAGGTTGAAGGTAAGACATTGAATCATACCGGTTTTGTGATGTAGTGCACGGAAAAAAAGCTTGGCAGCTGCCAAGCATACATAGTTTAAGCTAAGACTTGTTCAACCGCAGACACTTTATCCATCGCCGCTCCGGCATTGATGAAGCTTAGGCTCATCTCTGCTCTCCATCCCTGTAAGAATGGGTTTTACTCCAATCAGACCTATTGAAAGGATTAACTTTTCCAACCTTTCCACCACCATCTCACCAGACCTTATATACTCCCGAAAAGTCTACGATCAGCGTGTTTAATTTCAGCTGTAAGGCACGAGATAATGATTGTTCAATTAAAACAGTGCGTATAACACCGTGAATCAAGCAAACTCCGGTTTTTGGGTACTCATACAGTGCGTATGACACTCGGAAACAGTCAAACTTCGGTTTTTGGATACTTATACAGTGCGTATGACACCGTGAATCAAGCAAACTTCGGTTTTTGGGAACTCTTACAGTGAGTATGATACCCTGAAACAGTCAAACTTCGGTTTTTGGGAACTCATACAGTGCGTATGATACCCTGAAACAGTCAAACTCCGGCTTTTGGGAACTCATACAGTGCGTATGATACCCTGAAACAGTCAAACTCTGGATTTTGGGAACTCATACAGTGCGTATGACACCGTGAAACAGTCAAACTCCGGTTTTTGGGAACTCATACAGTGCGTATGACACCGTGAAACAGTCAAACTCCGGTTTTTGGGTAATCATACAGTGCGTATGATTCCCTGAAATAGTCAAACTCCGGTTTTTGGGAACTCATACAGTGCGTATGACACCGTGAAACAGTCAAACTCCGGCTTTTGGGAACTTATACAGTGCGTATGACACCGTGAATCAAGCAAACTTCGGTTTTTGGGAACTCATACAGTGAGTATGACACCTTGAATCAAGCAAACTTCGGTTTTTGTGTACTCATACAGTAAGTATGACACCCTGAAACAGTCAAACTCAGGTTTTTGGGTACTCATACATGGCGTTAAAACATACATTTTTTAACGAAGTTCCATTACTGCGCACGGAGACCATTTTCAAACATATATACCAAACCCTGTTCAAACCCTGCTGCCCATACCTGCATCCCGTGGCCGCCGTTTAATATTCTGAGTTCAGCCGGGCTTCCGGGGACAGGCTCCCATTTCTCAAAAGGCCGATTAAAGACATTCGATCTGTGAAGGAACTGATAGGAGGTGACTGCCTGAACTTCCATATTGTATTTGTAGGCATCCTCAGGCAGATCCTCTTTTTCACTTATATGATTCCAGTCATCGTCTCCGGTCATAATAAACACCGGCACTTCGAAAGGCTGCTGTCCGTATGCTTCAAGAGCTTGAGGATAATTTAACGAGTCCCATCTTGCAGCATCAAAGGGATCTCCAAATGAACCTCGTTCAACTGCGCCAGATGTTTTAGGCGCATCGAAAGCCTGTATGGCAGGACTTAATAGTGATGTTCCGCCGAAGAGGTGTGGATAAACAAGAGAGTAGCGCAGTGCTCCATATCCTCCCATTGAATAGCCGACAAGCCCGCGTCCATTCCTTTCTGGAATCGTTTTAAAATCCATATCTATTTTCTTTATCAAATCGTTTATAAATGCAGATTCCGTATTTCCATATTTGAGTGAATTCACCCAATAGCTGTTGCCTGTCACAGGTGCAACAGCCATGACGGGTTCAATCTTTTTATCTTCAATCATTTTATCTAAAATTGGCCAGAATTTGTCCCAGCTTTTTTCATCTCCATAAGAACCATGAAGCAAGTAGAGGACGGGATATTTTTTTTCAGCAATTGGATTATACTCTTCAGGCAAATAAACGACATACTTCAATTCATCGTTCCCTGGTGTTTCATCTTGGATCAGACTTGGTGCATTGAATGAATAAGTATTTACAGTTCCTTTCTTTTCAGAGCTGTAGCTGTCAGGGTCATAGATTGGAGAAAATTCAGGACTTTCAGTTTTTCCGAACATATACTTTAATCCTTCTTGAAATCCCTTCAGCCAAACATCAAGTCCATGGCCGCCACCTATGATCCTTAGTTCTGCGGGACTTGAGGGAACATCTTCCCACTTTTGAAAGTCTATGCTGAACAGGTTTTTCCTGTGGAGCTCCTGATACAGCTGCACAGCCTGAACCTCCATATTATATTTATAAGCATCAGGAGGAAGATCCTCTTTTTCACTCAAATGATTCCAGTCATCATCTCCTGCTACTATATAGACTGGGACCCGAAAAGGCTGTTTTACGTAACTATTGATTGCAGTCGGGTAATTGTTTGCATTCCACAAAGCAGGATCATATGGTTCTCCGAAACTTCCTCTTTCAACTGCCCCGGATGTAGAAGGAGGCTCTGTGTTTTGAATGGCAGGGCTTAAAAGGGTTGCTCCTGAAAACAGATCAGGATAAACCATTGAATATCTGAGTGCCCCGTATCCGCCCATTGAATAGCCGGAAATAAATCTGCCGCTGCGGTCTGCAATAGAATTGTATTTCTTATCGATATGCGGAATTAAATCATCTATAACAGCGCTTTCATAATGGCCGTGCTTTTTAGAGTTTACCCAATAGGAATTGCCCGCTGCTGGGACTACGGCAATAAGCGGCTCAATTTCTTTTTTTTCGATCATTTCGTCAAGCTTTCCAAAAAAATCATCCCAGCTGTTTTCATTTCCTTCGCTGCCATGCAGCAGATAAACGACCGGATATCCTTCTGAGCGTTTTTTATCATATCCTCTTGGAAGATAAATCTTATAGGTGAGCTTATGGTGCTTTGGCCGCTCATCTTTCAGCAATGCTTTGGAAGTGATCGATTCAACAGCGGTTTTGCTTGGGGGCACATACGGATTTTTTGCTGCAGTGAAAGAAGGAATTGTTAAGTTGATCATGAAAAAGACAAAAAGAAGCACAAGCCATACTTTTTTGTTCCCCACTTTGGATCCTCCTTTAGAAATATTCCACTTATTAGCTTATTTAAATTCTCCTGAATTGATAATATAAGATACTGGATATATTTACAAACTATTCTGAAAAAATAGCTCCAGATTGTCTATGCAAATAAAAAAACTGCCCTATCAGCAGTTTTCTTCACGTGTTATTTAATAATCGAACCAGCATCGGTTTGTTTTTAACCAGGTCTGCAAGCGTATATCCGTCAAGTACTTCAAAGTAGGCCTGCAGCGCTTTATGAAGCACCCCTTTTAATGTGCAGGCAGGGGATATCGTACATGCATTTCGTCCAGGATCGAAGCATTCCACAAGGCTGAAGTCGTCTTCGGTTTGACGGACAATGAACCCGATATTGATTTCTGAAGGATCTTTCGCCAGACGAATGCCGCCGCCCCGACCTCTTATCGTTTCAATTACATTTAATTTGCCAAGCTCATAGGTTACTTTCATTAAATGATTTTTTGAGATTTGATAGGCTTCTGCTATTTCTTTTATATTGGATAGATTATCTTTTTCTTTTGTTGCCAGATAAATCAGCACCCGCAAAGAATAATCTGTATAGTTTGTTAATCGCATAAATGTCACATCGCCCCATTACATGAAGTACGTCTATCTTACCACAGCAGCAGAGACTTTATGAAAAGTTAAATTTCAATTGTGACAATTTTTCTAAAGATGTATTCGAAATATTGCTTTAAGAGTTTTTTCGATTTAAGATAAAGATGTATTTAAAATACTACTTTAACACGAAGGGAAGCATCGAAATGCTTACTCAAAAAACAATCGAAATTATTCAATCTACTGTTCCCGTATTAGAAGAAAAAGGTGTAGAAATCACATCTGCTTTCTACAAAAATCTATTTGAAAGCCATCCTGAGCTGCTGAATATTTTCAATCATGCCAATCAGAAAAAAGGAAGACAGCAGACTGCCCTTGCAAATACGGTATATGCTGCAGCAAAACACATTCATCAGCTTCATATGATACTGCCGGCAGTGAAACAAATTGCACATAAGCATAGAAGTCTAGGAGTAAAAGCGGAACACTATCCAATTGTTGGAGAACATTTGCTTAAGGCCATAAAACAAGTTCTCGGAAATGCTGCAACGCCTGAAATCATAAATGCCTGGGCTGAAGCATATGGCGTCATTGCCGATGTTTTTATCGAAGCGGAAAAAGAATTATATGATGGCGCAGATTGGTCTGGATTCAAGCCTTTTAAAGTCGTGCGCATTGAGAAAGAAAGTGAATCGATCTCTTCTTTCTATTTAGAGTCAAAAGATGGCCTGCCAGCTTTCAAGCCAGGCCAGTACATTTCCGTAAGAGTCAGCATTCCGGGAGAAACGTATACGATGAACAGACAATATAGTTTGTCAGGCAGCAAAGATATGCCGCATTTAAGAATTTCAGTAAAACGAGAAGGCGGTCCAGAGACTGAAGCAGGGAAGGTGTCCAATTATCTTCATGATCATATAGCAGTCGGAGATAAAATCGAAATCAGTGCTCCTGCCGGTGAATTTACATTAAGTGAGGCTGCTGAAACACCTGTCACATTTATTAGCGGAGGAGTAGGCATCACTCCATTTATGAGTATGCTGCGCACTATTGCAGTTGAACAGACAGAGCGGGAAGTGACGTTTGTCCATGCAACACAAAACAGCAGCACACATGCATTTGTAAAAGAAACAGCATCATTAGGTGCGAAGCTGCCTAACAGCAGAATGTTTGCCTTTTACAGCAGCCCGTTAAATCAGGATTTGACAGATCTATGCTTTTATAAAGAAGGCTTAATTTCTAAGGATGATTTGGAGCGTATTCTGGAGAATAAAGAAGGAGATTTCTATATTTGCGGACCTGTGTTATTCATGAAAGCAATGATTCAAAATCTGCTGTCTCTAGGGGTTGAAAATGAAAAGATCCACTATGAATTCTTTGGGCCGGCAATGGACTTAAAGACAGACGTTCAAACCGTTTCTTAATGTCATAAAACGTTACAATCCTTTCTCGTTGACAGAATGACGCCAAACAACTTAACATAGTTAAGTATTTGAAAATGAAATGCCTGATGCAGCAGTTTATTATAGAAAGCTTCCTTGTTGTGACGCTTGTTATGACAATCATTTGGCAAAAACAAACGCTAAAGCAAAATATGTATGTAAAGCCTGAACGAGTTTAAATAGAGTGAAAAGCATGAATCCTGCCATAAGGATTCATGCTTTTTTATTTGTACCCGGAAATTTCTAATCTGAGTGCTAAAAAAGAAAGATACACTTAATAGAAAGAATAATGGCACATTATAAAATATAATTAAATCAAAAAAAACGTACACTAGTAAATTCCTGAAAATGGCTTAATGAATGAGAAAAAAGGCTAGGAAAAACAAGATTTCGCTTTTATGTGCTGATTGCCTTCCTGCATTGCACCTGCTAACAGCTTTTCTGAAACGGATTTCCTTCATCTTTTCCGCCCGCCATTCATACATTGTCTTAAAGACGAAATAGGGGGAAAACGCGTGAACGAAGCCTACCGGAAATCACTGGAATATGCCATTGCGGAAATCACGGAAATTGCAGATGGATTTGGACTTGACTATTATCCGATGCGGTATGAAATTTGTCCTGCTGATATCATTTATACATTTGGTGCTTACGGAATGCCGACCCGTTTTTCACACTGGAGCTTCGGAAAACAATTCTTCAAAATGAAGCTTCACTATGACCTTGGATTAAGCAAAATCTACGAATTGGTCATCAATTCGGATCCATGCTATGCGTTTTTGCTTGATACCAACTCCCTGATTCAAAATAAATTAATTGTGGCTCACGTCCTTGCCCACTGTGACTTTTTCAAAAATAACAGCAGGTTTCAAAATACGAAGCGCGATATGGTTGAAAGCATGGCTGCCACAGCCGAACGGATTAAACAATATGAAATTGATTATGGCAGAGCAGAGGTAGAGACATTCTTGGATGCGGTGCTTGCGATTCAGGAGCATATCGATCCGTCCTTAATGCGGCCAAAGCTCTCCTGGACAATGGGAGATGCTGAGGAGGAGGATGTTAAAAAGGCTTCTCCGTATGATGATTTGTGGAATTTGGATGATAAGGAAAAGCCAAAAGGGGCTCCTCCAAAAAAGAATAAAAAGTTTCCGCCATCACCTGAAAAGGACATCCTGCTGTTTATAGAAGAATACAGCAGGGACCTGGAAGACTGGCAGCGCGATATCCTCACGATGATGCGGGAGGAAATGCTCTATTTCTGGCCGCAGCTCGAAACAAAAATCATGAACGAAGGCTGGGCATCCTTCTGGCATCAGCGGATTCTGAGAGAGCTTGACCTAACCACAGATGAATCCATTGAATTTGCAAAGCTGAATGCAGGCGTCGTTCAGCCGTCACGGACTGGCATTAATCCATATTATTTAGGACTTAAAATTTTTGAAGACATCGAAGAACGCTACAACAATCCCACAGAAGACATGAAAAGACGCGGGGTAGAGCCTAACTCTGGCCGAGAAAAAATGTTTGAAGTGCGGGAAGTCGAATCTGACTTGTCGTTTATTCGAAATTATTTGACAAAGGATCTTGTCACTAGAGAAGACATGTATCTCTTTCAAAAGCAGGGAAGAGATTACAAGGTTGTCGATAAAGTGTGGGAAAATGTCCGGGACCAGTTAATCAACATGCGTGTAAATGGAGGGTTCCCGTACATTACAGTGAACGATGGGGATTATCTTAAGAATAATGAACTTTACTTGAAGCACTGGTACGAAGATATTGAACTCGATTTAAAATATCTTGAAAAAGTGCTTCCTTATATTCATCAGCTGTGGGGACGCGCAGTGCACATGGAGTCGATTCTGGAAGGGAAGCCTGTTTTGTTTACGTATGACGGGAAGGCGATTCACCGTAAGTATTTATAAAAAGGAAGCAGCCTGTGGCTGCTTTTTTTGATGTGCAATTTTTAAGGATTCAATTGATGTTTATTGAAAGATATAATTAATGAAAGATTTGTGACTTTCCTTGCTAATAAGGGTTAGTAGTCCATAGAATAGATATAGATCTTACTAGGAGATGTGAAAAATGAAAATCAAAGCCTTTTTATTAAGTAGTGTAACAGCTTTTGCATTATTACTTTCAGCCTGTACAGATCAGCCAGAGGAAAAGAAAACTGCGAGTAAGGAAGAACATGCAGACCACGGTGAACATGCTGCTTCTGGAGATATTCGGGAAGAAACAAAAGGTATCGGTTACCAGCCATCCTTTTTAGCAGATAAACCAGAAGACATGCAGGTAATTTACTCTGCAGCAGCAAAAAACAGAGAACTTTTAGAGAATATTCCATGTTACTGTGGTTGCGGTGAATCAGCAAACCATAAAAACAATTATGATTGCTTTGTTTTTGAGAACAAGGAAAATGGAGCAATTGTCTGGGATGACCATGGAACGAAATGCGGAGTTTGTTTGGAAATTGCAGCACAATCTGTTTTACAGCTGCAGGAAGGCAAATCAATTAAAGAGATTAGATCTGAAATTGATGAGAAATATAAAGAAGGATATGCTAAACCAACTCCAACTTCAGAGGTTTAATAATATGGTAATTCTTGAATCACAAAACGAGCACCCAATTCTTATGAGTTGGGTGCTCGTTTTGGTTTAAATTATTACGCATATGCTCTTCTCTAACTATGCAGACATTGATCCTCATAAATTGAATATACATGTACAAACTTCATTTTGGAGGGTGTAAATGTCTATTGATGCTGCGGTATTTATTTTTATATTTTTAGCTATCTTATTAGGGTGTATGATTGGAGGCATTTTCATACATACAACCAAAGGGTTGTTTCGTCAGAATGAAACATACATCAGTTTGTTGTCTGGAGGACTTCTAGGTGGACTTTTAATTTTTGAGTTAGTTCCGGAAACACTCGGGGAATATAATTACATTGGCATTTTTGCAGGCAGTACCATAGGGATCATCATCATGTTATTTGTTAAGCGATTTTTACATCAAGATCGTTTTTGGTCATCTAATCTCTCGAAAAGTACATTCTTCTTTTTATTTATTTCTTTAATTATCCACAGTTTACCAACAGGGATGGCATTAGGTCTTAATATTAAAAGTGATAATTCTTTTTCACTTTTATTCGCCGTTTTGATTCATCAAGTACCTGAGGGTGCAGCGTTAATGGGTGCAGCCATGTCTTCAAAGCTGCAGTTTAAGATCTTCGTTATCTTTAGTGTTTTGATTGCTGCAATTTTTGCTGCTACAACATATGCAGGTATGAATATTCATATTCACTCGATTAAATTGGATACCATATTTATGGGTATGGCTATAGGAACCTTAACCTACGTTGCTTTCATTGAAATGCTGTATAAAGGCGTAAAGGAAATAACAGTTCAATCATTTTTTATTATTTTACTAGGTATTTTCATGATGAAAGTCTATTTTTTCTTGGTTTGAATCAAAGTTTACAATTTTTCTGTGTACTTTCTGAGTAACGATTCTTACTTAAATCACCTTGTACCAAAGCAAAACAACAATAATGAATGAAGAATAACAAAAAGCTCCGAACGCTCGGAGCTTTTTGTCTGCTGGCGTAGCCTCAAGCCAAATTGTTATTTTTCTTTTCCATCTTCTTTGACATCATCATTTCCATCATCTATGATTCCTTTAGTTGATTGCTTGAATTCTTTTAGGGTTGTACCGACAGCTCTGCCAAGTTCCGGGAGCTTCTTTGGTCCAAAAATGATTAATGCCATCGCTCCAATTAAAACAATACTACCTGGTCCTACCATGTAAATCCCTCCTTAGAATTTAACAAAAAATGCGGTAAAATACATAATCAAGATTCCAATGGTAAAACCAGATAGGTTTAACCATGAAACAGATGGTTCTGCATGTTTTTTATGATCTTCCATTAACATTTTAGTTATGACGTAAATGACTTGAAGAATGGCTCCTGCACCAATTCCTAGGAACAACGCTCCCAAAATTGGAGAGAAAATAAATCCGCCAACCCATGTACCTACAATAGCGGGGGCACCAGCAATTAATCCAAGTAAAATAAAGTCTCTGAAACGAGGTTTTGACTTTAACAAAGGAGCTGCGATCCCGATCCCTTCCGTTATGTTGTGGAGAGTAAATCCAATTATTAAAAAGGTTCCCAGAGCAGCTTCACCTAGCGCAAACGATGAACCTATTGCTAAGCCTTCTCCGAAGTTATGAAGACCAATTCCAGTCGCCATCAGCAAAGCTAGACCAAATGGTGAATATCCATTCTTTTCTTGCTTTTTTTGCTGATACTGATCAAAACCGATCAACAGCAAGAAGGTAATCGCCGCTCCTATAATGACAACCATATTTCCTTGAAGGACAGAAGGGGCTTCTGCACCAATTTCAAAACCGTCAGCCAGAGTTCCAACAAATAAGAATAATAGCAAGCCAACTGTAAGGGCAAGAATGGCATTAATCCACTTTCGAGAGAACCGCTTCATAAATGGATACCACATTAATCCCAATGTAATCGGGACAATCCCGACATAAAAACCAATAAAGCCGTAGTTAAGGAAATTCTCCCAGTTCGTTTCTGGAGTGAGTGTTGCCGCTGCAATGTCTCCCTCAGTGATAATACCGTTTTCTGTAATTAATTTAATTGTATGCGGATCACCTTCCACCCATGGATAGGTGATGCTCACCTTTCCTTTATCAAAACGTTTTAGAGTTTCGCTGGGTGTGACTCTGAAATTCCAAACGGAATCATTCACCATGATTTGAGAGATCGTTAATGATTTTGGTCCAGTATTACTAACAGATAATTCAAAGCCGGATTCTGTTACCTTGATTTGTTCGATATTCAAAACTTCAATCGGAGCTGCAGGATCTTTTTCTACACCTGCTCCATTCATAAGTACCCAACCTAATACTCCTAAGAGTAAAAATAATGGTATTAAACCTGTAACCAGCCAATTAATCTTCATCATAAGCCCCCTTTCTTATTCGACTTCAAAGAATCCCATCCACCCTAACTCAGCGAACTCACTGACATGGGCATGAAACATGTACTTTCCTTTGTATGGAAAACGCACTTCAACAATTCCGCGTTCTCCTTGACATTGCATAATTGTGTCGGTAAATTGAGACGGATTATCGTCTCTTCCAGTCGGATAGTACGTAAAGAAATTTGCATGCAGGTGAAAGGAATTGATTAAGTCGAATTCTGTTAAGTTACTTAGATAAATTCGAACGAGTTGATCCTTTTTGATTTTAATAGGATGATTCATAAATGCGAAGGCATATCCGTTTACTGTGTAAAATTCGTTTTCTCCATCTAAATCCAAATCAAATCCATTCATAACCATATTTAATTCTAATGCTGGTTCTCTAGGCTTCTTAGGATCAATTATGAAATTCCCGTATAAACCTTTATGAATATGGCGTGCTAATGGAAGGACATGGCAATGGTAAACTTGTAATCCATATGGCTTTGCCTCAAATTCATACGTAAATTTCTGCCCTGGATAGATAGATTCTAAACCGTCCATTTCTGGCGGATGAATGCCGTGAAAATGAATGGAATGAGGATGGCTGCCCTTATTAATAAAATGAAATCTCAAAAGGTCACCTTCGGTACAGCGAAAAGTTGGTCCCGGAATCGTCCCGTTATAAGTCCAGCCAGGGAATTTAATTCCTTTGGCTATTTCAATTTCTTTATCAATTGCTTCCACTTCATATACTCTGAGTGTTTGCCCGTTGGGGAGGATGGAAACTTTTCCATAATCAAATTCAGTAAGGAGGCGTTCCGCCATTTTATATCCTGTGGTCTTCGATGTATCACCCGTATTAGCATGATTTGAATGATTGCTGGTTTTATGAGACGTATGACCAGATGCTTTGGCTACAGTGGAAAATGGAAATAAATGATTTAAATAATAACTGCCTGCAAGCCCAAATGCTCCAGCTGATCCAATCTTTAAAATATCTCTGCGAGAAATCTTTTTTTCTTCAGACATAACTTGACCTCCTCTTAAAAAAAGTTTACCTAAGGAAACTTTTTGGTGTATAACCTATACTTTAAGGTGGAACCAAGTTAACTGTCAACATGTTTTTGTTTACAAAAAAAAACATAATTCTACAGTTACAATACGATTCTTTGGTCTAATCTAAGACACATACAATTAAAAAGAAAAGCAGGAATCCGAAAAGGGATACCTGCTTTTTGATGTTTAAATGGAAAGAAAGAAATTAGTATAATAAGAACGTTTGTTTATCCTTTTAATAAGGAGGGATAAAAGATGAGTATCAATGATCGAGGGTAATATCAAATGGACCAGCTTGATGCTTCCGGAACAAGTTAAAGCACTGCGTTATTTTTTTCACGAAGAATATTATGATCATTTCCGAGCCGGTCATAGACGAACAGCAGCTGGAAGAAATGAATAAAATTGTGGCGGAATCCAATCGTGTATGGTTCATTATGTGACCCTATTCAAAATCACTTTCGAGTTGTTAGAATCACCATCTAAAGGCAAGCCTGGCAACGAACTATAGGAATGAGGAGTAAATAATGTAAGGGAATCGTACCTTTTCCTCCAACTTTCACCGATCATGCTGGCTTCGTCCAAAATAAGAAATGATACATTTGCTTTCTTTAAGAAGTATCCGATCGCAAGACCTGCTTGTCCGGCACCAATCACAACGACATCGTATATCATTTAAAATACCCTCCCTACTGTTCCTTTGTTTGGATGACAAAGAAATATTATTCAAAAGATTGTTTGACTATTAGTGTAATGCTCCATATACTAATAATCAAATGAATGTTTGAATGTTGAGGTGAGAGAATGAAAAACCAAGATGTATGTGAGGTAACTTGCGTTGATGGAGAAAAGGTAAAACGAGTGCAAATGGAGCTTGAAACACAAGATACAACACCTGTTGCCAAAATCTTTAAAGCATTATCGGATGATACAAGAGTGAAAATTGCATATGCCCTTTCTCTTGAAGAGGAGTTATGTGTTTGTGATGTCGCAAACATTGTTGGTGCAACGACAGCGACAGCTTCTCACCATTTAAGACTTCTTAAAAATTTAGGATTAGCTAAATTTCGTAAAGAAGGAAAGTTGGTCTACTATTCTTTAGATGATGACCATGTCAAACAGCTTATACAAATTGCTTTTGCTCATCAAAGGGAGTTGAGTGTTCGTGTCAACTGAAGGTTTGGAACAAATGGATGAAAAAAATGTATATCGTGTTCAAGGATTTACATGTGCAGGCTGTGCAGGTAAATTTGAACGGAATGTAAAAGAATTAGATGGTGTTCAAGATGCGAAAGTGAATTTCGGTGCTGCCAAGTTAATGGTAGTAGGAAACGCAAGCATAAAAGAACTTGAAAAAGCAGGAGCATTTGAAAATCTAAAACTAACTCCTGAAAAAGAGAAAATTCAGGCTGTCAAAGAACCTTTCTTGAAAAAGTATGGGTCGCTCCTAGCTTCCGGTTTATTCATTGCTATCGGTTATCTATCCATGATGATGTATGGAGAAGAAAGCATTCAGTCCGTTCTTGCCTTTTTAGCCGCCATCATCATTGGAGGTTACTCATTATTTATTGTTGGGTTCAAGAATTTATTTCGTTTCGAATTTGATATGAAAACCTTAATGACAATTGCCATCATCGGAGCAGCTATTATTGGGGAATGGAGCGAAGGTGCGATTGTTGTTATCTTGTTCGCCATCAGTGAAGCGTTAGAGTCTTATTCGATGGATAAAGCACGGCAATCGATACGTTCTCTTATGGATATAGCTCCAAAAGAAGCACTTATTCGACGCAATGGCACTGAAAGTATGATTGCAGTGGATGATATTCAAGTCGGAGACATCATGATTGTAAAACCTGGTCAGAAAATCGCAATGGACGGTATGGTTGTTAAAGGAAATTCGTCCATCAACCAAGCTGCGATTACTGGAGAATCTGTGCCTGTTGAAAAAAGAATGGATGATGAGGTTTTTGCAGGAACGTTAAATACAGAAGGTTTATTAGAAGTCAAAGTGACAAAGCATGTCGATGATACAACGATTGCAAAGATTATTCATCTTGTTGAAGAAGCTCAAGCAGAACGTGCTCCTTCCCAAGCTTTTGTTGATAAATTTGCAAAATGGTATACACCTGCGATCATGGTTGTAGCATTCCTAGTCGCGGTTCTTCCTCCCCTTTTCTTTGATGCAAGCTGGGATACTTGGATTTATCAAGGTTTAGCGGTATTAGTTGTTGGCTGTCCATGTGCATTAGTTATTTCTACACCAGTATCCATCGTAACTGCCATTGGGAACGCTGCGAAGAACGGCGTCTTAATCAAAGGCGGTATATATTTAGAAGAAATGGGTGCATTAAAGGCAATCGCTTTTGATAAAACAGGCACCTTAACAAAAGGTGTACCTGTTGTCACCGACTTTGAAATGGTCAACCTTAAAGGGAACGAAAAAGAATTGTTCTCGATTATAACGGCTTTGGAATATGGTTCCCAGCATCCTCTTGCGTCAGCCATTATGAAGAAGTCTGAAGATAAAGGTATCGACTATAAGCACTTGAAAGTAGAAAATTTTTCATCCATTACTGGTAAGGGAATTGAAGGGATCGTTGATGGAAATCATTATTACATCGGCAGCCCTAAGTTATTTGAAGAAATGTTTCTAACCCACATGACTACTGAAATGAAAGATCGCATTCTATCCTTACAAAATCAAGGTAAAACAGTTATGCTGATTGGTACGAAGGAAACCCTTCTCGCAATCTTAGCTGTAGCTGATCAAGTTCGCGAAAGCTCTAAGTATGTAGTGAAAAGATTGCATGATTTAGGCATTAAAAAGACAATCATGCTTACGGGTGATAATAAAGGAACCGCAAGTGCCATCGGAAATGAGGTAGGCGTTACTGATATTCAGACTGAATTGCTTCCTCAAGATAAGCTAAACACGGTAAAGCAATTGAGAGATGAATATGGTCAAGTCGCAATGGTCGGAGACGGTATTAATGATGCACCAGCTCTTGCCTCAGCAACAGTTGGGATTGCGATGGGCGGAGCTGGAACAGACACTGCTCTTGAAACAGCAGACGTGGCATTAATGGGAGATGATTTGAAGAAACTTCCTTTCACAATTGAACTTAGCCGCAAAGCACTTGCGATTATCAAACAAAATATTACGTTCGCTTTAGGAATTAAGCTTTTAGCATTATTACTGGTCATCCCAGGATGGCTAACCCTATGGATTGCCATCTTTGCGGACATGGGAGCTACACTGATCGTAACGTTAAATGGTTTAAGGCTTCTGAGAGTTAAAGATAAATAAGTAAAAAGGCTTTCCATTCCTGTGGAAAGCCTTTTTTAGGTATGCTGTATATGTACAAAAGGAAGCAGGGAAATGTTACAAAATTGTAGAAACTGACGGACATGTCCCTATGTGTATTTGTTGATCTTTATAATCGGGAAATTATCGGATACAGTGCTGGTCCACAGAAGGACGCAAAGCTTGTGTATCAAGCGATTTCTTCGATAAAAATTGATCTAAACAAGATCAAGTTATTTCACACGGATCGTGGAAGTGAATTCAAGAATAAATTGATTGACGAAGCCTTAGAAACGTTTGAAATCAAGCGTTCTATGAGTATGAAAGGCTGCCCATATGATAATGCGGTTGCGGAGGCAACATTTAAAATTATCAAGACAGAGTTTGTGAAAAAACGCCACTTCGAATCACTATCCGACTTAAAGAGGGAACTATTTGATTATGTGAACTGGTTTAATGGAACAAGAATTCATGGAACATTGGGTTATTTAAGCCCACGAGAATACAAAAATTTACACCTTAAGAAAACTGTTTAGTTTAGTGTTGACATACCAGTTTGCTTATCCGAAAAAGAACAAGTTATCAAGAAATACAAAGCATCCGTTGTAGGTCCGCAACACTTTTTATCTATGTTGGCTCCAAATACACAGTTGAGAAAACCAAAATCATCCACAATAGGATATTTTATCGTTACGACACATCGAATCATTTTTGTTGGTGAAACAAAGGTGAATGAATTTTTTACAATTAGGGATGTAAGTATTGATAAAGTAACTGGAGTTATTTCTTACATAGGTAAAAAGGTAAATATCTTCAAGGTTTTAGGAGGATTATTTCTTTTGCCAATCGAATTAATTTTCTCTTATCTTTTAACGACTGTGAGTGATTCTTTCATATCGATCCTTGCAACTATCTTATTCATAGGTGGGCCATTCTTTATGATCTACTCTGGTCTGGTAAAAAAATATACACAAATAGATTTAAGAATTATGGCTAGTAATGATGGAAATAGTGCTGTTGGAGTTTCTGCTGACATAAACCTTGGACTTTTAGCGAGAATTTTATATACAATCTAAAGCAGACAGAGAGAAAGCTTGGATGGCCGTTGATGCAGCAAACACAGCTGCCGATACACAAAAGCTAATGAGGGAACTTGGTGCCCTTGTACGTGATGTTCAAAATTAGGTCATCAAGCTGTTGCTAAATGGCAAGATAAAAATGTTCTTAAGGAAATTATAGATACAGATTTGGAGCATTCAGAAAATCTAGATGTTAATCAATCAAATAATACTTTATCTGCTAACTCATCAGAGGTTTCAAATTTACAAAATATTTTTCAGTAAAATCACTTAGGTTATGTGAACAAGAACTCCCTTCAGAACGCAAGTTCTGAAGGGGGTTTTTACAGTGTATAAGTTGCATTGACTACCTATGACGGTGTAAAAGGCATTTAAAGAAATCTGCTTTTCTTGTTCAGCAATCGGGCGCGATTGCTGAACAAAGAGCAGTCGCTTTTTTACTGGGGTAAGATCCGAAATGTTCTAAAAATGATTGATGTAGATAATCAAGAAACCCAGCATCTTCACATGAGAAGATGCTGGGTTTTTAAGGTTGGATGTGCAAAATAACTCCTAAAGTGACAAGTACCTCTTGGACGTCCAAAAGGTACTCAACCTCGTTTTGTTACCATAACCAGGGATTATCGGTAGTTAACGGATCGTAATTTAGGCTGCGAATAAGCTTCACATAAGGACCGTATTGAAAATCCTATTGGATACATAACGACAGTTTTAAATGCCTCTAAGGGTCAGGAGATGGCTGCGAGTACATCTGAAGAGTCTGTGATATTGCTGCACTTGATTTCTTACTTTAGAAAATCAAAAGGTCCAAAGCCTGATTGGTTTATAAAAAAATAATCGATTGAACAGTTAAAAACAGAGTTCAATATGAATGAAAAAGAGGCATTATCAATCTTTGAAGGGGTTAGAGCAGGATTATACGAGGCCTTAAATATAAATGTCTCCTCTGAGGAATATAAAGAAGAAGACTTCGAAAAAGAAAAAATAAAATTGAAAAAACTCATCCGGCAAAGGAATTCCGCCTCACCTAAATGAGGCATTGCATAAACCGTTATGGGGATGTTTATTCGGAGGGGTATGCCCTTATAATATTTAATTGGATTTATTCTTTAATAAAAAATATTGATCATTATTGTGTTCTCTAATGAACTAACGCATTCGTTAGTTCATTAAAGAATTACCCCTCTTAAAAAGTAAATAATTAGTTTTATCTATTAGTGTTGTAATGTTCAATCATCATCTTCTTTAACAAAATCATCTAGACGGAAGAAGAGGGTCGGGTCAGCGAATTCTACATATCCTCCTCCTGCGTTCACACTTCCTCCAGTTACGCTAACTTCCATTTTTTCCGCATCTAGATCGATATCACCTCGAATGCTTACACGATAAGTATTAAAAAAGGTAATTGGTACCGCTACTATCGTGCATTCATTGGGTTGTAGTATAACCGTTGTTTCCGGTAAAGCAGGTGGTCCTTCAACGCTTGTTGTTGGAAAAAGCGCTAAAGTGCACTCATCTACAGTTACCTTAACTATTCTCGTGTCATCTGTATGATTTTTAAAAACGATATTCAGACCGTTATTGACTCTTCCGAAAAAGTTAAATTCGCTCGCATTAGGAGACAATGGGACGTAAAAAGGTCCCGTGGATATTTTCTTTTTTGACATTTTACAAACCTCCAAAATTATTTTTGATTATTTGTTAACGACTAACTGCTGTACTCTTTCTCAAGAATGTATGTTAAGCCATTATTAAAATTTAATTGTTGTTTTATTTGGTATCCTTGTGATAATAGGTCTTCTATAATTTGTTCAAGAGGTAATATGGGATCAGTACCTGAATAATTTAAAACGATTAACGCTTTATTCATGTTCTTACACCTCCTTTAAAAATCTACTTTACTTATTTATTAGATTCCGAATATCGTATAAATGAAATGGACCAGAAGACACCATTAACAAATTAATTCAAGCAGGAATTGAATTGTTTTCTAAACAAGGCTATTCTAGTTACGAAGATAAACAAGGCACTACGGCAGCTCGGGAAGGATGTGCCGGATGATTATTTCGGCATGTAAGAGAGAGCAAAGAGGTTGGGTCCCTCTTAGAGTCCAAAAGGGACCCAACCTCTTTTTGTCGTGACATAAGATCTGTTAGATTTAGTCTAAGTTAATCTTCATCTACCTCGATAAAGTCTTCATGTTTAAACACCATTGACACAGTTGGACGTCCATCATTACCACCGAACAATGCCACTTCAATGCCTTCTGCCTCTTCATCTGTATCACCTTCAACGGTTACACGAAGCATGTCACCACTTTGGAAGGTAGAAGGGCCATCCAATACTCTTAAAACTGTACAGTGTTCTGACGGTAGAGTTACTAGTTGGTTGAGAATTGTAGTCTCTGGAGCAGTAGTTGGGAATAAAGTACCTGCACAACGGTCAACTGTTACACGAACAGTTTTAGGTTGATCAGTAGGATTTTTAAGACCAATCACTAAACGATCTACAGGTAGATTACTAGTACCGTCAATAAATAATGGTACAAAAAATGGACCTGATGTGATCTTATTACTCATTTATTAGTGCCTCCTTTTCTTTTTGGTAATATATTTTATTCTGATTTATCCATAGTGAAACGGACAAACTGATCAGGTGAATCAACCATTTTTTCTCATTTTATCTATTAAAAGTTATCTCCTAACAAAAAGATATTTTTAGTATGTATACTCTATACAAATCTAGTTAACATAAACAGTAATTATAGGCAATGAAAGAGGTTGGGTATCTTTTGGACGTCCAAAAGGTACCCAACCTCTTTTTGTTGACATAAGCGATGTTATCAGTACTGAAAAAAGGATATTTAGTTCATATAATGTTCGTACTGTGCAATAACCACTCCCTATTTCTCACCAATCAACTAATAAAACTGTGTTAGACTTATTTAAAAAAGACAATGGGAGGACTTAAAATGGAAGTATTACAAAATTACATCAAAGCAACAAATACTCACAATTTTGACGAAGTCAGAAAAGTGCTGCACCCTAATGCTGTTTACTTCTTCACAGATCGAAATTGTACTACTCACGAAGAAATCCAAACATACTTTGAGAACGCTTGGTCATTGGTTGAAAACGAAAATTATGAAGCAAAAGATGTGAAATGGCTATTCACAACAAGTAACTCAGCAACTTGTACATATACATATTTCTATGAAGGCTATATCAATGGAAAATATATAAGTGGTCATGGAAGAGCTACTAAGGTTCTGGTGCAAGTAATCTCTAAATCTTGGACATACTGATACTATTACTCTAAAAAGGTGCGTGATCAGTATGGAAAAGGAAAATTTGTTCAAATGGAAGCACTATCAGCCTGATATTATTTTATTAACGGTAAGATGGTACCTACGGTACACCCTAAGTTTTCGTGATTTGGTGGAAATGATGGAGGAGCGAGGTCTGTCCATTGCTCACACAACCATTATGCGTTGGGTACATCAATATGGTCCTGAGTTGGATAAGAGAATCCGACGTCATCTCAAACAAACCAATGACTCATGGAGAGTGGACGAAACGTACATAAAAGTAAAAGGACAATGGATGTACCTGTATCGTGCAGTCGATTCAGATGGGAATACCATTGACTTTTTCCTTAGTAAAACGAGAGATGCCAAATCAGCCAAGCGCTACTTGAAAAAAGCCTTGGCTTTTTCGTATGTTGCCAAACCTCGTGTAATAACAGTAGATAAAAATCCAGCTTATCCAGTAGCTATTCAACAGCTGAAAAACGAAAAAAAGATGCTGGAAGGCATCCAAATAAGGCAAGTAAAATATCTGAACAACATCGTGGAACAGGATCATCGATTCATTAAGAAGCGAGTCCTTCCTATGTTAGGGTTCAAGTCTTTTGACACTGCTACATCCATTCTTTCAGGAGTAGAAGCCATGCATATGATTAAAAAAGAACAGATTGATTTGCGGGATCAGTCTGTCCAAAATCAGAAAGAATTCATCCATCAATTGTTTGGGCTTACAGCATAAGATACGATTCCGCTAGGAATATATGCGCTTTATTCTCTTTTATTTTATCTTTGCACCAGAACCATATTAAAAGCTATCTTTAACAATCTGATGCGTTAGTTACTATGTAATACCTCTCATTCATCATTACGTTTTATTTGAAAAACTTATTAGAACAAAACGTTATATTCATTTTCTTAGAGTTCTCAACAAAGAAAAAAGAATCCTTGTAGAACATATATTGACCCCGATAATCCTGAAAAAGACGAAGCACTGTTTGATGCTGAAATAGAAATTAACGGAAACTATGACGGGAACCCTACATGATAGACTGGGGCCCACTATAAATATTTTCCATAGTGGCCCCTCATTCCTCGAATCTTTTCCGTACCCTAAGTGTCAAAAAAAATAGAAAAAGCCTTCCGTTAGGAGGGCTTTTATGCTGTCCAATGCTCAAAAGAAGGTATCCGTAAGAATCCCTTCTTGTAAGGTTGCTATACTTTACGACTCCTTTTAGCCTCGGTTTTAGATATATATAATCGCTGCTTTCATCAACAACGAGTCTTTTATATTCAGAATAAAGCTTTTTACGGTCTGAAGGTTTCATGAACTCCATGATCCCAGCTGACGAACCATCCTCAAAAGAAAGGAGCACGCCAAATTTACTTTTTCTCAATCCAGTAATGACAATGTCCTCATATTGATAATTAATAACCTTTAACCAATCATTAGATCGTGTGGCTGGAGAATACTTAGAATCCTTTCTTTTCAAGACAATGCCTTCAGGACCTTGTTCTTTTACAAGATTAAAGTATTGTTCCCCATGACCTTCTAAATACTGTACAAAAACAATATATTCATTTGAAGGCAATATCTCTTGAAGCAATGCTTTTCAAAGCGTACCTTTCAGCAAAAAGCCAAAGGGTACACTTTTGTGTGCAGTATTTTTCTTTTCTTAGCTGGTAATGCGTAAGCCTGTTACACGGTAGTTTGCTTATACTCTACGGATCACTTTTTTGTTTTTTTCCATTTTAAATTATTTGATTGAGTGTTACCTGCGATCTAAAAAGAAGTTCGAATGAACGCAAAGTGTGGTAATATCTTAAAGTTTGATTAATTTATTTTCTTATCGAATGTACTTGTGCGAGCCGTCACAGTAGGGCTGCTTTTGAGATAGTCCACAAGTGCAATCATTTAATCCCTTTCCATTGAGAATTTGCTGCATACATTTTTCAACCCTTGACTCTCGAGTTTTGGATTGTTTGGCTTTAGAAAAATAAAGAATGTATTCTCTTTGTCGTCCCGGCGTCAATGCTTCAAAAGCGGTTTTCAAGGCAGGGATTTCATCGAATTTATTTTGAAGTTCTTCAGGAATTATGATTTCTGTATTCTTTTTAAAATTCACTTCCAAACCGGCTTTTTCAACTTCAATGGCTTCATAAATATAGGCTTTCAAGATGGTTTCCATTTCAACTATTTCTTTAACATGGGTGAACCTAATCTGGCGCGCCGCCTGTACATTCTCCGTTTGTTGGATTAGAATCCCATGGGCATCCTGTAACAAGGCACCTTTGTGAAACAGAAGCGCACAATATTCTTTGAATCCATGTATTAAAACTATGTTTTTTTTCTCAAACGTGTAACAAGGATTCATCCACTTAAATTCTTCGGTCAGCTCACAGTCAAGAACGATATTTCTCAACTGCTCATATTCTTCCTTCCACTTTTTAGCTTTACTTAAAAATTCATCAACCTTAGGATTCATTCTACTATTTGTCATCAAGGAACACCCCTCTTCAATTTTTCGATCAGCTGACAGTCAAGAATAATCATTCTCAATTTCTCGAAAAGTGGTTGCTTATACGCTAATAATTATTTCCGCCAAAAAGTTGAACAGTCTGCCTTATCCAAAATATTAAACTCGATCATTTTCTCAAGTAATGAGAAATCAACCGGACTATCCCACTGGATACGTACCAACTGCTTGGTGTGATCATAGCCAGCCTGCACAATTTCATCAGAAAAATGATTAATCCCTGCCCTTTCAGGGGCAACAGCCAAATGATGTTTGGCTACGCTAAAGCCAATAATAAATGTGCCGTGATCGGTAAACATAGGCTGATTCCACGCAATTTTTGGCATTAAATTTGGAAATTTCTTAGTTACCCAAGCCAAAACCTTCCGTTCGGGCCCGATGTTGCGGGTTATCAATATGCGCTAAATATTCTGCAAAAACTTCCATGTTGTTCCCTCCTAAAATAAAAATTATGTCGTTCAGAGAAATTCCTCAAACCCATTCGTTTGTAACTTTTTAAACTTCTACAAATAATACACAAACTCCTTCTTCCATAAAACTGCCCGTGAGTTTAAAAGCATTTCTTCACTAACTACATCCATCATAACTTTGATTCCGGTGTCTAATCAATGCGGGGCTTTATAGTGCTGGTTTGAGTGACAGGTGTGGAAGGATCTTGCCAATCAGCCACCAAGCTGAACAAAAAAAAGAAGCGGTTCAATTCCCACTTCATATCGAGCAATCACTTTTCTATGTTTGTATGTAAACAATGATTTAACATTATTATGAAAGCTTTTTATCACTTCTGAATATAGATAATTGCTTCAAAGTCTGGCCGTCCTTTACGGTCAGAAACAATAATCTCACCGTCAAGAATCGTTCCGTCAGGTGCGTCTATACGGTGCAGCTCCTTAAACTTTGCAGTAACTTCATTATTATGGCGTGTATATAATCTGACGTTCCCCTCAAATTTGGAGAGTGTCAGCCGTATTCCGTCAAGTTTTAGTTCACATAAGAAGTCTGGATTTGTAAAAGCCTCATCTGATTTATGAAGAAGCATTGGAGAAATGTACATTAGAATCACCTAAGTTTCATTCTAAATCTTGGGATTAGGTTAGTAACTAGTGGTTTTTTTGGGAAAATAGGGATTAACTATTCACGAATAATAAAGTTGTATGAAAAATAATAAAGTCGTTTAAAAAATATAATAGTTGTTTAAAAATTAGCCGACATGAAAGGTTTTATATCCCCTTTTTCCATATCATGTATAATAAGTATATGGAATATTCGGTTATTGAATGTTTCACAAACATGCAGTATGGAGGAAGAAAAATGAAGATAATAGAGCTGCCAATTGAATTTGAATTTAATAGACAAAAAAATTACATTTATCCTAACTTAATTATATTGAATAATGAACTAACTTTGGTCGATACAGGGTATACAAATTTCTTACCTTTAATTGAAAATGAAATTTTTAAAAATGGGTATGAATTGAAGAATTTAAAGAATATAATCATTACTCACTATGATGATGATCATATAGGTTCCCTATATGATTTCAAAGAAAAGTATCCTTGGATTAACATTATAGCTAGTGAAAGTGAATCAAAATACATTAGTGGGGAAATGAAGTCAGAGAGATTGGTTCAAGCCGAAGAAATGCTAGAAAACATGCCAAATAAAGAAATTGAATTTGGTAAATGGTTTATACATCAATTAAAAAATTTGAAGCATGTTTCAATTGATGAAAAGGTAAATGATGGTGATATGATTTTAGATAACAAATGCAGAGTAGTAGCAACACCAGGGCATACTTCAGGGCATATTTCATTGTATTTTCCAAGCTTAAAAAGTGTAATTACAGGTGATGCAGCTGTTAATGAAGATCATGAATTGAACATTGCTAATCCACACTTTTGTTTAAATGTTGAGAAAGCGCAATGGTCTTTGAGAAAGGTTAAAAACCTTAAAGCTGAAACTTACTATTGTTATCATGGTGGTAAATTCACTTTATAAATTTTGGGGTTAACATAGATATTCGGCTTTAAAATCAAACAACTTTATTATTCAGTTTTATAACAACAATCGCGAATCGATGTTTTGAATAAAGTCGTGATGTTTGAAAAAAAGTTACGATGCTTTGCCCCTTTGGATATAGCTATCTAAAGGGGTGTTTTTATAGTGAAAGGAAAAGTACATCTGAATTAAAAGGTGGATTAGGGAATTGTTGAGTGACAATAGAGTTGTTCCGCAATCGGGCCATATTCTGGAGTAAAAAAAGGCAATTAGGTGGTTCATCTCGAAATGTATGTTATTCCATTATAGAATTAGCCCCCGTTGGAGTGAGCTCTAACATTTTGTCAGCTAACTTATTAAGAAAATAACGGTCATTTTGGTATTCTCATTTTAGAATTTATAGATCTCTTAATGGTTTTATGAATTTTAATCAAATACCCTGTAAGTACTAGGCACCGGTTTTGTCCGGTGCCTTTTGAAGAAGATGTTGCCCATCTCCCCAATATGAAGCTAAATATACATTGAAGCAGAATTGGTGATCATATTATTTATTCCTGAAACCGAAGGAAAAATAATATAGTAGTCTCCTTAAACTACTATATTATTAAAATTATCTATATTCCCCCAATTTAAGCCTTTTACTAAAATGAAAATTCGACAATATTCGTAACATTCTCCTATAAAAAAACAAAAATTCTTTGTTAATATCACTTTAATACAATTTTTTTATTAAATTTTCCAAATTAAAGATTAAGTATCATGTGAAATCCCCCCATTTACACTCTTTAAAGATGCACTTACATTTAAATTGTATGTATTATCCTGCGAGGGGGAAAATTTTTATCATAATATTTTAATGGGGGAGAGGTAAAAGAGAATGAAAAAGAAGTTTATTAAAAAAGTGACAACGCTTGCATTGGGGCTAGGTTTGCTTTCTAGCAGTCTATCAATCACATATCTTAGTCTACCAACTAAAGTACGTGCTGAGGAGACTCTATTACCACTTTTTCAAAGTGGATCTGTATCAAGTACAAAGTCTGAACAAATCTTGGCTTCTCTGACTAAAGAGCAGCGGGAGGCGCTGACTAAGCTTCAAGCCTCCGAAAACTATGGGCCACAAGGATTTAATGAAGAAGAATTAAAGAGTGATAATGAAATCACTGTTATTGTTGAGTTTAAGACCAAGCCTGAGAAAGTTGCGGTTCTTGATGCTGCATTAAAGGGAAAGAAATTAACAGCTGTGCAAGCGAAAAACAAAATTGACCATGAGCACGCTACTTTTGAAGAGGATGTAAAGAGAATTTTGCCATCCACTCTAGAAAAAAGTGGAAAAAAGGCTTATCAAATAACGCGTTCCTTTAAAACAGCCTACAACGGGGTTTCTATGAAACTACCCGCAAATGAAGTAGAGTCGCTACTTCAATCAGATGCTGTAAAAGCAGTTTATAAAAGTGTTACATTTACTATCGATCCGCCAATCCAATCAGATTCTAGTGAAGAAGAAGAATCTACTAAAAGAATAGAGAGTATTCCTTTTCTAGGTGTAGACAAGTTACATAAAGAGGGTATTACAGGAAAAGGAGTGAAGGTCGGAGTCATTGACACAGGTATCGATTATCACCATCCTGATTTAAAAGGTGCTTTTAAGGGTGGATATGATTTTGTAGATAACGATCTTGATCCAATGGAAACATCATACGACGATTGGAAAAAGTCTGGACTTCCAGAGACTAGTGAAGGTGGTTCACCATATTATACGAATCATGGTACGCATGTTTCAGGTACGATTGCAGGGCGAGCAAAAAATACGAGCGGTGTAGCTGTAAAAGGAATTGCACCTGAAGCTGAAGTTTATGGATATCGTGTTTTAGGGCCATATGGAACGGGTGGACTGGAAGATATTCTAGCGGGTATAGAAAAAGCAGTTAGCGATGGCATGGATGTTATCAATCTATCATTAGGGATCAACATCAATGATCCGCAGTATCCTACAAGTACAGCTATCAACTATGCGGTTTTAAATGGTGTGACCGTGGTTGTTTCGGCTGGTAACTCTGGACCTTATTCGTATACTCTTGGCTCTCCGGGAGCGGCTGCTTTAGCATTGACGGTTGGAGCTAGCAGTACACCAATTCCGGTAGCGCAATATACTGGAGTAGTATCTGGTTCTACGACAGAATTTCTTTTAAGCAATCTATACAGTGATTTAGTGACCGATTTGAGTGTTTTTAACAATCATCAATATGAGGTCATTGATTTAGGGGTCGGTTTGGAATCCGATTACGTTGGGAAGGATGTCGCTGGAAAGATCGTTTTCGTGAGTACCGGCGTTATTGGGACTCAAACTAAAACCGTTTATGCCAAGAATAACGGTGCAGCTGCCATCATCGCATATCACAATATCCCAAATAGCGGGACAAACCCTTTCGTAAGAGAGGATCAAAACTTCATTCCTGCTTTTTCCATTAGCTATGAGCAAGGATTGGAGTTAAAAGCACAATTAGCTACAGGCAATACGAAATTGACTTTTAAAAATTTTAAAGAAGAATATACAGAAGGTGATAAGCTTGCTTGGTTCAGCTCTCGCGGGCCATCACGCAAAAATTACGATATGAAGCCAGAAATCACCGCCCCAGGTGTGAACGTTTTATCAAGCGTTCCAGCTTATTCGGTTTATCAAAATGATCCATCTAATTATCAATACGCTTATAACCGCATGTCTGGTACATCAATGGCCGCACCTCATGTAACAGGAATTTCTGCTTTATTACTACAGGCAAATCCTGATCTCGAGCCAAGTGATATTAAAACGATTTTGATGAATACAGCTAAACCATTAGCAGACCAATATAGTGTATTTGAAGTAGGAGCAGGTCGTGTCGATCCATATCGTGCCATCCACGCAGGAATGGAGCTTCAAGTTCAAGATGAAACTCCAATTCGCGTAAATGAAGAAAACATTGTAATGAAAGAAGAGACAGGCGGGATTAGTTTCGGTAATCATTATGCAAACGAAGAAACTATTATTAAAAAGACTGTAAATATTACAAATTTAGAAGATAAAAAGAAAAAGTTTGATGTGGATGTCCAATTTCAAACAGATATCAGTGGATCACTAAATGCTAGTTCTAATGAGGTGATAGTAGATATTCCGAAGGTTATTCCGGTTCAATCTTTTAAAACAAAAAAAGTGCCTGTTTCCATAACGGTTCCTGCGACTGCCAAAGCCGGCATTTATGAAGGCTATGTTAACATGACAAACCAAGACGACAAAAACGAACAATATCGGATTCCGTTTAGCGTTCGAACAACTGAGGAAGGAATTGACTCTGCTTCCCTTTCTTCAAATACAATTTCACCTTACCATTTACAAGTGAGCCCAACTAGTACTACCTGGTATGAAAAATTGAATTTCAGATTAAAGTCTCCTATGAAATGGCTGGATTTAGTTGTGGTTGATGGAAAAACTGGAGAGGATATAGGATTTTTAGAAACGATTTATACGGAAGATTTGTATGATAATACGAACTATTATGTTGATAGGATATTTGATGGTAGATACTATGCGTTTACTGGAAATCCAGAAAAGCCTATCTCCTCTCAACAGAGTTATGTAAAACCTGGATATTACCGGATTAAAGTTATTGGTACAAGTGAACGTGATCATATTTTTACAACGAATAATGATATATATGTTGACCCTAACAGCTCAACGATGACAACAACTTTAGATGGAAATGAATCACCTGTCTTTGAATATCAGCCGGGACAAAAAACAGTTCCTCTTCATGTTAAAGTTACAGATGAAGAAGTGGAAAAGATGTTGGCATCGGGAATGAATGTAAATCAGTCAATCAACTCCGTCAAGTATTCTATTAACGGAAGCTCTAAGCCTCTCCTTCCTGTTGGGACAGATGGAACGGTAGATTTTGACTTTCCGATAAATGAAACCAACCCATTCAATCGCTTTACATTAAATGGACTAGATGGAGCCAAAAATCCGACTCCAAAGAAAAATTACTACTTTGTTAAAGCGGGTACACCGTACGGATATATGAAGACTGACAAAACAAACGTAAAAATGGGAGATACGGTATCTACCACCCTCTTCTTAAATAACGTACAAAAGTTAAAAACGGCAGAGTGGACTCTCACTAACATTGGCCAAAGCTTTGATATTGTAGAAGTAAAGGGGAATGATGCCCTTGCGAATTACGGTGCTGCCGTGGTGAATGTTGAAACGACAGGCAACACTTCAAAAGTGAAGCTGACTATAGATGGAACAAAAACGGTGAGCGGAAATATTCCTGCAATCAATCTGACATTGAAAGTGAAGGATACAGCATTTGCAGTAAGTGCAGCCGTAAATCCGACCGTTGCTTATACGAATGATCTGGGTAATCGTATTTCCGTCTCTTCTGCGGGAATGGAATGGCAACTACAGTCAACCTTCTCGGATGTAACTGGAGCAATAAGAGGATCTGCCGTGCCATTAAAAGATTGGACAAAACTTGGTGCATCTATTCGATTAATCGATGCGAACGGCACTGTGTTTGATGGCACATCGACCATTGGTAGAACTGGAGATTACCGTATTTCTAAACTTCCAATTACTGACAAACCGTTCACTTGGGAAATGAAATTGCCAGGACATTTTATGATGAAACGACAAATTCAAATTGGGGTCGAGAAGAATGGAATCATTTTGGGACAGCTTCGTCAATACTATAGTGGTGGCAGTCATTACTTTTGGGAATATGCTGTTGCTGGCGATGTGAATCAAGATCATGTGATCGATGTTCAGGATGCACTCGAAATTCAAAAGGCTTGGAATACAAATAACAGAGCCGCTGATATTAACTTCGACGGAATTGTGGATGCAAATGATATGTATTGGGTTGAAAGAAACTATCTAAAACAAAACCATGAAGCTGACAATCCACCAGTACCTTTCCAACAAGTTGATGGAAAGACACTGCAAGATATTTTAAAAGAATTGCAAATCTCAGCCTAGCATTTAAATTCTCTATTAGTTCATAATGTGTTTGTCTCATGCCGATTTAAGTAAGACGCACTTACCTTTCTATAACGAAAAAGACGCTATTCTTCTAAAATAATTGGAAAGAATAGCGTTTTTTTCTTAATCCATACGTCGCTAAACGGGCGCTTGCGCTTTTCTTAATATCTTGAAAGGCTTCAGAATGTTATTTAGTAGCCAGGTCTTTGGTCTTATTTTACTAAACTTCATTTTCAGAAAAATCATAAAAGTTAATTAATTATGCTTATTTCCCCCATTTTAAAAGTAATCATTTTACTACTAATCATAACTTCGACAAAATAACTTAAAGTTCTATTTTAATATTGCTTAAATGACAAAATTTTTTATTGAGATATAAAAAAATAAGTCTATCGAACCATGCTTAAATCCCCCAATTTACTATATTTTATGGTGCCTGTACAATTTGAATTATATTTATTTACGCTATCATTTTATAAGTTTAATAATCTCATAATCATGGTGGAATAAATATAAACTCAAAAAAGGAGAGACGTAAATGAAAAAAAGTAAATTGAAGGCGTTTAAAGTCATGTCTACTGCAGCTGTCGCATCCTTAATACTTACATCTTTCACAGTTTTTGCAGAAACGAATGACACTTCAACCGAGCCTCAAGCGTTTGAAGATATTGTGGAACAAGGAAGGAATTTATTTTTTGATAAGGACAAGTTAGATCCTGGAAGTGATGATTTATATAATAAAGATATTAATAAAGAAGGTTCGAATAAAGCCTATAACCCAAATGACCTTGTTCGACTAATCGTAGAAGTGGAACAACCAACAGATGTGGACAATACATCTAAAAATAAAAAATTAATCATGAAGCAAAAGCAAGACAAAGTCATCTATCAAATCTCAAAAGCGAAAGCTTCAAAATCAAATTTGCCAACTAAGGTGAAACATCGTTATTTTGAAGGGTTTAACGGATTCAGTTTAGAAACAGAGTTTCAAAATATTAATGAAATCCAGTCAATTCCTGGGGTTACTAATGTACATATCGCCAAAACATTCCAACCAGCTATGGGAGCAAGTAAAGATTTAGTCCAAGCTCAAAAGGTATGGAAACAATATGGTTATGAGGGTGAAGGATTACTAGTCGCTATCATCGATTCAGGGGTCGATTACACACACAAAGATATGACACTCACTGAAGAGGGAAAGGCAAAACAAAAGTGGTCTCAAGAAAAAATCGAGTCTAAATTGGGAGAAACGGAAGTAAACGACGTTTGGTATAGTGAAAAAGTCCCTACAGGTTATGATTGGGCAGATAATGATACGAATGTCATTCCCGCGATAACTGGAAGTGCTCACGGTACTCACGTTGCTGGTACAGTTGGAGCAAATGGAGATGAAACGAAAAGTGGTGTTGCAGGAATAGCACCAGGTGTTCAACTACTAGCAGAAAAGGTATTTTCAGATAATAGTGGTGGAGCCTATGAGGATGATATTATAGCAGGTATTGAGCATGCTATTACAATGAATGCAGATGTTATCAATATGAGCTTAGGTTCAGATGCAGGCTATGTAGGGGAAGAAAATGATCCGATTCAGAAAGCTATTCGAGTCGCATCAGAAAATGGGACACTTGTTGTAGTGGCAGCAGGTAATGCATCGTACAGTACGAAGAATGCATTGATTCCCTCTTCTTTACAGCCATATGCAGAAAATCCAGATATAGGAGTAGTAGGTGAACCTGGTGTAAGTCCTTATGCTTTATCAGTCGCTTCCTATGAAAATACAAAACTACATGTAAATACATTAGTCGAAGAAAATGGCCTATCACTTCCATTTCAAGATCAAACACAATTTGGTCCAAAATTTAACTTTAAATTATCTAAGTTTTTATCACCAAATGAATCCTATGAACTGGTATATGTAGGCGAAGGAAAGGTAAAAGCTGATTACTATAAAAACAATGTTTCGATGGTTAATGGAAAAATTGCCGTAATAAAGCTATTAAATAGTTACTCTTATTATTCTCCTATTCAAGCTCAAGCAAAAGCAGCCGGCGCAAAAGCTATGATCATTATTCCACCTACAAATATGGCTGATTATCCATATTTATTTTTAAGTCAATATGGCATTCCAGCTGCGACTACAGGTAAAGTTCCTGGAGAAGCATTAGTAAATAAACTAACAAGTGGTCAAACTGTAAAAATGAAATTAGCTGGCGGCACTTCGGTAGACAACCCAGCGAAAGACACAATGTCCCATTTTTCATCTATTGGTTCCCCGCATACATTAGATTTTAAACCAGAGATTTCGGCACCAGGTGGAAAAATTTACTCCACTGTACCAGGAAATGATTATGAAATAATGAGTGGAACATCCATGGTAACTCCACATGTTGCAGGCGGCTCAGCATTGTTAATGCAGGCCCTATATGAAAAAGGATTAGCACATTCTAAAGATACCGTTCTAAAGGCAAAACTTGCTTTAATGAATACTTCCAATATTGTCATGGATCCAAGAACAAATGGAGAAGTTCCATATTCACCACGTGTACAAGGATCAGGTTTAATGCAAATTCAAAATGCAATTAATACACCTGTTATTGTGGCAAATAGAAACACTCCTTTAGAACAAGCTGGAGCGGTAGCTTTAAAGGAAATCGGTCAAAATACAAGTTTTAAATTAAACGTAGAAGCATTTGACATACCTAAGGGTAAAAATAATAGTGATGATATTGAATACAAGGTTTATGTCGATGTATTAAAAGATCAAACTGAAATGAAAGAATTTGATTTAGACGAAGATGGTGACTTAGATTCCAAGGAGTATTTAACGTTAACAAGTGAACGTATTAATGGTGCGGATGTCACGGTAAATGATAAAAAAGTAACGCTAACAGAAGGCGCATCCATTAAAATCCAACCTGGTCAAACAAAAATGCTGACTATAAATGTAAAGTTACCAGATTCCTTAAAGAAAAATAGTTTTGTAGAGGGATTTGTTCGTCTCGTTCCAGTAGCTGAAGACCAGGATAAAGCAGTTCCACTTTCCGTTCCTTATATGGGCTTCTATGGAAAATGGGATGAACCACAAAATATTGATCCTCCAGCATGGGAAACCGATGCCTTCTTAGGATATACTGCTCTTTGGGATGAAGTATCAGAGAATTATCCAATGGGATATGACCCAACTACTGGAACATTTGATACAAACCGTATCGCATTCTCACCAAACTTCTTTGCAAATGGTGTATATGGTACATTTACAGCATTACGTAATTTACAAAAAGTTGAAATGTATGTAGAAGACGAATCGGGAAATTCCATTAAAAATTTAGGTGACTTTAGTGAATACACAGGAAAGCCATGGAAATTCAGAAAAAATATTATGGGATATAGAGATTATAAATATCAGGGATATATGTGGGATATGAAAAATCTATCTGGACAGTTTGTACCTGACGGAAATTATCGTTATGTAATTAAAACGACATTAGATTATGAAAATGCAAAACCACAGATAGTTAAAATGCCAATTAAAGTAGACTCCATTGCTCCAACCATTTCTGATATTCAGGTGAAGCCAAAGGACGGTAAATATGAAATATCCTTTAAGGCCGAAGATAATGATAAGGGAAGTGGCTTTAATGATAGTATTATTTGGTATAATGGGAAATATTCAAGCTTAAAACCAGGAGTAACTTCTAAAATTGTAAATGAAGAACCGAAAAGTGTTGTCGTTGTAGCATCTGACTATGCTTATAATCAATCATACCTAGTTTGGGGAGATCCAAGTTATATTAATCAAGATATGGTCATTTCCTATTACGGCGTAAGTCCAGTAAATAATGTTAACAGTACTAATCAGGCAAAAATTTTAAGTTTTGCTAATAACCGAGTAGACTGGACGATTACTATCAAAGATGCAAGTGGAAAAATCGTCGATTCATTTGAAGTCAAAAATGAACATACACTAAGAACACAATGGGCACCTAAAGCGGGTCTCCCAAATGGTACGTATTCTATTTCGTTGGATATTGTCACGAAAAGTGGCTTTAAAGTAACAACAACGTCCAAGCAAGTAACAGTTAACCAATAACCATAAAAAAAAGATTTTGATTTGAAGAAAACGACAGGTTCGCCTGTCGTTTTTTATTTTATGGAATAGGTGGGAGAAGAAAGATGGCGCAGGAGACATCCCTTGCCCATTTAAGACCCTGGGGATTCTCCCCAATACCCCTAACCTCAAAGGGCCAGTAAATTGAGTAAAAGATTTACAACTTCACTTTTTTATACAGCTATTAGGTGTACTTAAGCATGATCAACTCTTAATTTTTCAACTGTAAAACAGAATCTTATATATCGCTCAAAAAACAATCATTGACAGCGAATAATGAAAAAGATACTTTTAATTAATGATGAGAATTATTATCAAGTAGGTAAGGTGATGAAATGAAACAATTACTAGTTGAAGATTTATTGGTTGGCTATAATGAAAAGGTGATTATTAACTCTTTGAACGTTGAGATACCTGAAGGAAAGATCACTACAATTATTGGTCCCAATGGGTGTGGTAAGTCAACACTATTGAAAACAATTTCTCGTATTTTAAAGCCGAAAAAGGGAATTATTTACTTAGACGGAAAATCTATTCACCAGCAATCACCAAAGGAATTAGCGAGGCAAATGGCGCTTATGCCGCAAAGTCCAACAGCTCCCCAAGGCTTAACAGTTTATGAGCTTGTATCTTATGGACGTTTTCCGCATCAAAAAGGGGTGGGGCGTTTAAATAAAGAGGACAAAAAGATGATTGAGTGGTCTTTAGAAGTAACGGGAGTAAATGCTTTTGCCGATTTAGAAGTAGAATCATTATCTGGAGGACAAAGGCAAAAAGTTTGGATTGCCATGACTTTGGCTCAAGATACAGGCGTTATTCTACTTGATGAACCAACAACCTATTTAGATATGGCTCATCAATTAGATGTTCTTAAGCTCTTAAGAAAGTTAAATGAACAAGAAAATCGTACTGTTGTCATGGTTCTTCATGATATAAACCATGCCGCTCGTTTTTCTGATAACTTAATAACGATGAATGCTGGAAACATTGTGAAAACGGGTTCGCCTTTAGAGGTGATGACTCAAGAAACATTAAAGAATGTATATGACATTGAAGCAAGCATTATCATCGAACCAAAATCAGGCTGCCCAATTTGCTTAACATATGATTTATGTGATGATTACGATAAACGTGAACTTGTTTTGAGATCTTGCTGAAAAGTCAAGGTCTCTTCTTAATTTTCAAATACTTTTAGAAAAAGGATGATTCACCAATGAGCTTTCAACAGCTGTCTACCATTATTCCCATCTTAATCGATGTAACTCTTCTTAAGACTTCGCAAATACATACAGCTAAATCAGACTGTCATGCAATCCTCATTGTTAAATATGGGCATGTAACCATCACTCCAGAAAATCAGCCCCCTATAATTTGTACAGAAGGCTTTGCACTTAATGCAAAGGAAGGCCCATTTCTCATTGAAATTCCGAAAACAAGGTCTGCAGAATATGTATTAATTACCTATCGTCTCTTCCCGGAAAATCAAGAGTGGGCATTAAGTGGTCTTTTGTATTCAATTAGTGAAGAAAAAATTTATTATATGCTTGACGAGCTTATTCGAATACGTACCTTAAGTAGTAATAAACAGGACCCTGGGGTACAGTCGTTTAGAGAACGACTTATGCTTGAAAGGATTTTATTTATTTATTTGTTCGAGTCAGCGATGAAAAAGGAAAAAAATACTACGATGAGCTTAATTGAGGAAACGGTATCATATTTGAACCAACATTATATGCTTGAAATAAAGCTGCCACTGCTGGCTGATAGGGCTGGTTTAAGTGTCGGTCATTACACAGTTGTATTTAAAAAACATACTGGTATGACAGTTAAAGCTTACCTATTGAAACTTCGAATTGAAAAAGCAAAACAATACTTAGCACAATCAAACTTAACGGCGAAGGAAGTGGGAAAACGAGTTGGATTCTATGATTATTTCCATTTCAGTCGCAGCTTTAAAAAGGCGGTTGGCTGCTCTCCGACGATTTTTCGAGCAAACGTTGAGAAAATCTAAAAATACGACATGCTAGTTCTTATATTATGATATGTTCAAGAAAAGCAATAACACATAAAATCTAATTGATAATAATTATCAAAATCAATTAAGGGGGAGCAAATTATGCACCAGCGGATGAAACGGTTCCTTGGCTTTGCTATTATGTGTTCATTTATTTTAAGTCTTATTGCTTGTAGCAATTCCGTTAATAATGAATCAAAGAAAGAAGCACCAAAAGAAGCAAAGGAAGAAGCTATTGAGGTTGAACATGCACTTGGGAAAACAGTGCTAGACAAAAAACCTGAAAAAATTGTTGTATTAGAATTTAGTTATACAGACGCACTTATGACACTTGACGTTCAACCTATAGGTATAGCAGACGATGATGATCCAGACCTTTTCATGGATACTGTAAGAGAACAATTAGAGGATTACACATCAATTGGATCTCGCTATGAGCCAAATATCGAAATGATTAGTTCATTACAGCCTGATTTAATCATTGCAGATTTAAATCACCATAAGAACATATATGATCAATTAAATGAAATTGCCCCTACAATTGTTTTAGATGACCATCAAGCAAATTACAATCAAATGCTTGATAACTATTTACTCATTGCTAAAGCGATCGGAAAAGAAGAAGAAGGTAAAGACCGTTTAGAAGAGCATAATCAAAAAATTGAAGAAGCGAAGCAAAAGCTAGGAGATACTGCTATTACCGTGTTGCCAACTGTAACGAATCCAGAAGGTTTCTTTGCACACTCCGATCATTCATATACAGGATCTTTCCTGACAAGTATTGGCTTTGATGATCCAGTAAAAAGTGAGGATTCCTATCCGAAGTTAAGCTTGGAGCAGCTTGTTGAAACGAATCCACAAGCGATTTTCTTACTGCCAGCTACAGAAGAAACAATTGTAGATGAATGGGAAAAAAATCCTTTATGGCAAGAGATTGACGCTGTGAAAAATAATAAAGTGTTTACAGTTGAAAGAAGAGATTGGGCACTTTCACGCGGATTGATTGGGTCAGAAAAAATGATTGAGGATATTGTAAAGCATTTAGGAGAGCAGTAATATGAGCAAGTTTACAGTAAGAAAGCAGAAACCTAAATTGTTTCTGCTCTTACTTTTTTCAGGGACTTTGTTTTTCATTGTCACCGGCTTCCTCATTAGCCTTAAGTGGGGACAAGCGACTATTTCATGGCGTACTTTATATGAGGCCATTACATATCAAGGGCAAAATAAAGAGCATCTTTACATTCAAACATTAAGAATGCCAAGAACAATAATGGCATTTATTATTGGTTTCCATATGGCATTAGCAGGATTACTTACACAGTTGATTACGAGAAATCCTATTGCTTCACCTCATGTTTTTGGGATTAATGCAGGAGCTTCCTTATCAGTTGTCATCGGATTAATTATGTTTTCGAACTATACCTTAACAGCTTCTATTTATTTTGCTTTTATTGGGGCTGCCCTCGGTGCACTTCTCGTTTTTTCATTAGCCGGAATACAGCAAAAGCAGCATGTTCGACTAGCTTTAGCCGGAATAGCAGTTCATTTTCTATTATCTTCTTTAACAGAAGGATTAATTATCATGAACCAACATTCTACAGATAGTATGATGTTTTGGCTAGTAGGAGCTGTTGATCAAGCAGGCTGGCTAGAAATTCAAGCGATTTTACCTTGGTCTGCTATTGGGATTACCACTTTCTTGTTTATGCTGCCTTCTTTTAAGCTTCTAGTGATTGATGATGACATCGCAGTTGGTCTGGGACAGCGGATCATGTTAGTGAAATTGATTGGTATGCTCATCGTTATCTTGTTGGCTGGATCTGCAGTAGCGACTTGCGGTCCTATTGGTTTTGTTGGACTTATAGTTCCACATATTGCTCGTTCTATAGTAGGCAACAAGTTAGGTATACTTGTTCCCTTAACTGGGCTATTAGGAGGCATGCTTCTTATATATGCAGACTTCTTAAGTCGTTTTATTGCATATCCTTATGAATCTCCAGTCGGAATTTTAACTGCAGTTATTGGTGGACCTTTCTTCATTTATTTAGCCCGTAAGAAAGGAGCATCACAATCATGAAAAAAATAATGATATTAATTTTTTCATTTTTATTAATGATGATTTTTTTCTTTGTATCTTTAAGTGTTGGCGCCGTTTCTATTTCCATACCAGATTTATGGTCAAGCCTTTTGCAAAAGGAGACTCCGTTTACTTTTATTGTTTGGGAATACCGTCTGCCTCGAGTAGTGATAAGTATTCTTGCAGGCTTTGGCTTAGCAGTAGCAGGGGTTATATTGCAGAGCCTTGTTCGAAATCCGTTAGCAAGTCCTGATGTAATTGGTCTTACAAAAGGTGCAGGCTTTTTTGCAGCATTCGTGATATTTCTCTTTCCAGGTTCTCCTGACTATGTATTGCCAGTTGCAGCTTTAATGGGTGCATTTTTAGTGTTTATCCTACTTTTAATATTAAGTAAGCGTTTGACATTAAACCCTGGTGCTTTTGCATTAGTGGGCATAGCATTAGGGGCTATATTTCAATCAGGAATTCAATACTTGATTGTTAAATATCCTACTGATATCAATATGGCATTGTTATGGATGTCTGGAAGCTTATGGGGAAGAGGGTGGAGCGAAGTGTTATCTCTCCTTCCTTGGATCATGATTCTTCTTCCACTTGCTTGGTGGCAATACCCAAAGCTTAATATTTTTCAGTTGGGAGATGAGTATAGTCAGACATTAGGTCTTGACCTCATTCGACAACGCTTTTGGTTGTTGCTTCTTTCTGTCTCACTCGCGGGAATATCGGTTGCATCAGTAGGTTCAATCGGGTTTGTTGGATTAATTGCTCCTCATATCGCTCGCCAGCTTGTCGGAGGTAGACATCAGCTTTTGATTCCGTTAGCAGCGTTAATTGGGGCGAATCTGATGCTAATTGGTGATAGCATCGGCAGGGTGATCATTATTCCAAGAGAAGTTCCGGTTGGCGTAATGACAGCAATCATCGGTGCTCCTTATTTTGTATATTTATTAAGGAAAGAATACAAAAGGAAGGTTTAAGCGGAAGCTTCTAATAATAATCAGCGGCTTTTTTATTACCTTGCTGATTCAAGGAGTGCTGACTTCAACTTTAACCTTACTCATAGACTATCATTATGGTCAGCAAATCAATTTCTTTGGCTTCATCGTCAGTGTGACTTTTTTATCAGGAATTATCCAGTCTGCAAGATGGATGTGGGAGCCGTTCCTTGGCAGAAAAATTGGTTTCTTGTCGGATGGACCCAACGGAAGAATTCCCCTATTTATCTTCTCCTGTATCTTAACAGCGGTTTTATTTGGAATGATTTCATACAGCCTGCCCATATGGTTATGGACCATTGTGATGCTGGCAGTTCTATTAGGTGCAACAGCTATTTCTACGCTTTCAGATGCTCTTGCAATTGATGCAGCAAAGAGTGCAAATGTTGTCTCTTTCCTTACACTCTACTCAATTGTTCAGGATGTAGGAGCCGCATTGGGACCATTCCTTAGTTACATGCTCATTGAGCTTAAGCGCGGATTTATCTATTTGTATTGGGGAGGTGCCTGTCTGTTTACAGCTATAGGGATTCTATGGTTTCTCCTATACCTTGATGAAAAGGAAGCAGGATCAATTCGAATAAAAAATAACCTACATAGTTGATTGAAATCTTAAAGCTTGGAGCTTAAATCCAAGCTTTTTCGTTTATTGCCCTCAAAAAAATATGCTTACACTAATTTACAAAGTTTTTATATATAAGCACTTTATTATATAAGCGAATTATTATATGATATTTTTGACATGGAGGTGTTGGTAAATTGGAAGTGAGTTCAACGTTTGATATTCAGAAGGTGTCTCAAATCCTTAAATTGCTTGGAGATAAAACACGTCTCACGATGATGAAAATGCTCGAGACAAATGATTGCTGTGTCTGTGAATTTACAGCGATTTTTAAAACAAGTCAGCCAGCAATCAGTCAGCATTTGCGGAAACTTCGTGATACAGGATTGGTAAAAGAAACACGCAATGGCCAATGGATTTTTTATTCCACGAATAAAGAAAATGAATACTATCCAATCATTAAAGGATTATTAAATTATTTACCTGCACAGGATAACTTATTAAAAGAACTAGAAGCACAAGGATTGCGTATTACCTGTGAATAGAGAGGGGAAGAAAGATTGACTTCAGTACTTTTAGCTTCCATCATTTTTCTTTTAACTCTCATCTTAGTGATTTGGCAGCCTAAAAATCTCTCCATCGGCTGGTCAGCCTGTGGAGGAGCTTTAGTTGCATTATTAGTTGGAGTAGTTGATTTTGGTGACGTCATTGATGTAACGTCGATTGTCTGGAATGCGACACTTGCATTTATTGCAATTATTATCATCTCTCTGATCTTAGATGAGATTGGTTTCTTTGAATGGTCTGCCTTGCATATGGCAAGAGCAGCAAGAGGAAACGGCGTTAGAATGTTTGTTTATGTATCGATTTTAGGAGCACTTGTCGCTGCGTTCTTTGCGAATGACGGTGCCGCTCTCATTTTAACTCCTATTGTTCTTGCAATGGTTCGGAACCTGAATTTTGAAGAGAAAATGGTCTTTCCATTTATCATCGCAAGTGGATTTATCGCCGATACAACGTCATTGCCGCTTGTAGTCAGTAACTTAGTGAATATCGTTTCTGCTGATTACTTTGATATTGGTTTTATCGAATATGCTTCAAGAATGATTGTTCCTAACTTTTTTTCTTTAGGTGCGAGTATCCTCGTTTTATACTTGTTCTTCCGTAAAAGCATACCGAGAAATTATAACCTTGGGGATTTGAAGACTCCAAAGGCTGCGATTAAAGACGAAAAGATGTTCCGCCTATCTTGGATCGTACTAGGGGTTCTGCTCATTGGATACTTTATTAGTGAGTTATTGCATATCCCAGTATCCATTGTTGCTGGTGTCGTCGCCATTTTCTTCTTGGCTATGGCTAGACGCAGCCCAGCTGTTCATACCAAAAAAGTGTTAAAAGGAGCTCCATGGGCGATTGTTTTCTTCTCTATTGGGATGTATGTCGTCGTGTACGGTCTCAGAAATGCCGGGTTAACGGCTGTTTTAGCTGATGTGATCCAGGCAGCGGCTGATCAAGGATTATTTGTCGCAACGATTTCAATGGGCTTCATTGCTGCAGTCTTATCTTCGTTCATGAACAACATGCCGACAGTCATGATTGATGCATTAGCCATCGCAGGTACAGATACTGCGGGCACGCTAAGAGAAGCATTGATTTATGCAAATGTGATTGGTTCTGATTTAGGACCTAAAATTACGCCAATCGGCTCTCTTGCCACCTTACTATGGCTGCATGTATTGAGCTTAAAAGGGGTCAAAATATCTTGGGGCACTTACTTTAAAACAGGTATCATTTTAACGATTCCAACCTTGTTTATTACACTTGTTGGACTCTATCTGTGGCTGCTCATTATATAAAACATCAAACTCAACTTAAAAGGAGACAGCAACTATGTCTAAAAAAACAATCTACTTCTTATGTACTGGGAACTCTTGCAGAAGCCAAATGGCAGAAGGCTGGGCAGAAAAACATCTTGGCGAAGAGTGGGATGTGAAAAGTGCCGGACTTGAAGCACATGGATTAAATCCAAACGCTGTAAAGGCAATGAAAGAAGTTGGAATCGATATTTCAAACCAAACATCGGATGTAATTGATCCTGAAATCTTAAACAATGCTGATTTGATTGTCACACTTTGCGGACATGCTGCTGACAATTGCCCTGTAACACCTCCACATATCAAACGCGTACACTGGGGATTTGATGACCCAGCGAAAGCAGAAGGAACGGAAGAAGAAAAATGGACGTTCTTCCAGCGCGTACGTGATGAAGTTGGCGAAAGAATTGAGCGTTTTGCCAAGACTGGCGAATAATTAAGCAGAATCGCTGCGTCATCTTATAGAGGTGTTTCCTCTGACATGTTAAAGTCTCAGAAATGAGGCTTTTTTCTTTTAAACAAAAAAGGTGAATTTTATAATAAATTAGAAGGAATCAAGAGGATGGAGGGTGTTTACATTGAACTATCAAATAAAAAAAATGATGGACAGCGATTGGGAGCAGGTTAAAACTATCTATCTTGAAGGCATTGCAACCGGCAATGCTACATTCGAAACAGATGCTCCTTCATGGGAGAGCTGGGATGAAAGTCATTCTAAAACATGCCGGCTAGTTGCAAAATCCGGAAATAAGACAATTGGCTGGACGGCTTTAAGTCCAGTTTCAGGAAGATGTGTATACTCAGGTGTAGCAGATGTGAGCATTTATATCAGCCAATCATATAAGGGTCAGGGAATTGGAACGGCATTGTTGCGTTCCATGATAGAATTAAGCGAAAAAGAAGGATTTTGGACACTTCAGGCAGGAATTTTTCCTGAAAACACTTCGAGCATAAAATTACATAATAAGGCTGGTTTCAGAGAAGTTGGGATTAGAGAACGCTTAGGCAAAATGAGTGGAGTTTGGAGAGACGTAATCCTATTAGAAAGACGAAATGGGATTCTTTAATCTTTCAATGAAAAATAAAAAACGAAGAGTTCATAATCAGTCTCTTCGTTTTTTACAATAAATATCAATGGATTTTCCCATTCATCTCTGTTATTTGCTTAACCGTTTTTTCATCCAGTCGTTTGATGACTTCATAAAGAAGTTTAACTGAATGATCCAGATCGTCTTTGTGAACGATGGAAACATGGCTGTGAATATATCTTGCCGGAACGCTGACGACCAGTGTAGGAACCCCCTGATAACCAAGGTGGAATTTCCCTCCATCGGTTCCTCCGCCAGGCATGATGTCAACTTGGTACGGGATTGAGAGTTCTTTTGCCACTCCGACGACAAAATCACGGAGCTTTGGATGAGGTATCATGCTTGCATCGTAAAAGCCGAGCAATGGCCCGTTCCCTAATACCGTATGTCCTTCTTTTTCTTTCATTCCGGGTGTATCGCCAGCTACTCCAACATCAAGTGCAAACGATAGATCAGGATTGACTTTATTGACTAAAGTCTGAGCTCCTCTTAGGCCCACTTCTTCTTGTACAGTGGCACCTGCATATAAAATATTTGATGCCATTTTATCTGCAGCGACTTTCTCTAATGTTTTCAGGGCTACGTAGCAGCCCGCACGGTTATCCCAATTCCGCGCAAGCAGAAACTTAGGGTTTGGAAGCACTTCGAATGGGCAGACAGTTGCGATCGGATCGCCGACCTGAACACCAAAACTCTCTGCTTCTTCTTTACTTGATGCACCAATATCAATAAACATATTTTCGGGTTCCAGCACATTTTTGCGTTCTTCTATGGATAGAACATGAGGTGCCTTAGAACCGATGACACCTGTCAAATCTCCTTTTTTCGTCAGCACTTTTACGCGCTGCGCAAGCATGACATGACCCCACCATCCGCCTAACGTCTGAAACCTTAAAAACCCGTCATTCGAAATGGTTTTTACCATAAGGCCGACTTCATCCATATGACCGGCGATTAAGATTTTCGGGCCTTTTTTTCCTGTAACTCCAACAATACTTCCAAGATGATCTTTTTGTATCTCAGGTGTTATTTGACTTATGTTTTCTTCCAGCACCTTATGAATCCGTGCTTCAAAACCTGAAGGTCCTTCGGTTTCGGTTAATTGTTTCAACAGCTGTAAGTCTTTTTCCACTATACATCCCTCCATTAGGTAGGATGCCATGGATCAGGAGATTCTACGCTTATTTTTATACGATATTTAAAGTTCGTTCATTCCGAACAATAATCCTATAAATGCCAATAATAGCCCGCCAGCATATGAGAAGAGGAGATATTTAATAAGAACAGACTTGTTTTTCTTTTCTCTCAGCTGGATATTCTCCAGTTTGAATGTGGAAAACGTTGTAAAAGCTCCCATAAATCCAATGCCGAACATCGCATAAAAGCTTTCAGAAACCCCTTTTCCAGTCATCCACCCGAGCAAGAATGAGCCGGCTAAATTGACTGTGAGTGTGCCGATCGGAAATCCAGTCTGACTTTTTATATTCATCTGTGAGCTGATGATAAAACGGGCAATTGCCCCTAAAAATCCCCCTGCAGCAATTAATAATAAGTTCATGATGCAGCTTCGCCCCTTTTCTTGAACATGCGGCGTCCCAGGGTGTAACCGTACCACGTCACGAAAAGCCCTCCTGCAAAACTGAGCAGCACATAGAAAAACGCCATGAGGATTGAACCGCTCCGAAGCAGCAGAACCGTTTCAACGCTAAACGTGGAAAAGGTTGTGAATGAGCCGACAAGACCTGTTCCGAACCCTGCTAAAATATGAGGATGAAAGAGCTTCAGCCTCACAATACTAGTTGTAAACCATCCAAGAATAAAGCAGCCAATTAAATTCGCAAGAAGGGTTCCCAAGGGAAAACCATTGCTGAGCCAAGGGTGAGTAAGCACGCCTAAAGAATACCTCAGTAAACTGCCAATTATTCCACCGGCACCGATCAATAAATAATTCATCTTGCAAACCTCCCATTTCAGATAAAAAAATAGACTCCTGCCCACATTGATTATGAGCAGGAGTCATCAGCTCAGAGGCGGTTATGGCGAACTCCATCGCCTATCATCATGTCTTAATAGGCTTATTTTAATAATGAACCCTATTTTTTAAAAGTTTTTGTCATGTGGAAATCTATATAAAAACTCATAAAAACTTCACATCATTATTATAAAATAAAGATTATACTTTGGTATAGAACTTTAAAGCGGGGTCTGAATTGTGAATACAATAACGGTTATGATCATTGATGATGAAGCAGCAATGAGAGCACTGATAAAAACATTTCTAGTCATTGAGGGCTATTCAGTCATTGAAGCTTCTAATGGCATGGAGGCTCTTGAAATGATAAATCATGAAGCGCCGGATCTTATTGTCGCGGACGTTATGATGCCATATATGGATGGATTTTCATTTGCAGCTGAATTGAAAAAGAACCATCACATTCCCCTCATTTTTCTTTCTGCGAAAGGGGAAGAATGGGATAAAATACAGGGCCTGAAGCTTGGCGGAGATGATTATATCGTAAAGCCGTTTCACCAGGGAGAGCTTCTGGCAAGGATTGAATCTGTTTTAAGAAGAGTGAGGCAGAGCAGCGTCTTGAGTAATCGTCTAACAGTTGGTCCGCTTGTTCTTGATGCATCTGGCTATAAAGCGCTGATAAAAAATCAGCCCTTGCCTTTAACTTTAAAAGAATTTGAGATCCTGTCTCTGCTGGCAAGAAATAAAGGGACTGTTTTTACTAGAGAACAGCTCCTGCAAACAGTTTGGGGAGTAAATTATATTGGCACAGGGCGAACAGTGGATACTCATATCAAAACACTGAGATTAAAATTGAAGGATCACGCATACCTCATTCAAACAGCATGGGGTGTAGGCTATAAATTTGAGGTGTAATGATTGAAACGTCTGAACTTAAGCCAGAAAGTGCTGATGCTGATCGGCATCTGCATCATTTTCAGTATCTTATTCTCGTTCTTTTTTCTTCATTTTTTATATAAAGAATTGTACTTTAACAGCATTAAAGAGTCTGTCATTTATCAGGGCGAGCGGACTGCTGCCCACTATCATTACGGTTCACTGAGTGATGAAATTATTGAAAAAATTCACTGGTACAATGTCGTTTCTGAATATGAAGTGATTGTACTGGATGATATTGATGATTTAAGCGCATATTTTCCCTATGAAGTGAACTATGAAGCTCTTATAACAGGTGAAGACCGCAAAATCCTTGAAAATGGAGATTACATTGTAAAGGATGGCTACGTAAAAGAATTGAACCGGGAAATTATAGGCGCCGTCTTCCCGATTATGGGCGAAAAAGGGCTTATAGGTTTCATCTATATATATGTTCCATTAGCAGATCTTCAAGAAGTATTCGAAGGCAGTCTGCCAATTCTGCTGCTTGTCGGTTCTCTCTTTTTTATGATACTCTTTTTAGCCGTTAATCAAATTCGGCGATCCCTTTTTCAGCCGCTGAATGAGTTTCAGGAATTTTCAAGAGAAGTGTCAAAGGGCAATTACTCAAATCGCCTTCTAAACAAAAATCATGATGAAATTGGGCAGCTGGCGCACGCCTTCAATTCCATGAGTCAGTCCCTTGAAGAGCAAGAAGCCAGGAAAAAAGAGTTTCTTGCAAATGTCGTGCATGAGCTTCGAACGCCTCTAACTTATATTGGAGGGTACAGTCAGGCGCTTAAACACCAAATGTATGCTTCACCTGAAGAAGCGGATCACTATTTGATGACGATTGAAAGAGAGACGAATCGCCTGAATAAGCTGATAACCGATTTAATTGACCTTGGTCATCTTCAGGAAAACATGTACACGCTGAATGCTGAACCTATAGCGATTGTTCAGCTATTTTTAGATACCCTTGCATTATTTGATATTAGAATTAATGAAAAGAAGCTAAAAACAGAACTGGATATTCATGAAGATCTAGTCGTTACAGGCGATCCTAAACGGCTGCAGCAAGTATTCTACAATCTCCTGGATAATGCTATAAAGTATTCTTCGGAGGAAAGCTATATTAAAATGACCCTTACTGAGGAAAACAAACAGCTATTGTTTCGTTTGAACAATAAGGGAAATGAAATATCAGAAGATGATCTGGCCCAAATAGGAGAACGTTTTTTCCGTACGGACAAAGCAAGAAGCCGAGTGACAGGCGGAACAGGTCTTGGTATTTCAATAGTAAAAGAAATTGTCAGGCTGCATGAAGGTGAATTTACGATCAGCAGCGATAAATCAAACGGAACAACTGTAACCGTTATATTGCCAGGATTATTATAATTCAGCTTAAACCGTCCCATTTTTTGGGACGGTTTTTTGCTTATTGATTAAAAGTGAAGTTTCAGTTCGTAATCATCGATAAGATCAAAGAGTATGAGTTGTATACGCCTGAAATGGAAAAAAGTGTAATAATCACCGCATATGAGTCATATAAAACGCCCAAACAGGAAAAAAGGTGACACAAACACCTCTTATGAGTCATATAAAACGCCCAACCAGGAAAAAAAGTGTCGCAAACACTGCTTATGAGTCATATAAAACGCCCAACCAGGGGAAAAAAGTGTCACAAACATCGCTTATGACTCATTTAAACCGCCCAACCAGGAAAAAAAGTGTCACAAACACCTCTTATGAGTCATATAAAACGCCCAACCAGGGAAAAAAGTGTCACAAACACCTCTTATGAGTCATATAAACCGCCGAACCAAGGAAAAAAGTGTCATAAACATTGCTTTTGAGTCGTATAAAAAGCCCAACCAGGAAAAAAAGTGCCACAAACACCTCTTATGAGTCATATAAACCGCCCAAGCAGGAAAAAAAGTGTCGCAAACACTGCTTATGAGTCATATAAACCGCCCAAGCAGGAAAAAAAGTGTCGCAAACACTGCTTATGAGTCATATAAACCGCCCGACCAGGAAAAAAAGTGTCACAAATACTGTTATGAGTCATATAAAACGCCCAAGCAGGAAAAAAAGTGTCACAAACACCGTTATGAGTCATATAAACCGCCCAACCAGGAAAAAAAGTGCCACAAACACCGCATATGAGTCAAATAAACGCCCAAGCAGGAAAAAAAGTGTCACAAACACCTCTTATGAGTCATATAAACCGCCAAACCAGGAAAAAAAGTGTCGCAAACACTGCTTATGAGTCATATAAACCGCCAAACCAGGAAAAAAAGTGTCGCAAACACTGCTTATGAGTCATATAAACCGCCCAACCAGGAATAAAAGTGTCACAAACACCTCTTATGAGTCATATAAACCGCCCAACCAGGGAAAAAAGTGTCACAAACACCTCTTATGAGTCATATAAACCGCCAAACCAGGAAAAAAAGTGTCGCAAACACTGCTTATGAGTCATATAAATCGCCCAACCAGGAAAAAATGTGTCACAAATACTGTTATGAGTCATATAAAACGCCCAAGCAGGAAAAAAAGTGTCACAAACACCGTTATGAGTCATATAAACCGCCCAACCAGGAAAAAAAGTGCCACAAACACCGCATATGAGTCAAATAAACGCCCAAGCAGGAAAAAAAGTGTCACAAACACCTCTTATGAGTCATATAAACCGCCAAACCAGGAAAAAAAGTGTCGCAAACACTGCTTATGAGTCATATAAACCGCCAAACCAGGAAAAAAAGTGTCGCAAACACTGCTTATGAGTCATATAAACCGCCCAACCAGGAATAAAAGTGTCACAAACACCTCTTATGAGTCATATAAACCGCCCAACCAGGGAAAAAAGTGTCACAAACACCTCTTATGAGTCATATAAACCGCCAAACCAGGAAAAAAAGTGTCGCAAACACTGCTTATGAGTCATATAAATCGCCCAACCAGGAAAAAATGTGACAAACACCTCTTATGAGTCATATATACCGCCCAACCAGGAAAAAAAGTGCCACAAACACCGCATATGAGTCATATAAAACGCCAACCAGGGGAAAATGTGTCTCCATCCGCTATAAAAGAGGCTTCAATCATACCAGAGTGAATCAGGCGCATTGCTTTTCTTCATTTTTCTCAAATTCTCTGTTTTTTTCTCACAGTAATTTCACAATCATTATGTACGCTTTAGTTACTAAAAATCTACTACAAAATGGAGGTGGAAAAATGAAAAAAACGATGTTTCTTTTGCTGATTCTTATCTGTGTTCTTCTAAGCGCATGTCAATTTAATGACGAAAAACCTTATCAAATGAAATCGTTCACTTATACAAATCAAGATGGCGAGGCTTTTGGTACCGATGATTTAAAAGGAAAGGTATGGATTGCCGATTTCATTTTCACTAGCTGTGAAACTGTATGTCCGCCAATGACAGCAAACATGGCAGCTCTGCAGAAAGATTTGAAAGAAGAAGAACTCACGGTGGAACTTGTTTCGATCAGTGTGGACCCATCCGTCGATACTCCAGAAAAGCTTCAAGCATTCATGCAAAGGTTTACAGAAGATGAATCCAACTGGAATATGCTTACGGGCTATTCTCAGGAGGAAATTGAGAAATTTGCAAGAGATGAATTTCAAACTCTTGTACAAAAACCTTCATCATCTGACCAAGTGATACATGGAACTAATTTTTACTTAATCAACAAGAATGGTGAAATCGTAAACGATTATAGCTTTACACATGGAAATCATTTCAAAAAAATCATTGCTGATGTGAAGAAACAAATGTAAAAGGAGAACGTGCATGATTACTAGTGAGAGAAACTATCAAGAGGGAAACGCGGGACAAGCTCCATTAAGGACTTCAAACAGCAAAACAAAAACGTCCATTTATCAAGCTGTTTGGAGGTGGCACTTTTACGCTGGCATCATTTTTGCGCCATTTCTAATTATTTTAGCCTTTAGCGGAGGAGTATATCTTTTCAAACCACAGATAGAAGATTATCTATATAAAGATATGTACTATGTCGAGGAAGAAGGATCAAGAACACTTTCTCCATCCGCTCAAGTTTCAAACGTGCAGAATAAATATCCTGATGCAGCCGTAACATCAATCAAATTTTATGAGGATCCGATGCGGACGACTGAGCTTGGATTGATGCAGAATGAAAAAATGACTTCCATTTACGTAAATCCTTACAACGAGGACATTCAGGGAAGCTTAAAAGCAGAGGGAAAATTCTCGGAGATTTTTAAAAAGATTCATAGTGAATTGCTTGTCGGCGGTACCGCCGCAAATAGACTTGTGGAGCTTGCAGCCTGCTGGGCGGTGATCCTCTTAATCACAGGTTTATATATTTGGTTCCCTAGAAATAAAGCTTCCATCTGGGGAACTATTTTACCGAGGTTTACGAAAAAAGGAAGAACGTTTTGGCGTGATATGCATGCCGTGCCCGCCTTTTGGTTTTCAGCTGCAATTTTAGTATTGATTGCAACAGGACTTCCTTGGTCAGGGGTAATGGGGGAGCAGATGAATAAATTAGCCACAGCCACAAATACAGGAGCTCCGCCATTTGCTTATAGCTGGGGGGAAAAGCCAGAGTCTAAAATTAAGACACAGGATGTTGCAGAAGAGGTGCCGTGGGCAGCTGAAAACCTTCCTGTTCCATCATCGTCCAGCGCAAAGTATGTTCCGATTTCACTTGAGGATGTTCAATACATTTCTGAAAATGAAAAAGTGGCAAAACCATATACGATCTCCTTCCCGCAAGGTGAGAAGGGTGTTTATACGATTTCATCATCGAATCCAAATCCAAGTGATGATGCGACATTACACATTGATCAGTACAGCGGGACAGTTTTAACTGACGTTAGGTTCAGTGATTACGGAATCATGGCAAAAGTGATATCCCTGGGCATTTCCCTGCATGAGGGTACATTATTTGGTCTTGCCAATCAGATTATAGGATTAATTGTTTGTTTGGGATTGATCGGATTGGCTGTAAGCTCCTTTATTATGTGGAGAAAGAGAAAACATGAAGGGAAATCAGGCGCACCAGCTCAATCGAAAAACATAAAGGCTGTCAGAGGAGTTTTATTTATTATGCTGATACTTGGACTGATCATGCCGTTAGTCGGAATTTCAATCATAGCAGTCTATTTATTGGATCGATTTCTTTTTGTGAAAATCAAACCTCTTAAAGCATGGATAGGATGATGAAAAGATGAAAAGAAAAATACCATATTTTTTGATGTTAATTCTTATCCTTTTTTTAACTGGATGTGCGGCAAATACAGATCAATTTATCGAAAAAGAAACACCGAAAATAGTGGAAGTGGACATCCAATTGCCCGAAACAATCACATCTAACCATGACAATACCTTTAAAGCAGTTATTACTCAAAGCAGTATACCTGTTGAAGATGCAGATGAAGTCATGTTTGAAATATGGAAAGCAAATGAGAAAGAAAAGGCTGTCATGATTGAAGCCTCATATGATAAGAATGGTATCTACAAAGCAAAGAGCAGCTTTGAAGATGACGGCGTGTATTTTATCCAAACACATGTCACAGCCCGGGATATGCATGTCATGCCAAAGCAGCAATTTGCCGTCGGAAATGTAACGGAAGAAGAGCTGAAAACTGTTCAGGAAGCCTCTACTCAAGAAAAGTCAAATGGCACTTCAGGAAAACATCATTAAGGGAAAATGAATCAATAGGCCGTAAGCTAAAAGGAAAAGTTTCATTTAATAAAATGGGGGGAAGATAACCTTTAATTAAAATAATAAAGAGAGAAAGAAGGAAAATGCGATGTTATGGACGATAATTGGACTTTTACTTTTATTTTGGGTGCTCGGTCTTGTATTTAATGTAGTAGGCGGAATCATTCACGTTCTACTTGTTCTTGCAGTGATTGTATTTCTATATAACTTTTTTGTAAAAAGAGGCAAAACGAGGGTTTAAGTCAAAAAGAAGACTGAGGTGAAGGCACAATGCGTGCTTTTGTCTCAGTCTTTTTTCTTACCGTTTTATTAATGCCTTTCTCAGGCAGAAGGTGTGATACAATTAAATAATAGCTGTAAAAATAATGACTCGGAAAAAGAAAGTGATCAACAGTGCTAGGAGACTAAACATGACAGTAGAGAAAAATGTAAAGATTATTCCGCTTGGCGGAATGGGTGAAATCGGGAAAAATATGTACCTCGTCGAATATAAAGATGAGATTGTGATTGTTGATTCAGGAGTGAAATTCCCTGACGAAGAATTAAGAGGCGTTGATTATATCATCCCTGATTATACATACTTGGTGAAAAATGCCCCTAAAGTAAAAGGGCTTTTTATCACTCATGGACATGAGGATCATATTGGAGGCGTGCCTTTCTTATTGAAAAAGCTGAATGTTCCCGTATTTGCAGGAAGACTTGCTATGGGCTTTATCAGAAGCAAGCTTGAGGAGCACAACCTGCTCAGAGATGCAGAACTTCATGAAATTACAGAAGAAAGCACGATTAATCTGGAAAGTCTGAAGGTCACCTTCTTCCGGACAACTCACAGTATTCCGGATTCGTTTGGCGTGGTCATCCATTCGCCAATAGGGAATATTGTTCACACTGGTGATTTTAAATTCGACCTGACACCGACAGGACCAGAGCAGGATTTATCAAGGGTTGCCAAGGTTGGGCAAGAAGGTGTCCTTTGTTTGTTATCCGACAGTACTAACAGCGAAGTACCCGGCTTTTCAGTATCTGAAAAAAAGATCGGTCAAAATATTTTAGATTTGGTCAGAAGACAGTCAGGGCGGATTATTGTTGCCTTATTTGCATCTAATGTCTTTCGCCTTCAGCAGGTGATTAAAGCATCTGTTGCCTGCGGCAGGAAGGTAGCCTATACAGGAAGAAGCATGGAAAGAGCGATATCAATTGGCCTTGAGCTTGGCTACATTGAAGCGCCAAGCGGAACGTTCATCGATCCGGATGAGATCAGTTCCTATAAAAACAATGAACTGACTATCCTGTGCACAGGCAGCCAGGGGGAACCTTTTGCAGCTCTTTCAAGAATTGCAGAGGGAAAACATCGTCATATCCATATTGAAGAAGACGATACGATCATCTTTTCATCTTCCCCAATTCCGGGAAATGTCTTGAGTGTAAACAGAATTATAAACAAACTGATGAAAGCCGGAGCAGATGTTATTGATAATAAGCTCTATGACATTCATACGTCAGGACATGGCGGTCAAGAGGAGCTGAAGCTTATGCTGAAGCTGCTGAATCCAAAATTCCTGGTGCCGATTCACGGTGAATACCGCATGCAGAAAATGCATCAGACTCTTGCAATGGAATGCTTTATTCCTGAAGAAGACATCTTTATTTTAGACAACGGACATGTATTGAATGTTTTCAGTGATAAGGCGCATCAGGCGGGAAAAGTGCCGGCCCGCTCTGTCTATGTAGATGGAAACGGAATTGGCGATGTCGGAACATCCTTGCTTGGCGAGCGCAAGCAGCTTGCTGACAGCGGAATCATTTCCATTCTGATCTTTAAAAATGGGGAAGAATTCATCCGTAAACCGCAGATTATTTCAAGGGGTTTTGTTTACTTGAGAGAATCCAATGACTTTATTGTCGAAATAGAAGCATTGGCTGCTGCTGTCATCAGGGAAGACAAAATCGACGGGGATATCGAAAAACATTTAAATTCAGTGATTTCCGATTTTATTTATAAAAGACTCAAGAGATCTCCCATTGTGGTAGTTAAAGTAATTGATGTGAAAAAAGAGAAGTAAGCCGCACTCAGGAAAGCTCTGTACATGTACAGAGCTTTTTATTGTTTTTCAATCGGAATTTGTTCAATTTTGCCTAAAACCACATTCCTGGTCTTCCGCCTACAAATGAAATCACAACTGCAATACAGAAGGATGCGTATAATCCGACCATCGGATCAACACCAGCAATAATGGAGAAAGCAGTCGCTTCTGGAATAAGGGCTAAAGCAACGACGATACCAGATAAAATATCTCCCCGGATATTACTAAACCACTCTTGTTTAATTGTCTGTACGTTCAACCAATAAACACCTCTATCTTATTTTGTTGTGACTTTCAACTCTCATGAAAGCCGTGGCCGTAGATAACCTGGAAATTATACCACCCTTTATGTAATAGATGTAGTTTGAAGTAAGCGAGTACCTCTTCTTTCGGCCATTTAGGCTCGCAAATACAAATGCAGCTTCATCTTTATGTAAAAAATGTAAACTCTAAGCTAGTAAACTTTCGATTTTCATATACCATTTGGCATTTGTCCAAAATCAACAAATAAAGCGCTTTATTATTGTATTTTTAGAACGTTGTGAAAATTGTCGAAAAAAAGTAAGATTATCTTGTGATTACAACTTCTACAGGAGGTGTGTGTTAACAATGGAAGCGATTACAAGGGATTTTTTCTTATTCTTATCCAAAAATAACTTACTTAATAATATTGCAAAGAAGCGCGGCGGCAGTTTTGCTGCTGGAAAAATTATTGGGGGAACAGATTTTCAAAGTTCCATCAAGTTCATTAAACAGCTGAATGAGAGCGGTTTGCTGGTAACTGTCGATCATCTTGGAGAATTCGTAGATTCAGAGGAAGTAACAAGAGAAAGAACAGCGGAATGCATCGAAACAATTGAAATGATCAGCAGGGAAAAGCTTGATTCACAAGTATCTTTAAAGATGACATCCCTCGGTCTTGATATTGATCATAAGCTGGTCATTGAAAATATGACGAAAATCCTTGATACGGCGGAAAAACACAATGTCATGGTTACAATTGACATGGAGGATGAAGTCCGCTGTCAGGCTACTCTTGATATTTTCACGCAGTTCAAAGCAAAATACAGCTGCATCAGTACAGTCTTACAGGCTTATTTATATCGTACAGAGAAGGATTTAAGCGATCTCGCGCAGTATAAGCCATTCCTGCGTCTCGTAAAGGGAGCATACAAAGAGTCTCCTGAGGTGGCCTTTCCTGAAAAGAAAGATGTTGATGAAAATTATAAAAAGCTGATTGAGCAAAGTCTGCTTAATGGCAACTATACAGCCATCGCGTCTCATGATGACCAGATCATCGAATACACAAAAATGCTCGCCAAAAAGCATAACATTCCAAAATCAATGTTTGAATTTCAAATGCTTTACGGAATGAGAAGCAAAACGCAATTGGAGCTTGTCAAACAAGGCTACAAAATGCGGGTCTATGTACCGTATGGCCTTGATTGGTACGGATACTTCATGAGAAGACTTGCTGAAAGACCTTCGAATATTGCATTTGCATTCAAGGGCATGGTGAAAAGTTAAGTTTAAAATAATAAATTATTTTTAAGGAGCGATTTCTAATGATTCCATACAAACACGAACCATTTACTGATTTTACAAACGAAGAAAATAAGAAAGCCTACCAGGAAGCTCTTCAAAAGGTAGAAGGCTATTTAGGACAGGACTATCCTCTATATATCGGTGCAGAAAAAGTAACGACAGATGATAAAATTGTGTCTTATAACCCTGCTGATAAAGAAGAAGTGATCGGCCGTGTATCAAAAGCAAGCCGTGACCATGCAGAAAAAGCGATGCAGGAGGCTTCTGCTGCGTTTGAAAGCTGGAAAAAAGTAAAGCCTGAAATCCGTGCTGATGTACTGTTCAAAGCAGCTGCCATCATCCGCCGCCGCAAACATGAATTTTCAGCCCTTTTAACTAAAGAAGCAGGAAAGCCATGGAACGAGGCTGATGCTGATACAGCAGAAGCAATTGACTTCCTTGAGTTTTATGCACGTCAAATGCTGAAGCTAAAAGATGGAGTTCCTGTTGAAAGCCGCCCGGGCGAATATAATCGCTATGACTATATTCCATTAGGCGTCGGCATCATCATTTCACCTTGGAACTTCCCGTTTGCTATTATGGCAGGTACTGCTGTTGCTGCAATCGTAACAGGCAACACGATCCTATTAAAGCCGGCTTCAACTACACCTATCGTAGCTGCTAAGTTTGTAGAAGTCATGATGGAAGCGGGTCTTCCTTCAGGCGTTCTGAACTTTGTTCCTGGAAGCGGAGCGGAAGTGGGAGACTACCTTGTTGACCATCCAAAAACTCGTTTTATCTCCTTCACAGGCTCACGCGATGTAGGCCTTCGCATTTTTAACCGTGCATCACAGCTGAATGACGGTCAAATCTGGCTGAAGCGTGTGATCGCTGAAATGGGCGGTAAAGATACGATTGTAGTAGATAAAGAGGCAGATCTTGAGCTTGCAGCTCAATCGATTGTAAAATCAGCATTCGGCTTCTCAGGACAAAAATGCTCGGCTTGTTCCCGCGCAGTTATCGTAGAAGATGTCTATGATCAAGTATTAAACCGTGCTGTAGAATTAACAAAACAATTAACAGTCGGCAATCCAACAGAAAATCATTTCATGGGACCTGTTATCGACCAGGCAGCTTTTGACAAAATCATGAGCTATGTTGAAATCGGGAAAGAAGAAGGACGCATACTTGCAGGCGGAGAAGGAGACAGCTCTAAAGGCTACTTCGTGCAGCCGACAATTGTTGCTGATGTTGATCCAAAAGCACGTTTAATGCAGGAAGAAATCTTTGGACCGGTTGTTGCTTTTGCAAAAGCAAAAGATTTTGACGAAGCACTTGAAATTGCCAATAATACAGAGTATGGTTTAACAGGTGCTGTCCTAACAACAAACCGCTCTAACATGGAAAAAGCACGTGAAGACTTCCATGTCGGAAATCTGTACTTCAATCGCGGATGTACTGGCGCAATCGTAGGCTATCAGCCATTCGGCGGCTTCAACATGTCAGGAACTGATTCTAAAGCAGGCGGACCTGATTACCTTCAGCTTCATATGCAGGCTAAAACAACATCTGAAACATTTTAATAGATAAAGAATCAGAGATTCAAAGATATGCGATTCATATGCATTCTTATATTATTCATGTAAGACAACTCCAGATTCAATCCTGAGGAAGTGACAAAAAAGGTTGCTTCCTCTTTTTAAAAAAAGTATAAATATTTTTGGTTCTGAAAGGGGTTCCTCTATGATTGATTACGCATTGGTTTTATCTATAAGCATTTATATGGCGGGCATGCTGATTATCGGATATTTTGCCTATAAAAGAACATCCAACCTAAATGATTACATGCTTGGAGACCGCGGTCTCGGACCTGCTGTTACGGCTTTAAGTGCTGGTGCAGCAGATATGAGCGGATGGCTGCTGATGGGACTGCCGGGCGCTATGTTTGCAACTGGACTCAGCTCCATTTGGATCGTCATCGGTTTAACGCTTGGCGCTTATGCCAACTGGCTTTATGTTGCACCTAGATTAAGAACATATACGGAAGTGGCGAATAACTCGATTACCATTCCGGCTTTCCTTGAAAATCGATTTGCTGATGGTTCACGAATCCTGAGACTTATTTCGGCTTTAGTTATCTTAATATTCTTTACTTTTTATGTCTCATCAGGAATGGTCTCAGGCGGTGTTTTATTCCAAAGTACATTTGGCCTTGATTATCATACTGGATTATGGATTTTAACTGGTGTTGTGGTGGCCTATACATTATTCGGCGGTTTTCTGGCAGTAAGCTGGACCGATTTTGTTCAGGGGATCATCATGTTTATTGCATTGATTCTTGTACCTATTGTTACGCTTATCCATGTTGGAGGTTTTGGACCTTCCATTGACACAGCGCGCTCAATTGACCCTGCACTTTTAAATATTTTTACTGGAACGAGTCTTTTAGGAGTTATTTCATTATTTGCCTGGGGACTTGGCTATTTTGGCCAGCCGCATATCATTGTCCGCTTTATGGCGATTAATTCAGTAAAAGAAATCAAAAAAGCCCGTAACATCGGGATGGGCTGGATGATTTTCTCAAGTATCGGTGCGATGCTGACAGGATTCATCGGCATCACTTATTTTTCTCAAAATGACATGAAGTTAGACGATCCGGAAACGGTTTTCATCGTTTTGGGAGAAGTACTGTTCCACCCATTTATTACAGGATTTTTGATTTCAGCTATTCTCGCAGCGATTATGAGCACGATTTCTTCCCAGCTGCTTGTAACAGCGAGCTCCTTAACAGAGGATATTTATAAAACGTTCTTCAGACGCTCTGCTTCAGATAAAGAGCTTGTCTTTTTAGGCAGATTGTCCGTTCTGCTTATCTCGGTCATTGCCCTTATTCTTTCTTGGGAGAAAAACGACACGATCCTTGAACTTGTCGGCTATGCATGGGCTGGATTTGGTTCATCTTTTGGACCGCTGATTCTGCTCAGTCTCTTCTGGAAACGGATGACGAAATGGGGAGCATTGGCAGGGATGATCGTAGGTGCCGCAACGGTTATCTTCTGGTCGATGGCAGGCCTGTCAGAAACTCTTTATGAAATGATCCCTGGTTTTGCAGCAAGCTTACTTGCTATTATTGTGGTCAGTCTGCTTACTGCTCAGCCTTCAAGAGAAGTAGAAGCTCAATTTGAAGAGTTTGAAAAAATTGTAAAAGAATAAGACTTGAAGGGCCGGGATTTTCCCGGTCCTTTTTTATGTGCTGACAAATCCTGAATGATTTATTTTTGATCTCAAATGGAGCCGCTATTCCCTTCCTGCTGATAAAAGTATTATAATTAGGTTCATCATTTATATCTGAAGCAGGAGGGGCCATATATGTTGCTTGAAAAAATACTGACACTGACAAACATTAACGATATTACAGATATGGTCAGCACTTATTTAAAAAAACCAGTCGTCATTGAAAATGATCAATTCTCTTTGCTGTCCTACAGCTCTTATTATATAGACCATTTCGATCAAGCCAATCAGCAGACCATTTTTACGAAGCATTGGCCAATTCCCATTCTTGAGAAATTCATGGATGAAGGCATTGTCGATCAGCTAAAAACGATACCCCATCCGTTTCGGGTGAAACAGATAAAAGAAATCGGCTTAAATCAGCGGGTTGTTGTAAGCGCAATCTACAGGGAACAGGTTTTTGGCTATATATGGGTTCAGGAAACGGAAACAATGACAGATTCAGATCTGAAATTCCTGCATGAAGTTTCGCGTCATATCGGCAAACTGCTTTATCAGAAAAATCAGATCAGCCTTAGAGAGAATGAAGAAAAAAATGAGTTTTATAAAAAAATCATCGGTGAGGCGTTCCAGACGGAAAATCAAATCAAGTGGGAAGCAGCTAATCACAGTATCCTGATTCCCGAAACGTTTCTTGTTAATATTTTTACCATTTCTCAAAATGATGAAGAACTGTTTGAAGAAGTAACAGAAACGGTTCGGTTATTTGCAAATGCCTTAAATCATTTGTCCCAGGTTTTTACGGAACAGCTGAAGATTGTCGTTATAATCGGGAGCAATGCAAAAGGCTTAAGCCAGCTTTCAGAAAGCGCAGAGGAATTAACGAATACGGTTCTCTCCCAATTTAATGGCCGAAAGGTGTATGCCGGTATTGGAAATGAGTATTCGTCCATCCTTCAATTGAAGAAATCTTATCTTGAAGCGCTTGAAGTAATCAATGCAGCCAAATTTATCGGAACACCTGATAAACTTCCTTTCATATACAGCAAGCTCGGAATTTTCCGTTATCTCGAAACGATCTCAAAGCATCATGGGATAACAGGCTACATCAATAAAAATCTGCAAATTCTGCAAAAAAAGGATCAGGAAAGCCAGACAAAATTACTTCAAACGCTAGAAATCTATCTTCTTAACAACTGCCGCATCAAACCGACAGCCGAACAGCTGTTTATACACACAAACACGTTAAAATACAGAATCAATCAAATTTCTGATCTTACCTCGATTGATTTCGATGATTTTCATGCACGAATCCAGCTTTATATTGATTTACAGCTCATTAAGCAGGAAAGATAATTCGTCTGAAAGAGCAGGGCGGAATCCTTCCTGCTTTTTCAGGTGTATAAAGGGGTGGCAAAATGTTTTACACAATCTGTTTATTCTTGCTGGCAGGTCTTGCTGAAATTGGAGGAGGATATTTAATTTGGCTCTGGCTTCGGGAAGGAAAACCTCTTTATTGGGGAGTTTTTGGAGGTTTATCTTTAGCTCTTTATGGAGTCATTGCTGCCATGCAGACTTTCCCTTCTTTTGGAAGGGTGTACGCGGCATATGGAGGTATTTTTATTGTGCTTTCGGTTCTATGGGGATGGGGAGTTGACCGGAAAACACCTGATTTCTATGATATATTTGGTGCATTCATTTGTCTTGCCGGAGTGTCAGTTATGCTATTTGGACCAAGAAATTAAGCACCTCAAGAGGTGCTTAATTGCAATTTTCATTAGATTTTTGAATCAATGTCTGATGTATCAACCTGATCGCCAAACCATTCAACAAGCTTTTGTTTAGCCTGATCTTTTATATCCTGATCAATGTACATCGCCACTTGCAAGAGAGCGAGGCCAAGTGCTCCAAGGTCATCGGTGTAGCCGACGCCTATAGCTAAGTCGGGAATGAGATCAAGCGGCAAAATGAAATAGCCGAGTGCGCCGATAATAATCGCTTTTGTTTTTGCCGGAACTTCCGGTTTTTGAAGCGTGAAATATAAAAGCATCCCGGCATACACAACAGAGGATCCTGCCTTTTTTCCATACTTCTTTAATTTGCTCCAGAATTTCGTCTCTGAAAAGTGTTTTTCTGATTCCTTCAATTGCTCGAGTGTTTCCTGTTCCTGCTTAGATGGCATGTATTTCACCTGCTTTTCTTAAGGTTTAAGTAAATTATTGCATTGATGGCAAACGGAAGCGCCTTGATTCTCAGTCAGCACGGCTAGGGCAAAAAAGTCAGATCCTTATCTGCCCGTCGGAGCGGACATTGGCGATTCCGCTAAGTTACCTAGCTCCACCTCCTAACTCCTCGGCCAGAACAAATTCCCCGAAAAAGGCAAAATCGGCCTTTTCCGGTGAATTCTTATCTGTCTGTCGGAGCTGAACAGTCGGTTCCGCTTTTCTAAGTTGTCTAGCTCCACCTCCTAACTCCTCGGCCAGAACAAATTCCCCGAAAAAGGCAAAATCGGCCTTTTCCGGTGAATTCTTATCTGTCTGTCGGAGCTGAACAGTCGGTTCCGCTTTTCTAATGAACTGTACCATTATTTTACTACAATCTCTGCCCTTCATGTTAAGACTTCGATGTTTATTATAAGCTGATAAAAAAATGGTTAAGAATGCCTGCAAATCGCACATTGTTCACAAAAAAATCCACACTGTCCGGTTTGGCTGGATAGTTTTACAGGGGATATGATAAAAGGAAGGGGAAAACTAAGAAAAACCGGAACGCAGGAGGGGATCTCAAAATGTTTTTTCATCCTATGGATATTTTAGTTTTTGCGGCATTTGGACTGGCGCTTTGGGCGCAGTTTAAAGTGAAAAGTAATTTTAATACATGGTCAAAGGTTCAGGCTTCTTCAGGAATGACAGGAATGGAAGTTGCACGCAGAATTTTGGACCACAACGGGCTTCATCATGTTCCGGTAGAACCTGTTAGAGGAAAGCTGTCTGATCACTATGATCCTTTAAAAAAAGCTGTGCGGTTATCTGAACAGGTTTATTACGGAAGATCCATTGCATCAATCTCAGTAGCTTCGCATGAAGTGGGTCACGCCATTCAGCACAAAGAATCCTATGGGGCTTTAACCTTAAGGCACAAAATGTTCCCGGTCGTGAATATTTCCTCAGGTATCGCTCCCTTTTTGCTTATAGGAGGCTTTTTATTAGGGTCCTTCAATCTAATCGGGCTTGGAATTATCTTTTTTTCAGCGGCAGTTGCCTTTCAATTAGTCACATTGCCTGTTGAATTCAACGCCAGCAGAAGAGCCAAGGATTTTATTCTTGCAGAAGGCATCATCCGCAATGAAGAAGAGCGCGGCGTAAACAAAGTACTTGGGGCAGCTGCGCTGACATATGTAGCGGCAGCTCTCATTTCCCTGTTTGAATTGCTGAAGTTTATTATGATTTTCAGCCGGGGGCGGGAAGAGTAGAAAAAGACAGCGGACTCATAATTTTGAGCCAGCTGTCTTTTTTGCTGAAATATAGAAGTTGGAAAGAGGCATTTACAGAACATGACTCTAAAAAATGCAAACCAGCTTTTGGTGTTTAACAGCAACTGGTACAATAAATTTATTAATTACGATACTCGCAGGAAGACTCGAAACCCGGGAAAAGCTTTTTTTTCCGGCAATGATGCTGTTTTTTGCAATTTAATGAACTGCGGACCATTATAAAAAGGATATAGAAAATCTTGGAGAAACAGGAGGGGGAAAATTGCTTACTTTAATTAAAAACACAGAAGTATATGCACCCCATTATTTAGGCCGCAAGGATGTTCTGCTTGCGGCAAATAAAATAGGCTATATCAAGGATACGATTAAAATGGATTCCTCATCTATTGATGTAAAAATAATTGATGGAACAGGGAAGCTCCTTGTGCCGGGATTTATTGATGCTCATGTACATTTAATCGGCGGAGGAGGGGAAGGGGGCTTTAAAACCAGAACACCTGAACTGAATTTAACAGATGCTGCAACGGCGGGGATCACAACGGTAGTTGGAGTGCTCGGAACCGACGGAACAACAAGACGGATTGAAAGTCTGCTTGCTAAGGCCCACGCTTTGGATGAAGAGGGAATCACGGCTTACATCCACTCGGGATCGTATCAGATTCCGGTGAAAACCTTAACAGGGAAGATTGAAGAGGATTTGATTTTTATTGAGAAAATACTTGGTGTAGGCGAGATTGCCATATCCGATCATCGTTCTTCTGAACCGGCTTTTGAAGAACTGGTGAAAATCGCAGCTGCAGCCCGCAATGGCGGTTTAATTACCGGAAAAGCAGGACTTTTGGAAATACATGTAGGCGATAGTGACCGAAAACTTGATCTTTTGTTTGAGATTGCAGAAAAGACGGACATCCCCATACATCATTTTCACCCGACCCACATTAACCGAAACACAGAATTATTTGAAGAGGGCATCAGGTACACGGAAATAGGCGGATATGTGGACTTAACAACAAGCACGATTCCTCAATTTCTTGAGGAAGGAGAAGTGAAGTGCAGCAGAGGCTTGCGGCTGATGCTTGAGAGAGGCGTTTCAATCAATCAGATTACGTTCTCATCAGATGGACAGGCAAGTCTCCCATATTTTAATGAAGATGGCGATTTTGCGGGTCTTCAAGTCGGAAGAGTGTCATCTCTTTTTAAGGAAGTCCGTTCATCTGTATTGGATGAAGGAGTTCCGCTTGAATCAGCACTTCAGGTCATCACCTCTAACCCGGCACGAATTTTAAAGCTTAAAAACAAAGGTGAAATCAGAGAAGAGAAGGATGCTGATCTCGTTTTGCTGGATAAAGAGACGCTGACGATTGATACCGTTATTGCAAAAGGGAAAGTGATGGTCGAAGGAGGAGTCCCGATCATTAAGGGGACATTTGAAAACTAAATAACAAGGAGCTATGCTTGAACTGAAGTCAAACAGAAATTAATTATTCTGAACCTTTTAATATCCATTGTTCAATTGAACCAATTCCTATATACTTCTAACTATTACTTATAATTTTTATATTCTTGTATAATTTCAGTTAAGATGGTCTGATCGTTTCTACCTGGCAGCCGCTAAAATGCCAGACTACAAGAAGGTATGAGCAACAAAAATGAGAAGATGTGAATGGTATGATATGCTAATCATCGATTATCCTGTTTGCTTATGAGGATTATCTTTGTATTTCGTATTGAAAAACGATTCCGTGTGCACGCTCTTATTTTTTCGTACTTTCTGTCTTGCGGCTGAAGGTGTGAAAGAATAAGGGCTTTTTGGATATTGTAAAAGAATGAATGCCAAAAATTCTTAACAGCCAGAGGAGAGAGACAGATGGAATTGGTAAAAGGAACGGCGCTATTATTAATGGTACTTGGGTTATTTTCTTTATTCAGCTATAAAGCTCCAAAGGGTATGAAGGCGATGGGAGCTCTCGCCAATGCAGCAGTTGCAGCTTTTCTTGTTGAAGCCTTTCAGAGGTATGTTGGAGGAGATCTTCTGAAGATTGAATTTCTTGGAGAAGTCGGGGATGCTGCGGGCAGCATGGGTGGCGTAGCAGCAGCTGCTCTTGTGGCGCTTGCACTTGGTGTGTCCCCGGTTTATGCTCTGATGCTCGGCGTGTCATGTGCCGGACTTGGTTTGCTTCCGGGCTTTTTTGCAGGGTATCTGGTTGCATTCCTGGTAAAGGTGATCGAGAAAAAAACGCCGGCAGGTCTTGATTTGCTGGTCACCATTATTGTGGCAGCCCCGCTTGTCAGATTAATTGGAAACACCCTTACTCCGGTAGTCGATGCAACGCTTCTGAACATTGGCGGCATTATTACTGAAACAGCTAACAGCAACCCGATTATAATGGGAATTATCCTTGGCGGAGTGATTACCGTTGTAGCAACGGCTCCTTTAAGTTCTATGGCTCTGACAGCCATGCTCGGATTAACTGGACTGCCTATGGCGATTGGTGCATTGGCCGTATTTGGTTCATCCTTCATGAACTATGTTCTTTTCAGCCGATTGAAATTTGGTGACAGAAGAACGACAATTGCTGTAGCCATTGAGCCTCTCACTCAGGCGGATATTATTACAGCTAACCCTGTCCCCGTTTATATAACGAACTTCTTCGGAGGCGCTGCAGCCGGAGTAGTCGTCTCCCTATTCGGACTTGTAAACAACGCAACTGGAACGGCAACTCCGATAGCGGGTCTTGCTGTCATGTACGGGTTTAATGACCCATTAACCGTTACTATTACAGCCGCGCTTTGTGCTCTTGCCGGAGGGATCTCTGGATTCCTTGGATCGCTTGTGTTTAAAAATTATAAAATCAAAACGGTTTCTGATATTAGAGAAAGCAGCGATTTTAAGGAAGCTGCATAACGAAAAAAAGCTTCTGGAGAAATTCTTTCCTCAGAAGCTTTTTTCTTTTCTTGCTTCGATATTCAGCTTTTTCATTCTGTATTGCAGACTCTGGCGGCTTAGGCCCGCTTCTTCTGCGGTTTTTGAAATGTTGTACCCGTTCTTTTTCAGCATGACTTTTATATAGTGAGCTTCCGAACGGTCCATGTGTTCTTTTAGCTTGAATGATTCGATTGTTTCTTCATACAGCTGTTCTTGGGCAGAAGAAGCCGTTTGCACTTTTGACTTTGAGCGGAAATGCATGGGCAGATGGTTAAAGCGGATCGTTTCCTCATCTGCCATTAAATTCATTGCTCCCTCAATCATGTGCTGAAGCTCTCGCACATTGCCCGGCCATTCGTAAGTATGAAGAGTTTCCAGGACCTCCTGATCAACACGCTGAACATCCATTTGGAAAAGCTCATTGTATTTGCTGATAAATCGCTCGATAAGAAGGGGGATATCTTCGGTTCTGTCTCTTAGCGGAGGGACAAAAATAGTCACTACACTCAGACGATAGTATAGATCCTTCCTCATCCGTTCTTTCGTGATGGCTTCAATAGGATCCTCATTTATTGTCGCTATGATTCTTACATCGATTGGCGTATCTTTCGTATCGCCAATCCGCCTGATCGTTCTCTCCTGCAAAGCCCTCAGCAGCTTTGACTGCAAATGGGGATTCAATGAGTTAATTTCATCAAGCAGCAGCGTACCTCCTTCTGCCTGTTCAAATAAACCCGGATGATCAATCGCCCCTGAAAAAGCTCCTTTTTTGGTACCGAATAATAAACTCTCAATCAGACTGTCGGGCAGTGCAGCACAGTTCTGAGAAATAAAAGGAGCCGCAGATCGGCTGCTTCCGTTATGGATGCTCTGGGCAAAAAGCTCCTTTCCTGTGCCGGTCTCCCCGACAATCAAGACGGATGACGCTGTACGGGTCGCCCGCTTTGCACTTTCAATAACTTCTTTTATCGCGGGACCTTCTCCAATAATGCTTTCAAACGTATACCTTGTTCCTCCTTTTCTTTTAATAGTGTCCTTCATCAGCCTTTCTATCTTTGTAATATCTTTTGCAATCTCAACAGCACCGACAATCTCTTCTCCATCCCTGATAGGGAAAGTATTGTTGACGGTTGTGATTTCTTTTCCTTTGTTGTTGAAATAGGTCTGTTTGATATTCTTTGTTTCTGTACCGTTCTGAAGAGCCTGCACAAGCGTGCTGTCCCCGTCTTTAGAAAACATGAACACATCGAGAAGGTTCTTATTCATGACATCCCGGCTGTCCATTGACTCAATCTGCATCATTTTTTTATTGTAGAGGATGGTGTGTCCTTTTTTATTAATCACGTGAAGTCCTACATCGATTTCATCAATGATGGCTTCCATAAAAAGATGCAGATCTTCTTTTTTCAGATCCATAGTCAGCCCCCCGTTTTGACTCTTTTATTCTATTTTATCCTGTCAGCCGTATTGAAGGCAAAAAAAATTTGCGTCAAGGGTGCAAAGAAATTATACATAGCAAAATAATTTTGCAGACGGAGGCCTTTTACTGAAGTGATTACATGTTGGCACGGAACTTGCATTCTATATATCTGAAGAATCAAATTAGGAGGAATTGCCATGACCGTTCCATACAAACATGAGCCGTTTACTGACTTTGCAATAAAAGAGAATCATCAGGCCCTTCAAGAAGCACTTGCATACGTTAATACCCAGCTAAATAAAGAATATCCGCTGATCGTCGGCGAAGAGCGAATTACGACAGCTGAAAAAATAACATCGGTTAATCCAGCCAATAAAACAGAAGTAGTCGGAGTTGTATCCAAGGCTACAAAAGAATTGGCAGAAAAAGCAATGGAGAAGGCTGCAGAAGCCTTTGAAAAGTGGAAAAAACAGAAGCCTGAAGCGCGTGCATCCATTCTGATCCGTGCGGCAGCCATGCTCCGCCGCAGGAAGCATGAGTTTTCAGCCTATCTGATTAAGGAGGCAGGCAAGCCATGGAATGAGGCAGATGCCGATACAGCAGAAGCTATCGACTTTCTTGAGTATTACGCACGCCAGATGCTGAAGCTGAAGGACGGCGTTCCTGTACAGAGCAGAGAGGGAGAGCAGAATACGTTCAGCTATATCCCGCTTGGAGTAGGCATAGTCATTTCCCCGTTCAACTTTCCGCTTGCCATTATGGCGGGAACGGCAGCCGCCGCAATTGTTGCAGGAAATACCATCCTTTTAAAGCCTGCAAATTCAACACCTGTTGTTGCAGCCAAATTTGCAGAGCTGCTTGAGGAAGCGGGACTTCCTGCCGGTGTCCTGAATTACATTCCGGGAAGCGGTGCTGAAGTAGGAGATTATTTGGTAGATCACCCGAAAACTAGATTTATTTCCTTTACTGGTTCGCGTGAGGTGGGGTGCAGAATCTATGAACGCGCTGCAAAAGTCCACAGCGGACAGATTTGGCTGAAACGGGTCATCGCTGAGATGGGCGGCAAAGACACTGTAGCCGTTGATAAGGATGCAGACCTTGATTTGGCCGCTTCTGCAATCGTTGCTTCTGCTTTTGGTTTTTCGGGACAGAAATGCTCTGCAGGATCACGTGCAGTTGTTCATCAGGATGTTTATGATGAAGTCCTTGAAAAAGCAGTGGAGCTAACAAGAAAACTTATTGTGGGGAACCCGGAAGAAGCAGGTACTTATATGGGACCTGTCATCGACCAGAATTCCTACAGCAAGATTATGAGTTATATAGAAATTGGCAAGGAAGAAGGCAGGCTCATGACGGGCGGAGAAGGGGACGAATCAAAAGGATTCTTCATCCAGCCTACTATTTTTGCTGATATAGATGAAAAAGGCCGTCTCATGCAGGAAGAAATCTTTGGCCCAGTCGTTGCTTTCTGCAAAGCAGATGATTTTAACCATATCCTTGAGATTGCCAATAACACAGATTATGGACTGACAGGTGCTCTCATCTCGAATAACCGTGAACATATTGAGAGAGCGAAAGAAGAGTTTCATGTCGGTAATTTATATTTTAATAGAGGCTGCACAGGCGCAATCGTCGGGTATCAGCCGTTTGGCGGATTTAATATGTCAGGAACAGATTCTAAAGCCGGCGGTCCAGATTACTTGCTGCTTCACATGCAGGCGAAAACTACTTCAGAGACATTTTAAGGAGGAATAAAAATGACAACATTGACAAAATCCCAAGAATTAATACAGCAGACATCCCAATACGGAGCAAACAATTATCATCCGCTTCCAATTGTTATTTCAGAAGCAGAAGGCGTTTGGGTAAGAGACCCGGAAGGCAATCAATACATGGATATGCTGAGTGCATATTCTGCTGTAAACCAGGGACACAGACATCCTAAGATCATTCAGGCGCTTAAAGACCAGGCAGATAAAATTACGCTCACATCCCGCGCGTTTCATAACGATCAGCTTGGTTCATTCTATGAGGCTGTTGCAGCATTGACTGAAAAAGAAATGGTCCTTCCGATGAATACAGGTGCAGAAGCAGTAGAGACGGCGATTAAAGCTGCACGAAGATGGGCTTATGATGTTAAAGGAGTTGCAGAAGATCAAGCTGAAATCATCGCCTGCATCGGAAATTTCCACGGACGCACGATGTCTGCAGTTTCCCTGTCTTCAGAAGAAGAATACAAGAGAGGTTTCGGGCCAATGCTGCCTGGAATTAAGCTGATTCCATATGGAGATATAGAGGCATTAAAATCTGCCATCACAGCTAATACAGCGGCTTTCTTGATTGAGCCTATCCAGGGTGAAGCAGGTATCGTAATTCCTCCGCAAGGATTTTTAAAACAGGCAGCAGAGATGTGCAGAGAGAACAATGTTATTTTCATTGCAGATGAGATTCAATCAGGACTCGGCAGATCCGGTAAGACATTCGCGTGTGACTGGGAAGATGTGAAGCCTGATATGTACATTCTCGGCAAGGCCCTTGGAGGAGGCGTATTCCCGATTTCCTGTGTGGCAGCAGGCAAAGACATTCTCGGTGTGTTTAATCCGGGCTCTCACGGTTCAACATTTGGAGGCAATCCGCTTGCATGTGCCGTTTCTGTTGCAGCCCTGCAGGTTCTCGAGGAGGAAAAACTGGCAGAGCGATCTCTTAAGCTTGGAGCTTATTTTAAAGAGAAGCTCTCTGAAATAAAAAATCCGCTTATTAAGGAAGTGCGGGGAAGAGGCTTGTTTATAGGAGTTGAACTCACAGTGCCTGCACGCCCGTACTGTGAAAAATTAAAAGAAGAAGGACTGCTGTGCAAAGAAACGCATGAAACGGTCATCCGTTTTGCCCCGCCGCTTGTCATCTCTGAAGAAGATCTGGATTGGGCGATTGCTAAGATCACACGCGTTCTATCAAACTGATAAAGCTGGCACAGGGGTTTAATCTCTCTCAAAAAGAATTCGGTCACTTTTCAAATTAATTCGCGCTTTCAATCAACTTTACAGTTGAACAAGTAAAACTCACAAGTTAAAGTAAAACAGTTTATTATTCATATCAATGGGGTGGAATCATGGGGATTGTAAAGGACATACAGGCAGATAAAGAAAAAGAAAGCTTAAATTTATTTAAGTCCACGCAGACGATTATTAAAGAAGCACTGAACAAATTAGGCTATTCAGATGAATTTTTTGAGCTTTTAAGAGAACCGATCAGAATGCTCACTGTCCGGATACCGATTCAAATGGATGATGGTTCGGTAAAAGTATTCACAGGCTACCGCTCCCAGCATAATGATGCAGTTGGACCGACAAAAGGCGGCGTCCGCTTTCATCCGGAAGTAAATGAAGACGAAGTGAAGGCTCTGTCAATTTGGATGAGCTTAAAATGCGGAATTGTAAATTTGCCATATGGAGGCGGAAAAGGCGGAATTATTTGCGATCCGAGAGAAATGTCGCTGAATGAATTAGAACGGCTGAGCCGCGGTTACGTCCGCGCAGTCAGCCAAATCGTAGGTCCTACAAAAGATATCCCTGCCCCGGATGTGTTTACGAATTCTCAAATTATGGCGTGGATGATGGATGAATACAGCAGACTGCGTGAATTTGACTCCCCTGGTTTCATCACCGGAAAACCGCTTGTCCTTGGCGGATCACACGGAAGAGAAACAGCTACAGCCCGCGGCGTTACCATTTGCATAGAGGAAGCTGCCAAGAAAAAAGGAATTACCCTTGCAGGAGCTAGGGTTGTGATACAGGGTTTTGGCAATGCAGGAAGCTTTCTGGCTAAATTTATGCATGACGCAGGTGCAAAAGTCATCGGCATTTCAGATGCATATGGCGCACTACATGATGCAGACGGTCTTGATATTGATTACCTGCTTGATCAGCGTGACAGCTTCGGCACGGTCACAACGCTCTTTAAATCAACGATTACAAATAAAGAATTATTAGAGCTGGATTGTGACATTCTGGTGCCCGCTGCGATCTCGAACCAAATAATAGCTGAAAATGCACATCAAATTAAAGCGTCTATAGTGGTCGAGGCTGCAAATGGACCAACGACCATTGAAGCCACTAAAATCTTAACGGAGCGGGGCGTTCTGCTTGTACCGGATGTGCTGGCAAGTGCTGGCGGTGTTACCGTATCATACTTCGAATGGGTCCAAAACAATCAGGGGTATTATTGGTCAGAGGAAGAAGTCGCAGAAAGACTTCAAAAAGTGATGGTTGATTCTTTCGAGAATACGTTTCAAACGGCACTTATCCATAATGTAGATATGAGACTCGCAGCATACATGATCGGAAGCCGGAAAATGGCGGAAGCTTCACGTTTTAGAGGCTGGATTTAAGAGGCGGCCGTAATCTTGTATTACTCTGCTCCTCATACTGGGATCACAATTGTACGGAATTATTTTGGAAAGTCTCGGAATAAATTCCAAAAGTCTTGGAATAATGTCTGAAAGTCTCGGAATAAATTCCAAAAGTCTTGGAATAAAGTCTGAAAGTCTGGCTGCCTCTATTTGCTAGGCATGTTTGAGGGCCATCCCGCTGAAAATAGCCCGCAATCTAGCCGGCATTCGTAATTGTACAATTAATGCCAGATATCCAATACGAAAAGAGCCTGGAGAACTTCTCCGGGCTCTTCTATATTTTAGCTTTAAACTTCAGGGCCACAATACAAATGACAAGCCACGCGCCTCCCGCAGCAAACCCCGCAATCACATCGCTTGGGTAATGCACGCCAAGGTAGATTCTGCTGAAGCCAATTAAAAAAACGATGAAAAAGAACAAGGCCATAATAAGTACTTTAAGGCTCTTCTTTTTGACCATTAGAGTTAATAAGTATGCAAGAATACCAATGAACGAAAAGGAAACCATAGAATGTCCGCTAGGAAAACTATAGCCGCTTTCTGTAATAAGGGGATTAAAAGTGGGGCGGTCTCTTTTAAACACCCATTTCAAATAATAATTCAAAAGAGATGAACCGGTTACTGCCACAATTAAAAACAGTCCTTCCCACCATTTTCGGTTGATGAACAGCAGAATGAGAGCGATGGACATTCCAATCATGATGCCGGTTACTGAACCAAGGGAAGTGATGCCAGACATGATTTGGTCAAGCAGAGGGGTGCGCAATTCGTGTATATATTGCATGATGGGGGTATCAAATGAGCGCAGCTCCATTTCGATGACTTCGTCTGCAAATTCAATAATGATAAAGCTGAACGCCCCGATCATCAGGATGGAATACATGATAAAAGCCTTTGACATCTTTTCTTGTGAATCTTTCTTCATTGCAAAACTCCTTACCGTAATTAATAAAGAAAATACCACTTTTGATTATACAGCAAACATTATCGATCATTTCAGGTTTTAAGAAGAAGATTTAAGGAAAAAGAATACTACAATTGGAGGTGTCGCAGATTGATTAAAGAACTTATTAAACGAATACAGCTGCATGAAACAGGAGATCAGGCAGCTGTGCTGTCCCACTTCTTTTTACTTTCCTTATTTCCGCTTCTTATTTTCTTGGTCGCATTGCTTCCTTACTTTAATATTGAAACGAGCAGTATGGTTGATATTATAAACCAATATGCGCCACCAGAAGCAGGAGGAATGCTTTCTGAGCATTTAGAAGGGTTAATAAACGAACCTAACGGAGGCTTGCTGTCATTTGGTATTTTGGCTACTATTTGGTCAGCTTCTAAGGCAACAAATGCCCTTATCCGGTCGTTAAACAAAGCGTTTATTGTGGAAGAATCCCGTCCTTTCTGGAAAATTCGTATTCACGCAGTTATTATGACAATCGGTCTTGTCATTACGTTTGCTCTTACACTTGTATTGCCTGTGTTTGGAAGTGCCATTATCGGATTTGTTGGAAATTATTTTACGTTTGTAAGTGACAATGAAATTATTTTAAATGTAATGAGGTTTTTAATATCTTTTCTAATGATGTGTGCTGTGCTGATGGTTTTGTATTATTTGGCTCCTAATGAAGAAATGACTTTAAAAGGTGTCTACTTCGGGGCAATCATCGCAACTATCCTTTGGCAGCTTGTATCGCTTGGGTTTGCATTCTATGTTTCTCAGTTTGGAAATTTTAATGCTACATACGGCAGTCTTGGCGGTGTCATCGTTCTCATAACCTGGCTTTATTTATCGGGATTTGCGATTTTGATTGGCGGAGAAATCAATGCCATCAAGGTTTGTGAGAGGAACGGAAAGAAATGTATATAAGACTTGATGGAAGCCCGACAGCTTTATAAATAAAAAACGAAAAAACTATTGACATAAATTAATAAATGATGTTAAAATTAAAAATTTGATACATTCACCTTTGTGTGGTATACTGTAAATAGATACCATATGGAGGTGTTTTTTTGTTCAAAATAGGCGACAAAATTATGTACCCAATGCACGGAGCAGGAATTATAGAATCTGTAAAAGAGATGGAGATACAAGGCAAGAAACAGGAGTACTTTGTTATTCAGCTGTCCATCGGGAATTTGCAGATTATGATCCCTCTGCAAAAATTGAAAAAGCTCGGCATTCGTCCTGTTGAAAATCAAGGAAAGCTGGAAGAAGTATTGGTTGTTTTTCATGACGGAGAATCAGATGAGCTGCTGCCTTGGAAAGAACGATATAAAACCAATATGGATAAAATAAAATCAGGGGAAATCCAGCAGGGGGCTGAAGTAGTAAGAGACCTCATGCGGAAAAGTCTCGATAAAGCCTTAAACACAAGTGAAAAACAAATGCTGAACAACGCCAGGAATATCTTTGTCAGCGAACTTATCTTAATCAAAGGCTGCACGGAAAATCAGGCTAATGAAATGCTGATGACCAGAAAAATATCATAAACTGTGCCCAAAATAGTGAGAGCTATTTTTTTTTTGCCTAAAATCAGAAAAAACATTAAAAAAGTGATCTCTCAGTATCACTTTTCCTCTCGGCAGCTTGATTTGAAAAGGCTGCATAATTCTTTTGAAAGAAGCTGATTCACTTCTCTTTTATTAAAAGAATAATAACTCCAGGTGCCTTTTGACTCTTTTAAAATCAACTCTCCGTCCAATAAAATTTTAAGATGATAGGATAATTTAGATTGGGGCATGTTTATCATTTCACTCAAATCGCAAACGCACACGGACTGGTGCTGACAAATGAGATGAAGAATTTCCAGGCGTTTTTGGTCAGCAAGTGCTTTGAATTTTTTTTCATAGAGTGCGAATGTTTCGTTATTTAGAGCTTGTTCCATATTTATCACCTTTCATCAAGATCGATCATCTTTCATCAAGGATTAAAGTATAGTCGGTATGAAACGATTTGACAATATTTTAACAATAAAAATTGATTAATTGCTCGGTTGAAACGGAAATAGGACAAAAAACGTTTATCAAAGCAGAAAATGTTAGATAATGACTGCGATAACCCGCAGGTTCCGCATTTCTTATTGTTCAGTTCCACCTTTGATCAGAACAAATTCCCCCAAAAAGTCAAACCCGGACTCATCGGGGGGATTTTTATCTGCCTGTAGGAGCAAACCAGCCGGTTCCGCATGTATTTATTCCCATTTCACAAAAGCCTCAAGCAAAATTGACAGCAGAATTCCCATCATCAGACCGTTAGATAATAGCGGGGAAATATAGACAGATAAATCCTGAAAGACAGCGGGATCTGTGTTCATGATGCTCACCCCGAGCAATAAAGGAGCTGCGATCCGGAAAATGGTTTTTGAGTCAAAGTTTGTTCCTTGAATGCTTTTAAGTGCTGTGCCGAAAAGCTGCAGATAAGCAACGAAGAGGACAGCGTTTCCGACTGTAATCGGAAGCGTGGCAAGAATGGCTACGAGCGGCGGGAAAATGCCCAAAAGGGTAATGAGAGCCCCGCCAATGAGAAAAGGCTTGCGCCTGAAAATTTGAGTGCTTTCTAGAAATCCGATTGTTGAAGTAAAAGGTGCATATGAAACAAGGCCAAGCAGGGAAGCACCTGCAGAATAGGAACCTGTTAAAAAAAACGATCTCCTGTAAGAAGCAGCATCAGGATGATCTTTGTAAAGCTTTGCAGCAGCCTGTATCGATGCAATCGTATTACTGAGGTTCATCATGCCTCCAAGAAAGGCAATCAGGATAATCCCCCATTCGAGATTTGGTTTTCCAAGCGGGAAGAAGATGGAGCCCTCCCCGTTAACTGCTTGCATGGACCCTTCCGAAGGAAATAAAAGCAAATACAGAATCCACCCGACGACAATTCCAAGGAGGATAGAAAAATTGCCCAGAAAAGTATTCCCCTTTATTTTTAACAAGCTGACGAAAAAAACAAGGGCAATGGAAAATAAACTTACAGCAGCATTTATTGTTCCATCCGGTTCTATTTTCAGCATTCCTTTGAAAAAGGTCAAAATTAATTGAAAAGCAAGCAGGAAAAGATACACACTGGCAACCATCGGTGTGAAAATCTTCTGCACGGCGGAAGTTAAGTTTAAAGCAGCAAGAACAATCGTTACTATTCCTGCAAGAAGTATTCCTGTAGCAATTCCTCCGCCAATTTGCGAAAAGCTCATGCCGAGTGAAGAGGCTGACATGCCGAGATTTAAAATCAGACCCCAAATAATCCCGGAATGTCCCTCCATTATAGGGTATCTGTGGCCAATCCACCCTTGAAGAAAGCATGCGAGACCTGTAAAAATCAGAGAGCTTCTGAGGGTTATGGCAATTTGATCTGGTGTAAGTTCAAATGCAGCGCCTACTGAAATAGGAACGACAATCGTATTTGCAAAGATAAAAAACAGCCACTGTATCGAGGCAAGCGGTGTTGTTAATCGGGATAATTTCATTATTTTTCACCTATTTCGATTATGCCTTAGAACAAAATGATAAGAAGAATATATTCTTAAAGGCTATATTTGGAAGACATGTGTAATATTTATGATCATAATAAACGATTCTGAATCAATCAATCCTTCTCATGATTTTAACAGACTAATTTCCCGTCTTCTTCTAGGTAGGTGAGTCGCCTATTGTTCACCTTGAGCTCCTCCCCATAAAGGCCAAAAACCACAAAAAGCATGATGATAAAAAAGATAACGGCAAATAAGAGTGTTTATGCAGCATGGTTTTCTCTCCATTTTTTTTTTCGTTTCCTATTATGCTATCATACGATTAAGTATATGGAAAATATTTATATAATGAACAAACTATACGAATTTAGTATACGAAAAAGGCAGGTTACATATGGATATCAGACAAATGAAGTATTTTATCGCCATTGCTGAAGAAGGCCAAATAACGGCGGCGGCCAATCGTTTGAGAATGGCACAGCCTCCTCTCAGTCAGCAGCTGAAAGCGATGGAAACAGAGCTTGGTTTACTCTTAGCGGAAAGAAAGGGGAAATCCCTTGAGCTTACTGATGCAGGACATAAGCTGTATCAGCATGCTCTTAAAATAACAGATGCCATGGAAGAAGCCGTGCTCGAAGTGAAAGAAACAGGATCAGGTAAAAAAGGAAAGCTTTCAATTGGAGTGAATACGTTATCGAATTATGACTTGCCGAAATTTTTAAAAACATTTCAAATAAGGTATCCAGGTGTATCTTATAAAATTCAGCAAAATGAATCCGCGCAGCTGTGCAAGCTTCTTAAAGAAAGAGTAATTGATCTCGCAATAGTGAGATTGCCGCTTGAACTTGATGAATTTGACGTGATTTCACTTAAACCGGAGCCTTTTTATTTCGTAACTGCTGAGTCATTTCATTCGATGTCATCTTCTGTTACGTTTGAGGAGCTTAGTGATGTTCCGCTCATTATCCCAAGTACAGAGGGGCTTGGTTTGTATAACAAACTTTCTTCTGCATTTACAAGCAGAGGGTTAAGTCCTGATATTATGTGCGAATGCTCTGATGTATCCATTCTTTTTGATTTGGTTTCCTCCAAATTCGGATCAACCATTGTCCCCGAAACAGTCGTGAAACTAAACTCGCTGAAAGATTTACATGTTTATCTTGTAAAAAACACAGAAGAGCTAGGGGAATCAGGTGTGATTTTCCTTAAAAATCACTACTTGCCAAAAACAGCTCAAAACTTCATTGAACTTGTACAAGGAGGGTAATAAGGCTAAACAAGAAACTAGGGGTTAAAAATGTTGTTTTAATAAAGATGTCTTTTAATTGCTAGTCAAGTTATTCCATTAAAGGCCAGATTGTTGAGGAATGTTTTCAATGTAATTGGAAATTTATGTTCTAATACAGAACAGAAATTGTGAAGATTTAAAATCGTAAGTTGACTATAGGTTCAAACAAAGGGGAGTCGGAGAATGTTTCCTATATTAGAAACAGAACGGTTAGTTTTGAGAGAGCTTATTGAATATGACGCATTAGATATATTTAATTGTTTCTCTAATGCAGATGTATTACGTTATTATGGACAAAATCCTTTAACAAGTCTTGATCAGGTGAAACAAATTGTCAGGAATTTTTCGAAGAATTACGATGAAAAACGTGGTATTAAATGGGGAATTGAAATGAAAGGTAAGGCTGGGATTATCGGGACAATTGGGTTTCAAGAGTGGTCTCCTGAACATAAGAGAGCAGAAATAAGCTATGCACTTTTTCCTGAACATTGGGGCAATGGATTTGCAACTGAAGCTGTTAGTAAAGTGATTTCCTATGGTTTTAAAGAGCTTGGTTTAATGCGTATTGGAGCAGTTGTTTTCGTTGAAAATAGAGCATCTAATAAGTTGTTAACAAAATTAGGCTTTATAAAAGAAGGAATTTTGAGAAATTATATGTATCAAAATGATATTCCGTTTGATACGAATATTTATTCTTTGTTAAAGTGAAAACCATTGTGAAATATCAAATTGTAAATCGAACAAGCGGGTGCGGTGCTTGAACAATGCATCGCCTTTTTTTATTTGATTAACGAAGTAGATTGTGAAGTAATGTATAGTATTTGAAGCCTATCAAAACATATTTTCTTAGCTCTGAGCAAAGATAACTTTATAACATAAAAGAAAAGGAACGGCACTCATTGCAAGAGACATCTATACTTGCAAAAAAGAAGGGGCAAAGCTGATGATAAAGCATAATTGGATGGAAGAACCACCTCAGAGTTAACAAAAAGCCGCTGGAATGCGGCTTTTATTATTGGAGTTTATTCTAAGCGAATCCTAAAAGGGTGCATTCTTCGTTCTGACATTGGAAAGAAGCTTTTTGACTGTTATTGGATAAAGCGGTTACAATAGTATCGTATATATACTGCTTCTTAATAGGAGAGGAAATATGAAATGAATCGAATACTAGCAGCTTTATTTTTATTAGCCAGTGTAATGCTTGCCTCGGCCTGCACGATGGACTCCGGTGATAACTCAGCTGAAGGTTCTTTAATGGTTAACGCTGATATAAGACTGCCTTCTGAAATCAGCAAAAATAAAGAAGAAACGCTCTCTGTCGCTGTAACACAAGGAGAAGATGCAGTAGATGATGCTTCCGGCGTGGAATTCGAAATATGGAAAGCTGAAAGTAAAGAAGATAGCGAAATGATCAAAGCGGTACATAAAGGCAAAGGCATCTATGAAATCAAGAAAACGTTCAGCGAAGATGGCATATATTTTGTTCAAACACATGTGACCGCCCGTGACATGCACGTTATGCCTAAAAAAGAATTCACAGTAGGGGAAGTTTCTGAAGAAAAAGCTGAAAAAGCGAAAGAACCTGAAAAAAGATGATCATAGTCATCACTAGGAGGCCAGGGCTGATGCTCTGGTCTCTTTTGTATTCTTAAAAAAGTTAAAAAGAGGCTTTTCGAGGTTAACCTTTTTATCATTCAACCATTACATAGAATTAATAATTATTTGCTACAATATTGCTAAGCAATATCGAAATCCGATATTAAGGAGGCGCATCTTATAATTGCGTGAATTCATTCTTGGAGCCATTAAAATTCACATTCTGTATCATGCGAAAATCGAGCCGATTTACGGTTCATTCATGATTGAGGAATTGCGCAGACACGGCTATGAAATTGGACCGGGCACTCTATACCCGTATCTGCACAACCTTGAGAAAGCAGGATTCCTTACTAGGGAAGATAAAAAAGAAAATGGGCGGATCCGCAAGTATTACAGCATAACAAAAGAAGGGGAGGAAGCATTGGAAAAATCAAAAGCGATGCTGAGAGAGCTTGCCAGAGAAGTCTTAAAGGAGGAATGGTGAAAAAATGTTTAAAACGTGGCTTGAAATCCTGCTTGTTTCTACTAAGCTTGGGCTGACGTCATTTGGCGGTCCTGTTGCACATTTAGGTTATTTCAGAGATGAATATGTAAAGAAGAGGAAGTGGCTTGACGAACGGGGCTATGCTGATTTAGTGGCCTTGTGCCAGTTCCTTCCGGGTCCGGCGAGCAGTCAGGTCGGAATCTCAATTGGTATAGTCCGGGGCGGCATGGTAGGAGGATTTTTATCATGGTTTGGATTTACGATTCCTTCTGTCATTGCCCTCATCTTATTTGCTTATTTTGTAACAGGCTTTCAGGCGGAAGATGCAGGATGGATCGATGGTCTGAAGATTGTTGCCGTGGCAGTTGTTGCGCAGGCCATTTTGGGCATGGGGAAAAATCTGACTCCGGACAGGCCAAGAATTACAATGGCCATTATTGCTGCTGTTTGTGCCCTTTTCTTTCCAACCGCACTTGGGCAAATCGCTATTATATTAATTGCAGGTGCTGCTGGATATATGATGTACAAAAATAAAGAGGTTTCAAAGGCAGAAAAGTTGAATCTATCCATAAGCAGAAAAACAGGTATCATAGCCTGGGTTTTATTTTTTGGGCTGCTGATTCTTCTTCCTGTGATCAGGCAAGTGTTCCCCTCTATATGGACGGCTATCTTTGATACCTTTTACCGTGTTGGTTCAATCGTATTTGGCGGGGGACATGTCGTGCTCCCGATGATTGAACGGGAAGTCGTGCCACAAGGATGGATAAGCGAAGAGATCTTCCTTGCCGGTTATGGAGCTGCACAGGCAGTACCGGGACCGCTGTTTACTTTTGCAAGTTATCTGGGTGCATCGATCAATGGTGTATCAGGTGCAATCGCTGCAACAGCAGCAATGTTTTTACCGTCGTTTCTGCTGGTCGTTGCCATGCTCCCGTTTTGGAATACGCTAAGAGAAAAAAGCAGCGTACAAGCCGCATTAATGGGAGTGAATGCTGCTGTTGTCGGTATTCTGCTTGCAGCGCTTTACAATCCGGTATGGACAAGTGCAATCAAAACGACCGGCGACTTTGCCCTCGCTTTAATAGCATTTGCGCTTCTTGTCTACTGGAAACTCCCGCCTTGGCTCGTGGTTCTTACAGGGGCTGCCGGGGGAGTTCTCATTCAATAACCTGGATAATAAATAGAAGAGAGAATAGTAGGAGAGGGATGATAATATGCAAGATTTAAAGTATCCTATTGGTCTTTTTTATGCACCTGAAAAAATAGAAACAATCCATTTGAAAGGCTGGCTCGATGAACTGGCTGCAGCGCCCTCAAGATTAAAAACAGCCGTTTTGGATTTATCAGATTCACAGCTGGATACGCCTTATCGCGAAGGAGGGTGGAGCGTGTGCCAGGTAGTTCATCATTTGGCAGACAGTCATATGAATGCTTATATAAGAATAAAACTTGCTTTAACAGAAGAGAACCCGGTTATTCGTCCATATGAGGAAAAGGCATGGGCAGAATTGGACGATTCAAAGCATGGGGAAATTGAGGTGTCGCTCGTATTGCTTGAGCATTTGCATAAACGCTTGGTCATGCTTGCATCGTCTCTCTCTGAATCTGATTTAAACAGGACATTTTATCACCCTGCGAATAAAACCTCCGCTACACTGGCTGAAACACTGGGTGTTTATGCGTGGCATGGGAATCATCATATTGCTCATATTGAGAGCCTTAGAAAAAGAATGGGCTGGTAAGTAAACAGGAGATCTTCACTGAGAGATCTCCTGTTTCATTAATAATGTAGATATGGGCTAAACGGGCGGTTCCGCATTTCTCATTGTCCAGCTCCACCGCCCAACCCCTCGGTCAGAACAGATTCCCCCAAAAAGTCAAACCCCGACTTTTCGGGTGAATCCTTATCTGCCTGTCGGGGCTAAACGGGCGGTTCCGCTTTTCTAGGCAGCAGGATCAACCTCAACTGCCTCATTTAACACTTCTTCAGGAATAGAGAAGTTCTCAAGCTCATTCATTTCTGAGAATTCAGATGTGATCGTTTGCTGCATTTCGATCTTCTGTTCATTTTCAGTAATGAACATTTTAATGTCCATTTTTAATGATTTGGGGAAATAGGTTTCTTTGTCAAGCGTGTACGTATAATCAATTTGCTCAATGTCCATTTGCTCCAATGCTGCCTTCATAGCAGGATCAGAGCCCATCATATTCCCTGTAAGACTCATCAGTTTTTCACCATTGCCTTTAACATTAAATATATATTCACTTTCGGTTTCTTCCATCTGGATATCATCTGCCATTTGTTCCAGCTGTTTGATTTGCTCAGCAGGAGTCATCGTTTTCTGCTGATTCATCATTTTACCCATGCCTGGTCCAGCCTGCTTCATTTTAACCCATCCGCCTGACTGCACATCTTTTATGTAAATGAATTCCTTATCCATATACATATCAATTGTATTCGTTTGTCCTTCAGCTTCCATTTGCATCGTTTGCTGCATGACAAGAGGCTCTACAATTGTTTTTGTCTGCATATCTGCATTTGTCTCCATCGTTCCTTCTTCAGATGTCATAATCATATTCAGTGTGCCGTCCATAGCGAAATTTTTAAGCTCAGCAGATTTTTCACTTGCAGCTGCCAATACTTCCTGAGATGTTGCATTTTTGTCAGTTTCACTTGTTTCTTTGGTTTCAGCAGTCTCTGAAGCTTTATTATCTTCTTTTTCTGTAGTAGCGGTGCTTTGACCGCATCCAGCTAAAAGCAATGCAAACAATAAACTGATAATCCATCCTGATTTTTTCAAAATTAACGAGCTCCTCTCCAATTTGATGAATCAAGGTGTACACTTTCTTAAACGATTAAAACTAAATAAAGTTTCACTTTTTTTCCATAACCCCTTATTTGTATTTGGGAAACATTTGAACTATTCCCTTTAGTATCCAATTTGAAACACTTTAAAAAAAATGACAAACAAAAAAGACCATTTTAAAATGGTCCTCTTTCTCTAAGCTTTTATTCAGATTCCCGCTTATAAAAGCAGCGATTCCTTTAATAAGCGTTAATGCCGTATTCCCGAGAGCTGCAATGCCTGAAGATTTATTTCCCTTTTTAAGAAGCTGAAAAAACGTCATATGCCCACCTGCCAAATCATGATTATTTTTCGGCTGTTACTATCCTTCAAACCTGCTGAAATTACTCAATTTCAATGTCAATATTCGTGTTTCGGATTGGATCGAGCCGCTCTTTCCGGAGAAGGTAAAGTCTGTAAGAATGGCTGCAGATGACCTTCAATATGGCGTAGGTCGGAACGGCAATAAGCATTCCAAGCAATCCGCCCATGCTTCCTGCAACAATCAGGAGCAAGATGATAGTTAAAGGGTGAATATCAAGTCTTTTGCCCATGATCAGCGGAGAAGAAATATTGCCGTCGATTTGCTGAATAATAATGACGACTATGAGTACTTGTACAACCATAATCGGTGAATCTAGGAAGCCTACAATTACAGCAGGGATTACTGCAATAAACGGTCCAAGGAATGGAATGACGTTTGTCAGCATCGCAAACATCGCAAGCAGAATGGAATAATCAAGTCCAATGATTAAGTAACCTATGTACATCATTACACCAACGATTAGACTGACAAGAGCCTGTCCCTGAATGTACGAGCTAAGGGCATGATCCATATCTTTTAAAATGAGCTTCGCTTCGTTTGCCTTTGAATAAGGCAAAAAGCGCAAAACTTGTTTTGGTGCATATTCACCATCTTTCAGCAAATAAAAAACAATAAACGGCACCGTTACAAAGATTGTTGCAATGCTTGTCAGAATGTCGATGAAATTAGAAACACGGCTGCCGATATTGCTTACATTCGACTGGAAATAATCTGTAACAGAAGCTGTCATCTTTTCAAATGTCAAAATATCATTCTGTTCAAACCGGGCAAACCATTTATTTTCTCTAAGAGCGAGAAGATTATCCTGCAGGGTTTGCACAATCTGAGGAAAGTTATTGATCAGCTCTTGAAATTGTTTCTGAATAACCGGTCCGATCAAGAATACGACCAATGTTCCAAGGCCAATAACGAGCAGATAAATAATGATGATTGAGATGGTATTCGGAACGCCTTTTCTTCCTAAAAATCGTACGATCGGACGAAGTAAATAAAAGATGATCCCTGAAACCAGAAACGGGAAAAATAGGGTCGTGAATATGATTTCAAGCGGTCTGAAAATGAAATCTACTTTAGTCGACAGGAGAATAATCGTTAAAAAGATAATGATTCCATAACCAATTTTAAAAATGCGGTCCTTCGGCAAATGACATGCACCACCTTTTGATGTATTTCTCACTTACATGAGTTTGCGGAGATTTGCCATATGTAGCTTTTCCCATAAGGGAAAAAAGTGAAACAAAGTGTTTTCATTATATCATGCCATAGCCCTGTCTCACTTACTCGTTACGATTACGCAGCAGGCTTCGCCATGACATTCCAGTATGAATCTGTTATTCCCAAAGTTTGTAATGTTTTTCAAGCTCATTAAGAGATAGTAAGTTTTTTTGCAGGGCTGCGGGACAAGAACGATTATATTTCATAATTTCTTCATTAATTTGCTCAGCTTCTGTTATACGTTTATCATCATCAGTGAGTTTCATCAATTTTTCTATGCGCTGCTTAATTTCTTTCTGCATTTTAATCCATGCAGGGAGGTAGTTTGCGTTTTTGACAATTTTCGTGAAAATATCCCCCTCCAGAGCGCTTTTTGGAAGTGGCTTACCCATGCCCGGCAATTTTTCAGCACCGCCTTTTTTTTCATAATCCTTATAAATAGAACTCATTAAATCTCTGTTAGATAAATCCTCATTGCTTTTCTTCAAAAAAAGTCCCCCTATTGTTCATTTATAAAGATAACTTCTTGATGAATTTGGAAAGTCCTGTAAGGGTTTTAGTCAAATTTATGAAAAAGAAAAACCTATCATAATAGATAGGCTTCAAGGGCGGTATTCAAGCTTTGAACATAGGTGACATCAGTTTATATTATTGTCTCACATTCATTCTAACATAAGTAAACCATTATATAGGAAGAAGAAACATCCATGGATATTCATTCCGAAAATCTTTTTCCTCAGGCCAATTCCTAGACGATAGGCTGAATACTGCGATAAAATAGACCTATTCCTCTATTTGGTCTCTTCAAAGCGTTGTGTCAAAATGAAACTATGAGGTGATGCAGTATTGGCGTTTTCTGTTGATCATATCATTTTAATTTTAGCTGTTCTTCTAACAATCGGTGTTATGACTGCAAAGTTTTCCTCTCGGCTTGGTTTGCCTTCCCTAGTTTTTTTTATTGTTGTCGGTATGGTGCTCAACAATTATATTTATTTTGATAATGCAAAGCTTGCCCAGTTATTTGGAATTATTGCCCTCGTGATTATTATTTTTGACGGGGGATTACAGACAAAATGGGTGGATGTCAAAAAAATTCTTGTGCCATCATCCATGCTTGCTACAATCGGCGTTTTTATTACGATGATCATAATCGGCGTATTTGCAAAATTCATTCTCGATTTAACCTGGCTTGAGGGGTTATTGTTTGGAGCAATCGTTGGATCAACTGATGCAGCAGCAGTGTTTGCTGTTCTCGGCAACAAAAACATCAGAAAGAAGTTGACGTCTACTCTGGAGGCTGAATCTGGTACGAATGATCCAATGGCCGTATTTCTGACAGTAACGATCATTCATCTGATTGGGCAGCCAGATACGAGTTTTATTGGACTTGTCTTAAGATTCTTCTGGGAGATGGGCTTTGGTCTTGCAGCAGGTTTACTCTTCGGAAAGCTTGCAGTGTGGACCATTAACAAAATAAATTTGGATTCATCCGGACTATATCCGGTTTTATCGCTTGCCTTTGCCATTTTAACTTACAGCTTAACCACGTTCGCACATGCAAGCGGACTCCTTGCTGTTTATGTCATGGCTGTCATAGTCGGAAATTCAGATTTAACCTACCGCCATTCCATCATTCGTTTTAATGAAGGCTTTGCATGGATGATGCAGATTTTAATGTTTATATTACTTGGTTTGCTTGTGTTCCCGAATCAGCTTTTGGACATCGTTTGGGAAGGTTTGCTTCTGTCAGTGATCTTAATGATAGTGGCGCGTCCAATAGGAGTCTTCATCAGCATGTTTGCATCTAAGTTTTCTGTAAAGGAAAAACTGTTTATTTCCTGGGCGGGATTAAGAGGAGCGGTTCCGATCGTTCTGGCTACTTATCCGATGCTTTCAGGACTTGAGAACAGTCAGCTGATCTTTAATGTCGTTTTCTTCGTTGTCCTGACTTCGGCGCTGCTTCAGGGTGCGACGCTTACCCCTCTTGCCAATAAGCTGAACCTGTCAGAAAGCAAGAAAAATTCAGTGCCTCATACCCTTGAATTAATCTCGATCGGCAAAACTAATAATGAGATGATTGAGCTTGAGGTTGGGGAAGGCGCCACTGTTTCAGGAAAAGAATTAAAAGACATTGAGCTGCCGAATGATGCTTTAATAACGGCTGTTATAAGAGATGAAAAACTTCACACTCCGAGAGGAGATACAAATATTTTTTCAGGTGATACCTTATATATTCTCGTCTCCAAGAAAAACCGGGAAAAGATTAAAACGATTTTTCAGGGAGAAAACGTGGAGAGTGCCAGTAATTTTGAATGAATATAGATGTAGAAAGCGATGCAGCACAAGCTGCATCGTTTTTTTTATTGGGTCATTTAAATTCATATCAAAACATTATTCTTGGTCATTTTACAAAATTCGAGCTTTTTTACTATATATTGTCAGGATTGATATATAATAACAGTTAGACAACCAGCAAAGCTGCTGAAAATGGCGTGACTGTGGAATGTACATGGGTTTTAGTTGAGCTCGGCGGAAAAAAGGTCTTGGTGGATCCGCTGAAAGTTGTCGGACCATAAACAGAGAACAAGGTTCCGCAATCCTTTTCTAATTTGGAGGGCTGTTATATGGAAGGGCTGCATATTTTTAAAAAGGGCAGTTACATCAATACGGTAAAACAGGAGTCGGCAGAATTAAGTCTGCTGCATAAAAATGAAGGAACAGAAATTCTCTTTCAAAGCATAGTGAAGGATCGCATGTTCTACATTTATCCAGGAGAAAAGAGAGACTCCTTTGAATTTTATTACATCATTAAAGGGGAAGTTCTCTTTGAGGAGAATAACGAAAGCAAAGTACTGAAGGAGAAAGATTATTTCTATGTTCAGGACTTGAAAAAACCAATCTTTTTTAAAGCTTTAACCGATTTAGAACTGCTTTGGTTTATTACAGAACCGGCATTTGATGATTTAAGCGACGAAATAGAGACATGGACAAGTATGGTACAAAAAGTAGAACAAAAGGATCGCTACACATATAATCACAGTATGCGGGTTCAGGAGTATTCCATTAAGATTGCCAAAGAGATGGGACTTGATAAGAAGAGGCTTGAGAATCTCTATGTTGCATCGCTTCTTCATGATATCGGGAAAATTAACGTAAGGGCTGAGATCTTAAATAAACCTGACAAACTGACTGATGAGGAATTTTCTATTATAAAGAAGCATCCCGCAGACGGAGCTGATATTTTAAAACATCAGAATGGTGTAAGTGATATCATTCTTCAGCATCATGAGAAATTAGATGGTTCAGGCTATCCTTTTGGACTGAAATCGGAAGAAATCCTGCTGGAATCAAAAATCGTGACAGTAAGTGATACATATGATGCAATGACACAGGATCGTGTTTACCGGAGTGCGCTTAGTAAAGCCGAAGCGGTACGGGAACTGAAGAAATGGAGCGGAATTCATTTTGATCAAGAGATCGTTAATACGTTCATTTCAATATTGAAAAAAGAAGGTAAAATTGACTAAGGCATCTTTCTATTTTAACGCTTATTATCTTAGTATAATGGAACATACTTAAAGATGAAGGCAGTGAGAAAATGGAGATTTCGGAAATACTTGTTTTTATAGAGGAGTATGGCTATCTTGCCCTGTTTGTAATGCTTTCTGCCGGAACCTTTTTTATTCCTCTTCCGAATGAAGTGATTGTTATGATGGGCGGATTTGCTTCATCTCATGGGATTCTGCACCCTGTACCTGCCTTTTTTTCATCCTATTTAGGGATCATGACGGCACTTACCTTCTGGTTTTTAGTTGGGAAAAGCTTTGGGGAACTGGCTCTGTCTTTTTTAATCAGAAGAAAAAGAGCGCAGCGCAGGTTTATCAAATTTCAGCAATTATTTGCAAGACATGGCGAGTATACATTAGGCATGACCTATTTTTTCCCACTGCTGCGGCATCTTGGTCCAGTCCTCGCAGGCATGAATAAATTAAAGTTCTGGAAATTTGCTCTGCTGGCATATGGTTCATCCTTTTTGTGGGCCATTCTCTTTTTTTGTATGGGCAATAAATTCGGCTCTTCCATTGTAGCAGTAAATGGGTATCTTACTAAATTTGGACCATTTTTTATCGGGGTTGGATGTATTCTTTTTTTGTCGATTATCTTTATTAGATATTACAGAAGAAAGAAATTGAGATCACACTAAAATGTATACATTGAAAAAGTCATTCAGGCAAGCAATCAAAGAAAGACAAAGACAATCAGCTTTTAAAATAACGATATTAAACAATTGCAGATAACTGCTGAAAAACTCGGGTCATTTTATTCCCGGGTTTTTTTATTAGAATTGAACATCCAAACAAAAGAATATACCGTTAGCTTTTTAAACAAACCTTTAAAAGACAGTGTTTAGAAAACTGTCGAATTTCGGCGAAGGGGAAGCTGACGGATCATGTTAAGATGAAATTAGAATGTAACGATAGAAAGGAATAATGATATGAAAAAGATGCTCTCTCTATTAGGAATGCTCGTTTTACTTATTTTGCCGAATACAGCTTTTGCTCATACACATATGACTTCTTCAACGCCTGAAGAAGGATCAACAGTAACGGAACCAATGAAAGAAATTGAGTTAACCTTTGATACAGCGATTGAGTCACTAAGTACGATTTCATTAACTAGAGATGGTGCTGAGGTTCCTCTGGACGTGAAGGCTGAAGGAGAAACACTTAAAGGTATTACATCAAGTGAACTCGAAAATGGATCATACACAGCTGACTGGAAAATTATTGGAGAAGATGGACATGAGATGGAAGGCACTCTCGCCTTTACGGTTCAGCAAGAGGTCAAGGAAGAAGAGCCTCAATCATCAAAAGAAGACGAATCTGCTGTAAATAAGGATAATCAGAAAGCTGATAATGAAAAGGCTGCAAAAACAGATGAAGAAACAGAAAATGCGGAATCAGAGCAGGCTAAGAACAGCCCGGTCATGACGATTATTCTTGTTGCTATTGGTGTCATTGCCGTTATTGGTATTGTTTTCTTAATGAAAAAGAAAGGCTGATCAGCATGGCTTATCTCATACCGATTGGAGAAGGGATCACGTATGTTCTCTTCTCTTTCTTAATTGGGCATGTTGTCCTGCAGTTTGTCAAAAAAGACAAGAAACCTGATATTCGAATTCCTAAACCATTTTTGCTTCTAACTGTTTTGCTGATCGTTGTTTTTTCATTTCTGCCGGTATTAAAAATTATCCTGAGTTTTTATCATATGGCCGGTCTCAGTCAAACGATACAATCGGTATTGGCTGATTTTCAGGCAGGTCAATCGTGGTTAATGACGGCAGCCGCCGCAGCATGTCTATGGATTGCCATTTATTTGGATGGTTCTAAATATTTTCAGGGTGGACTTTTACTTTTCATGATTGTAGCTTTGGGATATGCAAGCCATGCAGCATCATTATCCTTCTGGCCGGGGATCGCATCTCACAGCATTCATTTTCTTTCCGTCACATTGTGGACGGGAGTATTGCTTCATACAGCTTGGTTTTCAAAAAAAACAGTGAATTGGCAGGCTTTCCTAAGCTGGTTTACGCCGTTTGCGCTCGTATGTATGACAGTTTTGACTGCAAGCGGGCTGATCGTCATGACATTTGTCGTCGATCTGAATGATTACGTCCAATCATGGAGCTTATCTTATGGACAAGTGATTCTATTAAAACATATCAGTATAGTCCCGCTGCTGGTGTTTGCTTTTTTGAATGGCTTTGTAGGCAAAAGAGCCGGTCATATCCAGACTCTTGTCTGGGTAAGAGCTGAGAGCATTGTCGTCATGATCGTTTTCTTCTTAACAGGAGTATTAGGAACACAGGCTCCGCCGCATGATGTCAACACAACACTTCGTTCAGACGGTGCTTCGCCTTTATTTGAATTCATTAAAGGCTTAAAGATCGAGGCGCCAATTGAAATCGGATTTGCTTACTCACTGAATGGAATGCTGCTTTTTGTTTTTGAAGCCCTTTTTCTTGGCATGATCGTGATCAGTTTCATTAAAAAAAGAAATGCATATGCTGCTTGTGCATGTGCGGTATTATTCATTGTTTCAGCTTATCTTGCTTTCATGGCGATTGTTGCTGTGAGTTAATTAAGCGTGCCGAACATAAGACAACAGTCTAACGAGGATATATACTAAAGTAAAGGAGGGATTCTCATGCCGGAACATTCTTTTCATTTAAAAGCACATTGGCCGGGCCTAAGAAACGGCGTCGGGGAAATCGAAAGCGGGAATTTAAAGACACAGGTGTCGATTCCGCCGGAGATGGAAGGTCCTGGTGTAGGAACAAACCCTGACGAAATGCTCCTTGGAGCTGCTGCAACCTGCTATATCATCACACTTGCAGCTATGATGGAGCGCAGCCGATTGGAAAAAGAAGACCTTACCATGACATCAGAGGGAATCGTCGATGTCACAAAAGGTGTGATTACGTATAAAAAAATCATACATAGGCCTGTCATTGTGTTAAAAAGCACAGCAACTGTCAATGATGAAGAGCTTGCAAGAAAGCTTGCAGAGCGGGCAGAGAGCTCCTGTATGATCAGCCGTGCGATTAAAGGCAACGTTGAAATGGGTCTTGAAGTGAGCATTATTAAAAAAGCAGTCACCTCCTAGAGGCAACTGCTTTTTTTAGGGTTGAACACAAGATTCAAGTGTTGAAGTCAGATTTGTATCTTATATGCAGTTTTTCTGATTAAACGTGTAATTTCTTCTTCTTAAGCGTGGTAATAATGCTGTATGAAACTTCTTTCCACAGAGATTCGTCTTCTTTATACGATGCTGTTAAAGTCTGGATTATTTCTGCTTGCTTTACTTTGAAATCCGGGTGCTCTTTATCCGGCAGCGGTTTTTTTAAACGTTCAACGAGCTGCTGGATTTTTGGAGCCCGGGGTCCCCAGACAGCTTTTTCGTTTCCATCTTGATCGAAGAAGATAAAGATGGGGATCGCACGTGATGTACCGTTTGTTAAATATTGATCCATGAGCTCAAGGTTTGAGTCGCGCAGCAAAAAGCGGACGTCCATTCCTGCTTCTTCTGCAATTTTTAATAGAATAGGATTGTTCAGCATGGCATCTCCGCACCAGTCCTCAGTCAGGACAATGACGCGAAGGGATTGATTGCGGATGCTCTCAAGAATGGATACATCGTCTTCATCCAATGAAAACTTCTGATAGATAGTGTTCATTTCTTCTTTATTTACATTCATTTTTTCGATATATTCCTGTGCAGTTAATCCTTTAGCGAACCACGTATTTAGTGACATATTTAAGACCTCTCCCAGGGTTGATTTAATGATAACGGTATCAGAATCTCCTGTAAAAATCCAGAAAGTTGAACTCAGAATGTAAATTTACATGTTGTCTTTATAATGGAGCTCAGATTCATGTACAAGAATGACGCGTGAATAGCCTCTTGTTTTTAAAATCTCACAATATCCGCTTTCATATTTATGAACAATAGTATAGGTTTCATTTTGGTAAATAACGAGGTCATGCATTTTTCTGCCGCCCTTCAATTTGTTTTGTTACAGGAAAGACGAAGGAAATATCATCTAAGTTACCAGTTTTTATAAAATAATAGGGACCAAAAGACGTGAGGTTTTCGAATAGTTTAGTATAATAGTATTTTGTAATTACATAAGATATACAGAGTAAGGAGAGAAGTCCATGATTGAAAAATATATGACAACTGAAAGTTTAATTGAAATTGCTGTAAGCATAGGAATTTTCGTGCTGTTTATGGTCCTTCGAAAACTTTTTACGAAATACGTATTCAAAATGATTTTGAAGTTCAGCAACAAAACACCGACTGATATTTTCAGGAATGTCCTGGTTGCCTATGAAAAACCGCTGCGCATGTTTTTTATCCTGATCGGTTTATATTTGGCCATTCTGTATTCGCCTTTTTTAGATAACCAAAGGGACGTTCTTAGTCAATTTTATCGTTCTTCCATTGTGCTGACGCTTGCATGGGGTCTTTACAATCTAACGGCATCTTCCTCGCTCTTATTTGACAAAGTGAATCGCCGTTTTGAACTTGAGATGGATGACATTCTTGGCCCCTTTTTATCCAAGGTTATGCGCTTTCTTATCCTTGCCCTGACATTCAGCATCATTGCTCAGGAATTTCATTATGATGTAAATGGTTTTGTGGCAGGGCTCGGACTTGGAGGTCTTGCATTTGCCCTGGCAGCGAAAGAAACGATCGGAAACTTTTTTGGCGGAATTATTATCATTACAGAAAAGCCGTTTACGCTCGGCGACTGGATTAAGACGCCAAGCGTTGAAGGGGTTGTAGAGGATATCTCATTCAGAAGCACGAGAATCCGGACATTCCCTCAGGCGCTTGTAACCGTGCCAAACTCCACTCTTGCCAATGAACCCATTACAAACTGGACGAAAATGGGGAAAAGGCAAATCCAATTTACTATTGGAGTGACATATGACACAACAGAATCTCAGCTTAAAACATGTGTGAAGAGAATAGAACATATGCTGTCTGAGCACGATGGGATTCATGATGACACAATCAATGTCATCTTTAATGCTTTTGGTGACAGCAGCCTTGATATTTTCTTAAACTTCTTCACGAAAACAACGGCCTATGCTGATCATTTAAGTGTGAAGCAGGATATTAATTATAAGATCATGGCGATCCTTGAAGAAGAGGGCGTAGGTTTTGCATTCCCAAGCCGCACCATTTATGTGGAAGGCGCTAAGCAGGATGCATTTGAAAAAACAAAGCAGTACAGCTAGGAGCCGGTGTTAAGACACCGGTTTTTTTGTGCTCTCAAGTTTGATAAAATAACGATAGAAGATAAAGAGAGGAAGAAGTTTTTTGAAAAAAAGCACGATTTTATTTATTGGGGCAGGCCGAATGGCGGAATCCATCTTATCTGGACTTGTACAATCTCCAAACGTAAAAGACATTTATGTTTCGAATCATAGGAATAAGGAGAAGCTGATTTACCTTCAGAAAAAGTATCAGGTAATCCCTTCTTTAAATTGGAGGGAAGATATTGAAAAAGCGGATATGGTTGTTCTTGCAATGCCGCCAGAAGTTCATTTGAGTTTATTGCAGGATATGAATCCGTTCATTCATAATCATTTCGTTGTCACAATAGCTGCTGGGATAGGGCCTTCTTTCCTGGAAGAGCATCTGCCTGATAATACGCCGGCTGCATGGGTAATGCCTAATACTGCATCAGAAGTTGGCCAATCCATGTCACTTGTTTCATATGGAAAGGCTGTTCTTGATAATCATAAAAGCATGCTGAAGCAAGTGCTTGATGCCATTGGAGAAGCTGAGGAGTGTACAGAAGAACAGGTTCATCAATTAACAGCGATAACCGGAAGCGCCCCAGCCTTTCTATATGCATTTTCTGAGAGTCTGATTGAGCAGGCTGAGTCCTACGGCATCTCGCATGAAACGGCTGTCAGGCTTGTCTCGCAGATGATGGCCGGCTCATCTTCTATGCTGAAAGCAAAGCTTGCGCCAAAAGAACTTAGAGAGCAAGTGACAACACCGGGAGGAGCCACAGCTGAGGGAATGAAAGTCCTTCGAGAAGGCGGATTTGACGACTTAATAAAAAAAGCAGTCATTGCAACTAATAAAAAAGCAATAAGCAAATGGCAGGAATAAAGGAAAAAAAGGGAACGGTCAGGCGCGTTTCGAATTCTTAATGGTTGTTTCGCGCTTTCCCGTCCCGTTGCAGGCTGGGCATGCTTTTTTGAAAAATGGAAGCTTTGACCTGATCTTTCCTTTTCCGCTGCATTTTACACAAATATTAATCATTTTCATTCACATCACCGTCTGAATTTTCTTGCTATTTATTTTATCACAGAATATCAGCTTAGAGTTAGTGTCAATCACCCTGAATTAGGGTGTTTTTTTTGTAATCAGTCATTTCAGCGATAGTCTGCACCTATATTTAGTTATAGGAAAGGAAAAAATTGAGCATTGATGTCCAGCTCCAGCGCCTAATTCCCCGGTCAGATCGGCTCACCCAAAAAAGTTAAACCCGGACTTTTTCGGCCGGATCCTTATCTGTCTGTCGGAGCTTTCCAAGGCGCTAGAGCTTTTCTTATAGTATATAAACTAAATGAAAAAGAGTGACTAAAAGGAGGAGGATAAATGGAGCCCCATCAAATGTCCGTCATCAAACAGCACAAAAAGCTGCCAAAGGCTGAAATTGGCAAACGCATGGTGCTGATTTGTTTCGGTGCAGTATTGATGGCAATAGGTCTGGAAATTTTCCTCGTTCCTAATCGTGTGATAGATGGCGGGATAGTGGGAATTTCCATTATCCTTTCTCATCTGACGAAAGTTAAGCTTGGTATTTACTTGTTTTTTCTGAATGTGCCCTTTTTCTTCATTGGGTATAACCAGATTGGAAAGACGTTTGCTCTTTCCACTTTGTTAGGTGTAGGAGTTATGTCTTTTACGACGGCTTTGCTTCATCCTGTTCCTGTTTTGACGGAGGATCTCTTGCTTGCATCTGTGTTTGGCGGAATTATACTTGGCATCGGAGTCGGTCTGGTCATCAGGTACGGAGGATCACTTGACGGCACAGAAGTTCTGGCGATTTTATTTAATAAGCAATCTCCTTTTTCCGTCGGGGAGATTATCATGTTTTTTAACCTGTTTATTTTAGGAAGTGCCGGTTTTGTATTTGGCTGGGACCGGGCGATGTATTCTCTTATTGCTTATTTCATTGCTTATAAAACGATTGACGTGGTCGTACAGGGACTTGATGAATCGAAATCGGCATGGATTATAAGCGAGAATCCGGATGAGGTGGGTCAGGCAATCTTAGCCCGCCTCGGCCGCGGAGTTACGTACTTGAACGGCGAAGGAGCGTATACTGGCGATAATAAAAAGGTCATTTTTTGTGTGATTACAAGACTGGAAGAAGCGAAGTTAAAATCCATTGTTGAGGAATTAGATCCATCTGCTTTTTTAGCTGTTGCCAATATTACGGAAGTAAGAGGCGGCCGCTTTAAAAAGAAGAGTATCCATTAAAGACATATTTTTTAAAAATACTGCAGGATAACAAAAAAATTTACACTGGCAGCTAAGTAAAAAGACCCAAATTCTCTGTAAATTGTTAAATCGTGTCGCGCTGGACTCTTTCCATTACGAGAGTCGAAAATCTCCCTTAAAAGAACGATGTATTTTGCCCTTAACCTAGCTGGGATTCAAAAAAAAGTCAAATAAATAGGGATAAATCATTATTTACTAAATTTTCAGATTAATTATGATATCAATAAAGGAGGAGATAAAATGGGTAAAGGAAGAATTCGTGTGGAAGAAAGTATTAAAGTGCAGACAGATGAAGAAATGTACGAAGCAACTTTAATTGAAAAAGCGGAAGAGGAAGAAGTTAAACAGTAACCAGCCGTTTTAAGACACCGTGTGAATCCTTGATAATTTTGTCTCTAGTGAAAAAAGTATGGTTTTCTGGTGCTGGCCCTGATTGATGGATCAGAGATTTAAGAACGAAGCGAAGAAGAAAGTGAAATGTTTATTACTCTGATCCTAAAGCTGCAGCAATAAAAGCAGAACAGCAGACTCATCATTCAATCGGGATATGAACAACTTTCATGGACAATAAATGGGGAGACTATCTTAGCGGGCAGTCTCTTTTTTAATTAGAGAAAGTAAGTTCAAAATATACTGTTTGGGCAAATGAAAACGAGGGTACGATTCACCGTACCCTTCCTTTGACGGTGCCGAGCGGAATCTGATATTCTTCTGAAATTTTCTGCTGTGTGAAGCCTTTAAAATAAAAGAGCTCAATCATTTGCTGCTGTTCGCTTTTCAGCTTGGAAACAGCTTCTCTTAATATCTTACCCTGCTCAAGCCACTCTACTTCATATATTTACAGCAAAAAATAAACCGCCTGCAATAGACGGTTCATTGGTTTTGTTATATGTTACAGGTCATCAAATCCGTTGTCGATGGAGTTGACTTTCGTATACTGCCGTGATTTTTGCTCAAAGAAATCAGACTTTCCGAGATCTACTTCTTCATAAGCTTTAATCCACTTCAGCGGATTGGTCCGGTTTTCCTCAAATGGACGTTCAAAGCCCAGCTGATTGCACCTGACATTTGCATAAAATTTTATATAATCCTCAACGTCCTTCATATGAATTCCGTCTATTTTATTGCCTATGATAAAGCGTCCCCACTCAATTTCAAGAGCAGCAGCTTCCATAAAGGTTTCTTTGACAAAAGCTGCGAGTTCCTCTGTATGATATTCCGGGTACTCGCGCAGCACTTCTTTGAAGATTTTCACAAACAAATCTACGTGTATTTGTTCATCACGGTTAATGTAGTTAATCATCGTGCTTGTAGCGACCATTTTTTGATTGCGGGCAAGGTTGTAGAAATAAGCAAAACCTGAGTAAAAAAACAGACCTTCAAGAATGACATCATACACAATGGATTTAAGAAGATTGCTGACATTGGGCTCCTCGGCAAAGTCCTGATACCCATTCGTGACAAACTCGTTCCGCTTTCTTAAAATAGGTTCGCTTCTCCAATATTCAAATACTTCATCCTGCACGTGCTTCGGAACAATGCTTGACAGAACATAAGAGTATGAATGATTATGGATGACTTCCTGCTGTGCAAGCATAATCATCAATGCGTTAATGCTTGAATCTGTTATATATTCTGAGACCTTCCCCGCATAATCGGTCTGGATGCTGTCAAGCAGTGCCAGCAGACCGATGATTTTCAGAAAAGCATCCTGCTCTTCTTGTGATAATTGGGGGAACTGCTTAATATCGCCGGACATATTAATTTCAAATGGTGTCCAGAAGTTTGCCAGCATTTTTTTATATTTTGCGTAAGCCCAGGGATAGGAAACGTCGTCCCAATTCAATACATTGGAGCTGCTGCCGTTAATAATGGCTGTGGACCGGTTTGGTGCCCCGGCATCCATAATTGACCTTGCTTTCAATGAATGTGTCATGATTTTTCTCTCCTTTTAGCTCGCGCAAGACTCACAGTCTTCTATGGCACTTGAAGTAGACCGGACATAATAGGTGGTCTTTAAACCTGCCTTCCAGGCTGATAGGTGCAAGTTCAGCAATTCTTTTGCTTTTATCGTGTTCTGTACATAAAAATTAAACGAAACCGATTGATCAATATGCTTTTGTCTTGCGGCATTTTGCCTGATGCTCCACATTTGATCAATAAAATAAGCTGACTTGTAGTACCATGTGGTTTCGGCATTTAAATCTGGAGCAGTAACAGGTATTTTATAATCCTTTTTCTCTTCAGAGTACATTTTTTGGAAAATTGGATCGATGCTCGCTGTACTGCCTGCAAGAATGGAGGTTGAAGCATTTGGCGCCACCGCCATTAAGTAGCCGTTGCGAAGCCCTTTTTCCATTACCTGCTGTTTTAATTCATCCCATGGCATATTTTCAGATGTGTAATCTCTGCTTTCGAAATACTCTCCGGTATGCCATTTTGATCCCTCAAAAACTGGATAGGCTCCTTTTTCAGCAGCAAGCTTCATACTTGCCTGGATCGTGTAAAAGGCAATCTCTTCATATAATTTGTCAGCATACTGTACGGCTTCTTCGTCTTCCCATTTCAGACGTTTTAAAGCAAGCAGGTGATGCCATCCGAATGTTCCAAGGCCCACTGCGCGGTATTTCTGATTGGTGAGTTTAGCCTGCATCACAGGTATGTCATTCAGATCAATCACGTTATCGAGCATTCTGACCTGGATGGTAATAAGGCGCTCCAGCACTTCATCATCGGCAGCTCTTGCCAGATTAATAGATGACAGATTGCAGACAACAAAGTCTCCCGGCGTTTTAACGGTGATGATTTTGCCGTCTTCTGTGAATTGCTCATCCATAGTCGTTGCACTCTGATTCTGAGTGATTTCTGTACATAGATTGCTGCAATAGACCATGCCTTTATGTGAATTCGGATTGCTGCGGTTCACTTCATCACGATAAAACATGAATGGGGTGCCTGATTCAAGCTGGCCTTTCATGATGCCTTTCATAATTTCAATAGCAGGTACGGTTTGTTTAGATAGATAAGGATGATTGACGCATTCCCAATACTTATCGCGGAACGAGCCGAAGCCTTTTCCTTCATCGTAGAAATCTTCTAAGGAATACCCCATTACTTTACGGACTTCATGCGGATCAAATAAATGCCAGTCGCCGCGGTTTTCCGCCTGCTCCATGAAAAGATCCGGCAAGCAGACACCTGTAAATAAATCGTGAGTTCTTAAACGTTCGTCGCCATTATTCAGCTTTGAATCAAGGAATGAAAAGATATCTTTATGCCACACATCCAAATAGACAGCGATGGCTCCTTTTCTTTGACCGAGCTGATCTACGCTTACTGCCGTATTATTCAGCTGCTTCATCCATGGGATTACACCGGATGAGACCCCTTTAAAGCCTTTGATGTCACTTCCGCGGCTGCGGATTTTTCCTAAATAAACTCCGATGCCTCCGCCTGATTTTGAAAGATTTGCAATATCTGTATTGCTGTCAAAGATTCCTTGCAGACTATCATCTACTGTATCTATAAAACAGCTCGACAGCTGGCCAACAGGCTTGCCTGCATTTGAAAGCGTCGGTGTAGCAACGGTCATGTACAAATTGCTGAGTGCCCAGTATGCTTCTTTGACAAGCTGCAGACGATGCTCTGTCTTTTCATTGGCCATTAGTGTCATGGCAATGACCAGATAACGTTCCTGAGGCAGTTCAAATACTTTTTTATCAAAATCTCTTGCTAAATAGCGGTCAGACAGAGTGCGAAGTCCAATATATGTAAACAGCTTGTCTTTTTCCGGCTGAATGATGGAAGAGAGGCTTTCTATTTCTTCATGTGAATAAGCGTTAAGCAAATGCGGACTGTATATGCCCTTATCAGTGAGTGTTTTGATCAGGTTCAGAAACGAATCATATCCATTATGCTGATTGCGGTTGAATGCAGCTTCCTTATAAAGCTTTCTTAGATAAATGCGAGCACAAAAGTAAGTCCATTGAGGCTCAAGCTCACTAATATTGGAGAGGCCTTCGAGAATAAGGAGATTGGAGATTTGGGATGTTGTGTAATCATTTCGGCCTTCGATGCTTTGGATGATTCTTGTGCTGTAATCATCCAGGTCAAGCTCTTTGAAGTCGTGTCCGATTTCATCTATGAAGTTCTTAATCCGTTTTTCTGAAAATGGGGATTTTTCAAGTGTCAGTTCATTAAAAATAATAGTTGCCATTGTGGTTGCCATTTGACATCCTCCTAAAAAAATAATAAAAAAGCGCAAGCGCCCTTGTCAGCTCCTGGTTCTGAACGGGGAGCTGAATTTTTATGCCTAAAAAAATCCGCTCATGGGATCATGAGCGGATCAAACGATAGAATAAAAGGGTGCAAGCAGTCCTATTATTAACCATCGTTCCATCTCCTCAGTCCCCGAAGAATTCGAAACTATAAGCAATCAAATGGCAGGTCTCCTGACTTGTGATCATTCTGCGCTGAGTCCTTCCCATACTTAATCTTGTACAGTGGTAATCTCAGTTCGTCACACTTACAGTTGCGGGGACAGTTCCGGATTTGCACCGAATTCCCTTTTAAGCCAATAAATTGGCACCTTTGCTCGCTGTTGTTTTTCAATATGTAGTATTGTATTTTTCATTAAATATCAATATGTTGTGTTTTTGGCTAATTTCATCATAATGGACAGGAAAAGAAATTTCAACTGAAATCTGCTAAAAATTCAAATAAAAATGTAAAACCATTTTACAGACCAGCGTGTTTCATCATAACATAGGGAGAGGAAGTTTTTCATTCAATCTCATTTATTTGATCCGATTTATTTTTGAAAACAGCCTTCAATCTAAACAAAGGAGCCTTCATATGTACATACTTTTAAACGGTGAATTTAAACAGAAAAACGAAGTATCCATTGATTTTGAGGATAGAGGATATCAATTCGGGGATGGTGTGTACGAGGTTATCAGAATATATAATGGCTCATTTTTTGCGATGAAAGAGCACATGGAACGATTTGTAAGAAGTGCAAAAGAGATTAAAATTGTCCTGCAGAATACAGCAGAGGAATTAACGGCGATGCTGAATGAGCTGCTTAGCAAAAATCAAGTGCAGGATGGTGCGGTCTATATGCAAATCACACGGGGCGTAACAGGGAGGAAGCACCTTTTTCCAGGGCAAGACGTTAAGCCTCAAATTGTGGCCTATCCAATTCCCTGTTCAAAACCTGCAGCAGAGCAGGAAAAAGGAATTAAATTGCATTTGATGGAGGATGTCCGCTGGCTCCGATGTGACATTAAAAGTTTGAATTTGCTTGGGAATGTCCTTGCCAAGCAGGAAGCTTTTGAAAATGGGGCATATGAGGCTCTGCTGCACAGGGGCGAGCATATAACAGAAGGCTCTTCGTCAAATTTTTACGGAATAAGGAACGGTGTGATTTATACTCATCCTGCTAATAACTTGATTTTAAATGGCATCACACGAATGAAGGTTGTTGAGCTGTGTGAAAAAAACGGTTTAACGCTAATCGAAGAAATGATCAAAGCAGATGATCTTGTAAACCTTGATGAAGCGTTTATTACATCAACAACCAGTGAAGTCATTCCAGTTATTGAGATTGACTCAATGAAAGTCAGTGAGGGAGTACCGGGGCCGGTTACGAGAGAACTTCAGCGATTGTTTGAGGAAATGATAGATTAAGCAAAAGTTCAAATCATTATAAAAAAAGGAAAGAGCCATAGCTCTTTCCTTTCAGACTGTCGACAAATCCCCCCTTTTTGGGGGATTTGTCGGCAGTTTTTTTATATAATGAAAATAGAACAATACAGAGGTGATTTGGATGTTGTCTAAAAATAATCAAATGAATCGCGATCAACTAGAAATGATTACACTTGAACAGTTGGTGCCGGAAGATCACTTAGTCCGTAAAATTGAACAAGCTCTCGATTTTTCTTTCATCTATCCATTAGTAGAGAAAGTCTATTCCGCAGATCGAGGTCGTCCAAGTATTGATCCGGTCATATTGATTAAAATGACCTTCATCCAATACCTTTTCGGTATTCGATCCATGAGAAGAACCATTGAAGAGATTGAAACCAACTTAGCCTACCGTTGGTTTTTGGGTTTTGGTTTTCATGACAAGGTGCCCCACTTCTCAACATTCGGTAAAAACTATGAACGGCGCTTTAAGGATACAGATCTGTTTGAGCAGATATTTTACCGCATCTTAAAAGAGGCGATTGATAAGAAACTGGTCAATGGAGAACAGGTATTTATTGATTCAACTCACGTAAAGGCTAGTGCTAATAAACGAAAGTATCAGAAAAAAAATCGTACGAAAAGAAACGAAATCATATGAGGAAAGGCTCCAAAACGAACTCAATCTAGACCGCGAAGAAAACGGAAAAGCCTTTTCCCCAGATAAATTTGAACCGGAAGAGAAAGAGATTAAAGAAAGTACGACGGATCCGGAAAGTGGCTATTACGTAAAAGATGAAAGAACAAAACAGTTCGCTTACTCATTTCACGCAGCCTCTGACGAAAAAGGATTTGTTCTGGGGACAATCGTTACGCCTGGTAACGTGCACGACAGTGCAATATTCGAGCCTCTACTTGATCAAGTAACTGAGCTTCACAAGAAACCTGCTGCTGTTGCTGCCGATGCTGCTTACAAGAACCCTGCTCTTGCTCACTATTTGAACGAAAAGAAATTCGTCCGGTTTTTCCTTATACACGGCCAAAAACAAAAGATGGATTTTTCAAGAAAAGTGATTATGTGTACGACGAACATTTTGATTGTTACATATGCCCGCACGATCAAGTGCTTCCTTACAGAACTACTACGAAAAAAGGATACAGACAATACTCTTCCGATCCGAAGGTTTGTGAAAATTGCCCATTCCTAAGCCAATGTACGGAGAGCCAAAATCATCAGAAATTGATTGAAAGGCATCTCTGGCAAGAATACTTAGATGAAGCTGAACACCTTCGTCATACAGAAGAGAACAAAACAATTTATGCAAAACGTAAAGAAACGATAGAGCGTGTCTTTGCAGATGCAAAAGAAAAGCATGGTATGCGTTGGACAACGTTGAGAGGACTCAAAAAATTGTCCATGCAGGCGATGCTTACTTTTGCTGCCATGAACTTGAAAAAGTTGGCATCCTGGACATGGAAGCCAGCGAAAGCGGTATAAAAATAGTCAACGAATAGGCCTACAAACATCAAATTAGCCCTAGAAATGACAAAAAGCATTCGGATAGAGTTCATCCGAATGCCTTTTGTCTACAATCTGAAAGGAAAGAGCCATAGCTCTTTCCTTTTTTTATTAAGATGCAATTGATTCTAAGTTTGGTTTCCTGTTATTTTTACGTTCAGGAAGAAACCCGAACAAAATGCTGAACAAAGGAGAAAGATATAAGAAGAACGCAAACGGAATGTACTGAATAACATCGACCCCAAGTGTCTGTGCAAAGAACGCTCCGCTGACTCCCCACGGGATTAATGGATTGACGAGAGTACCTCCATCCTCAAGTGATCTTGATAGGTATTTCTTTTCTATGTTCAGTTTTTCAAAAGCACTCTTGAAAGCTTGACCGGGAATAAAAATAGAAAGGTATTGCTCTCCTGTTACTAAGTTGACTCCGATTGACGAACAAACTGCAGCAAGGATCAGCTGACCTTTTACTTTGATTCGCTGAATTAAGCCGTTCAACAGTGTCTGTATCAGCTGAAGAGTGTCCATTAAACCGCCTAAAGCAAAAGCGATCATAATAAGAGAAATCGACCACATCATGGACTGAAGTCCTCCGCGATTCAGCATGTTTTGAACCACTTCATGTTCAATGCTGAACGAAGTGCCGTTTTGCAGCACATTTAAAAATTGGGCAAACGTAGCTTGATCTTGAAATAAGAGTCCGATTGCACCGGCAGTCCCGATTCCGGCTGCAAGAGCAGGAATGACAGGTATTCTTGTCATTGCAAGGACAATCACAAGCAGGGGAGACAGGAGCGTCCATGCACTGATCTGTACATGCTGCTGCATCACTGTCATGATTTCTTCAATATTAGCCAAAGTTGCCGCATTAATAGTTAAGGTTGTACCCATGTACCAAAAAAGAAAAGCTGTAATTAAAAAAGCAGGAATCGTTGTTTTGGACATATGCTGAATATGTGTAAAAATATTGACGGATGCAACGCCCGATGAAAAGTTTGTCGTATCGGACATTGGCGACATCTTATCCCCAAAGCAAGCTCCGCAAATCACAGCGCCCGCAGCCCACTCGACAGGAACACCTGCAGCAATGGCAACGCCCATAAGAGCGACTCCAACTGTACTCACAGTTGTGAAACTGCTTCCCACTAATGAAGAGATAATGGTGCAGCAAATGAGAGTCAAAATGAGCAACGAACCAGGATCAATCAGATTCAGTGCATAAATCATGACGGTTGGAATGGTACCGCTGAACATCCAAGCACCGATCAGGATACCGATTAATGCAAGGATAATTATGGGCTGAACGCCATTTTGTATTCCTTTTACTAAACCTGCTTCGATCTCTTTCCAGGAAAATTTATAAATGAAGGCAACTCCGCTTAATAAAACAATACACAGCATCAGCGGCAGGTGCGGTTCTGTTTTTAAGTAAAATAAACTGATAAATATAATGGCAATCATCGATAGAAAAACCATGACTGCAGTTCCAAATGGAACGGTTTTGGAATGATTCATAACTTGTAATTCCTTCCTTTTATACTTGAACGCTTTTGTGCTTTTGTGTATAAAAGTATTATATCAATCTATTAACTTATGTCAACTGGGGAAAAATAGGAAGAAAAACCTTGTGACGAAGATCAAAATCTCATTACTTTCCTAATCAGGTTTTTTACTTCCCGGAATAACACTTTTACTTGCCAGAACGGAATAAATACTTGCCAATCTGATAGAAATACTGTCTTTTTTCCATATCATAGGCTTAGCGAAGAATTAGAAATCTAAAAAAAAGAGGAGCAGGCTCTAACTGGCCTGCTCTTCTTTTTTGTATATATACAAGGTATCATCTTCACCATAGTGGAAATGTATGTTGTGGCCATTATTATTTAACACTGGAATTAGGGTGTTGTGATACTCTTCATCATGAACATCTCTAAAATGAAGCTTCAAAGCTTTATTCGTCATAGAAACTTTACCGCTCAGCATTTCAAGATGCTCTGCATCTTCAATTGAAGCACGGAGAAGATTTGGGTTAAGGATAAAGTATTCATGAATGTCATATAAAACAATATTTAAATTACTCATCAGCTGTCCTCCTGAATATGGATAATTTATTTATATCCAAAAGAGAATGGAGGCATACAGCTCTTCTATAAGTCAATTGCAAACGATTTTATTTTCTGAGGTCGTTGATCTCCTTTGAAACATCGGATAAACCTGAAAAAATAGTAATGAAGACAAAAAACGAATGCAGGAGAGCATTCGTTTGCTAAGTTATTTTGCGATCAGCACCGAAATAGCTGAGTTATGGGACACTTTATCGCTTACTCCGCCAAACAGCAATTTTTTGAGGCCGCCTGAATCTCTGCTGCCCATTACAATTAAATCAGCATTTTTTTCTTCTGCATAATTCAAAATCGCATCTGATGGAGAACCTGATAAGATTTCAATCTCTCCAATAGCCTGATTCTCATCCATTTTCATCCTGATTCTTGAAACCATTTGATCTGCGTTATCAAAATAATCATGCTGGGTGTGAGTTTGATCGAGCTGCTGTGACGGGTCAGGCGCGACCGGATAGTTTTGCAGATTGTCTGTCAAATAGCCATTGGCAGGTGCACTTGGAATAACAGGCTGAATTCCTCTGGTGCGCATCGCGTGTTCTTCTTGGAAAACGTGAACGACAGTCAGCCTGGATTCTAATTGTTTGCTCAAATCTATTCCTGTTCTTAAAGCTGCCTGACTTTCATCCTGTCCATCATAGGCTACCACTATATGTTTAAACGTGTTCATTTTATCAAATCCTCTCTAGAGAAAATGTGTTTATAGATAAATACCCTTTTTCTGAAAAAATAATCAATTAACATAAAGAAAACGAATTTATAAAGAATTTAGGACCGGACAGACACAATTTTTCCTAAATAGGCGTACACCTTTGATAATTAGGGTAATAAGTAGAAGAATTTATTTTCAAATTATAAAAGAATAGAATTGAACGCATTGATGTCTAGCTCCATTGCCCAACTGCTCGGCCAGATTAAATCCGCCAAAAAAATCAAACCCGGACTTTTCTGCCGGATTCTTATCTGACTGCGGGAGCTAAACGGGCACTTGCGCTTTTCTAATATCAGGGGGTTACTAATGGTCAAGTCACTATTTTCTACTAAGGGTGTATTTACAAAGCTGATTATTTTCGTACTGCTGGCAATCATCCTTGTGTTTATGGTACATAATGTAGTCATCGCATCACAGGATGTCAGCAAATTAGAAGAAAGAGCAAATGCACCAACTATTATTTATGATCAAAATGGCGAGATTGCAAGCAAAATTTCAACCTCTAAAAATGAGTGGGTAGATTATCAGGATGTACCGGAGCATTTCTACGAAGCTCTTCAAGCTACGGAAGATCAAAATTTCTACAGTCACGGCGGTATCGATTATATCGGCATTATGCGTGCTGCTTTTAAGAATGTGGCGGCTGGAGGCGTAGTTGAGGGAGGAAGCACACTCACTCAGCAGCTTGCCAAAAATACGCTGCTGACTCAGGATCAAACGTTTAAACGGAAGTTCGATGAGTATTTTATTGCAAAAAAGATTGAAGAAGAATATTCAAAGGAAGAAATTTTAGAACTCTATGTTAATAAAATCTATTTCGGAGAAGGAGCATGGGGGCTGAAAAGAGCAGCTAAAGTTTATTTTGGAAAAGAAGCAGCTGATCTCACAATAAATGAATCTGCTATTTTAGTAGGACTAATTAAAGCGCCGACGAACTATTCTCCTGTGAAAAATCTCGAAAAATCATTAGACCGCAGGGATGTTGTCCTAAGTTTAATGAAAAAAGAAAAGTTCATAACGGATGAACAAATGAATGAAGCGAAAAATGAAAAAGTCGTGCTCGAAAGAAAGGAACTTGATGAATATAAGGGACGTTATCCTTTCTATGTGGATCATGTCATTGAAGAAGCCATTAAAAAATATGGCCTGACTCAAAATGAAATTTTAGCAGGAGGCTTTGAAATTCATACAGAGCTGCGTCAGGATATGCAATCATCCATTGAAGAGGTTTATAAGGATGATGCTAATTTTCCTGATAGTCAGAGCGATCAGCTCGTTCAAAGCGGAGCAGTCCTCGTCAACCCTAAAACAGGAGGAGTACAGGCACTTGTTGGTGGAAGAGGAGAGCATTCATTCAGACAGTTTAACAGGGCAACTCAGCTGAAAAGGCAGCCTGGTTCGACGATGAAGCCAATTGCTGTTTATACACCTGCTTTAGAAAACGGGATGGACGTTTATTCGAAATTGAAAGACGAACCGCTTGATATCAACGGGTATTCCCCTAAAAACTTCGACGGCAGCTATCATGGCGAGGTTACTATGTATGAGGCTCTAGTTAAGTCGCACAACGTTCCGACTGTATGGGCGCTAAATGAAATAGGCGTACAAGCAGGCGTTGATGCCTCTAAACGCTTTGGCCTGCCGATTACCGAGAATGACAAGAACTTAAGTTTAGGTCTCGGGGGTCTTGATAAAGGCGTGTCTCCTCTGAATATGGCAGAAGCTTACACTGCTTTTCCAAACGAAGGAACCCGTGTTGAGGCTCATGCCATTACCAAAATTGTAGATGTTCAGGGAAATACGATTGCAGAATGGAAAAAGAAAGAAACAAACGTTACAACAAAGGAAGTAGCGCAAAAAATGACCCATATGATGCTTGGGGTAGTAAAAGAAGGAACAGGGAAAAAAGCACAGCTTGAAAATCATGAGCTGGCCGGAAAAACCGGCTCCACACAGCTTGGTATTGATGGAATAGATGGAGTAAAAGATCAATGGTTTGTCGGATATACTCCTAACGTTGTTGGAGCCATATGGCTTGGCTACGATCAAACAGATCAAAACAATTATCTGAACACATCAAGCAGTGCGACAGCTGCACCATTATTTAAAGTTATTATGGATGCGGCCCTTAAAAATGAAAAACCGGAGGATTTTAATCTTCCTCCTCTCAAGGAAACGGAAAGCAAGTCAAAGAAAAAGAAAACAGATCCTTCTAATGAAGAAATCAAAAAGATACAAGAAGAAAAAAGAAAACAAGAAGCCGATGAAAAAGCTAAACGAGATGAACAGGCAAGAATGGAAGAACAGGAACGCTTAAAACAGGAAGAAAAAGCAAAAGCCGATGCGGCTAAGCAAAAGGAAGAAGAGCAAAAACAAGAGCAAAAACGCAAAGAAGAACAAGCTAAAAAAGAAGAAGAACAGGCTAGAAAAGAAGAGGAAGAAGCTAAAAAAGAAGAAGAACGTAAAAAAGAAGAAGAGAAAAAACAAAACAAAGAAAAACCGGCAGAACCGGAACCGCCGGCAGAGCCCCCGGCAGATGGCGGCTCTGACACCGGAGATACATCAGGAAATTAAGAGGAAAGCTGAACGAGATCAATTCGTTCAGCTTTTTTACGGACTATTTCTCATTAACAGGTTAGGGTGATTAATTTTTTTCAAGTAGATAAATTTCGGAATTCGGCTGATAACTCTTCAAAACCGATTGATAAAAAATTGAATTTAGGGAGATGAATTAGAATGGGCAGTCTATGAAAATCATTTTAGCTTTGTCCAGTTTCTCAGTCAGGACGGAATCTTAGTAAATATAAAAAACACACCCTGCAATGCAGAGTGTGGATTAAAAAACTGAAATTAGTTATTGAAACATTGGTAAAATATAAGTAATTAAAAACCAGATAATACCGAAGAATATAACCAAATATGCTGCATATTTAATAAAAGTGGCTCCAAGAAGACTATTGTTCGTTTTATGCTCTTCTTTTCTCTCAACGTTTACTTGTTTATGTTCAGACATAAGGTTCCTCTCCCTTGTTTATCTTTATAGAATTACATTAAGCAGCCAGCCGATAACAACAATTGCTCCGATAACGATTAAAATAGTTCTGATCATAAGTCATAATCTCCTTTTCTCTGATGTCTGTAAGTAATTCATACTCCCTTATCTTTTGTAAGGGTTAACTGATTTTATACCTTTACTTTTTCAGCTGTGTTTAAAAAATTAGATGACAATCTTGATTCGGTTGAACAGATTATGTCCATTTCAGCCAAGATCTCGCTCGGATTATCCCCATCAATCAGCACTTTCATCTGATTAGATCCAGATGTCATCAGAAAGAAAGTAATCAAAGAAGGAAACTTTGAGACATCGACGATGCTTCGTTTTCCAGCTAAGAAGTACACCTTTCCTTTATAGTTTTTTGCGAGCTGATTCAATCTGATAATTTGATCCATTCTTAATTGATCCTGGGTACATAGGCTAGTGGAAACTAACTGGCTCATTGTTTTCCTCCTTCAATTTTCCTGAACTTTTGTTGTTTGTTACAGTTCTTTACCTTGTTTTCTGTTATTTGAAACATACAGAAGGTGAAAATAGTGATATGGACCTATTTGGTGCTCTTTTTATGGGGGTCGATTTCAGAAAAGCAGATGAAAAGATGCAGCTCAAAGAGGGTGGTTCATGCAATCCATCTTAATGCTCCTCAGCTTCCTGACTCATTTTCTTCACATAGTATCGATGTGTACTTTATTAGAGCTCTGCCGTTATGCAGAATGCATCTGAAATTATTGCCTATGGAACGGCTATATTTGTAGAAGATTAATCATAGAACATGAAGCAGAAAATAATGAAAAATCCCAATTGACAAAATAATGAAAAATATGGTAATCTATCTAAGGATAAAAAACAATAAATCGGTAAAAGGAGGGGTTTAACATGAAAAAGTTAAATGTGATTGCGCACGATCGTAACGTTATTTCTTGTGCAGCCCCGCCGTACCTTTATACCATTTAGAGAAATCAGTCTCTGAATATAAAAAGTAAAAGGCACAGGGGTATGCTGCATTGTATACTTCTGTGCCTTTTTATGTTTGATTGTAAAAAGGCAGACCCCGGCATGCGGAGGTTTGCCTTTTTTATATAACATTAAATCTTAAAGGAGGAAGAATTTATGTATGTAATGATGTTGAAACCAGAGAAAGTAGTGAAAAAGGGAGATCCAGACAGCGGTTAGCGAAAAAGGGATAGAGAGACAAAGGAGATGATGACATGTTTTCGGTGTTAGTGAAGTTAGGATGGTTTTTTAAAAAGTATTGGAAGCGGTATACAGCTGCAATCGTATTGCTTTTAGTTGTAAATGTTCTTGAAATTATTCCCCCTAAATTGCTTGGGAATGCAATAGATGATATTCAGGTTGGACGGTTTTCGAGTGAACTGCTCGTTCAATATATTGTATTGTTTCTTGGACTTGGTGTACTTGTTTATATTTTATCTTATTTCTGGATGTACAATTTATTTGGCGGGGCTCATTTGGCTGAAAGAATACTAAGATCAAAACTGATGGGGCAATTCTTAGTTATGACACCGCGCTTTTATGAGAAAAACAGAACGGGAGATTTAATGGCCCGTGCCACGAATGATTTGAAGGCTATTTCGACGACTGCCGGATTTGGTATTTTAACATTGGTTGACTCAAGCATGTTCATGCTGACGATTCTGATGACAATGGGAATTCTCATCAGCTGGCAGCTTACTTTTGCCGCGATTCTTCCACTGCCGATTATGGCGATTGCCATGGGAATCTACGGCAAGAAAATTCACGCCAGATTTATGGCAGCTCAGGACGCTTTTGGCGACATGAATGACCAGGTGCTTGAATCAGTGGCAGGCGTGCGGGTGATTCGTGCTTACGTTCAGGAAAAAGCAGATGTAAACCGATTTAACACGTTAACAGATGATGTTTTTCGGAAAAATGTAAGTGTAGCAAAAATTGACGCACTGTTTGAACCAACAATGAAATTGCTTGTCGGGATCAGCTATTTAATTGGACTCGGATATGGAGCTTACCTAGTCTTTCATAATGAAATCACCCTTGGTGAACTGGTGTCCTTTAACGTTTACCTGGGAATGATGATCTGGCCGATGTTTGCAATTGGAGAACTGATCAATATCATGCAGCGTGGAAACGCATCACTTGACCGGATCAGTGAAACATTATCTTATGAAGCGGATGTGAAAAATCATGAGCAGCCGCAGCATATAGATTCACCCAAAAAGATTGAGTTTAAAAATGTATCATTCCAATATCCTTCATCAGAAGTGGAGAACTTAAAAAATGTCAGCTTTACTGTAAATAAAGGGGACACAATCGGCATTGTCGGAAAAACCGGCAGCGGCAAGACGACAATCGTCAAACAGCTGCTCAGACAATATCCGGCTGGAAGCGGTCAGATTACAATGTCCGGAGTTCCGATTGAGAAAATCCCGCTTGAAACACTGCATCGTTTTATTGGCTATGTTCCTCAAGATCATGTGTTATTTTCAAGAACGGTAAGAGAGAATATTTTATTCGGAAAGAAAGATGGATCAGACGCAGAACTGAATAAAGCGATCGATCTCGCTTTTTTCAGAAAAGATCTTGAAATGCTGCCGGATGGTCTGAATACATTAGTAGGGGAAAAGGGTGTTGCGCTATCCGGAGGTCAAAAACAGCGGATCTCCATTGCACGTGCACTTTTGGTCAATCCGGAAATCCTGATGTTAGATGATTCCCTGTCAGCTGTTGATGCAAAAACAGAAACGGCCATCATTTCTAATATTAGAAATGAGCGTGCCGATAAGACAACATTCATTACGACACATCGTCTGTCTGCTGTAGAACACGCAGATTGGATACTTGTACTTGATGAAGGAAAAATCATTGAAGAAGGCAGGCACCAAACGCTGCTTGCGAATAACGGCTGGTACAAAGAGCAATATGAACGCCAGCAAATTGAAGCAGAAAACGAAGGCGGGGTAGGAGCATGAGTACAGGAAAAAGACTGATCCGCTATGCAGCCCTTTATAAAAGAACATTAATACTGGCCTTAATCATGCTTGCCGTTGCAGTCGGGGCTGAGCTTACAGGTCCATTTATCGCAAAAAAAATGATCGATGACCACATATTGGGCATTGAGAAAAAGTGGCATGAAACAGCAGAAGGAGAAAATGCTGTAAACTACAATGGATCCTGGTATAAACGTGAGGATTACTTTGAACCAGGTGAAGAAAAAGGCAAGGAAGTTCACATTCTGCAAGTGCAGCGTGATTATTATTTCATACCGGGTGAAATTCAGTTTGACGGAGTCAGAAGAGCGAATGGAAAATCGGTCATTATCGAACGTGGAACAGAATCTGTTTCTTATACAGGCAGCAGGCTCACATCTGAACAGCTGTTTACGTTCTATCAGCCAGAAATCAAAGGGCTCATTACTTTGATTGCCATTTATTTTGGTTTGCTTGTATTTGCCTCATTCTTTCACTATGGACAGCGCTATTTTCTGCAGATTACATCAAATCGCATTATTCAAAAAATGCGTCAGGATGTATTTGAACATATCCAGCGATTGCCGGTTGTTTATTTTGATAACCTTCCGGCCGGTAAGGTTGTTGCAAGAATCACAAACGATACGGAAGCAATTAGAGAACTGTTTGTAGCGGTGCTCTCAACATTCTTTACAAGTGCCATTTATATAACAGGCATTTTCATTGCATTATTCCTGCTTGATGTAAAACTTGCACTAATCTGTACGATTATCCTGCCAATCCTGGCCGTCTGGAGCATCGTATACCGAAAATACGCTTCAACCTACAATCATAAGATTCGTTCGCTTGTCAGCGATATTAACGGAACAATAAATGAATCGATTCAGGGTATGACGATTATTCAGGCTTTCCGCAGGCAGGAAGAAACGAAAGCGGAATTTGAAGAATTAAACACATCCCATTTTCACTTTCAAAATAAGCTGCTTGGTCTGAACTCCCTGCTGTCGCATAATATGGTAGGATTTATGCGGAACTGTGCGTTCGTGGCCCTCATCTGGTATTTCGGCGGAGCCTCTATAGGCGTAGGTTCAATGGTATCAATAGGAGTTCTTTATGCGTTTGTAGATTATTTAAACAGACTTTTTCAGCCAATCACAGGGATTGTGAATCAATTCGCCCAGCTTGAAACAGCACGTGTTGCTTCTGAAAGAGTGTTTAGCCTGCTTGATGAAAAAGGAACGGATGTCAGCGAGAAAGAAGAGCCGCGATATAAAGGAAATGTCGCGTTTGAAAATGTATGGTTCGGCTATAAAGAAGGCGAATATGTTTTGAAAAATATCGATTTTGAAGCGAAACAGGGTGAAACCGTAGCACTAGTCGGACACACAGGTTCCGGAAAAAGTTCGATTATGAATTTACTGTTCCGTTTTTATGATATTAAAGAGGGTAAGATCACAATCGACGGCGAAGATATTCTATCAATGCCGCGCCAAGCGGTTAGAGAACATATGGGAATTGTGCTTCAGGATCCATTTTTGTTCACTGGAACGATCGCTTCGAATGTAAGCCTTAATAATTCGGATATCACCAGAGAACAAGTGGAGAAAGCATTAAAAGATGTTGGCGCAGATCAATTGCTTAAGCATCTGCCGCTTGGATTCGATGAGCCTGTTATCGAAAAAGGCAGCACGCTCTCATCAGGACAGCGTCAGCTCATTTCATTTGCAAGAGCACTTGCTTATGATCCTGCTATCCTCATATTAGATGAAGCTACGGCAAGCATTGACACAGAGACAGAAGCTGTCATCCAAGATGCACTTGAAGTTCTGAAAAAAGGCAGAACAACGTTTATCATTGCTCATCGGCTTTCTACTATTAAGAATGCAGATCAAATTCTTGTCCTTGACCGGGGTGAAATAGCGGAGAAAGGCAATCACGATGAATTAATGAAGCTAAAAGGAAAGTACTATCAAATGTATGAACTTCAGCAGGGAAAACAGAATACCCTTGCAGGATAAAAAAAGCACGTTCCTGATTTTTTAGTCATGAACGTGTTTTTTTGTTTGCCCAGATGACGGTAAAACCTTAGTAAGCAAGTCCAGCGCGTTTACAGATAAAGGACTGTTCAGTGAGAACCTGATAAGTGAAATAACCTGTATCCTCAGCAGATATTTGCTTTCCGTCCTGGGGAAGATAATCTTCCTCAAATCTGAATTTCTTTGTTAATTTCCCATCCGGCAAATAGGTTGGACAGACGATTGTCCATTGGAGATTTGACGCTTTAAGTGTCAGGAAGGCATTTAAATGTTCGTTCGCTGCTCTTGTCATTGTCCGTTTTGACTCATTTGATTGAAATCTGTAAAGCTCAGGGTTGGACCGTGCCTGTAAAATACCAGCTGTACCAATCGTAATCACTCTGTTAATGTTTTCGTTTCTCATTGCCTGGACAATAAGCGGCACTGAGACTGTCAGGGTATTATCTCCATCCGTGCCGAGACAGCTGACAACAGCATTACAGCCTGAAACTGTATTTTCAATACATTGAAAGTCCCGTGCATTTCCGTTAATGATTTCAGCATTTTTATATATGTCCTCTATTTTTGCAGGATCTCTGACAAGCATTCTAACCTGGTGACCACCATTTATGGCCTGTTTTAAAAATGCTTTGCCAACTCTCCCTGTTCCGCCAAATAATGCGATTTTCATATCAAACTCTCCTGTCTTTTTCTTTCATTTTACTTCATTTACAGGAAAAGAGAAAAACATACTCTGTTCCAATCTGGTTACACTAAATTAATATAAAACAAATGAATTGACAGAAGGAAGTCTTGGAGGTAAGATTCTAACATACTTAAATAAAATCCGATAAGATTAGTGGGGGTTGGTTTACTATGAAAAGATTTTTTAGTCTATTTGCACTTTTATCAGTGTTTGTACTGATTTTGTCAGCTTGCGGAACAGGCGGGGATAATAAGAAAGAGGGGGATCAGGCAGGTTCTGGCAGTGATGCTGAACTGTTTGATAAAGTAAAAGAAGAAGGTGTCCTTGTCATTGGTACAGAAGGTACATATCCGCCTTTCACATTCCATGATGACAAAGATAAATTAACCGGTTTTGATGTAGAGATCGCACAAGAGGTTGCAAAGCGTCTTGGTGTGAAAGCTGAATTTAAAGAAACTCAGTGGGACGCTATGTTTGCCGGTCTTGATGCTAAACGCTTTGATATGATTGCCAACCAAGTCGGCATCAAACCTGAACGCGAGGAGAAATATGATTTCTCTGAACCATATATTTCATCGGCAGCTGTACTTGTCACGCATAAAGAAAACAAAGACATCCAATCATTTGAAGACTTAAAAGGGAAAAAAGCAGCTCAATCCTTAACAAGCAACTACGGGGAAATTGCCAAGGAAAACGGAGCTGAGCTTGTTGGGGTAGAAGGGTTTACACAAGCAATTGATCTCATTAATTCAAAACGTGCAGATGCAACGATTAATGACAAGCTTTCAGTACTCGATTTCAAGAATCAGCGCGGCAACGCTCCGATTCAAATTGTAGATGAGAGCGAAGATGCTGCACAAAGCGGATTAATGTTCCGTAAAGACAGCGGCAAGTTAGTGGAAGAAGTGAATAAAGCATTAGCTGAAATGAAAGAAGACGGCACATACAAAAAAATCTCCGAAAAATGGTTTGGCGAAGATGTATCTGAATAATATTTTTGCAGACCCTGAACGGTTAGAACGTTTGGCGGATATTGCACAAAGTTCCTTTCTCCCTTTGGTGAAGGGAGCTTTGTATTATACTCTTCCATTAACACTCATAACATTTGTCATTGGACTTATTTTAGCTATTCTTACTGCTTTGGCAAGAATCTCGACAATAAAGCCTCTTCAAATAATTGCAAGAATATATGTATCAATTATTAGAGGAACACCTTTGCTTGTTCAATTATTTATTATTTTCTATGGCCTTCCAAGTGTCGGAATCACAATCAGTCCGTTTATTTCTGCAGTTATAGGGTTTTCCCTGAATGTCGGAGCTTATGCATCTGAAATAATCAGGGCAGCAATATTGTCAACACCTAAAGGACAATGGGAAGCTGGATATTCAATTGGGATGAGTTATGCACAGACTTTAAAAAGAATTATTTTGCCTCAGGCTACACGCGTGTCTATACCGCCGCTGTCCAACACCTTTATCAGTTTAGTTAAGGATACGTCACTTGCATCATTAATTCTTGTATCAGAGATGTTCAGAAAAGCACAGGAAATAGCAGCAACGAATTATGAATTTCTTTTGATGTATTCTCTGGCTGGTTTTTTATATTGGATTATCTGTTTTATTCTATCTGTCATCCAGCAGCGCATTGAAGGGAAACTGGACCGTTATGTTGCAAGGTAATAAAGGAGCACTTATATGATTTCAATTAAAGGATTGCATAAAAGCTTTAATGAGCTAGAAGTTTTAAAAGGCATTGATTTAGAGATTGAAAAAGGAAAAGTTGTTGTTGTCATTGGTCCATCCGGATCAGGGAAAACAACATTCCTAAGATGCTTGAACGTACTTGAACTTCCGACAAAAGGAATCATTCAGCTGGATCAGCAAACACTCGATTTCAGCGGTAATATTGCTAAAAAAACAATTACGGAGTTTAGAAGCAATACAGGCATGGTATTTCAAAGCTATAATCTTTTTCCGCATAAAACAGCTCTTGAAAATGTGATTGAAGGACCAGTAATCGTTAAGAGAGAAAACAAAGGAACAGCCGTAAAAAAAGCAAGTGCCCTTCTTGAAAAAGTAGGTCTTGGGGATAAAAAGGATTTTTATCCTTTTCAGCTCTCAGGCGGACAGCAGCAGCGTGTGGGCATTGCAAGAGCTCTTGCAATGGAGCCTAAAGTGATGCTGTTTGATGAGCCTACCTCAGCCCTTGATCCAGAACTCATCGGAGACGTACTGAATGTCATGAAAGATTTAGCTGCAGAAGGAATGACCATGGTGGTAGTCACTCATGAAATGAGATTTGCAAAAGAAGTGGCTGATGAAGTGATCTTTATGGATAATGGAGTAATCGTAGAACGCGGTGCACCATCTGAAGTATTTGATCGGCCAAAAGAAGAACGGACAAAACGTTTTCTTAGAAAACTTGCAGAGTAGGCGCGAGCATAAGCAGCCTGCTCTTTTTTTTGTGGGAATTATGAATTTCCAGATGGAATCACAACTTTACTGATTTAACATCTTTCAACAGCTGCTTTTTTTCCTGTTCAAAATAATACACTCTGGGCAAGTTAAAGTGAACAATCATTTCATGTGCAAGGCTTGCACAAACGAATGTAACAGATCTCCAATCAATGGTTTCAAACATTTGAGCATTCTCCTTCTGGATGTTTTATTCATGTATATGGAGAAGGGAACTTGTTTGATACTATGTGGAGAATAAGAAATGCTCTCTTTTGCTCATATGAGAAAAGACCCCGGCGGAATGCCAAGGTCCTTTAAGCCATGTTATTCAATTTTCTTATTTAGAAAATCCGCTCATGTTTGATTGAGCAAATGAAACTAAGCGCTTTGTGATTTCTCCGCCAACAGATCCGTTAGCACGAGAAGTTGTTTCTGCACCTAAGTTCACTCCAAACTCAGAAGCGATTTCGTACTTCATTTGATCGATTGCTTGCTGTGCACCAGGTACAACTAGTTGATTTGAAGAATTGCTGTTTGATTGTGCCATGTAAATACACTCCTTGATATAATATAGTTTTTGGGTAAGCTGGAGTTGCACCAGTGCATGAGTCTTAATGATTCATGGCCTTCTCGGCTAACCCATCATGATAAGGTGCTGCGGGTTGTTTAACTGTTGTTATTACGTATTATGTATTTCCCGAGAAAATATATGCACATGCTAAAATGGTAATTATTATGGAAATATAGGTATTACATAAAGTGAAAGAAAGTTAGGGAATATATAAAGAGGAAGCAAGTATATGAAGCTGCAGGTGATAAAAATGAACATGTGCCCGCTTTGTAATGGGTTTAACGACGAGATCGAAGCCGCAACCTGTCCGAATTGCAAAATTAACATGATGGATCATGGGAAAATAACCGATTATATGGATGCGTACAGCGCATATATGGAGATTGATACAATGAAGCTTTTCGATGGGGTAATGGACTCCCTAGAATCACATCAGTGCATCCATTTGTTTTCATGCAGCAATTGTCTTCATGAAGAAGCAAAACAAATTAGGGAGCAGGAAAGGGATGGTTCTTTGGAGGGAGGAGCCCTGCAATAAAAAAAATCAGCCTGAGAGATTCTCAGGCTGATTTGGACCTTATTATTGTTCACTTGCCGGACGAATACGAACCTCTGTCTCTTTATTAAAGAAGTGAGCTTTGTTCATATCAAGAGCAAGCTGGATGATTTGGTCTGGTCTTACATCTGTGCGAGAATCTACGCGTGCAATGAAGTCCTGGCCTTCAATTTTAGAGTAGAGCATCGTTTCAGCACCCATAAGCTCAGATACTTCAATTTTTGCATCTACTTTTGATCCGTGAGAAGATTCGATGAAAACTGGCTCATCATGGATATCTTCAGGACGAACTCCCATGATCAATTCTTTGCCGACGTAGCCTTGCTCACGGAGATACTTCATTTTCCCTTCAGGAACAACAATGGATTGAGTTCCAATTGAGAATTTTCCGTCTGTTAATTGACCTGTAAAGAAGTTCATGGATGGTGAACCGATAAATCCGCCAACAAAAAGGTTTTCAGGCTTTTCATATACTTCTTTCGGTGCACCGACCTGCTGAATGATACCGTCTTTCATAACAACGAGGCGTGTTGCCATTGTCATTGCTTCTGTTTGGTCATGCGTTACATAAATTGTTGTCGTTTGCAGGCGGTGATGAAGCTTAGAAATTTCAGCACGCATTTGCACACGCAATTTAGCATCTAAGTTTGATAATGGCTCATCCATTAAGAATACTTTTGCATCACGGACGATGGCACGTCCAAGTGCAACACGCTGACGCTGACCGCCTGATAATGCTTTAGGCTTGCGGTCTAAGTATTGATCAAGGCCCAAAATGCGTGAAGCATCTTTCACTCGGCGATCGATCTCATCTTTAGGGAATTTGCGGAGTTTAAGTCCAAATGCCATGTTGTCATAGACAGACATATGTGGATAAAGCGCGTAGTTCTGGAATACCATCGCGATGTCGCGGTCTTTCGGCGCAACGTCATTCATGCGTTTTCCGTCAATTGAGAAGTCGCCTTTAGAGATTTCCTCAAGGCCTGCAATCATACGAAGAGTCGTTGATTTACCGCAGCCAGATGGGCCAACGAAAACGATGAATTCTTTATCTTCAATATGAAGGTTAAAGTCTTCAACTGCCGTTACCTTGTTATCATACATTTTATAAATATTGTTTAATTTAAGCTCAGCCATTTGAATCCTCCTCAGAAAATGAAAACGTTTTATTTGTAAATTCAGTTTAATTCATTTCTGAAGATAAGCCTATGGACAGGTTGCACAAAAAAATGTAAGGGTTTTCGTGCAAGATGAACAGCAGAGTTATTCAGTAAAGTGTTCTAGAAACTGCATAACTAAAAATGCAGCGGCAGCCTCATAGAAGTGCTTAATATCTATTCCGGTTTTTTCGATGAATTTCTCGATTCGGTATTGAACGCTATTCCTGTGCATATATAACTTTTTCGCGGTAAGAGAGACGTTAAGATTGCATTCAAAGTAAACTTGGAGCGTTTGAATAAGCTCCCTATCCTCAAATGATTCGGTTAAAAATTCGGAGAATACTTGCTCGCTGATCAGGCTGCTGCCATCAAAAATAAGGATGGGAAGAGCTTCATGAAAGGTTAAGCATTTCTTCCTTCTAAAGGATTTATAAATCGCCTCAAAGCAGCTTTGTTCTGCAAGAATTTTTGTCTTCAATGAGACGGTCATTCTGTGAAGCTGTCCAATATAAACATACAGCTCAATGAAAAAATCACTTGTAAATGTATCAATCCACTGATCAAAGCTTTCCTTATCAACAACGGGCTCAGAGTTTTCTTCAAAAATAATCCCTTTATGACGGCTGATCCATAATATCGTCGAAGATGGAATCGATCCCTGCATCGCTTCTTCAAAGTTTTGTTTATCTGCGACCGGGTGCTTGCTGTAGAAATAATAGCACCTGATGCTGTTTGAAGAAGGGAGAAATGGAGGACCATTTTCACCGTACAAATAATGCAGCCATTTTTCAGAACGATCGCCGTGTTCCCCAAATCTATGGTCATAGGGTGTATATAATGTGGACAGCAGGTTTTCCTCCTGCTCTGTCACAGCACTTTTCAAAATGCCAAACAGCTGTCCCTCATCTGTTTTGAACCACAAATATTCGGCCTTATCATGAGAATAGGCAAGAGAGAAGGCTTCTTTGTAATGGGATGCTAATTTCTCAATCATAATGATATCTCCTTTCCCTGCCTTTCTATTATATAAAAAGAAGAGAGCCTGGCGATAGCCTAGCTCTCATTTTGAGCGGGAGGTTCTTCTTGTTCGAGGTCACGTGCTTCTTCAATATTCGTGTACTTATCCCGCATATGCACAGAACCGCCTGATAATCCTTCATTGATCATTCTGTCTATATCCAAATATGCTTGATCTCTGCCCTCATACTCCATATCTTTTTGTTCATACGTTTCCTTGTTTTTCATGATGACCCTCCTTCGATTTATGTTTTTATTTTACGAAGGAAGGGTGGAAATTAACCATCATAAACATGAAACAGCATTAACTCGTGAATATGCGAACGAATTTGTTCTTCATCATCTAATGCAGGAGTGGAAGTTCCCCATTCGATTTCGCCATTTTTATGGTAAACCGCATCGTAGTGAATTCCTTTAAAGTAAAAAGAGACCCGCCAGCCAGGCAAATTTGTTTGTTTGAATAAAGGCTTCCATTGAAAATGTGTAATCATCTCATTCATCGCTCCTTATATTTTTATCTTAAAGGAAGTTGAGAGCGAAGTGAAGATGTTCCTTCAGACAGCTGCAGAAATAAATCTGAAAGCTTGTCGATGCGGTGTGTTTGAATATGGGACTCATCGAAGCTCATGGGTTTGCTGTTTACTTCGTAAATGACCGGTCCCTTTTCCGTTACTCCAATATCCATTGAAAATTCGCCGATCTGCCCAAAATGGGAGACTAACTCCCTGCCGGCAATTTTTACAATCAACTGAAGCTCCTCCATGCTGACTCTGTCTGAAACAGATTCATATGATAAAATCGACCCGCCATTTGGAACATGTGTGGTTAGTGTCTGATTATTTGCGGCTAGACGTACGCCAATTCCGCAGATGAGAAAATCATTTCCTGATAGAAGCGCAAGTACCCGAAGGTCATATTTTTTGTGATGAAACGTATTTGCGGCTATTTCTTCTTGCATGAGATAGCCATCATAAAAAGGGAATTTTTTTGCTGCAAAAACCTGCTTATCGAAGAATTCACATGTACCATCAACCGATGTTACCTCATAATGATGTCCTGCAGAGCGTATCCGGTAGATTCCCTGTCCCTGACTGCTCCTCAATGGCTTCAAATACGCACATGAACGGGAAGCGAGAAAAGAGTTGATTTCCGCTGCTGAATGTACTTTTTCTGTATAGGGGAGATAGGAATGCAGAGATTTGGACAGGATTTGGTGCACCTTCCACTTATCAAAAAAGAAAGGATTAAAAAATGGGATTTGTGCTGAAATCATTTGTTCTTTAAATAACTGAAAGTGTTCTCTGCTTTCTTCATCCCGGGAAGCGATCCGATTGTAGATGACATCCGGGTACGGACATGCAATTTTTGCCCATTGCTGTTTTTTCATACTGAAGGCAAATCCTTCAACATGGCGATCTTTCACGCCGCTCAAAGTAAATACATAGCAAAAGCCTCCAATTTCTCTCAATTTGCGCTGAAGCCTTTTAAAGTACTTACCATCCCCATGAAAGATTTTCCCCTGTCCTCCTTCACCCGTAAGGATGCCGACAACTGGTCTGCAAAGAAGCAGGTTCATTCGTAAAGGACCTCTGGTTTTTCAATCGCTATTTTCGTCAAATACAGAGCGTACTGAAGAGACAGCTTTCTCGAATGCAAATCTTCTTCTATTAATGCAGGATGAGAAAAGATGGATCTTCCCGGTTTTGAATTTGCCTCAAACAGCCACACATTTTTGCAGGCGTCAATGCCCAAATCAAAGCCAATCTCACCAATAAAACCATCAATGCTTTGGTCAATCTTCTCGCTTAGGACAAGAGCTGCAAGAGTGAGTGAACGAAAAGCCTGATTGCGTTCATCTTCCTGTTCAAATAGCTCTTCAAGGGTTTTGATCATGCCACCATTATCTAGATGAGTAGTAACACTGCCTTTACCCGCCATTTTGGCGGCAATGGCTGTAACATGAAAGCGGCCTTTTGAATCCTTATTCGTATGAACACGAAAGTCGATCTGCTGCTGATCAACCCGGATTAGTTTTATCCGCTCTTGAAGGAGGTAATCATCCATCTTCCTGCTTCCAAATGAATACATGAAAAATTGATCAAGCGATCTGTATTTGCGCAGTATGTTATCTTCCTGTTCTGAACGGTATCTGCAGTAGTAAGTCTGATCATCCGGAGAATAGATTAATTGAAATACACCTAGTCCAAGACTGCCGTTGCGCGGCTTTAAATACACGCTTTTATGACGGTTGAGCATTTCTTCAATTGCTTCTTTTGAGGGAGCAAGCTTAGTCTCCGGCAAATACAAGGCTGTCTCAGAGTGGGGAAGCAGGAGCTGGTGAATGGTCCATTTATCAAAAAAACCAGGATTAAACCATGGAATCCCATACTCCGTTCTAAGACGCTTTTTGACCATTTTCAAGGCTTGATGTTCTTCTATTTCCCGGTTCGGCAAACGGTCATATACAACGTTCGGAAGCGGAATTTTCACCTGTCTAAAGCCTTCATCATCAAACGTAAAACCATTTACGATGCCAGTTTCCCAATCAATGAGGTGTGCCCCAAAAACATAAGCAAACAATCCTGCTGATTTTTGTGCTGTTAAGTACTTCGCAAAAAATAACGAGCGATTTCCTATTGGCCGCATAATCGAGCCGGTGAATCCAGCAGTGAATATGCCTATCAGCGGTCCAAGGTAGACAGTGTTCTGGTGAAAAATCAATTGCGTTTTTCCAAGTGGAAGATGGAGATCATCCATTAAGTCCTTTGAAATTTTTATTGCTCCATTCAGCTCCTGAAATTCGACAATACAACTAGATGCTGCAGTTCCAAAGATAACCACCGTAAGATCCTGATTTGTTTCATGCCTTGCGGAAGCCGGAAGAATTAATGTTTTTGATGCAGTGAAAGTGACGGTTATGTTGTAAGAAGGATTCATAAAACACCTCCTGCCTATTTTTTGTATTCAGCTTAATGGCTTTCATCCTAATAAGATTCGCTCAGAAATAGAGAGTAATCAATAATGGAGCGCGCTGATGGACGTGTTCCTAAGGATTTGCGCTCTTCTGCATTTTTTGAAGGCTTTGTGTTGACTTCAATAATCCAGGGATGCCCTCCTGAATCAATGGCAAGGTCAATTCCGAATTCACCGAAAAGCCCGCCTGCAAACATACCCAATGCCTCCGAAATCTCAAGTGAAAGTTCATTTAAAAGCTTTCTAATATGAGCTGCTTCTGACAATTCAAAAGAAGAAGATAATGCAGCTTTAATTGTGTACAGCGAGCCGCCGCGGGCTAAATTGGCTACAAATTGATTTTCCGCTGAAACCCGGGCAACGGCAGAAGAGATTTTCCACTGCGAGAAATTTCTTTTATGGCACAAAATCCGAAAATCCATTGGCCTGTTCTCATAATTCAGCAGGTCGATTCCTTCTTGTACGATAAAAGCCTCCTTCTTTATTCTTGGAAGCAGACTTTGAAAAAGCTCGTCGAAAGAAAGATAATCCCGCAGCAAATGCCCTGAAAATGTAGAATAATCAAGTTCAAATCCTTCATCCGAATGAGAGATTCTGTAAATCCTTTTTCCCTGGCTGCCGTTAATAGGTTTGAGGAAAACAACAGGGTACTGTTGAACCATTGATTTAAGAACCGTTTTTGACGTAATCAGTTCTGTTTTCGGCAGGAAGGGAGTCATGTGGGAATTTGAACATAAAATCTGATGAACTTCCCATTTATTTAAAAATCGGTCATTAAAATAGGGAACTTTATGGTGTATGAAATCTGCTGTCATGTTTAAATAGTCCTGTGACTGTTCCAGGGTGCGGGAATGAATGCGATTATGAACAGCACTTGGATGCGGAACGGAACATTCCTGCCATTCATTCTTTCTGAGTGTGTAGCCCCTCATCTTTTCTTTATGAAAATCAGACAGGGAGAAAACATAAAAGAAGATTCCCTTATCAAAGCTGCAAGAAGCGAGTTCTCTGCAAAAGGAATCAATACTTCCAAAGGATACAGGCTTCTCACAAGCATTCGTTTCAGTTAATACCGCAAAAACAGGCCCAAGCTGAAGCAGGTTTCTATCTGAATCGTATCTTATGCTTATCGTAAAAGGCTGAACAGGAAGCGAAAGCTCTTTAAGCAGCTCTTCATGAACAGAAACATGTGAATGTTCTTCATTCATACATACGATTTTTGCAAAAATACTATTCCTTCCGCACACTACTTTTGAAAAGCCTGAGGCAAATGGCAATCTTAGTTTTTCTCTCAAAGAATGACTGATTCGAATGCTTTTGCTGCCATGAAATGTAAGATCGGGTGATACATCTATTTTTTCTCTATTCATAGGAAACCCTCATTTGCTCACTGTTCTAACAAGCACTATAATAAGTTTATAGGCAGACGCTGATATGAACATAGTATGATAAATCAGGGAATCGGTGAGATTTGGAAGGCAGATGGATATGACTGGATTGACGTTAATTTTGTTTATGGTAGCTATTGGAGCAGCAATTGGCGGAGTGACAAATCACCTTGCCATTAAGATGCTCTTCAAACCTCATAATGCGAAGTATATATTTGGAAAGAGAATACCGTTTACACCGGGACTTATTCCAAAACGGCGCGAAGAACTTGCAGCTCAGATGGGGGAAATGGTTGTCGGGCATTTGCTTACCCCAGAGGGCATTCGAAAAAAACTCGCAAATGATGATTTTCTTAAAACGGTGACATCATGGGTAAATAATGAAGCGAAACGGTTTATAAACAGTGAAAAAACAGTGACAGCATATGCTGCTGAATTTGGCATCACAGATTTGGATGGGAAAATTGAAACAAAGCTCAGTGAGATGATTGACTATAAAATGAAAGGGAAGGTTGAGCAATATCGGGGGCTTACTGTTAAAGAAGCATTACCTGCACACCTGAACGAAAAAATAGAGCAATCACTGCCTGCAGTTTCAGAATTTATTGTTCAGAAGGGCATTGACTATTTTCAGAGCGAAGAAGGAAAGCAGCGCATGAAAAGCATGATTGATGACTTTCTTGCAGAAAGAGGCATGCTCGGGGGAATGCTTCAAATGTTTTTAGGAAATACGAGCGTGTTTGATAAGGTGCAGCCAGAAGTGCTGAAATTCCTTCGAAACGGTGAAACAAAAAGTTTGCTTACTTCCATACTTGAAAAAGAGTGGAAGAGAATGAAAGAACTTAAACTGAAAGACTTTGAAGAAAAATTCAGTCTTGATGAGATACTGACTCTGACAAAGCAGGCAATTCTGAAGGAAATCGCGATCAAAGACAGGCTGAATGTTCCTGTTTCTCACTATTTACTCACTTATGCCGATTCGATAACACATGACTTTATTCCAAGAATGGTGAAATTGGCAGTTGAATACGTACAAAACAATATGGAAAAGATGCTTGGACAGCTGCACCTTCAAGAGATTGTCAGAGAGCAGGTTCAATCTTTTTCTGTTTCCAGACTTGAAGAAATGGTTCTCGGTATTTCGAGAAGGGAATTTACTATGATTACTTACCTCGGTGCATTGCTTGGGGGAATCATTGGAGGTTTTCAGGCTATCGTCGTCATGCTTATCGGATAGAGAAATGGGCACGAAATGAAATTTGTTGAATAGTTTGTTATAGTTGTAGGGTGCTTTAAGGCACTGCGTGAAAAGATGTTAGGAGGAATATTTATGGCAGCGAATGTTTATGACTTAGGATATGATCTTGAGAAAGCACTTAGAGAAAGCGATGACTTCAAAACACTAAAGAGACTTTATGATGAAGTGAACGCTGATGATTCAGCACGGACTTTGTTTGAAAGCTTCAGAGATATTCAATTAAATCTTCAGCAAAAGCAAATGTCAGGCCAGGAAATTTCTCCTGAAGAAATTGAACAGGCACAAAAATCGGTTGCCCTTGTTCAGCAGCACGATAAGATTTCTAAGCTGATGGAAGCTGAACAGCACATGAGCATGACAATAGCAGAATTGAATAAAATTATCATGAAGCCGCTTGAAGAGCTTTACGGCAGTCTTCAGCAATAATAAGGATACGGAGCGAAATAGATGCTCCGTTTTTTTTATTGGGTGTACATCTGCAGCTAATAAGTTGAGATTTTGGCTAATATAAGGCAATTTCAGCTTATTGGTATGAATATCGGCTTAAACATCAATCAAGAGGAAAATTCGGTACAAAATGAAAAAACAGCTAATCGAAATAAAACTTTCGCAAATAAATTGGGAATTTGCGCTAAAAAAACATGTCCCTTCGTTTTTTTCTTACCTGCCGATCCGCATTACTTAATGATTTTTCAGAATAAATCAAATAATAAAACGCTTTCATTTTTTTATTAAAACCCCTTGTCAAATTAGACCTAACTTGCAATAATAAATGTAAGCGTTTTTATTTCACTTATTTAATGGTCTGCGATTATGGGGATAATCGCTTGAACCGTTCTGTCTTCGGAGTTTGCGGGTAACAGATTCCGGCACGTACTAATGGGAGAAGGTTAAATATAGGGGTTTTTCACTTATAGAAACAGCTCTGTGACTAAAATCACAGAGCTGTTTTCGTTTTTTAGAGATTGATTTCTAAATCACTTAACAGAGGCTGGAGGTCATTTCGTTCTATTTCAGGATGAAGGGACATATCCTCATATTAGAAATCAGACATCAGCTGAAGGGGGATTCACAGTGATCTACCGACTACTAGCGTTAAATATTGATGGAACATTGCTTCGTTCCAACGGTCGACTTCAACCTTCTACAAGGGAAGCGGTCCATTATGTTCAAAAAAAGGGAGTCTACGTCACTCTCGTTACAAGCCGCAATTTTCAGACGGCAAAAAAACTTGCAAAAGCGCTTAAGATAAACAATATTTTGATTACGCACAGCGGTGCGTTCATTTCCGATAAAGTTGACAGATCTTTTTATGAAAACAGAATATCCGAGGAAAAAACATTTAACCTTGTTCAAGTGCTCGAAACATTTGATTGCAACGTCCGAATTGTGCATGAGCGTTTTTCGCTCGGAAACCGGAAGAAAGTATCATCAAATATCGTAGGAAAAACATTGTTAAGCCCATCGGATCCTCTGTTTTATCCAGTCCAGTTTGTTGATTCGCTTGGAGAAAACTTAAGAGATGAACCGCTCTCGGCACCAAAGATTGAAGTGTACTTTTCAGAAGAACATGAATGCAGAGAGGTTGAAAAGCTCCTTTCTGACTCGTTCGAAGGCATTACAATAAGGGTAAAAAACCAAACAGTGCTTGAAATTACAGCGAAAGGCGTTTCAAAGGAGAACGGCTTAAGGCTGCTTGGTCAGCATTTAAACATTCTCCCTGAAGAAATGGTCGCAATTGGAGACGCGGATGATGATAAAGAAATGATTGAGATGGCAGGTCTTGGAGTAGCGATGGGGAACGCGCCAAATTATGTAAAAAAAGCTGCTGACTGGATTACCAGAAATAACGATGATCAGGGTGTTTCATACATGGTAAAAGAACATTTCAGAAAGCAGCATCGGATTGAGTTTTTAGATAAATTGAAGGTTGATCGATAAAAATAGATCACAGCTTATTAGGAGAGCTTTAAGGGAGAAAACATCAAAATACAGAAGAAAACGGGTCCTAAATTGCAAAACAATTTGTATCCGTTTTTTTGTTGTTTCGGGGTGCACTCACTCTCAAGTGGTACTTAAAACCCTAAGTTGGCTTGTATCGGGGAATTAGCGATCCGGTATGATTCCCAAAGTCTATAATTGGCATCATTTTAAGAACGAAAACGTATGGTATTGTGTAACGAATCCGAGCTTTTACTATTATCTACAAAGATCAGGATAAGGTCGAAAAGAGCCCGATTGCCCGCCGTCTTGAAAAAGGAAGCAAAGACATTAGCCAATAACTGAACATCCCGCCCTTTAAGCTAATTGTAAATTCTATGTTAATCTGTATCCTTTTACAAAGGATTTTTATAGATTAATAAGAAGATATAAGGATGCTGAAAAAGGAGGACCATCATGATAAACAAAGCAGCTGTACGAAAGCCGTTTCTTATGAAAATGTGGGAGAATTACCCGAAGCTTTGGAAGGGTTTAATTGATTTTGGAATACTGATGAAATACAGAACATTGGATATCAGCAAACTTCCAGACAAAATTGTGCTGCCGTCCTCAACCGTTCTTTTTGTCGATGCAAAGGAGAATCGGGGCAGAGCTCTGCTGATCAGCGGGGGAGTAACACAAAAGAGGCTTCTTTCTTTTTGGCAGCAGGCTGTTGAAACAGTGAAGCCCGACTATATCATTGATATTGGCGTCAACTATGGCGAATGTATTTTCTCAGTGATCTATCCGAAACATACAAAGATTTATGGAATTGAAGCAAACCGAAACCTGCTTACATATATCAGCCAATCCCGGGATGCTCATCCGAATCATTCACAAATCAGGATTGTTCATGCTTTTGCTTCCGATTCAGACGGAGAAGATAAACTCTTTTTTATAGATAATCATTGGTCAGGCACATCTTCAGCTTCCTATATGCCTGCGCATCAAATGGTAGACGAGGTTTCAATCAAGACAATAACAGTTGATTCATTATTTAAAAAGGGCATGGAAAATGAAACGGTTCTTTTTAAAGTTGATGTGGAAGGATATGAGGCTTTTGTTTTAAAGGGAATGAAGCAATTATTTGAAAACAGCCGTTCAGTTCTTGGTTTTATTGAATTCAACAGTGAGTATTTTGAAAAGTCAGGGGTAGACCCGAATCATTTTTTCGAGTATCTGAATCAGTATTTTACCATTTATATTTATAAAGAGAATGACGATATTGTAAAAGTAAAATCACTCAAAATAGAAATATTCCATGAAATGTTCGGATCTCATTATGTTCATACAGATCTTATCTTGGCGACAGATGAAGAAATGGCTGATTCATTAACAGGGAATGGAAAGAGCTGATGCCTACAGCTCTTTTTTTTTGAGATTTTTGTATTCTTATAAAAAACAATCTATGCAAAAACAGTCATTGTTCAAAAGAACGAGAAGGTATTTTCGTTTTTATTTAGAAATAATAAGGTATATATTTTTTTCGAGAGATAAGATAGTATAAAATTTTGCGCATTGATGTCTAGCTCCACCGCCCAACTCCTTAAACAGAGCAAATCCGTCAAAAAAGTCAAATCCGACTTTTCTGCCTGATGCTTATCTGCCATGCCTGAGCTAAACGGGCGCTTGCGCATTTCTTATCATGTACGGGGCAATCACACTACGGGTCACTAACTAAAGAAAGAAGGTAAAGAGATGAAAGGGGACTTCTTTTCAAATTACGAAAAGTATATTATTGTGCCGCTCGAAGTACAAAATGCTAATCAAGAATTTAATCCAGGCGAGTATCAATCGCACTTTATTCTTACGCTGTCCCTTTATGATTCACTCATCTCAAATTGGAGTGAAGCAGGCAAATTCGAGATTGAAATAGGAATGGGCCTTGAAAAGGTTCTTGAAGATTTTAACCGTAAACATGGGGATAGTTATCATCTGCAAGTTCTCGAACTGGATCATGAAAAGCCATATTTTGTTTTGGCTTTCTCAAGTAAAGCCAAAATTGCAAGTGAAGAAGCCGAAGACCGGATTTCCTATGTGTTAGAGATCCTGCTTTCAAATCACTTTTATGTCGGGCAAAGCTGGTACAGGCTGATTGGCGATAAAGGGAGAATTAAACGCCAGCTTTTCAGCTACTCTATTAAAGAGTACTTTGCAATGGAATCCGCTAATGCTTAATGAATAATAAATCTGTTTTAACAAGTAACAGGAGTCTCCGCATGCATTCATTTGGTTTATCAGCCGGGAAAATGATATTCTATGTAAAGAGCTGACAAGGTATAGGAGGATTTTTACATGAATATTAAACTTATTGCACTTGATATGGATGGAACACTACTGAATGAAAAAAAAGAAATTTCAGAAGCCAATCGAAAAGCGATCAGAGACGCTGAAGCTCGGGGCATACATGTAGTGATAAGCACCGGCAGAAGCATGGCAACACTGAGGGATCTTGCTAAGTCACTCAGCTTATCTTCTTATTTGGTAACTGTAAATGGAAGTGAGATTTGGGATGAGCATGGGGAACTTGTAGAGAGGAATATTGTCCATAATGATTTGATGACATGGATGTTCGACCTTTCTAAAGCACATAAAACGGGCTATTGGGCAACGAGCACAGAAAGAGTATTCTTCAATGAAATGCCAGAGGACTTAAGCACTTATCAGTGGCTGAAGTTTGGATACGAAATTGAAGATGACAAAGCACGGGAGACCATTTTAAATGAGCTCCGCAGCAGAGGAGAATTTGAAATCACCAATTCAAGTCCTACAAACCTCGAGGTGAATGCAATTGGAATCAATAAAGCCAAAGGCATTGAGATGGTATGCGGCCTGCTCGGCATTACAATGGAAAACGTGATGGCCTGCGGCGACAGTATGAATGACCTGGCAATGATTAAAGAAGCCGGTCTGGGTGTTGCCATGGGAAATGCACAGGAGATCGTCAAAGAAGCAGCAGACTGGGTTACTTTGTCAAATGATGAAGACGGAGTTGCAGAAGCAATTAAAAAATACGTGCTGTAAATTGGGAGCAGATGGCGTTTAGCCATCTGCTTTTTAACTTTTTCGGCTAAAAAAAGATGATTTCAGCTAAATCATAAGATTTGCAGATAAATGCAGCAATAAATGGCTAAAACAAAACAGCCGTTAGCTAATAAAACCTTTGAAATGGCTAAATGAATAAAAAGCGCTATAAAAACTTTAGTTTTCGCTAAATGGCCAGCTGCATTTGGTACAGGCTCACTGCTTCTAGCAGGCCAGATAACGAATCCGTCTCTGCTTTTCTAAATTGACCATAAGCTCCAGGTTTTGTACACTTAAGGAAGTTTTGAATCTAAAAGAAGATAAGGTGAGAGTCTTGCGTTTTAATATAAATGGCATAAGTGATGAACGACTTTATCGTCCGCTGCAGTTAATTTCAAATTTGTTTTATGAAGAAACAGAGCTGAAGTTTGAAGAGTCAGAAGCGGACCTCAGCATCGTTTTTGAAATAGAAGTAAATAACGGCAACATCAGCGTCCGCGGAACTCTGTCTGATATGAAAGGATATGAACAAGCGGCAGCGCACGAAAAAATTATTCCAGATGACCAGAGTGAAAAAGAAACCTTCAAAGCGGTCAAACATTCACTTGTTTTTGTGCATCTGAACCTGCTTCAGGAATACACTGGCATCATTCAGCAGTGGGGGATTTTAACGGGCATACGTCCAACAAAGCTTCTTCATAAAAGATTGCGTGAAGGCATGTCCAAAGTGGAAGCGCATCGAATGCTTTCCGAAGAGTATTTGATCTCAGATGAGAAAATTCAACTCATGCAGCGGATCGTTGATCGTCAATTGAGTGTTGTTCCTGATTTATATGATCTTTCACATGAAGTAAGCATCTATATAGGGATTCCGTTCTGCCCAACAAAATGTGCATATTGTACGTTCCCGGCATACGCAATCGGCGGCAGACAGGGCTCTGTCGATTCTTTTCTTGGCGGATTGCATTATGAAATTCGTGAGATGGGAAAATGGCTGAAAGAGAAAAAAATCAAAATCACAACGGTTTATTATGGCGGCGGTACTCCAACAAGCATTACTGCAGAAGAAATGGATATGCTGTATGAGGAAATGTTTAAGGCTTTTCCAGGTGTAGATAACATCCGCGAGTTGACAGTGGAAGCAGGACGCCCTGATACCATTACAGAAGATAAGCTCAACGTTTTAAAAAAATGGAATATAGACCGGATCAGCATTAATCCGCAATCCTATATTAATGAAACCCTGAAAGCAATAGGCAGGCATCATTCTGTTCAGGAAACGATTGATAAATTCCACTTAGCCCGTCAGATGGGAATGAACAATATTAACATGGATTTGATTATCGGTCTGCCTGGTGAAGGAGTAAAGGAATTTGATTACACCCTCTCAGAAACAAAAAAACTGATGCCTGAATCATTGACTGTCCATACATTATCCTTTAAGCGTGCTTCTGAAATGACTAGGAATAAACAAAAATACAAAGTAGCAGGCCGTGAGGAAATTGAAGAAATGATGGACCATGCCGTAAAATGGACGGATGAGAATGGATACGCCCCTTATTACCTGTACCGTCAAAAAAACATACTTGGCAATCTGGAAAACGTAGGCTATGCGCTTGAAGGGCAGGACAGCATCTACAACATTATGATAATGGAAGAACAGCAATCCATTATCGGTCTTGGGTGCGGTGCTGCAAGCAAATTTGTGGACCCTAAGACAGGGAAAATTACACAATTTGCAAATCCAAAGGATCCAAAATCCTATAACGATAGCTTCCAGCACTATACTGACGCGAAAATTAAAATTCTGGACGAAATGTTTGGCTGATTTTGAGATGAGAGGCTTTCCCATGTATTGGGAAAGCCTCTTTTTTAGTAAGGACTGATTTTCTTTTTGTACCTGTAGAAGAAGGAGAGTAGAAGTGTTGTATTAAAATAAAAAAATTATGTGTTTATACTTATTGCTGTTTTTTAATTAATCGATTCTTGCATATCACGTATCATTATCCTGGAAAAAATGTTTCACAATAATTGCGGACAAAACCTGCTTATCCAATTATTTTTTGGCATAACGATGCGTTTAACATTGGCATTAGCCGAGAACATATCATAAGAAAGGGCATATAATTATTATGTAATTCTTTATTTATGCATAGTAGATAGGAAAACCATGATTGGCACATAGGTAACCATGTGAAAGTATTGCCGCTATTTGTTCTAAATTTCTTCCAACTTACTATCCGGCATGGCGATACAAATGAAGCTGATCAAAGGAGGACTTTACAGTATGGCTGGAAATACGTTCGGCGAGATGTTCAAAATCACGACCTTCGGAGAGTCGCATGGAGCGGCGGTCGGTGTCATCGTGGACGGTGTGACGCCTGAGGTCGATCTGAGCGAAGAATATATTCAGATTCAGATGAATCGCAGAAAGCCAGGCCAATCCACCGTGACTTCACCGCGCAAAGAATACGATATCGTCCATATTTTATCAGGTGTATTTGAGGGGAAGACGACCGGTACGCCGCTTTTTGTGATCCTGCACAATCATGACATGAACCCGGCAGCTTACAGCAGTATTCAACATGCTTTCCGCCCGGGCCATGCGGACTTTACGTATCTCAAGAAGTACGGAATTCGTGATCACCGAGGGAGTGGGAGGGCATCCGGAAGGGAAACAGCAGGCCGAGTGGTAGGTGGGGCAGTGGCGCGTAAACTACTGGAACGAAGGGGTGTGCAGGTGCTGGCTTATACGAAAGAAATCGGGGGAATTGCATGCCGGTTGTTCGAAGAGCAAGCCATCGAGCAAAATGCCGTCCGTGCCTGCGACCCGACAGCAGCAACTGAAATGACGAATAAGATCGAGCAGTTGGCGGCGGTTGGCGACAGCTGCGGAGGCATCGTAGAATGCCGGATCCGCGGTGTCATCCCCGGCCTCGGTGAACCGGTATTCGATAAGCTGGATGCAGAGTTAGCCAAGGCAATGTTATCTATCGGCGCGGTGAAAGGCATAGAATTTGGTTCTGGCTTCTCCGCAGCTTCGATGCTTGGAAGCGAGCATAACGACGAGATGAGCTCCGCTGGTTTTTTGTCTAATCATTCGGGTGGGATTATCGGCGGAATAAGTACAGGACAAGAAATCATTTTCCGAGTTGTCGTAAAGCCGACGTCATCGATTTCGGTTCCGCAGAAGACGATCAACGTTAGAGGAGAAGAACAGGAGATTCGAACAGAAGGCAGGCATGATCCGTGTATTTGCCCGAGAATCGTGCCGGTCATCGAGGCGATGGCATGCCTGGTATTGGAAGATCATTATAAACGACAAACCGCTATGCTGGGCTGAAGATTATTTAGAACGGAGAGTTATCCATGTCTGACGACAAGCTGGAGAGTGAGAGGAAGTTAAAGGATTTACTGGTACGTTTAACGGATTCGCCATTTTACAAACGAAAATTAGCGGATTATAATCTGATGAACATAGGGTTAAAGAAAATCTCTACATTGCCGATTACAGTAAAAGGCGAACTTCGAAAGGCAGGAGCATTTGACCATCTTGCTGTTGACCGTAAAGAAACGGTGCATTATTGCGAATCGTTCGGCACTACTGGAGAACCGACATCTGCTTGGTTTACGAAGGAGGATTTGGAAACCGGCATAAGACAAATAAAAGGATGCAGGGTACGGTTTGACAAAGAAGACATTGTACTGCTTCGATTTCCACATGGATTGACGGCTACCGCATTTCTAATGCAGCAAACCTGCCTTCAAGTGGGGGCGACGATCATCCCCGAGCACAGTACGGTTACACCTTATCCTAAGGTGCTTGATCTCATGAATCGACTGTACGTCACGATCATTGCCGGATCTCCTCGAGAGATAGAATTGCTGGCCGAGACGACGCGCTTGCTAGGTTTAAACAGTAGCGAGCATTTCCCCTCTCTCCGGGCGATTATTGTTACCGGAGAAGTAGTGGGTGAACGTCGAAAGGAGCATTTGAAACGGAGGTGGGGTGTTCCAATAATTGATATATATAGTACTGCCGAGACTGCTAATATTGCAGCTATGTGCGAGCATGGCGCGATGCATGTCTTAGAGCAGGACGTTGTGGTTGAAGCGCTGAAGGAAGATGGTTCCGGGCTTGCCAAACCGGGGGAGAGGGGGCTCGCTGCGATTACGACATTGTCCCATCAAGCTTCACCGCTGCTGCGGTATCTCAACGAAGACGTGATCTCAGTCGAGCAGGGTTTATGCGCATGCGGCCAAACCGAAAGCAAGCTCGTCCATTATGGTCGACTGAAGAATAGAACTAGATTTGGGGAGATTGTGTTGGATGACAAGGATATTCAGGACGCCATATACTCGTTGGCTCCGGTACCCGATGCTTGGAAAGCTATGCAGCAAGAGAACGGATTTCATATGATTCTCGATTCGGAGCGATATGCCGATTGGTCGTTAGAGGGAATTCAGGTTCAATTATCCGAAATGCTGAAGGTGACGGTAACCGCGGAGATCGGCTTCGGTACGCTGCTTAACCGGGATGAGCTCGCACGAAATGTTGCTTCAAAGAGACAGGTCTATATATGTAAGCGCGACAACGAAGATCCCGACACAAGCAGCTCCATTCTACTGCGAGACTTGCTTCGTCGCGGTTACAGCGAGTTTATGAGCTGCAAGTACGAGAAAGCACAGCAATTGTTCGAAGAGGCGGTAGCGCTGATTCCACACAGTGCAGAAGCGCATGCATGGCTGGCTGCGGTTTACGGTCGGCAGATAGATGCCGCTTGGAGTTTGACGGAGAAAATTGAACTTTTTCCGATGCTGGAAAACGAGATCACGACCGCCCTTGAAATCGACCCGACATTGCCACTCGCTAGGAGAATGAACGGATCCAAATTGTTAAATACGCCGTATATGCTAGGTGGAGACCCCGCCGCCGCAGCCAATGAATTCCGTTATTGTATCGACCAGGGGATGAATGACGTTGAAATATGGGTATCCCTGGCTGAATGCTATATGAAAACGGATGATCCGGTTAAAGCGAAAGAAGTACTAAAAGTAGCATTGGCTCTAGAGCCAATGCATGAAAGGGCGGCACAATTATTGCAGCAAGCAAAAAAACGCAAGCATTTATGAAAAATAGAGAATAAAAGGTAAGAAAGTATAAAGTTCCTGAAAATATCACAGACATAATAACTGTGATATTTTTTGTTATAATAATATCAGAATTTATAAATGGGTGCCCCATTTTGGCTTTTGCGTTAAAAAAGGTGTATGGAAACAAACATCTTGAGACGTATTTTTTTCGATCACCATCATCATTGGGAGGTGTTTATAAAAAAACATGACCAAACGCCTCGTCCGATTGTGAGAAAAGAGATGGAAAAATTTCGAGACTGTGGGAATCCAAAGAATGGGTTTAAACTATTCGTGTGCGAAGGTTGTCATGATCCGATGATTTGTCACAAGTGTTCGTGTTATTTTGAATACAAAGGAGAAGTCTGTCCTCAGGATGGCGAGTTAGTGAAAAAGGCAGTATGTGAAACAAGCCATCAACTATCATTGCTTGGCTTGTCATGAGGAAGAGGAAATTCCTTATGATGTCGTACGAGATTTTGACATCATGGATGAAGGAGATCCGACCGTCCCACCACAATTTAGCTGTGAAAAATGTAGAGCAGAAATGTATCCATAATACTACAAAGGCATTCATGGCCAGGAATACAAACTATCGGACCCTCTCATCATAACAAATGACCGGGCTGGTTATGCCCGGTTTTTCTTAATACCCTCTAACCCATTCGTCATCATTTCTTGTCCAGCTGCTACGGCACCATTCCTCAAGGTAGTAAGGATTCGGGGAGACTGATTTACATCACTACCACTCACCTCAACATCCATTTCATTGATGAATCGTGTAGCACCGGTGATCAAAGCAGTTGTAATGATAGGCTTGGATTGTTCGCTTATTTTCTTAACGATCTTCTTAAAAGCATCTTTTGACATGCGTGTCACCTCCTTTCAAAAGAAACTTTCCCTCCCTATGGCCTGTTGCAGCATGGACTAGCGCCGTCCTTTCTTTTTGAGCCGTTTGCGGGGAGTTTCTTCTTTCTTTTGCTTCGCCCAGCTTAGGAGCTCGCCCCCGGCGGCACGAGCGGCCCTTCTTATCAAAATTGATGTGGGTTTCTCGGCGTTCGGTATTTGCTCAACAGCTGGTTTCCCTTCCAAAGACTTAAGCCTTAGCTTGAGGAGATGCAGAAAATCAGGATCCTGCGTTTCGTTCTTCACCCTTTTCCAGCATATAGTCGCAGCCTGATTTCGACCGATCCGGCAGTATACCTCGCCAAGTTCGTAGATAAGCTGCAAGTATTTTTCGGTCTCAAGGAAGCCTTCTTCATGCATTTCCCGATCGATGAGAAAGGTGTAATCTTCAATCACCGTTTGGGACCGGTGGAAATGCTTTTCAGGCAACATATATACGGTCTTGCCTCGCAGCAGTCGGATCTTGCCATCCTGAGGGGCGGCACTTACCGCTCCATCAAGAAGCTTCAGTCCTGCTTTCGACCACCTCAATTTATCCAACGGTTTTGTCTTATCCCGAGCGATTAGCATCATGGTGATGCCATGGTATGCATCCGCAAGCGGCTGGCCCGGATAGTCGGATCGCACCCGTTCCAACAACTGATGCATGTCTTGAACGGCCTTTTCATTGCCTTCTACGGCGTCCTTGTGTAGTGAAATAACCTGCTCAAGTAACATCTCGATATCCTTCTCGCTTACATTCACCAATTGTCTATTCCTCCCCTGTAATTTTTTTCTGTTTCTTTTTCTTTGATGTCAACTGGGTTAATTGTTGCAATACTTCATTCGCTTCGCTCAATTTTCCTACATTTTGGTAAGCATCACTTAGATCCTCCATAATTCCCCTCACTTGCTTATTAGTAAGGTAACCGGGATCTTCTTTATAACGATCCAGCAGGAAGGATAAGTCTTCGATTGCCGTCTGTGAGCAATGGAAGAAGGACTCTGGCAGCCGCAGACATACATTTGCACGCAACAACCGAATTTCCTTCTGGTTCGGGTCCATGGATATTGCTTGATTCAATGAATCTAGTCCTTCTTGCGCTTTATCCGCTTTTTCCAGTGGCTGAACAGCATCTCGTCCTAATAGCGCAAGTGTGCTGCCGTAATAGGCTTCAATAAGAGCATTGTCGGGCTCGGTATTGCGAAGCTTTAAGAAAATCTCATAGGCGATTTTCACCGCCTTTTTATCTCCGTCTACGCCTTTCATAAGAACCCTTTTTCCTTCCTCTAATTGCTTCATATGGGTGTCGTTTTTTTTCATTTCAATTCCCCCCTTCCAACGAAAAATCCGGATCAAGAACAAGAATCTGATACACCTGTTGCGCTGGCAATGATACAAATCGAGAGATTCTAAATTCGGGATTGTAGACATAGATTCCGCCATCCAAGCAGCAATTCGAGAACTCGTGAGGGATTCGTAAAACATGCCTCATCCTGCTCTGTCCGATAAAGATCGTATCGTCCGTTATTGCAAGTCCGCGTGTAAAACCTGGTAGTTGAATCGGCGCCTCGTTCCCGATTAGGACACTGAACGACATAGAGTCGCAATAAGATAGTTTGTTTTGATGCACCATTACCGAATGAGGCATATACAAACTCTTTACGACGACATGATTCGCCGGGTCTATGCCGAGGTGTTGACCGGGATGAAAATCGGTCAAATCAATCGCGACAATCCCACCGTTTTTATGAATCGGGTCCAGATACCATTTACCATAGGGAGAAAACATAGAAACATATAAAGTACGACTATCCAACCAAATGTCATTAATATGATGAACGTCTTTGTCCGCAGAATTGAATCGAATCTCCCCTATTCGGGTGAACGTATCGGTCTCATAGCATCCAATCGCATTAATCGCCGTTTCCACAACCAAAACAACATTATCATTAAACTTAACGATGTCGTGAAAATCGAGTTTCAAGTGTTTCGTTTTCTGGATGACTTGGAACCTCTCGTCCATAGTAATGATCTGATTATCGTCGGATGTTACGAATAATCGATCCTTAACCAATGTCATTCCCGAACAACTGCCGGTATAAAGCTTCTCCAAAGCGTTATTTTTAAAGTCTAGCAAAAATAGTCCACCCTGATCTGAACCACTTGCTGGACAGCTTATTAGAAGACGTGTATTGAGATATTCAAAATCTTGATCATTCTCCAATCCGAATAACAACACGGATCAATCCCCTCCTTAAAATAAACGATTTGTGTTAGTTACGATATGTATGGTTTATATGAACGGTTTGGATGAAATACTCATTTTTACAAAATGTGTTTTTGTCCGAATCAAGTCTAACTTTCGTATTTAGATATTCAAAATCTTGATCATTCTCCAATCCGAATAACAACACGGATCAATCCCCTCCTTAAAATAAACGAATTGTGCTAGTTACGATATGTATGGTTTATATAAACGGTTTGGATAAAATACTCATTTTTATAAAATGTGTTTTTGTCCGAATCAAGTCTGACTTTCCTTGCATTTCATAAAGAGAAAGGAAGGAGTGGAGAACATGAATGATGGAAAGCTAAATAAAGAAGAGAAAAAAGCAGAAAAAACAAAAAAAAGAGAAGAGAAGTTGGCAAAAAAAATGGAAGAGAAGCAGGTTAAAGATAAACGGAAATTAGAAAAGAAAGAAGCAAAAAAGATTGAAGCAAGAAATTAATAGAGATGGATCAAAACTGTCCAAGGAAACAATTCGCAGTATATCGGAGGTTGCAAAGCTGTTTATAGATGCGGGAATGGTTACGCCTTTTCGCACGGACCGTGCCCTCACTCGTTTTTTACTTCTTGAAGGTGATTTTATCAAAATTTATGTGACGTGTTCGCTCGGCGAATGCGAAAGACGCGAACCTAAAGGTCTTTATAAAAAGGTCACAGGATCTGCGCAACGAAATCTCCTACCGTTTGCTTATCGGTTTCTATAACGGTCTCTTGTGAACTAGGATTCATAAGGATAGGATATACCGGTAAATTCCAAGGATTTACTGCTTTACATTTCTATAACTATATTTTCCAAGAGACGCAATGATAGTTATCCGTTGGGACAGCCACAATCGATATTAGGCTTCAGGTGGTTGTAGGATGTTGTCTATCTTGGGCCATTGGTACATGCAGTTTAGGCCGCGTAGATTCTAAGAGTATTAAGAATACATGGAATGGAGGATTTAGATGAAGTTTCAAACTCATAAGATGACAGTTTCCATTGACGAACATTCATCCCATCTAGAACAATTCAAGGAATTTTATAAGCAATTGGATGATGAAGGAAAAACTATTGAAATACTTCCTCATCAAAAAACAGAAGATTATCAGTTAAAGGCTGTTAACGCCACTCTTGCTCATGTGTGGAACCGAAATGAATACTACCGTTCGACATTGGAAGAGGCAGGCTTCACAGAGCCTAAAATCGATAGTCTAGAACAATTAGCTTCCGTACCGATGCTGAAGAAAGATGTCATTAGAGGTGATAAACAAAAGATATTATGCGTCGATCCGAAAGAAATAGGCCAAGTTCACCTTACTAGCGGCACATCGGGTAAGCCAATATATACCTCTTACACATTAGCTGATCAATATGTATACGATCTGCTGCCGAAGTATTTGGAGCTGTTTAAGGAGACGAACGATGATGTCGCGGCAATTGCGCTGCCTTATGAATTTGCGCTGCCCGGCCTTGGATTTCAGCGATTATTTCAATTTGCGTTTGGTACGGCGGTTCTATCGCTTGGCAAAGGCGGTTACATGGCTCCTATCGATAAGTCGTTGGAATTAATGAAGGAATTTCAAGCCACGGTCCTTACTACAACCCCTTCTTACGCAGCACTCCTAGCAGAAGAAAGCGAGAAGTTCGGTATAAAAATTGGTGAAGATATTCGCCTGAAGAAAATTTGGCTTACCGGCGAAGGATGCTCCTTCACCTTCCGCGAACGGCTGGAAAAGTGGTGGGGATGCGAAGTCTCGTTCTTCTACGGATCAACCGAGTGCGGAGTTATCGGTGTAGAATGCAGTAAGCATAAAGGGTATCACGTCATGGAAGGGCATGTGAAAGTCGAAATCGTTGATCCGGTTTCAGAGGAAGTGCTTCCGTACGGTCGAACGGGAGAAATCGTTGTGACAACGCTGCTGCGTGAAGGAATGCCGATGGTACGCTACCGGACCGGGGATCTTGGCAACTTGCAAAAATCCAAATGCGATTGCGGAATCACATTGGACGTTATGCAGCTAAGAGGCCGAATGGAGCACATGCTGCGCGTGGGCACTGAAGACTATTCTCCATTCTTGATCGAGCACTTTCTCATGGAGATTCCCGAAGTAGGTTTATGGTATCACCTAAAGCTGGATCAAGGAGTGCTCACAATCGAAGCCGAGAAGTTTCGGACGAAGCTAAGTGACGAGCAATTGGCGGCGAAAATTCAAAAGCATATGGCTGATCGGATTGGGATACATTGCGAAGTCGTAATCAGACACGATATCCCTCGTACGTACGGCAAAGCGACCAGAGTATTCAATTAGCTATATACAAAAAAGGAGAGAGGAGGTGCCTTAATGAGCGACATCGATAGAGAGAGGGCGAAAAAGTTTCAGGAGATGTATGTGCGTATTCTAAAATCCCCTCTGTACAAGAGGAAATTATCGGACTATGCTTTAAACGGCATTGGATTGAGTCACATCCAGACACTTCCGTTAACGACAAAGGAAGATCTGCGGAAAGCGGGCATCTTCGGTCACCTCGCCGTCGATATGAAGGAAATCGCTCAATATTACGAATCGACCGGCACGACCGGGGAGCCCTCTGCTGCCTGGTTTACGCAAAAAGATATGATAATTGGCGGAAGACAATTGAAGGAATGCGGTGTGCGTTTGACGTCTGAAGATCTGGTGCTGATCCGTTTTCCTTACGCAATGGCGCTGCCTGCATTCTTAATGCAGCATGCAGCTTGGCAGACAGGAGCTGGGGTCGTTCCCGCAAGCGGACGTACTGTAGTTACCCCTTACCCCAGAGTGTTAAGCCTGATGAAACAGCTTTCTGTCACGGTGTTGGCGGGACTCCCGCGTGAGATGGAACTGCTGGCCGAAGCGGCTCGTCTCGGCGGTTCTGAGCCGAGCAAGGACTTTCCGGCTCTGCGCGCCATATGCGTCGCAGGTGAATTAATGAGCGACAAGCGCAGGGAGCATATAGAAAAGCTGTGGAGCGTGCCTGTATTTAATATGTACGGTTCGACGGAAACTGCCAATATCGCTACAATGTGCGAGTATGGCACAATGCATATCGTAGAACAAGATTTTTTCGTAGAAGTCCTGAATGAGGACGGTTCAAGCCCCGTCGCTTATGGAGAAAGAGGGTTTGCGGCGATCACGACGCTTTCCCATCAGGGTTCTCCTCTGCTGCGATACTTTAATGAAGACATTATCTCTGTAGAGCCCTGTTTATGCGATTGCGGCCGAGCTGGAGCCAAGCTGGTTCACTACGGCAGAAGCAAGGATCGAATCCGTTTCGGAAACACCGTCCTAGACGCAATGGATATTCAGGAAGCCGTATATTCGTTGTCTCCTGCTCCGGATGCTTGGAAGGTGCTAGAGCAGGAAGAGGGGTTGCACATTTTACTAGATTCGCATGATTCCGGGAAATGGTCCGAGGAAAATATCCGTTCTCGATTATCTTCTCGACTTCAAGTGCCGGTCACCGTTGAAATCACTGCGTTGCTCGATCGTGTCGATCTCATGAGTAACGTTCCATCGATAAAGCCTGTATATATCAAAAAGCGAAGTAACGGCGCATAGAAATAGATCCATTGAATTCGGGTAGCATAACGATAATTGGTTAGGAAGATTCCCATTAATTAGGCTGAAAGAAAGGATTGTTTATCATGAGCGATAAATTGCAGCAAGAGAAACCACCGCTTCTCGTAAGCCGCCACCATAAAAGCGAGGATACGATTATTAATATTAAGCAAGCGGTGATCGGTGGTTCTTCGCATACGCTGATCGCAGGTCCCTGCTCGATCGAATCGAGAGATCAGCTCGTAACGGTTGCTTCCGCTTTAAAGAAAGCTGGCATAACGGTCTTACGCGGCGGGGCGTTCAAACCGAGAACTTCTCCTTACGATTTTCAAGGGCTCGGTGAAGAGGGATTAAAAATTATGAAGGATGTGGCGGATGAAATCGGATTGGTGACCATCAGCGAAATTATGAGTCCCACTCAAATCGATACAGCCGCCCGTTATATCGATATCTTTCAAATAGGCGCGCGCAACATGCAGAACTTCGACCTGCTGAAAGCCGTCGGGCAAACGAAGAAGCCCATACTACTGAAACGCGGCCTTTCCGCTACTTTGGAGGAGTTTATGCTCGCAGCAGAATATATTCTGCATCAAGGGAATGACCAGGTCATGTTAATGGAACGTGGTATACGCACTTTCGAGAAAGCGACTCGTAATACGCTTGATATTTCCGCTGTTCCAATCTTAAAGCAGGAGACCCATCTTCCAGTGCTAGTGGATGTCACTCATTCTACCGGGCGGAAAGATATTCTGCTGCCTTGTGCAAAGGCGGCGCTTGCCGCTGGCGCCGACGGGATTATGGTTGAGGTGCACCCGAATCCCCCGGCCGCTCTCTCCGACGCGAAGCAGCAAGTCAACATTGATGAGTTTCATGCGTTCTGGAAGGGGCTCTGCGATTCCGGTTTGTACCATTAACAATTTTCCATAACTGGCGAAGAGAGTCGCACACAATTGTCTAATGGAGGTGAGAGTATGATAGACTCACAGTTTGAGCGAAAGGCGTCGGATGTTTTACACGGTTTGATATTCGATTTTCTATTAGTAACGGATGGACGGACAACGGATTTGCTAGAAATGCTGTTGAACGAGAAACTTATTGTACATGTGATCCGGCAAGAACAAATAGGTGAAGAGGATGCAAACCTGATGGGTGAATCCTCGGGAGGTCCGTACTATATTCGAGAATCGGTTTTGATCGGCGAGAAAAGTCGATTTGTCGTGTCACACAACATTGCGCTTGTATATTCTAAGCATGTACCTCCCGCTTTGTTCGAGAAAATTGCGCATCAACAAGAGGGAATTGGAAAAGCGATCAGCTCACTCGGAATGCGTACATTCCGAAAGGTGGCCGACTCCGGATTCATGAACGAAGCGGAAACGGTCGATCTTTTCGGGCGGCCGATCAAGATCCACTTTCCTAATCTGCAAAATAAGGTGCCTTACAAAAGATACTTCATTTATTTCGGACGTAAACCGGGGATTCAGATGCTCGAATATTTCCATCCGAGCATCATCGGACACCGTTTACAGCAAGGGATGACGAAAGAGCAATCGAACAAAGAAGAATAAGGTTCTGAAAGAAGAGTAACTGACCACTGGCTGGCTTTACAGGGAGAAACGCATCCCTTAGAGTCAGCCAGTGCTTTTGAATATGCAGGACTCACCAGTGAATTATATGCTGACAGGCTTCCTTATTTTTTTCTCGATTTTGCTTTCATTTGTTCGAAGATATCGACTCCGGAGGCGACCATTTGTTCACCAGCATATTGTACACCCTTCTTTACGGCTTCGAATAATTTTCCTGCAACGATATCGACGGGTTGATCACGATCTTCTAAAGCTTCAATGATTTCTTGCTCGGCTACGTCTGCTCCGTTTTTAACCGCCGTCGTGTAGTTAGCGGTAAAGTATCTAAATCCCCGATTGATTTCGCGAAAAATTCTCGAAAACTCTTGATTTTCCCTCGACAACTGTTTCACCTCCTTACGATACTACATTTAGCCATTCTCGGCTCTTTCCTCGTTCAACATACCACTGCAATACTCCGCTTCCTGAAAACGATCGACCCGTTGATGCGCTTCACCAAGTTCGTAGATCATTCTATAATAAGTGTCTTTATCAAGACTGCCCGGTTGACGTAGTTCCCAATCAGGTAAGATGGATATAGTCTTCAATGGCTGTTACCACAGGATACAAGGATCGATCGGGTAACAGGGAAGATGCGGAATTGCGGAGCATACGGACCGCAGTATCCTAGGGTGAATAAGCGACAGCTTCACCCGAGAAGACTCAGCCCTCGTCTCGCCAGCTCTCTCTTTTCTATCGGATTCGAGGCATCCCTTGCCATTAAAACCGCAACGTTGCCGTGGTATGCTTTCGTTACCCGAGCATCCCGGATGATCCAGACGCAATTGTGCGAATATGCGGTTTGCTTTCCAAATGGAGTCTACATTTCCTGCTGCCCCTTCATCATGAAACAAAAATCGCTTCAGCCAGCCTTTACTCGTCGGATTCGGCTTTTAACGCGATCGCAACCTCGTCATCCTGCATCGGAACGGAATCAATCGTTCCCGTTTGTTTCCTGCCGTCCCTAGATGTAAGCAATGCAACGATAACGCCCGCCACTAGTACGAAAACAAACACGCCGCATAAACTCATACCTAGAATGAATAAGATTCTATCCCTAAAAAAATCCATGTTCCTTGTTTTCATTCTGCTTTCAGTCCTTCCGTATAAGAATAGTTCAGTATATGATTAAATATCCTAGATCATATAGGTATTGGACTATTATTGGGTGAATTCCGCTTCAGCCCAATCCAGATTCGCTAACTCACATAAACATATACAGAGTCATTAAACATATAAAAGGAGGTTCCCAATCAATGGATCATATCCAGAGGGAAACTGATTCTAATCCGGTCGCAGATGAAGAAGCACTTTCGACAGTTTCGAAACAGGAGGACGATTTGGAGTGGAAGCGGTTTATCCAAAAAGAGTTAGGGAAACTAGAAAATCAGGAAATGGATGAAGGGAAAGAAGACTCAGAGAAACTAGACTCAGAGAAGACCTCGCCGGCTGAGACGGAGTTTACTCTCAGTTCCCTTATCGAGCAGATACCTATAGAACAATTGGTCGGTTCGGCAATACGAATTTTTAATAAGAAGACAGAACCGGAAAAAACAGACGACAAACCAAAAAAGGTATCTAAAATAGAAAAGGAAAAAGATAAAAAGATAAAAAAGGAGAAACAAGAAAAAAAAACGAAAGAACGAAATCAATTGACAGAGGGAAAACGACGAATAGAAGAAAGTAAAAATAACTACCATGAAGAGAAGAAAAAGAAAAAAGAACAAAAGGAAGAAGATAAAAAGATAAAAAAGGAGAAACAAGAAAAAGAAACGAAAGAACGAAATCAATTGACAGAGGAAAAACGACAAATAGAAGAAAGTAAAAATAACTACCATGAAGAGAAGAAAAAGATAAAAGAACAAAAGGAAGAAGATAAAAAGATAAAAAAGGAGAAACAAGAAAAAGAAACGAAAGAACGAAATCAATTGACAGAGGAAAAACGACAAATAAAAGAAAGTAAAAATAACTACCATGAAGAGAAGAAAAAGATAAAAGAACAAAAGGAAGAAGATAAAAAGATAAAAAAGGAGAAACAAGAAAAAGAAACGAAAGAACGAAATCAATTGACAGAGGAAAAACGACAAATAGAAGAAAGTAAAAATAACTACCATGAAGAGAAGAAAAAGATAAAAGAACAAAAGGAAGAAGATAAAAAGATAAAAAAGGAGAAACAAGAAAAAGAAACGAAAGAACGAAATCAATTGACAGAGGAAAAACGACAAATAGAAGAAAGTAAAAATAACTACCATGAAGAGAAGAAAAAGATAAAAGAATCTAAAAAGCATGATTATGATAAATATGAAGATGATCAGGAAGAAGAAACAGTCTTAATCATCCGTTCTAGAAGGAGATAATAGATTTGTTCAATGAATAAAAATAGACCCCATTATCAGAGGTCTCAAGTGGGCTATACATCATGGGATAACAGAGAAGTAGATGAATTCAGACCGTTTACAGAAGATGCTCTTAAACGATTTCAAGCCGATCAAAAGATATATGGTAACAATGAACCGACTGGTGTGTATGATTACGTGACAGCTCGTGCTTTTGCTTTGGTGTTGTCCGTTTACCATAAGCATTAGATTGAATCTAGATAAGAAAAAAGCCCTTCCTATTGAAGGGACTTATTTTAACGGGTTATTTTCAGAATAGATCGATAACGACTAAGAGAAGGAGCATCACGACTGATGAAGGAGACTCTTTTATTTCATTCCACTGTTTTACGAAATATAGCGTCATTGTTCTTATTTGGGTCACTTATTATCATTTTGCAAACAAATCACTACCTGCTGATGAGTGTTTGGGGAATATGCGCATGGTTATTCTTCATCAATAAATCAATGAGATTTTTTATCGTGACAACGATGGCTTTCGGAATCGGATTCTTTCTATATGGCTATGTGAACTCGCATTTGATCACCGACCTGAATCCTGAGGAAATGCTCATCATACTCAATAGGCTGTCGTTGATTTTTCTCATTCTTCCGTTAACAGCCATATCGCTTATTTACAAACTTCCTTTCATGCGCTATTGGCAGAAGCCGCAATGGGGTGAGTTGGTTCGCGTACCGTTTATTTTGTCAGGCTGCCATCATACGAAGGTAAGTGTATTTCTCTCCATTGCGATGATTATAAATCTCATTGCTTTTATTCCATTTATTGTGAATAATGGTTGGGCATACATCCAGGAAATTTGGCGGTTCATGCTTATTTTTTCAATCATTAACTCCGTGCTTGAAGAAATCATTTGGAGAGGCATGCTTCTAAGTCGTTTTTCTGAGCACTTTGGCAATCGATGGGCGGTAATGATAACGAGCATAGGCTTTGGGCTGCAGCATTATTCCCTTGGATTCTCTTGGGGTGGTTGCCTTGTATTTACTTTGGGAGGGCTGTTTTTCGGGGCAATTACAGTCAAATCAAAAAGTATCGTTCCTGCAGTAATATGGCATATGTCAATCAATGCCTTAATGGTTCTTAGCGGAATGATATTAAAATAAATCAATGTATGGATATCCCTCGCCAAATGAAAGGAAAATCTAAAGACAAGCGTGAGAAAGAGCCTGTCCCAAAACGAAAGGAAGACATAACTCAACCTATTCCATATCGATGATATTGAGGACGTTCATTATGAAAGAGGTGACTCTCACGGGATCGGAATTAAAACGATCTCGTATTTCCCGAGTGACAGGGGGACAGAATATCAGTCTATCTTCACCAGTATCGTCAATTTCCCGTTTATCAAAAAATGTTATCTATATTTTAGTTATTCCATTAAATCCCTTAAATTTAGGATCTTTTTTTTTGGGGGCAATTATCATCAATTGTATTTTACATAACCATCTAATGAAAGATTTCAGATGCAATGAAGGAATTTTCAGAAAAATGATGAATGTTAATAAAGGGTTCATTTAAAAGGTAAGACTATCATCTTATTTTTTGTAAACGCTTTCTATCTAAAGGAGGAGTTTCTGTGTATTTAACAATTGGAAAGACTTTTGATTTGACTGCTGAGAAATACCCATCAAAAGAAGCAATTTACGATGTCCGCAGGGGGATTCGCTTATCGTATGCCGATTGGCAGAAGGAAGTGAATAAGCTTGCAAATGCTTTTTTAGAAGCGGGCATAAAAAAAGGAGACCGCATCTCAACGTATCTTTTTAATACGATTGAGCTTGCAACCGCTTATTTTGCAAGTGCCAAAATCGGTGCAGTCATCAATCCAATTAACTTCAGGCTGAAAGCTCAGGAGGTCGCTTATATTTTAAATGATGCCAAACCTTCCATCGTCCTTTTCGAACGGGCGCTTGAGCCTCAAATCAGTGAAATACAATCCCAATTTGATCAGATCTCCTTCTGGTTTATAGACAGTGAATCGCCTTCATATGCATCAAGCTATCATGATAACGTGAAGGATACAAAAAATAATCTTGAAGAAATAGAAGTAACTGAAAATGATTTATATGCCATCATGTATACGAGCGGAACGACTGGAAGGCCTAAAGGAGTTCTTCATCGTCACCGCGATATGATTGAGCAAAATCATGTTTGTATCGCTTTAAAAAGGCTGACAAAGGATGACCGGGGATTGGTAGCTGCGCCAATGTTTCACTGTGCTGAGCTACATTGCTGTTTCCTTCCGCGTGTTCAGGTCGGCGGGAGCAATGTAATCCTTCATCACTTTGAGCCGGAGCTTGTCCTCCAGCTTATTGAAGAGGAAAAAGTTACGGTTTTCTTCGGAGCACCAACGATGTGGAACATGATGCTTCAAGAAAAAATTGAAAATTATAATCTCACATCCTTGCGTTTAGGGTTATATGGGGCAGCGCCTATGGCACCGGCTCTTGTCAAGCTATGCAAAGAAAAGCTTGGAACAGATCTTATTCAGGCGTATGGCATGACTGAGATGGGTCCTGCTGTAACGTTTTTGTCAGAGGATGAGCAGCTGACAAAGGTAGGCTCGGCTGGGAAAGCATGCTACGGGCATGAACTGCGGATTGTAAAGCCTAATGAAGAAGGACCATCGGAGCCTGATGATATTTTGCCTCCTGGTCAGGTTGGAGAAATCATTGTAAAAGGGCCTTGTATGATGGCAGGCTATTTCAACATGAAAGAGGCGTCCGAAAAAGCTCTGTACAAGGGCTGGTACCATTCAGGCGATTTAGGATACCTGGATAATGACGGCTTTTTATATGTGGCAGACCGTGTAGATGACATGATCATCAGCGGCGGAGAAAATGTGTATCCGCGAGAAGTAGAGGATGTTTTATTTGAGCATTCAGGGGTTTTGGATGCTGCTGTTTTAGGGCAGCCGCACGAGAAATGGGGAGAGTGCGTAACAGCCTTTATTGTAAGGAAGGATTTGAATTTAACAGAAGAAGAGCTTGAGGAATTCTGTAAAACGAGTGATAAGCTTGCTCCTTATAAAAGACCGCGAACGTATCACTTTGTTGATGCACTGCCTAGAAACGCAAGCGGAAAAATACAGAAATTTTTACTGAGGGAAAAACTCGCAGAACAGCCAAGCGCATAAAAAGGGGGACCTGAGTCAAATGCCTGCAGCATACTTGCAAGATGAGCATCAGATATTTCGTGAAGCACTAAGAAAATTTCTTCAAAAAGAAGCAGTACCATACTACGATCAGTGGGAAAAAGCCGGAATGGTTCCGCGGGAGCTGTGGATCAGAATGGGAGAGCAAGGCTTTCTCTGCCCATGGACCGATGAAAAATATGGCGGTTCAGGCGTAGACTTTGCTTATTCCGTCATTATAAACGAAGAACTTGAAAAAGTGGGCTCAAGTTTAATAGGCATTAGCCTTCATAATGATATTGTAGTGCCTTATTTTGATTCTTATGGCACGGATGAATTGAAGCAGAGATTTTTGCCGACTTGTGTAACGGGAGAAACAATTACGGCAATCGCAATGACAGAGCCTGGTGCGGGCTCAGATCTCTCTGCCATTAAAACGACAGCTATTAAACATGGAGACTACTATGTGCTAAACGGGGAGAAAACGTTCATTACGAACGGAATCTCCTCAGACTTAATTGTAGTCGTATGCAAAACCGATCCGAAGGCACAGCCTGCTCATAAGGGGATCAGCCTGATAGTTGTTGAAAGGGATACACCTGGTTTTAAGAGAGGAAGAAAGCTTGAAAAAGTTGGCCTGCATGCTCAGGATACAGCAGAGCTTATTTTTGAGGATGCTAAAGTGCCTGCTGCCAATCTATTAGGAGAAGAAGGAAAAGGGTTCTATTATTTAATGGATAAGCTGCAGCAGGAACGCTTGCTCGTTGCGATTGGAGCACAGACGTCTGCAGAAAGAATGCTCTCAATTGCCAAACAATATACAAAGCAAAGGAAAGCTTTTGGAAAATCAATCAGCGATTTTCAAACCGTTCAGTTCCGATTGGCAGAAATGGCAACGGAAATTGAGATTGGCCGGACATTTTTAGACTCCGTCATTAACGAGCATATGTCAGGGAAAAACGCTGTGACACGTGTTTCCATGGCTAAATATTGGATTACGGATATGGCAAAAAAGGTCGCATCAGAGGTCATGCAGCTGCATGGCGGTTATGGATATATGGAAGAATACGAGATAGCCAGAAGATATCGTGATATTCCGGTTTCTGCCATTTACGCCGGGACAAATGAAATCATGAAAACGATTATTGTGAAAAACTTAGATCTTGCATTATGAGGAGGAAATCCTTCAATGACTATTCATAAAATAGCCGTGATCGGTTCTGGGCTAATGGGCAGCGGCATCGCCCAAACCTTTGCAGCCGCAGGAAAAACTGTTTTTCTATACGATGTTTCGGAAAAGGCATTGGAGAAGGCGCAGTACGGGATTGATAAAAGTTTGTCCAGGTTTGTAAAAGCCGGTCATTTATCTGAAAAAGCAAAATCAAAAGCGGCAGCTAACATTCAAACATATACGGATCTTTCTAAAGCCGTTCAGTCTGTTGAACTTGTCGTTGAGGCCATTCCTGAAAACTTTGAGCTGAAGAAGAGGATGTTTCAAGAACTTGATGAACTGACAGGAAAAGAAGTCATTCTGGCTACAAACACGTCTGAACTTAGTGTAACAGCCATTGCTGCAGCAACATCAAGGCCAGATCAGGTGATTGGCATGCACTGGTTTAATCCAGCCCCTGTTATGAAGCTGATTGAAATCGTGAAGGGAATTGATACGTCTGATCAAACAATAGAAGCAATCAGGCTGTTATCAGAAGAAATCGGAAAAGAGACGGTTTTAGTAAAAGATGCTCAAGGTTTCGTGACGACAAGAGCACTGTCAGCTCATATGCTCGAATGTATACGCATTTACGAAGAAGGAATAGCAAGTGCAGAGGATATCGACAAAGCGGTAAAGCTTGGCCTGAATTACCCAATGGGTCCTCTTGAGCTTGCAGACTTAGTCGGACTCGATACAATGCTATTTGTGAGCAATGGCATGGCAGATGCATATGGAGACCGCTTCTTGCCGCCGCAGCTGTTAAGAAAGCTTGTTGAGGCTGGACATTATGGGAGAAAAACAGGAAAAGGATTCTACACATATGAAGGAGAGAGAAAATGACACGTGAGGTAGTAATCGTTGAAGCTGTAAGAACCGCAGTTGGTAAAAGAAAGGGGGCTTTTAGAGAAACACATCCTGTTCATTTGGCAGCTGCGGTGCTGGATGAGGTTGTGACAAGAGCAGGTTTATCAAAAGAGCTCGTGGAAGATGTTGTCATGGGCTGTGTTTCTCCAATTGCTGAGCAGGGCTTCAATATTGGAAGACTTGCTGTCCTTGAAGCAGGTTTTCCTGTCAGCGTGCCTGCCGTTCAAATTAACCGCATGTGCGGATCAGGCCAGCAGGCTATTCATTTTGCCTGCCAGGAAATCAGGTCGGGTGATATGGACATTGTCATTGCAGCGGGTGTAGAGAGCATGACGAAGGTTCCGATCCTAAGCGATGGCAACGACGGAACGATTCCTGCAAGCTTGCATGAAAAATATAACTTTGTTCATCAGGGCATTTCAGCCGAAATGATTGCAGAAAAACATCAGATTACCCGGCAGGAGCTTGATGCTTTTTCTCTCAGGAGCCATCAGAGGGCACTTGAAGCAATTAAAAATGGAATCTTTCAATCTGAAATTCTGCCTCTAAAAGGATTGAATAAAGAGGGCGATGAAATCGTATTTGACCAGGATGAGGGTCCTCGTGCCGACACCTCTCTTGAAGCTCTGTCAAATTTAAAAACGGTGTTTAAAGAAGATGGCGTTGTGACAGCAGGGAATGCCAGCCAAATGAGTGATGGGGCAGCGGCTGTGCTTTTAATGGAGGGAACCAAAGCACAAGAGCTTGGACTTAAACCAAAGGCTAAAATTATTTCACAAGCCGTTGCAGGCTCTGACCCTACCTATATGCTTGAAGGCGTCATTCCTGCGACTCAGAAGGTACTTGCGAAAAGCGGGCTTACTGTAAACGATATTGATCTTTTCGAAATTAATGAAGCATTTGCTCCTGTTGTCCTTGCCTGGCAGAAAGTGATAGGGGCAGACCTTGAAAAAGTGAATGTAAATGGAGGAGCTATCGCTCTTGGGCATCCACTTGGTGCTACTGGGGCAAAGCTTATGACGAGCCTCGTCAATGAGCTTGAACGCAGGAAGGCACGCTACGGTCTGCTGACAATATGCATTGGACACGGAATGGCGACAGCCACAATTGTGGAGCGTATTTAAATTATCTGAAAATAATATCAATTCTTTTCAGAACTAGCTATAATAAATAGGAGGATGGAAATTTAATAAAGGGGGATGGATATGGAAACTGTTACATATTCGGTACATGGAAGATATGCGACGATTGAAATGAACAGGCCTGATGTTTTAAATGCCATGAATGAACAAATGCTGAGAGAACTTCTTCAGGCACTGAAGCTTGCTTGTGAAAGTGAAGCGGATATTGTGGTTCTGTCTGGAAGCGGACGGGGATTCTCGGCTGGCGGGGATATTAAAACCATGCTAAATTCAATGGATAATTCGGGTTTTTCAGGGGTAATGGATTTAATTTCAGAGGTCATCACGACGCTTTATACACTGCCTAAGGTAACGGTTAGCGCCATTCACGGACCGGCGGCCGGCTTAGGATTCAGCCTTGCTTTAGCGGCAGATTACGTTGTCGCACATTCAAGCTCAGTTCTTGCCATGAATTTTATCGGCATCGGTCTGGTGCCTGACGGAGGCGGACACTATTTCATGGAAAAACGCTTAGGCGAAGCGAAGGCCAAGCAATTGATCTGGAGCGGAGATAAGTTAAGCGCGGATGAGGCTTACAAACTTGGACTTGTTGACTTAGTCTGCGATGCTGATTTAAAAGATGCCGTACAATCTCTTGTCAGCGAATGGCTGCAGAAACCTGTAAAAGCGATGATTGCCAGCAAAAATATATATTCAGCTGTAAAGAAATCAGAACTGGAACAAATCCTTTCTCTTGAAAAAGCAACCCAATATAACATGAGACAATCTCAGGATCATCAAGAAGGCATAAATGCATTTTTAGAAAAAAGAAAACCTCAGTTTACAGGTAAATAAATTGAGAGCGGTTACGATTGTTGTAACCGCTTTTCTATTTCACTTTGGCAATTAGGAGGCGAATGGAAAAAAGAAAGTAAATCGTTCATTTTGGAAAGTGTTTAGCAGACTTTAGAAAGTAAAAAGGCGATTTTGGAAAGTAAGCCGATCTTTTTGGAAAGTAAACACAGTTTCAGCTTGGAACTGTGTCCTTTCAAACAACAAAGTCTAACTGCAACTAGGAAAAAACTATCTGTTTTTATAACGATAAGCCAGAAAACAGAAGCATTTCATTCAAAACCCGGGAATATTTTCTGCTTTCCGCCTGAAAAAGAGCATTTTGGGAAACTTTTTTCTAAACATATTAACCCCCAGATTCCAGTATGATAAAAAGGACATTCCATATAAGAAATGCCCTCATAAACTTTTTTAAGATATTTACTATTCTTATCTTATCTTTCAAATAAAATCAATTTACCGCTTGCCGATGTACAGCGATGCGTTTTTTTTAGATAATTTTTCTCTTCAAGCTTTTGCTCGCCGACTTTTTTTGCTTCCTGGTCATTGGCGGCTTCAAAGCTTTCATCCATTAATTTTTCCCCGTCTTTATTAAATGCCGTTAAGTAATACATGCCCATTTATTAGCCCCCTTTGCATATGAAGTTTAAAATTTTTATAGGCTTATACCTATAATTCTCATTATCTTCTCTTTTTCCTGCAAGGAATGAAACAATTGCTTAATGAGTTTCGTACATAAGATAGACAGGAGGAATCAGGATGACATTAAAATTGGATGGAATTACAAAACGATTCGGCTCACACACTGCGGTTGATCAGCTTTCATTAACGATTCCAGAGAGTGAAATGTTTGGTTTGCTCGGGGCCAATGGCGCTGGGAAAACGACAACATTCCGGATGATTTTAGGCTTATTAAATCCATCAGCCGGGCAAATTTCATGGGATGGAAAGCCAATCGGATATGATGCGAGTGATGAAATTGGCTATCTCCCGGAGGAAAGAGGGCTTTATCCTAAAGTGAAAGTGCGTGATCAGCTTATTTATTTAGGGCGGTTAAAAGGGATGAATAAGCAGGCGGCGCAAAAAGAAATGAATGAATGGCTTGAACGCTTTAAGATTCCGGAATATGCAAACAAGAAAGTAGAGGACCTCTCAAAAGGAAATCAGCAAAAGATTCAATTCATTACAGCAGTACTGCATCGTCCAAAGCTTCTGATTCTGGATGAGCCGTTCAGCGGTCTGGACCCAGTTAATGTAGAGCTCCTTAAGGAGGCTGTATTGGACTTGAAAAACGGCGGGACATCCATTGTATTTTCCAGTCACAGAATGGAGCATGTAGAGGAGCTGTGTCAGCATTTGTGCATTATGCATAAAGGAAAGCCTGTAGTTGATGGGGCATTAAAGGATATTAAACGTTCCTTTGGAAGGAAAAACGTGATCGTTCATGCTGATTTTGATTTGTCCTACTTGAAGGAATTTGAAGGTGTGACAAAATATAAGCCGTTTTTTGAAGGAATAGAGCTTCAGGTAACAGGCGAAGAGGTCTCGCAGGAAATTATGGCTTCTTTGCAGGGCAAAGGATTTGTCCGGAAATTTGAACTGGCAGAACCATCTCTGAATGATATTTTCATTGAAAAGGTTGGTGCGGAGTATGAATAAATTTTGGATCATCTTTTGGCACACATATTCAAGCAAATTAAAGACAAAATCATTTTTGATTACAACAGGAATTACGCTGCTGCTGATCTTTGGGCTGACAAACCTGCAAAATGTGATTGAGTTTTTTAATAATGGGGACAAAGAAGCGGCTAAGGTAGCTGTTATTGATCAAACGGAAGACAAAAGTATATATCCTGTTTTTGAGCAGAATGCTTCAGCACTGGATGAGAAACTGCAGCTGAAACGCGCAGAGAAGTCAGAGGAACAGCTGAAAAAGGATGTCCTTGATGAAAAAATGGAAGGATATTTGATTCTGAGTCTTGACCAAAATGGTTTGCCGCAGGGCTCCTATTATGCAAGATCCATTGTAAACTCAAGTGTTTCAGGAACAATGGAGCAGGCTCTTCAGCAAACGAAAATAGCAGCAGGTACAGCAAACCTTGGCTTAAAAAGTGAGCAGCTAAATCAGCTGTTTGCCCCTTCAGAGCTTAAGAAAACGGCCCTTTTAGAAAATGCAAAATCTGAAGAAGAACTGAATCAGGCAAGAGGGCTGGTCTATGTTCTGCTGTTCATTATTTATTTTTCAGTGATCTTATATGCAAGTATGATTGCGATGGAGGTAGCGGTAGAAAAATCATCACGGGTGATGGAAATTCTGATCAGTTCTGTTTCTCCCATCAAGCAAATGTTTGCGAAGCTGCTTGGAATCGGTTTATTGAGCATAACACAGTTCATTCTAATTATCTTGGTTGGATACAGCTCTATGAAAGGGAATATGGAAAATGCCGAATTAATGGGTGACGGATTCTTCAGTTTTTCAGAAGTACCTGTTGCGACATTAGTCTATGCAATTGTTTTCTTTATTCTCGGGTATTTTATTTTTGCAACTCTCGCTGCTTTTTTAGGATCGCTTGTGAGCAGAATTGAAGATGTACAGCAAATGATTTCACCCATGACGTTTATAATTGTGGGGGCATTCATTATCGCGATGTTCGGGCTTGGAAATCCTGAAGCGCCTTTCATCACGGTTACCTCCTTTATACCGCTTTTCTCTCCAATGATCATGTTCTTGAGAGTAGGCATGCTGAGTGTTCCGGCATGGGAAATCGGATTATCAATTGGAATTTTGGTTATTACCATAATCGCTCTTGCGGTATTGGGCGCTAAAGTTTATAAAGGCGGCGTCCTCATGTACGGTAAATCCTCATCATTCAAGGATGTCAAGAAAGCCTTGCAAATGTCAAAGGATCAATAAGAAGAAGGAAGCAGAGTCTGTGCGGCTCTGTTTTATCTTTTGAAAGAAGATTTACAGTAGTTCTTATGGCGTTTCCTTATTCGGTTAAAAATTGATTCGGCTGAAAAAGGATGATTTCAGCTGATAGAAAAGAAAAGCGGCTGAATGCGGAGTTAAAAAGGCTGAAAGAATTAGAAAAACGGCTGTAAAAACCCAATTTCCGGCTGATAAAATTGTGAATTAGGCTGTATGATTGGCTGCGGTTCGCCAATTTTGACGGGTGATTCCGCATTTCTTATTGTCCAGCTTCACCTCCTAACTCCTCGGTCAGAACGGATCCGCCAGTAAAGGCAAAAAGCGCCTTTTCTGTCGGATCCTTATCTGCCTGCCTGCGCTAAACAGTCGGTTCCGCATTTCTTTTCAGAACGTGCATTCGTATTTCTGAGGTGGTACAATATAGAATAAGAGAGAAGTAAAGGAAGGAAACAAGGATGGAACCTATTCGATTTATTCATGCTGCGGATTTACATATAGACAGCCCGTTTGCCGGAATGCATCAGCTGCCGGAAACAATTTTTGAAAGGCTGAAGGAAAGCACGTTTGCCGCTCTCGACAATTTGATTCACCTAGCCATCAGGGAAAAGGTTGATTTCATATTGATAGCCGGGGATTTATACGATGGTGAGGACAGGAGCTTAAGGGCGCAGCTGAAGCTGAAAAAAGCATTTGAAAAGCTTGAGCTGCACGGAATTCAGGTATACGTTATACACGGTAATCATGATCATATGAGCGGAAGATGGCTGGATCTTAGCTGGCCGCATAATGTTCATGTTTTTTCAGACAAAGAAGTGGAGTGTAAAACATACTGGAAAAACGGAAATACACCGGTCAATTTATATGGATATAGCTATCCAAAGCGCGCTGTCATTGAAAATATGACACCTTTCTATAAAAAACAGGGAGAAGCCGGTTTTCATATTGGACTTCTTCATGGATCGATTGCAGGCAATACAGACCACGATGTGTATTCTCCTTTTTTGATCAGCGATCTGCTTGAAAAACAGCTTGATTATTGGGCGCTTGGTCATATTCATAAACGGATGCATCTTCATGAGAATGAGCCGCCGATTCTGTATTCAGGCAATATTCAGGGAAGAAACAGAAAAGAAACCGGAGATAAAGGATGCTTTCTGGTTTCCATGTCAGAAAGCACCGTCTCTTACACGTTTAAACCGCTTCATGATGTGATATGGGAAGAACTCGCAATAGAGATGAAAGGAAGTTTTCAGGAGTGGATCGACAGTCTGCATCAGCAGCTGCATCAGCTAAGAGGCGACAATGTACCGCTTGTGGTTGCGATCCGAATAAGCGGAACAAATGAGCTGTACCATTTGCTTCAGGAAGAGAATGTTCTTGAAGATTTAATGGATCAATGGAATGAAGATGAGACGGGGCGTGAGAACTTTGTATGGATCTCCTCCATCATCAATGAATCAATGCCGGTTATCAGCAAGGAATCGCTTCAGCTTGATTCTCATTTTTTATCGGATTTAACAGACATTATTGAAAGCTTTGATGACTTTGAGGATACCATTCAGCCTCTGAAACAACATGCATTATACAGGAAACACATTCCGGCATTTGATGACGAAGAACAGCAGCAGATTGAAAAAGAAGCTGAATATCTGCTGTTTCAGGAACTTTTAAAGCATAGAAGACTGTGAGGTGAAAAGATGAAAATCATTGAACTGAATATCTATGGGTATGGACAATTTAATCATATAAATTTCACCCTTCATCCCCGTGCCTTTCAAGTTATTTACGGAAAAAATGAAGCGGGAAAATCTACCATTATGTCATTCATACAGAGTATCTTATTTGGATTTCCTGCAAAAATTCAAAATGAAAACAGGTATGAACCAAAACGAGTGAAAACATACGGCGGAGCACTGATTGTCGATACAGAGCAATATGGAAAAGTCAAAATTGAGAGATTGCCTGGAAAAGCAGCAGGTGAGGTTACGCTGTACTTTGAAAATGGAGAAACCGGAAGCGGGGAAATCCTTAATAAAATGCTGTCTCATTTTGATAAATCGATGTATAAGTCTATCTTTTCATTTGATATTCACGGCATACAGCAGGTCAGTAAAGTAAGTGCTGATGAACTTGGGAAGTTTTTATTGTCATCAGGCTTACTTGGGACAGATGCTCTCTTACAGACGGAAAGCCATCTCTTGAAAAAACAGGAACTGCTGTATAAGCCTAACGGCAAAAAACCGGAGATCAATGCAGCATTAAGCAGACTTAAGAGCATTCATTCAGAAATGCAAAAAGCAAAAGAACTGATTCAGCCTTATGAAGAACTTATGAAAGAGAAAGAAATGATTGAACGTCTGCTTAAGGAAAAAGAAGAAAGCAAGTCCACGCTTGAAGCACGATCAAGAAGGTTTGCTGAAATAATAGATGTTCTCCCATTGTGGCTTGAAGAAGAGACGATTCTTACAGAGTTGACAAAGACAAATCAGGCATTTCCTGCAGATGGATTAAAGCGCATGGATGAGATTGAAGCTAAGGAAGAACCTTTGCAATCTGAAAAGCTGTCCCTTATTCGCGCGATAGAAGATCTTCAACAAACCATTTATCAGATGAATGTCAATGAATCTATCCTTTCGCATCATGCGGAAATCGACCATCTCAGGGAGACATACTCCGCATATCATGCGAAAAGAGATCAGCATCAGCAGTACAGTCTGAAGTACGAGGCACTTACACGGCAAATTTTTGATGAAAAAATGCGGTTTTTTGCAGAAAATATAGATGATAAAGCCGTGCTTTCATTAAACACTTCTATAACAGCCAAAGAAGAAATAAGAGAAATCGTTTCGGATTATCAACAACTGCAGCAAAGAAAGCAGCTGCTCGATCAGCAGTTTGAACGGGCTAAAGAAAATCTGGAGGAAAGCGAAAATAGATTAACAGATTACGCAAAAGGAATGCTTGATGCAGAAGAGAGAAAGCTTCTGGAAAAAAAGGTAAAGCAGCATGAAGCCATGCAGCAGCAAGTATTGGATGAAAAAAGATTACAAGAAGAATATCGGAATAATGAAAAGAAAATCAATGAACAAAGCAAGACGAACCAATCTAAAAAGAATCAAATGAAAATAATGAAAGCAGCTGCGGCTGTTTTACTGATTTTGTGTTCCGGATGGCTCATATATGAGCAGCAATGGCTCATCTTGCCGTTTTTCTTAGGCTTAACCGGACTCGTTTTATTCTTTATTTTTCAAAATGATAAAGGAGAAGATGCGTTTCTCATTCATTTGCGGAACAAACAGGAGGAATTAAAACGGCAGCTTGAACAATCGAGTGTGCAAGGTCATACAGAAACAGAAGAGCTGGGAGGCATCCTATGGAAGGATGAGCAACTGAGACGATCTCATGAACTTGAGCAAGTGACATTTACACAGAATGAGAGAGCGTATCACCGCACAGTAAGCGGTTTTGATGATTGGGAAGAGGAACTTTATCAGTTAAACCGAAAAGTTAAAAAAGCGTACAGTGAATTTAGAGTGAGCAGTGAATTCTCTCCGCTTGCCCTGCCAGATCTTCTGCAAACATTGATTCAGCTCCAGAAAGATGTCCGGGAGAGCTCTCAAATTGAAACGAAACTTTCTGAGCTCACAGCTGTTCTTTCGGCTTATGAAAAACGGCTCAGGGGTGTATGTGAAAAATGCGGTTTTGAACAAACGACTGATTTGAATGAAACAATGCGGAATTTGTCTGACGCTCTTCAAGATTCGATTGAAAAGAAGAACAGGCAGCTTATGCATAAAGAGAAAATAGCTGATGCCGAGGATCGATTAGTAAAAATCGAAGCAGAGCTCAGTCTTCTATCTGAGAAGAGAATGGAGCTTTTCATCTTATCAAATTCAGCTGATGCAGAAGATTTTCGGAAAAAGGCAGATGAAGCGAATCACAGAAAAGCATTAGAGCAAAAATTAAAATGGATTCAGCAGCAGCTCCAGGCTAAACAGCATTTGCTCAAAGATGGAAAGCTGGATTTTCTGATTGATTATAAAGAAGAGAAGCTTTTATGTGATAACCAGCTTAGAGCAGAAATGGACCAGGAAAGCAGCTTGCATAGACGGCTGGCGGAGCTAAAGGCTGCTCTTCTGAATATAGAGAGCTCAGGACTTTACTCAGAGCTAAAACAGAAGTATGAGCTTGAAAAGGGTGCAGTAAAGCAGCTTGCACACAAGTGGGCCGTGCTTGCAGCCGCGAAAAATATGCTGAATAAAACAGTGGAATTTAACCGCTCAGTGAGACTTCCGAAAGTATTGAAAGGGGCAGAGCACTATTTCTCTGTCATGACGAATCATCAATACAGAAAAATATTTCTGCCTGATGCTGAACAAACATTAATTGTAGAAAGAATGGATGGAAACCGATTTGCTGCAAACGAGCTTTCTCAGGCAACAGCAGAACAATTATATATTTCACTGAGGCTTGCCCTTGCCCATCACTTGAGCACTGGACAGGGCCTCCCGGTAATTATTGATGATGGTTTTGTAAATTTTGATTTTGAAAGGACAAAACAAGTCCTGTCACTGCTGAAGGAATTTTCAAAACAGCACCAGATTATTTTCTTTACGTGCCAGGAGCACCTGCTGCCGCTGTTTGAAGAAGATCAAATTCTTGATTTAAAAGCAGATGAGTCAGCTTCAAAACAAGTATCTATTGAGCAGAGATTATTGTAAAATGAACTGACGAAAGGTACCTGAAAGGAAGTACGCAATGCAGCAAAATAAACATGAGAAAAAACCGCTTGGCAAACCTCTTTTTTTACTGAGCTTTAACTTATTTATTATTATGGTGGGCATAGGCTTAGTCATCCCGATTCTGCCGTTTTATGTTGAAAAATTCGGAGCAGATGCAGCAACACTTGGATTTCTGGTTGCTGTATTTGCACTCATGCAGTTTTTTTTCGCCCCGATATGGGGGCGGTTATCTGACAGAATTGGCCGAAAACCGTTGATAACACTTGGTTTGTTTGGATTCGCATTAGCTGAATTTATTTTCGCTTTTGCAACGGATTTATGGATGCTGTTTTTATCAAGGATAATTGCAGGTATATTCGGTGCGGCGATTATGCCGAGTGCAATGGCATACGTTTCTGATGTAACAACACCTGAAAAACGCGGGCAGGGAATGGGGTATTTAGGCGCCGCAATGGGTCTTGGTATTGTAGTTGGCCCGGGGATCGGCGGATGGCTTTCTGAATTCAGTCTTTCTTTCCCGTTTCTTTTTGCGGGTATTGCGGCATCACTGGCAGGAATTGTATCAATCTTCGTTTTGCCTGAATCTCTTTCAAAAGAAGCGATGCAAAAGACCACAGATGAAAATGAAAAACGCGAAAATCAATTTATTCTAATCAAAAAAGCTCTTCAAAGCCCTGTAGGCTTTTTACTGATCCTAGTCTTTATGATGAGTTTCGCATTAACGATTTTTCAGGCGATCTTTGGCTTCTACGCATTAGAGCGCTTCGGCTATGGACCGCAGGAAGTCGGTCTGATTATCCTTATAACAGGGATTGTTGGAACAATCACACAAGGAGCAGCAGTTGGAAGGCTTGTGGCTAAATTCGGCGATGAACGGGTTGTCACCTCTGCTCTTTTGTTGAGTGCATTTGGATTTGTGATTATGACATTTGCTAACTCCTTCGCAACGGTCTTATTGACAACCTCTGTCTTCTTTTTAGGGAATTCTATTTTGAGACCTTCTTTAAATACGTTTATCTCAAAATTAGCAGGAAGCAAGCAAGGTATGGTGATGGGGCTTAATAATTCTTTTATGAGTCTTGGGAATGTCGCGGGCCCTATTTTAGCGGGTTACGTATTTGAGTATCAAATCAATCTTCCTTATTATATTGGTGCTGCGGTCATGCTTGCTGCACTTATTTCAACTAAGGTTTGGATTTCAAGAAGACAGCAAGCTGATGTCTCAGCCTAGCTGCAGACGGGAAAAAGAGACAAAATTTATGCTATACTCAGGATACTGAGGCAATTTGGGAGGGACCGTTTTAATGATGACAAAAGGAATTAATCATTACGAGGTAGGCGAGCAAGCGGATGTTTTTCTGCTCGTTAAATCATCGACTAAAGGAATAGCCAGTAACGGAAAACCATTTTTAACATTGATTCTCCAAGATCAATCCGGGGAGATTGAAGCAAAGCTATGGGATGCCGGACCAGATGATGAGGTGTCCTACAGTTCACAAAGCATTGTAAAGATATATGGCGATATTCATCACTACCGTGGACGAAATCAGTTGAAGATCCGCAATATCCGAACTGCCTCAAACACGGATAACGTAAAAATTTCTGATTTTCTTGAAACGGCTCCGGTTGGACAAGAAGAAATGATGGAAAAAGTAACACAATTTATTTTCGAAATGAAAAACCCTAACATACAGCGTGTGACAAGATATCTCATGAAAAAGCATCAAAGTGAATTCCTAGAATATCCGGCTGCAACAAAAAATCATCACGAATTTGTATCTGGATTAGCTTATCATGTTGTTTCAATGCTTGATTTAGCAAAGTCCATTGCAGCTTTATATCCAAGTCTTGATACAGATTTGCTTTATGCAGGGGTCATTCTGCATGACCTTGGGAAAGTAACTGAGCTCTCAGGTCCTATTGGCACAACTTATACAGTCGAGGGAAACCTGATCGGCCATATTTCCATCATGGTAAATGAAATTGCCAAAGCAGCAGAACATTTAGGCATTGAGGGAGAAGAAATTGTGATCCTTCAGCACCTTGTCCTCAGTCATCATGGCAAAGCAGAGTGGGGAAGCCCTAAACCGCCGCTGATCAAAGAAGCCGAAATTCTTCATTATATTGATAATCTCGATGCGAAAATGAACATGCTTGACCGTGCATTAGAGCGGGTGAAGCCCGGCGAGTATACGGAACGTGTTTTTGCACTTGATAATCGGTCGTTTTACAAACCAACGTTTCATAACTAATCAGGAGAGTCTTTCTTCTTTGAAGAAAGGCTTTTTTTGCTGTTATTGAATAACCGGCATAAGACTTGAAGTCTCGGAAACTCGTAAAAAAGTGTGGAAGTCTCGGAATTAATTGAAAGTCTCGGAAAAAAGTGTGAAAGTCTCGGAATAAAGTGTGAAAGTCTCGGAATAAAGTGTGAAAGTCTCGGAATTAGTTGAAAGTCTCGGAATAAAGTGTGGAAGTCTCGGAATAAAGTGTGGAAGTCTCGGAATTAATTGAAAGTCTCGGAATAAAGTGTGGAAGTCTCGGAATAAAGTGTAGAAGTCTCGGAATAAAGTGTAGAAGTCTCGGAATAAATTGAAAGTCTCGGAATAAATTGAAAGTCTCGGAATTAATTGAAAGTCTCGGAATAAAGTGTCAAAGTCTCGGAATAAAGTGTGAAAGTCTCGGAAAAAAGTGTGGAAGTCTCGGAATTAGTTGAAAGTCTCGGAATTAATTGAAAGTCTCGGAATAAAGTGTGAAAGTCTCGGAATAAAGTGTGGAAGTCTCGGAATTAATTGAAAGTCTCGGAATAAAGTGTGGAAGTCTCGGAATAAAGTGTAGAAGTCTCGGAATAAAGTGTAGAAGTCTCGGAATAAAGTGTGAAAGTCTCGGAATAAAGTGTCAAAGTCTCGGAATTAATTGAAAGTCTCGGAATAAAGTGTCAAAGTCTCGGAATAAAGTGTGAAAGTCTCGGAAAAAAGTGTGGAAGTCTCGGAATTAGTTGAAAGTCTCGGAATAAAGTGTGGAAGTCGCGGAATTAGTTGAAAGTCTCGGAATGAAGTGTGAAAGTCTCGGAATTAGTTGAAAGTCTCGGAATTAATTAAAAGTCTCGGAATTAATTAAAAGTCTCGGAATAAAGTGTCAAAGTCTCGGAATTAATTGAAAGTCTCGGAATTAAGTGTGGAAGTCTCGGAATAAAGTGTGAAAGTCTCGGAATAAAGTGTCAAAGTCTCGGAATTAATTGAAAGTCTCGGAATTAATTGAAAGTCTCGGAATAAAGTGTGAAAGTCTCGGAATTAAGTGTGGAAGTCTCGGAATAAAGTGTCAAAGTCTCGGAATTAATTGAAAGTCTCGGAATAGAGTGTGAAAGTCTCGGAAATAATTGAAAGTCTCGTAATTAAGTGTGAAAGTCTCGGAATTAGTCGAAAAGTCTCAGAATTAGTTGAAAGTCTCCGAATAAAGTGTGAAAGTCACAGAATTAGTCGAAAAGTCTCCGAATAAAGTGTGAAAGTCACAGAATTAGTCGAGAAGTCACGGAATTAGTCGAAAAGTCTCAGAATAAAGTGTCAAAGTCCCGGAATTAAGTTAAAAACTTCGGAATAAAGCTTGAGAGTCCCTGAAAAAAATAAAATAACTATCACGATTTATTGCATCCAAGAATCATAACAAGTTCTCTTTTCATCTTCTAAAAATCATGTATAAATGGAGCGAGATTCTCATATAGTGCAGTAAAGGGCTTGTCAATGAAAAGGGGGAAGCGGGAATGATCTTGCTGCCGTGGTGGGTTTACCTCTGTATACTTGGGATTTTATACAGCGGTTACATGGCTTTTTCAACAACAAGGAAAGAGAAGATTGTTGAGGAAGCGTATATAGAACAAGAGGGTAATGTTTATATTGAAAGAATGCTTAAGGAACGTGAGATTCGAAGAAAAAATCAGGATGATGAAATGTGAAAAACTCCCCCATTTTAAAAATGGGGGAGTTTTGCTGTTATTGTCCTTCAGCAGGCTCTGCAGGAGCTGCGGGTGCTTTGAATGTATCTTCTAATTCTTTGTCTTTAACCTGAACGTCTGCTTCTTTAAGGGCTTTGTCCAATGCTCCCTGAACAGCATCAGGCTGACTTGTTTTTTGTTTTTTTACATCTGCTTCAAGTTCTTTTTTCATTTCTTCATACGGCTTTAACGTTTTTGTCACTTTAATGATGTGGTAGCCAAATTCAGATTTTACAGGGTTGCTTACTTCGCCTTCTTTAAGGGCAAATGCTGCTTTTTCGAATTCAGGCACCATTTGTCCTTTGCCAAACCAGCCTAAATCTCCGCCGTTTTGTCCAGATGGATCTTTAGAAGCTTCCTTCGCTAAATCCTCAAACTTTTCGCCTTTATCAAGACGGGCTTTAATTTCTTTTGCCGTTTTTTCATCTTCAACGAGGATGTGGCTTGCTTGTACTTTGCCTTTTAGGCTTTCATAGTATTGTTTTGTATCTTCTTCTGTTACTTTCACTTCTTCCTCAGCTGCTTTTTTGCGAAGCAGATCGACTTTCACCATATCTTTAACAGTCTTTTCGCCTTGCTGCTGAATGACTGCTTCAAATTGAGGGCCGTATTGCTGAGTTAAATTGTCAATTTCTTTATTTACTTCTTCGTCAGAAACTTTGTATTCTTTGCTTAAAACTTTTTCATGTACAAGCTCTGTCAGAACATCTTTTCCGAAGCGGTCTTTCATTGCTTCATAAAATTCGTCTTTTGTTACATTGCCTGCTTTTGTTTCAGCAATGACCTCGGAACCGCCGTCATTATTATTGCATGCGCCTAGCGCCAAAACACTTGATGCTGCTGCTAATGCAAGAGCAAATCTTTTCATCTGATACAACTCCTACTTCTGTTTAATTTAAAGACTGCCTAATAATTGGAACACTATCACATTGTGCCATGAACTAAAAAGTTTTGCAATAGGACTAGGGTAATCAGGGCATTCGTCTAGGTCAATATGGGAAACTGTCCATATGATGTATGGAACGCCGATAAGGGAGGTTTTAACATGGGTGGAGGAAATTCAAACGGTTTTGCCTTGCTTGTTGTTCTGTTTATTTTGTTGATCATTATTGGTGCTTCTTACATTTGCTAGGAAGCAATAAGTGCTGAGATTTTATAATATATGTCTATTTTTTACATGAGGATCGTGCATATGGGAGGATACGCTGGAGGCTTCGCGTTAATCGTTGTTTTGTTCATCTTATTGATCATTGTCGGTGCTGCTTGGCTGTAAGCCAAAATAAACATAGCTAACAGATTAACCTGTCAGCTATGATTGGATAAGCTGTGTGCTAATGATTGCATGCAGCTTTTTATAATGGTGAAATCTAAGTAAATAAGATTTCTATGTAAGAAGAAACTAATAAAATGGTAATCAGGACGTTGATTGTCCGGAATACTTTTGTTTGTCGGTCTTCAGGAATCTCTCGGACCAGGCACAGCGTATTGGTCAATTTATTTATATAGAATAAAATGAACACGGCAAACAAAATGAAAAATGCTATCATATGAGATTCCCCCTCTCCTCACTGATACATATTACATTACCAAAAAAATGATGAAAAAGATAGCGATGACTCCTAATAAATAGCAAAAGAAAAGCTTCTCCTGAAAGAGAGGCTTTTCTTATATATATATAAGCATATCATATTCATTCTAAATAAACTGCTTAACCATATGTCCAGAACAGTTTTTATTCATTTCTGAAATAAGATTTCAAAGCTTTCATCGGCTTCTTCAATGAAACAGGCTTTCGGAGCTTTGGAGAGCTGGCTCAAAAAAATGAAATCAGTGATACACAACCCGGTATGAAAGGCAATTCCTAAACAAAAGTAGTGCAAATAAGAAGGAAATTGAATCAATCCTGCAGTCATAAATGAAGTGACAACTATAAAAGGTGTAATAAGAGACAACAGCATATTGGTTTTACTTACATTACAGTTTGTTTTCAAAAAAAGAATCGGAATGAAAGACTGGAACTTCAGTTTAAGTGATACGCGGTATCCGGACATCCACAAAGGCAGGGCATGAAGCAGTTTGTGACATGGCACGATGCCTGCGATAAACAGCAGCAATAAGAAAAAGTAATCTTCTTTTAATTGGATAGAAGGAAAAACGACCACAAGCGGTAAATATATGCTAATAAAGGTAATCATCATTGTTAATACAGAGACTATAAAAAGTCTATGGAATCCATAATCTTTTGAAAGATTAATGGTTTTCCAGCAATTCATTTAAATCACCGTCCGAAAGTTATAAATGTTAATGCGGGTGCATGATTGATCAAGTCCTTACATACTTTACGATGTTAAGTTGGAAAAAGCAATATGAAATTTTGCGTGTAAGCGATTAAAATAAAAAGTAAAGTTTTACAAAATAAGAAACTTTCGAAAAAGAGAAGAATGATTTAAAATAAATAAACGAAGAAGAATGAAAGAAGTGAACCTTAGTGGAATCCTTAGAAAAACGAATGGCAAATTTGGAGTACTACCAGAGGTTGCTTGTAAAGATGGTTGACGCGGATAAATACCCTTTTTATCTGTCGGTCATGAAAACAGGTTTATCTGCTGAAGAAATTGAGGACATTCATCGCATTTGCGAGGAGCTTGAGCAAATGCTTGCAGAACAAAAAGAGCAAGGACTCCTCGATTACATGAGTCTCCTTACTCTTTTCGCCGGACAGCTGGACCATAGGCTTTCAGTTGATGATACGATTCTTGCCTTGAATAAGCAGGGAATGTATGTGCCGCTGATGACAGAATTCAAAAAAATTATTCGGAAATAGCTGAAGCCGTTTCAGCAGCAGGATCTTCCCGTTTTTTTAGCTTCCGGTTTTCCTCAACAAATTCCTTCTCAATATTCGTAAAGGAATGTTCGAAGATCTCCATAAAGTCATCTCCGTATATGTTTCGTATGATACACATCATTTCCATAATTTCAGGGAATTTACCATATAGGTTCTGAAGCGGCAGAGCGCCTTTAAACACAGCGTTTCTGCTTGGATCATAGTCTTCTAAAAGCTTCAGAAGTATTTCCTCTCCCTGTTCCGTCAGCTGAATGTACGTATTGCGTTTGTCATTCTGCTTTTTCGAAAACTCAAGATAGCCTCGCTCTTCAAGCTTCTTTGAAAAGTTGAATGCAGTCGATACATGCATCACACCAAATTTAGCAATCTCTGAAATAGAAGCACCCTTTAAATGATAAGCAATCCATAAGATATGATGCTCATTGATATTCAAATCATAGGGCTTAATCCATTGCTGCCAGTCTTTTTCGATGGATTTCCACAAAGCTTTGCTGAGCTGCGCGATTCTCTGGCTGAATAAAAGCGCTTCTTTTATAGAATAATCCTGTTCGTTACGTTTCATCCCCAGTCACCTACTTTTTCTCTTTTGCTCTTATATTCTATTATGCCAATAAAATAAAGATTAATAAAGATTAAATTTACAAAATTTTTAAATAAATCTTAAATGCTTAGGAAAAGCGTTGCATTTTCAGGTAAAAAAAAGAGCGGCATTTGAGGAAATCTGCCACTCGTACAAGTTAATTGCTTTGTCTACAAAAATATTCTATTTGTTTAAAGTTTGCTCTAATTCTTTAATTTTCTGTTCGATTTCATTAATTTCTTTTTGAAGTTCATTTTTATGAGGCTCAATGTCTTCTTGCCAAGTCTTAATTGATTTTTGGAGATCCGCTGTTACATCTTTTAGGACTACAGCACTTTCTTTAGCTGTTTTTATAACTTGCTCTTTTAGCGATACACTGTCATCTTTCAGCTGAATTAAAATATTTTCGAGTTTTTGTTTATTTTGCTTTAGCTGGCTGCGCAGCTCTTTTCCGGAAGAAGGGGCGGAGAGGATTGCTGCTAAACCTCCAATAACGCTCCCAACTAAAAGACCGGCCATTAATGATTTTCCTTTTGACATAGGTATCACTCCATTTTGAGTATAATTGTATGTACTTTTTCAAGAAATGAACAGGAAAGTCCTTCTTATATAAGTACCCCCTGTCAGAATAGATAAACGCTGTTTTATACATAGCTTGTGATGCCTGTGCATAGATATGAGTAAAAGGGGGGAGGAGCTTGGCTGTTGTTATCTTTCTATTTTTCACCATAAGCTTGCTTTGTTTCATAGGGACTTTTCATTACCTCAAACTAGCGCAGCAATCAGCATCCTATCCGCCAAAACATGTTGTTCACCAAAAAGCTGCTGTGCTTGCAGGAGGCGGCGTACTTGCACTGATGATCGGCATTTTATTCTATTCTTTCCAATAGGCTTCATTTTGATAGATTTTCACAAAAAACCCGACCGGCTAGGATCGGGTTTTCTTATATGTTATTCAACAGCGATGTTAGAACGCTTCAATATAGTCTGTACAATCGGATAAATGAAAACCATTGCGATGGTATTAAGGGCAACTGTCGGCAAGACAACTGCTATGAATAATGCCATAAATCCTGCACCGCCCGGAAGACCGACAATGAATAATGCGGCTGTCAGGAAAACAGTACCGGAAACAAGTGTTCCGACCGCTGTCAGGATTCCTGCTCCAGCAGTGGATGCAGCAAATTTCTTAATTCCAATAACTAAAAGATAAAAAACAAATGCAGTCACAAATTTATCAATGACATTCGGCAGAAGTCCGCCTGGAAAACTAGTTGTTAAACCGGACAGGACACCAGTAACGGCTCCAAGTAAAAACACATTGCGAATGTTTGGGAACAGCAGGATGCCTAAGAACATCATAGTGAGCATCATATCTGGCTTCATTCCACTGAAAAAGGGCGGGATAATTCCGTGCAATGCCAGTCCCATTGCGACAAATAAAGATAAAACGACTAAAACTTTTGTATTCATTTCTCAACTCTCCTCAGACTAAGCTCTTATTTTTGAACTCCCCAATAATGACCTATGTCTTATTGCAGGAGAACTTACAAAAAGTATAACAGGTATTTCAGACCTTGTAAAAAAAATTATTCGTGCTTTTTCTGGAATTCAGACATGAACTCAGCAAGTGCCTCGCACGCTTCTAGCGGCACAGCATTATAAATGGAAGCCCTGCAGCCCCCAATCGACCGGTGTCCGCCAAGACCTGAAAAGCCTTTTTCAATGGATTCTTTTAGAAAAGCTTTCGTTAAATTTTCATCTTTAAGAGTAAAAGTAACATTCATTGCTGATCGGCTATCCTTTTTTGCGTGTCCCTTATAGAAGCCGCCGCTTTGGTCGATGCACGAATAAAGCAGGCTTGCTTTTTTCTTATTCAGATCTTCAATCGCTTTTAAACCGCCTTTATCCTGCATCCACTCCAGAACAAGGGAAAGCATGTAAATCGCAAATGTAGGAGGTGTATTGTAAAGGGAATTCTGCTTTGAATGTGTGCTGTACTTCAAAATAGCAGGGATACCCTCATTTGCATTCTCCAGCATTTCTTTTTTTACTATGACGACTGTAACACCTGAAGTGCCAAGGTTTTTTTGTGCTCCGGCATAAATAAGCGAGAAACGGCTGACGTCAATTTCCCTGCTCATGATGTCGCTTGACATGTCTGCAATTAAAGGCAGTTTTGTAGAAGGGAATTTTCTCCACTGTGTGCCGTAAATTGTGTTGTTTGAGGTTAAGTGTATATAGCTTCCTTCTTCAGGATCCTCAAAGCTTTCCGGGATATATGTATAACGATCTTCTTTACTTGTTGCAATGATAGTCGTGCTTCCGAGTTTGCCTGCTTCTGATTGTGCTTTTTCAGACCAGACTCCGCTCATGATGAAATGGGCAGAAGACCCGCCTTTTAAAAAGTTCATCGGAATCATAGCAAACTGAAGGCTGGCCCCGCCTTGAAGAAATAGCACTTCATAATCCTCAGGGATCTCCATCAGTTCTCTCAATAAAGAGACAGCGCGGTTGTGAACTTCTGCATAAGGTTTGCTTCTGTGGCTCAGCTCCATGACTGACATGCCTGTTCCGTTAAAATCAACTAGTTCGCTTTGCGCTTTTTCCAAAACAACAAGAGGGATTGCTGCTGGCCCTGCGTTAAAGTTATACGTTCTTTTCATGGGAAAATGACACTCCTTACTTTGTCGCGTTGCATGATTAAATACTTTTTATTATCCTAACATGAAATAGGGGGGTGGAGTCGGAATTTTAAAAAAATATTACAATCAACAAAAAAAACCCGCATGATGCGGGGGTTAGAGCAAGCCTTCCTGAATGGATGAAGCGATTTGCTTTAAGTCTTCTGGCGTATATTCTTCTGTATGCGTTTTCCAGACAGCGCCAAATCCATCACCCTTTCCATAGCGGGGAATCAGGTGAATATGGTAGTGAAACACTGATTGTCCGGCTTTTTCGCCGTTATTATTAAGAATATTCATGCCGATAGGCTCGAATTGTTTTTTAATGGAATTTGCGATTTTTGGAACGGCTTCAAATACATTTCGTGCGATATCCGGTGTTAGCTCATAAATATTTTCTTTATGTACTTTTGGAATAACCAGTGTATGTCCTTTTGTCACTTGACTAATATCCAAAAAAGCAACTACATGTTCGTTTTCAAAAACCTTTGCACTCGGAATCTCTCCGTTTACAATTTTACAGAAAATACATCCGCTCATCATGTTTCATCCCTTTCTCAATATAAACTGAATCTTAACCGTATTTTACCATAAATAATTGAGGGATAAAATCACTTAAGAAAAGCGCAAGCGCCTTTTTGCGAAGGCATGGCGGATTCGTTCTGACTGAGGAGTCAGGCGCTTTTGCTAGCCATCAATTCGCAGCCTTTTCACTTTCCTAAAGTTAAAAAGAAACAGGATGATCAAAAAGATCATCCTGTCCTGCAGAGGAAGCAGCTGGCGCAGCTTAAAGATTAAGGCTCGCAAAACTCTTTGTCATTTCCCTCATTTGCTTGGAAATGAAGGAAAAAAAAGAGTGAATAATCGTTGTTAAACATTGTTCAAAGCAACCATCCCCTAGTTAAGAAAATCACATAAAGGATAAACTCTTAACAAATCAGTAAACGGTCTTTGACGAACACCTCATTCACAAAATGAATTTATATATGAGCATCTATTACGAAAAGTAACGGCCCGTAGACACCTCATCTCGAAATGGAAATTGATCATCATTTTTTCAATGTTAACTTACTCAAGGATTCCTTAACATAAACTGTCTTTGACACACACCTCATTTGAACTGAATGTCTGTGACAGCTGCTTTCCTCTACACTCATTATGATGTCCGGAAAAGAATTGATTATGCATCGTAAATTAGCAAAAGTGTCGCGTGATTTGTTAAAATAAAAGAAAACGGTGAAGGGACGAAAACATGAGCTTATTAAAAGTAAATCACCTGACAGGAGGATACACACGTAATCCTGTCTTAAAAGATATATCATTTGAAATTGAAAAGCACCAAATTGTCGGTCTGATTGGTTTAAACGGAGCCGGAAAAAGCACAACAATCCGTCACGTGATCGGGTTAATGGAGCCGCATAAAGGAGAAATTGCCATTAACGGCATTTCCTTTCACGAGCAGCCGACTGAATACCGAAGCCAATTTTCATTTATTCCTGAAACACCGATTCTTTATGAGGAATTAACGCTTTATGAGCACTTGGAGCTCACGGCGATGGCGTATGGACTTAGTCAGGAAACGTTTAAACAGCGTCTTAACCCATTATTGTCTGAATTCAGAATGGAAAAAAGACTAAAATGGTTCCCAAGTCATTTTTCAAAAGGCATGAAGCAAAAAGTCATGATTATGTGTGCGTTTTTAGTTGAGCCTGAGCTCTACATTATTGACGAGCCATTTGTCGGATTGGATCCGCTCGCTATCAATGCCCTGCTTGAGATGATGAACAAAGCGAAAAAAGACGGAGCGGGAATTTTAATGTCAACACATATTTTAGCAACAGCGGAACGCTACTGTGATGCGTTTATTATTCTACATAATGGAAAAATCAGAGCAAAAGGGTCGCTTGAGGAGCTCCGGTCGGAGTTTGGAATGAGGGACGCGACGCTTGATGATTTGTATATCCAGCTCACGAAGGAAGATCAAAATGAGCAGCATTGATCAGATTTGGAAAACCCGATTAGAGGCTCATCTAAAAGAAGTGCAGTCTTATACAAAATATATGTTTAATGACCATTTAATTTTTGTTCTTGTATTCTTGGGAGCAGGCGGTGCTCTATCTTATCAGGAGTGGCTGAAATCAATGCCAGATGACTTTCCGGTACTTGCGATATTAACGGCTGTATTTGCTCTTATTATTACGGCATCGAGTGTCCGGACGCTCTTAAAAGAACCTGATTTAGTTTTTCTTTTGCCGCTGGAAGAAAAAATGGCCGGCTATTTCCAAAAAGCTCTTGTATACAGTTTCTTTAGTCAGATGTATGTGTTTTTAATCGCAGCATTAGTCCTCGCACCCATGCTGTTCAGGGCTGAGAGCTTAACCGGGACAGACTACCTGATTATCTGTATTCAAATCATTCTTGTAAAAGGCTGGAATTTAATGCTGAATTTTAGAATATCCTTTTATACTGAGCGGTCAGCCAAAATATATGATTTTATTGTACGTCTGGCAATAAATGCATTAACTATTTTCTTTTTGCTGTCAAAGGCCTATATTTACGTATTCATTATGTATGGGGTTATGGCAGTGCTCTGCATTTATTTTCACAAAGCCACAAAAGCAAAAGGAGTTAAATGGGAAAAGCTGATTGACCTGGAGCTTGAGAAAAAGCAGTCCTTCTATAGAATCGCAAACCTCTTTACAGATGTTCCAAAGCTAAAGAAAAAAGCAAAGCGCAGAAAGTATTTAGACGGACTGCTTGCGTTTGTTAAATACAAACAGGAAAGCATGTACAGTTATTTATATACAAGGGCATTCTTTCGTTCCAATGATTATCTGGGCATCTTTTTGCGTCTGACAATTATCGGGGGAATCGTCCTCTATATTATCCCTACAAATCAGTTTAGTGTGCTGGCGATAGCCATTCTTGTTCTCTATTTAACCGGGATTCAAATGATCGGTCTTTATAAGCATTACGACATGCTTGCTCTGCCGGACTTATATCCGGTTCAGCCGCAGTTTAAAAAAGCAAAATTCCTTAAACTGCTGTTTATCATGGTAATAAGCCAGCACGTGATATTAACTCTGATCGCTCTGCTTTCGGGGAATATCATCCCTGCTCTAAGTCTCTTTGCAGCCGGATTTATTTTTGCCTATGGGTTTGTTTATCTTTATGTGAAATCAAGGCTGGTGAAAATGGATGCCAGCGTATTCTAGGGTAAAGGCAGCTGATGCAGGTGATATATGAAAAACAACTGGAAGAGGATTTATTTCAGTGGAAAAAGAAATTGATTAGAAAGTCCTCCATGCTTGAACGTGTTTCTAAAAAAACACAAATGAAGATTAATGAGCACATTCCGGAAAAAGTCCATGCAATCATTACGGAGAGCATTAAAAAGATGGTGCAGGCAACACTCGCGGGATCAAACCTCACAACAAGCGAAAAGAAGCTGGAAGGACTGACACTTGAAGAAAAAGAAAAGAAAGTCAGGCAAACTATCGGCACCTTCCAAAAGACTGCTGCCGTAGAAGGAGCAGGAACCGGGGCCGGCGGAATTTTCGGGTCGGCTGCTGACTTTCCTTTACTCCTTGGCATTAAAATGAAGTGCTTATTTGAAATTGCGACTTTATACGGGTTTGACCCTAAACAATATGAAGAGAGACTGTTTTTACTCTATGTCTTTCAATTGGCTTATTCCAGTGACGAACATCGAAGAAATACGTTCGAGCTGATTGAAATCTGGGACAAAAGAAAAAATGAACTGAAAGAGATTGACTGGCAAACCTTTCAGCAGGAATACAGAGATCACATTGACCTTGTCAAACTGCTGCAGATCATGCCGGGAATCGGCGCAGTTGTCGGCGGTGTAGCGAACTACCACCTTGTCCGGCATTTAGGTGAAACGGCAATGAATTGTTATCGGCTTCGAATTATGAATAAATGAAAAGAGTGCGATTTTAAATCGCACTCTTTTGGATTCTAATACTTATTTCTCAACCGAAACAGCATTGTGTTCAGACTGATAAGTCAATAATGCCAGACTGAATGTTTTTGCTGCGATCAGCATAGCTTTTTCATCAATATCGAATTTAGGATGATGGTGAGGATAAGCTGTTTCTGAATAAGTTGGTTTCGCTCCAGTGAAAAAGAACGTGCCTTTAACATGCTGCAGATAATAAGCAAAGTCTTCGCCGCCCATTTGCATTGGGCTTTCTTCGACAATTTGAACACCGGGCACTTTTGAAGCAAGATCTGCAAGCAGCTCTGTTTCCTCGCGGTGATTGACTACAGCGGGGTAGCCTCTCTCAAAATGATATTCGTAGTCAGCGTCATAAAGGGCGCAGGAAGCTTTGACCACACGTTCAATTTCTTCCTCAATCAAAGTTCGCACATCTTCCTCAAAAGTACGGACCGTTCCAATCAGTACCGCAGAATCTGCAATGACATTAAAAGGATTTTCAGCCACAAAGGATCCGACAGAGACGACCGCTGAATGAACTGGATCAACTTTTCTGCTCACAATCTGCTGCAGGTTCAGGACAAGCTGGGAGCCGATAACAACTGCATCTTTCGTTTTATGAGGCTGTGCGCCATGTCCGCCTTTTCCATTTATCGTAATCTGGAACCGATCGGAAGCAGCCATGATAGGGCCAACACGATATTGAATTTTCCCGGTTGGTTCTCCTGCCCATAAATGAGTTCCGAAGATGACATCAACCCCGTCTAAGCAGCCGTCTTCAATCATGGAAACCGCTCCGCCCGGTGCATATTCTTCAGCATGCTGATGAATAAATACTACGCTGCCTTCAAGAGTACTGCTGTGTTTATGTAATATCTTTGCTAGTATAAGTAATGCTGCTGTGTGGCCATCGTGGCCGCAGGCATGTGCTACACCCGGGACAGTCGATTTATAAGGAACATCTTTTTCATCCCCTATAGGAAGTGCGTCAAAATCGGCGCGGAGAGCAATGGTCTTTCCAGGCAAATCACCTTTTATAACAGCAACGACTCCGTTTCCGCCTACACCTGTTCTGGCTTCAATGCCAAGCTTGTGATAAAACTCGGCGATGAAGGCTGCTGTTTTGAATTCCTGGAATGAAACCTCCGGATGCATATGAAGGTAGCGTCTGATCTCCACCATTTCTTCAAAGCTCGCATCTAAATCTGAACATATGTCAGTGTACAAAAATCTCATCCTTTCTTTTTTAAGACTTATATTCATCAAATCACTAATAAGATAAAATAAATACAGATATTACAATAAATTCTAGATAAATTGTTTGAAAATTACAAGAATAATGTTTGGAAAGGGGTAGCATATTTTCTTATTCTCACAGTCGGAATCATTCTTTCGATGGATACTGCATTTACAAAGCAGGCAGATGCAGATGCGCGTGAGGCAGTTTCATGGGTTCACAATTCAAATTTCCTGCTTTCTTTTTTAGATGGTATAGGATTCCTTGCTTTGAAAACAGGAATAATAAGCTTACTGGCTCTTGCCGCTATCTTACTAGCACTTTTATATAAGCACCCCTTGCATATAGAAGAAGGCTTCAGTTTTCCAAGCAGGCATGCGATGGTCGGAGTTATTTTCTATGGATTTTTAATCTATTTGCTTGCAGGGAAAATAGCATCAGCAGCAGTAAGAAGGTGGCTTTACGCTGCTGTCGGCATTCTGATGCTGCTGATCGGCATGAGCAGAGTTGTCACGAATGCTCATTTTTTATCTGATGTGATTAGCGGATATTTCATTGGTCTGATTTGTTTAATTTTTGTGATTGCGGATTATGAAAAACTGAATGAATTTCTTTCTGCTGCAAGAAGCAAAAAGAGCGGCGTATCTGTTTGAAACAGTTCGGACGCAATTCACAGAGGCACTCTTTCGGGTGTGCCTCTCTTTATATGCTGATCTTATCTCTGGATGCTGGTCATTTTAAGCTTTGGTGGATAAATTTCGTAAATTCGGTTGATAAAAGTCAATTATAGGTGGATAAATAAAACTTGGGACGTTCCTTTTCTTTCTATTTATATAAGAAACATAGCCACAATCGTTGTCACAATCAACCCAATGGTCACAGGCAGAATATTTCGTCTTGCGAGTTCAAATGGATCGACTCCGCAAATGGCAGCAGCGGGAATCAGCGCCCATGGAATGAGTGTTCCGCCTCCCACCCAGATGGCTGTGACTTGGCCTAATGCGGTTAAAGCAGCAGCTCCCGTACCAATTGCTGTGGCAAACAAGCTGGCTATTGAGCCTGCAAGCGATATACCTGAAAACCCAGAGCCATCAAGACCTGTAAGCACACCAACACCAGTCAGTGTAATAGCACCGATTTCTTTTGTTAATGGAACAACAGATGCGAGAGCAACCCCGAGGTCATTGACTATTCCATGTGAAGTTTTTGGCAAAAAGTCCCCGACAATTCTTATAAATCCGGCATCTCCCAGATAAAAGAAAGCTGCAATCGGAATGACAGGGCCAAACACCTTAAAGCCAAACTGAAACCCTTCAATCATGTATCCGGTTGTTTTTTCAAGACTTTCATTTTTATGGGCAAGCAAACAAACGGAAAGCAGAATCACAAGCGCTGTTCCTCCGATTAAAGCTGTTGCATCTTCGCCCTGCAAGTTAAGCTTAACCATTAGAAGAATATCAATCACAAATAATATAGGGATAAACAAGGCCATAAACAGTTTCATCCTGCCTGTCAGCAGCTGCATTTTTTTCTCAGCAGAGATTGGCATTGTTAGAGAAGGGAAAGGCTTTCCAAGCTTCATATCTCTCATTAAGAAGCAATATGCTGTTAAGGTTGTAACTGCCCCCATAACAATAACGAGCGGAATGGACGCGCTGATTACATCAGTAATCGGAAGACCGGCTGCATCTGAAGTGAGTTTTGGAGCGGCTTGAATGACAAAGTCGCCTGAGAGAGCAATTCCATGGCCGAATAAGTTCATGGCCATTGCTACCCCTAATGCCGGGAGACCTGTTTTAATGGCAACAGGAAGCAGTACGGCGCCAATCAGGGCAACAGCGGGCGAAGGCCAGAAAAACCAAGAAATCGTCATCATTAATAGTCCAATTGTCCAGTAGGCAAGCGTTGGATTGCGAATGATTTTCGTGAATGGCGACACCATGGATTCGTTGATTCCGGTTATTTCTAAAATCTTGCTCATTGAAACAATGATAGAGATAACAAGGATTGTCGGGAGCAGCTCAGTAATAGCATAAATGAAGCTGTTAAAGACACTTGTAATTGAATGACTTATAGAGTGGCTTGCAACAAAAGAAATGACAATGATTCCAATAATGCTGATCACTGTTGTATCTCTTCTAAAAAGCATAAAGCCTATGATGCTTATAATAAAAAATACATAAAACCAATGTATGAGCGTTAACTCAGCTCCCATAGTAATCACTCCTGTATATGCCTGAATTTCTGTAATACAGGTTATGTCCGGCATAGCAGGGGGGGATTGTTAATTTATAAAGAATAGGGGGCAGTATTTTAGTAGAATGCTGTCATTTCCAAGGAAATATTGTCACAAGAAAAGCGGAGCCGTTATGACCGAGGAGTTAGGAGGCAGCGCTACGACTGATGTGTTCAAAAATCTTATCTTTGAAATAAAAAAACCCCTCTGAATGCGAAGGGTTCAATTTTTTCATTTATTCAGATACAGCATGGTAGGTTGTAACGTAAGAAGGTCTTGGGAAAATCGTTTTTTGGTCCGCGCCTTCGCTTGTCCCTCTTTTTTTATGAGCCTGTTCAAAGGATTTTGATTGCTGCCAGTTTCTAAATGAGGATTCATCTTCCCATAGGGTAAGAATGACATATGTATCATCATTTACAGGTCTAAGGACGCGAATCGCGACGAATCCCGGCTCGCCTTCAATCATTCTGGCCCGTTCTTTGAAGCGCTGTTCAAAGAGAGGCTTTCCTTCATCAGATACAGGGATATTGTTCAGCACAGCATAGCTTCCTTTTTGGAAGTCACCCGCGCCATCAAGAACCTCGTATTTTTTAGGCTCCTTAAAAAGGGAAGGGGCATCACTTTCATGTAATAGAATCCCTTTATCCTCATTTTGCATAAGAAGCATTTTTTCATTTTGATGTCCAGATGACGTTTTAGCTAAATAGTCTGCAGTTCCAAATGTGACATAAAAATTCATTTTACATTCACCTCTTTTTGTTTCATTATAACAATGATTGCACAATTATTGCTATTTTCAGCCTCCATTGTACATATTCATTCCTTTTTTTAACAATAATAAGCTTATCTAAATTAAATCTAAATTAAACGAATTGTAGGTGATGACGTGCGGAAAAAAATCATTCTTTCAGCAACTGTTGCGCTTTCAACAGCTATTATTTCTTTTGCAGTCTACCTGCTTATTTTAGTGATCGGCGATTATTCAATTGATGAGAAAAAGCTAGTTATGGATTCGACAACTACTTTAGTGGATTTAAAAGGCAACGAGGTTGCAGAGCTGTATTTGCAGAACCGCGAGCCTGTCACGATAAAAGAGATTCCGGCACATGTACGCCATGCATTTATTGCTGTAGAAGATAAACGGTTTTATGAACATAATGGAATCGATATGAAGGCTATAACAAGAGCTTTGTATAAAGATTTGATTGCAGGCCAGAAAGTAGAGGGCGGAAGCACAATTACTCAGCAGCTTGCAAAAAATACGTTTCTCTCTAACGAGAAGTCTCTTTTAAGAAAAATAAAAGAAGCTGCCATCGCCATGAGTCTTGAAAATAAATACAGTAAGAATAAACTGCTTGAAATGTATTTAAATCAGGTGTATTTCGGTCACGGTGCATATGGCATTCAAAGCGCTGCACTTTATTATTTCAATAAGGATGCAAAGGATCTGTCAGTCGAAGAAGGAGCAATGCTTGCGGGTCTACCAAAAGCACCTTCGAATTATTCCCCGATTCTTCATCCTGAAAAAAGCAAAGAGCGCCGTGATACGATTTTAAGTTTGATGGGCGATCAGAATTATCTGACACCTGAAGAAGTTGTCCGCTCACAAGGGAAGACGCTGGGTTTAAACATCTCGGAAGAATCCGAAACGCCATGGCTTACAACATACATTGATATGGTCATGGACGAAGCGAAAGAAAGATATGCTTTATCTAATGAAGAATTAATGCGGGGAGGCTATACGGTCACGGTCCCTATAAATACGGAAATGCAGGAAACAGCCTACGAGCTGTTCAAAAAAGAAGAATATTTTCCGGGAACAGATCAGCATGCAGAAGGAGCATTTGTCCTTCTTGATAATAAAACCGGCGGGGTTCTGGCTGCGATCGGAGGCAGAAATTATACACAAAAAGGGTTTAATCGCGTCAATGCTAAAAGACAGCCGGGTTCAACTTTTAAGCCGCTTGCCGTATATGCCCCGGCGATGGAGGAAGAAGAATTCGGCCCATATTCTCTTCTTGAGGACAAACCGGCTTCATATAACGGGTATCAGCCCAAAAATAAAGATCAGCAATATGATGAAGAAGTAACCATGTATGACGCTATTGCTGCTTCTAAAAATGCTCCAGCTGTATGGGCATTAAATGAAATAGGCATTTCAAAAAGCAAGAAGTACCTCGAGAAGTCGGGTTTTTCAATAGAAGATAACGGTCTTTCGATTGCCCTCGGCGGATTAAAGGACGGGGTTTCACCCCTGCAGCTTGCAAATGCCTACAGATCTTTTGCTGAGTATGGAGTTTATAGTGAGCCGTTTGTTATCCAAAAGATAGAGGACCGTGAGTCAAATAGAATTGGTGAAGTGAAACTAGAGAAGAAGCGTATCTTTTCTTCCCAGACTGCATGGAATATGACGAGGATGCTTCAAGAGGTTGTTAACGACGGAACAGGACAGACAGGTTCGTACGAAGGTGAGCTTGCCGGAAAAACAGGAACAACCTCTTATGTCGATAAAAAAGGCGCTGTTAAAGATGCATGGTTTGTAGGCTACACCCCGAAAGTCTCAGGTGCTCTCTGGATGGGCTACGATAAGACAAATAGGGAGCAGCATCTAACACATGGCAGTTCCTATCCAACGAGACTTTTTAAAGAAATTTTGATGAATACTTCGATAGATCAGGATGTTGCGTTCAGCCTTCCAAAAGATGTAGAGGATTTGGAAGAACCAATCAGACTGAAAAACCTGGGTGCGGTTGACGCAAAATATACATTCAAGCCGCTTGGTTTATTCACCGTCACACTGAACTGGCAAGCTCAGGAGGATGATCGTGTCGTCTACAGGATTTATGAAACAATAGGAAATGAGGACAGGCTTGTTGGCTATGTTAAAGGAAAAGATTCATATGAAATCCCTTATTCTAACCTTTTCTCAGAGGCTTCCTATAAAGTTGTTCCTTATAATGAGCAAACTGAACAAGAAGGCAAAGGCTCAAAACCTGTAAAACCAAAACTATTTACATCAGCTCCTTAATAGCAGGCAGTATTTCAGTTTTTTTTAGATTTAATTTTGCGGCAGATGTTTGGTTTTTGCGCTAAGCCCTTAAAGGATCTGGCAGTCAAGTCAAACCCGGACTTTTCTGCCGGATCCTTATCTGTCTACCCGAGTCTGACCAGTCGGCTCCGCTTTTCGGTTTTGTCTAGCTCCATCGCCCAGCTCCTCGGCCAGAACGGCTCCGCCAGCAAAGGCAAAAGCGCCTTTGCTGGCGGATCCTTATCTGTCTGCCTGCGCTAAACGGGCGATTCCGCTTTTCGGTTTTGTCCAGCTCTGCCTCCTAGCCCCTCGGCCAGAACAAATTCCCCCAAAAAGTCAAACCCGGACTTTTCGGGTGAATTCTTATCTGTCTGTCGGAGCTAAACGGGCGATTCCGCTTTTCGGTTTTGTCTAGCTCCATCGCCCAGCTCCTCGGCCAGAACAAATTCCCCCAAAAAGTCAAACCCGGACTTTTCGGGTGAATTCTTATCTGTCTGTCGGAGCTAAACGGGCGATTCCGCTTTTCGGTGTTGTCCAGCTCTGCCTCCTAGCCCCTCGGCCAGAACAAATTCCCCCAAAAAGTCAAACCCGGACTTTTCGGGTGAATTCTTATCTGTCTGCCCGAGTCTGACCAGTCGGCTCCGCTTTTCGGTGTTTACGTCAATTTTTTGACATTTAATTGTGAAATCTATACAAGCAAGATTGAAACAGTTATAGTGTAAGAAGCAAAAACTTAGGATAGCGTGTTTGTTTTACATAGAAAGGTGGATTTGAGGATTTATGACGGATACAAAGCAGTTTAATGATACATTCCTTAGGGCGTGCAGAGGTGAAAAAACAGATCATGTTCCTGTATGGTATATGAGGCAGGCAGGAAGATCGCAGCCTGAGTACCGTGCTATTAAAGAAAAATACAGTCTGTTTGAGATTACACATCAGCCCGAGCTTTGTGCATATGTCACGAGATTGCCGGTTGAGCAGTATGGTGTAGATGCGGCTATTTTATATAAGGATATCATGACACCGCTTCCATCGATTGGGGTAGATGTAGAAATCAAGTCTGGCATTGGTCCTGTAATAGATAATCCAATTAGATCGCTGTCAGACGTTGAAAAGCTTGGCGAAATCGACCCTGAAAGCGACATTCCATATGTGCTGGATACGATTAAATTGCTGACAACAGAGCAATTGAATGTTCCATTAATCGGGTTTGCGGGAGCTCCATTTACAATGGCAAGCTACATGATTGAAGGCGGACCGTCTAAAAGCTACAACAAAACAAAAGCATTTATGTACGCAGAGCCGAAAGCTTGGTTTGCGCTTATGGATAAGCTTGCAGACATGACCATCATTTACTTGAAGGCTCAAATTAAAGCAGGGGCAAAAGCGATTCAAATTTTTGATTCATGGGTCGGAGCATTAAATGAATCGGATTATCGTTATTTTATTAAACCTGTAATGAAACGCATTTTCACTTCAATGAAGGAAGAAAATGTTCCGATGATTATGTTTGGTGTGGGAGCAAGTCATCTTGCACATGAATGGCACGACCTGCCGCTTGATGTAGTCGGTCTTGATTGGAGACTGCAGGTAGATCAGGCCCGCTCTATGGGACTGACAAAAACGTTAATGGGAAATCTGGATCCTGCAATCCTTCTTGCGCCTTGGGAAGTGATTGAAGAACGTGCTAAAAACATTCTTGATCAGGGAATGAAGCAGGACGGTTATATTTTTAACCTTGGACATGGTGTTTTCCCTTCTGTCAGTCCGGATGTTCTCAGAAGATTAACAGGTTTTATTCATGATTATACAAAAACTGCCAAGCGTGCGGAGAGCATCTGATTTGGAATCTTGCCCTGAGTAATGGCAAAATAAGACTAGATCTTATAACTAACCAAAGAGGAGTAGGAAAATGACAAAGAAAACAATGGGTCTGCTCGTTATGGCATACGGAACACCATATAAAGAGGAAGACATTGAACGCTATTACACACATATTAGACACGGCCGTCCGCCTGCTCCTGAAATGCTGCAGGATTTAAAGGACCGCTACGAGGCGATTGGCGGCATTTCTCCTCTTGCTAAAATTACATTGGATCAAGCCAAGTCCCTTGAAGAACATTTAAATGCTATTCAGGATGAAGTGCAATTTAAAATGTACCTGGGACTTAAACATATTGAGCCTTTTGTTGAAGATGCAGTGAAGCAAATGAAAGAAGATGGCATTGAAGAAGCCGTCAGCATCGTGCTTGCGCCTCATTTCTCTACTTTCAGCATCAAATCATATAATGGGCGGGCAAAGCAGGAAGCGGAAAATCTGGGCGGACTAGAGATTACATCTGTTGAGAGCTGGTATAAAGAGCCTAAATTTATTGATTACTGGACGAAAAAAGTAAAAGAAACATATGCATTAATGACCTCAGAAGAACGAGAAAAAGCTGTTTTAATTGTATCTGCACACAGCCTGCCTGAAAAGATTATCGCAGCGGGAGATCCATATCCTAATCAGCTTAAGGAAACAGCTGATCTGATCGCAGAAGCAGCAGGCATTGAAAACTATGAGATCGGCTGGCAAAGTGCGGGAAATACACCTGAACCTTGGCTTGGACCAGATGTACAGGACTTAACAAGAGATCTATATGAACAAAAAGGATACCGAACGTTTGTCTATATACCAGCAGGTTTCGTTGCGGATCATCTAGAGGTTTTATTTGATAATGATTATGAATGTAAAGTTGTTGCAGACGAACTTGGCGCCAAGTATTACAGACCGGAAATGCCAAATGCCAAAGACGAATTCATCGACTGTCTGGCAACGGTTGTTTTAAAAGAACTATCTATGAAAAAGTAAGGCTCTTTCTGTGGAGAGACTAAAAGTAAACAAAAAAGAAGGCGATAAACAATGACTGACAAGAAAAAGAAAGTTGTCATCATTGGCGGAGGGATAACTGGATTATCCGCGGCATTTTACTTGCAAAAAGAAATACAGGAAAACAACCTGCACGCAGAGTCAATCTTGATTGAAGCAAGTCCAAGACTTGGCGGTAAAATTCAGACTGTCCATAAAGATGGATTTATCATTGAACGCGGACCTGACTCGTTTCTAGAAAGAAAAGCAAGTGCACCGCAGTTTGTTAAAGATGTTGGACTCCAGTCAGAGCTTGTAAACAATGCAACAGGACGATCATATGTCCTTGCAGGAGATCGGCTGCATCCAATACCGTCAGGCGCCGTAATGGGAATCCCTACACAAATCCTTCCATTTGTTACGACAGGGTTATTTTCCATTCTGGGGAAAGCAAGAGCTGCAGGTGATTTTATCCTTCCTGCGAAACGGGAAACGGGTGATCAATCACTGGGTCATTTTTTTAGAAGACGTCTCGGGAATGAAGTTGTAGAAAATCTGATCGAACCTCTCCTTTCAGGGATTTATGCAGGGGATATAGACAAGCTGAGTTTAATGTCAACTTTTCCGCAATTTCATAAAGTGGAGCAGGATCACCGCAGCTTGATACTTGGTATGAAAAAAGGACTGCCTGCATCGAACCAAAAACATGAACCAGCCCGAAAAAAAGGTATTTTTCAAACCGTAAAAGGCGGACTGCAGAGTTTGGTGGATGCCGCAGAAAGCAAGCTAACAGATACAAAGATTTTAAAAGGCGTTAAAGTAGAAAGCATTGCAAAAACTACCGCTGGATATATTCTCCGGTTAAGCAATGGGGAGATTATTGAAGCTGATTCCCTTATTATCACAACTCCTCATCAGCAGACCGCGAACATGCTGCCTGATAAAGAAAATTATCAATACATGCAGGAAATGCCCTCAACATCGGTCGCTACTGTTGCCATGGCTTTCCCTGAAGAAGACATTGATATTGCAGGGAATGGCACAGGATTTGTTATTTCCAGAAATGGTGATTACACGATTACTGCATGTACATGGACTCACCGAAAATGGCCTCATACGGTACCGGCAGGCAAAGCGCTGATCCGGGCATATGTAGGAAAAGCTGGTGATCAGGCGATTGTGGAGCAGCCTGATCATGAAATTATTGCTGCTGTTTTAGAGGATTTAAACAAAATCATGAAGATTGATAAAAAACCGGATTTCACCGTCGTTTCAAGATGGAAAGAATCGATGCCGCAATATAACGTCGGTCATCTGGAAGAAATTCTTGAGGTGAAAACAAAAATCATGAATTCATATCCAGGAATGTTTTTAGCAGGTGCTTCCTTTTCCGGTGTAGGAATCCCGGATTGTATTGATCAGGGAAAAATGGCTGTTGCTAATGCATTGGACTATCTTAAAAAGGCAACTCTTTAATAAGAGAGTTGTTTTTTTTTGATGATTCATTTATTTAAATCTTGATTGTGGGAAATTCATGTGATATATTTGTTTCTGTACTAATTGACCTAAATTGTCATTTGGTCATTTCGAATGGAGGTTAGGCAGTTGAGCATTGATCGAAAACATTTGATTGTGGAGGCTGCAAAGAGGTCGTTTACACAATTTGGCTATAAGGCTACAACGATGGACTCTGTCGCAAAGCTTGCCAACGTGGGCAAAGGGACCATCTATACTTTTTTCAAAAACAAGGAAGAACTTTTTGATGAAATTGTTACTACGCTTCTTGCTGAAATGAAAATAGAAGCAGAAAAAGCAATGGATGATGATCTGCCTTTTTTCGAAAATGTACATCGTGCTCTTTACAGCCTGCTTGAATTTCGGAAAAAACATCAATTCACGATCAAAATCTTTCAAGAAAGTTCAGATGTTGGCACTCCTGCCGTCCAGGAGGTTGTGCAGCGCCTTGAGAAAATGATTCTGCAATTTATTGCATCAAAGATAGAAGATGCAATTGCAAAAGGCGAGCTCCGGGAATGCAATCCTGAAGTAACGGCATTCGTCATGGTAAAGCTTTACATTTCCCTTATTTTCGATTGGGAAAAAAATCACGAACCGCTCGAAAAAGCGGAAATAGCAGATCTTTTTCAGCTTTACTTATTAAAGGGATTGTCAAAATAGATGGTCCTCATTTTTTTAAACAGAATTGACCAAATGAACAAATTAGTCAATATGTATATTTATAGGAGGAGATTTTTGAATGAGCTTAATAGCGAAAGAATGGAGAGCCTTAGTTTCCAACAAAAAAGTTCTAATTCCTGTACTCGCTGTTTTATTTATTCCGCTGATGTACGCCGGAATGTTCCTTTGGGCTTTTTGGGATCCATATGAACAATTAGATCAGCTGCCTGTTGCAGTAGTAAATGAAGATACTGGCGCTGACTACGAAGGAACTGAATTGAAAATTGGTTCAGACCTTGTTGATAATTTAAAAGATAATCCTGAATTTAAATGGGATTTTGTATCAAAGGATGAAGCAGTAAAAGGTCTTGAAAATGAACAATATTATATGATGATTGAAATTCCAGATGACTTTTCTAAAAATGCTACAACTTTAATGGATGAAAACCCTCAGTCCCTGGAATTAAAATACGTTCCAAATGAAGGCTTTAACTTTTTATCAGGGCAAATTGGCGGATCGGCTGTTGCTCAAATAAAAGAAGAGGTTTCAAATACTCTGACAAAGACGTACGCTGAAAGCATTTTCGAAAACATCGACAAGCTTGCAGATGGCATCGGTCAGGCAAGTGACGGTGCAAGCGAGATAAATAATGGCGTTGGAGATTTAAAAGACGGCTCTTTCAAACTGAAGGAAAACCTTCAAGCATTGGCAGAGAAGTCAATCAGTTTTAAAAATGGACTTAATGATGCATCTGCCGGTTCGAAAGAATTAGCAGCAGGTATTAATGATTTAGACAGCGGGCTTGGGCAATTGCAGAATGGGGGAAAGCAGCTGTACAGCGGTTCTGCTGAAGCAGAAGAGGGCACTGTTAAACTGAATGAAGGTCTAGGTTCATCTTTATCAGGTATGAAAAAGATGCAGGAGTCAGCTCCGAAGTTAACAGACGGTTCAGCGAAGCTCAGCGAAGGTGCAGGTGAGCTGTCAGGCGGTTTAAATCAGCTGGCTGATGGAAGCAAAGCTTTATCAGCTGGTGCAGGAGAACTTTCAAGCGGTTTAAATCAGCTTACTGATGGCAGTAAAGCATTATCAGCTGGTGCAGGAGAACTGTCAGGCGGCTTAAATCAGCTTTCTGAGGGAAATCAAGCCGCACAAGCAGGAGCTGCAGAGCTATCTGCGGGATTATCTTCATTAAATGATCAGCTGGCTGTATTGCTTCCTCAAATTGAAAAGCTGCCATTGCCAGAAGCAGAGAAACAAAGATTGATTGAGGCAGCAAAAGGTGTAAATCAATTATCACAAGGCAGCAAGAAGCTTGAAAGCAGTCTTGGAGAGCTTTCAGCAGGAGCAAGTAAGCTTGAAAATGGTGCGGCTGTCCTTTCGGAAAAATCCGGAAATCTTTCAGCGGGAGCAAGTGAGCTTGAAAATGGTGTAGCGACATTATCTGAAAAATCCGGGGAGATTTCAGCAGGAGCAAGTAAGCTTGAAAAAGGTGCAGCTACTCTATCAGAAAAATCCGGACAGCTTGCTGCAGGTCAAAATCAAGTTGAGACTGCCTTAGATCAGCTTGTTTCAGGTCAAGAAGCTTTATACGATGGTTCTGTCAAGCTTTTAACCGGCCAAAAGAAGCTGACGGACGGTTTAGAAACATTTAATCAGAAATTTGCCGAAGCAAAAGCAGGATCTGCCAAGCTTGCAGCAGGAAGCGGTGAACTCAACTCAGGAATTTCGAAACTTGCAGATGGTTCATCCGCCATTCAAGACGGTACGAATCAGCTTGCTTTCGGTGCCGGCAAAGTAGATGAAGGTGTTGGCAAACTGTCAGAAGGAACAGGGGAGCTATCATCTAAACTTGGAGAAGCTGCAGAAGAGACAAAAGACACTGGCGGATCAGATAAGACGTATGACATGATTTCCGATCCTGTAAAAGTGAAAGATGAAAAAGTAAATGCGGTTCCTAACTATGGAACAGGCTTCGCACCTTACTTTTTGTCACTTGGTTTATTTGTTGGGGCATTGCTGCTTTCAATTGTATTCCCATTGAGACAAGCGGCTGGAGAACCTAAAAGTGCAATCGGATGGTTTATGAGCAAGTTCGGCATTCTCGCAGTCGTTGGCGTGATTCAGGCATTGCTCGCAGATGCGGTCTTATTATATGGATTAAACATTGAAGTACAAAGTGTTCCATATTTTATCCTGTTCAGTATTATTACGAGTCTTACATTTATTACACTTGTACAATTCTTAGTTACAACATTAGGTGATCCGGGAAGATTTGTTGCGATCATCATTCTGATTTTACAGCTTACAACAAGCGCAGGAACATTCCCGCTTGAACTGATTCCAAATGAGCTGCAGATTTTTAACGCATGGCTGCCGATGACCTACTCAGTCTCAGGCTTCAAAGCAGTCATCTCATCTGGTGACTTCGCCTTCATGTGGCAGCAGGCAGGAATCTTGGCTATCTTTATCGGTGCTATGATGATAGGTACAATTGTTTATTTCTTCTTTGCTTTAAGAAAGAATAAAAGAGAAGAATTAGAAGAGGCCGCTTCCTAATGAAAAAACGTCTAAAGCGATATGCTTTAGGCGTTTTTTTCTGGAAATATTCAGGGTGGTTTGCGAGCACAAATGCTTTTTGTATTGAAAATTGACGGTTAGAGGGCAGCCTCTGTTTTTAAACAAATCATTTAAAAGGGTTAAGAAGAAGTCAAAGAATAATTATTAAACGATAAGTGCAGAAACAGTCAATCTTTTTATATATTGAAAGCCCTTACATTTTGAAATATAATGGGGAATGAGAACGATTTCATTTTTATAGGGACACCATTCGTTCGCGAGATGAGGGGGAAAGCAAGTGTCTACAATTGAGGATGTTGCCAGACTTGCAGGACTGTCAAGGACCACTGTATCACGAGTCATCAACAACCATCCGTATGTATCTGAATCTAAAAAAAGGGTTGTATTAGAAGCGATGGAAGAGCTTGGTTATGTGCCTAATTCTTCTGCCAGAAGTCTTCGCAATCAAAAAACTGAAATTATAGCTGTGTTTATTCCAAGAGTTCTTAATCCTTTTTTCAGCCAGTTCATTGAGTCATTGGAGATTGCTTCGTCTGAAAGAAACTATCAGCTGATTGTCTGCCAGACACAATATTCCAAAACTAAAGAACTTAAATATTTAAACCTGCTTAAAACAAAACAGGTTGATGGCGTCATCCTTGCATCCCTTGAAAATGACTGGAGCAAAATCGAACCGTATATGGAGTACGGCCCAATCGTATTATGCAATGAGTTTGAAGAGAATGCAAAAGTCCCTATGATCAGATTAGATCAGGCATTTGGAGGCTACATAGCGACAAAGCACTTGATTGATCAGGGACACAGACATATTGCTTATTGCTGCGGAGGCCACAGAAGCAATGTTGCAAAAGATCGGGAAAGAGGATTTAAACAAGCCTTGGCAGAAGCAGGACTGCCTTTTGACGAAAAAGCCGCGTTCAGAGACGCATTTAATATTGAAGACGGGAAGAGAGTTTTCCATGAATTAAAAGAGCTGAATGAGAAGCCTACAGCTGTTTTTACTGGTGCTGATGAAGTAGCAGCAGGAATCATTTCTGAAGCAAAGAAGAATGGATGGAACGTTCCGGAGGAGCTTGCCGTCGTGGGCTTTGATAACCAGGCGATTACTGAACTGCTTGATCCAATGATTACAACAGTTCAGCAGCCAGTTGGAGAAATGGCTAAAAAAGCAATGGATGTGATGATTGATAATATCAACAGGAAAATCTATCATTCTCATGAAATTTATCAGTTTCCTCTGAAGCTTATCGTCAGGGATTCGACAGTGATCAAAAACTTGGCGAAAGTTTAGCTGGTAAATAACAATCTTGAATAGAGCACTTAAAGGACACTGATTAAAGCAGTGTCTTTTTTGATGGATGGAGAATAACTCTAAGGAGGGTTTTATTGTCGAAAATATTTGGTAATTCAATAGAGTAAATATAATAGAACGGAAGGAATGAATCAATTGGACAATCATTCTAAAAACAGCAAGGACGAACAGTTAGAAGCATACCGGGTGGATGATACGGGAAAAAAGCTGACAACGAATCAGGGGCTGCGTGTTTCAGATGATGAGCATTCTTTGAAAGCGGGTGTCAGGGGCCCAACACTTATGGAAGATTTTCATTTCAGGGAAAAGATGACTCATTTCGATCATGAGCGCATTCCTGAAAGAATTGTGCATGCTATGGGCTATGGGGCTCATTGTTATTTTCAGGTTTACGAGCCGATGAAAGAGTTCACAAAAGCTAAATTTCTTCAGGATCCATCTGCCTGTATTTGTCCGTTTTTCAACGGTGGCGGGCTCCAGGGGTTCAGGTGATACAGTAAGGGATGTAAGGGGATTTGCAACGAAGTTTTATACGGAAGAAGGAAATTATGATCTAGTCGGAAATAACATTCCGGTTTTCTTCATTCAGGATGCGAAGTAGACGCCTGAGGCATTACAGCTGCAGCCGAGCATCGCCACTGGGATAGAGAGGTTTAGAATAGCGGAGGAGACACTGAGAAATCAGTGTCTTTTTGTGCATAAAAAAAGAGAAAGAACACAAGGTTCTTTCTATAAATATAGGCATTGTTAGGATGAACGAAGGTTAAATGTGATTAATTTTCATGCATTTATCGCATGTGTTGCCATAACACTCATGCTGTTCTTCAATTTTATCCCCGCACTCTAAGCATTTCTTTGCAGGCAGGTTTTTGAAAAATTCAGTCATTTTAACTAACATTGGTATCCCCTCCAAGTTGTTGTTAATATCATTGTATTATAACAGATGGCAACATGTCAACATCTGTTTTGTAACAATATCATAAAACATGCCCTTTTCTTTGAAATTGATAAAGTATAAATTTTCGTGCATACTTGTCAAGCTCCTGACTCTCGGAAAACCGGACTTTTTCTCTGGATCCTTATCTGCCTGTCGGAGCTGACCAAGGCGCTTGCGCTTTTCTGATGAAAATGGGTATATTGATAGAAGGAAAAAAATATGGGAGGTTTGTCATGAAGGTAACAGTTGTTGGTTTTTGGGGCGGGTATCCTGCTGTTAATGAGGCGTCATCAGGATATCTTTTTGAATCTGACGGGTTTAGGCTGCTTGTAGACTGCGGAAGTGCTGTTTTATCAAAGCTGCAGAATTATGTGAAGCCTGAAGAGCTTGATGCTGTCATTCTTTCCCACTATCACCATGACCATATTTCAGATGTGGGACCTCTGCAATTTGCAAGGCTGATTGCTGCGTATTTAAAAAAGAGCAATAAAGCACTGCCGATCTATGGACATGCTGTCGATCAGAAGGAATTTGCAAGACTTACATATAAAGACGCAACAATAGGGAAGGCTTATAATCCAAATGAACAGGTTCAAATTGGTCCTTTCACCATTCGTTTTTTAAAAACAAAGCATCCTGTTGACTGCTTTGCAATGAGGATTTCAGATGGTGCTTCAGAAGTCGTTTATACAGCTGACTCAAGCTTCATCGAGGAGTTTATTCCCTTTTCGGAAAATGCCGACCTGCTTCTATGCGAGTGCAATTTTTACGGAGAGATGGATGGGTCGGGTGCAGGCCATATGAATAGCTTCGATGCAGCAAACCTGGCGAACCGCGCTTCCGTAAAGGAATTAATGCTTACTCATTTGCCGCATTTCGGTAATCATTTGGACTTAGTTGCAGAAGCCAAGACCATTTATAAAGGCCCTGTCCGCCTTGCTGCTTCCGGCTTACAGTGGACACAGGAAAATTAGGAGGAACAAAAAATGCTATTTATCGATAATCAAGGGATTACGGATCCAAGAATAAATCTGGCGATCGAAGAGTATTGCCTGAAAAATTTAGATCCTGAACAAACTTACCTGCTTTTCTATATTAATGAACCTTCAATCATCATTGGGAAGAATCAAAATACAATAGAAGAAATTAATACGAAATATGTAGAAGATCAAGGGCTGCATGTTGTCCGCAGATTATCAGGGGGCGGAGCGGTTTACCACGATCTTGGAAACTTGAATTTCAGCTTTATTACGAAAGACGATGGAGACAGCTTTCACAATTTCAAAAAATTCACTGAACCTGTGACCCGTGCATTAAAACGTCTTGGAGTAGATGCAGAGCTTAGCGGAAGGAATGATATTTTAGCTGAAGGCAGAAAAATATCCGGCAACGCTCAGTTCTTGGCGAGAGGCAGAATGTTCAGCCATGGCACACTTCTGTTTGATTCAGAGATGGAAAATGTTGTTTCCGCTTTAAAGGTGAAAAAAGACAAGATTGAATCCAAAGGCATAAAATCGATTCGCAGCAGGGTAGCAAACATCAGCGAATTTCTTGAAGAAAAAATCACGATTGAACAATTCAGAGAAATCATTCTCCGTTATATATTTGATACAGATGGCGAAATTCCCCAGTATAAACTGACAGAATCTGATTGGGAAAAGATCAATGAACTCTCAAAAGAACGCTATCAAAACTGGAACTGGAATTACGGCAAATCGCCAGCCTTTAATCTTCAGCACTCAAACCGTTTTCCTATCGGCCAAATTGATATCCGTCTGGAAGTTCATAAAGGCAGGATTGAACACTGCAAAATCTTCGGCGATTTCTTTGGAGTCGGAGATGTTGAAGAAATTGAAAACCGCTTAAAAGGTCTTCAATATGATCGTTCATCAATTGAAATGGCTCTCAAGGATGTTGATATCAAACACTATTTTGGAAACGTAGAAAAAGATCAATTTATCGAGCTGCTGTATTAATGCAAGTAAGGGATGTCCGAAAAATCGGGCATCTTTTTTTTGAAATAATTTAGGCGAGCAGTTTCTTGAGAATTTCTGTTCCATAAAATATAATAGACTTATAGTTTTAAATTTTTTGAAAATGAGTGGTTGTTCATTCATTTTTACAAGGGGTGGGAGAATGAATTTATTATCACAGTTGTCTTTATCCGCAAAAACGTATAGAGACAAGCCGGCGTTTATCTTTGAGGGGAAGGAAACATCCTATGGGGAACTGGATGTTTTAATCAGCAAATTTGCCGATGGTCTGCAGAAGCTCGGAGTGAAAAAAGGGGATCACCTTGCTCTTGTGCTTGGAAATTCACCATATTTTGTTATATCACTATATGGAGCAATGAGGGCTGGTGCTACAGTTATTCCAATCAATCCAATCTACACACCAGATGAAATCGGGTATATTTTAAACAATGGTGATGTAAAAACAATTGTAACCCTTGATGTGCTGCTGCCTTTATTTGAAAAAATGAATGATGTTTTGCCAATGGCGGAACATATCATCTCTTGCGAAACTCCTCCATCTGATGCTAAATCAGGATTGGATGTTTCGGCTCTCTCAATCAGCACAAAATTGAAATCGTTTACAAGTTTACTTGCTTCATCTGTGTCTGAGCCAGAAGAAGTCATCCTTTCAGAAGAAGATGTTGCCGTCATCTTATATACATCAGGCACAACAGGTAAGCCTAAGGGTGCAATGCTTACTCACAAGAATCTATACAGCAATGCGAAAGATATAGGGTCTTATTTGAAAATGAATGATGGGGATAAGGTGGTAGCGACACTGCCAATGTTCCATGTTTTTTGTTTGACGGTTTCACTGAATGCGCCGCTGATCAGCGGCGCAACACTGTTAATCGTGCCGCGCTTCAGTCCTGCTGAAGTTTTTAAGCTGATTAAAACCTATAAGGCTACTGTATTTGCGGGTGTGCCGACGATGTATAATTTCCTTTTGCAGCATGAGGCGGGAGATGCAAACGATTTACAGTCTCTCAGACTCTGCATTTCAGGGGGAGCATCCATGCCGGTTGCTCTATTAAAAGGATTTGAGCAGAAGTTTAAGGTCGTGATTTCTGAAGGCTACGGTTTATCTGAGGCTTCTCCTGTTACGTGCTTTAATCCGCTTGACCGTCCGCGCAAAGCAGGCTCAATCGGCACGAACATTCTAAATGTCGAAAATAAAGTAGTAAATGAATTAGGCGAAGAAGTCCCTCCTGGGCAAGTCGGCGAACTGATTGTAAAAGGGCCGAATGTCATGAAGGGGTATTATAAAATGCCTGAGGAAACATCCCATATAATCCGGGACGGCTGGCTTTATACAGGGGATCTGGCCACGATGGATGAGGAAGGCTACTTTACCATTGTTGACCGCAAAAAAGATATGGTGATTGTTGGCGGATACAATGTTTATCCGCGCGAAGTCGAGGAAGTGCTATACAATCATCCCGGAGTAGTGGAAGCGGCCGTTGTCGGCGTTCCGGATCCTGACCAGGGGGAAGCTGTGAAATGCTTTGTTGTTTTAAAAGATCAATCGCTGACAGAAGAAGGATTAAAAGCATATTGCCGCGAACACTTAGCTAAGTATAAAGTTCCAAGTTCCATTGAGTTTTTAGAAGAACTCCCTAAAAATACAACGGGGAAAATTTTACGCAGGGCGCTAAAAGATCAAGTCCTTCAAAAATAGTCGGGAGGAAATCTGTTTTGACCAACATTTTATACACAGTAGAAAAAAACCTTGCCGTTGTGATGCTAAATCGTCCGGAGGTATTCAACTGCTTTAACTATGACACTTTGCTTGAGCTTGAGGAAGCAGTTGAAGATATTCGCACGAACCCTGATGTAAGGGCGGTCATTTTTACAGGGGCAGGGGAAAAAGCATTTTGTGCAGGAGCCGATCTGAAAGAGAGAAAGACTCTGACCGATCAGCAGGTAAAGCGGAACCTATATAAAATAGGAGAGGTATTCACTAAAATCGATGCTCTCCCTCAGCCCACCATTGCAGCCATCAACGGTTATGCATTCGGCGGGGGCATGGAGCTTGCTTTGTCATGTGATTTCAGGCTGATAGCAGAAGGCACGTCTGTCGGGCTGACCGAAACAGGCCTTGGCATCATTCCTGGTGCAGGGGGAACGCAGCGTCTTCCGCGCATTATCGGCGAGGCTAAAGCGCTTGAGCTTATTTTAACTGCCCGCAAAATTACTTCCAAGCAAGCACTGGAGTATGGTCTTGTTTCAAAGACAGCTCCTGATGTCATAGCAGCTTCAGTAGAGCTTGCAGAAGAGATTCTCAGAAATGGGCCAATCGCTCTGCAGCAGGCTAAATTTGCAATCAAACAGGGGATGAATGCAGACCTTCAGACAGGCTTGCATATTGAGCGCAAGGCTTATGAAGTAACGATCCCAACCGAAGACCGTGTTGAAGCTTTAGCGGCTTTCAGCGAAAAACGAAAGCCTGTTTTTAAAGGGAAATAAAAAGGAAGCGGTCAAATGCCTGGCCGCTTTTTCTATGGCCTTTTTTCCCATGGCTCCATGATGCCGATTACCGTATCTTTAATATCCTCTTCTATACTTTTTATGACTCCTTCGCCAATTTCTTTATTTGTCAGCCACCTCGAACCATCTGCTTCTAAAACAAATCCAAGAAGGATCGAACGATATAAACAGTTTGGCATTACATCAACTGCTCTTTTCTCTAAGTGACTGCTGCTTCCTTGAATATGAAACAGCCGCCATCTAACTGCCGATTTTGAGACTTCCCCGGAAATGATGTCTAATACTTCAGAAGCGTAAGAATGAATCCAGCTGACAACAAGTGTGATTGGGCCATATCTTTCAATCGCTATTTTTATGTGCTGTCTTAGGTCTTCTTTGTCAACATAATCCACAATCAAACTGTTCAATTTCTTCATTCTTTCCTGCAGCTTCCTGTGTTTATGCTGCTTTCTCCCTATAACCGATACTTTTTCTGCATGCTGTTCAAGCCAGACGGATGCATCTGCAAGCATACCTGTTCCGCCAACAACTAATACATGAGAATGATTTATCGCCTTTATCCACCCCTCTTCTTAACAATAGACTGTATTCAGGTTTAAAGAATCGAGAGATAGATGGAGAGTTCCTTGGACTTCAGTCTTAAAAATCAGAATATTACTATTTCTATATTGTTCAAAATATAATACGAATGTATACTATATAAAACAAACAAGTTAAAAGGGAGAACTTATGAAATCACTGCAGGAACAAATTGGCATCAATTTAAAAAATGTCCGTAAAATGCGGCAGTACAGTCTTGATCAGCTTTCAGCCGTTACGGGAGTGAGCAAAGGCATGCTTGCCCAAATTGAAAAAGGCCAATCAAGTCCAACCGTTAATACGCTCTGGAAAATTGCGAACGGACTTGGCGTTTCTTTTTCGTCTCTGGTAGAAGAAGAACAGACTAATGTTGCGGTTGTACGCAGGACAGATAAAACAGCAATTCAGGATTTGAATGAATTATATAATGTCTTTTCCTATTTTCCTTATGATCAGCAGAAGAAATTTGAAATTTTTCTGCTTGAGCTGCTTCCGGGATGCAAGCATGTATCAGAGCAGCATCTAAGCGGAGTTGAAGAATATCTATTTGTAAGTGAAGGTGAAATGGCCGTTTCCATTGGAGAAGAGCGTTATGAGCTGAAAAAAGGAGACTCCATCAAATTCACCGCTAATCGGGAGCATGTTTATGAAAACAAAGCGGATGTGGCCGCAAACTGTTTTCTGCTGATTTATTATCCGTAAAGAAGAGAGGGAGTAGGATGGCAACAACAGCATTTTTGAGAAAACAGTCACATTTTTCAGAAGGATTAACAGCCGGTCTCAGCATTGCAATTGGTTATATGCCTGTAGCTATAACATTTGGGCTTCTTGCAAGTGATACTGGACTCACTCTTTCAGAAACCGTCTTAATGAGTATTTTCGTTTTTGCAGGTGCTGCACAATACATATCGCTAAGTCTGATAGCAGCAGGAACCGGGGTCTTTGAAATTATTTTTACTACTTTTATCGTGAATATCCGGCATTTTTTGATGTCGGCCTCATTAAATGAAAAGGTCGAGGAAGACAGTTTGTGGAAAAAAGCGCTGTATTCATTTGGGATTACAGATGAAACATTTTCGGTTGCTTCTATGAAAGAGGGAAATGTATCAGCGGGTTATATGTTTGGGCTCATTTTCATTTCCTACTCGAGCTGGGTAGTGTTTTCAGGCGTTGGACATCTGATCGGCGCCAATTTGCCGGAAACACTGCAGGAAAGTATGTCTGTTGCATTATATGCGATGTTTATCGGGCTTTTAGTTCCTTCTATGAAAAAACAGCGGAAAGTTGTATTTTTAGCATCAGCTGCCGGGGTCATTCATTCGTTTATTTACCTGACTGGCCTGCTTTCAACTGGATGGGCAATTGTTTTATCTACGCTGCTTTCAGCTATTCTGATCGAAATGATCTATCCTAAGGAGGAGAAGCGCAATGATCAGTAATGTCATGATGATGATCATCGGCATGGCAGTCGTCACTTATTTGCCAAGAATGATCCCTCTGGTGGCTCTAAGCGGAATTGAATTGCCTCCTTTTGTACAAAATGTATTAAGAAATGTTCCGTATGCGACCCTTGGCGCATTGATTGTACCTGGTGTTTTTCTTATCCAGGAAGATATCTGGTTTGGAATCATTGGGGCCATTTCGGCTTTTGCCGCTGCATATCTCGGTGTCAATGTCATTGTCGTCGTGATGAGCTCAATCCTGACGCTGATTGTATACGGACTCTTGTTTTAACCTGAATTTTAGTTCTAACTCTCTTTGTCCTGAACTACACTTATACAAAGAGCTTGTTCGAGGGGGCATCATCATGCGCAAATGGCTGACTGTATCAGTCCTTATTTACTTCTTGTATGGCCTGTTTGTTTATTGGTATATCTATATGGGAGCAGATTCCGCCCTTCCAACTCAATTTCAGGGGGGCTCTGCGGACCCAAATACGTTTATGAACAGTCGTGAGCTGGAACTGTCAGGCGAATATTCCAGTTTGAGGGATTTTCTCTATTTTGTCACTGCGCCATTTGAATGGTTTATCTTCTTCGTCATTCTTGTAATAGGATTTTCTAAAAAAATACAGCATTGGTCTGAAGGCATTTCACGCTTCTTTGTGATTCAGACAGCGGTATATGTGTTTTGGCTTTCTTTTATCGTGGCACTTTGTGCATTTCCAATTGAATGGCTGCGATACAAGATCTCGCTTTCTTACCACATTACAACGCAAGCCTTTACTGGGTGGATGAAAGATCAAATCATTGATTTCTGGGTCAATTATGCATTTATGATTTTAATTGTTGCTGTACTGTATAGTCTTATCCGCAAGTTTTCCGGGAAGTGGTGGCTTTTTGCCTGGATTTTGTCGATTCCATTCAGTCTGTTCTTAATGTTTATACAGCCTGTGTTAATTGATCCGCTTTACAATGATTTTACCCCGTTAAAAAATAAAGAGCTTGAGGCGAAAATCCTTGCTATAGCGGAAAAAGCGGATATCCCGGCAGAGCATGTGTTTGAAGTGAACATGTCTGAAAAAACAAATGCGCTAAACGCCTATGTAACCGGAATTGGAGACAATTCCCGAATTGTCCTCTGGGATACAACGTTAAATAAGCTGAGTGAAGACGAAATCCTGTTTATCATGGCACACGAAATGGGACATTACGTTATGAAGCATATTTACGTCGGAATAGCCGGCTACCTTGTTCTAACCCTTATTGGGTTATATCTGATCAACCGGTTAATGAATTTTACGATCAGGCGGTTCGGGCATATTCTCAATATCACCGAAAAACAGCAGCTTGCTTCGTTGCCGTTGTTTCTGATGCTCCTTGGGATGCTCACCTTCGCCTCAAATCCATTTTCCAACATCATTTCGCGCCATCAGGAAAAGGACGCGGATCTATACGCTATTGAAATGACTGAAAATCCGGAAGCAGCCGTCAATACGTTCCAGGAATTGACGAAAGCAGGCTTAAGCCAGGTGAATCCGCCTGGACTGGTGAAAATTTTCAGATACAGCCATCCAACGATTCTTGAGCGGATTACCTATCTTGAAGAGTGGGGAAGCAAAAATCCTGATAAGTAAAAATAGTAACAGCGCTGTCTCCCTGAGGAGAAGCGCTGTTTTTATTTTTCGCCGTAAAATGGGCTGTCTTTTCACCAGAAGACAACCAATAAACTCCAATACACTAACCTTGGAAATCCCATTCTATCAATCATTTAAACACCAAAAATAAAAAAATTCAAAAAATTTAAAAGAAAATGATTCCATTTTCAATTAATCTGTTATATATTAATAATATAAAATATTAACTGTATTATAACAAACTAAACAAACTATTGGAGGGTTCAGGAAATGACAAACGAAAGAGTGCAAAAATTAAAAGAGAATTGGGAAATGGATGCAAGATGGAACGGAGTAGAAAGACCATATACAGCGGAAGAAGTAATTCGTCTTCGCGGTTCGATTGATATTGAACATACACTTGCACGCAGGGGTGCTGAAAAGTTCTGGAACCTGCTGCAGACGGAAGATTATGTACATGCACTGGGTGCACTTACAGGAAATCAGGCAGTTCAGCAAGTAAAGGCAGGATTGAAAGCGATTTATTTAAGCGGCTGGCAGGTAGCGGCTGATGCAAACCTTTCAGGACACATGTACCCGGATCAAAGTTTATATCCGGCAAACAGTGTGCCGTCGGTTGTAAAACGAATCAATCAGGCTCTTCAGCGTGCCGATCAAATTCAGCATCTTGAGGGAGGAGGAAACATCGACTGGTTCGCTCCGATTATTGCTGATGCAGAAGCTGGCTTCGGCGGACAGCTGAACGTATTTGAATTAATGAAAGGAATGATTGAAGCTGGAGCAGCGGCGGTTCATTTCGAAGATCAACTATCATCTGAGAAAAAATGCGGTCACCTCGGCGGAAAGGTATTGCTGCCGACACAAACAGCTGTAAAGAATTTAATATCAGCACGTCTTGCAGCTGACGTTATGGGCGTTCCAACATTAATCATTGCAAGAACAGATGCGGATGCAGCTGACTTAATCACAAGTGATGTAGATCCTGAAGATCAGGCATTTATTACAGGTGAGCGCACACCGGAAGGCTTCTTCCGCACTGCTGCCGGCATTGATCAGGCAATTGCACGCGGACTCGCTTACGCTCCGTATGCAGACTTAGTCTGGTGCGAAACGTCAGAGCCGAACTTAGAGCAAGCGCAGAAGTTTGCTGATGCCATTCATGCGAAATTCCCAGGCAAGCTGCTTGCCTACAACTGTTCACCATCTTTTAACTGGAAGAAAAAATTAGATGAAAAGACAATTGCCCAGTACCAAAAAGAAATCGCTAAAATGGGCTACAAATTCCAGTTCGTCACTCTTGCCGGCTTCCATGCACTAAACTACGGCATGTTCGAGCTTGCCAGAAAGTACCGTGATCATGGCATGGCTGCTTATTCTGAGCTGCAGCAGGCTGAATTCGCAAGTGAGCAATACGGCTATACAGCAACAAGACATCAGCGTGAAGTCGGTACAGGCTACTTTGATGAAGTATCACAAACCATCACAGGCGGAACTTCTTCCACAACTGCATTAAAAGGTTCAACAGAAGAAGAGCAGTTCACGTCAACTCAATCTTAATACAGAAAGCTGCCGCAGCACATTGCGGCAGCTTTTTTTTTGTGTTCTCGTCCTAGGGTGAGAAAGAACTGCTATTCAGGCGGTGGAGTTGCTTGATGATTTTGGCGGTGTGAGTGGAACGGTCTCAATTACACAATTTTCTCTTTTTACGATTTCTTGTCCTCAATGCGGCTGAATGAGGACATCAAACTGTTCTTTTGAGATCGAAGAACTTGTATGATGCCCTTCAATCGAGAAAAACTTAAACGAAGGTAACCAAAGGGGTTGTATGATACCCCAAAACCGAGAAAATCTTAAAAGAAGGTAATCAAAGGAGCAGTATGATTCAAACAAGAAAATACCATACGGAGAATGACAACTTCAAAGCACCTGAATGAGGTACTCAAACAACTCACATGACAACTTCACGACCTCAAAACGGCTGAATGAAGTACTCAAAATGCCGGTTTGACAGTTTCACAACCTCAAAACGGCTGAATGAAGTACTCAAAATGCCGATTTGACAGTTTCACAACCTCAAACAGCTTCTTGCAGGCAGCCTTCGCCCTCCGCATTTTTCAGGCAACATAAAAGCAAGCCCCGCTTAGGGGCTTGCTTTTAAATGATTAATCGCAGTTCTGCATATTCTTTGGCTAACTTTAAAAATAACGGTTTGTCATTGCGGTCCAAGGACTCATCGATCTTTTCCTGAAGGAGGGACAGTTTCCGGGTTAACACAGCTTCATCCAACACCATTTGAATGTAAATATCAAGTACGGTTTCCTGTTTCTTTTCCATCTTGAATGTGTTACGTGACTTCATGATCTCGGTATACGTTTTCTTGTTTTTCACGAAAGATCACCCCTGATGCCTTTTTTTAATTATATGGATAAAAGGACCGGAAATCAACTAAATATTTATAATTTTTAGAAAACTTATTCTTCAAATTCTGCAGTCATTAAATGGAACGGAAACAGAAGCATGAAAGGATATTTTTGTAAACTATAGTTGAAAAGATAATTCTTATGATGATGTTTTTGCAGAAATTTTAAGGCGAATGTATCGATTAACAATTAATTGAAGAGTTTTAAAGTGTATGGACAGGAAACAGGCAGCCAAGCTTTGCTGCCTGTTTCATTTTGTTTTGATCACTCAATAGGAGATATGGGCTCTTGTGAACTTTTATTAGATATGGTGGAAAAACCTTATCATTTCTTATCGTTTCATTGACTCTACTTTTCAATCAAAATATTGTTAAGGTAATAAGTAAGAAACCGCTTACAATAATGAGGTGGAAAAAATGAAAAATAAAAGAACAGCACATATCATTTCCCACTCCCATTGGGATAGGGAATGGTATATGTCTTTTGAGAAACATCGATATTATTTAGTGAAATTAATGGATGAACTACTTGAGTTGTTTCAAAAAGAACCAGATTTTAAAAGTTTCCATTTAGATGGACAAACGATTCTGTTAGAGGACTACCTTGAAATTCGCCCTGAAAAAAGGGAAGAATTAAAAAAAGCAATAAGTGAAAAAAAGCTTCACATTGGACCATGGTATGTTCTTCAAGATGCTTTTTTAACAAGCTCTGAATCAAACATACGAAATCTTATCTATGGCTTAAGGGATGCTAAAGAATTTGGATCGGTCTCAAAGCTAGGTTACTTCCCGGATACGTTCGGGATTTATGGTCAGGCACCGCAGCTGTTAAAGCAAGCAAAAATCGAGACAGCTGCATTTGGAAGAGGTGTAAAACCTACTGGATTTAACAATACGGTGGAAGATGCAAAAAACTTCGAGTCACCCTTTTCAGAACTAAAATGGGAATCACCTGATGGTTCATCCATCCTTGGAATTCTTTTTGCGAATTGGTATTCAAATGGCAATGAAGTACCAGAGGATGAAAAGGATGCTCTTAGCTTTTGGAATATAAAAATTGAGCAGGCCATGAAGTATGCGGCAACTCCACACCTGCTTTTCATGAATGGGTGTGATCATCAGCCAGTTCAGCACAACCTTCCAGCAGCCATTTTAACTGCTAAAAAGCTTTTTCCTGACATCGATTTCGTTCATGCAAGCTTTGATGATTATCTAAAAAACCTTAAACCATCTTTACCTAATGAATTACAGACAATCACAGGTGAGCTGCGAAACCAGCGAACAGATGGTTGGTCTACACTTGTGAATACAGCTTCCGCAAGAATCTATCTTAAGCAAATGAATCAGGAGTGCCAAGTGTTACTTGAAAAAGCAGCCGAACCTCTTTCGGTAATGGCACATCTCGTTGGATTTGAATATCCGAGTCACTTCTTAAACTATGCATGGAAAACATTAATGAAGAATCATCCGCATGATAGCATATGCGGATGCAGCGTAGATGAGGTACACCGCGAGATGGTGAGCCGGTTTGAAAAAGTTAAGCAGATAACTGAAATGATTGTACAAGAAAAAGGAACTGAAATTGCTTCACGTATTGATACAAGGATAGATAATAACTCAAAAACTTGCATACCTATTGTTGTTTTTAACGGATCTGGTTCGAAGCGTGAAGAAGTGATTACAAAAGAAGTTGAACTTGAGAAGATCTATTTTTCAGAAATGGATTTTCAGCAAATCCCAGCTTATCTTGCTGAAAAATCTATGCCAGTGCTTGAAGTGAGAGATCCAATGAGATCCGCAGTTCCAAGTGTCTATCATGATAAAGGAATCCGTTTTGGCTATGACTTACCTTCTGACGGCTTTAGAAGACCCTATTTTGCCAGGATTGCAGAACTCACATTTTTAGCTGAAAATGTTCCCCAAATTGGTTATAAAACGTATTACGTAAACCAAAACGAAAATCCTGCTCAATTTAAACAGATTGACATAATGAATCATGACCGTGAAATGGAAAATGATTTTGTTCGTATAAAAATCCATGAAGACGGCTCTTATACTCTTACAAATAAGAAAAGTGAAAAAACATATGAATGTTTAGGAGTATATGAAAATACGGGCGATATTGGCAATGAATATATGTTTAAAAATACTTTGGACTCAATCCCGCTGACTACAAAGGGCTTGAAAGCCCAAATCCAAGTGTTAGAAAACAATAGCCTAAGAGCAAGGGTTGAAATGATCCACAAATGGGTGATCCCAAAGAGCGCAGATCAAACATTTGAAAAGGAAAAAAGTATGTTAGTTTGGCACAAAAACAGAAAAGCGTTTCGTTCAGCAGAAACCGCAACTATTCAGATAAGAACCATTATGACGCTAGATCAAACGTCAAGAGGACCATCCTTTCAAGCTTTTATTGAAAATCAAGCTAAAGATCATCGAATAAGAGTCTTATTTCCAACAAATATTCAAACTGACTCTCACCATGCAGATAGTGTTTTTGAAATCGTTAAAAGAAAAAATTGCCCTGAAATAGAATGGGAGAATCCTAGCTTTGACCATCATCAGCAAGGTTTTGTCAGTATGTCAGATGAACGGAACGGTTTGACCATTGCCAATAAAGGCTTACATGAGTATGAAATCTTAGAAGAAAACAAAACCATCGCCTTAACATTACTTCGTTCTGTCTCTGAACTAGGGGATTGGGGTGATTTCTCTACACCTGAAGCTCAATGTTTAGGGGAGAATGAAGCAGAATGGATGGTTATCCCTCATTCCGGTGATGTGATTACATCTGAATCTTATCATCTTGCCTATCAATTTCAAGCGCCGTTAACGATGATTCAAACGGATCTTCATCATGGGGACTTACCTAAGGAAAACCAATTCCTCGAATGGAATGGTCCATCGCTTGCAATGACGACTATCAAGATTGCAGAAGAGGGCGATCACGTGATTACTAGATGGTTCAATACTTCAGATGAAAAAGTTGATTTAAAAGTAAACATGCCTCTTGTTAAACAAGGATTTGCCAGCAATATCATTGAAGAGAAGCTAGAAGGTTTGCCAAGCAACAACATTGAAATAGCCTTAAAACCATTCGAGATTAAGACGGTAGGCTGGACCCGTTAAAAGGAGTAGAGAATGTGAACGCAACGATACCTGAGTCAATGAAAAAACTAATTTTAAAAGTGAATGAACATTTTCTGAATGATAAAAAACTTCAGGAGATGTTTGCACAATGTTTTATTAATACCTATACAACAACTTTAAAACCACAAGAAGATGGAACAACCTTTGTAATTACAGGTGATATACCGGCAATGTGGCTAAGAGATTCAGCAGCACAAGTGAGGCCTTATCTTATCTTAGCTGAAGAAGATGAGCAAATCGCAAAAATGATTGAAGGTGTTGTTTCTAAACAATTCCAGTTCATTAACCATGATCCTTATGCAAATGCGTTTAATGAAACCCCAAGCGGTAAGGGGCACCAAAGCGACTTAACAGACATGACTCCTTATATTTGGGAAAGAAAATATGAAGTAGACTCCCTTTGCTATCCATTGCAGCTTGCCTATCTGCTTTGGAAATCAACGGGACGGACTTCTCATTTAAACGATTCTTACCAAGCGGGATTAAAAAGCATTTTGAACGTGTGGAAGGTAGAACAAAATCATGAGAATAAATCAGCATACCGTTTCGAACGTGAAAATGTTCGGCAATCAGACACACTCACGCGCAGTGGTATGGGATCAGAGGTAATAAAAACCGGTATGACTTGGAGTGCATTTCGTCCAAGTGATGATGCCTGCCACTATGGTTACCTTGTTCCAGCCAACATGTTTGCGGTTGTGGTTCTTAAATATTCTGCTGAAATTTGTCTTCAGGTCTTGCTTGATTCCGAACTTGCTAAAGAATGCATGCAATTGGCTTGTGAAATCGAGGAGGGAATAAAAAAATATAGTGTGATCAACCATCCTGTCTATGAGGAAATGTACGTCTATGAGACAGATGGCAGGGGAGGTTATAACTTAATGGATGACGCGAATGTTCCCAGCCTTCTCTCGATGCCATATTTAGGTTATTGCGATTTTAACGATCAAACCTACCAAAATACGAGACATTTTTTGCTGAGCCGGGATAACCCTTATTATTATGAGGGGAAATTGGCAAGTGGAATTGGCAGTCCGCATACCCCAGATCATTATATATGGCATATCGCCTTAGCAATTCAAGGTATGACAGCACAAGAGGAATCTGAAAAACAAAGAATATTATCTGTTTTTAAACAAACAGATGGAGATACAGGCTATATGCATGAAGGGTTTAACTCAGATGATCCAAAGGAGTACACAAGAGAGTGGTTTTCATGGGCAAACTCTATGTTCAGTGAATTTGTTTTAAGTCTTTGTGGATATGCAGTCAAAGGAAGTCCGCTGAATCAATGGCTTCAAAATAAATAATGAAATGGGGATGTAAGGCATGGTTCGGTCTAAAAAGGGGTTATGTTCCATTGTTGCTTTTCTAGCTGTTTGGTTTGTGATCTTTATGCCATCCGGCAGCTTTGCAGCACAGCCGGAATCATCTTATTGGTTTCCAGAACAACTCCTTAAATGGAGTCCTGAAAAGGATCCTGATGCTCCATTCAATCGGAGTACGATTCCTTTAGCAGATAGGGAGACGCTTTATAATGTTAACAGCAATGCTCAATCAGAAGCAAAGCTTGTTGCATTATCAGCGTTAAACAAAAACACTAGCGGTGTACCTTCTCAAGGAGGAAAAGAGTTCTTTGCCAACACATTTAGCTATTGGCAGTATGTCGATTTAATGGTGTATTGGGCAGGTTCATCCGGCGAAGGCATCATTGTTCCTCCAAGTGCAGATGTGATTGACTCTTCCCACAAAAATGGTGTTCCGATTTTAGGGAATGTTTTCTTCCCTCCTGCTGTTTATGGAGGAAAAATAGAGTGGTTGAATCAAATGCTTGAGCAACGCGCGGACGGTTCATTTCCTGCAGCCGATAAACTGCTGGAAGCAGCCGAATATTATCGATTTGATGGCTGGTTTATTAACCAGGAAACAGAAGGCGGAAGCCAAGAAACCGCTCAAAAAATGAAAGAGTTTCTCATGTACCTTCAAAAAAATAAAAAAGATGGCATGCACATCATGTGGTATGACTCGATGACAGAGGATGGCAGAATTAACTGGCAGAATGCCTTAACTGATAAAAATAACGCCTATCTGCAGGATGGAAATAATCGGGTATCCGATAGTATGTTTTTGAATTTCTGGTGGAAAAACCAGGAAGCATCTAACTTAAAAGCTAAGGAAATCGGAAGATCCCCCTATGATTTATATACGGGCATTGACGTGGAAGCAAAAGGAACACAAACAAAAGTTCCATGGAATGGAATTTTCCCGGAAGGAAAAAGTCCAAATACTTCATTAGGAATTTATCGTCCGGATTGGACCTTTAACTCTTCTAAAACAATGAATGAATTTTATCAAAAAGAACAGGATTTCTGGTCTGGCCAAAAAGGGGATCCTGCCAGTACGGATGGAAATGGTGATTGGAAAGGAATGTCATACTATTTTACAGATAAAACGGCAATTACTCATTTGCCATTTGTGACTAATTTCAATACTGGCAGCGGACAATTTTTTGCCGCAGAAGGAATTATACTGAGTCATAAATCCTGGAACAACAGAAGTTTGCAGGATATCCTTCCGACTTGGAGATGGCTCATTGAAGGAACACCAATCTCTGTTCAATTTGATTGGAATCAAGCGTATACAGGTGGAAGCTCTTTAAAAGTGTCAGGTGAAATAAAGGGGAATGAATCATCCCATATTAAATTGTATAAAACAAAGCTTCCGGTTGAGTGGGATACGGAACTTTCGATTACCTATAAATCTGCAAAACCAAATATGAAGGTTGGCATCAGTTTCCTAGACAAACCGAATCACTTTGAATTTTTCGATGTGAAAAAAGAAGCCCAAGGAGAATGGGTGACTCAAAAGATTAAACTGAAAAGGTTTAAGGGAAAAGAAATCGCTGCCATCTCACTCAAATTTGATCAACAAGAAGCAATCGATATTAATATTGGTGAGATAAAAGTCTCTAACAAAAAAGATGACAAAAAAGTTCATCAACCTGAAAATGTCATGATAAAAGAAACGGAATTCCAAAATGGGATTTATGCAAATGTTTCTCTGACCTGGGAACGAAACAAACAAGCAGATTACTATGAAATTTATCGGGTGTTGCCAAATGGTGATAAAGAATGGCTAGGCGGAACTCCAAACAACTACTTTTATCTCTCTGATTTAAAACGAGAGGGAAAAGAGACGAAAACCGAATTGGAAGTAAAAAGTGTTTATAAAGGAAATCAGCGAAGCAATTCTGCTGAAGATGTATTTGATTGGCCGCCCTATCCAATGCCGAAAGCGAATTTCAGTTCAGATAAAACACTTGCAGCCCCAGGTGAAGAGATTCAATTTATGAATCAATCATCAGAAGTGACGGAGGAGCTTGAATGGCGTTTTGAAGGAGGATCACCATCCAGCAGCACAGACGCGAAACCTGTTGTTACGTATGAATCAGAAGGAACTTACTCTGTTTCTTTAGTGGCAAAAAATAGTGAAGGGGAAGATATTGTCACTAAGGATGCCTATATTACGATTTCAAAAGAAGCAAAAAATGTTACGAATGCAGCATTGAATAAGCAAGCTGCTGCTGATGGTCAATGTGCTTCATCTGAAGGTCCAGGATTTGCAATTGACGGTTCAAAATCGAGTAAGTGGTGTGCACTTGGAGATGCACCACATTGGTTAAAGATAGATCTTGGCAAAAATCACGCACTTTCAAAATTCGTCCTTCACCATGCTGCAGCGGGGGGAGAACCAAATGCCTTTAATACAAAAGCTTTTAGAATTGAAGGAAGTACGGATGGGGAGAATTGGTCTGAAGTTGTTAAAGTGTCAGATAACACAGCAGATGTTTCCGAACATAGTATCCGATTGACTGAAGCAAGATATGTAAGGCTATGGATTGATCAGCCTACTCAAGGGGGAGATCAAGCAGCGAGAATCTATGAATTTGAAGTTTTTGGTTATCCTGCTCCATAGTCAAGTATTAAGGGGAATCCATCTAGGGTTCCCCTTAAAAGCCGAAGCACCGTGTGACATAGCGGGGGCGGCGCTTTAGATAAACATGAATGAATATCGGAAACTTATATCCTGGTATCCATTGAAAAAGGAGATGACGGTATCATGGGCAAATTTGTCCAGGAAGCAAGTGAGTGGATTTGGAGAATTCTTGCCGCAAACGTGCTATGGGTAGGATTTACACTGCTGGGCATTGGAGTGTTTGGCCTTTTTCCATCCACAGTTGCCTTATTTACGGTTACAAGAAAATGGGTACAAAAGGATTTGGATTTTTCTATATGGAAAGTATTTAAAGACACATTTAAAAAAGAATTTATGCCTGCTAACAAATTGGGAACTTTCTTTTTAGGCATAGGATCGTTTTTGTATATTGATTTGAAATTTGCTTTTACCATGCAAGGAACGGGGTCTGTCATCCTCTATTTCTTTTTAATCTTTGTCTCCTTTTTATTTGTGTTAACACTTATTTACTTCTTTCCATTATATGTTCATTATCATTTATCATTTTTTCAATACATCAAACAACCTTTTATTCTCGCAATTCTTAGTCCTAAAACGACTATATTGATGGGAATCGGTCTGTTTTTTATTGGGTATTTGATTAAATCGATGCCAGGGCTGATCCCTTTTATAGCAGGAGTATTTCCGGCGTATTGGATCATGCATGTTTGTTACAAAAGATTTATAGAGGTAAAAGCCGACATTGGAAAGGAGAATACCCTTGTTTTATACGGAAAATAAGCTTGAAGCAAGAATTAAGGAATTGTCAGAATATCGGTACAGGCACAAACAGGAGATTTCAACATTCAATTGTATGCAAGATACTGGGGAGATAGGAGCCTATCCGCCGGATAAAGCATCGGACAAGACAATTGGTATTGGGGACAAATGGAGAGGGCGAGATGTCTATTTATGGCTTCAGACAGATTTAGAGATTCCGGCAGAGTGGAAAGGAAAAAAGGCAGTTGGATTATTTGACTTTGGCCGGACAGGGGGAGGAAATAATTCAGGATTTGAGTCTCTCTTATTTTTAAATCAAAAGCCATTTCAGGGAGTGGATTCTAATCATAAAGAGGTCTTTTTCCCAGAAGAAGCTGCCGGTAAATCGATTCGGCTAGATTTTCGCTTATGGTCAGGACTTGAAGGGGGCGGACCGCAGAAAGAACAGGAATATACAATTCGAACTGCTGAGATTGCATGGCTTGATGAACAAATAGATGATCTTTATTTTACCTCACAAGCTGTCTATGAAACAATCAAAGAATTAAGAGAAGAGGCGCCTGAAAAGCAATTATTGTTAACGGCCCTGAACCAAAGCTACAAAGAATTGGACTGGACGGAACCTGGAAGCAGCTGCTTTTATAAGTCTTGTTATCAGGCTCGGGCCATACTTAATGATCGGTTGGGACAAATTGAAAAACATCATTCTGTTACGATTCATGCCATCGGCCACACGCATATAGATGTCGCCTGGCTGTGGAGATTAAAGCATACACGAGAAAAGACGGCCCGATCTTTTTCTACAGTCTTAAGATTAATGGAACAGTATCCTGATTATGTTTTTTTACAAACTCAGCCGCAGTTATATGAATATTTAAAAACAGATTACCCAGAGATCTATGAACAATTAAAAATGCGGATTAACGAAGGAATGTGGGAAGCTGAAGGGGCCATGTGGCTGGAGGCAGATTGCAATATTCCAAATGGAGAATCTCTAGTCAGACAAATTTTATATGGCAGTAAATTTTTGAAAGAGGAATTTGGGATCACATGTCGTTATTTATGGCTTCCAGATGTTTTCGGTTATAGCTGGGCTTTACCTCAAATCTTACAAAAATCAGGTATATCCACGTTTATGACCACGAAAATCAGCTGGAATCAGTATAATCGGATGCCGCATGATACCTTCAGGTGGAGAGGGATAGACGGAAGTGAAATCTTGACACATTTTGTGACGACGCCAGAACCATGGAATTCAGATGACTCTTGGTTTTATACCTACAATGGTTTGATTACTGCTAAAACAGTTAACGGAGCTTTTAAATCCTATCGTGATAAAGATATAAATCAAGACTTGCTTCTTTCATATGGCTATGGGGACGGCGGCGGCGGAGTCAACCGTGAAATGCTTGAATTTAGGAGAAGATATGACAAGATGCCCGGTTTGCCGCATGTAAAGCCTTCAAAAGCAGGTGATTATTTTACAAGACTTCACGAAAACATCCAAGCAGCAGAAGACTATGTTCATGATTGGGATGGAGAGCTTTATTTAGAGTATCATCGAGGAACATATACAAGCCAAGCCTATAATAAAAAAATGAATAGAAAGCTAGAGCTTGCTTATAGAGAAACAGAGTGGCTGCAAGTATTGCATGCCCTTCAAAGTGAATGGAGCCACTATCCGAAGAAAGAACTGGACCAGGGCTGGAAGATCATCTTGAGAAATCAATTTCATGATATCATCCCAGGGTCATCTATTAAAGAAGTATATGAAGACTCGAAACTTGAGTATGATGAGGCGTGGAAAAAGCATAAAAAATTCACAGACCATGCAGCAGCTCAATTAACAAGTTCAAACACGGGGAAGCATTACACAGCCTGGAATTCCTCACATTGGCAATGTGTGGAGCTGGTATTCATACCTTTTGATGATGATAATCAAAAGGCAGGGAGCTGGCATGATGACAAGGGCAGTGAATTAACTGGACAACAAACAAATGAGGGCTGGCTTGTTAAACTTACTAAAACCCCTTCATTTGGCGGAATAGCGCTAGAATTTATTGCATCTTCCTTGAAAGAGAAAAAGATAGTAAAAGCACCATTTCAAATGAATCAGAACTCTTTAACTACACCTTTCTACGAAATTGCTTGGAATCATGCTGGCCAATTAACTCGAATATATGATGTGTCTGAAAAGAGAGAGGTGTTAGCAGAAGGTTCAAGGGCGAATGTCCTGCAAATTTTTGAAGATAAGCCATTAGCACATGATGCATGGGATATTGATCTCTTTTACCAAGAAAAAATGCAGGAGGTAACAGAACTTATTTCAATAGAATTGATTGAATGCGGTTCTATTCGCACGATTGTACAGTTTATTTGGAGCTATAACCAAACAAAAATCAAACAGCAGATGATTGTTTATGGTCATTCCAAACGAATTGACTTCAAGACGCATATAAATTGGCAAGAACGCCGCAAGCTTCTAAAGGCTGCCTTTCCTGTAAATGTCAGAACGACAGAAGCGACTTATGATATTCAATATGGGAATGTATTGAGGCCGAATCATTGGAATACAAGCTGGGATATGGCCAGATTTGAAAGCGTTGGGCATCAATGGGCAGATTTATCTGAAACAGGATATGGTGTAAGCTTACTTAATGATTGTAAGTATGGTTACGACATTAAGGGAAATGTTCTCCGGCTGTCTTTATTAAAGGGTGCAATGTACCCTGATCCAACTGCTGACTGTGGAGATCATGAATTCACTTATTCGATCCTTCCTCATAAAGGAGATTGGCGAGAAGGCGGGACAGTTCGTGAAGCTTGGTTTTTGAATAGTCCGCTCCTTGTACAGAAAGGTCAGCTATCGGATTGCAGCCAATCATTTATTTCTCTGTCCTCTCAAAACTTGCATATTGATGCTATAAAAAAAGCTGAGGAAAATGACATGGTGATCGTTCGGTTACATGAATTTGAAGGAAGAAGAGGCGAGGTTACTCTTTCCTCTGATTGGAAAATAGAAGAATGGCATGAAGTGAATTTACTGGAAGAGCCCCTGTCAGAGACAAAAAGATGTTCAAGTGTCACATTTAAAATCAAGCCATATGAAATTAAAACCTTTGCTATCCGTTTCACATGCAGCCTATGAAAGCGTTTTATGTTTCTTTATAATAGACGTAGTGCCATTTACGGTACTGCGTCTGTTTTATCTTTAAAGAAAGATCGATCAATGATAGAGGGTGTAACTGCTATGCTATTAAAAATAAGAGAATGGCGGAATAAGATTTTCCATCGCATTTTGTTCACATATTCTGTCATTATTTTATTGTGTATGTTTTTGCTGTTTTCACTTTTATCTCAGTATTATACAGAAGTAGTTGTCCAAAGAGAATTGGATGCAAATACAAGAATACTAGAGAGAGTGGAAACTTATTTTAATCGCAAACATGATTATGTTGACAGTGTTTTTAAGGAACTCTATTTTAAAACAGATCTTATTCAAGATATCTCATTCGCTTTGCAGCACGATTATGATCAATATCTTTCCTACCGGCTTGACCGTTACAGTGAAAGCAGCTCTTTTGTACCAAGTGATCTCGAAACATTCATCGAGAATTACTTTAGTCAAGATTCAGATGTTAATGCGGTCAGCATTAACAGTGATGCCACCCTTAGTGAATATTTGTATATTTTTAACCACTACAGATGGTCGCAGTCAATTAATCAAGTTAGTGAAATGAGTTTTGATAAAGATTTCCTCATATCTGAAAGGAAATACAGCGGACTTGTAAATGATATCAGTCAACGATCCATTCAAAACAGCTACCATGTCACGAAGAAATTAAATGACCCTGGCACATTAAAAAAACTTGGTGACATATCGATCTACTATAGTTTTGAAGGTTTAGAGAATCTCCTTAATTTACGTCAGCAGCAATTAAAAGGAACAGTTCTTATCTATAATCACTTAGGTGATCTTCTATATCCCTCAAAGGGAACTTCGATACAAAAGGAAGTAAGTAAGCCTGATTTTCAAACCATTTTAAAAAAGACTAGACTGAAAGGGGAAACCTATTATGTCAACACATTGGCTGATGAACGCTCACAGCTTATGCTTGTAGGTCTCATTCCTGAAAAAGAAATCCAAGGCGTTACTCTTGTTCACCGGACCATGCTGCTGATCACGATTTTGTTAACGGCTGTCGCCATTTCACTCACCTATATTGCTATGCGAAAATACTCCAAACGCATTCAGGTCATCGAGCATTCCATGTCTGAGGTACAAAAGGGAAACTTGGATGTCAGGATTCAAGATGTTCATCAAAAAGATGAATTGAGTATGATTTCAACCAGCTTTAATCAAATGGCAGAGGATTTAAATCGCTATATCGATCAAATGTTTATTTCAGAAATCAAACAAAAAGAAGCCGAAATGAAAGCCTTGCAATCTCAAATCAATCCGCATTTTTTATATAATACACTTGAAGCGATTCGTATGAAAGCAATCGCAGACGGGTCAAAAACAGCCAGTACGATGATTTATTATTTAGCTCAATTATTCCGCTATTCTTTAAAAGATAGTGAAGCGGTCACCGTACAAGATGAAATAGAGCATGTGAAACAATATCTGCAATTATTTCAGGTGCGCTATCCAGAGCGTTTAAATGTACATTACGATATAGAGGAACAGGTACTAAACTATGAAATTCTTAAATTTATGCTTCAGCCCATTGTAGAAAACTATGTCATTCATGGATTAAAAAAGCATGAAAGAACGAATCATCTATACATTGGAGTTCATAGGAAACAAACTCAATTAATCATCATGATTCGCGATAATGGAAGAGGAATAGCACCTGATCGATTAGCAGACATTCAAAAGCGGTTAAAAGAAGAACATGATACATTTGAATCGATTGGATTATCCAACGTCCTGCAAAGGATAAGGCTGAGATTTGGAGATGAGTACGGATTAATCATCGACAGCGCAGTCGATGCAGGAACAGATGTCCAGATATCAATGCCAATAATAGGAGGAAATGAGCAGGATGTATAACGTTTTTCTTGTTGATGATGAACCATTTATTATTGAAGGAATGAAATCAATTATTAATTGGGAAGATATCGGGCTTCAAATAATCGGGCATGCCTATGACGGAGAAGAGGCTCTAAAAACACTTCAAACAAAGGAATGCAACATTCTTCTTACTGATATCATGATGCCTCAAATGAACGGTTTAGAATTGATCACAGCTTTAAAAGTCATAAAGCCTCATATGAAATATATTGTGCTATCAGGCTACCAAGAATTTGAGTATGTTAAAAAGGGCATTTCACTTGGAATTGAAAACTATCTATTAAAACCGATTGACGAAGAAGAGCTGGCTGCAACATTACGTAATACAATCGAAAAGCTTCAGCAATTGCAGCACGAGGATGAAGACTACTATGTGCTAAGAGACAATGCAATCTGGAGATGGTTAAACAGAGATATCAGCCACCAGGAATTAAAAAAACGGCTGGAAATTTATGATCTTCATCTTCATGATTCAACACTGGTATTTGCCGTTGTCCAGCTGGAACTTGCAGCTCACCATAGGGGAGAACGATCAGGGATTCGTAAATGGATTGAAGAATGTTTAGGATGTCTATGTGTACTGAATCCAGAGGAAGAAATGATATTAATTTGGTTAAGCAAACGGCCTGATGAGGTTGAAAGAGATTTACATCATTTACAAATGAATCTTGATCAAAAGCAGGAGGTTCACGATTATTTCATCGCTCTTGGAAAAGAAAATGGTTCATCAGATAATATTTTTCTAAGTTTTTATCGAACCAGGGATCTGCTGAAATATCGATTTGTCATTTCTGAGGGTACAAAGTTAATTCTTGAAAAGGACGCAGAAAAGTTCTCCGAGACCACGGAAATGATTCGGACATTTAACTTTCAGGAACTTTTGAAACAGGTGTTGACGGGAAATCACTGTGAAGTGGAGAAATGGATTCATTCTGCTTTCGATCATTTTTCTGAACGGATATCTTTGGATACCTCACAATTAGCTAAAAGCTTTTCCATCGAATTAATGTCCACCATTCGCAGTTCACTCGATATGCCAAATGATTTAATTAAGCTTTCAAAAGAGACATCAAGTGTTCTTCAAGCGGATACAATCACTGAATTACGAAAAGTGGTGATCGCATTTTTGAAAAATCTTATGGAGCAAATAAAAAATCGAAATGACCAAATGAGCCCGATCATCCATAGTGTTCTTCAATATATTCAGACCTCATACCATGAAGAGCTCTCCCTAAAAACGTTAAGTCAAAAGTTTCATGTAAACACCATTTATTTAGGGCAGCTCTTTCAAAAAGAAGTCGGAAGTGTTTTCTCTGATTATATTAATCAGCTGAGAATTGAGAAAGCAAAGATGATGTTAAAGGAATCCCATTTGAAATCGGGGGAAATTGGAAAAAAGGTAGGGTATTCAGACTCAACTTACTTTTATAAGCAATTTAAAAAAAGCATGGGTGTAACTCCAACCGAATGGCGAGCACTGCATAGTTATGAGAGCCAGTCTTAAATGGGCTGGTTTTTTTGTTTGGTTTGGACACAAACAGATTTGAATGTGACTAAATGGATACATGTAAGCTCTCGGGGTCAATTCAGAAATTAAGTTAAAACCGGATTTCTTAGCTCTATGCAGCTTGCCCTAGGGTGAACAAGGTGTTTTCACTTTTCGAAGGAATCCTAAATTAGTCCATCAAATCTAAAAATTGTTAACTTTTATCCAGAAGCGTTCAAATTTACAATAAGAGTAGGAGAAGAAAGGGAGGGCCTCTATGAAATGGATCAAGAATTTCTTTGTTAATGTGTACAAAAATCGTGTGTGGCTCCTCATGGTTTTGCCAGGGACGATTTGGTTTTTATTTTTCTCTTATTTACCGATGTTTGGAACAGTTATTGCTTTTAAGAATTTTCGCTACGATGCAGAAGGATTTTTGGCAAGTGTATTAAATAGCGAATGGGTTGGATTTCAGAACTTTGAATTTTTGTTCAGTACAAATGATGCCTTCGTAATTACTAGAAACACAATCTTATATAACGCAGTCTTCATCATTTTAGGATTAATCCTTTCTGTTTTTATTGCGATCGTGCTGAGTGAATTAGCGAACAAAAAACTTGCAAAAGTGTATCAGACCGGAATGTTATTTCCTCATTTTTTATCATGGGTTGTTATTAGTTATTTTGTTTTTACATTTTTAAGTGTAGATAGAGGTTTGTTGAACAAAATTTTTGAGTGGTTTGGATTGGAAGCGGTTTCTTGGTATAGCGAAACGGAATATTGGCCATTCATTCTTATCTTTATGTCAATGTGGAAAGGTGTAGGGTACGGAAGCATCGTCTATCTGGCAGCGATTGTTGGTATCGATCGAACATATTTTGAAGCTGCAATGATTGACGGGGCCAATAAGTGGCAGCAAATTCGCCATGTGACGATGCCGATGATAACACCGCTTATTGTCATTTTGACTATTTTAAATGTTGGAAAAATTTTCAACTCTGACTTTGGTTTGTTTTTTCAGGTGCCGAGAGATTCCGGTGCATTATATCCCGTTACAAATGTTATTGATACCTATGTCTATCGAGGATTAACGACTATGGGTGAAATAAGCATGAGCACGGCTGCAGGGCTCTATCAATCGGTCGTTGGCTTTATCCTGGTTATGCTGACGAATTATCTTGTTAAGAAGATTGATAAGGAGTATGCCTTATTTTAATAAGAAAGGAGACGAAAGTGTGAGACCAGTAAATACTCAAGTAAAAGATACGGCTGTAAAGGTTGACGTACAGAAAAAAAAGAAGCGGCAAAGAAAATATAACCCGCATGAATTAAATGGCTTCCCAAATCTAATCATGAACGTGATCTTAGGCGGATTTGCCATGGTATGTGTGTTTCCTTTTATATATGTTATTATGATTTCTTTAACGGATGAAAAGACGCTTGCTGTTAACGGGTTCCAAATTATTCCTGAAAAATGGAGTCCAGCTGCCTATCAATATTTATGGGCTATGAAAGATCAATTGTTTCAATCTTATTTCATTACGATACTCGTTACAATTTTAGGTACATTAATAAGTGTGATGACGATCTCTTTTTATGCTTACGCCATCTCAAGAAAACAGTTTTTGTATCGCAAATTTTTCACGTTTTTAGCTTTCTTTACAATGTTGTTTGGCGGAGGGTTAGTTCCTTTTTATATCGTGGCCACTCAGGTTCTGCAATTAAAAAATACGATCTGGGCTCTTATTCTGCCTCTTGTTGTAAACGCTTTCTATATTTTGATTATGCGAACTTTTTTCATCAGAGCGGTACCTGAATCTGTATTAGAATCAGCACGCATTGATGGCGCAAGTGAATGGAGAATCTTTTTTCAAATCGTTTTCCCATTATCCTTGCCTGGTATTGCAACCATCGCATTATTCAGTACACTAGGTTACTGGAATGATTGGTTTAATGCCTTGTTATTTATTGATAATCCAACCCTGGTTCCATTGCAATCTCTTTTAATGAAGGTTGAGGGCAACTTGGAATTCATTCGCCAAAATGCATTAACAAATGGTCAGCAAGCCGGAATATTAACCTCCATTCCGCAAGATGCAGCAAAAATGGCGATGGTAGTCATTTCAACCTTACCGATTGCGATTGCTTATCCATTTTTCCAAAAATATTTTGTTAGGGGGCTGACAATCGGCAGTGTAAAAGAATAATAGTTAGGAAGAAAACAAACAATAAGGGGGAAAAAGCATGCAAAAGAAATGGGTATCGATTTTTATGGCTGTGATTAGTTTAACCTTGATTTTATCAGGATGCATGGGGGGAGCTAAGGAGAGCAATTCAACTGAAAATGGGGAAATGAAACCGTATGAACTAACGTGGTATATGATCGGAACACCCCAAAAAGATGTTGATAAAGTCATGGAAAAAGTAAATGAATACACGAAAGAAAAAATAAATACTAAAATCAATCTGAAAATGATCGACTGGGGTGACTATGATAAAAAAATGCAAGTCGTGATTGCCTCGGGTGAGCCGTTTGATATTGCATTTACAAGTTCATGGGCAGCAAACTATGTGTTAAATGCCCGAAAAGGTGCTTTTGTTGAATTAGATAAATTACTGGATTCAGAAGGAAAAGAATTAAAAGAAGCATTAGACCCTGCCTTTTTAGAAGGGGCAAAAATTGATGGGAAATTGTATGCCGTTCCGGCTAATAAAGAAGTAGGACAGCAAAGTGTTTATGTTTTTAACAAGAGATTAGTTGAAAAACACAACCTGGACATTACGAAAGTTGAGTCACTTGAAGACTTAGAGCCATTATTAAAAACCATTAAAGAAAATGAACCTGATTTCACCCCGATTTCTACGTTTAATCCATACCTGCCGTTTGATTATATTTTAGATGATAAAATGCCGTTTGCTGTTCATCTGGATACAATGGATCACAAAATTGTGAATGTGTATGAAACACCAGAGATGGAGCAAGCATTAAAAATGATGCACAGCTTCTATAAAGCCGGGTATATTAAGTCAGATGCTGCAACCAGCAATGATCCTTGGCCACTTGAAGTTGAAAACTGGTTCGTTCGTAAAGAATTGTATCAGCCATATGCTGAGCTTACATGGGCACGTACTTCAGGATATGATTTAGCAGTTCAGCCAATTCATGAGCCGATTACTTTTAATGCTTCAGTAACGGGTTCGATGCAGGCTATCTCTGTGACATCAAAAAATCCGGAACGTGCGATGATGTTCTTAAATTTATTAAATACAGATCCATATTTACGAACTTTATTGGATAAAGGTATTGAAGATGTTCATTATGAAAAAGGAGAGAATGATAAAATTAAAGATTTACAAGCACGTATTGATAACTTTAATATGCCAAGCTTTGCCATTGGAAATCAATTTATCCTGCCTTTATATGACAATGATCCAGATGATAAGTGGGATGCCTTTGAGAAATTCAATAATGAATCTATACCTGCTCCAACGCTTGGGTTCTATTTTGATCCTAATCCAGTCCGTACGGAAATCGCTGCTATCTCTAATGTCTCAAGTGAGTTTTCAAAACCGCTCATGACAGGTTCAGTAGACCCAGAAGAGTACTTGCCAAAAGCAAACAAAAAGTTTAAAGAAGCCGGACTTGATAAAGTCATGGCTGAAATTCAAAAGCAATATGATGCTTGGAGAAAAACACAAGGTAAATAATCATACATGACACCAAGCTGGATTAAGCGGCTTGGTGTCCTTTTTAAGGAAGGGGTTTAAAAACATGGAAAAACAAATGAATTATCTTTTTCCCAACGATTTTTGGTGGGGATCTGCATCATCCGCAACACAAATGGAAGGACATGCAGAAGGAGACAGCAAAGGTCAAAATATTTGGGATTATTGGTTTGAGACAGAACCGCACCGTTTTCATAATGGAGTAGGACCCAATCATACTTCAAAGTTTTATGAGAAATACAAAGAAGATATTCAATTAATGAAAGAAGCAGGACATAATAGCTTCCGATTTTCAATCTCATGGTCAAGGCTGTTTCCGGACGGAGAGGGAGAAGTAAATCAGCAAGCCATTCATTTCTATGAAGATGTCATCAATGAATTAATTATCCATAACATCGAACCTTTCATCAATCTCTATCATTTTGATATGCCGCTTGCTCTGCAAAAAAGGGGAGGATGGGAAAACCGTGAAGTAGTTGATGCTTATGTGGAGTATGCCAGCACCTGCTTTAACCTTTTTGGTGATCGAGTGAAAAAGTGGTTTACCCATAACGAACCGATTGTGCCTGTCGAAGGCGGTTACTTATACGGATTTCATTACCCTGCTATTTGTGACTTTAAAAAAGCCGTACAAGTAGGTTTTCATACGATTTTAGCTAGTGCAAAAGCTATTGAAGCATATCATGACAGCAGGAAAGACGGAAAGATCGGAATCATATTGAACTTGACGCCTTCCTATCCGCGCAGTCAGCATCCAGAAGATGTAAAAGCAGCCAGAATGGCGGACCTATTCTTTAACCGATCGTTTTTAGACCCTAGTGTAAAAGGGAAATTTCCTGAAGAACTAGTTGCTCTTTTGAAAAAGGAAAACTTCCTGCCTGAAATGAAAAAGAAGGATTTAGAAACCATTCAACAAAACACTGTTGATTTATTGGGGATTAATTATTATCAGCCACGGAGAATAAAAGCAAAGGAACACCTCCCAAACCTTCAGGCACCATTTGTACCGGAAAGATACTTTGATTATTACGAAATGCCTGGAAGGAAGATGAATCCTTATCGAGGATGGGAAATCTATGAGAAAGGCATCTATGATATTTTGTTGAATGTCAAACAGGACTACGGAAACATTGAATGCTTTATTTCTGAAAATGGCATGGGTGTAGAAGATGAGGAGCGTTTCAGAGATGAAACAGGCAAAATTATTGACGATTACCGAATTGAGTTTATGCAAGCGCACCTTAAATGGATTCACCAAGCGTTGAAAGAAGGCGTAAATGTCAAAGGATATCACCTCTGGACCTTTATGGATAATTGGTCTTGGCTGAATGCCTATAAAAATCGATACGGGCTTGTCTCTGTTCATTTAGATGATCATTATAAAAGATCAATCAAGAAAAGCGGTCAGTGGTTTGCTCAGCTTTCAAAAAATAATGGATTTTGAAATTTAGAAAGCGGAGGGAGATCGTTGGAACTAACAGCGGTATTTGATATTGGAGGAACATCTGTTAAATCAGCCGTCATGAATAGTGATGGGAATGTAATTGAATCAAACTTGCATCAAACACCACCACAAGGGAACAATGAAATTTTCACCATGCTTATTAATCAAACGGAAGAATATAAACAAAAATATCCTATTAAAGGAATCGCACTCAGCGTTCCTGGAGCTGTTGATGTTCACACAGGGAACGTCTATTTTGCTGGGGCGGTAACTGATTTACAGAACAAAAGGATTAAGGAAGAGCTTAAAGGTTTGAACCTGCCTATAGAATTAGAAAATGATGCGAATTGTGCGGCGCTTGCAGAAAAATGGAAAGGTAACGCAATTGCTAACAATCACTTTGTCGTCTTAACAGTTGGAACTGGGATTGGTGGTTCTATTTTTATCAACAATGAGTTATATAGGGGAAGCCAAGGTATGGCTGGAGAATTTGGTTTAATGTGTCTGCAAATAACAGAAGAGCTGCCTTTACTAATGGAAACAGCTACACTGAGCAGATTAGGCTCTACTTGGAATCTGATCGACCGTGTGAATATTCGGCTTCATCAAGCTTATACAGGTGAAGAGATATTTGATCTTTATCAGAAAAAAAATCAAGTGATAATCGAAGAAATGGAAGCTTTTTTCACAGCCCTTGCAGTTGGGACTGTCAACATCATTCATTCTTTAGCTCCAGAAAAGATTCTATTTGGAGGAGGCGTAAGCTCACAAGAAGCTTTCATTTCTTTATTGAAGGATAAGATTGGACTGATACGGCCTGAAGCATTGGAACTAGCAATTATTGATCATTGCCGGTACTTCAATCAATCAGGCTTGCTCGGTGCTTTATATCATTATCAAAAACAAAGAAATAAGAGAAAAAGAGAGATATAACAATCTCTCTCTTTCAGATTGTAGACAAAAGGCATTCGGATGAACTCTATCCGAATGCTTTTTGTCATTTCTAGGGCTAATTTGATGTTTGTAGGCCTATTCGTTGACTATTTTTATACCGCTTTCGCTGGCTTCCATGTCCAGGATGCCAACTTTTTCAAGTTCATGGCAGCAAAAGTAAGCATCGCCTGCATGGACAATTTTTTGAGTCCTCTCAACGTTGTCCAACGCATACCATGCTTTTCTTTTGCATCTGCAAAGACACGCTCTATCGTTTCTTTACGTTTTGCATAAATTGTTTTGTTCTCTTCTGTATGACGAAGGTGTTCAGCTTCATCTAAGTATTCTTGCCAGAGATGCCTTTCAATCAATTTCTGATGATTTTGGCTCTCCGTACATTGGCTTAGGAATGGGCAATTTTCACAAACCTTCGGATCGGAAGAGTATTGTCTGTATCCTTTTTTCGTAGTAGTTCTGTAAGGAAGCACTTGATCGTGCGGGCATATGTAACAATCAAAATGTTCGTCGTACACATAATCACTTTTCTTGAAAAATCCATCTTTTGTTTTTGGCCGTGTATAAGGAAAAACCGGACGAATTTCTTTTTCGTTCAAATAGTGAGCAAGAGCAGGGTTCTTGTAAGCAGCATCGGCAGCAACAGCAGCAGGTTTCTTGTGAAGCTCAGTTACTTGATCAAGTAGAGGCTCGAATATTGCACTGTCGTGCACGTTACCAGGCGTAACGATTGTCCCCAGAACAAATCCTTTTTCGTCAGAGGCTGCGTGAAATGAGTAAGCGAACTGTTTTGTTCTTTCATCTTTTACGTAATAGCCACTTTCCGGATCCGTCGTACTTTCTTTAATCTCTTTCTCTTCCGGTTCAAATTTATCTGGGGGAAAAGGCTTTTTCCGTTTTCTTCGCGGTCTAGATTGAGTTCGTTTTGGAGCCTTTCCTCATATGATTTCGTTTCTTTTCGTACGATTTTTTTCTGATACTTTCGTTTATTAGCACTAGCCTTTACGTGAGTTGAATCAATAAATACCTGTTCTCCATTGACCAGTTTCTTATCAATCGCCTCTTTTAAGATGCGGTAAAATATCTGCTCAAACAGATCTGTATCCTTAAAGCGCCGTTCATAGTTTTTACCGAATGTTGAGAAGTGGGGCACCTTGTCATGAAAACCAAAACCCAAAAACCAACGGTAGGCTAAGTTGGTTTCAATCTCTTCAATGGTTCTTCTCATGGATCGAATACCGAAAAGGTATTGGATGAAGGTCATTTTAATCAATATGACCGGATCAATACTTGGACGACCTCGATCTGCGGAATAGACTTTCTCTACTAATGGATAGATGAAAGAAAAATCGAGAGCTTGTTCAATTTTACGGACTAAGTGATCTTCCGGCACCAACTGTTCAAGTGTAATCATTTCTAGTTGATCGCGATTCATTTGATTATTTTTAGACAACATCCAAATCACCTCTGTATTGTTCTATTTTCATTATATAAAAAAACTGCCGACAAATCCCCCAAAAAGGGGGGATTTGTCGACAGTCTGAAAGAGAGATATAACAATCTCTCTCTTTTTTTTATGCTAAATTGACAGAGGAGGAATAGGATATGTTTTATGGTGAAATAGAAGCAGGTAATATTGGGAATTTGCAGAAAAAAGGGAAGAAAATAGGCTGGATTTTGAAAATAGTAATTGAATAAAAAAAAAGAGTAAGCTAGAATAGGTAGAGAAAGAGAAAGCGCTTACCTTATTTTTTATCTTTAACTTTCTGAATATTTTGTCATGAGTGATCACGATGGCTAAAATCTGCTGCAGTTGAATCTAGAAGGGAAGCTTGCTGGTACAATTGCACAAAGTCCTTACAACATGGGCTATCAAGGTGTCGAAAACGCATTGAAAGCAATTAAAGGGGAAAAGGTCAAAGAGCGTATAGATAGTGGAATAGATATCATTACAACTGAAAACGCAGAAGAAAAATTAGAATTTTTAAAGAGTATTTCTAAATAAGGTCTAAATTTGGTACAGCAAATTTCCTTCAAGCTAAACTAATGAAATAGACAAATCGGAGGAGTTTGAAAATACATGAAGCTCACAATTTATGATGTAGCAGAAAAGGCGGGAGTCTCCATTGCCACTGTATCCAAGGTGTTGAATAATACAGGACGGATCAGCAATAAAACAAGGAATAGAGTACTGGAAATCATGCAAGAACTTGAATACCAGCCAAGCACTGTGGCAGCAGCGCTGACAGGTAAGAAAACTTTTACAATCGGAGTGCTTGTTCCTGATATTGCCAACCCCTTTTTTGCTGAGGTAGCCCGGGCTTTGGAGAACAGCGCACGGGAAACGGGCTATGCCATCATATTATGCAGCACAGATTATCAGCAAGAACGTGAACAAGACTATTTAGAGCTGCTTTTAAAAAAACAAGTTGATGGAATTATTATTGCAACAGAACAAAAGGATTGGAAGATTTTTAAAAAACTGCAAAGAAAGAGTATCCCTCTCTTAATGTTTTCTATTGATCATCCATCTTTTGCTTCTCACGTTGTTACGACTGATGATGTTCGCGGCGGATATCTGGCAGGACGTTACTTGCTTGATAAAGGTCACAAGAATATTGCTGTGATTGCAGAATTAAACCGGGCCAGCGGACGGTTGCGTTTACAGGGCTTTAAACATTCTCTTGCTGATGAGGGAATTAATTTAGATGAAAACCTTGTTGTACATTCAAAATCAAAAATAGAAGAAGCGAAAGCGGCTGCCCGGCAAATATTGAAATTAGCGGTAAAACCCACTGCGGTATTTGCTTCAACGGATCTAATCGCTGCAATATTCATGAATGAAGCAAGAAAAGCTAAAGTGGCTATTCCAAATGATATATCAGTGATTGGTTTTGATAATACGATTCATGCGGAATTAGCAGATCCAGGTTTAACTACAATCGGACAGCCTATTGAGGAATTGGCACATTATGCCATTCAAAAGCTGCTGCAATCAATTAAAAATCCAGATATGCCTGGACACAGAATTATGCTTGCACCAGAGCTGATTGAACGTCATTCTGTCAGAGATTTGAATTAAATTGCGGCTAAGATAAGGATTTAACTTTCCGGCTTGGGCCGGTATTTTTCCAGTCAAAAGGAAAGCGCTTAATCAGTAAAGCTTATAAAAATTTAATATTAACGATTAAAGGGGGAATCGGTCGATGACATTGACTGTGGGAATTATTGGAGCTGGGCGTATCGGAAGATTGCATGTTGATAATTTGAGGTTGATTCCGCACATTCGGATTAAAAGTGTATCGGATGTTGCTGCCCAACATCTTGAAACATGGGCAGCCGATAAGCAGATTGAAGTATTAACAACAGATTATCATGAATTGCTGAATGATCCTGTTATACAAGCAATCTTTATTTGTTCGCCAACAAATACTCATGCAGACATTATTAAAGAAGCAGCAGCTGCTGGTAAACATATTTTCTGTGAAAAGCCAGTCAGCTTCTCGGTGGAAGAAACAGAGGAAGCACTTACTGCTGTTGAAAAAGCCGGTGTAAAGCTGCAGGTTGGTTTTAACCGCCGCTTTGATCTGAACTTTCGAAAAATTCGGACACTCGTTCAACAGGGGGAAATCGGAACACCTCACATTCTGAGAATCACTTCACGCGATCCAGAGCCGCCAGGTGTTGATTATATTAAATCATCAGGCGGGCTGTTCATGGATATGACCATACATGACTTTGATATGGCGCGCTGCGTAATGGACAGTGAAGTTGTGGAAGTTTTCGCGAAAGGTGCTGTGCTTGTAGATCCGGTGATTGGGGAGGCAGGCGATATTGATACAGCAATTATTACCTTGAAATTTGCAAATGGCGCACTTGGTGTAATCGATAATAGCCGCCGTGCAGTTTACGGTTATGACCAGCGCCTTGAAATCTTTGGTGATAAGGGAGCCGCGCAGGTAAATAACAATCGGGCAACAACAGTTGAAGTTTCAACCATTGATAATGTAACGAAAGAGAAACCGCTTTACTTTTTCCTTGAACGTTACACTCAAGCATATGTCGATGAAGTAACTGAGTTTGCTGCTGCAGTCCTTGAAAACCATGAAGTGAGCTGCAATGGCTTTGATGGTTTACAAGCTGAACGTATTGCCAGAGCAGCAAGACAATCACTTGAAACGGGGGCCCCAGTTCAATTAAAGCCGGCTGCCCAAACTGCAGCAAATTAATTGTACGGAAGGAAGGATCATATGAACCCGCTCAAATTTGTAAAGGATAGGCCCCTTGATATTATTGCTGTCGGCAGGCTTTGTATTGACTTAAACTCCAATGAAACAAATCGTCCAATGGAAGAAACGAGCACATTTACCAAATATGTCGGCGGTTCCCCAGCCAATATTGCTATTGGTTCTGCTAGATTAGGTCAAAAAACGGGATTTATCGGCAAAGTTGCTGATGACCAAATGGGCCGTTTTATCACAAATTACTTAGAGAAAAACAACATCGATACAAAGGGCGTCACAGTTGACCAAACAGGTGCTGTCACAGGCCTTGCTTTTACTGAGATAAAAAGTCCGGCTGAATGCAGTATTTTGTTGTACCGTGACAACGTCGCAGACTTGAAGCTTCACCCTTCAGAGGTAGAAGAGGATTATATTAAACAATCAAAAGCTCTTTTAATTTCAGGAACAGCTCTAGCGAAAAGCCCATCTCGGGAAGCGGTATTTTTGGCGCTCGAATATGCGATTAAACATAAAGTAACGGTTTTCTTTGATCTTGATTACCGCCCGTATACATGGACTGACGAATCCGAAACAGCTGTTTATTACAACTTGGCTGCTGAAAAATGCGACGTCATTATCGGGACTCGTGAAGAGTTCGATATGATGGAAAAATTGTTGAATATCGATGAATCGGATGACCACTATACAGCGTCCCGCTGGTTCTCATACCGTGCAGAGCTTGTTGTCATTAAACATGGCGGTGCAGGATCCATTGCCTATACAAAAGACAATGAATCACATAGAAGCGGAATTTTCAGGACGAATGTTCTGAAAACGTTCGGTGCAGGCGACTCTTATGCATCTGCTTTCATTTACGGCCTAATGAATGGAAAAGACGTGTCTGAAGCGATGAAGATGGGCAGTGCCTCGGCATCAATTGTTATTTCCCGCCACAGCTGCTCAGATGCCATGCCGATAAAGGAAGAGCTGATCAATCAGATGGAAACAGCAGTTTACGAACCAGTTCAGGTAAAGAAAGGGAGAATATAAAATGACACAAACAACTGTAAAAACGTTAAAAAACTATATTGGCGGTGAATGGGTAGAGTCAGCTTCTGTAAAAACAGAAATCGTCTATAACCCAGCAACAGGTGAAGAGCTTGCTATAGTACCTCTTTCTACAAAAGAAGATGTGGACCGTGCTGTCCAAGCAGCGAATGAAACGTTTAAAACATGGTCCCAGACATCCGTTCCAAAACGCGCTCGTATTCTTTTTAAATATCAGCAGCTCCTTGTAGAGAAGTGGGATGAGCTTGCAAAGCTTATAACAATTGAAAACGGAAAAAGCTTTCAAGAAGCACACGGCGAGGTGCTTCGCGGCATTGAGTGTGTTGAATTTGCTGCAGGTGCACCTACGTTAATGATGGGTAAACAGCTTCCTGATATTGCGACAAACATCGAATCTGGTATGTATCGCTACCCAATCGGTGTAGTCGGCGGAATCACACCATTCAACTTTCCAATGATGGTTCCTTGCTGGATGTTCCCGCTTGCAATTGCTTGCGGCAATACATTCGTTTTGAAGCCATCTGAACGAACTCCGCTTCTTGCGGTACGTCTTGCAGAATTATTTGAAGAAGCAGGCCTTCCTAAAGGTGTATTAAATATCGTGAATGGTGCACATGACGTAGTTAACGGCATTTTAGAGCACAAGCATGTAAAAGCTATTTCGTTTGTCGGTTCTCAGCCTGTTGCAGAATACGTCTATAAAACAGGCACTGCAAACTTAAAACGTGTTCAAGCATTGGCAGGAGCTAAAAACCATTCCATTGTATTAAAAGATGCAAACATTGATGCAGCAGTAACACAAATTACAAGTGCCGCTTTTGGATCAGCAGGTGAACGCTGTATGGCAGCGGCTGTTGTAGCAGTCGAAGAGCAGATCGCAGATGAGCTGATTGAAAAGCTTAACAAAGCTGCTGATGAGATCATAATCGGAAATGGACTGGATGAAGGCGTATTCTTAGGACCGGTTATCCGTGAATCTCATAAAGAACGTACACTTGGCTATATCGAATCTGGTGTCAAGCAAGGAGCAACGCTTGTCCGTGATGGTCGGGGCGACGAAGCGGCAAACGGTAAAGGTTACTTTGTTGGACCTACAATTTTCGATCATGTTACACAAGAGATGAAAATTTGGCAAGATGAAGTATTTGCACCGGTTCTTTCGATCGTTCGCGTAAAAGATTTAACAGAAGCGATTGATGTAGCAAATGCTTCACCATTTGCAAATGGGGCATGCATCTATACAGACAGTGCATATGCTATCCGCCAGTTCCGTGAAACAATTGATGCTGGCATGTTAGGTGTTAATGTTGGAGTTCCAGCACCAATGGCATTCTTTCCATTCTCAGGCAATAAAGATTCATTCTACGGCGACCTTCATGCAAATGGTACGGATGGTGTCGAATTTTACACCAGAAAGAAAATGGTTACAGCTCGTTTCGTGAAGTAAGGATTAAAAAGGGAAGTGGCGGGACCGGGTGCCGCTTCCCTTTTTCATTTTGCACTAGGAAGGCTTCAGAAAATATTCTTTTTCAGACAAATCATGGTGTTTCTTAATGAGAGAGGAGAGTTATAAGTGAAGACGATACAAATGACAACTGCACAGGCACTCGTGAAATTTTTAAATGAGCAGTATATAGAATTTGATGGAAAACAGGAACGTTTTATAAAAGGGATTTTTACTATTTTCGGTCACGGGAATGTGCTTGGACTTGGCCAGGCACTAGAAGAAAATCCAGGAGAACTGGAAGTCTATCAGGGACGAAATGAGCAGGGAATGGCTAATGCTGCGATGGCGTTTGCTAAACAGAAACATCGGAAACAGATCATGGCATGCACCTCATCTGTTGGACCTGGAGCAGCAAACATGGTCACTTCTGCCGCTGCTGCTACAGCGAATAATATTCCTGTTTTATTATTACCCGGTGATGTGTTCGCAACACGCCAGCCGGATCCAGTGCTTCAGCAGATCGAACAAACCCACGATCTATCCATTTCAACAAATGATGCATTCCGGACTGTAAGTAAATATTGGGATCGCGTTACCCGGCCAGAACAGCTTATGTCTGCGATGCTGAATGCGATGCGTGTATTGACGAATGCAGCAGATACAGGAGCTGTCACGATTGCACTTCCACAGGATGTACAGGGTGAAGCATGGGATTTCCCTCAAAGCTTTTTCGAAAAACGGATTCACCGGATTGACCGCAGGCTTCCATCTGCTGAAAGTGTGCAGGATGCAGTGAAACTTATTCAGGTAAAGAAAAAACCATTGCTGATTTTTGGCGGAGGCGTCCGTTATTCTGAAGCAGCTGACTCTTTAGTGAAATTTGCAGAAACGTTTAATATCCCATTTGGTGAAACCCAGGCTGGCAAAAGCGGTGTGGAAAGTAATCACCCGCTCAATTTGGGCGGACTCGGCGTAACGGGCAACTCGGCTGCTAACACACTGGCAAAAGAAGCAGACCTGATTATTGGGGTCGGAACGCGTTTTACTGATTTTACAACAGCGTCTAAGCAGTTGTTTGGAAAGGCTGACGTACTTACGATAAACGTTTCGGAATACCATGCAGCAAAACTTGATGCAGTAAAAGTAGTCGCCGATGCAAAAGCCGGACTTGAAGCCATTGCAGCAAAACTTGGAGACTATCGTTCTGCTTATGAAAATGAAATTGAAGATGCGAAGCAAGGCTGGCAGAGTGAATTAAACCGCTTATACGGGATTACTTATGGCGATCGCTTCACACCCGAAATAGCTGGTCACCTCGATGAAAAGCTGCCTGAATATAAAGAAGCGCTTGGCACTGAATTGACACAGACAAGCGTGCTTGGAGCATTAAATGAAATGGTGGCTGATAATGCGATTGTGGTTGGGGCAGCCGGCAGTCTGCCAGGCGACATGCAGCGTATGTGGGTTTCTAGAACACGCAACACCTATCACATGGAATATGGCTACTCATGCATGGGCTACGAAATAGCTGGAGCTCTAGGAGTAAAGCTTGCCGAGCCAAATCGAGAAGTATACGCGATGACTGGTGATGGCAGCTATTTGATGCTGCATAGTGAGCTCGTCACATCCCTGCAGGAAGGGAAGAAAATTAATGTTGTCCTATTTGATAATTCAGGTTTTGGCTGCATTAATAATTTGCAGATGGAAAACGGGATGGGCAGCTTTGGTACAGAATTTCGAAAAAGAAACCCTGAAACGGGAAAAATGGATGGTCCGGTCATGGCCATTGACTATGCAAAGGTCGCAGAAGGCTATGGTGTTAAAACATACTCCGTCAGAACGATGGATGAACTTCATGCTGCCGTCATTGACTCGAAAAAGCAAACGGTAAGTACACTGATAGACATTAAAGTGCTTCCAAAAACAATGACACATGGTTACGATTCATGGTGGCATGTTGGTTTAGCTCAAGTTTCTGAAAAAGAAAGCATCAAGATTGCATTTAAAAACAAGGAAACAAATCTAGAAAAAGCACGTGCGTACTGACGGAGGGAACAGCAATGTTTAAAACCAATCAAGTGAAATTAGCTATTGCACCAATAGGCTGGACAAATGATGATATGCCTGAGCTTGGCGGTGAAGTGACATTTGAGCAATGTATTAGTGAAATGGCGCTATCCGGATATACAGGAAGTGAAGTGGGAAATAAATATCCGCGTGACACAAAGGTATTAAAAAAGGCATTGTCTTTACGCGGCTTAGAAATTGCCAGCGCTTGGTTCAGCTCCTTTTTAACATCAAAACCATTTGAAGAAACAGCGGATTCGTTTAAAGAACACCGTGACTTTTTGTATGAGATGGGTGCAAAAGTGATTGTGGTATCTGAACAAGGCAACAGCATCCAAGGACAAATAGAGACATCGCTGTTTGATCATAAACCAGTCTTCACAGAAGACGAATGGACGCTATTATTGGAAGGTTTGCATCATCTTGGAGATCTCGCAGCGGAAAAAGGAATGAAAATTGTCTACCATCATCACATGGGCACTGGTATTCAGACGACAGAAGAAATTGCCCGGTTAATGACTGAAACGGATCCTGAAAAGGTTTCGCTTCTTTACGATACAGGGCACCTTGTATTCTCAGGGGAAGACCATCTTGCCGTGTTAAGCACCTATATGGATCGCATTCATCATGTTCACTTAAAAGATGTACGAACCGATATTGTTAAAAAAGTCCGTGAAGAAAAGCTGAGCTTTCTACAGGCTGTCAAAGCTGGCTTATTTACAGTGCCGGGAGATGGTTTAATCGACTTCAAACCAGTGTTTGAAGCGTTGAGTAGAGCTGAGTATAAAGGCTGGTTTGTCGTTGAGGCTGAGCAGGACCCAGCAGTTGCCAATCCTTTTGAATATGCAGTGAAAGCACGCCAGTATATTCGTGAAATGAGCGGGATTTAAAGTTTTTGCAAATTGCGGAAGTACATTTGAAGAATTCCACGCTTCATTTAACCATGTGATTGAAATAGTGAACGGGGAAGCACCTTTCCGTAATTACTTTCCTTATCATGAACGCATGATAGAGGCAGCTGCTGGTGAAGCGTCATATGCGCATGTTTCAAAGTGCAGGGCGTGCCCTAAATCGAAGGAGGAACTGTACATGTATGAAAAATTAGGTGAATTAACAGAAGGCTATACGGAAATGACAAAAGGCGACGGAAAACACAGCGATATGATGCAGGATATCGGTATTTATGCCATGCAGGCTGGTAAATCGGAAACGCTCAGCGACAGTATTCAAGAAACAGCGATACTGCTTCTTGAAGGTGCCGTTCAGATAGAATGGAGCGGGAAGACACAGGAAATGAAGCGAGATAGCGTTTTTGAAGAAGATCCTTGGTGTCTTCATGTTCCTAAAGGTGTAGATGTAACGATTACGGCGCTTTCAGCAAGCGAAGTGCTAGTCCAAAAAACAGACAATGATCGTATATTTGAAGCGAAATTATATACGCCGAAGGATTGCAAGAGCGCGGTCGCCGGAGAAGGCGTCTGGAACGGAACGGCAGAACGTGTCATCCGGACTATTTTTGATTATAATAGTGCTCCTTATTCAAATCTTGTTATAGGAGAAGTCATTTCCTATCCGGGCCGATGGTCCAGCTATCCGCCTCACCATCATGCTCAGCCAGAAGTGTACTATTACCGTTTTGATAAACCTCAAGGCTTTGGATGTGCAATGGTCGGACCGGAAGCATACCGCGTTGAGCACAACAGTTTTATTACGATTCCAGGTGACCTTGATCACCCTCAGGCGACTGCACCGGGATATGCTATGTATTTCTGCTGGATGATTCGCCATCTTGAAAACAGTCCATGGACAGAACGAATCATGGAAGAGGAACATAAATGGCTGCTTGCGCCCGATGCAAAAATCTGGCCGGAAAAATAAATACTCCTCGCCTGCATGCATTCGAAAAGCGTGCAGGTTTTTCTGATTTTTTGACATTAAACAGACATATCAGCTTTAGCGCATGGAAGTTTCAAGGGATGGAATAGGGGAAGAAGGAAGGTGTTTTAGGGTGATCAATGATAAAATGCGGCAGCCTCAGAATTTTCATATCGTTTTTCTCAGTATTGTTTTTTGCTTTTGGTTTTCGATGTATATTTATATCCCGACATTCAGTATTTATTTGGATGTATTAGATATGGGATATTATGCCTCAGGAATAATCATGGGCAGCTATGGGATCATGCAAATAATCATCAGATTCCCATTAGGCATCGCGGCGGATAAATATAAAATCAGCAGCAAGTTATTGGTTGCCTTAGGGTTTGCCGTTTCATTCATTAGCGCAATATTGCTGGCCTTGACGAACGACTTTATGCCAATCTTTTTCGGACGGTTTCTTGCGGGTGTTACAGCTGCCATGTGGGTAGTCCTGACTATTTGGTATAGTTCTTCTTTTGAAGAAAGCCGGTCACTAAAAGCAATGGGCATTTTACAATCAATGACTGTAGCCTCTCAATTGATCAGCATGGCAATCAGCAGCTGGATTGCTGATGTTCTGGGCTTTACAAGTTTATTCTGGATCGGTGGGATTTTTGCTTTAATCGGACTCGTCCTTGTCCTATCCCTGTCTAGTGCTGACACGGTGGAGGCAGAAGACAAAACAGGGGAAAGTAAACAGGGTGAACCAATTGTCAAGCATGTGGTGAAAAATCGGAAATTGTGGTCACTAAGTCTTTTATCCCTCTTGTCCCACGCTGTTCTCTTTACAACTATTTTTGGTTTTTCATCCGTCTATTTTAATGAGCTGAATGATCATGCTGCAGCTATACTTCTGCTTGTCATCGCTTTTATGGTACCGCACGTCCTTGCTCCTGTTGTGCTTGCATTGAAAAAAAGATCCTGCTCTAACCCCTTTTTAATAATGTTCATTTGCTTTGTTATAGGAGCTTTATCCCTATTACTGATGGGAGGCACAAACAATTGGGCTGTTTACTGTTTTTTGCACGCTATATTAGGTTTGTCCCTTGGTTTTATCTTTCCTGTTCTCTTGGACCAAGTCAGCAAAACAAACCATAAAGCGGGATCCAAAACGGCAATGGGATTCTATCAGTCCATCTATTCAATCGGAATTGTGGCAGGACCGATAGCAGCAGGCTATGTTGCCAGACAAGCGGACCTTGGGGCCGGCTTTATCATGTCATCCATTTTGCTTTTCATTGGAGGTATGATATCTGTTGCAGAAAGCGCAGCTTACCAGAAATCAAGAAAATATAAAAGGGAGCATCTGGAAAGCTGGGGAGATGACAGCTGTTAAAGGTATGAGGGAATTAGATGTAAAAGACTACTTTTTATAAGTTGGTTAAAGAATATGAAAAGGGGATTTAAAAGGGTAATATATAATAGTAGAAACTCGTTAAAAATAGAAGCCTTTGCTCTTGATGAGCAAAGGACATTGAAATCTAGGATTTATCAATATTATTCATAATACAAGCTTTTTATTAATTCGTGTAACGATTCAAATCCTAATTCTTTTATTTTATTTTTCATATTTAAAGAGTATACTTCTTCATAATCTTTTTTTTCAATTGATAAAATAAAAGATTCATGACCTTTTATTTTCATTATATCAATCTTGTTTCTATTTTTTTCTTCATAATATTTAATAGCTTTATGAAATAAATTATTTTTCAGCTTTCTTCCAACAGATAATTTTCTGTGATTAAAAGAATCTCTAACAATATTAACACCAGTTATCTTAACATGATTTGATTTTTCAAAACTAATTATTTTAGTTTTTGATGAATTTAATTTTAATTTGTATCTTGATAGAAGCAACTTAACAATAGAAATAACTGTAGATATATTATCAACTTTTGTTTTAGAATCTATAAGAATATCTTCTTTGAAGGAAATTACTAAATCATCAGCGTATCTTGTATAAATTACATTCTTTAAAGTCATTTTTTTTAGTTTTCCGTATAAAATATTGTCAAATTCTTTCAGATATACATTAGATAAGATTGGGGAAGTAATAAGACCCAGTGGAAGCCCTTTTTTTGAAATTGAGCTTTTAGAAACAATCATTCCACATTCAAGTTTATTAATTGTATCTTTTTCTTGTATGTTTAATTCATGAAATAATGCATTAATCAATAATTTATGATTAATATTGTGGAAAAAGTCTTTAATATCTAATGAGATAAAGATATCATTGTACATATGTGAAATAGCATTATGATATATTGATCTATTTTTAACATAGGCTTTCGTAAATTTAGATGGTATAAAATTGTCATAGATAAAACTTGCTATCTTTTCATGTTGCATCTTAATGTCTGGAAATTCATTTTTGTAAGTTATAATTTTTCGCAACTTATTCTTGGTCTTTATATATTTAACTTGAAACTGAGTGTTTTGATTGTTCATCTATTTTCACTCCATTATAGTGAATCGTTAAATTTACTAGGTTTAATTTCTTTAATTATATTAGAATAACAGTTAAATAACCTTTCAAACTTAGGACTAATAACAAAATTTTTATCATTATTAGGTAATTTAACCATATCCATAGCTTGTAACATATATAAAAAATAACCGATTGCTGTTCTAATTTCCAATTTGCGATCATTCAGAAAAATTTTAATTTGATGTTGAGAGAAATCGAAACCCTCGATATGTGAAATTGAATTCATGATAATTAATTTAAAATTATTCTGTAAGGTTTGGACTGAATCCTTTATGGCAGAATTAGTTCGAAGCTCTTTTCTCAAATCAGATAAATTAAATAGTGAAATTAACAATATTCTGATAATTTCAGGAGAAATATAAACATTTAATTCTTTATTGTTATAAAAATATGAAATAGTATTTTGATCTCCGGAAATTTTATTGAAATTACTTTTTTTAAATGATACTTTAATAATCTCTTTGTCGTCTTCCTTAATAAATTTATCAATGTTAATTCCTAAATTTTTAGGTATTTTATTTTGTGGAAAATAAGAATGATAATCAGTTTTAATCTCTGATACAATATTCTTTTTAATTTTAGGATAAAATGTTATATTTTTTATATTATCCTCTTTAGATTTATAATTAAAAAAAGCAAGTCTAATAAATGCTGATATTTTGTCTTCTTCCACAGAAAAAGTGTCTGGGGTTATCAAACAAGTCCTTTTTAATAAGTTTATATCAGTTGCGAACATTCCTAATTCAGCTGCAGTTGATATACTTTCATGAATAATAAAAATTTTATCAGAGTATAATCCCGTTAAAATCTCTACATCTTTTAAATTTTTCATGAATATTTGGTCGTAAGATAAATGATCTTTAAACTTCTTAGATTTTTTATTGCCGAAAATAAAGTGTTCTTCAAGTATAATAACTTTATGATTTGAATTATAATTAGTTTCAATATGATTTTTTAAAACGTTTCTTTTATCTTCTAAACCATCTTTAGTGAATTTTGTTCCACATAAAAAAAACACCCTTAAAGGGTCTGTAATTTCAATTTTTTGATTAAATTTAAATTTTTTTCTATTCATCAACTATCACCTTTTCAGAAAATAACAAGGGATTCTACTTTAATTTTTCAATAATTATTTGAAGCAACACATTTCTTTATTATGTTCTGTGAAGTAGCGAAGTAGCGGATTCACACGGTTATAATAAATAAATTGTTTGCCACCTGAAATATTGACGGTAGTCAATAAAAATTAAACTAATTGTAATTACTACAACCTTAAAAGCTAAGGCAGCATAAATGCTTTACTAGAATCCCTTCTACAATCTTATCATTTAATAAATAATTTTTCAAATTCTTCATTATTATTAAATTTTATATCTATTTTACTTTGGTTCCAATCATTAATAGAGTAAACAGAATATATTTCAGTTGCAGATATTTTATATCCTATTTTTTGTAAATATTTTTTTGAAACATCATCGTTGTATTTATAAAAGTTAGCGAGAGAGATAAATTTTGCTAACTGTCTCTTTACCCTGTTAAAAGAAGGAGCATGGGCTAATTCCATGGCATATTTCTCTTTAGCGATTATTAAGTTCACTAAATTTACTAAATCCTCAAAGTTAATACAGAAGTCTGCCTTGGTTTCTATTTGTTTATTAAATTTCAATCTTTCTTTATCGGTAAATTTTAAACCTAACGTAGTATAGTTTATATCGCTTACACTAAATAAAAATTCCTGTCCACTCTCTATATATAAATTATAAAATGATTTGATTATCATATTATAATATTCTTCATCTAATTTAATAATTAAATCAATAATATCAGCATCTGTAAGATATAACTTTATTTTGTCTATCTCCTCTTCAATAATAAACTTCATTTTTTTTTGTTTTAAGCACCAAAAAGCATTGCTACTGTAACTATTATTAAATTTTATTTTTCGGTAGTGATGATAATTTTCATCAAAACCAATTCTGCCATCATTTTTTATTTTTTTATATTCTTCATCAATATTAGTTAAAAGATTCATTATTCTACTCCGTTCATAAGAAAATATTTCAAAAACTTTTTCCGTTTAAATATATGGTTTATAGAAATTATTTGTCAATTAATATCTGTATCATTTAACAAGAAATGATACTTATTTAACTTGACTTTCTGAACAAAAGAACAAAGAAATTTGTTTGCGAAAAACTCAATATTCGATTAATTAAAAACATGTTGAGATATACTAACTAGTCCAGTCCAGTTTTGTTATTCTCATGTACTTCAAATTTACTTTACTTAAAATACGCTTAACATCTAGTATTTCTCGCGTCCTAATATCAACTCCTGACTTAATAACATCAATCATCTGAGTGGAAGGTAAAGGTTCTTTTGAACACTTAACATATTTAATTAACACCGACAATACCCAATGTTTCCTAGTTGAGCCATCATGAATATAATCTAAAATCAAATAATTAAAAAAGCTGTTAATTGAGATGAGCGTCAATTGCGAAAGAGGGAATATTTTAAAGATTTTCCATACTTTATTATATCAATTTTAAGCGTTAAATTAATATCTTTATTAATAGCTTTTAAGTATTTGTAGCTTGGGAATTAATACAAAAACTAGTCAATCTGCTAGATAAAATTAATAATTTTATTTCATTCTGTAGTAATGACTAAATAATTTAGGTATTAAATAATATAGTGACTTTTTTACTACCTATTTCATTATTAATAGTATAAAATGGTATATATATACAACTTATTACAAATTGAAGGGGGGAGTATAATGCCAAATGTAGTGTTTTTTAGTTATAAGGAAGAAGATAGAGAAGTAGTTTTAACAATTAAGGGTAGAGCAGTTAACTCAATATATAAAGGTCTAAATTTTAGAGTTAGAGACCTATTAAAAAGATGGAAAACTGAAGATTCAGCTGTTATAAAACAAGCTATTTCAAAAACTATGATAGGAACTGCAAGGACAATAGTTTTTGTTGGTGAGAAAACTCACAAAAGCTATTGGATACCACATGAGGTACAAATGACTCTAAATTCAGGAAAGCCTGTATATGCTATTAGATTAAAAGGTACCAATGGAACTATACCAAATTGTTTGTCTGAAAATGGTATACATGTTTACAGTTGGAGTGAAGGAAGGTTGCAAGATTTGGCGACTAGATAAAATACAAGTAATTTATATTGCTCCTTTATGGAGCGTGATTAAAAAAAGAGAAGGCGATTATAATGAGCGGCAAAGGCACATGTTTTGTAATTATGGGGTACGGTGTAAAAACAGACTTATCAACAGGAAGAGAACTTAATTTAGATAAAACTTACAAAAATATTATTAAACCTGCAGCATTGGAGGCAGGGCTCGAATGTATTAGAGCTGATGAGATTAAGCATTCTGGTACAATTGATGTACCAATGTATAGACATCTAATAACAGCCGATGTTGTTATAGCGGACTTGTCTACTAGTAATCCAAATGCATTTTATGAGTTAGGAGTCCGCCATGCCTTGCGACCCAAAACTACTATTTCTATTGCAGAAAGCGAACTGAAACCTCCCTTTGATGTTAGTCATACTGTAATTCGACAATATGAACATCTAGGAAAAGATATCGGTGTAGATGAAGCATTTCGATTTAAAAAAGAACTTGTTGATGCAATAAATACGATTTTAACCACAGAGGAAATTGATAGTCCAGTTTATACTTACCTAAAAGAATTAGAACCCCCAAGGTTTGGTTTGGAGAGCGAAACTACTAGTAAAGAGAAACGAATAGAGAATCTGGGGAATATTATTGAAACTGCCAATATCTTCTTTTCAAAGAACGATTTTCACGCTGCAAAATGTGTATTGGAACATGCAGCACAAATTGATCCGAATAATGATTATATTTTACAAAAGCTTACTTTGGCAACATATAAAAGTAAGCTTCCAAATCATGTGGATGCGCTAAATGAAGCCTTGGGTTTTTTAGAACGGCTTAATATTGATATAACCACAGACCCTGAATCTTTAGGGCTTGCAGGGGCTATTTATAAACGGCTATGGGAGGAAGTGGGCGAGATTGATTACTTAAATAAGTCAATTTTTTATTATGAAAAAGGATTTTATATCAGAAACGACTATTATAATGGAATAAATCTAGCATACTTATATAACGTCAGAGCGAATAATAACAGTAAGATGAATAACAAACATGAGTCCATCGCTGATTTTATAATTGCAAATAGAATTAGACAAAAAGTTATTGACATTTGTGAGGCATTATTTGTTCAAGATAGCTTTAAGGAAAGAAGTGATAAATACTGGATTGTAGCAACCATGGAAGAAGCTTACTACGGTTTAGGAAATATTAATAAGTACAAAGAATTTAGTGAAGTTGCTAGAACGCTTTCTAATGTTGAATGGGAAAGAGAAACAACTAAAATTCAGATATCAAAAATCAAAAAGTTAATAGATAACTTACAAATATAAGATGGTAATATAAGGAAGAAAAAAGAGGTTTGACATGACTAATAAAATAAAATTAGAGTTTCCAACAATTTTCGATTCTGCTGATAATGCGTCTTCTGCTGCCCAAAAAGAGTATATATTCCTAATTAAACTCCAGTTATTTTTTTTGCTTCTCTCAACAATCTTTAGTGTATTTATTGGATTTTATAGGGGCCTTCTTATTTTTGTTGGTATATCAATGTTAGGAAGTCTTTTTGTTACTATCCTATTAAGAATAAGGAAAAAAGAACGAGTCTGGTTTGATGGCCGAGCATTAGCTGAATCAATTAAGACATTGTGTTGGCGTTATATTATGGGAGCAGAACCTTTCAAAATAACATTGTCAGAAGAAGAGGCAAATAGGCTTTTTATTGAATCGATCAAAAACGTTTTACAAGAGCGAAAAAACTTATCGTCTGTTCTAGTAAGTAGCTCTAAAAATCAAGGATACATTACCAAATCAATGAAGGATATCAGAAAATTGAACTTTTCCCAACGTCTTGAGGTATATTTACAATATCGTGTTCAAAATCAGCAAGATTGGTACTCAGATAGAAGTGAATATAACCGAAAAAGGGAAAGTTTTTTATTCATAGTTTCGTTTCTTTTTCAATTTTTATCTATAATTTATATCTTAGTTCTTGTAAACCAAAACTGGACAATTAATATTACTGGTATTCTTTCAGCATTAGCGACGGTAACAATTACTTGGTTGCAGGTAAAACGGCATCAAGAGCTTGCACAAGCATATGGTTTAGCTGCTCAAGAATTAACTTCAATTTATTCTATGAGTTTTGAAGTTAAATCTGCAGATTCGTTATCCGAATATGTAAATGAATCAGAAAACGCTATTTCTAGAGAGCATACTCTATGGGTGGCAAGACGAGGACAATAAATAAAGGAACCAGTGAATCATTGCTGGTTCCTTTATTAGTGTCCTTACCTTAAAATATAAATTTATTAAAAATATCACCTAAAAATAATTTTATTCATGCCTCCACAAAAATAAGAAAAATTATAACAAGATTATCAAATAAAACTATATGTGGTATGATTTACCTTATTATAAAAAGTTTGGGTGAGCATGAAAAAATTTTAACTTTGAAGAGAGTTTTTTTAGGAATGAAATGGGTGATTCTATGACAAATAAAAAGATGACCTTTCAAAATGATATATTTGTGAAAATTCATGACGAAATCTATAAAAAAATAAATCAGAAATATATCGATGTTTTTTTGTGTGGAGGGGCAAGCAGTAATAACTATATATCTGTTCGAGATAAGATAAGAGATGGTTTAGAAGAATTTGAAAATATTAGAATTTTATATCCGGAAGATTTATTTATTGAAATGCTAAATAAAAATAAAAACTATGATTTACTAAGTCTAGAAAGATTTTTGGCAAATAATTGCGACATTATTTGTATAGTCTGTGAGAGTCCTGGCTCTCTAGTTGAGTTAGGGGCATTTACCAATAACGATAACACGGTTAATAAGGTTATTGCATTAATTGAAGAAAAAAGCAAAAGACAAAAAAGCTTTATTATGCTTGGCCCAATTAAGACATTAAAAAATAAAGGAAAAGGTCGGGTAATTTTTTATAATAAAGAATTAGATGGCTTGAATGAAAAGTTAAAAAAGACTTTTGAAAATAATAAAAAAAATAATTCAAACGGATTATATAAGCCAATCAATACTCTAATTGGTTTATACTATTTTGTTCCACTAATTTTATACTTTTTCAAAAAAATTGATATGGAAGTTTTAACCGAATCCTTAAAATTTTTATTTAAAGATAAAGGTCACGAATTGGAAGATTTTGACACCCTCTTCAGACCAACTTTAAAACTTCTCTACAAAGATAAATATATTAGCAAAAATATAAAAGAAGGTAGAACCGTATACTCTTTAACAGAAACAGGATATAAAAAGGTGAATGAACTACTAGGTAACATCGATATTCAAGATAAAAATGTTTTGTATGACAGAATAAGATTTGGTATTATTAGGAGTGAGTATTACCGCTCTTCTTAGATGCTACTGGCTAAATTCATAATGATGTACATTGCTATTATGGTTTAGTTATGTGGGGGACGGTTCGTCTTCTATTGTGTTATGTGAGAACTAGATTTACCTAAAGAAAGTCCATTACTTCACCCTCGTGAAGCAATAAACATTCTTCAGATAAAAGAATTTCAGGTAAGAGGAGCGGTAATATGAAAAATGATTTTACAAACAGTTTTATTTTGTACTCCTTAGACTTACCAATAATTAAAGATTATGAATCTCTTTCAAATTCCATTGGTATAAGTAAAACAATGTTGTATTTATTATCTAAAAAGACTTATTTATTTTATAATTCTTTTGATATTTATAAAAAGAATGGCACTAAAAGAGAGATAAACAGTCCAAATTATTCACTTAAACTAGTTCAGAGATGGATACTAGCAGAGATACTTGAAAAAATAAAGGTATCTGATGAATCAATGGCCTTCCAAAAAGGTATAGGTAATGGTAGTAAAGTGAATGCAGAGCATCATAGATATAGTCTATATTTATTACAATTAGATATTAAAGATTTTTTCACTAGTATAAAGAGAGAAAGAGTATTTTATCTATTCAAAAGTCTAGGATACAATTCATTAGTATCAAATACTTTAACAAATCTAAGTACATATAATGGATATTTACCACAAGGTGGAGCATGTTCTCCTTACATATCTAATTTAATCTGTTATAAATTAGATAAGAGATTAAAAGGTTTATGTTCAAAAAGGGATATCTTATATACTAGATATGCAGACGACTTAACATTTTCATGTGACAATAAAATGGTATTAAGAAAAGTTAAAAATCTTATTCAAGATATAATTATTGATGAAGGTTTCACTCTTAATTCCTCTAAAACACGATTGCTATCTCCTTCTTCACATAAAATGGTTACAGGAATTACAGTAAATGATAATAGAATTAAAGCAAGTAAACAAATGAAGAGAAAAGTAAGAGCTATGATTCATAACGCTCTGGTAAGTGGAGACTACTCTAAGAAAAATATAATAAAAGGATATGTTTCTTACATAGATTCCATAGAACAGGGTTATATAGAAAAAATCAAAAACTATATAAATAGATTGATTAAAAAAGAAGAATACATATTTTATTCTGATATAGTTGAGTCGTTTAATGAAAATAAAATATTTAATGATATAAATGAAATGATTTTTGAAGTGAATCAATTTAGGGGTATAACCAATGAATCCGAATGGGAGTCTATCGAAGTAGAAAGATTTCAGTTTTTATTAGCAAGAAATTACATAGACTTAGCTGAGCCACCTGATGAAGAAAGCTATAAGCAAATTGCTTCTTCTAAGGAAGAGGATGATTTTAATTTTTAAAAACACTCTTAAGGGTGTTTTTTTGTTTATAAAAAATGTGAATTTACTCACGACATTACAGGCCGTGTTCATTACGTCGATCCGATAACGCGTGAGCTGCGTATTGAAGTAAAGGACGGAGAGTTTGAACGAGTTGGATTTGAAAGTGTGGTCGGAGTGAAGGTCATAAATTAGGACACCAACATAAAGTATAGGTCTGCCTTGCGTCGGTTGGCGTTTTTATTTTTTCTTATTAAACTCCCATGAAAATTCAAAAAGCCAAAAATCAAAAAAAGAGCATAACAAAATAGCCTGTCTCGAAAGTCGGGAAATCCGTTGTGCAATTATCCTTGAACGGGGAGTACAATAAAACATATGAGCGAATAAGTGAAGCGATAGCGGAACTTGATGTTATAAATTAAACAGGCATCATCGATGCTGTAAAGGCAGTAGAAAAACTGCCTATCAATTCAAATTGATGTACGAAGATGATTATCTATTACAAAAAGCCAACTGAAAAGTTGGCTTTTTTCTTGTAATTTTCTCGCTCTGCCTTCAAGGCAGCTTTTTATTTCCATCGAAAAACGACATCCTTAATCGCAGAAAATTCTCTTTTCAATTCTTTTTCAATATGCGGTTTGCTATGGGTTAAAACAAACAGATCCTGCGGGATTTCGATGACAAGTCGCTCATCTTCCATGCCAAGGACCGTAATACGGTCCTTGATTGCAGGACCGACCAATGATGCCACGATGGCTGAAATCTTATTTAAATCGACTTCTTCCGCCACCTCGAATTTGGATAAATCGACGGATTGAATAAGGATTTTTGAGAAATGGTCTTCTTTATCCAAATGTTCCAAGATGAAAGGCTTTGTAGCTGAAATGATGTCGCGGCGAAGTTGTTCAGCACTCATGGCGCTCGTGTAACGAATACGTATAAGTGGTATGCCTGATAGCTGGAATATGAGATTTTTCATATTATCCTTGCGCACCGCGTCAGGATGGTTATGGTAATCGCTGTCTTTTTCGATGACAATCATCGGGAAATAGCTGAAGCTGTTGACGATGGCGAAATCAACATGTGTCATGAGATAATACTGGAATGTTTCATAATCCACCAAAGGTTTTAATTTTTCATAATCGATGATGGTCTGCAAACTCATATTCGGGAACACATAGCTTTGCGGAAAGAGGTCGCAAAGCACTCGATATAAATCGAGCTCCGACCCATGAAAGAAGACTTGCTTGTACAATTTGTTACTGCTCGCTTTTATGACCTGTGCCTCAAGCTTCGGATCGGCTACTTTCGCAACCAGTTCTTCGATCATCGGATCCATTCCGTACAATGTATTTCCGTCCGAATGTATCATGCCGTGTTGAATCAGTTTATTTACATGCTGCATAAGGAAGCGGTTCTGATTTTCTTTCCAGCGAAGGACATTCAATATCTGTTCCGGACGGACTTTATCATCATTCTTGAGCAGTTCATAGATGATAATTAATATTTTCCTTGTCAGTTTGTCGAGACCAAAATAGGCTGTTTTCAGCTTCGCTGACCGCTCCGCGGCAGCTTTTTTATTCTTTTCGTCCTCTAGTTCCTTCAGTTCACTGATTTCATTGATTAAATCGTCCACTTCAAAGCCGTCTTCTTTTGCATTTTGGAGGATATTAAGGATATCCTCAAATTGTTTCACCGCTTTATATACATCGGTAATCAGCCTGTAAACCTCTTCATCCTTTTCCTCGATTTCAAAAAGGAAATCGGCAGCTTGCTGATATTTCCTCTCAGACAGATACAACGCGGTAGCGATACGGAAAAAAGAATCTTTGGACCAATCCTTTTTCGATAATTCATCGAGAATCCGTTTTTTATTTTTCTCTAAGTATTCGAGTGCCCATTTGTCATGAGGGTAATCATGACTACAGGAATTCATGTTCCTGAACGTATCCCAATATTTCTCTGATTCGAAGGCAATTCCTTTCAAAAGGTCTATTTTCCATTTCGTCGTAGAACTGCTGGATTTCATTTCATATGCAGAGACAATGAAACTGTTTAAGAAATTGTCCCTATACAAATCGATATAAAATAGAATGGTCTCCTTGTTTTCCTCGAAACCTGCCAAATTCATTTTTTGCATGATTTTTTTTAATGAACATTGAGAATCCAGCACTTCATCTTCTTCCGTTCCTACCAGTTCAAGATATTCGTTCTTAATGCACTGGATAAATTGATAACGAAGGCTGTCCGAGTCCACCATCTCCAACAATTTATCTAAGTAATCACCCGCACGGTTAATTACTTGGGATTCTCGTTCTAGCAGAAAAAAACAACCGATATTATTGGCGATCAAGGAAACGAGGGAATCGAAAAACTTCCATTTTTGAGCTTCATCCATTGATGCGATGGCTTCCAAGATAAATTTGACGAATTCTTCCACCGGATATGACGGCATAAAATAATCGTCTTCTTTCAAAGAATCGAGAAAGAAAGGAGTCAATTTCTGTAACACAGAGATGGCTTCATCTGATTTTCCCGTTTGATACATGCTCACGAGAATCGATGCGATGATCGGATCATCTGATCTTCCGTACATATAATCGCCACGGTTAATGATTTCGATGATTTCCTTGCCGATTATTTTTTCGTGCATTGAGTATTTCACATAATAATAGTTGAGTTCAGAAATCAGAAGAAATAAATGCCAATACACATTTTTGTTCTCCATTTTCTTCTCGACTTCAAAGAATTCTTTGCGTTTTCTTTCTGCCAGTTCCAATCGTTTCAATCGTTCTTCATCGTCAATCTTTCTTTCGGAAACATATTCATATAAATGATAAAGTGTGTCCAATTCCTTTACTTCACTCATTTTGTTCACCTCAATACAATTGCTTCTACCATCAAACCTGTAAATGCAGCATTTCCCATGTTTCCCTAGGTCATTTTCTAGATCGTACACTTCAAAACATAAATCTCTAAATCCATGCCCTAAACCAAGTAAACTAAAATCGCTGTATCCATTACATTTTAAAATGTATCTGCAAGTGTTATATAGTACATTGGGCTTTCAAATTTTTTAGCCATGCGGTCTTCTCCTCCTAATTTTAAAGATAAGTGAATCGTAGCACGAATACTAAATATTGACAATATATGCAATGGGCGTGTATAATTAGAAAATTTGCAACCAGTTCGACAAGATTTCGACGCTATTTCGACAGTATTTCAACATAACTTATACGCAATGGGGGGAAATGGCTGTGTCATTCGACAAATGTTTTGTCGATTTATTTTTTTGGAAGTATTGAGTAAGTAAAAAATATCTGGCGAATGATTAGAAAGTAGAATATCAAAAGTGGGTTATTCTTAAACGGCTAATCCTATTATTGTTTTAGGAAACACGGTAGTGAGCCGTTTAGCTTGCAGAGATATGACAATGACACGCCGTTACGTATAAATGACGGAGGCTATCGTTAAGGATTAGCATGAAGCATTTAGTCCGTTAAACGCAATTTTTAAAAAGTAATCAAGATTATAACGCTTGTAGCTCTACGGAGGTTTTTCCAAAGGTTGCAGGCGTTTTTGTAATGTTTCTGCCCATTGGAAATATTTGATATAATGATTTATCAAAAATAACTGGGAATGGGTTAACAATGGACACTTACATTAAACAATGGAATGACCTTATTTTATTTGATAATACATATAAAATGGCATGGTCAAAGGCGTTAGTTGAATTAGTGGTTAATACTAATGAACTTAAAGAAGGGGTAATAACCTTTGATTTTAATGATATTGCTAAACTTTGCTTGAAGTATTATTGGAACCAAACTATTTACTTTGATTTAATACAAAGTCCAAACATAAAGAAACCGTCGGGAATTATAACTTACACAAAAGAATTAATATCCCTATTCTTTAATATAAAGCAATCTGTACAACCAATAAGGTTTGAAAAGATTGACTTTAATACCATTGGGTTAGCCCGTGAATATGAATTTACGGTAAAAAACATAGTGAGAACATTAAAGCAGGATGTTTGTTGGCGTTTTAAAAACCTTAACCGTGAAACCTACGAAATATATGGTTTATACCTTTATGAAGGTAAGGTGTTTTTTAATAAACACGATGTATTAACACTTAAACAGTACAACGATTTTTTGTTTACCGTAATTAATTATCGGTGGACGCAAATGTTAGAGGGCTTCAATTATAGTCCTCGTATTTCAAGAAAAGTACGTGCAATAGACGAAAATAACATTAAACGATCATCTTTAAAAAAGTTTCATCAGTACCTGACGGTATAGCATTAGCTTATAACTTTGAAATGGATAAAGTATTAGAGATAAAGGCTCAGAAAAAGGAGAAACGTGGGGGATTTAAAGAAAGAATTATCTTAGAAAAGGTTATCGAATAATTGCATTGAAAATTTATGAGTAAAATGAAAAACCCACAGCGCAAACTGTGAGTTCTCAAGTTTTTAACCCTTTCCACATGGTTTTTTACGGTCAATTTTCGATATAAAGCTATTTCTTTATAAATTATTTCAATCTGTTATACGCATAGTTAATCAAATTCGAACTAACGGGTTCATACAACTTGTAACAAATAATAAAAAGGGGAATAAACTCCACCATCCATAATTAAATTAACCAAAGGCTGCGGAAGAAGGGTGAATGATTCATAAATTAAATTCCCAACAACCCAAAGGGATATATAAAATACCTTCACATACATTGTGAGCTGAACAAGCATTAATTACTTTTTTATGACTTTAAATAAATAATCTTCCATCAGTTCGCATACTTTATTGCGTATTCGGGGATTAAAATAATTGTGCTGCTCCTCGTAGCCTTTAAAGATGAATGAATACATGGTAAATGCTTCATCTCTTTGTACCTGGCTGACTTTAATGCTGTTTTTTTTCAGTTCATGGCGTACGACTGTCAGATCCTTTTGTGCAAGCTTGAGTGATTCTTCCACGATGTTAAGATAGGGCTGTTTAAGCTTGAATGGACTTTGTTCAATGATAGATAAGTCCCGGTTGAATATGGAAATGGTCATCGGGAGGTAAATGGACATTTCAATTGCATCTCGAAGGTCTGAGGGAATTCTCGTCATCAAAAAAACCTCGCTTCAACATTATAAAAAGAACGTACGTTCGATTTTATTTTACTTTATCAGCTTATGAAATGCAAGACTGTTTTATGCATGCTCCACACCGCAATATACCCCTCTATGTTTAAAGTCTTTACACAAACGTGTAAAATAATAGCATAGATAAAGATATAAGGAGCTTACCGCATGGAACTCGAGGCGTTTCTGGATTATTTTACAATGGAAAGAATGATGGAGTTTTTCAAAGATTACCGTTCGTTTGGCCCGCTGCTCGGCATAGGCCTGCCTTTGCTTGAAGCATTTCTGCCGTTTTTGCCGTTAGTGGTTTTTGTTGTAGCCAATGCCAATTCGTTTGGTCTGTGGTTTGGTTTTATTTATTCTTGGATTGGCAGCTGTCTTGGGGCAATCATCTTGTTTTTGATCATACGTAAATACGGACAGGAGAGGTTCTTCAGGATTTTCAGCCGGAACGCGACTGTGCAGAGAATGATGGGGTGGCTTGAGAGGCACGGGTTTGGTCCTTTGTTTTTACTGCTTTGCTTCCCGTTTACGCCCTCTGCAGCAGTTAATATCGTAGCAGGACTGTCCAAGGTGAGTATTTGGCAATTCAGTTTGGCTGTGCTCTCCGGAAAGTTTGTGATGATCTTTTTGATCAGTTTCATCGGCTACGATTTGCGGGCTATGATTACGCAGCCTGAGAGAACGGTCATTGCCGTTGTTGTGATTATTTTATTGTGGTTCATCGGCAAGCAACTCGAAAAGCGCCTGAATGTTAAAATGCTTGAGAAGAAAAGAGATCATTAAGTTTACGGGGGAGTTAAGATGAGAAAAAGATACTGGTTTTTTTCAACTGTCATCACTTTCTTGCTCATTATTACCATAAAAAATCTCGTTTTCGTTGATTACAAGGTAGAGGGTGTTTCCATGCAGCCCACTTTAACAGCCGGACATCTGCTGTCCATAAACAAGGTAAATCACCGCCTGTTTGATTTCAAGCGCTTTGATATCGTTGTGTTTAAAGCACCGGGCAAAGAAGATGCTTATATCAAAAGAGTGATCGGTTTGCCCGGGGATGAACTCGAATATAAAAACGATAAGCTGTTCGTGAATGGCAAAGCTATGGAAGAACCATATTTGAAGTCGCAGAAAAAAGAGACTCCTTTCGGCAAATTAACAGGGAACTTTACATTAAAAGAAATCACCGGAAGAAAAACAATTCCAGAAGGCTATCTTTTTGTTTTGGGGGATAATCGTCTAGTAAGCCGTGACAGCCGTCAATTCGGATTGATCAGCCAGGATGATGTGATCGGGAAAGTGAAAGAGTGAACCTATTTTCTGATTGTAAAAAGAACGGCTATGCTGTATTAGACTGAGAATAAAAACAGAATTTCATGAAAAGAGAAGATGCCCGCAATTAAAGGGCCTAAGCTTGCACCGGCTAAAAGCAGAAAAGAATAGAGGGATACGGCAGTTGCCCTGTCACGGCCTCCGTATTCGCCGATAAGTGAAATGACCGCGGGTATACAAACAGCGATGCCGTGTATAAGACAGAAAGTCCCGCTGACATGTAAAGATTCGTGCTTGAAAATGTAAACAGAAATGAAAGGATCATTCCAATCATTGCATACCTGACAGCAGTCAGTTTCCCGTATTTTAAAATCCACTTTACACTGATGAGCGAGAAGAATACCCCGGTTAATCCTGCTGCTTTGCTCCAGAACAAAGCCTCATTTGAAACAGTTCCGCCGTATTCTCTGTGAATCCCTTCATAGTAAGCGACAAAAGACATAAGCATTACGAATGTAAGGAGATAACATAACAGCAATTTTTTGTTTTGAAGAATAGAACCTAAAGAAGAGAAGAACTTTTTTTGCACAGTTCCCCTCTTTTTTTCCTCAATTAAAAATACCATCACAACTGTAACAACAGCATACATGCAAGCAAAAAAATAAAACACCGCAGCCCAATTGAAAGCTTCTGCAAGGGCCGAACTGATCAGCTGCCCGATGATGTCAGACATTAAAAACCCCATATTGATAAGGGAAATCAGCCGCGTTCGTGTTCTTTCATCAAATGTTTCAAAACAATAAGCATAAGCCACAGGTGCAAAGCAGCCTAAACAGAATCCTTGAAATGAGCGCAGAAGAAGAAAAGTGTCAGGAGATGCATATGCAAGCGAAACAGTGATTAGAATGGAGCAGCCAAATCCGCCAATCAGAATCTTTTTCCTGCCTGCCATCTCTGTAAGCGGCCCAAAAGCAAGGAGCCCTGCCGCATAGAAGCCGTGAGTAAAAAAAAGAATGAAAGCAGATTGATTCTATTCATTTTTCTGCCTCCTTTTCTAACATATCATAATTTATAAAGTATCCAGCATCTATGTCTAGCTCCATCGCCCAGAACAAATTCGACAAAAAAGTCAAAACCGGACTTTTCTGCCGAATTCTTATCTGTCTGCCTGCGCTAAACGGGCGTTTACGCTTTTCTTATAATCTATGCATCAGCCCAGCGAGGCGTTCGCCTGCTGTTTCTGCAAAACTTGGCAAGTGTGCGGGAATGGTATTCCCATGTCTTTTCAAGTAAAATAGAGGGAGAGAATACGAGTGAAATAGATGGAAAAATAAAAAGGCATACTGGTATGCCTTTTTATTCTTTAAAGATTAGAAAAGAGAAAAGGCTAAGACCTGAGTAAGGTCAAAGCGCTTGCGCTTGTCATAGGAAAGGATAAAATTTTGATCATTGATGGCAAGCGGATCGCCTAACTCCCCGGTCAGAAAGGCTCCGCCAAAAAAAGTCCAACCCGGACTTTTCCGTCGGATCCTTATCTGCAGGCCGGAGCTAACCAAGGCGCTTGCGCTTTTCTAAGAGAGGGGTCCTGAATGTGGGAGTAAGATTTGTTTTAGGGAGATCTGGAAGCGGGAAAACACACCGGCTGTTAAATGAAATCCGCATGGATCTTTTTGATCAGCCGGAGGGAGAACCAATCGTTTATTTGGTGCCGGATCAAATGACGTTTGGCATTGAATATGAGCTGATCAAGACGCCAGATTTAGGCGGGATGATGCGGGCTCAAATATTCAGCTTCAGCCGCCTGGCCTGGAGAATTCTGCAGGAAACGGGAGGAATCAGCCGTTATCATATTTCTGGAACAGGGATTCAAATGATGCTCCGGAAGCTTGTAGAACAGCATAAGCAGGAGTTTAAAATTTTTGCAAAAGCAAGCAGCAAAAGCGGATTTATCGAACATATTGAGTCGATGATTACAGAACTGAAGCGCTATTGCCTCACACCGCAGGATATGGAAGAGAAGCTCGAGAGGATGTCAGTAAATGCTACCCGGCAGGAAAAGGCGCTTGCTGATAAGCTTCATGATGTTATCCTCCTTTATAAACAGCTTGAGATTGAACTCAGCGGAACGTATGTTGATTCAGAGGATTATCTCAAGCTTTTGGCAGAGAAAATTGCCGAATCATCTTATATTCAAAGTGCTGATATTTATATAGATGGATTTCACAGCTTTACACCGCAGGAGTATGAAGTGATTACGGCATTTATGAATCATGCGAAAAGCGTAACCATTGCACTTACAGCGGACAAGCCGTTTCATGAGCATCTGCCGCATGAGCTTCATTTATTCAGAATGACGGGAATGACCTATCATAAGCTCTCAATGCTTGCTGAAGAATCAAAGATGGATGTGGATGAGGTGCTCGTATTAAACGAGATGCCGAGATTTATAGAACGTCCGTCTCTTGCCCATCTTGAACGATATCTTGAGTCAAGACCAGTAAAGCCGTACGAAGGTGAAACAACCGCGGTGATTGCCCAGGCCGCGTCCCGCCGCTCAGAGATAGAAGGGATAGCCAGAAAAATCCGCGGTTTTGTTATGAATGAAAGTTACCGCTATAAAGATCTTGCCGTTTTAATTCGGAATATCGGCGACTATCAGGACTTAATTGAACAAGTGTTCAGAGATTATGAGATTCCTTTTTTTATCGATCAAAAGCGTTCAATGCTGAATCACCCTGTCATTGAACTGATCAGATCCGCCCTGGAAGTCTTAAATGGCAACTGGCGCTATGAAGCTGTGTTCCGCTGCATTAAAACAGAACTCCTTCTTCCTCTTGATGCCGACAAGCGGGATATGCGGGAAAAAATGGATCAGTTTGAAAACTACGTGCTTTCATATGGGATTCAGGGCAGCAAATGGACGAAGGAAGAACGCTTTGTTTACCGCAGATACTATTCTCTGGACGATGAGTATGTCAGAACAGATGAAGAAAATGAAATGGAAGAAATGATCAATCAGCTAAGGGATCTGGTTGTCCGGCCGCTGCACGGACTCGCTCAAAGAATGAAAGGTGCTAAAAACGGCATCGGCATGGCAGAGGCTCTGTACCTGTTTCTTGAAGAGCTGGATATCCCGCTTAAGCTTGAGCAGCTGAGAGTGGAGGCTGAGGAAGCGGGAAGACTGATCGAGGCAAGAGAACATGCTCAAGTATGGAGTGCTGTAACAGGAATGCTTGATGAGTTTGCTGAGATGATGAATGAACATTCCCTCTCCCGCAAGCTATTTTCTGAAATGATTGAAACGGGACTTGAAGCAATGAAGTTTGCGCTGGTTCCGCCAGCAATTGATCAGGTTGTCATCGCAAGCTTAGAACGATCAAGGCTGCTTAACGTAAAGATTTCATTTGTTGTTGGGGCGAACGATGGTGTCCTTCCTGCTAGACCGATGGAAAAAGGCGTGCTGACAGAGGAAGACCGGATGTCCCTCCACCATCAGGGGATTGAGCTTGCGCCAACTGCGCGCGAGCAGCTTTTAGATGAGAGTTTTATCATTTATTTAGCATTGGCCGGCGCATCCCATGAGCTGTATATCTCCTATCCACTTGCAGATGAAGAGGGAAAAGCTTTGCTGCCTTCCATGATCATAAAAAGGTTAAGAGATTTATTTCCGGACATTCAAACGGAAATCTTTATAAATGAGCCTGAGGAACTGCCTGAAGAGGAGCAGCTGTCCTTCATTGTGAATGAAGATGTTACTCTATCTTATTTGACATCCCAGCTTCAAGCCTGGAAACGAAGCTATCCAATCAGCTCCATCTGGTGGGATACGTATACGTATTTTACGCAGCAGGAACAAAAAGAAACATTATCAAAAGTTGTGGGAAGCCTGTTTTACCGAAATGAGGCAGAAACGCTGCAATCAGATATCAGCAGAGAGCTGTACGGCGAGCACATTCAAGGCAGTGTTTCGCGGATGGAAATGTTTAAGGCCTGCGCGTTTTCCCATTATGCAACGCACGGATTAAAGCTAAAGGAACGGCAGTATTTCCGCTTGGAGGCACCAGATATCGGTCAGATGTTTCACTCTGCTTTAAAACTGATTTCAGATCGCATGCAGCAATTAAAGCTTGATTGGAAGGATTTATCGAAAGACCAGTGTGCCCGTCTTTCCCATGATGCAGTTGAAACGCTGGCTCCAAGGCTTCAAAGGGAAATTCTATTAAGCTCAAACCGTCATCACTATTTAAAAAGAAAGCTAGTCAGCATTATAACGAGAGCATCGTCTATTTTAAGCGAGCATGCGAAGGCAAGCGGATTTGCTCCGGCTGGTCTTGAGCTCGGTTTTGGCAAAGGCGGTCCGCTGCCTCCTATCCGTTTTCAGCTTGATAATGGATGCACGATGGAATTGATCGGAAGGATTGACCGCGTGGATAAGGCGGAAAGCTCAAAAGGGATTCTTCTCCGAATCGTTGATTTTAAATCAAGCGATAAAGCTCTGAATCTAGCAGAGGTGTATTACGGACTGGCCCTGCAAATGCTGACGTATTTAGATGTGATTATTACACATTCTAAAAGCTGGCTTGGAGTGGAAGCGACTCCTGCAGGCGTGCTTTATTTTCACGTGCATGATCCGATGATTCAGACTGCATCTCAGCTGCCTCAGGATAAAATTGAAGAGGAGATTTTCAAGAAGTTCAAAATGAAGGGGCTGCTCCTTGGAGATGAGGAAGCTGTTCGGTTAATGGATCAGACATTAGACAGCGGTCTTTCGAAAATTGTATCTGCCGGCCTTAAAAAGGATGGCGGCTTCAGGTCTGACTCTGCGATTGCAAGCGAAGGCGAATTTGATTTGCTCCGCGGTCATGTGCGCTCCATTTTCCAAAGCATAGGAACCGATATTACAAACGGAGTTGTGGACATCGCTCCATACAAAATGAAGGAGAAAGTGCCATGCACGTTTTGCTCCTTTAAGTCAGTCTGTCAATTTGATCAATCATTGGCGGAAAATCAATACCGCATGCTGAAGGATGACAAAAATGATGTTATTCTCGCTAGATTGCGGAACGAAGCAGGGGGGGAAGAGAATGATACCGAAACCAAGTGACAGCCAGTGGACAGATGATCAATGGAAAGCGATCGTCTCAGGCGGGCAGGATATTCTTGTGGCAGCAGCTGCAGGATCAGGAAAAACAGCTGTGCTCGTAGAGAGAATCATCCGCAAAATCATTTCAAAAGAAAATCCGGTCGATGTGGACCGACTATTAGTCGCAACTTTCACGAATGCGTCTGCGGCAGAAATGAGAAACCGGATCGGCGAAGCGCTTGAAAAAGCATTGAAGGAAAACCCCTCTTCCCTTCATTTGAGAAGACAGCTGTCCCTTTTAAATCGGGCAGCAATTTCTACGCTTCATTCCTTCTGTTTGAATGTGGTGAGGAAATACTATTACTTAATCGATTTGGATCCGGGCTTCCGGATTGCAGATGAAACAGAGGGACAGCTCCTGATTGATGAGGTGCTCGATGATATTTTTGAAGAACAATACAGCCTTGCAGATAATGAAGCTTTTTTTGATCTAGTAGACCGCTATACAACAGATAGAAGTGATTCAGACCTGCAGACACTTATACGTGCACTCTATCAATTTTCGCGTTCACATCCGAATCCGTCTATGTGGCTTGATGAGCTTGCAAAGATATACGGCGAAGAAGAACGGCTTGAAAACTTGCCATTTTTCCCATATCTTACTGCAGATATATCCATGCAGCTTACAAGCAGTCTCGAAAAACTGCAGCGGGCGCTTGCACTGACTGAAAAACCGGGCGGTCCCGCTCCGCGTGCGGAAAATCTGACTGATGATATCAGACAGGTTCAGGAACTGATTGAAGCAAAGAATTCGTGGCAGGAATTGGCGGGGAAAATGGCGCTGACGTCATTTTCACGGGCAAAGGCATGCAGGGGTGCTGAATACAGCAAGGAATTGCTGGAACAGACTACCGCACTGCGAAATTCAGCAAAAAAGCAGATTGAACAGCTGCAGGAAGAGCTGTTTGGACGTTCTTATGAAAGCCATTTGCAGGATTTACGGGAATTAAAACCTGTCATCGAAACACTTACAGGGCTTGTAAAGCTGTTTGGTGCACGTTTTGATGAAATGAAAAAGCAAAAAGGAATTGTTGATTTCTCAGATCTCGAGCACTACTGCCTTCAAATTCTTGGAACACCTGATGAGCTTGGTCATCTGCAGGCAAGTGAAGCAGCTCTTGATTATCAAAATCAGTTTGAAGAGGTTCTTGTCGATGAGTATCAGGATACAAATCTTGTTCAGGAAACCATACTCAGGCTAGTAACGAAAAGGGGCCCGGGAAACCTGTTTATGGTAGGGGATGTAAAACAATCAATCTACAGATTCCGTCTTGCTGAGCCGTTCTTATTTTTAAGCAAATATAAAACCTTCTCAAAAGAAGGACAGCACAGCGGCCTCCGCATCGATTTATCTAAAAACTTCAGAAGCCGTTCAGAAGTGATCGACGGCACAAACTTTCTTTTCAAACAGCTGATGGGAGAGAAGGTTGGGGAGGTCGCCTACGACCTTGATGCTGAGCTGAAGCTTGGGGCGTCTTATCCGGATTCTGAGAAAATGCGGGCTGAACTTCTGCTTATAAACCGCGGCAAAGATGAGGAAGAGGACGATTCAGAGGATAATGCACAATTTCATCTTGAAGAACTTCAGACTGTTCAGCTTGAAGCAAGAGTCATGGCAAAGAAAATCCGCGTCATGATTCAGGATAAATTTCAGATTTATGACCGCAAAATCGGAGGAACCCGGAACATCACATACAGAGATGTTGTGATCCTGCTCCGCTCTATGCCATGGGCGCCCCAAATTATTGAGGAGTTTAAGCAGGAAGGCATTCCTGTGTATGCCAACCTCTCAGGCGGCTATTTTGAAGCAACTGAAGTCGCTATTATGATGTCACTGCTCAAAGTGATTGATAATCCATACCAGGATGTTCCGCTTGCATCTGTTTTAAGATCGCCTGTTGTTGGACTGAATACAAATGAACTGGCAATCATCCGGACGTATTCAAAAAAAGGAGCGTATTTTGAAGCTTTAAAAATTTTCTTATCGGAAGCGTCCATGGAAGACGCTGCACTCAGCAGAAGACTGCAGTCATTTTATAATCAGCTGCAAACATGGAGGGAACTCGCTCGCATGGGCTCAGTTTCCGAATTAATCTGGCAGCTGTACCGGGATACGAAATTTTTTAATTATGTCGGAGGAATGCCGGGCGGTAAGCAGCGGCAGGCAAATTTGCGGGCGCTTTATGATAGAGCCCGCCAGTATGAAGCAACAACCTTCAGAGGACTTTTTCGTTTCCTTCGCTTTATAGAGCGGATGCAAGAACGCGGTGATGACCTTGGTGCTGCAAGAGCTCTTGGAGAGCAGGAAGATGTGGTCAGGCTGATGACCATTCACAGCAGCAAAGGACTGGAGTTTCCGGTTGTATTCGCTGCAGGGCTTGCAAGACAGTTTAATATGATGGATATGAATAAAAAATATTTGCTCGATAAGGAACTTGGATTTGCTACGAAGCTGATTCAGCCGTCCCTTCGAATCAGCTATCCAACCTTGCCGCTCACAGCCATGAAGAAAAAGATGAAAATTGAACTGCTGTCAGAAGAGCTCCGTGTTTTGTATGTAGCTTTAACACGTGCAAAAGAGAAACTTTTCTTAGTTGGCACTTTGAAAGACGCCGGAAAAACGCTGTCTGATTGGCAAAATTCAATGACTCAAGAGGAGTGGCTGCTCCCGGATTTTGAACGGGCACAGGCTAAATCGTATCTTGACTGGATCGGTCCTGCATTAGTCCGGCACGAGGATGCAGAAAGGCTCAGGGAGAATAGCGAAGAGACTAGTCCTTTCATTCTGGACCACCCATCCAGGTGGGAAATTACCGTCATGGATGATGAGGAACTGTATGACAGTCAAAAAGAGGAGAAAAAGTACGATCAGGAAATGCTAAGTGCTTTGAAGAACCTTGAACCTGTTGCACAGCAGTCAGATTATCAAGATCAAATAAAAGCCCGGTTATCATGGACGTATCAGCATCAGTTTGCCACCGTATTCCGTTCAAAGCAATCTGTATCGGAAGTGAAAAGGCAGCAGGAATTCAGAGATGAATACAGTGATGAAACCATTCTGCGGACTCAGAAAGACACCTTTATGTATGACCGTCCAAAATTCATGCAGAAAAAATCGCTCACGGCTGCAGAAAAAGGGACAGCTATGCATGCTGTCATGCAGCAGCTCAGCCTGAGAGAACCGGTAACGTCCAAAAATACCGAACAAAAGATACAGGAGCTTATCACAAAAGAAATTCTGACGAAAGAACAGGCTGGCAGCATTGAGATTGACTCTATTGTTCATTTTTTCCAGACGGATATCGGAAAAAGACTTCAAAAAGCAGACCGAATTGAGAGGGAGGTTCCCTTCAGTTATGCATTGCCTGCGGAAGAACTATATGAAGAAGCAATGGGTGAACATGTCTTGATTCAAGGGGTAATTGACTGTTTATTTGAAGACAAAGATGGTGTTGTTTTGATAGATTACAAAACAGATGCCATTCAAGGAAAGTATCCGGGAGGATTTCAGCAGGCACGTCCTATTTTAGCGAAACGCTACAGGGTTCAGCTTGATCTTTACGGAAAAGCCATTGAAAAAATAACGAAGAAACCTCTTTCATCAAAAGTTCTTTACTTTTTTGATGGAGGACATGTACTTGAAATATAGCAAATGAGGAGGAAAGGCTCTTCTTTTTTATAATGAAAAATTGATAGATTGGCTAGCGCAAGCGCCTGGCTCTCCGGTCAGAACGGCTCCTTCACAAATGGCTGAGCTGACCAGGGGCGCTTGCGCTTTTCTTAATAGATAAGAAAGTATAAATTTTTGCTGCATCGCCCAACTCCCCGGCCAGAACAAATCCGGCATCTGTATGTCGGAGCTAAACGGGCGTTTGCATTTTATAGAAAGGAAGGGAAATCTCTATGCGGATTCTACACACAGCAGACTGGCATTTAGGCCGAACGCTTGAAGGGAGAAGCCGTCTGGGCGAGCAGGCCCAATTTTTAGACGAGTTATCGCAGATTGTCATTGATGAAAAAGCGGATGCGGTCATTATGGCAGGAGATGCCTTTGATACCGTGAATCCCCCGGCAGCGGCGGAACAGCTCTTTTATGAAAGCATCTCGAGGCTTTCAGATAAAGGCCGCCGTCCTGTCGTTGTGATAGCGGGCAACCATGACAACCCTGAACGGCTGCAGGCAGCTTCACCGCTTGCAGACACACAGGGCATCCATCTGATTGGATACCCGGCCTCAGGCGTTATAACCGTTGATGTTCCAGCTGCCGATCAATCAATGATGATGGCGGCGCTTGCTTACCCTTCAGAAGCAAGATTAAAAGAGGTGCTATCAGACAGTCATGATGAAATTCTTTTGCGAAATTCCTATGATGAACGAATACGGGATTTATTCGCATATATGGCAGGGCAATTCAGAAGTGATACAGTTAATCTGGCAATGAGTCATATCTATGTAGCAGGGGGAAGCTCCACTGACTCTGAACGTCCGATCGAAGTGGGAGGCGCATATACGGTAGCAGCTTCAAGTCTTCCTGAAAAAGCGCAGTATGTGGCGCTTGGGCATCTGCACCGTCCGCAGACTCTAAAGCGCGCGGGCACAATGGCAAGATACTCGGGTTCGCCTCTTGCCTACAGTTTTTCAGAATCAGGCTATACTAAATCGGTCTCCATTGTAGACATAGAGCCAGGAGGACAGGCTCAAGTTTCTGAAGTCTTGCTGTCAAGCGGAAAACCATTAGTAAGATGGAGAGCTCAAGAAGGCTTGCAGCAGGTGCATCAGTGGCTTGAGGACGGAAAAGATCAAAACGCCTGGATTGATTTGGAGGTCCATTTAAAAGATACGCTGTCACTTGAAGAGATTCATAGATTGCGAAATTCTCACCCCGGTTTTGTGCATATCCGTCCTGTCTTTGAAAAAAGCATAAATGAACAAAGCCGGGAAAGCAGAGCTAATCTTCCTATAGATGAGCTTTTCGCCAAGTTTTATGAGCAGCAGACAGGTGGGGCAGAGCCCGATCAGGAAACGATGAAGCTCTTTCTGGATATGATTCAAGATGAGCCCGAAGAAGAGGAGGACAAGGAATGAAGCCAATATCTCTTACCATTTCAGGATTGCACAGTTTTAGAGAAAAGCAGGTTATTGACTTCAGTTCTCTTTGCGAAGGCGGCGTGTTTGGCATATTCGGCCCGACAGGAAGCGGAAAATCCTCTATTCTTGATGCGATGACACTTGCTTTGTACGGGAAAGTAGAGCGGGCAGCCAATAACACTCAGGGAATTTTAAATCATGCGGAGAATGCCCTTCACGTATCTTTTACATTTGAACTTGAGAATGCAAGCAGCTCCAGACGATATTCCGTTGAACGAATGTTTAAGCGCACAGATGAGCAGCGCGTTAAAACTTCGCTTTGCCGCATCATGGAGCATACCGAAGAAAGCGTAGTTCTTGCTGATAAAGCGGCAGAAGTAAATGAAAAAGTGTATGATCTCCTTGGTCTGACAATTGATGATTTCACAAGAGCGGTCGTCCTGCCTCAAGGGAAATTTGCTGAATTCCTGTCCTTAAAGGGAGCGGAAAGAAGGCAGATGCTGCAGCGTTTGTTTCATTTAGAGCAGTATGGGGATGAGCTCGTTAAAAAGCTCAGAAAAAGATTGCTGCATGCCAAAGGGAAGCAAAACGAACTGACAGCTGAACAGGCGGGGCTTGGAGATGCTTCAAGTGAAGCAGTTAAGCTTGCTGAACAAGAGCTGCAAGGGGCAAATATGCTTTTTGAAAAAAGACAAAAAGAATACGATCAAACAGTCAAACAATATGAAGAGTACGAAGAAGTGTGGCAGCTTCAGCTTGAAAAGAGAGAGTATGAAAGCATACAGTCAGGCCTTGAGCAGCAAAAAAATGACATTGCCGCACTTTCGGCACGTCTGGAAGCTGCGGAGAAAGCAGACTGCGTCAAGCCATATGCAGAGGCGCTTCGATCAGCTGAACTAGAAACAAACAACAGCAGCACACAAATGAAAGAGCTGCAGCAAGTCCTTCTGCAGCACGAGCACCGTTATGCTCAAATAGTGAACTCCTATGAGCAGGTACGTGAAAAGAAAGCTGCAGAAGAACCTATTTTAGTGGCGAGAAAAGAACAGCTATTGCAGCTTAGGGAATTGGAGAAAGGCCTTAAAAATGAGTTAATTGTCATTAAGGAATTGACGGAAAAGGCTGATAAGGCATCGAAAGATCTAAAGGAGCGGGAAGAAGCAGCAGAGCGGGCAAATGAATTATTTAAAAAAGCGCTTGAAAAGCAAAAGACGCTAAAAGATCAAATGGATCAGAACACTGTTACTGTTCAAGAGAGAGAACAAATACGGATGGCATCCGAGCAAAGGTTTCACCTCGCCAATATGGAGGCATACTTAGCTGAGTGGATGAAGAGAGCGGATAAAAAAGAGACTCTTGTAAAGCATGCAGAAGAACAGCTGAGGGACGCAAGACAGAAGCAAGGGGGATATGGCACCAAAATCAAGGAATGTTACGGCTGCGTTCAGCAATTTTATCATAGAAGCTGCGAGCTTCTTAACGTGCATCAGCATCAGGCAGAAACATGCAAACAGCGCCTTTTGGATGAAAAAAACAAAGCCGAAAAACAGCGTGATCAGAAAATGGCGGCCAAGCTTGCAAAACATCTTTCACATGGTGATCCCTGTCCGGTATGCGGCTCGGCTCATCATCCAGAGCCTGCCAAAGAGACAGATGTATTAGAGACATCAGGTTCACTAGTTGAGGAGCTTGAAAAGAAAACAGCTGAAGATGTAACAATCAGCGCCAACCTTCAGCACTTAAAAGAAAAATGGGAAGAACTCTCAAGAGAAATGATATCTGCCTATCCCTTTTTATCGGATCTGGTCGTTTCATTAAATGATGAAGAGAACCAGGATATTGATCCCCGTACGGAGTATAAAGCGCTGAACCAGGATTTTCTGCAAACGAAAGAACGGTTTCATAAGCTTCAAAGCATCGAAAGAGAATGGCAGGAGAAAATCAATCAGTACCTTTATACTCAAAAGAACAGTGAAGAAGATTTAAAGGAAATGAATGAAAAGCATGGTCAAATTGAGTCCGAATATCTTGCTGGACTTGAAAAATGGAACAGGCAGTTCAGCGGGATCTCCTTTGAACAGGCAGAAGAAAAGCAGAGGCAGATCAGTGAAAAGGATGCCGTTCTTGAAGACCTGAAAGCAAGAGTGAAAATAAGCGTTCAATTTATTGAAGAAAAAGAAAAGCAAATCAAACAGCTGGAGCAAGAAGCCCAGCAAATCAAAAACACTCAGATTGAGCTTTCAGCTTCGATTCAAAATAGGCAGCAGGCAGCAGACGAGAAGCAGAAAAGGCTGAGTCAAGAGACAGTAAACAGTGACATTGCCTCCTTGCTGAAAGAAACGGAGCGTACATTAGAAGAGCTTGTTCAAAAGGAAAAAAATCTCTACAACGAGTGGCAGACTGCTTTGCAGGATGTTCAAAAGGCTGAAAGCAGCAGCCACGCTGCAGAGAAGGCATTTGAACATGCAGAGCTGCGTTCAACCCAGGCTAAAGCGAAATGGGAGCAGGTCAAGCAAGCGACTCCATTCGCAGATATTGAAGCTGCTGTGAAAGCACTGGTTTCATCTGCAGAGAAGCAGAATATGAAAGAAGAAATTGATTCCTATCAGGATAAAATGAAACAAGTGCTGGCAGACTTAAAACGTGTAGAAGCAAAATTGAATAATCGTTCTGTCAGCCTTGAAAAATGGACAGACATTAAGCAGCTCAAGTTGGAAAGCAAGGCACAGATTGACCTTGCAGCGGAAGAAAAAGGAGCTGCGGCAAAAGCATTGCAGCTGCTGAATGAAAAGCATAAGCGCTTTATGGAAATTGAAGAAAAGCGCCTGGAACTTGACAGTCTGGCTGCCCGGCTTGAAAAGCTTCAGACTGTCTTTAAGGGCAATGGTTTTGTGGAATTTTTAGCAGAAGAGCAGCTTCATCTAGTCGCAGAGGACGCATCAGAACGTTTAGGCCAATTGACGAGGCAGCGTTATGCCATTGAAGTAGATTCAGGCGGAGGGTTTATTATGAGAGATGATGCAAATGGAGGAGTGAGACGTCCTGTCACAAGCTTATCCGGCGGAGAAACGTTCCTGACTTCTCTTGCATTAGCTTTATCATTATCCTCGCAAATTCAGCTGAGAGGGGAATATCCTCTGCAATTTTTCTTCCTTGATGAAGGGTTTGGGACGCTTGATGGAGAACTGCTTGAAACGGTTATTTCTGCCCTTGAAAAACTTCAGTCTGACAATCTTGCTGTAGGTGTGATCAGCCATGTTCAGGAGCTTCGTGCCAGATTGCCGAGGAAGCTCATTGTAATGCCTGCTGAGCCGACTGGAAATGGAACAAGCGTATTGCTTGAAGTGATGTAGGTATAAAAAGGATGGATGGATATGGCGAAAAAAGGGCTGGGAACATGCGAGCTATGCCGACAGCAGGAAGTAGAAACGACAGAACATCATTTCACTCCAAAAGAAAAAGGCGGGACCTTTTTGCCGACAGCACAGCTCTGCATACCGTGCCACAAGCAAATCCATGCTTTGTATACTAATGATGAGCTTGCCATTCGCCTGAATACAATAACAGAACTAAAGAATGACCCTAAACTTGCAAGCTATGTAAAATGGATCCGCAAGCAGCCTTCTTCAAGACTTCTCCGGACTAAAAAATCAAATGAGCGGAAGAAAAGAAAATAAAATGAAAATGACGTGCTGTCCAACAGGCACGTCATTTTAGTTATTTCCAACAATATTTTGATCATTTAAATCAGGATCGATTGAATTCGTAGCACTTACAATATTGTTTACAATAATAAAGTCACCTGTATTTCCCCCGCCAGAACCTGATGCAGTCTTTGATGAACTCTTAGGAGAAAGATAAAACGAGTCACCGAAGTTTACAACACCGCCTCCGACAGAGTTAATGCAGATTGGACCAATAATAGCTGGCATGAACGAACATCCTTTGGCTTTCTGTCATATTCACAGTCTATGCATTAAGGCTGTTTACGTTCATTCCGGCTTAGCAATTGTCTGATGTGCTTCGCACGTGATTCTGCCGAAATCGTGTTTGTGGAACCGAATTGAACAACAGCAGATGAAGAAACAGATGTTACTCTAACTGCCCCAACTTTAATGGTTGGATTTTCATGATGAAAAGCTGTCTGAATATTTTCTGTGATCAGAGGTTTTGGCAAAAGTTCTGTGTAAAAGCTGTATTGCCTTAAGTCACCCTCGTTTCCCAGCAGGATTTCTGCCTCCCTTTGCACGGCGTAGACGTTAGTTCGCGCAACGATATCTACACTGTCCCCGATCTGAAAAAGCGAACTGATCCCGATTGAGTTAACATACGCCTTGTTAACAATAGATAATCGATTGATCATTGCAGCTTATTCCGGTGCAAGAGGAACAAATGGACCTACAATCAATGATTCAGGCGGCGTATCAAAAACCGATGACAATGTAATGCAGTTCACATCGCCAATAAGGAAGACGCTGGAACTTGCAACAGCAGTCACTTGGATGGCTCCAACTGAAAGCTCTTTATTTACTACGTTAAAATTCATGAGTTGCTGTCGGCTCCTTCTTTTGGCAGGGCTTGGATAAAGTACGTAATGGAACGTTCCACATCCTGCTTTACTTTAGATGTAATATCTTCAATTAACGCGCTGACAGGCACGGATTCATCATATGTTCCCTGTTTTAAGTAGAACCTGATCCGGCTGTCAATTTGCTTGCGGATATCCTCAATGATAAATTCCTTATGCGCATCATCAAGCTCATATCTATATTGTGCAGCGAGCTGTTCTATATATTTGACGCAGTCTTCGTTCAGAAATGCAAGCAGCCTCGCCTGAACAGCTTCAAATATTTCTTCCCCGCGCTTCGTGTTATTTACTTGGTTAACTTGAAGTCCTTTTTGATCCACTTCAAAGTTTTCAATTTGATCAGGCACGGTTGGATTAAGTCCTATATTTAATGTGCCTTCCAGCGTTTCTACTTTTAATTGATCAAATTTATATTCTATTTTTTCGATTGTTGTACTGGGGCGCTTTTTCAATTCTTCTATTTCGTCCATCATGGCGGAAACAGCGGATTCAAGTTTTTTGATTTTCTGATCCTGAGCCTGAACAATTCCGTATAAATGCTGCACACACTGCATCATTGATTGATCATAGTACAATTTCATTCACCCCGCTTATAAAATCACGTACATAGTATCTAGATTTATTTATATGCACGGTACTAAAAATGGGTGAATGCCTATACCAGATTAAATTGGGGCCAGCGGAACGAAAGGGCCTTGTGTCTGAGTCGGCCCTCCCGGACCTACTGCAGCTGGGGCAGGTGCGGTAAATGCCCCGGTATTATAAAGGTTTGACAGCGGTTTAATAATACCTGCGCTTCCAATTTGAAGGACAGAAGAGTTGCTCACCGCCTCCACCTTCAAGTGATTAATTTGGATCGTCTGGTTAATGTAAAAATTCATGTTTTCACCTCTTTTTATGCATTTCCCGCTATTGGCTGGTCAATGGCATCGTTGTCGTAAACATTCGTGACACTATTTTGATTGTAAATATTCAAACCATCTCCCGTATTGAAAGATCCAGCCCCTGCAAAGGTCTTGACTTCGCTGTATGGCGAGATAGTAATGACATCCCCGATATGAACAATGCTGCTCGTACCAACGGCATTTACTTTAAATGCTCCTACTATGGCTGGCATATCCAACATCCTTTGCTTTTTGAGGTTAAGTACTGCACCTGTAAAATATCGTATGAAAGATAGGCAAACTTGTGATAAATGCGGATTTATTTAGAGGATTTTGGTTTAGCAGGAAAACTGCTGATATAGAAAATGGACCAGCACACAATAAAGATTCTTTTCATTCCCGTCTTTTGTTTGTCCAATGTCAAAATTAAATTTTGCCTGCTGCACAATCCATAAACTTAGTGAGAAATCTATATTTAGGATCTGGCCGGTGCCGTGTTATGTATTTCTTTTTCACAGAAGATGTTTCATACTGTAGATAGAATGAGAGGACAGAGGGGTCATAACTTCTCTCAATTAAATGTTTGAAAAGAGGTTCAAGAAAGTATGTCTAGAGTTTTAATACTGGCAGAAAAACCTGATCAGGGGCGTAAACTCGCTGCTCCGTTTCCTTTTGTTAAAAGAGAAGGATACTTGGAGATTGGGTCATGCTCTGTTTTTCCAAATGGTGCGAAGGTCACGTGGGCAATCGGCCATTTAGTTGAGCTTAAAAATCCGGATGAATATAAGGATGAATGGAAAAAGTGGAGGCTTGAAACACTGCCGATTATTCCAGATCAGTTTTTGTATAAAGTAAGTAAAGGAAAAGCGAAGCAATTTAAAATTGTTAAAGACCTATTAAAAGAAGCCGACGAAATTATTATCGGAACAGATCCGGCACGTGAAGGTGAAAACATCGCACGCCTGCTGATCATGATGGCTGGAGCAAACCAAAAGCCGATAAAACGGCTCTGGACCTCTTCTTTGACGGAAAATGCGATATTAAAGGGCTTTAATGAACTGTATGACGGCAGCAAAACCATTCATTTGTTCCACGAAGCACAGGCCCGGCAAATATCGGACTGGCTTGTCGGGTTAAATGCAAGCAGGCTCTATACCCTGCATCTTCAAAAAAAGGGGGTCCGCGATGTGTTCAGTGTCGGACGCGTGCAAACCCCTGTATTAAAATTAATTTATGACAGGCAAAAAGAAATCGAGAATTTTAAGCCAGAACCTTTCTTCGAGCTTCAGGCAGCCTTCAAGGTGGAGAACGGGGAGTACACAGGTAAGCTGAAAGGCCGTTTTAAAACATCTGAAGAGCTGTTTGCAGCAGCAGCACCCGATATTACGGAAAATCAGAAAACGTATGATGCAAAGGTTAAAAGCACCGAAGTTGCTGAAAAGCGTGTGCCTTCACCAAAGCTCCACAGTTTGTCCAGCCTGCAGGCAAAACTGAATAAACAAAGGAAAATGAGTCCGAGCCAGGTGCTGAAAACGGCTCAATCTTTGTATGAAAAAGGATATATTTCTTATCCCCGGACGGATTCACAATATATTACAGATGAAGAGTTTAGCTACATCAAAGCAAACATCAGCCAGTATCAGCAGGCACTTTCCCTGTCTTTTAACCCTGTGCGCCTTCATCCATCCAAAAGATACGTAGATTCTAAGCGTGTCAGCGATCACTATGCCATCGTGCCGACTGAAAAGAAAGTCAGTTCTGCCGTTTTTAGCTCTTTTAGCTATGAACAAAAATCCGTCTACGAAGAGGTAATGAAAACTGCACTTGGAATGTTCATGGATGACTATGTATTTGATGAAACAACCATTGTCACTTCTATTGGAAAAAATGATTTCATCAGTAAAGGAAAAACAATGAAAAATCCAGGATGGAAGTCGCTGTATCAAAAGGAACCCGTGGAAGCGGATGAGAAAAAAGAAGATCAAATGCTTCCGAAAGTAACCAATGGTGAAGCAGCGATTGCCTCTGTAAAAGTAAAGGATGGCATGACACAGCCGCCTAAACCATACACCCAGGGCCAGCTGATTACCCTTATGAAAACTGCAGGCAAACATGTTGAAGACAAGGAAATGAGAGAAGCGCTGAACAGCACCGAAGGCCTTGGAACAGAAGCAACACGCTCTGGAATTATTGATACCTTGCTGATGAGAAAATTTATTGAAGTCAAAAAGAACGAGGTATTTGTTACAGGCAAAGGGGAAATTCTCTGTGAAGCTGTTGAGGGTACACTGCTTTCCAAACCAGAAATGACGGCTAAATGGGAGGTTTATCTGAAAGGAATCGGCAGCGGTGAAAAGTCAAAGGATGTCTTCATTGATACAGCAAAAAAATTCTGTTTCACATTGCTGGATCAGGCAAGTGCCAGCATGGAGAAATTAGAAGTGACTGCACAGCCGGCTGCAGCAGACACAAGAGAAGCGATCTGTCTTTGTCCTGCATGTAAAACGGGCGGCATCATGGACCGCAAAACGTTTTATGGGTGCACGGATTACAAAACTGGCTGCAAACAGACGTTTCCAAAAAAGCTTTTGGGCAAAACGATTTCGGCGGCGCAAATTAAACAGCTTTGTCTTAAAGGAAAAACGAACAAGCTGAAAGGCTTTAAAGGGAAAAAACCATTTGATGCAAGCCTTGTCCTTAAAGAAGGGAAAATCGAATTTTCGTTCTCATAAATCACTCATTAAAATCCTTGGTCTTTCATTAATGAGTTTTGCTCAAAAGAAAAACGCTTAGGAATTCCTAAGCGTTTTTTCATTCAGGTTCAAATCCTTATTCGTCTGATTCTTCACCAGAACGACTTTTTTGAGTCGGAAGTGTATCCCAAAAGCTCACATCCGCATTCTCGATAGATCCGTCTGCGATGGCTCTGACTGTAGAGTCAAGCGTTGTGATCGTTTGTTTAATCAGGTAGCCATTGCTTTTTTGTCCGAGCGCATAGGATTCAATATAGTGATCAGACATTCCGCGCATTTCAAACAGAAGAGTAGAAATGCCATAACGGACAGCTGCCCCGTTGCGTCCGATATTTTGACCGCTGCCGCCATCGTATTTGCCAATATGGCCCCAGCCCGTGTTTTCAATTGAATGATAGACAACTGACCCCAGTTTTTTAGAACGCTCAAGAACATCAGCATCGACATCAGAATTAGTCGGATGCAGGATTGAACCTGACACAAGCTCTCCCTCTGTTTCACTTAGAGTTCCCTGATGATGAAGGTCTATCATGTAATCAATCTTGTACTTTTCAAATACATTTTCATATAAAGCTTTAACTTCTGCCTGCATGCTGGCAATCGGTTTATCATGCTCCCGGTTTAAATCAATCTCATTTGCATTATACCGAGTTAAATGGCGGCTGCCATCAGCCAGATAGTTATCCAGTGAAAAATTCACATCACCCATGGCGCCATCGGCATTTAACATTGGAATGACCAGGATATTCACGTTCTCTAGAACACCTTTTGATTTATTGGTGCCTAAGTGTTTGATGAATTCAAGTGCTCCTTCTGTTGTCAGCTGCTCGTTGCCGTGCTGCTGCGTTAAAAATAGAATAGTGGGGTTGTCCGGGTTTGTTATGTATTTTGTTAAGTAAATATCCCGGCCCTTTACCGTTTGACCGATGATTTCAAGCTGCATGCCCTCCTGCTTTGCATCTTGTGTTTTTAAATAGTCCACCATGCTGTCATAAGTATGAAGAATGGATGTTTGGATTGATCCATTACCGGCGCCTGGTCCATTGCCGACGGCACTAACTGGTAAAGAAACTGCGGAAAAAGCGCTTATTGCCACAAGACTGGATAGAGAAACAGATAATACTTTCTTTTTAAGGTTCATTGACATCCTCCAAATGGTAGATTGATAAATAATTCGTGATGCGAAATATTTATACTTATATGCTATCTTCTTAAGTTTTCTTTGTTAATAAAAGGATAGACCTGTTGTTTTGACAGTTTAATCTGGGTATTAAGACGATAAAATCAGATTTATTGGCATTTATTATGAAAATAGTAATTGAAATCGAGTTTTTTACGTGAGAGGAAATACCTATAAATATTCTTTCATCCAATCCCGCAAAAAAAATGTCGAAAGGAAATAGTCATGAAGACATTTAAAAAGAAAAAAGGGTGTTAATAGAGTTGTAAAGCAATGTGATATGATATTTTGTACTAGAAGAAATTGGAGGCTATGATGGATTCATTATACGCAATACATAAAAAAGACCGGCTTCACGTACTTGACATCTTGAGAGGGTTTTCGCTGCTGGGGATATTATTGGTGAATATGAAATCGTTCCATGAGCCTGCTTTGTACATCAGCAGCCTTGTAAGCAGCACGACTGCACTGGATAGGCTTATTGAACAATTTATTAATTTGTTTGCACAAGCGAGTTTTTATCCGCTTTTCTCGTTTCTTTTCGGTGCAGGCACTGTCATTTTTTATGAGAGGGCAAAAGAAAAAGGACATTCGTTTGGCCGATATTATTCAAAGAGGCTGATCGGACTTTTCATTATCGGAATGCTTCATGCAGCTTTGATTTGGCATGGGGACATCCTGATCAATTATGCAATCATCGGGTTTATCTTTATGATTTTTCTTAAATGGAGTGCTGAGCGCCTCATGAAGTGGGCACTGTGGATTCTAATCCTGCCGAATGTCCTGATGTCGCTTGCTCTGCTGACTGCCTATATAGGGGAACCAGGAAGTCTTGATCCCGGAAAATATGGATCACAGGAAGCGATTCAGCAATCATTGGAGGTTTATCAAACAGGAAATTTTATTGAAATCACGCAGCAGCGGCTGACGGATTGGGCGTATGTAAACAATGCGGAGAATGCTATTTTTCTTATCTTATCGATTCTTCCGCTGTTTATGCTTGGTGCGGCTGCTTATAAGAGGGGGTGGTTTCATCAGTCCATGATAAAAGAATGGAAACGGACGGCGATCATTACAGGTGCAGCAGCTGCCGTTTTTAAAGGCATGCCATATTATTGGGATGAAAATATCCTTACTCAGCATCTGCAATTATCACTTGGAGGGCCTGCTTTAACCCTCTGTTATGTATCGCTTGCCTTGCTGTTTTTAAATAAATTCAAATTCAGGCTTGAGCCAATAAGAGCTGCAGGCAGAGGATCACTCAGCAATTATCTGCTGCAATCGATCATATGCACGTTTATCTTTTATTCTTACGGTTTTGGGTTCTATGGTGAAATTTCTGAATGGACTGGCTTCATCCTTGTTATCTTCATTTACGGGATACAGGTGTTTTTAAGTCACCTTTGGTTTAAGCGCTTTGCATTTGGACCTGTTGAATGGCTGCTGAGAAAATGGATTTACTTTTCACATCGGGCTTAATTGACAGCAGACTGAAGGGGCATCCGATTTTTAAGCTGCTGTTTAATTTGTTCGATAATCAATAAATCCAGTTCCTGGCTGCATCGCACGGTTTCTGAGGAGTTCATGCCATAGTCTTTTGCAGCTTCTAATAGCTTTTGTCTGTAGTTTTCAATTTCGTTCAGTGCCATGATCTTTTCTCCAACTTTCATGGTTTAATGTGTCTTGTTTTTCAGGCGGGAAGTGTACCTGAAATGGTAAAATTGATTCCTGAAAAAACATATCTGTACAGGTAATAAACTTATTATACACAGGGTTGTACAAAATGGTTTACATTCGATAAAATAACAAAAAACATTACAGGTTTCTACAAAAACCCGCTGTATTACGGATTGGGAAGAGTGATTGATTCACATTTTTCAGAAGGGAAGCTTACGCTTTTGCAGCTCTAGATTTTCAGAGTGAAAAGTTGACCGGGGTTTGAAACTTCATCCGTTTTTTTAGAGGAAATATGACATTGTTTAGCGAATATTTTACTTTAGAGAAGGCAAGGTAAAAGCAAATGTTCCATCAAAGGCAAAATGGGGGAAAACTATGAGACTAGCTACTGCACAGCTTCACGGTCGAACATTCATCGGACTGATTATGGAAGAAAATAAAATTCTCGATATTCAAAGGGCAGAGAAAAAATTGTTTGATTTGTCTTCAGCACCGCAGACGGTTATTGAATGCATTGAAATGGGAGAAAAATTCATCAATCATTTAAAACAGCTTGAACTTTGGGTGGAAAAATCAAATGAAACCGAATCTTATTTATATTCATTTTCAGATGTCAAATGGCTCGCACCTATCCTGAATCCCCGCAAGAATATTTTTTGCGTCGGAAAGAATTACCGGGAACATGCGATTGAACTTGGAAGCGAAGCAGATATTCCGGAACATGTTATGCTTTTTTCAAAAGCGCCCACGACAGTGATTGGGCATGAAGAACCGATTGATCCGCATTTGCATCTTACAAAGGAACTTGATTATGAAGGGGAACTTGCGGTAATTATCGGAAAAAAAGGAAAACTGATTTCTGAAGAGAAAGCCATGGATTATGTGTATGGCTATACTATTATTAACGATATTACGGCGAGAGACCTGCAATCTAGGCATAAACAATTTTTGCTAGGTAAAAGCCTCGATACATCATGTCCGATGGGTCCTTACATTGTACATAAATCTGCTGTGCCGGATCCATATGCACTGAATCTGATGACAAAGGTGAACGGGGAAGTAAGGCAGAATGGACATACGAAAGACATGATCTTTCCAATTGAAAAGGTGATCTCCACGATCTCACAGGGAACAACACTTGAGCCGGGAGATATCATTGCTACGGGAACACCAGCAGGCGTCGGCAAAGGGTTTAAGCCCCCTAAATATTTAATGCCGGGTGATGTTGTAGAAATTACGATTGATGATATAGGAACACTCAGCAATACGATTGGAGAATAAATGAAACACGCCAGTGGAACTGCTGGTGTGTTTTTAATAAGGGGGATTAGCAGTATGTGCGGGATTTGAATGGAATCAAAAAGTAAGAGACGAAGGTATTCCCGTGAAGCGGTAAGTTATTGGCTGCTATTAGAAAAGGACTGTCACCAGCAGGGTGAGACTTCCTATCTTAGCGAGTTTTTTCCTTAATTGACAGTGAAAGCAAACAGGGCGTTATTAGACTGTCTTTGGCTTATTCATTAAAATAGGCAGAGCGAATGTAGCTCCTAGTCTTCAGACTGCTTCTTTTGTTCCTTATTTGGGAAATTGTTTTAAAAGACTAATCGAGCATTTTATTTTAAACAAAAACAGTGTTAATCCAAGTAGGATTAACACTGTTTAAAGAACTATTATGCGAGAACCTTTTTCACTTTTTCAATCGCCCAGTCAAGATCTTCTTTTGAGATGACAAGCGGCGGTGCGAAGCGGATCACTGTTTCATGCGTTTCTTTGCAGAGAAGTCCTTCTTCTTTAAGCTTTTCGCAGTATGGGCGTGCTGATTCAGTCAGTTCTAAGCCGATGAATAAGCCTTTGCCCCGTACTTCTTTAATAATCGGATTTTCGATTTCGCGCAGGCGGTCCTGCATGTAGCTTCCAAGCTCCAAAGAACGCTCAGAAAGTTTTTCATCAACAAGCACATCCAAGGCTGCAATGGAAACAGCACATGCCAGCGGGTTCCCGCCGAATGTTGAACCATGTGATCCTGGCTCAAAAACGCCTAGTACATCTTTATTAGCGGCTACACATGAAATCGGGAAAACACCTCCGCCGAGTGCCTTTCCAAGAATGTACATATCCGGTTTAACACCTTCCCAGTCACAGGCAAATAATTTTCCCGAACGGCCAAGTCCTGCCTGGATTTCGTCTGCCACATATAGGACGTTGTTTTCTTTACAGATGTCATATGCAGCCTTCAGGAAACCTTCTTCAGGAATGTGAATGCCTGCTTCGCCCTGAATCGGTTCAAAGATGAAAGCGGCTGTATTTGGCGTAATTGCCTCTCTGAGCGCTTCTAAATTACCGAATGGAATCACCTTAATGCCAGGCAGCATAGGGCCGAAGCCGCGTTTGTATTCTTCGCTTGAGCTCATTGATACCGCTGTCATTGTACGGCCGTGGAAATTCTCCTCGCATACAATAATCTCTGCTTGATCTGACGGAACACCCTTTACATCGTAAGCCCAGCGGCGAACGGTTTTAACGGCTGTTTCGACTGCCTCTGCGCCTGTGTTCATTGGAAGAACCATTTCTTTTCCTGTAAGATTAGAAACCTTTTCATACCATGGACCAAGCTGATCATTGTGGAAGGCTCTTGATGTTAAAGTGATTTTATCTGCCTGCTCCTTTAGAGCAGCAATAATTTTTGGATGGCGGTGCCCTTGGTTTACAGCAGAATAGGCGCTGAGCATATCCATATATTTGTTGCCTTCAGGATCTTCTACCCAAACTCCTTCTGCCTTTGAAATAACGATTGGCAGCGGATGATAATTGTTTGCTCCATATTTTTCAGTCAGGTCGATGATTTGTACTGATTTTGACACAATATCTCCTCCGAATACGATTAAGTCTGGAAATACATAAATCTAACATTCCCTCATGTACTACAATATCCTACCTTTTTTAAGAAAACAATAGACAAGTCAATGCGCTTACATTTCATTTTTTATAGGCATTCATGATACTATATGTGTGGGAAGTTATGAAAAAGAGGAGGATTTACCAATGACCACACACTTACATATTACGACATGGGTTGTCGCACTTATTCTATTTTTTGTCGCGAACTCCCTCTTTAAGTCGGGAAAAGAAAAACCATTCAAAATTGTACACATGACTTTAAGGCTTTTCTATTTATTGATCATCGCTTCAGGCCTGCAGCTTTTACTCAGTTTGGCAGTTATCAGCGGCGAATATATCGGAAAAGCAATCCTTGGCATCTACGTTATTGGGATGATGGAAATGATCCTTGTCCGAGCTAAAAAGAGAAAGCCGACACGCGTTTTCTGGATTCAGTTTGTGATCGTTCTGATTGTCGTGATTCTGCTCGGATTGCGTTTGCCAATCGGTTTAAGATTTTTTTAATAGAAAGAACCTCTGCCGGGTGCAGAGGTTCTTTTTATTGCCTAAATTTGTTTTCGGATAAGCAAAGATGAAAAAAGCAAACCGTATTCCGCGGCTATTGCTGCATCTGTGTTAAAAGCGCTCTTTTTCCCGTGCAAGTTGTAAATTCGAAACGATCTTCATTCTTGCTGCCCCTTGAAAAGTGATGCTGTACTCCGCAAATGGCCTCTTCGTTGTCAAATTGAAAGAAAGAAACTCCTTTTTTATCCGTTTTCCCGTCCTGAAAAACCATATGATTATAGCTGTATATGCAATCATGGATAGAGAATGACAAAGCATTCAGCTTAGCTGTAAATGCAAGAAAAGATTCATCACTGGATTCCTTCAGCATATATTCTAATGCGAATGGCACCTTTTTTTGAATGCGCAGCGTATCATTTGTTTTCAATTGATGTATGCCCATCGGAATAGAAAGCTGTCCATCTTTTAAATAGTTGCCCGTATACCAGCTGTCATTCAGCAATATCTCCAATGATTCATCCGGTTTAAATTGCAGAATGGAAACTTCTTCATGCACATCATCATAAAATAATAATTCCTGATCTTCGCCAATTTCAATTGAACCTGTGACATGAGCACGTTCCTGCCGCTCGAGCAGGCGATGTTTTTGTTTAGAAAGCATCGAATGAACCTCCCTTAAAATAGATTCTTTATCGTTCGTTTTTTCCATTTAGAGGGAAAATTATTCAAAACACCTTTTTAAGGCAAGACAATTTTGATCGATTATTCACAGACATTCGGGCTAATCTTGCCAAAAACACCCCTATACAAATAAAAACGTGATACGGACAAATCAACTCTTCATAAGTTAAGCATAGGATAACTGTCTGAGTAAAACTCAGGCTATTCAAATGGGGGAGATGATAGGCAGATGTGTGGAATAACAGGCTGGGTTCATTACCAGAAAGATCTGCAGCAGCATGTAAATGTCATAACAAATATGTCGGAATGCTTATCAAAGAGGGGACCAGATGATACGAATGTGTGGGGAGAGCAGCGCATTCTTTTTGGTCATAAACGTCTTGTAGTTGTTGATCCTGCAGGAGGAAGACAGCCGATGACCCGCAAAAAAGGAGAAAATACATTTACAATTTGCTACAATGGCGAGCTTTATAATACAGAAGATATCCGCCTGGAATTACTAAAGCGCGGGTATACATTTGCAGGCCATTCCGACACCGAAGTTCTGCTTTCAGCGTATATGGAGTGGAAAGAAGAATGTGTGCATCATTTAAATGGTATTTTTGCCTTTGCGGTCTGGGACTCAGGTAATGAAAAACTCTTCATTGCAAGAGATCGATTAGGGGTAAAGCCGCTTTTTTATTCTGAGAAGAAGGCATCTCTTATATTTGGCTCAGAACTGAAGGCGATCCTTTCACATCCTGATCAAAAGGCCGTTCTTGACAGGGAAGGATTAAGTGAGATATTTGGACTTGGACCTTCCAGAACGCCAGGAATAGGCGTTTTTAAAGGAGTAAAGGAGCTCCGTCCTGCTCATGCAATGACGTTTTCAAAAGAAGGACTGAAGGTTTGGAGATATTGGAACGTGCAAAGCAGAAGTCATCTTGATTCTTTTGATGAAACAGTCAGCCGCGTTGGATTTTTAGTCAATGATGCAGTGACACGCCAGCTAGTTTCAGATGTTCCAGTGTGCACTTTTCTTTCTGGAGGACTTGATTCTAGTACGATCACCGCAATTGCTGCAAAAGCGTTTGAAAGAGAAGGCAAGGGTCCTCTTCATACGTTTTCCATTGATTACGAAGATAATGATAAGTTTTTTAAAGCGAATGAATTTCAGCCAAACTCAGACGCTCCGTGGATTGATAAAATGACGGATGCTTTTCAAACGGTTCACCACCGGTCAATCATCACACAGCAGCAGCTTGCTGATTACTTAACGGAAGCCGTTGAAGTCAGAGATCTTCCTGGTATGGCGGATATTGATTCTTCTCTTCTATGGTTCTGCAAAGAAATAAAAAAAGATTTTGTCGTAGGACTATCAGGGGAATGTGCAGATGAAATATTCGGCGGATATCCGTGGTTTCACCGGCCGCAGGATTTATCCGAAGATGCATTTCCGTGGATGAGATCAACGGATGCAAGGATGAATCTGCTTCGTACAGATTGGCAAAGCAAGCTGAATTTAAAAGAGTACGTGAAAACAAGATACCAGGAAACATTGGAAGAGACACCTCTTCTTGATGGTGAGTCTGAAACAGAATCTAAACGCAGGCAGCTGTTTTATCTAAATATTCTTTGGTTCATGACGACCTTGCTCGACCGGAAAGACCGCATGAGCATGGGAGCGAGTCTCGAAGTCCGTGTTCCGTTTGCGGACCATCGCCTCGTAGAATATGTTTGGAACATACCATGGGATATGAAAATGCATGGAAACCGGGAAAAAGGCATTCTCCGCAAAGCATTAGAAGGCGTGCTTCCGGATGAAGTCCTTTACCGTAAAAAAAGCCCGTATCCAAAAACACATAATCCTCACTATACAAAAGCCGTCAAAACTTGGCTTCAGTCATTGACGAAAAACCAGGATTCTGCCCTTCACGTCTTTTTTGATAAAAAAGCGCTGAACGATATTATTGAGTCAGAAGGCAATTCTTTTCAGGCGCCTTGGTACGGACAGCTGATGACAGGTCCGCAGCTGCTCGCCCACCTTGCACAGATTCATGTCTGGTTTGAAAAGTACAGAATCAATATTGAGGAATCTTAAAGAGTCAGCTGAATAAGCTGGCTTTTTGATTTGACTGGGCAGCATAGGGAGGTTTCCTGCGGCATGAATTAAGGAGGATATTGGCAGAACGAGCAGAAAAAGAGAAAGCACTAAATACTGAGTTTTTCAGCAGAATCAAATAAGCGCACGGCTAAACCAGCTCCTTTATTAATAAATTCTTCTCTGCCTGCATCTCACTTTTTTGATTATTCTAAATTAATGATTGACAGAATGAAGCTGTGAGTATAATATTCAGGTATTCGAATTTAATAGCTTGCTTATCAAGAGAGACTGAGGGAACAGGCCCTGCGAAGTCCGGCAACCTCCTTAAATGGAACGGTGCTAAATCCTGCAGAATGATTATTCATTCTGGAAGATAAGTCGTCATACATACGATTCCTCTTTCTGAATGAAAGGGGAATTTTTTTGTGTAAAAAAAGGAGGAGAACAAATGAAAAAAACAGTTTTAGCACTTATTGTACTTGTAATGGGAGTATTATCTGCATGCGGAGCAGAAGGATCAAATGGAGAAAAGAAAAGCATTAAAATTGGAGCATCGGCAGGTCCTTACACGGATATGGCTGAACTGGCAATCAAACCGGGACTTGAGGAAAAAGGATACGAGGTTGAAGTTGTCCAATTTAATGATTACATTCAGCCAAATCAGGCGCTCGGCAATGATGAGCTTGATGCCAATCTGTTTCAGCATAAAATCTATATGGAAACCTTCGCAAAACAAAGTAAATTGGATTTATCTGAAGTGATTACTGTCCCTACTGCTCCAATGGGGATCTATTCTGAAAAAGTCAAATCACTCAGTGAAGTGAAAGAGGGGGCGACTGTCGCCATTCCAAATGATCCAACGAACGCAGCGCGTGCGCTTCAAATTTTGAAAGATGGAGGATTAGTTGAGCTGAATGAAGATGTGAGTCCTATCCAAGTATCTGAAAAAGATGTGACCGAAAATCCTAAAAAATTAACCTTCGTTCCTGTAGAAGCTGCCCAATTGCCAAGAGCGGTGGAAGACACAGACTTGTCTGCAGTACCGGGCAATTTCGCTTTAGCCGCGAAAATGAATCTTGCAGATGCAGTCCAGCTTGAGGATATGAATGATGTGCATCGCAATCGTGTAGTGATGAATACGAAAGATGCAGATTCAGAGCTCGCGAAGGATATTAAAGAAGTAGTCGAATCTGCAGGATTTGAAAAAGCAATTGATAAAAACTTTCAAGGATTCGGAAAACCTGATTGGATGGAACAGAAGAAATAAAGAGAAAAACCACTTCAAAGGAAGTGGTTTTCTTAAGTAAGAGCTGTTCAATATCTGTTTGCTAAAGCCTCTCAATATTTAGCCGCATAATGTAACCATTGGCCGCGAAACCTTTCGTCCTTTTGCAGGAGCGGATAAAATAAATGCCCCCCGATGATCCCCGCAGCAATTAAAAATATAAGGATCCTTATCTGTCTGTCGGAGCTAATCAGGCGGTTCCGCTTTTCGTGGTGTCCAGCTCCACCGCCTAACTCCTCGGCCAGAACAGATCCGCCAGTAAAGGCAAAAAGCGCCTTTTCTGGCGGATCCTTATCTGTCTGTCGGAGCTAATCAGGCGGTTCCGCTTTTCGTGGTGTCCAGCTCCACCGCCTAACTCCTCGGCCAGAACAGATCCGCCAGTAAAGGCAAAAAGCGCCTTTTCTGGCGGATCCTTATCTGTCTGTCGGAGCTAATCAGGCGGTTCCGCTTTTCGTGGTGTCCAGCTCCACCGCCTAACTCCTCGGCCAGAACAGATCCGCCAGTAAAGGCAAAAAGCGCCTTTTCTGGCGGATCCTTATCTGTCTGTCGGAGCTAATCAGGCGGTTCCGCTTTTCGTGGTGTCCAGCTCCACCGCCTAACTCCTCGGCCAGAACAGATCCGCCAGTAAAGGCAAAAAGCGCCTTTTCTGTCGGATCCTTATCTGTCTGTCGGAGCTAACCAGGCGGTTCCGCTTTTCGTGGTGTCCAGCTCCACCGCCTAACTCCTCGGCCAGAACAGATCCGCCAGTAAAGGCAAAAAGCGCCTTTTCTGTCGGATCCTTATCTGTCTGTCGGAGCTAACCAGGCGGTTCCGCTTTTCGTGGTGTCCAGCTCCACCGCCTAACTCCTCGGCCAGAACAGATCCGCCAGTAAAGGCAAAAAGCGCCTTTTCTGTCGGATCCTTATCTGTCTGTCGGAGCTAACCAGGCGGTTCCGCTTTTCGTCTTAAGCTGTAGTTTTTTTACCTGAATTGCTTTCTTCAACAGCTGTAAAGGATTCAGGATAGCCGTAGCTGCCATGTTCACTCATATCGAGTCCGATCATTTCTTCTTCTTCCGTTACGCGGATTGTGCCCATAACTTGTTTCATCACTTTTAAAATGACGTAGGAGATGACAAACGCGTAAGACGCGCATGATACGATTCCAATCGCTTGAACACCAAGCTGAGCGAAGCCTCCTCCGTAGAATAAACCTGCTAAACCGCCGTTTCGTTCTGAAAGTTCAGGAGTTGCAAAGAAGCCGGTAGATAAAGTTCCCCAGATTCCGGCAGCACCATGAACAGACAGGGCGAAAATCGGATCATCAATTTTAGCTTTATCAAATAGCTTCATGCTGAAATAGACAATGCTCCCGCCGATTAATCCAATTACAACAGCTGCCCAAGGAGCAACAAATGCACAGGACGCTGTAATAGCTACAAGACCTGCAAGTGCGCCATTCAAGGTTGTTGGAATATCCGCTTTTCCTGTCATCATTCGAACAACAATCATTGCAGCAACTGCACCTGCAGCAGCGGCAAGCTGAGTGTTTAATGCTACATAGCCAAAGAATCCGTCTGACACGCCGAATGTGCTTCCTGCGTTAAAACCAAACCATCCAACCCAAAGTATCAGAACTCCTAATGCTGTATACACTTGATTGTGACCGGATAATTGATTCATTGTTCCGTCTTTCCCGTATTTTCCAAGCCTTGGTTTAAGGACAATCGTAGATGCAAGAGCTGCCATTGCGCCAGTTAAATGAACAACAGTAGAGCCTGCAAAGTCCTGTTTGCCTAAATCCTTCAGCCAGCCTGCTCCCCAAATCCAGTGTGCGACAACAGGATAAACTAGAGCTGAAAATAGAACTGCGAAGATTACGTAAGCTGATAATTTAGCACGCTCTGCAAAGCCACCGAAGGCAATTGTCAATGCAATTGCTGCGAATGCCAGCTGGAAAAAGAAATCAACCGAAGTCGTTAATCCGTCCTGCGCAGGTGCTGCATCTCCATAAAAGAAACTAGATAGACCGATGAATTTATTGCCATCCCCATAAATAAATCCATAGCCGGCTGCCCAGAAGACAAGAGATGCAATTCCGATTGTAAAAATTGTTTTACCGGCAATGTGGCCTGCATTTTTCATTCGGGTAGAACCCGCTTCAAGTAAAATGAAGCCACCTTGCATAAGCAGAACCAATATTCCTGCAATAATTACCCACAAATTGTCCATTAACACTAAAGCATCCATAAAAACACGCTCCTTCTTTCAGAATGGTGAACAAGAAATAAATAAGACCAAAGACAGAGAGATATTGATGTTAGGAAATATAACATTTGTTGTTATGTTTATTATCATATGGCATGAATATGCGGAAATCAAGTATTTTTCTGAAAATTTAAATAAAAAAATAGGGAGAATAGACAATTAATTAATGAAGCGATTTCATTTTCTGTTAATTTTTCTTCATAAAAAACCTGACTGATTAAGTCAGGTTCATGATACTGCTTTTGATTGTAAAATAAAGCCTTTATTCACCCATACTTTTGATCTCCATCGAATTAACATCAGGATGCCTCGAAGCCATTCATCAGCTATAAAAGCCACCCATATTCCTGCAAGGCCTAATTCAAAATGTATTCCCAAAAGGTATGCGAGCGGAACGCTTATTCCCCACATCGACAGAATTCCCATATAGACAGGAAATTTGACATCTCCTGTTGCCCTTAAAGCGCTGATAATCACAAGATTAAATGCTCTGCCTGGCTCAAGAATAATCGTCAGCAGCAGAATGGTCGCGCCAATTTGCAGAATTTCCTGATTGCTTGTAAAGATTCCGAATAAGAAATCAGTGGAAATACTGAATACAACAGCAATGGCAGTGGACATTCCAACCGCCCAATAAAGCGTACTGATACATCGTTTATATGCTCTGTCATACTCCCGTGCACCTGCCATTTGACCGATAAGGATCTGATTTCCCTGACTGATGGCTAAACTGAAAAGAAAAATGAACATCATTAAATTTTGGGCGTAAACCTTTGTTGTTAACGCCTCAGCTCCAAGCATTGTAATAAAAATGGTTATGACAATCTGCGATCCATTGTATGACAAATGTTCACCTGCTGAAGGAACGCCGATTTTAAGCAGGTTTTTAAGATGTGATACAGGCAGATTAAAAACTTGGCGAAATTTTTGTTCAAATGAAATTCGTTTTACAAGAAGATAAGAAATAATGATCAGTCCGATGAATCTGGAAGCAACAGTCGAAAATGCAACCCCTTCCACACCAAGAACCGGCAGGCCAAAAGGTCCGTAGATAAAAATATAATTTCCGAAGATATGCAGGATATTCATGCCGATTGTAATGTACATCGTATCTTTTGTGAAGCCGTAGCTTTTTAAAACGGCCCCGATCGTCATAATCAAGGCCTGAATGAAGCATAACCCGCCTACTAAGCGAAGATAATAATTTGCTTCTGGCAGCAATTCGGCAGGAAGGTTCATTATTTTCAGCATGGATTCGCTGAAAACAATCACAATCAGTCCTATCGCAATGCCGAGAATCAGATTGGCTGCAATTGAAACTTGAGAAATCTCAAGCGCACTTTTATTGTTATTTGCACCTATATTTTGAGTGATTAGAACAATGGTGCCAGTTGCTATAAAACCAAACATGACAATCAGTACATTCAAGATCTGATTAGCAACTCCGACAGCTGCAACGGAACTATCTGAGTATTGACTTAGCATGATGGTATCGGCGCTTCCCATCAGCATATGTAAAAATAATTCAATGAATATAGGCCAAGTAAGAGCGAATAATGTCAATTTTCGATCTTTTAATTTTTGAGGCAGGCTAGACACTCCCTTCTGAAAAACACTTATAAAATCATTACTAGTTTACATAGGATCTTATATAATAAAAAGAGATGATTTCGATCATTTTAGGAAAAATACGACCTGAAAAAAGGGAGGACAGCATGACTTACATTGGTTTTGATATTCCTCCGTTTCCAACTTTTATTACAGGAGGAGATGCCATATTTAAAAAAGGAACTAAACATTTTAAACGAGTATTTACCGTCTTTGATATGCTTTATGTTCAGTCAGGAGAGCTTTATATAACTGAAAATGAACAGCCATTTATAATAAAAGAGGGACAATACCTTATATTGATACCCGGGTTTGAGCATTATGGCCATAAAGCCTGCAGGGAGGACACTAGAGTTTTCTGGACTCATTTCAAAATGGAGTTTCCATTTTCTCTTTATGATAAAGGAAATGAAAACTGGGCAGAGGTTCAAACTGTCGACGGGGATTTCGTGGAACCATCTAAATTTCATTTTAAGATTCCTGCTTTTGGGGAATGCATACATAATGACTTTGTAGAAAAGCTGTTTGATAATTTGGTCAGCATGAATCATCAGACCCCTGATTATCCTTTAAGACAGCAGATCTACTTTGAAGAATTGATTCTTCATTTGCAAAAGGAGTCTCTGCAAATACCGAGCGCTGCCGAAAAAGTAGTGGAGGAAACTCTCAGGTTTCTAAGAAAGAATTATCAGGAAGAGATCAAAATGGAGGATTTTGCGAGAGAGCTGCATTTTCATCCGGATTACATCACCCGGTGCATGCAGAAAACGATGGGGGTGACGCCAGTTCAATACTTGAACCACTACAGGATGGAGCAGGCTAAGCGGCTGCTGTCGACTGCGGATTACAAAATTTCATCGATTGCAAAAGAAGTGGGAATCCCTGACGCTGCTTATTTCACTAAAATATTCAAACGTCTGGAGGGTGTATCCCCGCTTGAGTACCGCAAAATCGTTTCAAGAAAGAAATGAAAATTTGATTAAATTGAGCGATAATAGGTGAGGATGGTACTACTTTAAAATGGAGGAGATACAATGCCGACAATACATGTTCCTGGGAAAGGCTCGTTTGAGACAGAAATGGGAAGAAAGCTCGTTTTAGCACTTGAGGATAACGGAATTGACATTCTTCACCGCTGTGGCGGGAAAGCAAAATGCACGTCCTGCCGAGTCGAAATTCTTGAAGGTGATTTTGAGGATTTAACGAATGTAGAAAAAAACGCCTTTGCAGAAAAAGGCGTTGAGGACCATTTGCGTTTATCATGTCAAATCCGTGTGAATGGCGATGTAACCTGCAGGCCGATTATGACCGTTGAAAGCAGAGGCATTGATGCCGGGCCGCGTCCCGAAGAATAATTGATTTGCTAAAAAGAAGGCAGGCTGATTAACAGCCTGCCTTCTTTTTGAACAGTTAACTAATTTTATGATTGGCATGCGTTTTATCGTTTTTCTTATGATATCCTTTGCCGTAATAAAACCCTACAAGAAGCAGGATCCATGCAGGTCCTACAATTAAGGCGATTCTCGTATCCGGGAAAAATGCCATAAGCCCAACCACCAATACAAGAAATGCAAGTGAAAGATATGAGGTGAAAGGATATAGCGGCAGTTTGTATTTTAAATTCTTCGCTTCACCTGGTTTCAGTGATTTACGGAACTTCAGCTGAGAAAGCAGAATCATTGACCATGTCCATATTGCACCGAATGTTGAGATGCTTGTTACATACATAAAGACTTTTTCAGGAACAAGATAGTTTAATACAACACCAATCAGTAATGCTCCTCCAGATGCCAAAATAGCAAAACCAGGAACGCCGCCTTTTGTGAGTTTTTCAAAAGATTTTGGAGCCTCGCCCTGTTCAGCTAGATTAAACAGCATCCGTCCTGTACTGAAGATTCCTCCATTACATGATGATAATGCAGCAGTTAAAACAACGAAGTTAATAATGCCTGCTGCTGCAGGTATACCGATTTTTTCAAAGGTTAAAACGAATGGACTTCCCTGTGTTCCAATTTGATCCCAAGGATAAATGGACATAATAACAAACAGTGCGCCTACGTAGAAAATGAGAATTCTCCAAAAAACAGTATCGATTGCTTTTGTTAACGTTTTTTCTGGATTCTTTACTTCTCCTGCTGTAACTCCAATGAGTTCAATGCCAAGATAAGCAAACATAACCATTTGGAGTGACATCAGGACACCTTTAAAGCCGTTAGGGAAGAATCCTCCATTTTCCCATAAGTTGCTGATGCCTGTCGCGATACCGTCATTTCCGAATCCGAACAAAATCATTCCAAATCCAACAATGATCATAAAAATGATTGCGACTATTTTAATCATTGCAAACCAAAATTCCAATTCACCGAAAAACTTTACAGCGAGAAAATTGACCGTTGTCATAATGACAAGAGCAGCCAGTGCCCAGATCCATCTTGGCACATCAGGATACCAGAACTCCATATAGATGCCGACAGCAGTGATTTCAGCCATACATGTAATCACCCATAAGAACCAGTAGTTCCACCCGGTAATGTATCCTGCGAGCGGTCCCAGATAGTTTCTTGCATATCTGCTGAATGAACCAGCTACAGGATTATGCACGGCCATCTCGCCTAGTGCTCTCATTATAAAGAACATGATCATTCCGCTAAATGCATACGCAAGCAGAATTCCTGGGCCTGCCAATTGAATCGCCTTTGCAGAACCGTAAAACAGACCTACTCCGATAGCAGCTCCCAAAGACATTAGTGAGATATGTCTTGGTTCAAGACCACGCTGAAGTTCTTGATTGTGTTTACTCATTTTTTAATCCTCCTATTGTTAAAGCTGAAGATGAGTGTGAACGCTTTCAAAAGTTATTGGAAAAATAAAACATAATGGATATTGAAAAGCATTACTTCATAAAAGCTGATGATGGATAAAATCATAGCAAAAGAATCGGTGAAAATCAAATATATTAATATAGTAAAATCTGCTTAATAAAGTCGAGTAATTCTATAGGGAAAGAAAAACTGGAAAAAATCATCATGATTTTTTCCAGTTATCCATTAATCTTCAATTAAGAAAAATGCGATTTCGTAAGGCTGAACGTCAACAGTCAGTCTTTTTGCGTTTGCGGCATATTCTTTGCCTGTCATTAAGTCGATTAATTTTTTATCCTTTAAGTCAAAAGGAAGAGCTGCCGTTAACTCTGTTTCTGAATTATTAAGGACTGAAATCATTTTTTGTGCTTCGTTTTGTTTGGTGAAAATGACATGATTGGTTTCATCGTTTGCTTCAACAAACGTAATATCTCCGCCGTTTCCGAATACAGGATATTTCTTGCGGATGCCAATCAGCTTTTTCACATAATTGAAAATGTCCCTGTCCTGCTTTTCCTCATCCCAGATCATGCATTTGCGGCAGCCCGGATCCTGTTCCCCTTCCATGCCGATTTCATCACCGTAATAAATACAAGGAGAGCCGATAAAGCTTAACTGATAGGCAAAAAGCAGCTTAAGCTTCGCTTTGGAATGGTTTGCTGTATTTAAGATGCGCGGAGTATCATGGCTGCCAAGTAAATTGAAGGCCACTTCATTGACGTTTTTCGGATAAGAGTGGAGCACGCTTTCCATAATATTTACGAATTCCTGAGCCCGTACTTTATCATTGGCAATAAAGTTCATTGTGCCCGTAGTAAACGGATAATTCATTACAGCATCAAACTGATCGCCTAAAAGCCATGGCATCGAATCGTGCCAGATTTCTCCTAAGATATAAACATCTTCTTTCTCAGCGCGTACAGCCTGTCTGAATTCACGCCAGAACTGATGGTCCACTTCATTTGCAACATCAAGTCTCCAGCCGTCAATGTCAAATTCGCGAACCCAGTAACGGCCAACCTCAAGCAAGTATTCCTTCACTTCAGGATGTTCAGTATTCAGTTTGGGCATGCTCTCTACAAAAGCAAAAGCATCATAGTTTAATGTATTATCTTCATTTTTCAGCGGGAATTGATGAATATGGAACCAATTTTTATACTTGGAATCCTTTCCATGTTCGAGCACGTCCTGAAATTGAGGGAAGTAATAGCCGCTGTGATTGAAAACCGCATCAAGCATAATTTTAATTCCGTTTTCATGACATGTTTGAACGAGTCGTTTAAACGTCTCTTTATCTCCAAATTGGGGATCGAGCTCCATGTAGTCGATTGTGTCATATTTGTGATTGGAGTACGCTTTAAAAACAGGTGTGAAATAAAGGCCGCTTACGCCTAATTCTTTCAGATAACCGATATTTTTGATAACCCCTTCAAAATCTCCGCCAAAGAAATTGCCGCTCGTCGGCTCCGTAATGCCCCAGTCTAATGTCCCCTCTGGATTAATAGAAGGATCTCCATTTGCAAATCTTTCAGGGAATATTTGATACCAGACTGTATCTTTTACCCATTCTGGTGCTTTAAAGACATCAGCCTTGTTCAAAAAAGGAAACGCAAAATAGGGAGCAGTGTCATCTGTCGTTATTTCATTCATAAACCCTTTTTCTGTATAAATAAGCTTTTCTTCTCCGGAAGACAGCTGAAATCCGTACCGCATCCGGCGGTATTTGGGCCGAACTGCGGCAAACCAGTAATCAAACAGCTCGTCCGAACCGCTTTTATGCATCGTATCCAGTTTGAATTGCCAGCCTTTTTCGCTCCATTCATATGGATCGCCATGAATCAGACTGACAGCGTCAGCATCATTCTTTTTTGTGCGGAGTCTGAGATGCATTGTGTTTTCATCATAAGCATAAGCAAACTGATTTTTAGGGCGGTGGTAGATGGCTTCTTTTAACAAGATGTTCACTCTCTTTTCTTTAGAAAAATGATGGATTAAGGCGAAATCAGCAGAGGTACGTAAAAAATAAAAACCTGACTTTCGTCCTATTCTATTGATCACCTGCAATCGCCAAATTTAGAATATGTATCCATTATAAAACATTGGGAAAACGTTTGCATTTATTTGTAAAAATATATTGACTTTTAATTCTGGCAATCTTAAAATAAAAATTAGTTAGTAGGGAAAACGTTTGCACAACTGTTTGCAGGATGTGCTCACAAATCAATTTCAGTTTTTTTTGAGAATAATAGGAAGCGTTTTCAATAGTGGGCTATGAGACTTTGGTTTCAGTTGTGCGGACTGCCCCTGGGCACTAAGTACAATGAAATAGATTCCAACAAAATAAAAGGTGGGGAAATTATGAGAAAGATTTTATCTTTATCTCTCATTGCTTTGCTGATGTTTGTTATGGTTGCATGCAGCAAGCCTAGCAGCCAAGAGCCGGCAAAAACAGAAGGCGGCGACAAAGAGGGCGGCAAAAAGACAGAAGAAAAAGTAGATTTAACACCTGAAGAAGGCGCAGAATTAGTCCTTTGGGATAACGCGGATTCAGAAGCTGAATGGGCATCTTATGTAGCAGAACAATTCACAAAGAAATACGATATCCCTGTTGAAGTACAAGAAGTAAACCACGTTGACGCTGCTGGAAAGCTTGAAGTTGACGGACCTGCTGGCCTTGGTGCTGACGTGTTCCACGCTCCTCATGACCACGTAGGAAACATGGTAAAAGCTGGTCTTATTTATGAAAACGTTTTAGCAGATGAGTACAAAGAAAGCTTCCTGCCTGCTGCAATCAGCGGTACTTCTTACACTGAAGATGGCGGCGAATCTACTCTTTACGGATTCCCGATGGCAATTGAAACTTATGCACTTTACTACAACAAAGATTTAGTAGACAAGCCTGCAGAAACTTTTGACGAAATTTTCGAGCAATCTAAAGGCTTTGCTGGAGACGGCAAATACGGCTTCATGATGGAGCCTGCAAACTTCTACTTTGCACATGCATTCTTCGCTGGATACGGCGGATACATCTTCGGAAACGACAACACAGATGCAGCTGATCTGGGTATTAACAATGAAGGCGCTGTTGCTTCAGGTGAATTTATGCAGCGCATGAATAAAGAACTTCTTCCATTGAAAAAAGAAGATATTACTGGTGACTTAATCAGTTCTTTCTTTAACGATAATAAATTAATGTACCGCATCTCAGGTCCATGGGATATTAAAAACCATGAAGAAGCAGGCATCAACTTCGGTATTGCCCCGCTTCCTAAATTAGACAACGGCGAAACTCCAAAAAGTTTCTCTGGAATCAAAGCTTACTATGTAAACTCTTACTCTAAATATCCAAAAGCTGCTACTTTGTTAGCACAATTTGCAACAAGCAAAGAAATGCTTGAAAAACGCTTTGAAATGACAGGACAGCTTCCTCCTCAAACTGAGTTGATTGAAAGCGATGCGATCCAAAACAACGAAATTGCTTCAGCATTCTTAGAGCAGGCTGAATCAGCATTGCCAATGCCTAACATTCCTGAAATGCAATCTGTATGGGGTCCAATGGAGACAGCTTACACAACAATGTGGAATGATGGCACAGAACCTAAAAAGGCACTTGACGCAGCACTTCAGCAAATTGAAGATGCTATCTCTTCACAAACGAAGTAATAGTCAGTTTGAGCCGATACCTATGGTATTGGCTCAAATTTTATACAGAAATAAGAAAATATAAAGTTTTTTGCTTTGATGTCTAGCTCCATCGCCCAACTCCTCGGCCAGAACGGCTCCGCCAGTAAAGGCAAAAAGCGCCTTTTCTGTCGGATCCTTATCTGTCTGCCGGAGCTAAACGGGCGCTTGCACTTTTCTTAATTATCCTTTATTGGCAGGCAGCAGCCTGTACCTCTATGCGGATGGGATGCATGGAAAAGAGGTGCAGGCTAACTGCCCGTAAATGGGGACAGCAAAGGGACAATGGGGTAATAAACAAGATGAATTTTCTCAAGTGACACTACTTTCAAACAACGTGAGGAGGCCTGACATAATGCGCGGACCAGCTAGAATAGGTGCATTACTATCATTTTTATTAATGGGGCTTGGACAAATCTACCACCGTCAATATCTTAAAGGAATTTTATTTATTTTTTTAGAAGTTTACCTTCTGGTATTCTGGTCTTTGCCTTTCAGATATGCAATGTGGGGCTTAACAACACTTGGCGACACCCCGCAATCAAGAAATGGATTTACAGTCGTACAAGGTGATCACTCCATTTTCTTAATGATCGAAGGAATTATTTTCTTAATATCCTTTTTGCTTTTCTTATGGGTGTACTACTTAAACGTTCGTGATGCATACAAAGTAGGAAAAATGCGCGAGCGCGGCATTAAGCCAAACACAGCAAAAGAAACCCTTACTAATGTATGGGAAAATGGATTTCCTTACCTCCTTTTAACACCATCGATTCTATTCACAATGTTTTTAACGATTCTTCCTCTGTTATTTGGAGTCATGATTGCATTCACAAACTATTCCGGTCCGAATCATTTGCCGCCAAAGGCTTTGGTGGACTGGGTAGGATTTGAAACTTTCATAAACCTTTTCCAATTAAAAACATGGAGCACAACGTTCTACGGAGTTTTTGGGTGGACGGTTGTATGGGCGATTTTATCAACAGCGACTACATTCTTCCTGGGATTGATCTTTGCAGTACTGATCAATCATAAAGGTATTAAGCTTAAGCGCTTATGGCGCAGCATCTATATTCTGCCATGGGCTATTCCTCAATTTGTCAGTATCTTAATCATGAGAAATATCTACAACGGTGAATTTGGACCGCTGAATCAATATTTAAAAGCACTTGGAATTGAAGCTATTCCGTGGCTGTCTGATCCGATGTGGGCAAAAGTAACACTTGTAACAGTTAACATGTGGTTTGGATTCCCATTCTGGATGGTTCTTATGAGCGGTGTTATGACTACGATTGATAAAGAAATGTTTGAAGCGGCAGATGTTGACGGGGCAACGCCTTGGAGCAAGTTCTGGAAGATTACAATGCCGATCGTTATGTTCTCAACAGCTCCGCTCTTAATCATGAGCTTTGCCGGGAACTTCAATAACTTCAACATTATTTACCTATTAACTCAAGGTAATCCTGTTAACGTGAATTACAGCTATGCCGGATCAACGGATATTCTTATCAGCTGGATCTACAAAATGACGCTTGAACAAAGTCAATTTGCTACAGCTTCTGTTGTATCGATCTTGATCTTTATCGTAGTAGCAACTCTTTCTATCTGGAATTTCAGAAAAACAAAAGCATTTAAGGAAGAGGATATGATGTCATGATGAATAAAAAATTAACGGATAAACTCGTCGTTGGCTTTATATACGCCATTTTAATCATAACAGCGATTCTTGTTCTGTATCCGGTCTATTTCATCCTGATCGGATCATTAAATCCAGGAGATTCATTGTTTGCAACTAAACTGATTCCTGAAGCATTAACTCTTGATCACTATCGGTATTTGTTTGAAGAAACAAAATATCTGACATGGTATAAAAATACGTTCAAAATTGCCTTTTTTAACATGCTGATTTCAACATTTCTTGTAGTAACTGCTGCATATGCGTTTTCGCGCTTCCGTTTTCCGGGCCGCAAACAGGGATTGATGGCGATGCTTGTTCTGCAAATGTTCCCGAGCTTCATGGGGATGATTGCGATTTACATTTTACTTCTGCAAATCGGATTATTAGACAATCACTGGGGTCTTATCTTAGTGTATGCAGGCGGATCGATTCCGTTTGGAGCATGGCTTGTAAAAGGATACTTTGACGGCCTTCCAAGAAGCTTGGAAGAAGCAGCTAAAATGGACGGTGCCAGTCATACTACGATTTTCTTTAAAATCATGATGCCATTGTCAAAACCTATCTTAGTATTTATTGCTGTTAATAATTTTATCGGACCTTGGATGGACTTCATTTTTGCCCGTCTGATCCTCCGTTCAAACGAGAACAAAACACTTGCAGTTGGTCTGTTTGAATTCGTTACAGGCAGAACGAGCACTCAATTTACAACGTTCGCAGCAGGAGCGGTTTTAGTAGCTGTTCCAATTACGATCCTATTCTTGATCTTCCAAAAGTATATTGTTGAAGGATTGACAGCCGGAGCGAATAAAGGGTAAAATTCGGAAATCGATTTCATATTGAAATAAAAGACATAGTTTAATAGTCTTATACGTAAAGCTGTCTGGATTCCGCCCTTATGGATACGGGGCAGCTATTACGCAGTAAGGGGGGCAGAGGGATGTATAAGCGTATATTTCAAGTACTGATCATCCCTTTTTTCCTTCTCTCAGTTTTTTCAGTAAACACTGTTCGGGCACAAGAGAAGGAAGAACGATCGTGGCAAGATGAAAGTATGTATTTTATTATGATTGACCGTTTCAACAATGGAGATACAAGCAACGATTTTGAAGCAAATCCTAAAAATCCGAAGGCATATCATGGCGGTGATCTTCAGGGAATTATCGATAAACTGGATTACATTCAGGATATGGGGTTCACATCTATTTGGCTGACTCCGGTCTTTGATAATGAAGAAGGCGGTTATCACGGATATTGGGTTCGTGATTTTAAAAACGTTGATGAAAACTTCGGAACACTTGACGATTTTAAGACGCTTGTAAAAGAAGCGCATAAACGAGATATGAAGGTTATACTTGATTTTGTCGTCAATCATACTGGCTATAAGCATCCATGGCTGGATGATCCGGAAAAGAAAGACTGGTTCCATGAAAAAAAGGATATTGCCAACTGGCAAAATCAAGAGGAAGTAGAAAATGGCTGGCTGTTTGGATTGCCTGATTTAAACACAGAAAATCCTGAAACGAAAGCCTATATAATGGATGTTGCCAAATGGTGGATTACGGAGACAGACATCGACGGATATCGCCTGGATACTGTTCGTCATGTACCTAAAGTCTTTTGGGAGGAATTTTCAAAAGAAGTAAAATCAGTGAAGAAAGATTTCTTTCTGATGGGCGAGGTATGGGATAAAGATCCGCGTTACGTATCGGATTATACGGAATCCGGACTTGATTCTGTGGTTGATTATCCTTTTTATGAAGATGCTTCCAATGTGTTTTCAAAAGCAGGAGGCTCACCAGGTATGCTTGCCAACGTGTTTAAACGCAATCAAGTTCTTTATGAGGATCCTTATCTTTTAGGGAATTTTATTGATAATCATGATAATGAACGATTTACAAGGAAAGCTATTACTAATAATCAAAACCCGGTTACCCGGCTGAAAATGGCATTGACGTACATGTATGCTGCACCTGGAATACCGATTGTGTATTATGGGACAGAGATTGCGATGGATGGCGGCAATGACCCGGACAATCGCCGGATGATGAACTTCCATGCCAATGATGATCTCATCAAGTATGTGTCAAAGCTTGGGAAAATCCGTTCTGAATTTCCTTCTTTAAGACGCGGTGACCTGGATGTTTTATATGATGAAAAAGGAATGACCATTCTTAAAAGATCCTATAAGAACGAGGTAACCGTTATTGCCCTAAATAACTCCGCTGAAACAAGAAATGCCATTGTTCCTGCGAAAGCTCTTGTAGAAAAGAAAGAATTGCGCGGATTGCTCACAGGCGATATAACGGAAGAAAAGAACGGAGAATATGAATTTATTCTCGACCGTGAAACCGCTGAGATCTTTGAGGTTCGGGAAAAAACGGGCCCAAACTTTCCGTTGATCAGTGTATTTGTGGCAGTTCCAGCAGTATTTGCGGTATTTTTATATATGAACAGAAGAAAGAAGCAAGCATAATGCAAGTGTTCCAAAGGGAATGATCAGATTTCGCTTTGGCTATAAAGTCTTTAAAGTGAATGCGTTTACAGAATTGGTTATTTTAATAAAATATGTTAAATTAGACTTTTCAATTTGGAGAAAAAAACGGCTCCAAACATGTTGAAAGTAAGAGAGGGATGGGATTGTGGCAACAATAAAAGATGTCGCAAGGTTAGCAAATGTAGCTCCATCAACCGTATCGAGAGTGATTGCTAATAACCCGCGTATAAGTGAGAAAACAAAAGAAAAAGTAAGAGAAGCGATGACTGAGCTTGGATATCATCCTAATTTCATTGCCAGAAGTCTTGCAAATCAATCGACTCAGGCAATTGGAATTGTGATTCCGGGTTCTGCTGACAAAGCGTTTTTAAATCCCTTTTTCCCTGAAGTCATTCGCGGCATCAGTAAAGGAGCCCACCAAAAACATTATGCCATGCATATGTCCACTGGTGAAACCGATGCGGAAATTATGGAAGGTGTCGTGCAGATGGTGGAAGGGAAACGGGTCGACGGCATTGTTCTCTTATATTCACAAGTAGATGATAAGCTGACAAAATATCTTCTTATGAAAAAATTCCCGTTTGTGATCGTTGGAAAACCGTTTAAGGACGTTGAGTTAATCACACATGTAGACAACGATAATTACCGGGCTGCAAAAGAAGTAACAGAACATCTGATAGAACTTGGACACGAACGAGTTGCATTTATTGGAGGCAATCTAAAGCTAGTGGTGACCGTTGAACGTCTTTTAGGCTATGAAAAGGCCATACGCAATGCAGGTTTGGAATACCGCGATGACTATATTGTGCATGCTCAATTTCTTAAAGAAGGCGGACAGGCTGCGGTTCAGGAATTGTTTAAATTGAATGAGCCGCCAACTGCACTTGTCGTAGCCGATGATCTGATGGCACTCGGTGTGCTGAATATGCTTGATGACATGGGCATCAATGTTCCTAATGATGTCTCTGTTGTATCGTTTAATAACGTGATGCTGTCAGAAGTTTCAAGACCGCCGCTTACTACTGTGGATATTAATATTTTTCAATTAGGCTATGAAGCGGCCAAGCATGTGATCCAGCTGGTTGAAGATCCAATGGACCCGATAAAACGGATTATCATTCCTCATAAATTGATGAAGCGTCAATCCTGTAAAGAATATCACTCAAAGAAAAATCTGCACAGGAATAATGGTTAGAGGCTGCCCTGAAAATTTAAGGCGGCTTTTTTCTTTTTGCGGATGACGGGAACTAATTTCAATAATTTAGCCGAAAGTGAATTTTTAGCCGAAATGTTGAATTATTTAGCCAAAACCGCAATTTTTTATCCAAGCCACATTTTCATTTTACCGAAAAAGAAGATATTTCTGCTTTTTAAACATTTTGTATCTTAAAATGGAACATTTAGCAGGAAATGAAGTTTTATTCGCCAACAGCTTATTCCGTGTAACAAACTATTATTCAGATGTTTATGCTAAACTGAGACCTGGAGGGAGCGGGGCCTCTATACATGATGTGTTTACGCTTTACTATATGCTGAATAAAGACAAGATTTATTCTGGCACTAAAGATTTAGAGGTATCTGTCTTAGAAACGGCAAGAGGACTCAGCTATGCTGATTTTCGCAATAATCAGATGCAGCCAGGTGCAAGGCAAACCATTGCCCTTAATTTTCAGTATCAGGACTTCCTGGCTGATTTTATTAAAGTTATGTCTTCACCGCTTAGGTAAGCAAATTGGATGATCTGAAAACCTGCATGTTGAAATGGGTGTGCAGGTTTTCTAAGAAAAAAATGGCTTACAGACAATATAAAACAAAGTATATTTAAAGAGAAGAAGTTTATATTCTGAATAATCTGGCGAGGGGTAAAGATGAATATTTCATACATAGAAGAAATGCTGAAAAAACATGACTACTCTGCTGCATTCCGTCACTTTCTAGCAGAGTACAGGGAAATCACGGAGGAGAAAAAGCTTTCACGTTTTCGCGGTTTTATCCGGTCATGCACGGATGAAAGCAAGCTAAAATATTTACTTCAAGTTTTAGATGCATCTTTAATGGACCAGCTTAGCGGAATCATCATAAGAGACAGCTACCGCAGATCAAAATCTCCCCAAACAGCACTCTGGTATTGTGAACAGCTGATCGATGAGAACAAGCTGATTGAGGCAGAAGAACATTTAAAGGAAATAGAAGAGCAGGATCTCTCTGATGAATGGAAGGAAAAGCTTTATTTCACCATGGCAAGTGCACTTATTGAGATGCGGCGATTAAAGGCTGCTAAAGCTTATATGAAGAAATGCGAAGCAGCTGCCAGTGATCCGATGGATACACGCTGGGCTTACTTCTATTTGCAGGCCGGAGAATGGGACAAGGCTATCACATACTTAGAAGCAGGTAAAAAAGATAAAAAAGATGGTGTGATCGCTTATTTGCTGCTTGTTAAACATTATGCCATTCAAGGGGAAGCCGAAAAGTCACAGACTCTATTGGAAGAAGGATTATTACTTTATCCAAACTATCCAAAACTGATCCTTGAAAAAATTAGACTTTGCTTTAAACAGAAGCGCTGGACGGAGATGGAGAAAGCAATCTCAGACTTAAATCAGCTGGCTCCTTTTCATGAATATAAAAGAATGGCAGAGTATTACAAGGCTGATTCCTTATATGAGCAGAAAGAATTTGAGAAGCTTGAAGCATTTTTAGCAGACCACATTGAATTCAAAAAGGAATCCCAATTTAAGAATTTTACCGGCCGCGCAGACCAAGCTTCTAAAATGATGAACTTTAAGCCGGTCGTACAAAAATATAATTACTGCGTCCCGGCATGTGCGGAAATGATCTTCAGTATGTACGGCGAGACATATAATCAAGATGAAATTGCAGAATCTGTCTATGCTGTTACAGGTTCAAAGCTATCCAAAATGATTGAGTATTTCAAAGAAAAAGAGTTTACATGCAGGTACTTTTTTGGCAATCCCGACGTTTTTAAAACATTGATTGACCGGGATGCGGCCATTTTGATCAATATCGATTATCCAACGACATCACATGTTCAATTGCTTGCGGGCTACGATGACAATTTGAATGTTTTCCACGTTCAGGATCCAAATCTCAGAACCACCCATGAAGTGATGTATGAGGACCTTGAGCAGGAGTTTGGGAACAACGGAGTCTTATCTTTAGCGATTCTTCCTGAAAAAGAAGCTGTAAAATTGGATGTTTTGTCTGAAAATGAACACGAATTAGCAGTAAAACTATTTTCAATGACCGAGATCTCGAACAAACAGCTGAGTGATGCTGATCAAGCCTTTCTAAAAGAAAATCTTTACCATATGGCTGTCTCTGCCTACATCATTAAATATCTTCCTGATTTAGTAGCAGAAGAGATTTTGGATGCAGCTGCAAAGCATGTTTTTGAGCATTCGAAGGAGTCAGAATACCGCAGTCTCTCTGCAGCCATGGCGTATTTCAGCGTAAAAAACAATGACCGCGCAGTGGAATACTTGGAACAAATTCCTTTTAGGCATAACCTCGCAGTTTATTGGTATGCAAAAGGCAGATTAAGCTATAACAAGGATGATTATGACGGTGCTTTTACGGCATTTACTGAAGCTTTGAAATCGGAACCGGATGACCATATTCTCTGGGGCTATCTTGCTCTGACTGAACTAAATAGAGATTGTGTAAAGGAAGCTTTGAGATATTCGCTGATTGCGATGGATATTAATGAAGAAGATGGTTTTTCACAAATCAACCATGGAATTATTCTAATGGATATGAACGAGCATGAAAAAGCGAGAAATCTCTTCCATACTTTCTTGAAAAGAGAAAAGCAGGACGGGTATGTATGGTATCAGCGGGCGTTGTGCGATAAAGAATTAGGCAAATACCATCTTGCATGGAGAGGATTTCAGACTGCTATAGCACTGGAACCGGAAACACCGCTTGGATATAAAGAGCTTGCAGGGCTTTATGAGTTTGTTTTTGAGGAAGTTCAAAAAGCGAAAGAGATTCTTGAACTGGGGATTAAAGCTGCTTTAGATAAACAGATGCTCCTCCATGAAGCGGGAGCTTTATCTGAACGCAGCGGAGAATATGGAATAGCAAGGCAATTCTATAAAGAGGCTGCTGACCTGGACCCAAAAGATGTGTATGCACGTATTTCCCTTGCAGCACTTTATAAAGAGGAAGGTAAAACAGATCAATTTTTCAAGACAATTCACCATGATTTTGAACAATTTCAAAAGGACAGTGAATTTCTAATCAATGCTGGAAAGCTGATGTTTGCTGCAAGTGATGAAATGGAAGAAAAGGATTCACATAGGGACCTCGCACTTTCTTATGTAGAAAAAGGAATTCTATATGCAGATTCAAATATTGAGGAAGCCATTGAGATCTATGTGGATCTCGTATCTGAAACTCCATATTCACGACGCGGACTGGAATTTTTAGGGAGATTGAGAGAAGGAAAAACAGACAAATTTCTTCTGATCAGCTATATCGGCTGTTTATATGAGTCTCAGGGACTTTTGGAAAAGGCAAAGCAGTATTTAAGACAGGCTATTGACTTAAAAAATGATGATGTTCTTCCTTTTTACCGTCTTGGAGAGATCGCCATCAAACAGGAAAATTTTGATGAGGCAGAAAAACAGTACAAACGAGTGCTCGCGCTTGATCCTGCACATGAGCAGGCGATGCTTGACCTGGCAGGCGTTGCAAATGCAAAAGAGGACAGGGAAGCGGAAAAAGAATACCTGCTTTCGGCATTTAAACTCGATCCTTATTGCGTTTCTGTGGAAGCTCTGCTTGAAGTGCTGGAATCTGAGTCGGAAATTGAGGAGTTTACAAATCTTCTTATGAATGTAAAAGCCGAGAAGGCTTTCCTCTATAATGCCCTTGCCCATGTAAACGGTAAGCTTGGAAATCTCAAAGAAGAAGAAGAAAATTTGAATAAGGCATTTGAACTTGCGCCAACACAGTTCCAAATCCTTCATCATCAAGTCAAGCTCTGGATGAGGCAGGGAAAAACGAAACAAGCCAAATCCCAGCTTCACACGCTCATCATGGAAAATCAAGAGAACAAAATGCTTTACGATACTTGGATTGAACTGATGCTGAGCACGAAGTCCATGAATAAAATGGAAAGTGAAATAAAAAAAATGAAGCTTTCCAATGAAGAAAAGAGCATTGTCTTTATGAATGCAGCTGCTGCATATGAACGTCAAATGCAATCCATGCGTGATGCATACGAAGAAATGGAAGAACAAAAAGGATGGCTGAAGCGGTTCACGAATTTTTCAAAGATGAGTCTGAAATTCGGAACGTTAATTGGACTATATGAAGAGGCGATCAAGCATGACCGAAAGAATGTAACAGCCGTTATGTGGTACGTCGAGTTTCATTTAGATGCAGGATTAGTTGATGATGCCATTAAAATTCTTGAACAGTCGCTCCGCCATCAGTGGGAGCCAGACATTGCATACAGACTTGCTGTTCTTTATGTAAATGAATTCGGAAGTGTTCCTGAGAAAAAAGCTGTGAAGTACTTATCGGAAGCATGCAGCCTTATCGAAACGCTGCTTGAAGAAAAAGAGGATCCCGAGTATCTCATTGTCCAGGGATTGGCTTTAATTGAACTTGGCGAATATGAAGAATCAGAACAAGTTCTTTTGCGTGCTTTAGAGATTGAGCCAGCTGTTGAAAAAGGATATTTTCACCTTGCGAGAGTCTATGAAGCTGCAGGAAAATACAAAAAGGCAGAAGAGGCAATCAGACATGCAATCGCTGCTGATCCCGATGATCATGACAATTTTAATCAGCTTGGTCGGATCTATAGACAACAAAATAAAGTAGAACCGGCACTTGAAGCAGTTGAGAAAGCCATTTCAATGGAGCCTGAGGATTTTATCAGTTTATATAACAGGGCCTGTTATCTGTCTATTTTGGGAAGATACAAAGAATCTGCCGTACAGCTGGAAGCTCTTTATAACCTCGATGAAGAGTTTGTCTTTACTGAGATGGCAGAAGATGACGAAGATTTAGAGCCTTTGAAGGAAGCGGGATATTTTCCGACTAATCCGCTGATTAAGCGATGATCGTGACAGATCTTGGATTAGAACAACCCTCGGGTAATAATCGTTGAAGGATCAACAGCGATACTAGACCATTTAGCAGACCCTTCCTTCAGACAAACAGCTTTGCCACGGAGACCTTCATCCTGATAATGTTCTGATTTGTACCGGTACTCCTATAATAATTGATTGGGCGGATGCGGCTTCTGGGCATCCAATGGCTGACCTCGCGCGAACCATCCTTATTTTGAGGTTTGCAGGATTGAAGAAAGATCAAGCTTTTTTGAGATTAATTCGTAAATGGATGTGCTGGTTTTACATTAGAGAGTATAAAAAACATCGTTCATTCTCTAATGAAGAGTGCAGAAAGTGGGAGCTGCCATTAGCTGCCGCCAGACTTTCGGAATCAATTCCGCTCCATGAAAAGGAAAAGCTGCTTGTAATCATAAGGTCACACTTGAAAAAGTAAGCAAAACGGTTAATAATAAGGTGTATCTTCAAATAAACTTTAAAAATTAGACAGTGAACTGCACAATTTTCTGTTAAAATAAGAAAATATACGCCCCTTGATACGGCAAAAAATCTATAGTATTTACAGCAAAGGAGTTTTTTAGATGGAAAAAGTTTTAATCTTTGGTCATAAAAATCCCGATACAGATACAATTTGCTCTGCCATTGCGTATGCTGATCTTAAAACAAAGCTAGGATTAAATGCTGAACCGGTGCGCTTAGGTGAAATCAACGGTGAAACTCAATTCGCATTAAATGCATTTGGGATCGAAACTCCCCGCCTTGTAGAAACGGTGGCAAATGAAGTAAGCGGGGTTATTTTAGTTGATCATAACGAGCGTCAGCAAAGTGTAAGTGACATTGACGATGTTCGAGTACTTGAAGTTATTGACCATCATCGCATTGCCAATTTTGAAACAAGCGATCCATTGTACTATCGTGCAGAGCCAGTTGGCTGCACTGCTACCATTTTAAACAAAATGTACAAAGAAAATGGCGTAAGCATTCCTAAAGAAATTGCTGGATTAATGCTTTCTGCCATTATTTCAGATTCTTTATTATTTAAATCTCCTACATGTACAGAGCAAGATATTGCAGCAGCCCGCGAATTAGCTGATATTGCAGGAGTTGATCCTGAGATCTACGGGCTTGATATGCTTAAAGCAGGTGCAGACTTAAGCGACAAAACAGTAGCTGAGCTGATTTCACTTGATGCAAAGGAATTTTCTATGGGTAACTATAAAGTAGAAATTGCGCAAGTAAACGCTGTAGATCCAAACGATGTACTAATTCATAAAGAAGAAATTGAAGCATTGATTTCCGCTGTTATCGCTGAAAAAGAATTGGATTTATTCATCTTCGTTGTAACAGACATTTTAATTAATGATTCCGTAGCATTGGCCCTTGGACGCGAAACACGTGCTGTAGAACAGGCATATGATGTAAAGCTTGTGGATAACACAGCTGTTTTAAAAGGTGTCGTTTCCCGCAAAAAACAAATCGTGCCAGTCATTACAGACATTTTAACAAGTACACAAGTTTAATATGAAACGCATGGATTCTAATCAATTCATGCGTTTTTTTATATAAAAAATCAGAAACGGCTTACCTATAAGGCAAGCCGTTCATTTGTCATTAGCAGTAGCCGTGGCCGTCATATCCGTGGCCGCCATATCCGTGGCCGCCATATCCGTGGCAGCAGTAGTCAGCTCCGCCGACAAAAGAAGCACCGATGATGATTAATAAAATAAACAATACGATAATTAACGCGAAACTATTATTGAAGCCGCCGCCGTAATTTCCATCTTTACTCATTAAAAATTCCTCCTAATTTTAAATCGAGATGATGAGCATTTTCATGACTCAAAGTTAAGGTATGCCAGATAAAGAATTATGTTAGCCTATTTATGGTTTTGTCAAAAGCATCAGTCAATATGTACTTTCAAAAAAAAAAGACCGGCAATATAATTGCCGGCCAAAAAACATCACTACTTATTAAAAAAGCTTTTAACGCCGTGAAAGATTAGAACAAAAGAAAAAACTAAAATTGCTAAAACGCCCACGACAGTTGTGAATGGCTCAATGCTTGCCAAGAATGTACCTTCTAACGGCATTTCAACTAAAGCAAAGCCGGCAAGAATAGCAGCTAAGAATAAGAAGATTAATCGATCCATGATTTTCCCCCCTTCCTAGTACATTATATGTAAACGCTCCCAAAAAAGTATTAGTCATTCACACATTTTATAAAGGGGAAAAATAAAATTTCAAACAAAAAACGCCTGAATCTTCAAACTCAGGCGTCCCTGAAACTCTGTTTATCCGTTAATGATTTTTCCGCCATTTACATGAATCATCTGACCCGTTATATAAGTAGAATCATTGCTGGCAAGGAAAACGTAGCTTGGAGCAAGTTCATCAGGCTGGCCGGGACGCCCCATAGGAGTGTCAGCCCCAAATTCCGATACTTTATTTGCATCAAAGGTAGATGGAATGAGAGGTGTCCAAATTGGGCCAGGAGCAACACCGTTTACCCTTATTCCTTTTTTTACAAGGGACATGGAAAGGGATCTTGTAAATGTTGTAATTGCTCCTTTCGTTGATGAATAATCGATCAGCTGCTCATTGCCTGCATATGCAGTAATAGAGGACGTATTGATTATGCTGCTTCCTTGTTTCAAATGAGGAAGTGCTGCTTTTACCATATAAAAAAAGGAGAAGATATTCGTTTTAAACGTTCGTTCGAGCTGTTCTTTTGATATCTCTTCAATTCCTGCCTGAGGATGCTGCTCAGCGGCATTATTTACAAGGATATCGATTTTTCCAAGCTGATTGATGGTTTCGGAAATAATTTGTCCGCAAAAAGATTCTTCGCCTATATCTCCCGGCATTAAAATACATCTGCTGCCTTCTTGTTCAACAAGCCGTTTCGTTTCATTAGCATCCTCATGCTCGTCTAAGTAAGAAATGACGACATCTGCGCCTTCCTTTGCGTAATGGACTGCAACTGCCCGTCCAATTCCTGAATCTCCTCCTGTAATAATAGCCACTTTATCAAGCAGCTTCTCACTGCCTTTATATTGAAGTGCATCAAACTCAGGCAGTGGGTTCATTAAGTTCTCATGTCCAGGCTGTACATCCTGATGCTGTGCAGGCATCGTTTTTTTGCTTTGACTATCTTGACTCATCCAAATCCCTCCATGGTTTAATCATGTTTAGTATGGTAAAAAGTATGATGAATATGTAGCTGTCTTTAGAATATATTCCCTGAATGAATGAGATGAAACGTAAAAATTCCCCCCAAAAAAAGAACTAAAACTTAAGTTTTAGTTCAATACATTGAAATATCTAGCTTCAGGATGGGCGACAACGATTGCCGTTACTGAAGCTTCCGGCTCCATCATAAAGCCTTCCGTCAAGTTCACGCCAATATCTTCCGGAGCTATGAGGTCAAATAATTTTGCCTGGTCATCCAGATTCGGACAGGCTGGGTATCCGAAAGAAAAACGCTGACCCTGATATTTGGCAGAAAAGCGCTGATCCATTGTGAAATCCGGAGGATCAGGGAAGCCCCATTGGTCACGGATCAGCTGGTGAGTCCGTTCTGCAAGGCCTTCGGCAAGCTCGAGTGCCAGCGCCTGTACAGCATGGCTTTTTAAATAATCTCCCTGCTCTTTAAAACGGTTGGCAATTTCCCTTACTTTTTTTCCGGCGGTTACCGCAAAGAAGGAGACATAATCTCTTTGTTTGTTCTCATCTTTTGGGCGGATATAATCGGATATACAGCGGTGCGGCAGCTTTGATTGCCTTGGGAATTCAAATGTCTGCAATGTTTTTTCCGTTTCAGGATCCAGAATATGCAGCATATTGCCATCCGATTCTGCAGGGAAAAATTGATAGACGGCTGCAGGCTGAAACCATTTTTCCTCGTAGCCCTGTTTAAGAAGCTCATCGATTGTTTCTTTTAAGGCAACAGCTTTTGGATCTTTATTTTTAAGCATTTCCTTTACTTTTCCTTTTAGGCCAAGATGATGGCCAATCAGCATCTGCATGTTAATGTAAGGAATCAGATGCGGCAGTTCGATATCTTTAATAATATGCCGCCTGCAATCCTCCGGTTCAAAATAAGGTGAGGGAGTGAGCGCAGCCCTTTTTTCCAGCAATTCTGTGACGGCCGGAGTTGCTTTCTTTTCAGCAGATCTTTCAGGAACGGCTTCTTTTTTCTTAAATTGTGTTGGATCTATTCTGATTCTGTTTGCAAGGGACAGTCCATCCATTGCGTCCTTTGCGTAAATTACAGGTCCGCTGTACTCCGGTGCAATTTTTCCGTCAGCAAATTTTCTGGATAAAGCAGCACCGCCAACCATGATTGGCACTGAGATTTCAGCTTCTTTTAAATCCTGTGCAGTCAAAACCATTTGCTGTGCGGATTTTACGAGAAGACCCGAGAGTCCGACGATATCGGGATTTTCTTTTTTGACAGCCAAAATCAAGTCCTGAGGTGTCACTTTTATGCCTAAGTCTACTACCTTGTAGCCATTGTTGCTCAAGATAATATCGACTAGATTTTTACCGATATCATGAACATCTCCTTTTACCGTAGCAAGCAGAATTTTGCCTTTTCCGCTGTCATCCTTTTTTTCCATGTGAGGCTCTAAAAAGGAGACGGATGCTTTCATGACCTCTGCGCTTTGCAGCACTTCAGCAACAATCAGCTGGTTTGCATTAAACAGCTCTCCTACCTCAGCCATGCCTTTCATAAGAGGACCGTTTATTATATCCAGCGGTGTTGTGTACTCTTTTAAGGCAATCTCAAGATCTGCAAGGAGTCCTTCTTTCGTACCTTCGACGACATATTGAGCAAGGCGTTCTTCTAAAGGAAGAGATTGAACCGGTTTTTTTGCGGTTTTCTTTTTGCCTCTGTAGTGATTTGTAAAGGCAGCTAATGTATCGTCATTCGTATTGAAAAGAAGAGTTTCTGACATTTCAATTTCGTCTTTTGGAATCGATGCAAATCGTTCAAGCTTTTCCGTATTGACAATTGCATAATCAAGTCCTGCCTGAGTGCAATGATACAAATAGACGGCGTTCAGTACTTCGCGTCCAACAGGAGGAAGGCCGAAGGATACATTGCTGACTCCAAGGATTGTCAGGCATTGCGGCAATCGTTCTTTAATTAAGCGGATGCCCTTTATCGTTTCTTCAGCAGAGCCGATATATTGCGCGTCTCCTGTTCCGACAGGGAATACGAGCGGATCAAAGATGATATCTGATGGATTTAACCCGTGTTTTTGAGTCAGCAGTTCAAATGAACGGACAGCGATATCAAGCTTTTGCTCAGCAGTCAGTGCCATTCCTTTTTCATCAATCGTTCCTACAACAACAGCTGCCCCGTATTTTTGAATGAGCGGGACGACTGCGTCAAATCTCTCTTCACCGTCTTCTAAGTTGATGGAATTGATGATCACTTTCCCTTGAGAATAGGAAAGTGCCTTTTCAATGACTAACTCATCCGTTGAATCAATGACAAGAGGTGCTTTTACTTTTTTCGTAATCTCCTTTATGAAGGCTTCCATGTCTTCTAATTCTTCGCGGTCAGGATCAGCCAGACAGATATCGATTACATGTGCGCCATTCTTGACTTGAGCTCGGGCAATTTCAGCTGCTTCTTCAAATTTCCCCTCCGCTATTAGTCGTTTAAACTTTCTGGAGCCAATCACATTTGTCCGTTCTCCGACGAATAGAGGCCGCATGGAATCATCATAAATAAGCGGCTCGATGCCAGAAACAGTATGAGCCGGATCGCGTTCCGGAACGGAGCGGGGCTCGAGTTCGCCTACAGCATCAGCAATGGCGGTAATATGTGCAGGTGTAGTCCCGCAGCAGCCTCCGACAATGTTCAGCCAGCCCTGTTCTGCAAATCCTTTTACTTTCTGAGCAAGAGAACGGGGAGATTCATGATAATTTCCTTCCTCATCAGGCAGGCCGGCATTAGGATAGCAGCTGACAGCTGTATGAGCCATGCCTGATAGCGTCCGGATGTGGTCGGTCATGAATTCAGGTCCTGTAGCACAGTTTAGACCTACAGATAAAGGCTTCATGTGCTCAAGCGAAATGAAAAAGGCTTCAATATCCTGTCCGGCAAGCGTCGTTCCCATAGGTTCAATTGTCCCTGAAATCATCAGCGGAATTTCTTTGCCTGCTTGTTCAAAGGCGCGTTTAATGCCAAGAAAGCCTGCTTTTACATTTAATAAGTCCTGGCTTGTTTCAAGAAGAAGCAAATCAGCACCGCCTTCAAGCAGGCCGAGTGTCTGTTCCTCGTAGTTTTGAATAAGCTCCTCAAACGTTGCTCCGCCTGTAACAGACAGCGTTTTTGTCGTGGGACCCATTGAGCCTGCAACATAACGCGGCCATTCAGGAGTTGAATATTTTTCAGCTGCCTTTTTTGCGATCTCAGCCGCTTTTTTATTTAACTCAAAAGCGAGGTGGCCGAGATTATATTCATCAAGAACAATCTTAGTAGCGCCAAATGTGTTGGTTTCAATAATATCTGCTTTTGCTTCCAGGTAAGCATCATGAATGGATTCGATGACTTCTGGCGCAGTAATCGTTAAATATTCATTGCAGCCCTCGTATTCTTCTCCGCCGAAATCAGCTGCAGAAAGATTTGCATCCTGTATCATGGTGCCCATCGCTCCGTCCAGAACGAGGATTTTTTTCTCAAGCTGCTTTTTTATATCAGACATGCGTAATCTTCCTTTCATTGACCCCAATTTGTTTCTTGTGAATGTAATCTGTCAGTTCAACGGTTAATTCATAGTTTAAAAACGGTGTAATTAAGTAGATTCCATTAAATAAATCAAAGGCAGCATCAATCAGTCTTTTAGAGATGGCCAATCCTTCCTGATAGGCTTTCTCCCGATTATCGCCTGCCTGGGCCATTCTTTCACGAATACTGTCAGAAAGAGTAATGCCCGGAATTTCGTTATGGATAAATTCTGCGTTGCGGCTGCTTGTGAGCGGCATAATGCCGATATAAATCGGAACGGTTAAGTGCTTCGTTTCCTCATAAACATCAATCAGCTGTTTTTCTGAGTAAATTGGCTGTGAAATGAAATAATCTGCACCGCAGGCAATTTTCTTCTCCAGTCTTTTTACCGCTTTATCGAGATATTTAACATTGGGATTAAACGCAGCAGCAACTGAAAAATTGGTTTTTTCCCCAAGAGGTTTTCCTGAATAAGAAAGACCATCGTTAAATTGCTTGATTAAGCTGATCAAATCAAAAGAAGAAAGATCATAAACGGAAGTAGCTCCCGGAAAATCCCCGATTTTTGATGGATCGCCCGTAATCGCAAGCACATCCGAAAGTCCCAGCGTATGAAGACCCATTAAATGAGATTGAAGGCCAATTAAGTTGCGGTCGCGGCATGTAATATGAATTAAGGACCTGAGTCCAAGTGTTTGCTGAACGATGGATCCTACAGCAACATTGCTTATTCTCGGCGAAGCAAGCGAGTTGTCTGCAAGTGTTAAGGCATCGATTCCAGCAGCTTGCAGTGCTTTTGCACCTTTTAAAAATTTGTCCAGACCAAGTTTTTTAGGAGGATCAAGTTCTACAATCAGAGAGCGGTTCTTATTGACTATTTCCTGCAGGGGAGGATACTTTCTTTCCGCTGCAGACGTGACAGAAATCTCTTTCTTCCGTATTTTTACTTTCTTTTCTGTAACTGGAGCGAGTCCTTTAAGCGCTGCTGACATTGCTTCAATGTGTATAGAGGTTGTGCCGCAGCAGCCTCCGATTAGTCTTGCTCCCTGATTTCTGAAGGCGAGTGCGCTTTCTGCGAAATATTTTTCTCCAGAGCCATAGACAAGTCTTCCTTCCTCAAGAGTCGGCAAGCTGCTGTTTGGATAAACAGATAAGAACGCTTTTTCAGGAAGCGGAATTTCTTCAAGAGATGAAAGCATATGGTAAGGACCCAGTCTGCAATTCAGACCGACAACGTCAGCACCAAGTGCCTCAAGCTGAGAAAGGCCTTCATTCAGGGGTGTTCCGTCCTGCAAGACTCCGATTTCGTGAAGGGAGATGTTAGTAATAATCGGGATATTCGTTTCTTTTCTTGCGATCTCTAATACTGTTTTTATTTCTTCAAGATCATAATAGGTTTCAAGCAGCAGACCGCTTACCTCTTCACTGAGCAAAAGGTAAAGCTGTTCTCTGAAATTGCGTTTAATGTCCTCAAGAGAATAGGCGTTTTTCTTGAAAGCACGGATGCCGCCAATCGTTCCAAGAACATAGGTGTTATTGCCGGCTGATGCTTTTTTAGCAATTTGAACAGCAGTACGGTTAATCGCTCTCACTTCATCTTCAAGTCCATATCTTGATAGCTTAATATAGTTTGCGCCGTAAGTATTTGTCTGAATGACATCTGCACCGGCTGCAATATACGCCTTATGAACATTTAATATTTCATCAGGCTTCGATAAATTCAATTCTTCGAAACACCTGTCAACTCCGTGCGAGTAAAGCAGTGTTCCCATTGCTCCGTCGCCAATCAAGATCTTCTTCTGTAAATCGTTTAAAAGTGTCAAACTCCAAACCTCCTTAGTGCAGTAGAAAAAACAAAAAAAGCCTTCCAAGAAGAAGACTTTGAACGATCAGGACTTCTTCTTATCGTTCGATGGATGCATCGCTGGAATTAGCACCTTGGATTGAAATCCCTGATGAATACAGATGATTTCATTATGCCAGGTTGCTGAAGCTTCATAGGGCCAGTCCCTCAGCTTCTCTAGATAAGAATGATGAAATATGAAATTTACAAAAAGATATTACATCTAATTTACATGTTTTTTCGGATAGATTCAATACAAAAGTAAAAGTTTTCTGAATAGACGGGGAATTTGTTGGGGGAAAATCGAAGCAGAAACTTGCGGAATACCGAAACAAACACTCAGCAGAGAAGAGCTGAGTGTTCGTTCACTTTATCTGAAATTAATAAATTGAACATCTATCGGCAAGTCGGCTCCGCGAACGGCTGCAATCACCTGCTGCAGGTCGTCCTTATTTTTGCCGGTCACACGGACCTGATCGTCCTGAACCTGAGTTTTTACTTTTAATCCGGAATTTTTTATAATGGCATTAATCTTTTTTGCATTATCCTTATCAATACCCTGAATCAGCTTAGCGCGCTGGCGAATTGTTCCGCCCGATGCACCTTCGATTTTTCCGTAATCAATATTTCGTGTCGCTACATTGCGCTTAATCAATTTAGAAATAAAAACATCCTTTAACTGATCCATTTTAAACTCATCATCTGAAACTAAAACAATCTCTTCTTTTTCAAGAGAAATGCTGCTTTTGCTCCCTTTAAAATCATAGCGGGTGCCGATTTCCTTCATCGTCATCGTAATTGCATTCGTCACCTCAGGCATATCCACCTTTGAAACAATATCAAAAGAACTGTCCTTCGCCATAAGAATCCTCCCAAAAGTTTATATTATCTATAGATTATAGTAGAATGAACAGGGGATAACAACATTTGAAGTGCGGAATCGCCTGTTTAGCTCCGACAGACAGATAAGAATTCACCCGAAAAGTCCGGTTTTGACTTTTTGGGGGAATTTGTTCTGGCCGAGGAGTTAGGCGATGGAGCCGGACAATACGAAGTGCGGAATCGCCTGTTTAGCCTAGGGATTAGCCATTAAGCTGCACATTCATACATAAATGTCCGCTTCAATTTGAAAACTAACAGCAGATACAATCTGCATAAGAAAGGAACGAAATACATTTGATGAATCCAGGAACGTTTATGACGCTTTCAATAGATGAAAAATTAGATTATGGCTATTATTTAACAGACGGAGAAAGCCGTGTGCTGCTCCACAAAACCGAAATCACGGAGCCGATCGATGACAAAGAAGAAGTTGAGGTTTATTTAATTGTCGATCATGAAGACCGTCTTGCCGCAACAATGAAGAAACCGAAAATTACCGAGGATCATTACGACTGGGTTGAGGTTGTAAACGTAAGAGAAGACATGGGAGCGTTTGTTGATATTGGTTTATCCAAGGATGCGCTAGTAGCAAACGATATTCTTCCAGCGTTTATCGAGGTTTGGCCTGAAGAGGGGGACATGCTTTATTGTTCTTTGAAGGTAACGAAAAATGGCAGGTTTTTCACGAAGCTTGCAACGGAAGATGTCATGCTGGAGAAAATCGTATCAGCAGAAGGCGCAGCCAACAATCAAACTGTGACAGGCAGAGTTTACAGAATGATTATTGCCGGCTCATATATTATTACAGAAGAAGGCTACAAAGGATTTATTCACTCTTCGCAGCGTAAAAGGGAGCCTCGTTTAGGCGAGCTTGTAACAGGGCGCGTAATTGATGTAAAGGAAGATGGAACAATCAACGTATCTCTTCTTCCAAGAAAGCATGAAGCATTGGATGCGGATGCACAGCAGCTTTTTGATTATATGGAATCAAGAGGCGGAGCGATGCCATTTTTCGATAAGAGCGACCCAGAAGACATTAAAGAACGCTTTAACATGAGCAAAGGCGCGTTCAAGCGTGCAATCGGCTCATTGATGAAAGCCGGGAAAGTTTATCAGGAAGACGGCTGGACATATTTCAAAAAGGAACAGTAAGCGAGTTGATCGCTTGCTGTTTTTTTTTGAGAAATTTTAGGTTTGGTTGATAAAATCTCAATATTAAATTCCCGGAGATAAAGAAAAAATCAGGAAATTGGCAGATATCAGTGCCGTTGTAGAAGAGACGGCAGCAGGAAGCTAGCAAATATCTGCTTCGACAACTGAACAGCTGCTCGCATTCGAAAATATGGTGGGAAAAGTGATTGAACTTTAGACAGCTGACAGATGATTTAAATCAGACATCTTCGAAGTTTAAGCTACAATAAAACAAAAACAGCAGCGGAAAATCGCTGCTGTTTTTTCAAGATATAAGAAATTATGAAACTTTGCGATTTATGTCTAGCTTCAGCGACTAACTCCTCGGTCAGAACGGATCCGCCGCAAAAAAGTCAAACCCGGACCAGTCCGGCGGATCCTTATCTGCCTTTCAGAGCTGACCAGTGCTTCCGCTTCTCTTATAAATGGTCGGTCTTTTTGGAATATTGTCTTTCGCCTTTTTGGCGGTTTTTCTCGCGTATCATGTTTCGTTCATGTTCTTTGGCATTATTGTCTTTTGCTTTTTTGTCGTTATCGCTTGTATGCGGCATCATAAAAACTCCCTTACTGAAAAGATACGTTTATGTTGCCCTGTAAGTATAATATTATGAGATCGGTTTATTAGAAAAGAAAATGGCAATCGTGCCAGGTCCAGAATGCGCTCCAACTGAACAGCCGACTGTGTTTATATATACTTCTTTCGGATGAAATTCAGTTTCTATCATTGCTTTTATTTCCTTGGCTGAGTCCTCATCATCCCCGTGACTGATGGCGATGGTCTGGCTTTCAAGATTAACGCCCCGCTCTTTCATCAGCTCGATGACCCTTCGGAAAACTTTTTTCCGGCCTCTAAGTTTTTCAAGCGGAATCAGCTTGCCGCCTTCAACATGAAGAAGCGGTTTGATGTTGAGAAGACCGCCTACAAATGCAGATGCTTTGCTGATTCTGCCGCCTCTTGCTAAATATTCTAATTTATCGACGGTGAAAATGTGCTCTGTATGATCACAAAAGTCCTTTACAGAAGCTTCAATTTCATGTAGAGTGTTTCCTTTACTGGCTAGGTCAACTGCATATTTAACGGCAAGTCCAAGGCCAAGGGAAGCACATTTGGAATCCACAATGGAAAGCTCAAAATCTGGATATTCCTCTTTGACTTCGTTTCCAATCATGACAGCAGTCTGATAGGTTCCGGAAAGCTCCGATGAAAAAGCAACATACAATGCCGGTACTTGTTTCTTTGCAAATTCAGTGAATGTCTCTTTTACATCAAGAGGAGAGATTTGAGTCGTTTTAGCTATTTTCCCTTCACGCATCGCGTCGTATACTTCTTTAGGGGAAATCGTGACTAAATCGCGATAGTCATTTTCCTCAATATGTACACCAAGCGGGAGAAGTGTAACGCCGTGTTTCTCATAAAATTCAAGCGGCAGATCGCATGCGCTGTCTGCGACGATATGTACCGTCATTTTGACACCTCATTTCATCTGGTTTTACCCGCAAAACGGGATAATAGCCTCATTTATAGTTCTAAATTAGCACTTAGCCAAAAAGAAGTAAAGAAAGTTACGCTGCCCTAAAACACAATATTTGTATTGATCTGCAAGAAATTGGGGTAAATCAGAAATACTAACATTATCTTATAGCCCGGGAGGATTTTCTGCAAATGGTTTATGAAGAAGTAAAAAAAGCGGTTGTCGTTATTTTTGGAGCTCTGCTGAATGCTGTCGGCCTGAATTTATTCATGATTCCTGCTGATGTTTATGCGAGCGGATTTACCGGTATCGCCCAGCTCTTATCAAGTGTAATTAAAGAATACACCCCCCTTTACATATCTACAGGGGTGCTTTTGCTCCTTCTTAACATTCCAGTAGCAATCCTGGGATGGCAAAAAGTCGGGAAATCGTTCACTCTGTACAGTGTACTTAGTGTAGCAGCCACCACACTATTTTTATCGATTGTCCCTTTATATCCTTTGTCAGAAGATATTTTGCTTAACGCAGTATTTGGAGGCGTCATTGTTGCGATCGGCGTAGGCATTACGCTTAAATATGGTGCTTCAACAGGCGGACTGGATATTATAGCAATGATCCTTTCGAGAATGAAGGATAAACCGGTCGGCACTTATTTCTTTATCTTAAACGGAATTATCATTTTTACAGCGGGATTGCTTTATGGATGGGAAAAAGCGCTCTACACTCTTGTTACGCTTTATGCTTCAACAAGAGTCATTGATGCGATTCATACAAGACATGAAAAATTGACAGCCATGATCATTACAAAAAAAGCTGATGATCTAAAAAAGGCCATTCATGCTAAAATGGTAAGAGGGATTACAATGGTTCCTGCTAAAGGAGCTTTTACAAACGAGCAAAAGGACATGCTGATGATTGTGATCACACGCTATGAGCTTTATGATTTAGAAAAAATCATTAAGGAAGTTGACCCAAAGGCATTTACAAATATCATTCAAACAACAGGAATCTTTGGTTTCTTCCGCAAAGAATAGGAGACGTGCACGATATGAAAAAGCTTGTATTCATTATGCTTGGCTTATTATTTCTTGTCGGCTGCGGTCAAACTGCTGAAAATAAGGATGAAGCGGAAGAGGTGTCTGGTGACGTGGAAACGAAAGAAGTTCAATTAGCTGTTGAGACGAAGGAAAGCCCTGAAAGTGTGCAAATCAATATCACCCTTAAAAACAATACAAATGAAGAAAAGAATTTCGAGTTCTCATCAGGACAGAAATATGAAATTATCATTACAGATTCAAACGGGGCGGAAGTGTACAAATATTCAAAGGGAAGAATGTTCACTCAAGCTCTGCAGTATCTAACGCTGCCTCCAGGAGAAAGTCAAACCTGGCAGGAAACATGGGACAAGAAAAGTGCAGGAAAAAAAGTTGAAGCCGGTGAATATACGGTAACGGTTTTATTAACTGGTAAAGCTGAAGGTGTAAAAGCCTTAGAAGCAAAGGCTAAGTTCAAGGTAACTGAATAAAGTAAAAAGCTGCGGAAAATTCCGCAGCTTTTGTTTAATATGGGCTAATCATAGGTGCACTGCTTTATGCTAAATTCACGGTACGTACGGCTCTGCTTAGTAAAACGGCTATTTCTGACTAGCCTTATCTGCCTTTCGGAGCTAACCGGCCGTCTTACTACATATTCTTCAATTCGTCTTGAAGTTCGCTTAGCTGTTTTTGTTCTGCAGGAGAAGCATTTGCAAATGCAGACATCAATGCGCCTTCTGCTTTTGCTTTGGTATCCGCATCAGCATGTGCATGCTGGCCGGAAAACTGATTTTGCTCACTGTCATCATGCTGGCTGTATTGGTTCTGCTGATGATTATGATCGTCATTCATCTTGCCGCTTAAAACCTCGCCAGCTTTTTCAACCGCTTTTCTTGCTGCCTGAAATAGTTGATTGCCCATATTAAAAGCCTCCTAAAGAGGATTTTTCTGCCATTTGAGCTTTGCGCTCTTCTGACTCAGCCATTGTTGTGTGATAAGGGAAACGTTCATCATGTTTCGAAACGGAATCTTTACCTTGCTGTACAAAGCGTTTAGATTTATTACTGCTCATGCGAAATTCCCCCTAAAAGAATGTTTGCTGACGCTGCTGATGCGTCTCCTTTATTTTGTCTCAATGGGGTTTGTTCTATGGATGGTAATCTTCACTAAAAAAGGACGCCCTTATAGCGACAAGGCGTCCTGTAAGTAAATGGCAATGCCGTCCTCTTCATTTGTTTTCGTTTCTCTGTTTGCAACCTTCTTGAGTTCAGAAATGGCATTTCCCATCGCAACACCCTGACCGGCATATTTCAGCATTTCAAGATCATTGTCTTCATCGCCGAATGCAATGATTCTTTCTGCGGGAATGTTGTACGAATCAGCAATTTTCTTTAATCCCACAGCTTTATTCATTCCGTGCTTGATGATTTCTATGACGTGCCATGGGGCAGCCCAGCGTCTGTGATCTACAAGCTCAGCATGAACATCTGATAAGTAGTTGCGGATATTGTCCACTTCTTCCTCAGAGGCATGGATAAGAATACTTGTTACATCATCCCCAAGATTTTTACGCAGGTCTCCAACGGTGATGTCTGAAGTATTCATTGTGAAAATATCCAGAAGCTTTTCGTCGTGATAATGGAAATACACATGATCCATTACTTCGGCAAGTATATTATTGACGTTGTGCTTTTCGCACACTTCAACGATTTGCTTTACAACATCCAAGGAAAGAGTCGTGTGAAACGCTCCCCACTGATCATCTTTTGGATGATGGACGAATGCTCCGTTAAAGTTGACGATTGGCGTATCCAGCTCAAGCTCCTCATAATACATTGAACTGGCACGATACGGCCGTCCTGTTGAAATGCAGACAATATGTCCTGCTTCTTTTGCTTTTTTAATGATTTCTTTTGAATAAGCAGAAATCGTTTTATCATCTTTTAATAAAGTACCATCTAAATCAAGTGCAATTAAATAAGGTTTTGTCGTCATAGAAGCTCCTTTATTCTTTGAATTAAAAAACAAGTCCTATTAACAGTGTATCTTTTTTCCAAGATTATTGTCTACATGTTACACTTATGATAAAGAAAAAGAGGGAGGCATAAAACATGATCGCTGTTGAAAAAATGAATGTAGCCGGTATTCCATTACTTCATGTGGTAAAGGATTCTGCCAAAAATGAAACAACACCGTTTGTCATTTTTGTCCACGGTTTTACAAGCGCGAAGGAACATAACCTGCATTATGCCTACCTCCTTGCTGAAAAAGGAATTCGTGTTGTACTGCCGGATGCCCTGCATCACGGTGAAAGAAATGAAAATCTTTCTGGACTAGAGTTAAATATGCAATTTTGGAGCATTGTAATAAATGAAATCAATGAATTGCAGACAATTAAGGACTATTTTGAAAAAGAAGAACTGATCGATCCCGGTCAGATCGGTGTTGCAGGAACTTCCATGGGCGGGATTGTGACTCTTGGAGCTTTGACGCAATATGAATGGATCAAGGCAGCTGCAAGCTTAATGGGAAGTCCTTATTATGAACAGTTTTCCCGACAGCAAATACAATATATACAAAAAATGGGCAATAAAGTTCCGCTCACTGATGAAGAGCTTGAGCAGCACTTCTTAAGTCTGCAGGCCTATGATTTAAGTATACATACTGAAAGGCTCGCAGCACGTCCATTATTATTCTGGCACGGTAAAAAGGATCAGGTCGTTCCTTTTGATCCGACCTACACATTTTTCCAGGAAATCAAATCGTCCTATGAGGAAAAGCCTGAATATCTGAAATTTATCGCGGATACTAATGCAGATCATAAAGTTTCAAGAGAAGGACTTATTGCAACCGTCGACTGGTTTGCCGATTTTTTACTTGAAAGCAGATAATTTCAGATTGCTTCATGGTTTCGATATACTTTGCTATGAGGAGTGATTGCTATGGATGAAGCATTAAAAGAAAATATATATGGAGCGCTTGAACTTGTCGTTGACCCGGAGCTTGGTGTTGATATTGTGAATCTTGGACTTGTTTATGATGTAGATCTTGACGAGAACGGCACGGCGCTTGTCACGATGACCTTAACTTCAATGGGCTGTCCGCTTGCCGGGACAATCATTGATCAAGTAAAAACAGCCTTGCGTGAAATTCCTGAAATTAAAGAAACAGAAGTAAATATCGTCTGGAATCCGCCTTGGACAAAAGATAGAATGAGCCGAATCGCCAAAATAGCATTAGGCGTTCAGTGAGAAAAGTTAAATCCTGGTTCTATAAATGAACCGGGATTTTTTGTCGGCAAAATGGAAGATGTACTCAAAGTGAGTGTATGAAGTCCTAAAGATATCGAAAACTTATCATAAATGTATACCATAGAAAGCGCTCAAACCCGTCAAATCAGGTAACCATAGAGAGCGAATGACACCCCGAAGCCTCTAAAATCCATTAATCAGGTAACCATAAAAAGATATTCCCCCCAAAAAACCTTCTAAAATTCAAAAATCAAGTACTCAAAAGAAGCAAATCCAACCCCTAAACAGCAAAATCCAGAAAAGTATTTCCAGCAATGCCGGCTCAGTCCCCCATCCAAACTCCCCTTTAAAATAATATGTGAAAAGACTGCCTCCATTTTCTTCCCCAAGGAAACCACAATCAATCTATAAAACTTAAAAAATATTTAAATATACAATTGATTTTATTTTTATGCAGTATTATAATGGGTACTAATTCAAACAGCAGAACGATATAAATTAAAGGGTGATACATTTGAATGTAGGTATTATAGGTGCGACGGGCTATGGAGGCAATGAATTATACCGGCTTCTCACAAAACATCCGAAAGTGGAGAAATGTATTCTATATACATCTTCTGAAGAAGGAAAGCCATATAGGGAATCTTATCCTCATTTAAGCGGCATCAGTAATGAATTACTGGTCAGCATAGACTGTAACAGGATTGAGAAAGAGGTTGATACCCTTTTTATGGCCTCTCCGCCTGGAGCTGCTGCTGAGATTTTGCCTCAAATCAACCTGGATCAGGTAAAGGTAATCGATTTATCCGGAGATTTAAGATTAAAAGATTCTGCTTTATACGAGAAATGGTATAAACGCAAGGCTGCAGACCAGAGGATTGTTGATGAAGCGGTATATGGTCTTTCTGAGCTGAATAAACCATCCATTATGAACGCATCCATTCTGTCAAATCCAGGCTGCTTTCCGACAGCGTCCATCCTGGGCCTTGCGCCGGCTGTATCTAATGAGCTGATCAATGAATCTTCCATTATTATAGATGCGAAAACAGGTGTTTCCGGTGCAGGTCGAAAAGCAGGCGCGGGTGTTCATTATTCAGAAGTAAATGAAAATCTGAAAATCTACAAAGTGAATGGACACCAGCATATACCTGAGATTGAACAAGGGCTTCAGCGTATGAATGAAAACATTTCAGCCATTACCTTTCAAACGCATTTGGTTCCAATGACAAGGGGAATTATGGCAACCATCTACGCGAATACAAAAGGAGAAATGAGTTCAGAGGAATTACTCGAATGCTATCAAGCTTTTTACAGAAATTCCTATTTTGTCAGAGTGAGGCCGCTTGGGGAATTTCCATCTACAAAAGAGGTATACGGCTCAAATTTTTGTGACATCGGCCTTTCTTATGATAAGCGGACAGAAAGAATCACGATCGTTTCAGTGATTGATAACTTAATGAAGGGCGCTGCAGGCCAGGCAGTGCAAAACTTTAATATTATGAATGGATATGAAGAAACAATGGGTCTTGAGCTCACACCGCTATATCCATAGGAGGTTGAATTATGATGAAAGTAAAAGAGTCAATCGGACTGCGGAAAATAGATGAAGGATCGGTTACATCGCCGGCTGGATTTACGGCAGATGGCGTAAATACCGGATTACGATATGCTAAAAAAGATTTAGGCGTATTGATAAGCGAAGTTCCTGCTAGCTGTGCTGCAGTTTACACGCAAAGTCATTTTCAGGCAGCTCCGCTGAAAATAACACAAGAAAGCATTGAAATGGATCACAAGCTGCAGGCACTTATAGTGAACAGTGCGATTGCCAATGCATGTACAGGAGAGCAGGGATTAAAAGATGCATATGAGATGAGAGCTCTGTGCGCAAATACTTTTGCATTGAAAGAAGAGCATGTGGCTGTAGCTTCAACAGGTGTTATCGGCGAATACTTGAAAATGGACTGCATTCGGAATGGTGTGGAGGATATTTCTCCTTCAAAAGATGGGTCACCGGCTTTTCAAGAGGCGATTTTAACGACCGATACAGTGACGAAGAAAACCTGCTATGAGATGACGATTGACGGAAGAAAAATCACAATCGGCGGATGTGCAAAAGGCTCCGGGATGATCCATCCAAACATGGCGACGATGCTTGCATTTGTTACAACTGATGCTGCCGTAGAAAGCAATATTCTGCAGCAGGCCCTCGCTGAATTAACGGATGTATCTTTCAATCAAATTACGGTCGATGGCGAAACTTCAACGAACGATATGGTGCTGGTGATGGCCAATGGCTTGGCAAATAATGAACCTTTGTCCCCTGAGCATGATGATTGGGATACTTTCAAACAAGGGCTTAAACTTGTATGCGAAGATCTTGCAAAGAGCATAGCAAGAGACGGTGAAGGTGCTACGAAGCTGATTGAAGTGACTGTAGAAGGAGCAGCAACTGATGCGGAAGCAAGAATTACAGCAAAAAAAGTGGTAGGTTCAAGCCTTGTTAAAACAGCCGTTTATGGTTCTGATGCCAACTGGGGAAGAATTATCGGTGCAATCGGCCACAGCAGAGCAGAGGTGAATCCTGATAAAATCGGCATCTTTTTAGGTGATCAATGCCTGTATCATAATGGCCAGCCTCAGAATTTTTCAGAGGATAAGGCAAAAGAAGTGCTGGAAAAAAACACAGTGAATATCCATATTGACCTCCGAATTGGAAACGGAGAGGGAAGAGCCTGGGGCTGTGACCTGACATACGATTATATCAAAATTAACGCCAGCTACAGAACGTAAGGAGAGAATCATGAGCAAAGTTGTCGTGTTGAAGTGTGGAGGTAGTATTGTTGAGGAGCTGTCAGAGGCATTTTTTGGAAGCCTGCACGAGCTGAAAAAACAAGGCTATAAAGTAGTCATTGTCCACGGCGGCGGACCTGCAATCAACAGCGTTCTAAAAAGCATGAACGTTAAGACTCAATTCATTAACGGTCAGAGAAAAACAACAAAGCAGGTCCTGGATATCGCAGAAATGGTGCTTGCAGGCCAAATCAATAAGCAGATTGTGAGAGCATTGGAACAAAATAATCTTATGTCAGCAGGAATTGCAGGGTCTGATGGCGGAATGCTGACAGCAGAGTTTTTGAATGAAACAGAACTTGGGTACGTCGGGAAAATTTCTAACGTCCAAACTCATCTGATCAAAACGCTGATTGACGGCGACTACGTACCTGTCATCGCCCCGATTGCAAGAACAAAAAATCATCAAATTCTTAATGTCAACGCTGATACAGCAGCTGCAGCTATAGCAAGTGCACTTGGTGCCAAAAAACTGCTGTTTGTTACAGATGTGCCAGGTATTTTGAAGGAAAAACAAGTAATTAACCATACAACTCCCGATGAAATTGAAGAAATGATAGGTGCTGGCATTATTAACGGCGGGATGATTCCTAAAGTTCAGGCTGCGATGAAGTCATTATCTCTTTCTTTAAAAGAAGTGATGATTGTCAGCGGTCAATCAATGTTTGTTGCAGAACAATCCATCTTGGGAACGAAAATTACCATGAACAAGGAGGCTGCATTAAAATGAGTTTTGTATTTCCAACATATGCGCGCTGGGATTTGGAGATAAAGGAAGCGAACGGCTCAGTCGCCATCGATCAAAATGGCAAAACCTATCTTGATTTTATCTCTGGAATTGCTGTTTGTAATTTAGGCCATGGAGACAAAGACGTGAAGCAGGCTGTTCAAGATCAGCTTGATAAAGTCTGGCACGTTTCGAACCTTTTTCAGCATTCATTGCAAGAGGAAGTTGCGGAAATCCTTACAGCAAACAGCTGCGGAGATGCCGTATTTTTTTGCAACAGCGGGGCTGAAGCGAATGAAGCTGCAATAAAGCTTGCTAGAAAGCACACAGGCAAATCAAAGATCGTTACCTTTAAGCAATCGTTTCATGGAAGAACATTTGCAACGATGTCTGCAACAGGCCAGGCCAAAATTCATGATGGCTTTGGACCATTATTGCCGGAATTTGAATACCTGCCTTTTAATGATACAGAATCTCTTCAGCAATTAGATGGAGATGGCTATGCTGCTATTATGCTTGAAGTTATTCAGGGAGAGGGCGGGGTCGTACCGGCAGAAGCTTCTTTTATAGAAGAAGTAAAAGAGACATGTGAACGTCTTTCCACCCTTCTGATTATTGACGAAGTGCAGACAGGCATTGGACGGACGGGACTGCCGTTTGCTTATCAGCATTTTCAAATTGAGCCTGATATTATTACAGCAGCCAAAGGACTCGGCAGCGGATTTCCTGTTGGAGCCATGATCGGGAAAAAAGAACTGATTGCATCCTTTCAGCCTGGCTCACATGGAACGACGTTTGGGGGAAATCCACTTGCTATGGCTGCAGCTAAAGCAACGCTCACAAAAATTTTTCAGCCCCCATTCTTGGATGAAGTCGTGAAAAAATCGGAGAAAATGTCAGATTTGCTTAAAGCTGCATTGCTTCATACTCCTGCTGTAACTGAGATTAGAGGAAAAGGCTTTATGATTGGTATTCAATTAAATCAGGAATCAGCCTCTATTATTTCTGAACTGCGAAGCAATGGTTTGTTAGCACTCCCGGCAGGTCCAGATGTAATCCGTCTGCTTCCTCCGCTTACTGTTACAGCTGATGAGATAGATGAAGCAATTGCTGTCATTGAAAAAACGATCAAGCACACAGCACTGACAGTAAGCCAGTAACATAAATTTTTTTACAACAAATTGTATAATTATGCTTTTGTATAAATAAAAATTCATTACGAGGTGGATGAAAATGAGCGGTTACCTGCTTCTTGAGGATGGCACAAGCTACAAAGGAAATCTGAACGGTGGCGACAGTGAGGGCGAGATCGTATTTTACACAGGCATGACAGGCTATCAAGAGGTGCTGACAGACCCTTCCTATCAAAATCAAATCATCGTATTTACTTATCCTTTGATCGGCAATTACGGCATAAATGCAGTTGACTTTGAAAGTGAGAGACCGCAAGTAAAAGGTGCCATTTTTTATGAATGCTGTGAACATTTCTCTCATTATGAGGCCGCTTATAGTGTCAAAGAATACTTAAGCAAATGGAAGGTTCCATATATCAGTCATGTTGATACTAGATCCATCGTCAAACAGATTCGCAAAAATGGGATGATGAAAGCACTGCTCTCGGCAGATTGTTCAAAAATAATACAGAGTCAGCCGTTACCAAAGAAATTGCCTGAAATCGAACAGGAAATCACTGCTCTTGGAGAAGGATCCATCCACGTTGCATTAATTGATTTCGGATTCAAAAAATCAATTCTGCAATCTTTTCTGAAGAGAAACTGCAAAGTAACGATTATTCCTTATACAGAGCTGAAGGAACTGGAACATATTCAGCCTGATGCAGTTGTTCTTTCAAATGGGCCTGGAGATCCGAAGGAACTTGAAGCCTATTTGCCTGCAATAAACAAGATTGCTGACAGCTATCCAACACTCGGCATTTGTCTTGGGCATCAGCTCATTGCTCTAGCTTACGGAGGAGACACGATGAAGCTGCCGTTTGGGCATAGAGGAGCAAATCATCCTGTCATGGACCGGAAAAAAGGAAAAGTCTTTATGACATCTCAAAATCACAGCTATGTGGTGACGTCAAATCATCATAAAGAGTTCGGAGTCAGGTTTGTGAATGTGAATGATCAGTCGGTTGAGGGCATGTTTCATCAGACACTGCCGATTCTAACTGTTCAATTTCATCCAGAAGCACATCCCGGACCTGCCGAAAGTGAATATATCTTTGATGAATTTCTGGAAATGGTTCTAAACACAAGGAGAGAATTGGTATATGCCTAAACGTCATGATATAAATAGCATCTTAGTAATCGGCTCTGGCCCAATTATCATTGGCCAGGCTGCAGAGTTTGATTATTCCGGGACTCAGGGCTGCATTGCCTTGAAAGAAGAAGGCTATAAGGTCATTCTTGTGAACAACAATCCGGCAACAATTATGACGGATCATCAATACGCGGATGAGGTCTACTTTGAACCATTAACGGTAAAGAGTCTCACGAAAATTATTGAAAAAGAAAAACCGGATGGCCTGCTTGCAACTCTTGGAGGTCAAACGGGACTCAATTTGGCTGTAAAGCTCCATGAAGCCCGGGTCCTGCAAAAACATAACGTGCAAGTTCTGGGTACATCCGTTCAGTCGATCCAAATGGGAGAAGACAGAGAAAAATTCAGAAAACTGATGTATGATCTGAAACAGCCTGTACCTGCGAGCGAAATTGTAACTGGTGCAGAAGATGCATTGGCATTTGCAAAGGAAATTGGCTACCCGATCATCGTCCGCCCAGCCTACACACTTGGTGGTAAGGGAGGCGGAATTGCGGATAACGCTAAGGATTTGATTGAATTGATGAAAAGCGGGTTAAGTGCAAGTCCAATTCATCAATGCCTAGTTGAAAAAAGCATCGCAGGATTTAAAGAGATTGAATATGAAGTCATGAGGGATGCAGTCAATACGTGTATAACTGTATGCAATATGGAAAATATCGATCCTGTCGGGATTCACACAGGGGATTCAATTGTAGTCGCACCTTCACAAACTTTGACTGATCATGAATATCAAATGCTCCGGAGTGCTTCGTTAACCATCATTTCAGCTTTGAATGTAGTTGGGGGCTGCAACATACAGTTTGCCCTTGATCCGGTAAGCAAGCAATATTACGTCATAGAGGTAAATCCGCGTGTCAGCCGTTCATCAGCTCTTGCCTCAAAAGCGACTGGCTATCCGATCGCAAAACTTGCAGCAAAACTTGCTGTTGGCTATACATTAAGCGAGCTTAAAAATCCATTGACACAGTCTACATTTGCAAGCTTTGAGCCTGCTCTTGATTATGTAGTCGTGAAATTCCCAAGATGGCCTTTTGATAAATTTAAAGACGCCGACCGCACTCTTGGTACAAAGATGAAAGCAACCGGTGAAGTGATGGCGATTGAGAGAAATCTCGAAGCGGCTATTCAAAAAGCAGTATCATCACTTGAACTCGGAAATATCGGTATATACTTTGAAGAGATATCACTGCTGTCAGATCTTCATCTTCTAAACATCATTAAAAAGGCAACAGATCAGCGTTTCTTTGCCATTATAGAGCTGTTGAGAAGAGGTGAAAGCTTAAACGTTATTCATAAGGAAACAGGAATTGATTATTATTTTCTAAACAGCTTTCTCTCACTTGTCACATTGGAAAAACAGCTTAAATCAGAAACATTGCATCAGTTAACAAAAGACCTCCTTTCATTTGCAAAGGAAAAAGGGTGTTCAGATGAGTACCTCGCACATTGTTTAAATGAAGATGAATCTGCTGTAAGAACTCTGAGAAAATCACACGGCATCAAAGCTAAATTTAAGCTGGTTGATACATGTGCAGCGGAATTTGAAGCAAGAACCAATTATTATTATTCAACTTATTTCGGAGAATGCGAGCTTGAAAAAACGGCAAACCCAAGAAAAAAAGCACTGGTCCTTGGATCAGGTCCTATCCGCATCGGACAAGGAGTTGAGTTCGATTACAGCGCTGTGCAAGGAATACAGGCCTTGCAGAAGCTTGGTTATGAAGCGATTATGATCAACAATAATCCTGAAACAGTCAGCACAGATTTTGAAACTGGAGACCGTCTATACTTTGAACCGCTGACAGTCGAATACGTACTGAATGTGATTGAAGCTGAACAGATAGACGCAACGATCGTGCAATTTGGAGGGCAAACCGCCATCAATCTTGCAGCTGGACTTGAGGAAAGCGGAGCAGTTCTTCTCGGAACAGATTCAGAAACACTTGATATTCTTGAAGAACGGGAGAAATTTTATCACCTTTTAGATGAATTAGAGATCGCTCATTTGCCGGGGACAACTGCCCATAACGCAGAAGAAGCCATCATGCAAGCAGAAATAATCGGCTATCCTGTGTTAATCAGACCTTCTTACGTCATCGGGGGGAAAGGCATGATTGTGCTTGAGAATAAAGAGCAGCTTAAGAAGCAGGTTGAAAAAGCCGGCACTCAATCATTCCCCATCTTGATTGACCGCTATGTCACAGGCCAGGAAGCAGAAATTGATCTCGTTGCAGACGGGGAAAGCATCCTCATTCCTGCGGTGATGGAACATATTGAACCAGCTGGTGTGCATTCAGGAGACAGCATGGCGATTATCCCTTCCAAGAATATAAGTGACAAGTTGAAGCAAGACATGCATCTGTCAGCTCAGAAAATCGTGAAGCAGCTTGGCTTTAAAGGAATCATGAATATCCAGTTCCTGATTCAAAACGAAAAGCTGTATGTCCTGGAAGTCAATCCAAGAGCGAGCCGGACGGCGCCGATTGTCAGCAAAGTAATGGATGTCCCTATGATTGAACTTGCAGCAGGGATGCTTAATGGCGAAAAGCTGACACACCTTTATATAGAAGAAGATAGACCTTATACGGCTGTGAAATATCCTGTTTTTTCTAGTCACGCCCTTCAAAATGTGGACCTTAAGCTAAGTCCTGAAATGAGGTCTACGGGGGAAGGCATGTGCCTGGCACCTACATTGAAGGAAGCGCTCGGAAAAGTATTTGATGATGATCGTGATAAGAGGAGCATCAGTATTTTTATGGATGAAACCGATTATGCCCTGCTTCAAAAAGCAGAGGCAGCTGGACTGAAAATAGAAACAGAATCCTTTGAGGAATGGGCTGACACTGTTGAGAACGGCGTGTTTGTCAGTCTGAAAAGTGAAGAATCCAAAGATAAACGCCTGCTTGCTGCTGAAAAAGGAATAAAGGTGTTCTCAGATGCTTCATCCTTTATGGCTTACTTGAAAGCGGCACCTGACTATGAGGTTTATTCAATCAGAGAATTAACAAGAACGGGAGTGAACATGAAATGAGTTCTATAAAATTGGCACAAACGAAATCATCTGCACTATTGGGAAAAGATTGTTTAACTCTGCTTGATTATACGACTGAGGAAATCCTGCATCTTGTTGAAGAAGGCATACAAATGAAGAAATTTCCCATTCAATCGGTTCTGTCCGGAAAAATATTGGCCATGATTTTTGAAAAATCGTCAACTCGGACACGGGTTTCGTTTGAAGCTGGAATGCAGCAGCTAGGAGGCAGCGCGCTCTTTTTAAGCAGTCAGGATCTTCAATTGGGCCGGGGAGAAAGCATAGCTGATACAGCAAAAGTCCTTTCAGGTTATGTAGATGCCATTATGATCCGCACGTTTGAGCATGAAAAAGTAGAGGAGCTTGCCCTGCATGCTTCGATTCCAGTTATTAATGGACTGACAGATACCTTCCATCCATGCCAGGCCCTTGCAGATTTAATGACGATTCTGCAGCTGAAAAAATCGTTTAAAGGAACAAAGGTAGCTTACGTTGGAGATGGAAATAATGTGGCGCACTCCTTATTAATTGCATGTGCGAAGGTTGGAATGGATGCAGTCATCGCTCATCCAGAGGGTTATGGGCCAGATCCGCAGGTGATGGGAAAAATAGCTGAGATCTGCAAACAGACAGGTGCTGTGATCACAGCCGTAACGAATCCCAAAGAGGCTGTTCACCAAGCAGATATCGTGTATTCAGATGTATGGACAAGTATGGGGCAGGAAATAGAAAATGAAATCCGCCTCACGGCTTTTAACGCCTATCAAATTAACGAAGAGCTAATGAGCTTCGCCAAAAAAGACAGTCATTTTCTTCACTGCCTGCCGGCTCATCGAGGTGAAGAAGTAACAGCGGAAATTATTGACGGAAACCAATCTGCCGTCTTTTTGCAGGCCGAAAACCGTCTGCATGTTCAAAAAGCGTTGCTAAAAGAGCTGCTGATCGGGTAATTACTTCTAAGCTGTCATTGACCCGTTATAGAAAAGCTCCTTGAAATAGCAGCAAGCTAATAAAAAACGGATGGATCAGCGGTCTGATCCATCCGTTTTGTCATGCGAAAACATTACAAGCAGCCTTGCAGGGTAAATTTCTATTTCAAATTACATGTAATCATAAATGAATTGCCATACTAGTTAAAGAAGGAACCTTAAGGAGGGATCTTATTTTGGGGCAGCAGCATCGCTTTAGATCAGGTCAAAAAGCACCTAATAACGGCATCTACGTAGAAGTTGGAGAAACAGGCTCAATGGTCAAAAATCCACAAAAAATTAAGCTTCAGGCAGGAGATCGTTTCCCTGAAACGTCAAATGATGACCGCCACTGGACGTATCAAAGAAAACCATAATAGTGAAACCCGAAAAAAAACCCTACTATCAATAGTAGGGTTTTTTGTGTGCAGAGTCGAAAATTAGGTATTAATGATGTTCATCTGCAAATCGGTCCGGCACAACTTCCCCGAGGATCAGGATGAGAACGGTTGCAACAACAGCAAGAATAGAAGCAGTAACAAAGCTATATGCAACACCTGTCATTGAAGAAACGACGTAAGCCATCATTTGCATTAATAAAAACGTCCAAAAAAATGTCCAAAAATAGCGCAATCTGTTCACCTCATTCTTCAAACAATTCTATGTCCATATTATCATACATAGATTGTGGAATAAAAGCTTTATTTATCTTTAATGTTGACTATTTCTTGAACGTTCATTTCTGAATGATTAGGTATATATCCATTCGCTTTCACATGACCGAACATATCTTATATAAAGTGCTCAGAGTACTAATGAAAGGTGGTGGGCAAACGATGGGAATTTCAAAGCGGTTTTTTCAGCTGGAATCAGAATGGAACGTCATCCATTACCCTTATAAACCAAATGGATTCGCTGTCTTTATCTTAGGCGACAAAACGCATTTCGTGGATGGAGAAACGAGCTTTTGGCTGCAGCATTACGGCAGAAATCAGCTCCTTTATATCTTGCTTGACGCAGGCTATACAGTTTTCACATCTAATCTTTACGGTGCGAATTGGGGCAGTCCAAAAGCGATGAATCTTACAATGAAGATTTATCATATAGTCATGAAAAAAGAAATTTTAAATGAGCGGGTTCATATTCTTTGTGAAGGAATGGGAGCTCTGATAGCGAAAGAATTTATGAAGCTTTCTAACGAAAAAATTCGTTCTGTCGCAATGTTTAATCCATGTTTAAATCTGCAAGCCCACCTTGAAAAAGAAAGAGAAAACATGTTTTTTTATAAGAGACTGACGAAAGAAATAGCGAATGCATATGAAATAGACTCAAAAAAGATTAAAGACTGCAGTTTTGAATCAAGCTTTGACAGCACAAACATCCCCGTTCATATATGGCAGAGAATGAACAGCATCACATACCCTTACCATGATCACAGCAAAATTTATGAAGACTTCAGAAGCAAGCAGGGCTCCCCGATCGACTTGACCTTTCATCTGGCTGATAACCAGTACAGGCTAAATCATTCCGTAGTGAAATTTTTCAAAGAAAATGAAAAAAATTTATAAACGGATCGTTCCTGATGATAATGGGGACGATTCTTTTGTGCTGAAATGCTGCATACGATACTATAACGCTTCCTAAAAGGAGGAAAGGGTTTATGAGAAAAGCATTAATTGCAGGATTCGGGCAATTTGCAGGTTTTGCTCTATGCAGCCGTCTGCTCGAAGAGGGCATCGGGGTTGATGGATATATGAATAAGTATCAAGATGATCAAGAACAAAAAATAGCTGAAGAAAAAATGATGCTGATTGGCAGAAACGCGTTGTTTGAAAATATATCCTCAATCACAGAAGCGAAAGAAAATGATGTGATATTTTATTGCATTCAGGATCCAACAGATCGGGAGAATAGACACGATTCGAATTTATTAAAGGATTGTGCTGATCTTTCTATTAAACAAAAAATCCCATTTATTCTCATTTCATCTGCTGAAGTATTCGGCGAGATGCAAAAGGAGATTGAAAAGGACACAGTTCCCGTTCCTTCAACCGAAAATGGCAAGGCCCATTTGAAGCAGGAGTCAGAAATCAGGGCGCACTTTGGAGAATCTAAGCTATTTAAGATTGTCAGGTTTCCGGGAATTTATGGACCATGGCAGCCGCAATCAAGCTTTATTCACCAGTGCATCATTTCAGCTTTAACTGGAAAAAAATCAGCGGCTGCTGCAAACGAAGAAAAAAGAGATATTCTTTATATCGATGATGCTGTCAGCACTCTATTGGATATTGCAATTGCATATCCTTTTAAGGAACCGGTTGTTCACCTCTCATCCATGAAAGAGGGCCTGTGGAGTGAAATAGTTGAATTATTCTCTGAAAAGGCCGATAGAAACCCTTCTTATAAGTTATCGAAGGATATCATCCACCCAGTTATAAATAGTGTTTCATTAGAAAGAGGAATACAGATACAAGCAGAATGGGTCAAGCAAAACCTGTATATTTACCAATAATTTTAGATGAAATTCAAGTTTTTATCGTTATTGGGAAATATATCCTTGTGCGATGAATTGATTACAGTCTAAAATATAGGTGTAATCATGACTTGCACAAGCCAAAAGGAGTTGCTTGTAATGCTGAAGAAAAGTATTCTTTTCGCCATATGCTTTTTTTTTCTGACAGGATGCGGACAACCAAGCCAGAATGAACTTGAAAAAGTAGGCTTGCTTGTCCCGGATACAATCAGCGATCAAGTATGGGGCACGAAGGGATACAAAGGATTATTAAAAATACAATCAAGTTATGGTATCGAAGTTTTTTATAAAGAAGGCATGAATAACCAAGAAGTAGTTAGAGAAGCGGTAAAAGAGTTTTCGGGAAAAGGCGTTAATCTCATTTTTGGTCATGGCAGTGAATATGAAGCTTTTTTTGCAGAATTGAATGAAGAATATGATGATATTCATTTTGTCTTTTTCAATGGAGAGGCAAAAGGAGATAATATGACAAGCCTTAACTTTGACTCAAATGCTATGGGCTTTTTCGCGGGAATGATTGCCGGTGAAATGACAAAGACAAATAAAGTCGGAATACTGGCAGCTTATGAATGGCAGCCTGAAATTGATGGTTTTTATGAGGGTGCGAACTATCAGAATCCTGATGTTCAGGTTGAAATTCAGTATGTGCAAAGCTGGGATGATGTAAAAAGCGCCCTTAATTATACAGATGAAATGCTTGCAAAAGGCATAGATGTTGTATATCCTGCAGGCGATGGGTATAATGTACCTGTCATTGAGCGGATAAAAGAGAAAGGTCTGTATGCCATTGGTTTTGTATCCGACCAGTCAGATCTTGGAGAAACAACTGTCCTTACAAGCACGATCCAGCATGTAGACCGTTTATATGAGCTTGTTGCTGAAAAATATTTGAATGGTGAGCTTGAAAGCGGAAATTTGTATTTTGATTTTCAGGATGATGTCATTGAACTCGGCAAGTACAGTCCAAATGTGGACAAGGCCTTTCAAAATAAAATCCAAGAGCATATTGAAATATACATGCAGACAGATAAGCTGCCTAATCAATTTTGAAAAGGAGAATCCATATGAACCACGAACCTAAAACATTAGAATTTATGCAAATTGCCATGAAATATCTTCCAGAAGCCAAAGCGAAGCTTGATGAAGCAGGCATAGAAATTACTGCTGACCATCTTCAGCCGATGATGGAACTGCTCACGAAAGTGATGAATGATGCTTACGAATTAGGGAAAAATGAAGCAGGCAAATAATGATTGAACCGCAGCAGAACATGCTGCGGTTTTATTATGCAAAAAAACCGGATATGATATCCGGTTTCATGGATTATTTCCTATTTGCTTTTTTTCGCTCTTTTTTTTCTATATAGGCAAGTTCTCTTTGCAGCTTGCGATAGCTTTGAAGTCGGGAGGCAGTTAAACGCCCTTCTTCTATTGCCTGGTTAATGGCGCATTTAGGTTCGTTCTGATGGCCGCAGTCTCTGAAAAAACAGGCTGCTGCAAGTGACTCAATGTCTTCAAAGCTATGTTGAAGTGATTCTGAATCCCAAAGCTGCAATTCTCTCATACCAGGTGTGTCAATCAGAAGTCCTTTTTGTGGAACGGCAATTAATTCGCGATATGTTGTTGTATGCCGGCCGCGGCTATCGTCTGCCCGCACTTCTCCGGTCGTCTGCCTTTCTGTTCCTATTAAGGCGTTTATCAATGTTGATTTACCTGCACCTGACGAACCAACAAAAGCAGAGGTAGTACCTTCAGTAAGATAAGTTGAAAGCTGTTCAATTCCGCTCTTTTCAAGCGCGCTTACAGGATGTACAGGGACTCCGAACGCTATGCTTTCTGCGGAACTTACAAACTCTTCCAATTCGCTGCAAAGATCTGATTTAGTTAATAAGATAACAGGGTTTGCCCCGCTTTCCCACGCCATGACAAGGTAACGCTCAAGTCTTCTTAGGTTAAAATCATGATTCAAAGCCATAACAATAAAGAGAGTATTTATATTAGCAGCTATTAATTGCTCCGTCCCGCTTGTTCCTGCAGCTTTTCTCGATAGCTTGCTGAATCTGGGCAGCACGTGATGTATCGTAGCTTTCATTTCTTCTCTCATTGAGAGGGCAACCCAATCCCCGACTGCCGGATAATCCTCCTCCGAATAAGCTTCAAACCGTAACTTACCGGATAAAGACGCTAAAACCTCACCATGAGCAGTCATTACTCGATATAAGTGTTTATGCTCTAATGAGATCCGCCCGAATATAAGCGGCTGATAAGAAACGCTTACTTCCTCAAAATAATCGTTCCAGCCTAAATGCTTTTTGCTATTGAATAAATTCATTTTGGTCCTCCTGAACTGTTTCCTTGAGTATGCAAAAAAACCATGAGCAGACACAGCCCATGGTTCCTTGATAATCAATTCAGGTGAAAATGATCATCATTCCGGAAGATGAACAACGGGCTGTGTATATGAAATTAACGGCATACGTTCAATTGACTTTTTCATAAAACATCCCTCGCTCTCTCTTGGTTAATAATTCCATAATATGAAAATAATTTGGATTTGTAAACATTTATTTTAATTTTTGTTTGAAATAGTCCAAAATTGGAGAAAATTCCTTCAGCACTGGCTTTAATTCTTTTAAAGAGTCCATAATATCATCAATTTGCATAAAAAGCTGAAAATAATCAGTCCCTGACTGAGGTACCTGCTCATCTAGAGCGGGGCTTTCTTCAGCTTCCTCCTGTTTTATGCTCCGCTCTCTTTTTTCTCCAAACATTAAGGATGAGAAGAAATCTCCGGACTCTTCAGATCGTCTTTTTTCGCTCAACATAAACACCTCGCTTATTATTGCTTATTAATACTGTATGTTCTGTTTAATAACTTGTACGGGGCAGGTGCACAGATTTTTGATTGAAATTTTAAAAAAGATAGGATAAAATTAGTACCAGGTAATAATAATTGATTCTAAATACAAGATAAAAGGAGCTGCGTATATGAGTGCAGGGATAATTGGAATCGGACGGTATAATCCAGAACGCGTTGTAACTAATGCGGATTTGGAGAAAATAATGGATACGTCAGATGAATGGATACGCACACGGACTGGTATTGAAGAGCGAAGACTTGCAAATGATGAAACAGATACTTCTGATATGGCCTATTATGCCGCAAAAAAAGCAATTGAGAATGCGGGAATAACAGCTGAAGATATAGATATGATTTTGGTGGCTACTGTCACACCTGATCAGCCCTTCCCATCTGTAGCATGTATGCTTCAGGAAAAATTGGGAGCGAAAAAAGTGGCTGCGATGGATTTGAGCGCAGCATGCGCGGGCTTTATGTACGGATTAATTACGGCCCAGCAATTTATTGAAACAGGTACATATCAAAATGTACTTGTAGTAGGAGTAGAAAAACTTTCAAAAATCACAGACTGGAATGACCGGAATACAGCTGTTCTTTTTGGAGATGGCGCGGGAGCGGCAATCGTCAGTACCGTTACACCGGGCAAAGGTTTCCTTGCATTTGAGCTCGGATCAGACGGCTCTGGCGGAAAGCATCTTTATCAGGATGAAAAGCTTATTATGAATGGACGCGAGGTGTTTAAATTTGCGGTCAGACAAATGGGTGAATCCTGCGTAAATGTTATTGAAAAGGCAGGCCTTAAAAAGGAAGATGTAGATTACTTTATTCCGCATCAGGCAAACATCCGAATTATGGAAGCTGCCAGAGAACGTTTAGAACTGCCTGTGGAAAAAATGTCAAAAACGATTCACAAGTATGGGAATACTTCTGCAGCATCTATTCCGATTTCCCTTGTTGAAGAACTGGAAGCAGGAACGATAAAAGACGGAGACGTCCTTGTTATGGTTGGTTTTGGCGGAGGTTTAACATGGGGAGCCATTGCCATGAGATGGGGCAAATAATAAATATTACAGCTAGAGAAAGGTATGGTGTTTTTATATGAGTAAGAGGCGAGTTGTCATTACGGGTATGGGAGCAATTACTCCGATTGGAAATGATGTTGCATCAACATGGGAAAGCGCGGTAAATGGAAAGTCAGGCGTCGGTCCGCTTACCCGCATTGATTCAAATGACTATCCGGCTAAGGTAGCTGCGGAAATAAAAGATTTTGATGTTGAGAAATTTATCGATAAGAAGGAAGCCAGAAAAATGGACCGCTTCACTCAGTATGCGGTCGCAGCATCTTTCATGGCCGTACGTGATGCCAATCTTGAAATTACAGAAGAAATCGCTCCGCGCGTTGGCGTTTGGATCGGTTCTGGAATCGGCGGAATGGAAACCTTTGAAAATCAGTTTGAAACACTTCTTACTAAAGGCGCTAGACGCGTAAGTCCATTTTTCGTTCCAATGATGATTCCGGATATGGCAGCAGGACAGGTTTCAATTGCTTTAGGTGCAAAAGGCTTTAATTCATGTACAGTGACAGCATGTGCTACTGGCACAAACTCCATTGGCGATGCTTTTAAAGTTATTGAACGGGGAGATGCTGATGTCATGATTTCCGGAGGAACGGAGGCGCCAATTACCAGAATGGCATTTGCAGGCTTCTGTGCAAGCAAAGCTCTTTCAACAAATCCGGATCCTGCAACAGCAAGCAGACCATTCGATGCAAATCGCGATGGATTTGTCATGGGTGAAGGAGCAGGGATTTTAGTCCTGGAAGAACTTGAACACGCCCTTGCCCGCGGAGCAGAAATTTATGCAGAAATCGTCGGCTATGGCGCAACAGGAGATGCCCACCACATTACAGCTCCTGCTCCGGGCGGGGAAGGCGGCGTCCGTGCAATGAGAATGGCCATAGAAAACGGCGGACTTTCACCTGAAGACGTTGATTATGTGAATGCTCATGGAACAAGCACATCCTACAATGACAAGTTTGAGACGCTTGCCATTAAAGAGGTTTTTGGAGAGCATGCTTATAAGCTTGCTGTTTCATCAACTAAATCAATGACAGGCCACTTGCTTGGAGCGGCAGGCGGAGTTGAAGCGATTCTTTCTATTCTTGCAATCAAAGAAGGCATCATCCCTCCCACTATAAATTACAGTGAAAATGATCCTGAGTGCGACCTGGATTATGTGCCGAATGAAGCGAGAAAAGCACAAGTGAATGTGGCTCTCAGCAATTCACTTGGATTTGGCGGACATAACGCAACGATTATTTTCAAAAAATACGAGCAGTAAAACGGAAAAGTCAGCTTAGCTGGCTTTTTTTGTTTTGACGGAATGATAGATCGTAAAGGGGGCCGCTCGTCCATTCACTTCCTCAAACACACCTTCATAAGATACGGCAGGAGGGAGTGGGGGTTCCATGACGGTCATCAAAACTGACGAATGGCTCGAACAATCTGCAGATCATATGAAAATTTGCGAGAGGCTGAAACCGTACTTTCATAAAAATAATCCTGAGGTCATCAGCAAATATCTTCATGCATTTGGAATGTTCAGAGGAGAGCAGACGGGTCAAAGCTTGTATTCAGATTTAAAAAAGAACAAAGTTTGGGAGTTTGTAAAATCAGATGAATCTGCTTTGAAAAAAGAGTGGGGCGGCCCAGATGTGCCGATTTTTATTTTGCCAGCAGATGCAGGAAACCGGAAGATGAGAAATGAATATGGAGGGAAATCAGGCCTGGCTTTTCATGATAAGCTTTTTTTATTTTTATCCGATAACAGCAAAAAAGAGATCCAGTCCATCCTCACGCATGAGTACCATCATGTATGCAGACTTGCAAAGGACCCTAAAAAAGAAAAGGACTATACGCTGATTGATGCTGTCATTCTTGAAGGTCTCGCTGAGAATGCTGTGCGGGAGAGATTGGGGGAAGAGTTTACCGGGTCATGGACAAAACGTTATTCAAAAGAGCAAATCTCTCAATTCTATCAAACAATCATTGAACCTAATCAGGATTTAAAAAGAGACTCGCGCAAGTTCTCTCAATTGATGTTTGGAACTGGCTTTTATCCAAAAATGCTTGGGTATGCAGCAGGTTATCATATCGTCAAATGTTACATGGAGATGACAAAAACGAATATTAAAGATTTATTCGCCATTTCTTCAGATGAAATAGTGAAAAAGTCATTGATAAAACCCAATTAAGGGTTTTTTTTATTGGTATTTTTTCCTAGTAACGAACGTATTTTTAATTTAAAGTTACATTATTTTAAAAATTAGCTTGATTTTGTAAAACTTTTGTAATATTATACAAATATATATTTTCTGACTATTCTATTTATACAAAAAGTTGTGATGATTTATAAAATTGAGCATTTAAGGCGGTTTATCTTTTACATCATAGGGCGGTGAAGGGTATTGTCAGTACTGTTGGAAGTTAAAAATCTAAAAACATATTTCTACAAAAAGAAACAAGCAGTCCCGGCTGTGGACGGAGTTGACTTAAAGATACATAAAGGCGAGACGGTTGCACTAGTAGGAGAATCTGGTTCAGGTAAAAGTATCACTTCTTTATCGATTATGGGACTTGTTCCAAGTCCGGGCGGCAAAATTGTTGATGGAGAGATCTTATTAAATGGCAAAGACTTGGTGAAGTTACCTGAAAAAGATTTGTGTAAAGTCCGCGGGAATGATATATCGATGATCTTTCAGGAGCCGATGACATCTTTGAATCCGGTGCTTACAATCGGAGATCAGATTACAGAAGTTCTTATGTATCATCAAAAGCTTCCAAAAAATCAAGCTGTTAAAAAATCAATTGAGTTACTTAGATTAGTAGGTTTCTCTCGTGCGGATGAAATCATCAATGATTATCCCCACAGATTATCAGGAGGTATGCGCCAGCGTGTCATGATCGCCATTGCCATGAGCTGCAATCCAAAGCTGCTTATAGCAGATGAGCCAACAACAGCACTCGATGTAACCATTCAGGCGCAAATTCTTGATTTGATGAAGGACGTCAGTCAAAAATTTGATACTAGTATTCTATTAATTACTCATGACCTGGGGGTTGTATCTGAAATTGCAGAGCGGGTGGTTGTTATGTATTGCGGTCAGGTGGTAGAAGAAGCTTCTGTGGATGACTTGTTCAATGAGCCGCTCCATCCGTATACACAAGGATTAATGGAGTCCATTCCTTCCATCGATGGAGATATAGAAAAGCTTAATTCGATTCCGGGAAACGTTCCGACTCCCGATAATCTGCCAGCGGGCTGCAGATTTGCTCCAAGATGCCCGAAAGCATTTGACAAATGCTTCAGTGCACTTCCCGCGTTAACGGAAAAATCAGCTCATCGCTCTGTCCGCTGCTTTTTATACGATGATGAGGAGGCCGCTGTTCAATGATAGTAGTAGACGCAGAAAGAAAATCACCACTTCTGAAACCGGATAAAACCATCCTTCAGCTGATAGATGTTCAAAAGCACTTTCCGATCAAAGCAGGGATTCTCCAGAGGACAGCAGGACATGTAAAAGCTGTTGACGGCATTAATTTAACAGTAAAAAAAGGTGAAACAATTGGAATTGTAGGAGAATCAGGCTGCGGAAAGTCTACAGCAGGACGCACAATTATCCGCCTGTATGAACCGACAGGCGGCAAAATTATTTTTGACGGCCAGGATATTTCACATTTACCCGAAAGTGAACTGCGCAAAACCGTCCGCAAAAATATTCAAATGGTGTTTCAGGATCCATTCGCATCATTGAATCCAAGAAAAACACTCGGTTCAATCATTAAAGAACCAATGGATACACATGGTTTATATAAAGGAAGAGAGCGATTAGAGAGAGTGGAAGAGCTGCTTGAAAAAGTAGGATTAAACGCCTCTTTCATTAACCGCTATCCGCATGAATTTTCCGGAGGACAGCGGCAGAGAATTGGCATTGCAAGAGCCATCGCCCTGAATCCGCAAATGATTATTGCCGATGAAGCAGTTTCAGCGCTTGATGTTTCCATTCAGGCTCAAATTATTAACCTGCTTGAAGATCTTCAGGATGAGTTTAACTTAACATATATGTTCATCTCGCATGATTTAAGTGTAGTCCGCCATATCAGTGACCGTGTGGGCGTTATGTACCTTGGTAAAATGATGGAGCTTGCAGACAAGCACAGTCTCTATTCAGAGCCTCTGCATCCTTATACTCAAGCCCTTTTGTCCGCTGTGCCAGTTCCGAGAAAAGCAGGTCAGGCCAGACGTGAGCGCATCGTTTTAAAAGGAGAGCTGCCAAGCCCGGCCAATCCGCCGCAGGGCTGTGTTTTCCATACAAGATGTCCTGCTGCTACAAGCGCATGCCGCGAAGCGGTTCCTCAATTTAAAGAAGTAAAGAAAAATCATTTTGTTGCCTGCCACCTATACTGATGGCAGGATCAGCATATAATCACCTTCTTGAAGGGAGGAGATGGACCAACAATAATATGCATGTTAAGAAAACTAAAAATTCGAATTTTTGAGGGGGAAATACGAAGTGAAACAACGTAAAAGTTTATTAACATTACTCAGCTTATTGTTAGTTTTCTCTTTGTTCTTAGCTGCTTGTAATAGCGGCGCAGGCGAAAAAACACCTGCTTCAGGGTCAGGCGGAAAAGAAGATAAACCGGCTGAAGATGCAGGCGAACCGCAAATGGGCGGAGATTTAGTTGTTGGTACAATTGGCGGACCAACATTGTTTAACCCTATGTATTCTACAGATGCGTCAAGCTCTGATATCGAAGGTTTCATTTTTGACGGTCTTGTAAGCTCAGACACTGAGTTTAACCCGACTTTGAACTTGGCAGAAAAAATTGATACGTCTGAGGATGGCTTAACGTACACAGTTAAAATTAAAGAAGGCGTGAAATTCCACGATGGAGAAGAATTTACTGCTGATGACGTAGTATTTACATACGGCATCCCTAAAAGCCCTGACTATGTTGGTGAGCGCGGTTCTGCTTTTGAATCTTTAGAGTCTGTAACAAAAAAAGGCGACTATGAAGTAGAGTTTAAGCTTTCTAAGAAAGATGCTTCATTCTACCCTGTAGCTCTTAGCTACGGAATCCTTCCTGAGCACATCCTTGGAAAAGTTCCAGTTGGTGAGCTTGGCGAAAACGAATTCAATACAAAAAAACCAATCGGTACTGGACCATTCAAATTCGTTGAGTGGAAAGACGGAGAATATGTAAAAGTTGAGAAAAACCCTGATTATTTCTTGGGTGAGCCTTACTTAGATTCAATCACTTATAAAATTGTTCCTGACCAGGATGCTTTATTGGCTCAGCTTCAAGCTGGCGATGTTGATTTCACTGAAGTTCCAGGCACTGATATTGAAACCGTTAAAAGCACGTTCAGCGGCGTGAAAGTTGAGTCTGGCCTTGGCCTTTCTTACACTTACATCGGCTGGAATCAAAAGAACGACTTATTCAAAGACGTGAAAGTGCGTCAAGCTTTAACAATGGCACTTGACAGAGAATCAATGGTTTCTTCTGTTATGAACGGTGACGGAGAAGTTGCACACGTTCCTGAAAGCCCGCTTTCTTTTGCTTACAGCGACGATGTATCAAAATTCTCTTTTGACCAGGAGAAAGCTAAATCTATATTAAAAGAAGCTGGCTGGGAAGATACGGACGGCGACAAAATCTTAGACAAAGACGGCAAAAAATTCTCATTCACTTTAAAAACGAACCAAGGCAACAAAATCCGTGAAGACATCGCTGTAGTTGTTCAGCAGCAATTAAAAGAAATCGGCATCGAAGTAAAGCCTGAGATCATTGAATTCTCTGCTTTCATCGAGCAGGTTTCCGCACCAAACTGGGATTTTGATGCAATGATCTTAGGATGGAGCTTGTCAACATTCCCTGATCAATATGACATTTTCCACTCAAGCCAAATTGCTGAAGGCTTAAACATGATTGATTACAAAAACGAAGAAGCAGATAAGTTAATGGAAGAAGCGAAACAAATTCTTGATCAAGATGAGTATGCTGCAAAACATGCTGACATCTACAAAATTCTTGCTGAAGATCAGCCATACACATTCTTGTACTATCCTAACGTTCACCGCGTAATGCCTGAGAACTTACAAGGCTATGAGTTCAACGCTAAGAGCGAATACTACAACATCCACAAATGGTGGTTAAAACAGTAATCATTCATTGATTGCTGCAACACTTCAAGGAACGTGCAGAGGGAAGGGAATACTCCCTTCCCTCGTTTTTAGTTAAAGCGCGTATAAATTGTATTTCGCATTAAGCTCGACTGCCTAACTCCTAGGTCAGAACGGCTTCGCCAAGAAAGTCAAAATCGCTTTTTGAGCGGATCCTTATCTGCCTTTCAGAGCTGATCAAGGCAATAGCGCTTTTCTAATTGAATTTGAAAATTGAACGGGTCTGCTAAGTATTTTGGACATAGTTTTTATTTATAGAAAAATGAGAAGGAAAGGGGAGAACTAGCTGTGCTTACTTATATCATCCGCCGTACATTAATGGCTATTCCCTTATTATTAGGCATCACCATTATCTCTTTTGCGATCATACGCCTAGCTCCAGGAGATCCTACAACCTTATTAATGGATCCATCAATAAGTCCTGCTGATAAAGCGAAATTTATGGAGAAGTATGGACTAAATGATCCCGTGCACATCCAATATTTAAAATGGCTTGGAAGCATGGTGCAGGGGGATTTTGGCACTTCATTGATCCGTAAAGGTGTACCTGTAAGTGAAATGATTATGAACCGTTTGCCAAATACTTTGCTGTTAATGGTTGTATCTACAGTACTGGCATTAGTGATTGCCATCCCGTTTGGAATCATTTCAGCAGCAAGACCATACACAAAAGTTGATTATACTGTTTCTGTCACTTCCTTTTTGGGACTTGCCACACCGAATTTCTGGCTCGGTTTAATCTTGATTATGGTATTTTCCGTTCAGCTTAATTGGTTCCCGACAGGAGGGACCTCCACCTTGAATGCCGAATTCAGCGTGTGGGACAGAATCCACCATCTCATGCTGCCTGCATTTGTATTAGCCTCCGCCGATATGGCTGGACTAACCAGGTATTCAAGGTCAAGTATGTTTGATGTCCTTAAGCAGGATTACATGAGAACCGCACGTGCAAAGGGCTTTAAAGAATCAAAGGTCATCATCAAGCATGGTGTCCGCAACGGGTTAATTCCGATTATCACGATTTTTGGATTAATGATCCCTTCTTTCATCGGGGGAGCTGTAGTCGTTGAGAAAATTTTCTCATGGCCTGGCATTGGTCTATTATTCATTGATTCAGCTTTCCAGCGTGATTATCCTGTCATTATGGCTTTAACTGTTATCTCTGCTGTATTTGTAGTCATCGGAAACTTAATTGCGGATATTCTTTACGCAATCTTTGATCCGAGAATTGAGTATTAGAAAGGGGGAGCAAAATGGCACAAACAAACCTAACACCGGAAACTTCTAATCAGCTGGCGGTTCATGGGAATATAAAAGCGAATCCTGATACGTTAACGAAAATATTTTTCAGGAAATTCTGCAAAAACAAATTGGCTATAGCTGGCGCCGTTTTTCTTATCTTCATTATATCCGCAGCGATCTTAGCGCCTGTCATTGCGCCATATGCTTACGATACTCAGGACCTGACTAAAAAACTGGTTCCTCCTGGAGGCAGTGAACACATTCTCGGAACGGACCGTTTTGGCCGGGATTTGCTTACACGCTTGCTGTATGGAGCACAAGTCTCACTGCTGGTTGGATTTGCCTCTGTGCTCGGTTCCATTACAATTGGTACAGTAATAGGAGCTATCGCTGGTTACTTTGGAGGCATCATTGATGCTATTTTAATGAGATTTGTTGATATTGTTCTTTCCATTCCACAAATCTTTCTTCTTATTACACTTGTAACAATTTTTAAACCAGGTGTAGACAAGCTGATAATTATTTTTGCGGTACTGGGCTGGACAACAACCGCACGTCTTGTCCGCGGTGAGTTTTTATCGCTGCGGACACGCGAATTTGTCCTTGCATCCAAAACTATTGGGACGAAAAGCTTTAAAATAATCTTCTCACATATCCTTCCTAATGCTATTGGACCGATCATCGTATCTGCCACGCTTTCTGTAGGGGGGGTTATCCTTGCTGAATCAACGCTGAGCTACCTGGGTCTTGGGATTCAGCCTCCAACGGCGAGCTGGGGCAACATGCTTCAGGACGCGCAGAACTTTACTATTCTTTTGAATTCACCATGGTATCCGTTATTACCGGGTATGCTGATCCTCTTGACCGTTCTTGCCTTTAACTTTGTTGGTGACGGGCTCCGGGATGCACTCGATCCAAAAGTGAATGAATAGGACAATGTAGTCAAGAATTAATTCTTGACTATTTTTTATGATTTGGTTCAGCTCAAAGTATTTAGCGATCTAGCTTCACGGATAATTAGATAGAAATGCATGTTACTGAACAGAATAAAAGATCGATTCAAAGAATACTCTGGGAGAATTTTATTAGAATAGGGCATGGAAAAACTACTAATTATGTGGATGTAAGTTTAGTTTATTTTTCTCTTGTAAAATTGACGCACTTTCTCCTGGAGAGAGAGCCTTTTTTGTGCTGCAAACTCCAGTTTGACGCACTTCCTTCAGGTGAGGGATCATTCATTGTGCTGCAAATTCCGATTTGACGCACTTCCTTCGTACGAGAGAGCCTTTTTTGTGCTGGAAACTCCTGTTTGACGCACTTCCTTCGGATGAGGATCCTTCTTTGTGCTGCAAACTCCGATTTGACGCACTTCCTTCCAGTCGGGGAGCCTTTTTTGCGCTGCATACTCCGATTTGACGCACTTCATTCCGTCGGGAATCCTTTTTTGTGCTGGAAACTCCGATTTGACGCACTTCCTTCGGGAGAGAGAGCTTTTTTTGTGCTGGAAACTCCGATTTGACGCACTTTATTCGGGTGAGGGATCCTTCTTTGTGCTGCAAACTCCGATTTGACACACTTCCTTCGGGTGAGAGAGCCTTTTTTGTGCTGCAAACTCCGATTTGACGCACTTTCTTTGGGTGAGGGATCCTTCTTTGTGCTGCAAACTCCGATTTGACACACTTCCTTCGGGTGAGGGATCCTTTTTTGCGCTGCATACTCCGATTTGACGCACTTCCTTCCACGAATTTTCGATTAGGATGATAGAACATAAATTTCCGCTGATCCAATTTCATTTTTTATTTATAAAACGCAAAATATATTGATGGGCAACGTCTAATAGTAATGGACAATTAACAGGACTTGCTCAAAAATTGTCGAAAGAAAACATCCATAAAATGAATGGAATGGAATATATTTTCTTCTCTCTGCCTATACTGAAAGACAAAAGCATCGGAAGTGAGGGGTAATAAATGTTGTTTCTTCATGATGTATGGGTGAACTGGTTTGAAGGAGAAGAAAACGGGTACAATGTGTGCCATTTCCATGAATGGAGAAAAGATGACAGTGTTGAGCTTCTGGACCAGGTTCCTCTATTTAAAGTAAACTCGGTCTTATACCATTATATTGAGAATGATTTGTCTGAGCTGCCGCAGGGACTGTTAAAAGATGCCTTTCAAAAAGCGTATATTCGCAAAAATCATGAGCGCATTCAGCTGGATTACTGTTTCGTCGTAACTGACGGACAGGGGATACTTGCAGTCGATACGATCGGCTACAGCATACCAGTCCGCAAAAGCCGGTTAATTCCGCGCCAGGAACAGCTTGTCTATGAAATGATTAAAGATGTTGAGGCAGAGGAGTATTTGTTTGAGACAGAAACGATGGAAAAGGAATTTCATATCCTGTCGCCAAGTCCGTCACATATGAGCGGTTTAACTAGAAAAGAACGCCAGTTAAAACAGCTGCTGTTTATGGCCCTTGATCAGCTGCAGTCAACAAAAAATGCTGCTGAGGTTAAATACTGGTACACAGAGTGGAATCCGACAATGTATGAAACGATTCAAGACCTGAGCTTTGAGGACGTATGGAGAATGCTTTACGATGAAACGTTAAGCGGCTGGAGTCCTAAGCATATGACGCTATGTGAACATCTGATAAAAGGACAGCCTTTCTTTGAGAAGCTGTGGGAAATGGAACATGAATCAAAGGTGAATTAGGACAAGCTTTAAAGAAAGAAACCAATTCTATATTACAGAATATGGTTTCTTTTTTTATGTGAAAAACCGGTATGAACCGAAAAGGAATGGTAAAATAAACAGTATGCAATTATTAACGATTAGCGAGGGTTCATATATGAGCAGTGAAAAAGAACAAATTGCAGATTTACAGGCGGAAATTCTCGAACTTAAAAAGCAATTAGAAGCAAGTGCTGAGATTATAAAGGAGATTTCTGTTCCGATTATCCCGTCCATTATTCCTGATACTATACTGGTGCCGATAACAGGAAGGCTTTCTTCTAAAAGGTTTGATCAGATTATCTCGAAAATATTAGAGGTTTCCCATTCAGATGAAATTTCTACTGTTATTGTCGATTTTTCAGCGATCTCAGAAAAAGAAATATGGGAGCTTGATCTGTTTGGATCCTATATCCATAATATGACGTCAGCTGTCAGGCTGATGGGCATTCAGATATTATATGTAGGTTTTGGACCGGCTTTAACACAGCTGCTTGTCACTTCTGGATTAACAAACTACAATGATATTCAGTCATTTTTGACGTTCAGGACAGCCCTTCACTATTTAATGAGTCAAAAGGTTTGGAATTTGAACGGCAAATATAAAAAAGAGCATCGGCAAGATGCTCTTTTTTATATTTGTTATCTTTTTCTGCCAAGTCCCATCGCGTTTTCCATTTTTTTAATCATTTTATTCGCTGCAGCATTTGCCCTTTCTGCGCCACGGTCTAAAATTTGATCCAATTCTTCTGACTCTAATAAAGCATGGTACTTTTCTTGAATTGGCTTCAGCACTTCAACTACAGCAGCTGCTGTATCATTCTTGAAATCCCCGTAGCCTTTGCCTTCATATTTTTTCTCTAAATCAGCAATTGATTCTCCAGAGAGAATAGAATAGATAGATAGAAGATTCGAAACACCCGGCTTGTTTTCCTTATCGTATTTTACAATTCCTTCTGAATCAGTTACTGCGCTCTTGATTTTCTTTTCAATCGTCTTAGGTTCGTCTAAGAGAGTAATAAACGATTTTAAGTTCGAATCAGATTTGCTCATCTTTTTCAAAGGATCTGCAAGTGACATGACTCTAGCGCCGACTTTTGGAATTCGGACCTCAGGGATTGTAAAGATGTCGTTATACTTCTTGTTGAATCGTTCTGCCAGATCACGTGTAAGCTCTAAATGCTGCTTTTGATCTTCTCCGACAGGAACGATGTCCGTTTTATATAGTAGAATGTCGGCAGCCATTAGTGGAGGATAGGTTAATAATCCAGCAGAAACAGCTTCTTTTCCCGTAGATTTATCCTTAAATTGCGTCATTCTTTCTAGCTCCCCGATATATGCAACACATTGAAGCATCCATCCTGCCTGAGCGTGCGCCGGAACTTCAGACTGAACAAATAATGTGGCTTTTTCAGGATCAATGCCGATCGCGAGGTAAAGTGCTGCAAGACTGCGGATATTTTTGCGCAGCTGAAGGCGATCCTGAGGGACAGTTATAGCATGCTGATCAACGATGCAAAAGTAGCAATCGTAGTCATGCTGCAGATCAATAAATTGCTTCAGTGCCCCGATATAATTTCCCAATGTAACGGATCCTGTGGGCTGAATGCCCGAAAAAATGGTTTTCATTTTATCACTCCTATATTGGTTTACATACAAAAAAGCCCATTCGTGTCCTGCTGAACAGGGACGAATGGACCGCGGTGCCACCCTAATTATTTCTAAAAAAGAAATCACTTAACGTCTTTTAACGCAAGACGAAACGGCTGATCCTACTAAATTTCAGTCAGCTGCTCAAAAGTCCATTCCACAGCTTTCATTACCTGCATCCCAGCAGCAGCAGGCTCTCTATAAATGAATTCACTATGTACTACTCTTTATCATCGCTTCTTTAAATAAAGATTTTATTAAGAAAGGAAAGTTTAAAGTTTTGCAAATTGATGTCTAGCTAAAGCGCCTAACTCCCCGGTCAGAACTGATCCGCCTTTCGGAACTCTCCAAAGCGCCTCCGCTTTTCTTATTATAAAAGCTTACAACAAGATAATCAACTGCATTAGAGGTAATAGAACACCAATCCTGTAAACATAGTGGCGGCAAGAAGAAGTCCTGCTAATAGGAAGGGCATATATTCAACGCTGAGCAGCTCAGAAAACAGCCTCATTTCCTCTACTTCTTCCTTTTCTAAATCTCTGCCTTTCGATTGAAAGGTTCTTCTGAAGCCTAGGGTAATTCCGTCAAAAAATCCACCCTCAGCTACAAGCAGGAACATCGAAATGAAGAGCAGGATTCCAGATAGATAAAAAGAAATATTGATATAGTGAAGAAGCGTAATTTCTCCATGTAATAGAAGGGATAGCATAAAGACTAGAACAAACGACACGGAAAACGTTGATAAAAATAAATTTCTTTTCATAAATACCCTCTTTTTTTAACTAATTATACTAAAGTGAAACACGTTCAAATAGTAACTTTGTATAGAAATATACGAAAAATATTATAGCGAGAAAAGTAAAAATAGTCAGAATCTTTCCAGTATGCCCGCAAAATAGTTTATTAGCTATTGTTGTATATTGTATACATTTTATATTTTACACACTATTTAAATTCTTTACAAAGATTAAGCATTTGGTATTTACTGCGTCATTCAAATGAAATATCAGGACCAATTCCGACACTTTATATAGGTGTAAAGAACTATTTTACATTCGAAATAGTCTTAATTTTATTGCATTTGTGTAAATTTTATTAAAAAAATGAATGTACAAACATTCGAAAGCTTGTATAATAGTCTTTGTAAGAATTTTTTAAAAATAAAAGGGAGGGTTATTAATGAAAAAGTCAAAATTTTCATTGCTTTTAGTTCTTTCGCTTGTTTTAAGCGTTTTCTTAACGGCTTGCTACGGCGGAGGCAATCAAGGTTCTTCTGACGGAGGAGACAAAGATAAAGACTCTAAAGAAGAAACTAATGTACCACAGGAGCTTAAAGTACTAGAATCATCTGAGATACCATCAATGGACTCGGTACTAGCAGAAGATACAATCAGTTTATCTCAATTAAACAATACGAATGAAGGTTTATACCGTATTGATGAAAACCAAGAGCCAGTGCCTGGTATGGCTGACGGCGAGCCTGAAGCTAATGAAGACGGCACAGAATATACAATTAAATTAAGAGAAGATGCTAAATGGTCTAACGGAGAACCTGTTACAGCAAACGACTTCGTTTTTGCTTGGCAGCGTGCCCTTAATCCTGAAACAGGATCTGCATATGGTCCATACATGATGATGGGTAAAATTAAAAATGCAGAAGCATTATATAATGGAAAAGCGAAACCAGAAGATTTAGGCGTTAAAGCTAAAGATGAAAAAACATTGGTGGTTACTCTTGAAAAACCAATTCCTTTCTTTAAATCATTAATGGCTTTCCCGACATTCTATCCTCAAAACCAAAAGTATGTTGAAGAACAGGCTGCAAACTTCGGTAAAAAATCAGAAAATTTAGTGTTCAACGGACCTTTCACGATCCAAGGATGGGAAGGCCCTGCTGATACTGAGTGGACTTTAGAGAAAAATGCTGAATACTGGGATGCAAAAAATGTAAGCCTTGAGAAAATTCAATTCAACGTTTCAAAGGATCCTCAAGCTGCAGCAAACGCATTTGAAGCTGGAGAAGCAGATGTGACTCCTAAACTTTCAACACCAGCAGTTATCGCACAATATGAAGGTGATGACCGTCTGTTAAGATGGTTAGAGCCTACAATTTTCTGGCTTAAATTAAATCAAAAGAACGAAGCTCTTGCTAACGTTAACATCCGTAAAGCCATTGCAATGGCTTTCAATAAAGAAGACTTAACAAATGAAATCTTAAACAATGGTTCTATTCCAGCAAACTATGCTGTACCAAAAGAATTCGTTACACACCCGGAGAGCGGTAAAGACTTCCGTGAAGGTAATGGAGACTTACTTACTTATAACCCAGAAGAAGCTAAAAAACTATGGGCAAAAGGCTTAGAAGAGATTGGCCAAAAAGAAGTGAAATTAGTCTACCTTGGCGGAGATACTGAAACGTCTAAAACTGTTGACTCTTACATGAAAGATCAGCTTCAAAACACACTTGAAGGATTAACGATTGATGTACAAAGTGTTCCTTTCAGTGTTCGTTTAGATCGTGACAAAACAATGGATTATGATATCCAGGCTGCAGGCTGGGGTCCTGACTATCTAGATCCGATTTCATTCTCAGATCTATGGATAACTGATGGCGGAAATAACAGAATGGCTTACTCTAACGAAAAGTATGACAAATTATTAAAAGATGCTCAAACAACTTTAGCTAACGATCCAGCTAAACGTTTCGAAGCACTTCAAGAAGCTGAAAAAATTGTATTAGAAGAAGATGCAGGTATCGCTCCAATGTATCAGCGTGCTTCTAACCTTCTTATCAACAAAAACGTTGAAGGTTTCACTTACCACCTTGTAGGACCTGAATACAGCTACAAGTGGATTAAAATCACTGACGCTGAGTAATAGTTATTTACGAAATTAAGGGCGAATGATTCTAATCAAAAAGAATAAAAAGAGAGTATATGCTATATACTCTCTTTTTACCTGCTATAGAATTGTCGAATTATGTAGATGATTCTGAATTTTCATATAGTTCTAGGAGGTGCACACATGGTTAAATATTTGGGCCAACGTATGATTTATATGCTTATCACTCTTATATTAATTGCTTCATTTACATTTTTCCTTATGAAACTGATCCCCGGTACTCCATTTAATAACGGTAAGTTGTCAGATGCACAGGTGGAAATCATGAAAGACAAGTATGGGCTCGATCAGCCTGTACCCGTGCAGTATTTTACTTACATGACAAACTTGGCTAAAGGTGATCTTGGAGTATCATTCCAATTTGACAACACTCCGGTTTCAGAGCTGCTTGCTGCTCGCATAGCCCCATCTGCTATCCTCGGATTTCAGGCAATGTTTGTAGGAACGTTATTCGGAATATTTCTTGGTATTGTCGGAGCACTGCGCCAAAACACTTGGGTAGATTATGGTGCAACATTCTTTGCTGTTATCGGTAAATCCATCCCCTCATTTGTTTTTGCCGGTTTATTGCAATATTACGTCGGAGTAAAATTAGGGTGGCTGCCTGTTGCATTCTGGCGCGGACCTGAATACAGCATTTTGCCTACAATAGCTCTTGCTATGTTCCCAATTGCGATTGCTGCACGTTTTATGAGAACGGAAATGATCGATGTATTAAATTCTGATTATATTACACTTGCAAAAGCAAAAGGTGCAAGCTACTTTGAAATTGCTTTTAAACATGCCCTTCGAAATGCATTAATTCCAGTTGTAACGGTTTTAGGACCGCTGGCAGTAGGACTCATGACAGGATCACTTGTTATTGAGAAAATTTTCTCCGTACCTGGACTTGGAGAACAGTTCGTTAAGTCAATTACAGTGAACGATTACCCTGTCATTATGGGTACAACCCTTTTATTTGCTTTCCTATTTGTCTTAATTATTCTTGTTGTCGATATTTTATACGGCATCATTGACCCACGAATTCGTTTAGCGGGAGGTAAAAAATAATGGCACAAAAAGAACTCAGCAAAGAATTATTTCAACCCGCTAAAATTGATTCTTCAAAGAGTGAAGAAATAAATAAGCCGAGTCTCAATTATTGGCAGGATGCATGGCTTCGAGTAAGAAAGAATAAAGCTGCCGTTTTCAGTTTAATTGTAATTGTTCTCTTAACTCTTTTAGCATTTATCGGGCCTGCTGTCAGCGGATACGACTCAGCCCGTCAAAAAGCAACACATGCTAATTTGCCTCCTCGTATTCAAGGTCTTGAAAACATCAGCTGGCTGCCTTTTGATGGAACAAGAACTCTTAATAATGGTGAGGAAATAAATATTTATGAACAGAAACAAATTAAAGAATATTACTGGCTTGGAACAGATAACCTGGGCCGTGATCAGTTTACCCGCATCTGGAAAGGGACACAAATCTCTCTATATATTGCCTTTTTAGCTGCATTTATCGATATGATCATCGGTGTAGCTTACGGTGCAATCTCCGGTTACTTTGGAGGACGTATTGATAACGTCATGCAGCGTATCATCGAAGTTCTGATGGGGATACCGAACCTTGTTGTCGTTATACTCATGATTTTAATTTTAAAACCTGGTATTATCTCCATCACAGTTGCATTAACCATAACTGGCTGGGTTGGAATGGCCAGGGTCGTTCGTGCACAAGTTCTTAAACTTAAGAATCAGGAATTCGTACTGGCATCGAGAACACTTGGTGCAAGTCATGGAAAAATTATCTTTAAACATCTTATTCCAAACTTAGTTGGGGTAATAATCATCAATACAATGTTTACCATACCGAATGCTATTTTCTTCGAGGCGTTCTTAAGCTTCATCGGACTTGGATTACAGGATCCTCTTGCCTCTCTAGGAACGTTAATTGATGAAGGGTTTAAATCAATGAGAGCATTCCCTTATCAAATGATTTACCCGGCAATCGTAATCAGTGTCATTATGGTTGCATTTAACATGATTGCAGATGGACTGCGCGATGCGCTGGATCCTAAGATGAGAGACTAGAAAAAGGCAGGTGACCCAAAGATGGAAAAAATATTAGAAGTAAAAGATTTGCATATTTCGTTCCACACGTTTGCAGGAGAAGTACAAGCCATTCGCGGTGTGGACTTTGACTTGAAAAAAGGGGAAACTCTGGCGATTGTAGGAGAATCAGGCTCTGGTAAATCAGTTACAACAAAGTCCATCATGCGTTTATTGCCTGAGAGCAACTCTGAAATCAAAAAAGGTGAAATCCTCTTTAATGGAAAGAACTTAGCTTCATTAACGGATAAGCAAATGCAGAAGATCCGCGGTAAAGATATTTCGATGATCTTCCAGGATCCTATGACATCTTTAAATCCGACAATGATTGTTGGAAAGCAAATTATGGAACCTATTGTAAAGCACCAGAATATGAGCAAAGCACAGGCGAAGGAAAGAGCGATTGACCTTCTGCGTCTTGTTGGAATTCCAAAGCCTGAACTGCGCTTCAAACAATATCCCCATCAGTTCTCGGGCGGTATGAGACAGAGGGTTGTTATTGCTATCGCGCTTGCATGTAATCCGAAAGTTTTAATTGCGGACGAGCCTACTACCGCTCTTGATGTTACGATTCAGGCGCAGATTCTTGAGCTAATGAAGGATCTGCAAAAGAAAATTGACACATCGATCATTTTCATTACCCACGATCTTGGAGTAGTTGCAAATGTAGCTGATCGTGTAGCGGTTATGTACGGAGGGAAAATCATCGAGATTGGCACAGTAGATGAGATTTTCTACAATCCGCAGCATCCGTATACTTGGGGCTTAATCAGTTCAATGCCGAGCCTTGATTCGCAAGATCAGGAGCTGTATGCGATACCTGGAACGCCTCCAAACTTATTGCATCCTCCAAAAGGCGACGCTTTTGCACCGCGTAACGAATATGCTATGCAAATCGATTTAGAAGAACAGCCGCCAATGTTTAAAGTATCTGATACACATTATGCTGCAACTTGGCTGCTTCATCCTGATGCACCAAAGGTTGAACCGCCTGCAGCGGTAAAACTTCGTCAGCGCAAGTTCCCTGAAATGAAGGAGGGAAAGTAAGAGATGGAAAGAGAAAAACTTCTTGAGGTTAAAAACCTAAAACAGCACTTTAATGTAGGGAAAGCAAATGAAGTAAAAGCAGTTGATAATATTTCATTTGATATCTATAAAGGTGAGACTCTTGGCCTTGTTGGTGAATCAGGCTGCGGAAAGTCTACGACCGGCCGTTCAATTATCCGTTTATACGACGCTACAGACGGTGAAGTAAAGTTTAATGGCGTAAATGTTCACGGAAAAAAATCCAAAAGCGAGCTGAAAACCTTTAATCGTAAAATGCAGATGATTTTCCAAGATCCATACGCTTCCTTAAACCCGCGCATGAAAGTATCTGACGTTATTGCCGAGGGAATAGATATCCATGGTCTGGCAAAGTCCGATAAAGAGCGGATGGAAAGAGTGTACGAACTTCTTGAAACAGTAGGTCTTAACCGTGAGCATGCAAACCGTTTTCCTCATGAATTCAGCGGCGGACAGCGCCAGCGTATCGGAATCGCGCGTGCACTTGCAGTTGATCCGGACTTCATTATTGCAGATGAGCCAATCTCTGCTTTAGATGTATCGATTCAGGCACAAGTAGTAAACTTAATGAGGAATCTGCAAAAAGAAAAAGGACTTACGTATCTATTTATTGCGCATGACCTTTCAATGGTAAAATACATCAGCGACCGCATCGGTGTAATGTATTTCGGCAAGCTGGTTGAGCTTGCAGACGCAGAAGAGCTTTATAACAATCCGATTCATCCGTATACTCAAGCTTTGCTTTCTGCTATACCGCTTCCGGACCCTGATTATGAGCGCACTCGTGTAAGAAAGAAATACGACCCGGCTCAGCATCAGTATACAGAAGGAGATCAGCCGCAGTTCCGCGAAGTAAAACCAGGCCATTTCGTGATGTGTTCAGAAGCTGAATTCAAGCAGTACAAAACTTTATATGCAAAATAATGAAATGTGATCTCATGAACTGAGATCACTTTTTGTTTTGTGTAAAAAGCATGAGGAATGGCAGCAGAAAGATGTTGAAAATTGTCAAAATAATTCCCAATACATGTATGAACATCCTGATTTTTCATTTATAATGAGGACAGATCAGCAAATGGAGGGTGTTAATCGTGGCTTTTTTACAAAAGATTGTACCTGTATTCCTACTGGCAAGCTCTATAGCTGCAGCAGGAGCAGGCAATCAGACACAGGCAGAAACAGGGTTAGTTGCAGCTGCACACGATAGTAAAGAACTTGTGTATCAAAAGAAAGAACTCCCGGAATCGATGCCCCGTTTTGTTTTTGACTCGGGACTGAACTTTGAATATCCAGATGCAATCAGAGGAATCTACGTGACGGGTCATTCCGCCGGCGGCAGTAAATTTGCACAGCTGACAAAGCTAATGGATTCAACCGATCTAAACGCAATGGTTATTGATGTGAAAGATGATTATGGAAATTTAACTTACCGCCCTGATCCATCTTCTCCTTATTACGATATTAGTCATCAATACATAAAAGATCCGCGGGCGATGCTGAAAGAACTTGAGAAAAAGAAAATCTATCCGATTGCGAGAATTGTTGTGTTTAAGGACTCGGTTCTCGCAAACAAAAAGCCGGAATGGTCTTTTAAAGATGGAAACAGCGTCTGGAAGAACGGGCGAGGAGAGTCATTTGTCAACCCATTTGTAAAAGAAGTATGGGATTACAATGTTCAGATTGCGATTGAAGCTGCAAAGCTCGGTTTTCAGGAGATTCAATTTGATTACGTCCGTTTTCCTGAAGGATTTGAGAATAAAGACGCCACGCTAAAATACAGCCACGGTGATTATACAGATACAAAACAGGATAATGTTCAAAAGCGTGTAACAGCGGTAACGGACTTTGTTGAATACGCGAGGGAAAAATTGAAACCTTATGGCGTTAAAACCTCAGTTGATATCTTTGGATATACAGCTACATTGCCCGAAGCACCGGGTATTGGCCAAAACTTTACAAAGATCTCAAACCATGTTGATGTTATATCATCGATGATTTATCCCAGTCACTGGACGGCCTATTTTGGAATTGAGAAGCCCGACTTAAAACCATACGAACTCATTTCAGAATATGCCAAGCTTGAAAATAAAAAGCTTGATGAGCTGAAAACAAGACCAGTGTCACGGCCATGGCTTCAGGATTTTACGGCTTCATGGCTCGGCAGCGGAAACTACAAAAAGTATGGAAAAGAAGATATAGAAGCTCAAATCAAGGCATTGAATGATCAGGGGATAAAAGAGTACCTTCTGTGGAATGCCGGAAATAACTATACAAAAGGCGTAGATTACACGCCTTAATTTATCAGTCACCGCGAATTTAAATAACTGGTTTCTTTTTGATCGTGAAAACAGCAAAATATAGAAGTAAACGGATACTAAATTGCCCTGCAATTTGTATCCGTTTTTTATTGTTCGGGGCATCAAACTTACGCAATGAGTACCGAAAACCCTGGAGTAGTCCTGTTTCAGGGCAACAACCGCACCCTATGAGTACCGAAAACCCTGGAGTAGTCCTGTTTCAGGGCAACAACCGCACCCTATGAGTACCGAAAAATCTGGAGTATGCCTGTTTCAGGGCAACAACCGGACTCTATGAGTACCCAAAACCCTGGAGTATGCCTGATTCAGGGCAACAACCGCACCCTATGAGTACCCAAAACCCTGGAGCAGCCCTGTTTCAGGGTATCAACTGCACTCAATGAGTATCCAAATCCAGGATTGAGCCTGAAAAGGGGAATCATATGGACTCTATGAGTACCCAAATCCAGGATTGAGCCAAAAAAGAGGAATCATACGCACTCAATGAGTATCCAAATCCAGGATTGAGCCTGAAAAGGGGAATCATACGCACTCAATGAGTATCCAACTCCAGGATTGAGCCTGAAAAGAGGAATCATATGGACCCTATGAGTACCCAAATCCAGAATTGAGCCAAAAAAGAGGAATCATACGCACTCAATGAGTATCCAACTCCAGGATTGAGCCTGAAAAGGGGAATCATACGCACTCTATGAGTACCCAAATCCAGGAGTGAGCCAAAAAAGAGGAATCATACGCACCCTTTGAGTATCCAACTCCAGGATTGAGCCAAAAAAGAGGAATCATACGCACTCAATGAGTATCCAACTCCAGGATTGAGCCAAAAAAGAGGAATCATACGCACTCAATGAGTACCCAAATCCAGGATTGAGCCTGAAAAGGGGAATCATACGCACTCAATGAGTATCCAAATCCAGGATTGAGCCTGAAAAGGGGAATCATACGCACCCTATGAGTACCCAAATCCAGGATTGAGCCTGAAAAGGGGAATCAACCGCACCCTATGAGTACCCAAATCCAGGATTGAGCCTGAAAAGGGGAATCAACCGCACCCTATGAGTACCCAAATCCAGGATTGAGCCAAAAAAGGGGAATCATACGCACTCAATGAGTACCCAAATCCAGGATTGAGCCTGAAAAGGGGAATCATACGCACCCTATGAGTATCCAAATCCAGGATTGAGCCAAAAAAGGGGAATCATACGCACTCAATGAGTATCCAAATCCAGGAGTGAGCCAAAAAAGAGGAATCATACGCACTCTATGAGTACCCAACTCCAGGATTGAGCCTGAAAAGGGGAATCATACGCACACTATGAGTACCCAAATCCAGGATTGAGCCTGAAAAGGGGAATCATACGCACCCTATGAGTATCCAACTCCAGGATTGACCCAAAAAAGAGGAATCATAAGCACTCAATGAGTACCCAAATCCAAGATTGAGCCAAAAAAGGGGAATCATACGCACTCAATGAGTATCCAAATCCAGAATTGAGCCAAAAAAGAGGAATCATACGCACTCAATGAGTATCCAAATCCAGGATTGAGCCTGAAAAGGGGAATCATACGCACTCTATGAGTATCCAAATCCAGGATTGAGCCTGAAAAGGGGAATCATACGCACCCAATGAGTACCCAAATCCAGGATTGAGCCTGAAAAGGGGAATCAACCGCACCCTATGAGTACCCAAATCCAGGATTGAGCCAAAAAAGGGGAATCAAACGCACCCAATGAGTACCCAACTCCAGGATTGAGCCTGAAAAGGGGAATCATACGCACTCTATGAGTACCCAAATCCAGGATTGAGCCAAAAAAGAGGAATCAAACGCACCCTATGAGTACCCAAATCCAGGAGTGAGCCAAAAAAGAGGAATCATACGCACTCAATGAGTATCCAAATCCAGGATTGAGCCAAAAAAGAGGAATCAAACGCACCCTATGAGTACCCAAATCCAGGAGTGAGCCAAAAAAGAGGAATCATACGCACTCAATGAGTATCCAAATCCAGGATTGAGCCAAAAAAGAGGAATCATACGCACTCAATGAGTATCCAAATCCAGGATTGAGCCAAAAAAGAGGAATCATACGCACCCTATGAGTACCCAAATCCAGAAGTGAGCCAAAAAAGAGGAATCATACGCACTCAATGAGTATCCAAATCCAGGATTGAGCCAAAAAAGAGGAATCATACGCACCCTATGAGTATCCAAATCCAGGATTGAGCCAAAAAAGGGGAATCATACGCACCCTATGAGTACCCAACTCCAGGATTGAGCCAAAAAAGGGGAATCATACGCACCCTATGAGTACCCAAATCCAGGATTGAGCCTGAAAAGGGGAATCATACGCACCCTATGAGTACCCAAAACCCTGAAGTATGCCTGTTTCAGAGCAACAACCGCACTCTATTATTAACCCAAATTCACGATTATAAAAAGTTGGGACTAAACGATTTTTATCCTGAACAATTTCTATAATACCTTCATTTTCAACGGGATTTTATGGTGTTCTCCTCTTAAACGGATCCTGTAAGCATATAAGGATTTTTTTACTTAAATTTGAAGTGAAAAAACCGGTCACGGCCGGTTTTCTTCCATTAAATATTATCTTCGTCTGCCGCCGACTTTTCGCCACCCTGCCTGGGTTTTTAAAGTATGTTCAACGTTTTCATTTTTCTTTTTTCCGCTGAAGATGGTTTCTCCGATTCCATTTGTTATGACTCCCATTAAAGCTGTTATTCCAATAACCAATACAGCAACAAGCAGAAAATCGAACGCATATTCAAACAAAATCCTCACCATCCCATTATTTACTTATAATTTTATAGTAGCTCATGTTTAACACTAAGGAAAGAGGGTATATTTAATTTAGAAAGAAATGAACGTTAAAACGTGCAAGGAGCGGGTCAATGAACTGGTATGAGAAATTAAATCAATACTTTCCTATTGAGGAAATGAAATCTAAAGAACATATTGAAACTCTCTTGAAAGAGCGTGGTGATATTTATCATAAAGATGAAGGAGAACATCATGTTCTTATGTATGCGGAATTAGAAGATTTCATCTTTATTGACTACTTGTTTGTATCGAAAAAAGCAAGAGGACAGGGTCTTGGACATAAGCTGATTTCAAATTTAAAAGAATTAGGAAAACCAATTATTCTAGAGGTGGAACCCGTGGATGAAGATATTCTTGATACGGGCAAGCGCTTAAAGTTTTATCAGCGAGAAGGATTTCAGCATGCAAAATCAATCGGATACAGAAGAAAGTCGCTTGCTACAAACGAAGTGAATGCAATGGAAATTCTTTATTGGTCCCCTGAAGATGCTTCTGAAGAATTAATATATGAAGCAATGAAAAAGACATACTTAATGATTCATACTTATAAAGATAAAGAATTTTACGGTAAAGAATATCAGGATGTACAGGAAGTTTTATCCATGCAGGAGCAGGATAATCAGAAAGATATTTTCGATGGACTGGATTAATTGAGAATCAGATGACCGCATTCAGAGGGATGAATGCTGCTGAAAGAACAGGGATTTAGAGTGAACTTGATAAAAGCAGTAAATATAATCCTTCAATTTTTACGGAATTGTAACTGTTTTGTCAAACATTTGTATTTAAAAAGTGTATACTTACTTACTTTTCTATAGTATAATTCGTTATAGATATTACTTAATTGTAGTAATTTCAATTTGAACACAAAGTAATACTTATTACTATTATAAGCAGTCTGCTCATTTTACACAAAAAGGAGTGAAAGGTTTATGGTAACGTTATATACATCACCAAGCTGTACTTCTTGTCGTAAAGCGAAAGCATGGTTAGAAGAGCATGAAATCGCATATACAGAGCGCAACATTTTTTCAGAGCCGCTATCAGTTGACGAGATTAAAGAAATCTTGCGCATGACTGAAGATGGAACAGATGAAATAATTTCTACTCGTTCAAAGATCTTTCAAAAATTGAACGTGAATGTCGAAACAATGCCTCTTCAAGATCTTTATGATCTGATTCAGGAGCACCCAGGCCTATTAAGACGCCCTATCATCATTGATGAAAAGCGATTGCAGGTCGGATACAATGAAGATGAAATCAGACGCTTCTTGCCTAGAAAGGTACGCACATATCAGCTGAGAGAAGCACAGCGTTTAGTGAATTTCAGTTAAAGAATTATAACCCATAGAAAACCTTCCTTAGCTGTTAAGGAAGGTTTTCGTTTTTTTCGATGCGCTGATAAATGAAGCCAGATAAAATCAAGAACAAAATGAGCAAATAAGGGAGCATGACTCCCATGCTTGGATGTGTATGGAATATTGGCGCAAGCTTGTGTTCATGGATAATCATTTTGCCTGCAGTATAAGCAAGCATTCCTCCTCCGATATAAATGAGAGCAGGATATTTATCTAAAATTTTAAGAATGAGATTGCTGCCCCAAATCATGATCGGGATCGAGATTAACAGGCCGATTATGACAAGGATTGTCTGGCCATTAGCTGCTCCGGCAACCGCAATGACATTATCCATTCCCATCAGCATATCAGCCAGTACTATCGTCTGAACCGCTTTTCTCAAGGATTGATAACTTTTTATTTCTCCTTCTTTTTCCTCACTTCCTACAATTAAATGATAAGCGATATAGAGGAGCAGAATCCCGCCAATCAGCTGCACAAAAGGAATCTGGAATAAATAGACTGCTACTGAAGTAAGCAGGATGCGAACCCCAATTGCGAAGACCGTTCCTAAAATGACTGCTTTTTTTCGCTGTTTAGGGGGCAGATTTCGGCTTGCCATTGCAATAACGATCGCGTTATCTCCTCCAAGGAGCAAATCAATGCCGATAATCATAATCAAAGACATGAGAAATTCCTGTTCCATTTAAGTACCTCTTTCCCTGTTATTGACTGCTCGTACCATATATATGAAGCGAACTTTGAATTATGAGCCATTCTATATAGGTAAATAACTGTTTTTGTAAATTCAAGGTTTTTTTATTTCATTCGGAGCTGTTTTATCATAAAATAGGAGTACAAGAATCTTGAAAGGCAAGTCTCATTTTCAAGACAAGTTTTATAAGCTAATGATGCGTTGCGCTGACGATTAAATAGCTGCTGATTTGGGTAAAGTGTAGAAAAGTGCAACTTATTTAGGGGTTTAGTTGTCCCTTCAACATCATATATAGAAGGGAAGGTTGTAAAGATGGAGATAGAACGAATTAATGAATATACCGTAAAGTTTTATATTTCATATCTTGATATAGAGGAACGCGGTTTTGACAGAGATGAAATCTGGTACAACCGCGAAAGAAGTGAAGAGTTATTTTGGGAAATGATGGATGAAGTTCACGACGAGGAAGACTTCATGGTGGAAGGGCCGCTATGGATTCAGGTGCAGGCTCTCGATAAAGGTTTAGAAGTTATTGTAACAAGAGCTCAGCTGTCAAAAGACGGCCAGAAAATTGAACTTCCTTTATCTGAGGATAAAGTGAAGGAATTACCGGTCGATGTGAACATTGAATCAATTCTAGATCAGCACTTTAATGATGATCTTGATGATTCAGACGGTTCGGCGGAGGAAGAAGAGCAGCAGCTGCAATTCCTGATAAAATTTAATGATTTTGAACATATTATTGCTTTAGCGCAAGTTCCTGTGAGCGGCTTTGTCAATTCACTTTACTCACTGGATAAAAACTACTACCTGTATGTAGAGTTTGATGAGCAGCATTCAGATGAAGACATTGAGAATATGCTGAGTATTATTCTCGAGTATGGACAAGAATCACGCATGACCATTCACCGCGTCACGGAATACGGCAAGGAAATTATTGCGAATGAAGCTCTTGACGTTGTTAAGAAACATTTTAGCTAAAACTAAGAAGTGCCGATTTCATGAAGTTTGAAGTCGGCTTTTTTTACCATTAAATTTCATACAGTCTGTTTTCGGACAAGAGTTTTGTTTAAGCATCCGCAGTTATCGATAAAACAAAAGATCCTTTATAAAAGTCAGGGGTAAAACATGAAAAATACGGTTCGAGTGCTTTTGTTTGCAATTATTATTGGTTTTTTTATCTATATCATTCAAAATTTTACTGGAAGTATTTCAAGTGAATGGATGATTACAGCTACTTCTGTTCTCTTTGCATTTTCACTTATCTTTATTGGATTTGTCATTTTCCTTGAAAACCGCAAACCCTCTCAAACGATTACATGGCTTGTCGTGCTTGGAAGTTTACCGCTGATCGGCTTTTTATTTTACCTGGTATTTGGCCGCAATGTGAGAAAGAGGAAGTTATTTGACCGAAAAGCGCTGGTTGATGAAAAAATCATGTTTGAAATTGAAGGTAATCAATCGTCTTATGAGGATAAGATTGATTTAATGGGCGACCATCAGCAAATGCTTTTTAATTTAGCGCACCGCATTGGACATACTCCAATTTCATTTGCTACAAGGACGAAAGCCTTGACGAATGGCAATGAGACATTTAATCATATTTTTGGGGAAATTGAGAAGGCTGAGCATCACATCCACCTTGAGTATTATATTGTCAGGCACGATGAAGTCGGCAGCAAATTAAAAGATGCTTTGATTAAGAAAGCGAAAGAAGGCGTAGAGGTTCGCTTTTTATATGATTCAGTCGGAAGCTGGAAATTATCAAAGGCGTACATTAAAGAAATGCAGCAGGCAGGCATTGATGTAGTTTCATTCTTACCTGTGAAAATGCCCTTTTTGAATAACAAAGTCAATTTCCGCAATCACAGAAAAATCATCGTCATCGATGGAACTGTCGGGTTTGTCGGCGGCTTGAATGTCGGTGATGAATACTTGGGCAAGAATGAGTTTTTCGGATTTTGGCGTGATACCCATTTAATGGTGTGGGGCGAAGCCGTCCGCACGCTGCAAATGATCTTTCTTCAGGATTGGTATTACATGACGGGAGAAAATATTGTGAAGAAAGAATATATGACTCCTTCTGTTCAGCTTGAAGAGCATGAAGGGGGCGTACAGATAATTGCTGGCGGACCTGATAACAAATGGGAAGTCATTAAGAATCTGTTCTTCTCGATGATTACATCTGCCAAAGACTCCATCTGGATCGCATCTCCTTACTTTGTGCCGGATGAAGATATTCTTTCAGCCTTAAAGATAGCTTCATTAAGCGGTGTAGACGTAAGGCTGCTTGTGCCGAAGCGTCCAGATAAAAAAATCGTCTTCTATGCGTCAAGGTCTTATTTCCTGGAATTGCTTGAAGCTGGTGCGAAAATTTACGAATATGAAAAAGGCTTTATGCACAGCAAGATTGTCATTGTTGATTATGAGCTTGCTTCTATAGGAACAGCAAATATGGATATGAGAAGCTTCCATTTGAATTTTGAAGTGAATGCCTTTCTTTACCGGACAAGAAGCACGCAAAAGCTTGTCGATGAGTATGAGCGTGATCTCAAAGTATCCCATGAAATTATCATGGATGAATTCAACAAGCGCCCTTTCAAACAGAAGCTTTATGAATCAATGTCCAGACTGCTTTCCCCCTTGTTATAATTTGATGAGACATGCCGTTTATGGTATGTCTTTTTTTTGGCGGAAGTATAAAATTTACACGCTTTGATGTCTAGCGCAGAATCCTCGGTCAGAATGGCTCCGCCAAAAAAGTCAAACCTTATCTGCCTTTTGAATTTGAATATGACGCTTTTTTCTTATATAAACTTTCTATATAATGAAGATGATCATAAGATGGGAGATGATGTAAAGTTATGCTAGTTGCCAAAACCGGCAAAGGAACCATAATTAATCTTTCGGACAAGCGATGGGAAGCAAAGATCCTTATGCAATTAAGAAGGGAAGAGGCCTTCTACTGTCCTGTGTGTGAAAATCCGCTTGATTTAAAGATTGGCAGCATCAAAGTCCATCATTTTGCACATCAAAAAAATAAAACGTGCACTATAGAAACCGAGCCTGAAAGCGAGTACCACCTGAATGGGAAGCTCCAGCTTTATAAGTGGCTTCAGGGACAAGGAGTCCAAAGTGCAAAGCTCGAACAATACCTGCCAAGAATTTCTCAGCGCCCTGATGTGCTTTTTAAAAACAGAAATAAATACACTGCTGTAGAATATCAATGCTCAGTCATTCCTGCTTCTCTTTTTTCAAAAAGAACCAGTCATTATAAAAAAGCCGGCATTGATGAGATGTGGATATTAGGCGGTAAAAATACTGCAAGGTTAAGCAGTCATACCTTTCGCATTTCCCCTTTTCAGTGGCTGTTTGCAAGAACAGGTGAAGAGCCTCTTGATCCGCCGTTTATACTTACGTATTGTTCTCAAGTGCAGGCATTCCTCCTGATTGAACACCTCATTCCTTTTTCAAAACAAGTCTTCTTCTCCATTCCAAGATATCTGCCTCTAAATCAAACCGCCATTTCTGATCTTCAAAGTCCAAAACCGCATTCTATTAAGTCCCATCTTTCAAAGTGGATTCACCTCATCAAATCACATCGTTTAAAACCGGCTATACATCTTCATAGGGAAATGATCCTGCTGCAGAAAGAACTTTATGAAAAGAAGCAGACTCCGATTACCCACCTTCCTGCAGAAGCCTTTCTTCCAATCAAAACCAGCTATCTGTTTGATTCACGCATCTGCCTTTGGCAAACCAAAATTCTCTTGTTTATAGATCAGATCCAAACACACACAATTTTTACTCTTGAAGAGGTTAAAAGGGAAATAAGGACAGATCCATCTACTAAAGTCCGTGATCTTTCCCATTTAAAGCATCTTACAATTGGGGCTCCAATCCGTGAATATTTGGAGACATTATCTTTCATGGGCATGCTTCAGCGTGTAAATAAAAACAAATATGTGAAACAGAGAGAAATTACATGGCAGAGTGCACCTGCTGATTTATTAAAGAGAGATGAACTTGTTATGAAGCAATTTACTCAATATAAATGATTTGCATGAACAGGGTAAGGACGAAGCAACCTATGAAAGAGAGAATATGAATGGAGGAATGATGATGTTTTATAAAAAAAGACGGAAAAGCAATCTATTTGATTACACCTTAACAGCTGTCAGCACAGGAGCCATTGCATACCTGATGACGAAGTCAATGCGAGAAAATGGAGAGAAGGATGTCGACAGCCGTCAGGACTTGTCTGATATGCAGGGAAAATAGCAAGACTCTTAGATTGATTTGCAAGAAAATATAGAATATTATTGGGTTAATCATGTTTAAAGGGGGATTTAGATAACTATGGCAGAACAAACAGCCGTTAAAACATTGCCGAAACGAACAGAAATCGCTGTCGAAGATACATGGAAACTTGAGGATATTTTTGAAAATGATGAAGCTTGGGAAGCAGAGTTTAAAGAAGTGAAAGCTGCCCTGCCTAAAATCGGAGAATTTAAGGGCAAACTCGGAGATTCAGCAGATGCTTTTCTAGAAGCACTTACATATCAGGATACTGTGATGGAGAGATTAGGAAAGCTTTATACATATGCCCACATGAGATACGATCAGGACACAGGGGATTCACACTATCAGGGCTTAAATGACCGAGCATCAAACCTTTACACACAGGCGAGCAGTGTTTCGTCCTACATTATTCCTGAAATTTTATCAATGGATGAAGCGACAATGAAAGGCTTCTTAACTGAAAAAGAAGAGCTGAAGGTGTACGGGCATACGTTAGATGAAATTAACCGCCAGCGTCCGCATGTATTATCTGCTGAGCAGGAAACCCTGTTAGCGCAGGCTTCAGATGTTTTGGGATCTTCAAGCAATACATTTGGCATGCTGAATAATGCGGATCTTGAATTTCCTTCAATAAAAGATGAGGACGGCGAAGAGGTAGAAGTAACCCACGGCCGCTACATCCGCTTTTTAGAAAGTGAAGACCGCAGAGTTAGGCAAGATGCCTTTAAAGCGGTATACAGCACATATGATAAATACAAGAACACATTTGCAAGCACGCTGAGCGGAGCGGTTAAAAAAGATAACTTTTACGCAACAGTAAGAAATTATCAGTCAGCACGCGAAGCAGCCCTCAGCAATAATAATATTCCTGAAGAAGTGTATGAGAATCTCGTTAAAACGGTAAACGATAATCTCCACCTGCTTCATAAGTACATCGAGCTCCGCAAAAAAGTGCTCGGTCTTGATGAGCTTCATATGTATGACCTTTTCACACCGCTTGTGAAAGACGTCAAGATGAAAATTCCTTATGCTGAAGCAAAGGACTATTTGCTGAAAGGTCTTGCTCCGCTTGGCGAGGATTACCTGGCCATCTTGAATGAAGGCTTTGAAAACCGCTGGGTTGATGTGCACGAAAACAAAGGGAAAAGAAGCGGTGCCTACTCTTCTGGAACGTACGGCACAAACCCATATATCCTGATGAACTGGCAGGATAATGTGAACAATCTCTTTACATTGGCCCATGAATTCGGTCACTCCGTGCACAGTTATTACACAAGAAAATCTCAGCCGTATCAATATGGACATTATTCAATCTTCGTAGCAGAGGTTGCTTCTACATGCAACGAAGCGTTATTGAATGATTATCTGTTAAAAACCATTGATGATAAGAAAAAACAGCTTTATCTCTTAAATCATTATTTAGAAGGATTCAGAGGCACAGTATTCCGTCAAACGATGTTTGCCGAGTATGAACATACGATTCATAAAAAAGCACAGGAAGGCGAACCGCTGACGCCAGATCTATTAACGAAGCTATATTATGATCTAAACAAAAAATACTTTGGTGAACACTTGGCAGTGGACGAGGAAATAGGCCTGGAATGGGCAAGGATTCCACACTTCTACTACAATTACTATGTTTACCAGTATGCAACTGGATTCAGTGCAGCAACCGCACTCAGCAAGCAGATCCTTGAAGAGGGAGAGCCTGCTGTCGAGCGCTATCTGGAGTTCCTTAAATCCGGAAGCTCGGATTATCCGATTGAAGTGCTGAAAAAAGCAGGCGTGGATATGACATCGCCCCAGCCAATTGAAGAAGCTTTGAAGGTATTTGAAGAGAAGCTGAATGAGATGGAACAGCTTTTGTCAGAGTAAAATAAGAAGAATGCAGCTTTTGGGCTGCATTCTTTTTTAGTTTCTGCAGAAGGCGGGAAGGCGATTAAAGGCTTTATTTGGCAAAAGCGGGAAGAGGATAAAAAAGCCGTAATGTACTATAAACGGCTGCTGTCATTCTATTAAAAAAAATGATTCGGCTAAATGTTTCTTAATTCAAGCTGGAAAAACGGATAATCTGCTAATAAATTAGCTGATTCCGCTTAAAAAACTATAAAAATGGCTAGAAAAAGCTTGTCAAAATACAGATATCGATTGAATATAGACCATATTCAGAGTTGCGACTAAAACCCCTTAAAAGTTTTCCGGTGATTCACCAAATATAGTGTCACAAAGATGGAAATAAACAAAAGCGGAGATGATATCAGCAATGGAAACATCTCCATTAATCCAAGTATATTTAGAAAGAAACTTATAATAATCAGAATTATACTGATAATCAGGGGAAGGCTGCTGTTCAATTTGAAATCCTCCTTGTTTGTCCTTTCTAAAAAAATATGAAAGACACGCTGTATTTATGTTTGTGACAAATTTGTGAAATGAGTTTCTATGGGTTGTCATAAGTCGACAATTTCTGATATATTATAGATGTGAAATCAATCACAAACAAACATTTACCCCTTTGTTTGACCGTGAAAAATTTCTCCCATCCCCTTTGTTGTCGTTAAGACATACAGAAGACTCCGTATTACCCGTGCGGAGTCTTTTTAAGAATAAGAAAGTAAGCGTTTTCAATTTAAAAAGAAAGAAATCCGGTACAGGAAATTGTACCGGATTTCTTTCTTTTCTATCCAATGTATCTCCAGAACGTACCGTGCTTCACTGGCACGCGCTCAACCTTTTGAGAAAGCAAATACTTTTTCATTTCCTTTTCCGCGTCTTCTGCCGTCATATTGTAAACTGCCGCAATCTCTGCTGTAGCGACAAATTGAAAATAGCTTAAAAAGATTTCAAGCGGCGGAGCTTGAGATGGCTTCGGTACATCCCCGAGCATTTCCGATAAGATGCCAACATACATTTCATAAGAATAATACCCGCTGATTTTCAGCCCTTCCTGATCGACATTCTGATTAAAGAAAGTGAGTGTAGGGTTTTCCTGAACGTCCATTTCCACAGATATTTTTAAATCGCATTGCAGTGCTTTGGCGGCACTGGCTGAATGAAGATCTTTTACAAACTCATCAGCGTCAAGGCCGACTTCCTGTGCAATTTGTACAAGAACTTTTTCTTCTGCAATATTCTTTGTTTGAAGAAATAAGACTTCCTGAAGTTTCCGCAAATAACGGATACCTGCTTTTCGGCCCTGAAGCTCTGCTGATTTTATCGCAAGCGAAGCTGCAAATGGAGATGAAATCGAACTTTCAGATCTTAGTATCCCATCACAGGACATCCCTGTTAAACTGGCTGTTTTTTCCCATGCTCGCGCAAGATTTGCCGGATTTTTCCGTTTCAGCTGGTTAAGCGTTTTGATGCGTCCGCTGATGATATGTTTTAATGTAAAGAATCTTCCATATTCAATCAGCAGTTTTTTTATGATCGGTTCAAGTGCCCAGCAGTCAGGGCATAGTGGATCGATGAACATATAGATTTCGAGCGGTTTTTTTGAATTGCCCTGACAGTGAGAGAAAAATGGAGCTGATTTTTGATTCTCACCGTGCTGAATCATCATTGCTGAGAACCCTTCGGCTGCTGTTTTTCATCTGAAGTGTTCACCATGTGCCGGGCTGTCAGTTCCAGCCGTTCAAAAAACCATTCCCGAAATCGTTCATCAAGTTCTAATTCATCCATTGCTTCTTCCATGCAGGAAAGCCACGCCCCGGCTCTTGCAGGGGTAATTTGAAAGGGCAAATGTCTTGCCCGCAGCATGGGATGTCCATGTTCTTCTGTATATAAAGACGGTCCGCCTAAGTATTGCGTCAAAAATTGCTTTTGTTTTCTAGCTGTTTCCGACAAATCATCTGGAAAAATCGGAGAGAGCAGAGGATGCTTGTGCACTCTATGATAGAAGGCATCAACCAGCTGCGAAAGTGCATCTTCCCCAATCGCTTCATATGGTGTTGAAAATTGATCAGCCATGCCTGTGATCTCCTTTATTAATAAGATAAGCTTATTGTAACAATTGACCTACCATTGCTCAAACAAACTGCCTTGAAAAGTCATGTTATGTTCTAATTATATAATCCAGATGGAAAATGGCGATAGCCCTTTTTTAGTCTCCAGGAGTCTTTGTCCAGTTCTATAGTTTAGATCCAAGGTCAAAAGGGATTTGACGGTGCTTCCGCTTTTCTTAGTATATGTGAAGGGCTTCGTTCTATGAAATGAAAAAGGGAGCTGATTTAAAGCCGCTTTCGCTTTAAATCAGCTCCTTTTTTAAGCAAAATAGGAAGAAGTAATTTTTTGTACGTAATTTTGTGTTTCTTTAAACGGGGGAATGCCGCCGTACTTATCAACATTTCCAGGCCCGGCGTTATATGCTGCAAGAGCAAGTGGGATTTCACCATTGTATTTCGTAAGCATCTGCTTTAAATACTTCGTTCCGCCTTCAATGTTTTGAACGGGGTCAAAAGAATTCATGACGCCAAGTGACTGTGCCGTTTTTGGCATAAGCTGCATAAGTCCTGCAGCCCCTGCAGCACTCTTGGCATTAGGGTTGAAGCCCGACTCTTGAGAAATGACAGCTCTGATCAGTTTCTCATCCATGCTGTATTTGGCTGCCATTTGAGAAATGATGCTGTCAATTGCCTTGCTTGCCGGTTCAGAAGATGTCATACGGACATTTACGTTTACGGGCGGCATTGTCAAAGGGACGGCAGCTTGCTTAAATTGAGGCTGGACCTCTTCTGTCAGTCCGTCAATATAAGATTGAAAGATATCCTTGAACATGGACGCAGAGGAGGATTCGGAAGCTTCATCTGTTTCCGTTTGGGACAGGCTGCGTAAAGCCTGAAGCTGCATCAATGCTTTCATATAGTTAATTTCCACTATCAAGCTCCTTCTCATTAGCGATCTGACGTTTATGATCATAAAAACGTTTAATTTTGTTCGGCGTTGTGCGCAGAGGAATTTGCAGGGAGGCGAGCAGCTCGTGAAAAGCAAGCAGTCCTTCATCTGCATCCAAGACCTCATATTCAACCTCATAATCCTCTTTATTTATATATCGGCTGTGATCAAGAACAATTAAGCCATTTTTATAGGTTTTCTCTGCCCGATTTGTGGATAAAGTTCCAAAGAAGGAAATGCTTTCAGAATGAATGCCGAGTAAAAGTATCCGTTCTAAAACCTGGCCTTTTGGAAGGGCTGAGTCGGATGAAAGAAGCTCTTCCGCTTTTTTGCCTGTGATTTCCTGGTGAGTTTCAAGCAGGCCGACAGGTGCAGGTTCTTTTAATGTCAGTATGTACCTGCCGTTTTTAAAGCGAATACGCAGGGCCGCACCGTGCTCTTTAAGATGGAATTCCGGCGTATCAAAATAATGGTTTTCCTGGAGTCTGAAGTCATCATCAGAGATTTGAAAAAAATCAGCCAGGCGGGAAAATTCACTTTCAGTAAGCAGATTTTTATATTCAATTTCAATTTCCTGGGTCATGGTTAAAGTCCTTTCGGTTATCAGATATTAAAGCGTTGCTAATTGATGGTAAGCAAAATTGCCTGTCGGCTCTGCTTTTCTTGTTGTCCAGCTACACCGCCCGGCTCCTCGGCCAGAACGGATCCGCCAGTAAAGGCAAAAAGCGCCTTTTCTGTCGGATCCTTATCTGTCTGCCTGCGCTAAACAGGGCGATTCCGCATTTCAGTGTTGTCCAGCTCCACCGCCAGCTCCTCGGCCAGAACAAATTCCCTCAAGAAAGTCAAACCCGGACTTTTCGGGTGAATTCTTATCTGTCTGCCCAGCCGGCTCCGCTTTTCTCTTTATTATGGCAATTTAAAAAACGGTTTTCAATGTTTATCATGCACAGGGTGAATATGATAAAATAGACGTGGAATTGATTTGGAAGGAGATTTTTATGAAACGAAGAATTGAAGTGAATGAAGCTGTACTTGATCAAGAAAGAATGATACTTAAAGCGATGCCTTTTGAAGAGGATGATTTAAATGGTTTGACTGCAAAGGGACAGATGCTGGTCGACTCCGATCAATTGGCGTTTATTTACATAATGGATAATAATGAAGATTTTATTTACACAAACCTGCCAGCTGAGGTTTGGCCGCAGCTGAAAACGGCATTAGACAGCGGGATACCATTAGATCTGAATGTAAACGGATTGACGATTGAGCTGACAGATATCCTTGATGAATTATCCTATTTGCTTGAAAATATTAAAGGTAACGCAAACTATGGGGAAGAAATGGAAAAGAAAGTCGTTGAGACATTTGGCTTAAATGACTAATACAAAAAAGCATGTCAGATAAAGTTTGCGCATTGACGGCAAGCGGAGTCGCCCAACTCTTGCCAGAACAAATCCGCCAAAAAAGTCTAACCCGGACTTTTCTGCCGGATTCTTCTGCCATGTCTGAGCTAAACGGGCGCTTGCGCTTTTCTAAATGACGAGGGGGAAGGCTATGATCGGAAGAAAATGGGAAGTATTTTTAGCACCGTACCATCAGGCGGTTGATGAGTTGAAAGTGAAGCTTAGAGGGACAAGAGCGCAATATGAACTAGAAGGCAGCCATTCTCCGATTGAATTTGTTACTGGAAGAGTTAAGCCCATTGCAAGTATTCTTGATAAAGCAAGACGCAAAAATATTTCGCTTGATGCGCTTGAGACTGAAATGCAGGATATAGCTGGCATTCGCATGATGTGCCAGTTTGTAGATGATATAAAGCTTGTCGTCGAAATGCTCAGACAGCGGAATGATTTTGAAATCATTGAAGAACGTGATTATATTTCGCAAAAAAAAGCAAGCGGATACCGCTCCTACCATGTAGTGGCCAAATATCCTGTTCAAACAGTTTCAGGTGAAAAAAGCATTTTGGTGGAAATTCAAATCAGAACGCTTGCGATGAATTTTTGGGCAACTGTTGAACACTCTCTTAATTACAAGTACAGCGGGAATTTCCCCGAAGACATTAAAATCAGGCTGAAAAGATCAGCGGAAGCAGCTTTTCTTTTAGATGAAGAGATGTCAAAGATACGCGGAGAAATAAGAGATGCACAAGTCATTTTTTCAAGGAAAACAGAAACGAAAGATAAATGATGAATAAAGGGGCATGCTGTTATGAAATTTGCGGTCACATCTAAAGGAGATACCGTTTCAAATACATTAATGCATAAGATGAAAGCCTATTTAATGGATTTTCATCTCGAATATGATGAGGATAAGCCTGATATTGTGATTTCAGTAGGAGGAGACGGGACACTTTTATATGCCTTTCACCGCTACCGCAGCAGGCTTGATAAAACGGCATTTGTAGGAGTACATACTGGTCATTTGGGTTTTTATGCCGACTGGGTTCCGGATGAAATTGAAAAGCTTGTGATTGCGATTGCGAAGACACCATATCAGGTTGTTGAATATCCGCTGCTTGAAGTTATCATCAGACATAATGACGGAGGACGGGAAGCCCGCTATCTTGCCTTAAATGAATGTACCGTGAAAGCGATTGAAGGCTCTCTTGTCATGGATGTTGAAATCAAAGGCCAGATTTTTGAAACCTTCCGGGGCGACGGTCTGTGCATGTCTACACCTTCAGGAAGTACAGCTTATAACAAGGCTCTCGGAGGAGCTATTTTGCATCCGTCAATTCCTGCGATCCAGGTTGCGGAGATGGCATCAATCAATAACCGGGTATTCAGAACAGTAGGCTCGCCTCTTGTTTTGCCGGATCATCATACTTGTTTATTAAAGCCGGTTAATGATGTTGATTTCCAAATCACCATCGATCATTTAACGGTTCTGCATAAAGACGTAAAATCGATTCAATGCCGCGTTGCCAATGAAAAAATCAGGTTTGCGAGATTCAGGCCATTTCCATTCTGGAAAAGAGTCCGCGACTCATTTATTTCCGAATAGGATCCTGAGAGGAAGATCGTTGTGAACGCGTTTCAATTAACATGGACAATCCCTGCTGCAAAAGAAGGCATGCTCATTCGGGATTATCTTAAGGAAAAGAATATATCAAAGCGCGCTTTAACAGATATCAAGTTCGGAGGCGGATGCATTTTAGTGAATGGTGAACATGCAACCGTCCGCTTCGAGCTTAAGTCAGGGGATGAGCTCAAAGTCATCTTTCCTGTTGAAAAGCCAAGTTCAGGCATGCTTCCTGAAAAAGTAAACTTTGGTATTGTATATGAAGATGAATGGTGTCTTGTCATTAATAAGCCGCCTTATCTACCGACCATTCCCTCGCGTGAACATCCAGGCGGGACGCTTGCAAATGGTCTGCTCTTTTATTACAGGGAAAAAGGGATCGCTTCAACCATTCATGTTGTCAACCGTCTGGATAAGGATACATCTGGGCTAATGCTTGTCGCTAAGCATCGTTTCGCACACTCCTTGTTTTCTTCCCTTCAAAAGCAGCACGGAATCAAACGGACTTACCTTGCTTTGGTTGAAGGGAAAGTTTTGGTGAAGCAGGGCACAATTTCTGAGCCGATCGGCAGGAAAGAGGACAGCATTATAGAACGGACTGTCAGAGATGATGGCAAGCCTGCTGTTACACATTACAATACTATTGCGAATTCAGAATGCAATACACTTGTTTCCCTAAAGCTTGAAACAGGAAGAACGCATCAAATAAGAGTTCATATGTCCCACATCGGCCATCCGCTATGCGGCGACAGTTTATATGGAGGCAGTCATCGTCTTCTATCAAGGCAGGCGCTGCACAGTGCTGAACTGTCATTTTTTCATCCGTTTCTGGAAAAAGAAATGAACTTCAAGATTGATTTGCCGGATGATATCCGATCGGTGATAAATAAGAAAGACTCATGCTGAGCACGGCATGAGTCTTTTTCGATGATTAAAAGTGGGTTTTCGAAAATAAAAAGGATCTTTTTATCAAATTCTATTTTTCGCAGCTAAATCCGATGATTTCGAAAATAGATTTACTTTCACACTAATTTCAGGCTCTTCAATCCATCTCCCGGAACCTTGATTCGTCATACGGCAAAGATGATTTGACTGTAACAATCTCTTTTTCAGGATATCTGAGCGCTGTTAAATAACCTCCAAATACTGCTCCAGTATCAATGTTCACCGTATTGCCGACAAACCGTGCTTTGCGTACAGGTGTATGCCCATAGACAATTAACGGTTTACCTTTGTAAAGCTTTGCCCAGTCTCTTCTGACAGGAGTTCCGTCAGGGTTAGTCTGGCCGGTTATGTCCCCGTAAAGCACAAATTCTTTTACTTTTTTGTGCGTTTTTCCTATGTAGTCAGCCCTGATTCCTGCATGGGCAATGACCAGTCTGCCCTCATCGAGGACATGATAGAGAGGAGATTGATCGTAGAGCTTCATAAAACTCTGATAGACATCCTTTCGCTCTTCTTCTCCCAATGCTTCGAGTTCTGCCGCTGTCGTTTCTAAACCGTGTGCAACTTGGACTTTGTTTCCGAGCATGTAGCGGTAAAGTTTGTTGCAGTGGTTGCCTGGCACATAATATCCTGCTTGGTTCGAAGTGATTTTTATAACGGTCTTGATTACTTTTATAGAATGGGGTCCCCTGTCAGCCAGATCTCCTACAAAAGCGAGTTTTCTGCTGCTGTGAACAGGATACCCATTATTCCAATCATAGCCAAGCTTTTCCGTAAGCTCGCAAAACTCGTCAAAACAGCCATGAATATCACCGATAATATCAATTTTCATCTAAACCCGTCCTCATTTGTCTCTTTTTCTAAGATGATAGCAGATATCTTTAAAGAATCAAAAATATCATATACCTTCATCGTTCCAATAAAGAAAGAAAAGAATTCAGGATAAAAGAAAAAACCCGTTATGAAAACGGATTTCATTAGTCAAACATATACTTTCTGGTTCGTGATCTGACATTTAAAACAATGCCGATGGCAATCATATAGGTTGCAAGTGAACTTCCTCCATAACTGATAAAAGGAAGCGGGAGTCCTGTAATTGGCAGGAGGCCGACGGTCATGCCGACGTTTTGGAAAACCTGAAACGTGATCATGCCGATGACTCCTGTGCATAAAAAGCTTCCGAATGGATCGTTGCTCTCAAGTGCAATATGAATCATCCGGTAGATTAGAAGGAAGAAAAGGGAAATCACGATACTGCCGCCGATAAATCCGAATTGCTCACAGATAATGGCGAAAATAAAGTCTGTATGTCCTTCAGGCAAGTAAACCTCAAGCTGCTGATAGCCTTTTCCGTAAAGCTCACCCGATCCAATTGCAAGAAGAGATTTGATAAGCTGAAATCCGATATCGCTGGAATATTCATAAGGATTAAGCCAGCCATAAATACGATCAAGTTTATAAGAATTGGTGTCTAAAATGTACTTGTTGAAGAAATCCGGAAATGTGAAAAAAATAAATACGCCTAGAGCGGCAATTCCGGCACATGATAATATAAAGCTGAAGATGATTTTCCATTTAACCCCCGAGACAAGAATTAATGAGCCGATTATGGCGCAAAAGACCATTGTCATCCCCGTATCCGGCTGTCTCATCAGCAGGAGTATGGGAGGTGCCGCTGTGGCAAATACTTTACCTAACAGGAGCAGGTCATCTCTGACTGTATTTGTGGCGTATTTTTCCCGGTGGTCTGTAATGATTTTGCTAAGGACAATAATCATAAAAATTTTCATCAGTTCCGATGGCTGGAAATTACCGATTCCAGGAAGGGTATACCAGCTTTTTGCACCTTTAATCGGCTCTACAATAGGCGACGGCAGGACTTCAAGCCCCAATAGCAAAACCATCCCAAATCCATATAAATACCATGAGAGCTGTTTGAAACGGTCAAAATCAATGACCATTGTTCCGATGACTGCGATAATACCGATGATGTACCATTTAATCTGAAGAAAAGCAAAGTTTATATTCTGCAATTTTTCGGGTAGAGTAGGTTGGGCACTGCTTATCGCAATGACACTGGTCAGCGCCATTAAAAACATGATAAAAATAAGTGTGTAGTCTAACTGCTGCTGTGGGGATTTATCTGTGTTCATTATGGATCCCTTTCTATTAAAAAACTAATATTGCAATGAATCATATTTTTTTATGAACCACCAAACAGTGGGGAATAAGCTCCCTGTGAATGAAGTTTCACTTTATCAATCTTAGCGAAAATTGATGAATTTGCAAAGGATTCATTTGTAAAACATCACAAAACATGCTACCTTATCACAAGGAAAAAACGACTGTACAGAGCGCAAACGCTAGTGCAGTGCATGTTTCTGCATGTAAATAAAATGTATCACAATTTGATGACATTTTGATGTCTTGGCTTTAATATAGGAACGGATTGGGGAAGGAGGAGACTCTGGATGTCAGATGAAAGAGAAAAATTAGAGATTGAAGCTGCGGAACTAGTAACAGCTTTGGAAAACGAAGATCTAGACGGGTTTCGCTCCATGTTTTTGGAGCAGCATCCATATGATCAGGCGAAAATCTTTGTGAAGCTTGAGCAAGAGGAGCGATTGAAGCTTTATCATTATTTGTCTCCTGAAGAAATGGCTGCTCTTTTTGAGAATATTGAAGATGAAGAATACAATTACGAAATGTATTTATCCGAAATGGATCCGCGTTTTGCATCACAAATGCTTGAGCACATGTACGCGGATGATGCGGTAGACGTGCTTAACGAATTAAACAAAGATCAGGCAGCAAGCTATCTGACCATCATGGATGATGAAGCTGCACAGGAAATTCGTGAACTCCTGCACTACGAGGAATTTACGGCAGGAAGTATCATGACCACAGAATTCATTGCCATCATTGCAAATCAGACTGTCAAATCGGCCATGCATATTTTGAAGCATGAAGCTCCTGACGCTGAAACCATTTACTATCTTTATGTAATCGATGAAGATAAGCATCTAGTGGGCGTTATCTCGCTTCGTGATTTAATAGTCAGCGATGATGATCTCATGATTGGCGAAATTATGAGTGAACGGGTATTTTCCGTATCTGTGGGCGAAGATCAGGAAGATGCAGCAAGAAAAATGAGAGACTATAATTTCCTTGCTCTGCCAGTAGTTGATTTTCAGAATCATCTTTTAGGAATCATAACGGTTGATGATATCGTTGATGTTATCGACGAGGAAGCATCTGATGACTATTCGAAGCTTGCAGCTGTATCTGATGTGGATTCCATTGACAGGAGTCCTCTGTCAGCCGCTAAAAAAAGATTGCCTTGGCTTGTGATTCTTTTATTTCTCGGAATGTTAACGGCAAATTTAATAGGACAGTTTGAAGAAACGCTTAATAAAGTGGCCATTCTTGCTGTTTTTATCCCGCTGATTGCCGGAATGGCAGGGAACACTGGTACTCAGGCACTTGCGGTAGCCGTCAGAAGAATAGCGATGGGAGACCTTGAAGAAGGCAGTAATTTTAAAATTATTGCCAGAGAAGCTGGTACAGGGATTATCAATGGTGCCGTGTGCGGAGTTCTAGTAACAGGCGTCGTCTATTTCTGGCAGCATGATTTCTTCCTGGGTCTTTTAGTTGGCATTTCCATTCTTGCAACCCTGACTGTTTCGACAATCGCCGGCGCTTTTGTTCCGCTTGTGATGCATCGGCTGAAAGTTGACCCAGCTGTTGCATCAGGCCCATTTATTACAACGATTAATGATATTATTTCCATTCTTATTTATTTTGGTATGGCTACATTGTTCATGCAATATTTAATCTAGATTCAGTTAGGAGGGAAATACTGTGCATGGAGCTTCCTTTTCATCACTAGTTATCGTACTGTTAGCCGCTTTTGTAACCCCTCTCCTGCTGCATCGCTTTAAAATTAAAGTCATGCCTGTCGTAGTGGCCGAGATTATTATGGGGATCATTATCGGGAAAAGCGGATTCAATCTTGTTCAGGAGGATATGTGGCTTGAAACGCTATCCATGCTCGGTTTTATTTTTCTTATGTTTTTGAGCGGACTTGAAATTGATTTCACTGCTTTTATCGGTGGACGGAAGAAAGAAAAGCTGCCGAGCGGGAAGGAAGCGCCAAATACGTTTGCCGTTTCTTTTCTTGTCTTTGTTGGCATCTTTATATTGTCTCTGCTCTTATCGTATCTGTTTGTTTTCCTTGGTTTTATTGAAAATGCCTTCTTGATGACGCTGATCATTTCAACCATATCACTCGGAGTGGTGGTCCCTACACTGAAGGATGCAGGCATTATGAAATCGAATATCGGTCAGATTATCTTGCTCGTTGCTGTCATAGCTGACTTAGTGACGATGATTCTTCTTGCCGTGTTTGCATCGATATATGGAGGAGAAAATACAAATACATGGCTGCTTCTGCTGTTATTTGGTGCTGGAATTGCTTTATATTTTCTCGGCAAAACCTTTCAGAGCAGATCATTCATAGAAACGATGTCTAAAGGCACGATTCAAATTGGGACAAGAGCTATTTTCACTCTGATCATTGTCCTTGTTGCCTTATCAGAAACAATCGGGGCAGAGAACATTTTAGGAGCGTTTTTAGCGGGTGTTCTAGTCTCACTGCTTTCCCCAAATAAAGAAATGGTTCAGAAAATGGATTCCTTCGGGTACGGATTTTTGATACCGATCTTCTTTGTTATGGTTGGTGTCGATCTTGATGTATGGTCGCTGTTTGAGGATCCAAAAATTTTAATGCTGATCCCATTGCTGTTTATTGCGCTGCTGATCTCTAAAATTGTGCCGATTTATTTACTGAAGAGATGGTATGACACAAAAACAACGCTTGCTTCAGGATTTTTGCTGACATCAACCCTATCCCTTGTTATTGCGGCAGCTACCATTGGAGAAAGAGTAAATGTGATTGATGCTCAAATGTCGGGTGCGCTCATTTTAACGGCTGTTCTGACGAGTATTTTTACTCCGATTGGGTTTAAGAAGCTATTCCCTGAACAGCTGTCTTCGCAAAAGAAGGTGAAGGTAGCTTTTATAGGAGCCAATCAAATGACACTTCCAGTGACGCGCGAGTTAAATCCGAAAATGTACGATACAACGGTGTATCATACTCATGTCGATAAAAATGAACAGCAGATCGCTGAATCATTGTTTCAAATTGAGGAGCTTGAAGATTACTCAATCGAGACCCTGCAGTCCCAGGGAGTTTTTGAAGCAGATATCCTTATTGCTGCTGCAGGCGATGAGGATACGAATGCTGAAATCGCCCTATTTGCAAAAGAGGTTGAAGTTGGGCGGGTGATTGCCAGCATCTCATCACCGTTATTAGACGAGCAGCTAAGAGCGAAAGACATTGATGTCTTCTCTGTGCTGCTTTCTACTAAAACCCTGCTAAGGGCTCTTATTGAAGCACCAGGCATCATGAAGATTCTGACCAATAACGATTCAGCGCTTTATCAGATAAAAATGAACAACAGACGCTACGATGGCATGGTGCTCCGCGGCTTTCCATTTACAGGCGACGTCATTTTTGTCCGTATTTTCAGGGAAAATGAATCGATTGTGCCGCATGGGGATACAGAGCTGAAACGCGGAGATTTACTGATTCTGACTGGATCTGCTGAATATGTGGATGAGCTCAGACAAGAGCTTGAGTTCCATAAAAGTTGATAATTATGACTTGAAAGTTTCTTTGAGCATGGTATGATGTACATGTGAATATTTCTAAAATAATATATGAACGACCGCTAGGGGAGCCCTTTTAGAAGGGCTGAGATTGAAGTTTGCCTTCAAGACCCTCCGAACCTGATCTGGCTAAAACCAGCGTAGGGAAGTGGTGTAAAGGTCTATTTATACACCACTTTTCTATTCGAAAAGTGGTTTTTTGCCGTTTTTATACTAAAAATGAGGAGGAATAAAACATGTCATTTTCAAAAGAATGCCGGGAGTATGCAAAAAAATGGTGGGAAGGAAGCTTTGAACATCCTTTTGTAAAAGGGATTGGTGAAGGCAGCCTTTTAAAAGAGAAATTTAAATATTATGTGATGCAGGATTCTTATTACTTAACCCATTTTGCAAAAGTACAGGCTTTTGCAGGGGCTATGGCCACTGACTTGCATACAACGTACCGGATGTCCGTTCATTCGCAGGGAACCTATGAGGCAGAGCTATCTTTGCATCAGCAATTTTCTGTCCTGCTTGGGATCACGGACACCGAACGGAAGGAATTTAAACCATCGCCGACTGCGTATGCTTACACCTCCCATATGTACCGTTCAGTTGCGACAGGAAATCTTGGTGAAATCATTGCAGCTCTGCTTCCATGCTACTGGCTCTATTATGAAGTCGGGGAGCACCTGAAAGATTGCAAGCCGGGTGATGAAGTTTATGAGAAATGGATTGCGACTTATCACGGTGATTGGTTTAAAGAGCTTGTCCTCGAGCAGGTTGCAAGATTTGACGAGCTTGCTCTGCGTGCAAGTGATCACGAGAGACAAATGATGAAAGAAAACTTTCTCATCAGCTCGATGTATGAATATCGTTTTTGGGATATGGCGGAAAAGATGGAAGCATGGGATGAGACACAAACCATGCTGATGCAAAAGTGAAATTGCATCTTGTCACAGATGGACGGCACACTGCTGCAGAGCTCGTGAAAATCATCACAGATATACATACAGCTGCAGATGCCATTCATATTAGAGAAAAGAATAAATCGGCTGGGGAACTGATCGACTTGATTGAAGCGCTCCATCAAAATGGGGTGCCAAAATCAAAGCTTGTCATGAATGACCGTGTGGATGCAGCTGTTCTTTCTGGTTTGCACCAGGTTCAGCTCCCATCGCACAGCTTCAATGTGAAACTGGTGAAACAGCGCTTCCCGCATCTTGAGGTAGGCTGTTCCGTCCACACTGCTGCTGAAGCAGTATATTGTGCTGAAAATGGGGCAGATCGTCTCCTTTTCGGGCATGTGTTCCAAACATCATCAAAAAATGGTCTAGAAGCAAGAGGGATAAGCAAGCTTGCGGAAATAGCGGAATCTGTCAGCATTCCAGTCATTGCAATTGGAGGAATCACTCCTGCTGTCATTCCTGATCTAAGAGATTTAAAGATTGAGGGAGCAGCCGTGATGTCCTATGTTTTTTCAGCGGAGCAGCCAAATCATGCGGCACTTGAACTTGCTGATCAGTTAAAAAGGGGGATGGGCCATTGAAGCCTTTATTTGATGCGGGCATTATCGGCGGAGGAGTCATTGGGCTTGCCTCTGCCTATTATTTAGCGAAAGCCGGTCTTCGAGTTGCGGTATTTGAAAGCGGAAAAACAGGCAGCGGAGCATCCAGTGCTGCGGCGGGTATGCTCGGAGCCCATACTGAAACTGAAAAGGACGATGCTTTTTTCAGGTTTGCTAAAGAAAGCCAGGCACTTTATCCAAAATTAGCTCATGATTTGCTGCTTGAAAGCGGAATTGACATCCAGCTTCAATACAATGGAATGTACAAACTGGCAATGACGGCCGAGGAAGCCGATTCTTTGAAAAAAAGAGCAGAAATAGAAAAGGATGTAGAATGGCATTCCAAAGAAAAAGTCCTAGAATATGAAAAAGACATAACAGATGCGATTTACGGGGCTCTGAAAATTGAAAAAGATGGAAAGCTTACTCCAGCTGCTCTGTGCAAAGCTTTTACAAAAGCCATTCAGCTGATGAGCGGAAAAATCTTTGAAAACACACCAGTATACAAAGTGAGCAGATTTGAAGGCTCCCACTATGAAATTGAAACGCCTCAAGATACGTTTTTTTGCGAAGCTCTTATACTTGCAAATGGCACATGGAGCAGCCGGCTGATAAAGGATTTAACACGTAATATATCTGTTCATCCTGTTAAGGGCGAATGTTTGTCTGTGACAATGAAAGATGGAAAACTATCGTCTACTGTTTTTCATGAAAGCTGTTATCTTGTGCCAAAGCTTGATGGAACTATAGTTATTGGGGCAACGATGAAAGAAGGAACCTGGAATACTGAGCCTTCCGTACAGGGAATCGCTGCTCTCTTGAATAAAGCAGTTACAATTATGCCGGCAATTGAAAATGCCAGTTTTCATCGTGCATGGGCTGGATTAAGGCCGGGAACAGCCGACAGCAAGCCCTTTATTTTCAAGCATCAGGGCATTCCGAATCTCTTTGTGGCAACAGGGCATTTCCGAAATGGCATCCTGCTCGCTCCCAAAACAGGTGAAATGATCAGAGATTTATTTTTTAATAGACCGGCAGCTGAAGAATACGTTCACGCTTTTAGAATGGACCGTGCAGATGAGGTGAAACTATGAACATTAAAGTGAATGGCAGCATGATAGATATGCAGTCTTCTGTGCGCACCGTTCAAGATTTGCTTGCTTTTTATGAGGTGAGCAAAAGAATCGTCATTGTGGAATATAATTCAGAAATAATAGCCAAAGAAGAATACGCGAAAACAGTTATTAATGATGGGGATGTTTTTGAAATTGTTCATTTTGTAGGAGGAGGATAATTTATGTTAACGATTGCTGGAAAAACCTTTCAATCAAGACTGCTGCTTGGAACGGGAAAGTATCCCTCTTTTGACATTCAAAAAGAAGCGGTAAATGCAGCTGAAGCTGATATTTTAACATTCGCGGTGAGAAGAATGAATATTTTTGAACCGTCTCAGCCTAATTTTCTGGAGCAGCTTGATCTTTCGCGCTACACGCTGCTGCCGAACACAGCTGGTGCAAAAACGGCTGAAGAAGCTGTCAGAATCGCCAAACTCGCTAAGGCTTCAGGGTTATGTGATATGATTAAGGTAGAAGTTATCGGGTGCGCGAAAACATTGCTTCCCGATCCTGTTGAAACCTTAAAAGCAAGTGAGGAGCTTGTCAAGGAAGGATTTATTGTACTTCCTTACACGTCTGATGATGTCGTGCTTGCGAGGAGACTTGAAGAAGCAGGCGTTCATGCGATTATGCCGGGCGCGTCTCCAATCGGTTCAGGACAGGGCATTATCAATCCTTTGAATCTATCATTTATTATCGAACAAACGAAACTGCCGGTTATTGTGGATGCAGGGATTGGATCAGCTGCAGATGCTGCAAAAGCGATGGAGCTTGGAGCGGATGGTGTGCTGTTAAACACTGCTGTTTCAGCTGCAGGCAATCCGGTCAAAATGGCAGCGGCTATGAAGCTTGCCATTGAAGCAGGAAGATTAAGCTTTGAGGCAGGCAGAATACCAGTAAAAACCTATGCATCTGCAAGCAGCCCGGAAGAAGGAATGATTACATCCTAAATGGAACGGTACTCTAGGCAAATCTTATTCTCTCCAATAGGAGAAACAGGACAGCAGAACATTCGAAATGGTCATGTGTTAATCATCGGCGCGGGAGCTCTTGGGACAGCAAATGCGGAAATGCTTGTTCGTGCGGGTGTCGGCACACTAACGATTGTGGACCGTGATTACGTCGAATGGAGCAATTTGCAGCGCCAGCAGCTTTACACTGAAGAAGATGCGGTTTTGCGTCTTCCTAAAGCTGCTGCTGCAAAACAAAGACTTTCCCAGATTAATCATGAAGTGGAAGTCCAGGCGGTCATTGAAGATGTAACAGCTGATAATATTTTTGCATTCAGTCAGCATGCAGACGTTATTGTAGATGCGACGGATAACTTTGAAACTCGTCTTGTTATAAATGATGCAGCGCTTAAGCAGGGCATTCCGTGGATCTACGGGGCATGTGTCGGAAGCTACGGCCTCACTTATACAATCATACCGGGACTCTCGCCATGTTTGAATTGCCTTTTAAAGCAAATTCCAATGGAAGGCCAGACGTGCGATACAGTTGGCATTATTAGTCCGGCGGTCCAAATGGTTGCCTCTTATCAAACAGGGGAAGTGCTGAAATTGTTAACCGGGGCAGCGGATCAGGTGAGAAAAGAATTGCTTTCTTTTGATGTTTGGAGAAATCAATTTTCACAAATAAAAGTGCATGCATTAAAAGATGAAGCCTGTCCATCATGCGGGGACTCTGCCGTTTATCCATTTTTATCACGCAGCAACAGTGTGAAAACGTCGGTTCTCTGCGGCAGAGATACGGTTCAAATAAGGCCGGCAGTCGCTAAAGAAATGAACTTTAAGGAGCTTGCAAAAGTACTTGGAAGAGCGGTAACAGAAATCACTGCAAATCCGTATTTACTTTCATTTCAGACAGAACATCAGAGGGTTGTCGTATTCCGTGACGGCCGTGCCCTGATTCATGGAACAAAAGACATGGCTGAAGCCAAGAAGATTTATCAGCGATATTTGGGGTAACAAGCCTGTAAGAATACAAGAAAAGAACTGGCCATGCTTTGGCCAGTTTTTTCTGTAAAAGGACATAGATTTATTGGATTTCTTTCTGATTTTAGACTAGCATGGAATTACCATTATTTTATATAGATTGAAGGTAGATTATGTGTCTAATAAATCAAAGAATTTAGCCGGAATATCACTTGCTGTCATGGGAACAGGGTTTGCTGCAGCGATCCCTTTTCAGGGAACTGTCGCTGGAGAATTTATGCAGGGAGGATTTGAAGCTGGGCTTGTCGGCGGATTAGCAGACTGGTTTGCTGTTACAGCTTTGTTCAGACACCCATTCGGCTTGCCTATCCCTCACACCGCGTTACTGCCTAAAAATCGAAACAGGATGATTAGGGCACTTGTTAACACAATCGAAAATGACTGGCTGTCAAAAGAAAGCATTCAAACGAAATTATCACAAATAAATCTGACAGAAAAGCTGCTGCCTATTCTTGAAAAAGAGGTACATTCCGATTCTTTCAAAAAAACAATGAAATCGTTCATTATCCAAATGATTGAAAGTGCTGATTTGGGAAAGCTTGCTCCCCTTATTCAGAAGCAGCTGAAAGGTTATTTAACGTCAGATGAAGTATTAAAGATGCTTAAAGCTCTCATTCATCAGGTTCTTGAACGGAAATATGATGAAAAGAGCCTGGATTATTTCCTTTCAAAATTAGAGGAATGGGCATCAAGGCGTGATCAACGGGAGGAGTTTGGCAGATTTGCGATGAAGGCCATTGATAATGGACAAGCTGATGGTTTTTTGCAATTTGCCATAAAATCCTTCCGGAATATTGTAAATGAAGAAAAACTCGGAAAGATTCTTCAGGATATTATCCTGAATGTTATTGGGGGGTTGCGAAATCCTGAGAGTGAATATCGTCAGGCCATCCTTGGCCGCGTTCGAAAAGAATTGCTCGGCATTCAGGAAAATCATGCTTTATTAGAGGAAATAGACCGGTTGATTTTAGAGTGGGACCCTTCAGAAAATCTGATGACAATCTTAAAGAAAACGCAAGTAAAAGCTTTAGCCATCATTGAAGAAGGTTCATTTATGGATGATCATCTTATGCCTTTTGCTGATCAATTAATCGGAAAAATAAGTGCTGATAAAGAAAAAACAGATGCAATCGAGAACAAAATACAGGAACAAATTACTCTTTTTATTGAAAAAAATCATTCGAAAATCGGTAAACTGGTCGAAGAGAATTTAAACAAGCTTGATGATGAGAAATTAATTGATATGATAGAAAATAATGTAGGGAAAGACTTACAGTGGATCCGTGTGAACGGTGCAGTGTGCGGATTTTTCATCGGAATCGTTTTGACAGGACTTAAAATGCTCTTTTAATTTGCTGTAATGATCCAGGTTCATTCATGAAATCCAGCAGCGGTCTAGAAAAACAGCAAATAGCATGCTATACTTATAACCAGGTACTAATAACATGTATTAATTAGGAGGATTCCAAATGAATTTATCATTAGCTGGACGCAATGTAGTCGTAATGGGCGTCGCAAACAAACGAAGCATTGCCTGGGGAATTGCCCGTTCTCTTCATACGGCAGGAGCACGTCTTATTTTTACATATGCAGGTGAACGCCTTGAAAAATCAGTGCGCGATTTAGTTGAAACGCTTGATCGCAATGATTCGATTGTCCTTCCTTGTGATGTAACAAATGATGCTGAAATTGACACTTGTTTTGAAGCGATTAAAAATGAAGTAGGCGTTATTCATGGAATTGCACATTGCATCGCGTTTGCACATAAGGAAGAATTGAGCGGAGAATACATGAATACAACCCGCGACGGATTTTTGCTTGCTCACAATATCAGCTCTTATTCACTGACAGCTGTGGCAAAAGCTGCAAGAGGCTTGATGACAGAGGGCGGAAGCATTGTGACACTCACATATCTTGGCGGAGAAAGAGTCCTTCCTAATTACAACGTTATGGGAGTGGCAAAGGCATCACTTGATGCAAGTGTGAGATACTTGGCAAGCGATTTAGGAAAAGACGGCATTCGCGTGAATTCAATTTCTGCCGGCCCAATCCGTACGCTTTCTGCTAAAGGAATCAGCGATTTTAACTCCATTCTGAAAGATATCGAAGAACGCGCGCCGCTGCGCCGTACAACAACTCCGGAAGAAGTTGGGGATACAGCACTTTTCTTGTTCAGTGACCTTGCAAGAGGGATGACTGGAGAAAATCTACATGTAGACTCCGGATATCATATTTTAGGTTAATCAAAGCCTCCATTCTCTTTAATTTTAATGGAGATAACAAAATACAGAAGAAAACGGGTAATGAATTGCACAGCAATTTTTGCCCGTTTTTTTGTTGTTTGGGGCGAGTATTGGCAAGCTATGATTTCCTAAATACAGGAAAGAGCGTGTTTAGAGGACTCAAAGGCCCTGTATGATTCTCCAAATCCAGGATAGAGGGTGATTAGAGAACTCAAAGGCCCTGTATGATTCCCCAAATCCAGGATAGAGAGTGTTTAGAGGACTCAAAGGCCCTGTATGATTCCCCAAATCCAGAATAGAGAGTGTTTAAAGGACTCAAAGGCCCTGTATGATTCCCCAAATCCAGAATAGAGCGTGTTTAGAGGACTCAAAGTCCCTGTATGATTCCCCAAATCCAGGAAAGAGCGTGTTTATAGGACTCAAAGGCTCGGTATGATTCCCAAAAATCCAGGAAAGAGCGTGTTTAAAGGAATCAACTACCAACCCGATAATCTCTTTAATGAGGCAGTTTTTTTATTCCTGAAACAAATAAGTGATTGCTTGTCTATGCGGCGTCTCCTAGTCTGATAAAATGTGGATAAGGAATAAATCATAATCATAAGGAGGATTGATTATTGCATGAGTGAATTTCAAGATCAAGTCACTGTAAATGCACCGCTTGACCAAGTATTCAAATTTTCCGCTGACGTTGAAAATGCCCCTCTGTTTATGCAAAATGTGACGAAAGTAGTGAAGCTGACGGATGGACCTGTTCAAGCAGGCACGAAATACAGAGAAACCCGTGAAATAAGGGGAAGAGAGGCTTCAGCGGTTATTGAATTTATTGAGTATGTTCAGAGTGCAAAGTACTCAGTTAAAAGTGAAATGAAAGGGATGGAAGCCATCTATCATTACACGTTTTCTGCATCAGGCAATCAGACGACAATCCGTTTTGAATGTGAAATCAATGCGAAAAAATTCACAATGAAACTCATTAAGCCGGTATTTGTGAAGATTATGAAAAAAGAAGACGGAGATCATCTTCAGCGTTTAAAAAAAGCATTGGAAGCTCAGGCTGCGGATGATAAAAAAGGACAGTGACCAATTATGGGGTTAACATTTAAACTGGCAGCTTCAGACGAATTAGAAGAAATTTACGAATTAGCAGGAGAAAACCGCAGGGAAGCAACCAATCACGTTTCAGACGATAATAAGGAAAAGATGATTGAAGCCTATGAATATTCCGCAAAATATCAGGCTTATTTTGTTTGCTTGATGGACGGCAGCACAATGCTTGGCTGGATTATGATTGATAAAGCATTCGATTTCTTAACGGGAGATGAAATTGGCTGGATTAATGATCTATATGTAAAAGTGCCATACAGAGGCAAGGGATACTCCAAGTTATTGATGGAGGAAGCAATAAAAGAATTCAAAAAAAACGGGTACAGCGATGTTAGGCTGAATGTGTATGCACATAACCAAAAAGCGATGAAACTGTATGAACAAATGGGATTCAAAGACGTCAGCAAATTTATGAAAGTATCACTTTAACACACTCATCATAAAACTGATCTCCCCGCATATACTTCTTTGTAGATCATGAACATGAGGAGGGAAGTCTGTGAAAAAGCATCAATCTGTTAAAAATCCTCCGCTGCTGTATATCGTTCAGCCGGAATTGGAACCTGTTTTAACATCTATGCAAAAAACATATGTCTTAAGAAAAGATCTGCCGGCAGAAACAGCAGCGGTACCTGAAGAGCCAGTATTGAGCGAGGAAGTGAAAGCTGAATCTGCTATGCTGAAAGAAAAAAGGCTGACAAAGCCTCTGCACTCGTTTAACGATCTTACAAATAAAGAGAAAATTGAGCTGCTTCTAAATTTACCTGAGAGACTCTCCAGTTTAAATTGCAGCATCAGTACAAATGTAAAGACTCATATTGGAAAAGTAACAGAATATAAAGATGAGTGTGTTTTGATTAATGGAGAGAAGATTCCGTTAAACGAGATTCAGGCTATCACTTTAAAAGATTTATAAAAGAACCACGGGTTTTCCGTGGTTCTTTCAGATTGTAGACAAAAGGCATTCGGATGAACTCTATCCGAATGCTTTTTGTCATTTCTGGGGCTAATTTGATGTTTGTAGGCCTATTCGTTGACTATTTTTATACCGCTTTCGCTGGCTTCCATGTCCAGGATGCCAACTTTTTCAAGTTCATGGCAGCAAAAGTAAGCATCGCCTGCATGGACAATTTTTTGAGTCCTCTCAACGTTGTCCAACGCATACCATGCTTTTCTTTTGCATCTGCAAAGACACGCTCTATCGTTTCTTTGCGTTTTGCATAAATTGTTTTGTTCTCTTCTGTATGACGAAGGTGTTCAGCTTCATCTAAGTATTCTTGCCAGAGATGCCTTTCAATCAATTTCTGATGATTTTGGCTCTCCGTACATTGGCTTAGGAATGGGCAATTTTCACAAACCTTCGGATCGGAAGAGTATTGTCTGTATCCTTTTTTCGTAGTAGTTCTGTAAGGAAGCACTTGATCGTGCGGGCATATGTAACAATCAAAATGTTCGTCATACACATAATCACTTTTCTTGAAAAATCCATCTTTTGTTTTTGGCCGTGTATAAGGAAAAACCGGACGAATTTCTTTTTCGTTCAAATAGTGAGCAAGAGCAGGGTTCTTGTAAGCAGCATCGGCAGCAACAGCAACAGGTTTCTTGTGAAGCTCAGTTACTTGATCAAGTAGAGGCTCGAATATTGCACTGTCGTGCACGTTACCAGGCGTAACGATTGTCCCCAGAACAAATCCTTTTCGTCAGAGGCTGTGTGAAATGAGTAAGCGAACTGTTTTGTTCTTTCATCTTTTACGTAATAGCCACTTTCCGGATCCGTCGTACTTTCTTTAATCACTTTCTCTTCCGGTTCAAATTTATCTGGGGAAAAGGCTTTTTCCGTTTTCTTCGCGGTCTAGATTGAGTTCGTTTTGGAGCCTTTCCTCATATGATTTCGTTTCTTTTCGTACGATCTTTTCTGATACTTTCGTTTATTAGCACTAGCCTTTACGTGAGTTGAATCAATAAATACCTGTTCTCCATTGACCAGTTTCTTATCAATCGCCTCTTTTAAGATGCGGTAAAATATCTGCTCAAACAGATCTGTATCCTTAAAGCGCCGTTCATAGTTTTACCGAATGTTGAGAAGTGGGGCACCTTGTCATGAAAACCAAAACCCAAAACCAACGGTAGGCTAAGTTGGTTTCAATCTCTTCAATGGTTCTTCTCATGGATCGAATACCGAAAAGGTATTGGATGAAGGTCATTTTAATCAATATGACCGGATCAATACTTGGACGACCTCGATCTGCGGAATAGACTTTCTCTACTAATGGATAGATGAAAGAAAAATCGAGAGCTTGTTCAATTTTACGGACTAAGTGATCTTCCGGCACCAACTGTTCAAGTGTAATCATTTCTAGTTGATCGCGATTCATTTGATTATTTTTAGACAACATCCAAATCACCTCTGTATTGTTCTATTTTCATTATATAAAAAAACTGCCGACAAATCCCCCAAAAAGGGGGGATTTGTCGACAGTCTGAAAGAACCACGGGTTTTCCGTGGTTCTTTTTTGTTCTCAAAAGATCTTTTTTCTGTCTCTTTCTTCTTTTAAAATTTCTACGGCTTCTCTAAACCTCTGAGAATGCACGATTTCCCGTTCCCTTAGAAATCTGAGAGAATCATTTAAATCAGGATCATCAGACATATCAATAATCCATTGATAGGTAGCACGGGCTTTTTCTTCTGCTGCAATATCTTCGTATAAATCAGCAATAGGATCTCCTTTTGCCTGTATATATGAAGCAGTAAAAGGAACTCCAGCAGCATTTTGGTAAAACAATGCGCTGTCATGGATTACGTAATGATCTCCAATACCAGCTTCTTTCAATTGCTGGGGGGTTGCATCTTTTGTTAATTTATAAATCATTGTCGCAATCATTTCAAGATGGGCGAATTCTTCCGTTCCAATATCTGTAAGAAGTCCGACGACTTTATCAGGAATGGAATAGCGCTGATTCAAATAACGCAATGCAGCAGCAAGCTCTCCGTCCGCTCCTCCATATTGTTCAATTAAAAATTTGGCCAAAGTAGGGTTGCATGTACTGACTCTTACAGGGTATTGCAGCTTTTTATCATATGTCCACATTCTGATCCTCTCCTTTCGTCATACTTGCCATGGCCATGGACCGCTTTTCCATGTCCAGTATTCACCTGAAGGATTAGGACTTCCTTGACTGAGAGGTCCAAATTGGGCTTCGAACGTTTGTTTGATTTGTCTGCAATATTGTGCATACTGGTTATATTGGGAGATAGCCTGAGCATCATCAGGATGCGTGTCTAAATATAAGGTTAGTTCGACAAGAACAAAATCAACCGCCTGGATTTCCTCTAACTTCTGATAGTATTCGGGCGGAAGTGTTTTAGCCATCTTTAGCTTCCTCCTTTTTTATATGGATTTTCATAATAATCATAAAAAACAGGCCATAATGTACCTTTTTTTAAGGCTTCATATGGGGAGAATTGAGGAAGATTGGGCGGCTGAAATCCCAGATATAAGTTTGGGGGAGTCGAGTAGTATTTTTTGCCGATCGGCGGACAGGGATCGAATTGGCTGTGAAAAGGAATATAGGTTTTAACTGAGGAGAAAGATTCCTGATTTTTCATTTTCATACACCTCACATTATTTAAGTCTCTTACGAATGTATTCATTTAGTATTAAAATAATGAATAACTTGAATGATATGGATTTGTACTTAGATGGTTTAACTCAACATGGTTTGGTCTTTTTCAAATAATAAAAAAAGATGACAGCAGCCAGCAGCCAGCAGCTGAAATCATCTTTTGATTGGCATTATGAATTAATTAAGCTGTTTAAATGGGCTTCTTTGATTCTTTCATACTGGAAAGCCTGAGCAAGCTCCTCTGGGAACATATCTGTTTTTCTGACAAACTTTTCCCGTGCAATATCATACATTTCATAAGGGAATAGCATATCGATATACATCACTTCTTTTTGTTCAGACGTTAAAGGATTGACACTTTCATAAGCATTCATCATTAATTGGAATCTTGCTTCATCCCACACTCCTGTTGTATCAAGTAAAGGTATAATCATTTTTCGCAGGTCGCGGATAGGAAGATCATAAGAGACCGTATCTAAGTCGATGACCCAAATCTTGCCGTCATTCCCGAGCACAGTATTTCCTGCGCCATAATCCTGATGGCAAAGGGTTGGATTTGCAGACTGTTCTTCAATCCAAGGGACATACTTTGAATTCATCAGGCGGTCAAGGGTTTGGCGCCCCTGTTCGATGAAATAGTCAATTTCCTGCAGATACAATTGAGAGAACGGGTTATCTGGAGTATTTTGGGCGATAATTTTCCATGACTCCATTTGCTGACATCTTTTAATATAGTGATTTTGCCAGCGTCCGAGCTTTTTAAACACAGGAATGCCTTCTGGCGGATGATAACCTTCAGACCAAAGATGAAACTCCGCCAGTCCTTTCATAACCACTTCCAGATCCGGATCCACTGCTAAATCAAATACGCCGCCTTCAATCCAGTCATAAAGAACGAATAGAAAAGGACCTTGTTTTGTAAAGAGATCGTTGTGTACATTACGGATGATTCCAGGTACTCTGCCGCCTTTTTCGGCTAAGTAATTCTGTGCATTAATGGAGAATAATGCTTTCTTCTCAGGACGGTGTATCCGCTTTAAACAAACCGGTCCATTGCTCGTGTGAATTTTCCATACGAGTGCCATTTGCCCGCCTTGAATGACTTCAATCCGGTCAACCTGAACGTCCCAGCTCTGAATAATGTATTCCGCAAGCTTAACAAGTTTGGCTTCCTCTTCAGGAGAGAGAACATATGTCTCTTCTTCTTCATTGCTATCTTCTTTTTTTATTTTAGCTTCTTTTAGGGTTTTTTCAGGTCTAGGCGCGATAAAATTATCAGCCTTTTTTTGTCTTTCTTTTCTAGCTTTTGCCTCTGGAGACATCGGTTTTTTTTTCTTTTTCTCCTTCTTTGTGTTAAGCTCAGCAGCGGGTTTCACTACTTTCTCCGTCTTTTCCATTTCATTTACATCTTCTGCTGTTTCTTCAGGTGCTTTTTTCTTCATCACTTCTACTCCAGTTTTAGAACCAAAATCAAACGAAACATTTGATTTCATCGATTTCCTTTTTGTATTACTTTTCCTGCGCCTCGCCGATCTAAGTACGGCTGGTTCAGCTGCTTGATTGGGAGCACTTTCTGCAGCTGTTTTTTTAGTTTCCGTATCCTTTTCTGAGAAGCCCAAGGATCCTGTGTTTGCGTTTTCTTTCAATATGGTCACCATCCCATCCTTTTACTTCATAGATTATGAGAAAAGGTTGTTTTTTGTCCTAGGATAAATGCCGCCGTCTGAAAAAAGATTAAAAAATAATCAAATCGCCTTTTTTGAAAATGTTACATGAAGAAAAGCACATACTCCCTGTTTTTTCGTATTTTAAGATAAGGGCTTACTAGACGAATGGAGGTAACGTATGAAAATTGCATTAATAGCGACTGAAAAACTCCCTGTTCCCGCAATTAAAGGAGGAGCTATCCAGATCTATCTGGATTCCATCGCCCCTCTTATTGCACAAAAACATGAAGTGACAATCCTTTCAATTCAGCATCCAGATCTACCTGAAAAAGAAACGAGAAATGGTGTTCATTATATACGTTTTGCACAAAGCGAATATCAGTCTTTTCTCGGGGAGCATTTAAAGAACACAAAGTACGATGTGGTTCACCTGTGCAACAGACCAGCCTGGATTCCTGCCCTGCATGCCCAGTCGCCGAATACGAAATGGATTTTAAGTGTTCACAATGAGATGTTCGCGGTTGAAAAAATGACGGATGAAGAGGGCAGAGCCTGTATTGCAGCTGTCGCTCAAATCGTAACAGTCAGCGATTATATTGGCCGTACCATTACAGACAGATTCCCTGAGGCAAAAGGGAAGGTAAGAACCGTTTATTCAGGTGTAGACCTGCAGACTTATTTTCCCGACTGGACGCAGGAAGGCAGAAGGCTCAAAGAAAGAGTGCGTTCTGAATTAAATCTGAATAATCAGAAAGTTATTTTATTTGTAGGTCGTTTAAGTAAAGTAAAGGGACCTCATATCCTCCTGCAGGCAATGCCTAAGATCCTTGAAAAACATCCTGATACTGTTATGGTTTTCATCGGATCGAAATGGTTTGGCGACAATGAAGTCAACAACTATGTCAGTCATTTATATAAACTCGGCGCCATGTATCCTGAAAATGTTCAATTCATTCAGTTCGTTCAGCCGAAAAACATTCCAACTCTATATGCCATGTCAGATATTTTTGTATGTTCATCACAATGGCAGGAACCGCTTGCACGTGTTCATTACGAAGCAATGGCCTGCGGACTTCCAATCATTACGAGCAACCGCGGAGGAAATCCTGAAGTCATTGATGAAGGCAGAAATGGTAAGGTTATCAAAAATTTTGAAGATCCATTTGCTTATGCTGAAGCGATAAACTCCCTGCTTGACAGCTCTGGAAAGCGTAATGAAATGGGAAGATACGGAAGATCAAAAGCAGAGCGTGAATTCAGCTGGAACACAGTAGCCGGGAATTTACTTAGAGTTTATGAAAATGGAAGATAGAGAGGGTGAAACATCTTGGATACAGAACTAAACAAATATGAGCTCCAAATGAATATCCTAAACTTGTACCCTTTTGATGTGCAGTCGATAACCCTTTTAACCAACAAAAGCGGGCGTACGACTTGGAAAGTAGAGACGGGTCAGGGTGTGAAAATTTTAAAGAGAGTAATCATGAAGCCTGCAAGGATGCTGCTGATTGCAGAAGGACATGAGCATTTGCAGGACAATGGTCTGCCGATTGCAGGCATACACCGTACAAAAGCAGGCGCAATCTGTGTCGGTGCTGATAATTCAGCATATGTCCTGTATGATCTGCAAGAAGGAAAAGAAGTTCTCTATTATGATAAAAGACAAATGCTCCAGATCATGGAGTTCATTGGGAAATTTCATCAAACTTCAGCTGGCTATATGCCGGATGAAATGAGCAAAAAAAGAAGCCGCCTGGGAAAATGGCATAAGTTATTCAGATGGAAGCTGCAGGAACTTGAAGGAAATAAAATGCTCGCTATAAAATCGGATAAAGAAAACAATCTTCCAGCTCCGGCGGTCATCGAACCTGATGCAGAACAAACGTGGCTGCAGGATCCCTTCTCAAAAATGGTGATTGAATCAATTGATGAAATGATTCTGCGAGGCCAGCAGGCCCTTGCGGAACTCGATGAAGGCCATTATAAGCAATGGTCTCTTGAATGCTTAGAATCCAGAATGTTTTGTCAGCAGGACTTTACGCTTGCCCGTTTTATTGAGACCGAAGAGGGCCTTGCAATGAAAGAACTGCATTCCATTACAAATGATTTGCCATCCAGGGATTTGAGAGTGATTTTAAATAAAGTTTTGAAAAAAATGTCAGTCTGGGATACTGAGCTTGTCATTGAGTTATTAAGAACGTATGACAAGACGAATCCACTTACGAAAGAACAGTACAGGGTTTTATGGACAGATTTGAAGTTTCCTCATTTATACTGTTCGATCGTTCATAAGTATTTCCTCGGTCAAAAAACATCCTGGTCAGATGAGAAATATAAATGGGCCCTGCAGAACATTATTTCTGTTGAGCAGTCAAAGCATGAATTTTTAACTGATTTCGATGGGTTATTTTCAAAAATTAAAGCATAAAGGAGGGTGAGCAAGATGAGTACAAATCACTCTGAATTCAGTGAAATTCCAAAAGTGGAACTAGTGAACTTTTCATTTTCTCCTCCTGGTCCGATGGGATGGAGCTCAGCTGAATATGAATCGATGCTTGAAGATCCAGAGACTTTCTTGTCAAAGTATAAAATACGGCATGCAGAGCCTGCGACTGGAAATGTAGAGCTAATTGAATTGCCATTAAAAAAACGGAAGCCTCAAGAAGCAATTATGGGTGTTGAGCCAATAAACGAAGTAATGCATGAGACCGTCCAATCTTTAACCCAAGAGCTGCAAGAGGCAGCAGAAGAACCTGCAGCTGCTTTATCTGAAGCAGCTGAGGTGAAAGCTGTTAAGGTGAAAAAAGAGAAAAAGCCTTCATCAAAGAAAAAAGGAAAAGACCAGCTGATTGTATCTGAACCTGCAGCTGAGATTCCTGAGACAGCAGTTCAGGAATCTGCTGCTAATGAAGAAGAAATGATCCCTGCAGCGAGTCTAAAGGCTGAAGTAACTCAGAAGCTGTCTGCTTTTGAACAGCCAATAACCGATCAAGAACAATCGGGTCTTCGCTTTACCTCATCAAGAAGAAAATCAAAATCAGGGCCTTCAGCGCGTAAAAACAAAGTTTTGTTTTTAGATTGAAGGTTAGTAGTTTGATATCAGCTTGCTGATATCTTTTTTTAATATTGGCCGAACCAGAATGCCAAAAATTAAAAGAACCAGCATTTAGCCGGTTCTTTTAAGCGTTAATATATATTTGTTCCAATTTTCTTGCTGTCTTAAAAAAAGAAAAATTCTTTTCAGCATAGTGCCGTCCATTTGTCCCTAGAACTGCAGAAAGAGTGCTGTTCGCAAGGAAGTCTGAGATGTGTGCTGCAAATGCCTCTGGCTGATCATACTCTTTGATCACATAGCCATTCATACCATTGATGATTACTTCTGCATTTCCCCCGCGATCAGTGGTGATAATCGGCAGCCCGGCTGCCATGGCCTCGTAATGAATTCTCGCCAAAGGTTCATGCCACTGCGAGCTGCATACGAGCATATCTCCCATGAGAAGTACATTTGGTATTTCTTCAGAAGGTATATATTTTGTAAAAAGGATATGTTTATTTAAAGGCTCTGATTCATCGTATAAGTACTGAACATATTCATTTATTCCATTTTCACTGAACCATTTTCCTCCGACAATGACTAAAACGGCGTCAGGGTGCTCTTTAATGACTTCCTCCATTGCTCTTATTAAAATATGGGGTCCTTTAGTCCGGCTTAATCTTCCGATAAAAAGGATCACTTTTTTATTTTGCAGTCCGTATTTCTTCCTCCATAAATCCTTAATTTTGATGCCTTCAGGAGACCCGCTGGGATAAAACTTTGAAAAATCAACACCAGAGTATACTACATGAGTTTTTTCTTCTGCCTCTGGATAGCGGACGGTGACAGTGCGTTTAATGTATTCACTCACTGTTGTGATTGCATCGCAGTCTTTAATGGCTGTCAATGCCTGATTGGGTTTTAGTTTTCTCGTTGAGAACATATCGTTATGCAGGCTGAGAATCAGTTTGCTGTCCGGGGAAGCCTGTTTATATCTCCAAATTTCGTTCGGGCGATTAAAAACATGAATATGTGTAAACGATTTTCCCTTTAGATTATGTGCTGCCTCCTCATGAAAGGATGACCTTGGAAAACGAATATATGCAATGCCATTTTCAGTATTCTCAGCAGGGAGAAGAGGGTCTGTAATCGAATAAATTGTGACGCTGTACTTTTGGCTGAAATAAGGGGAGATGCCGTCCAGCATAAGCTGAATGGCACCTCCTTTCACAGCTGGTGCGGGCAGTTTTTCCGTGCAGATAAAGGCGAGATTCATGGCGATTCTCCTTTTAAAATGACCTTCATATAGTCAAATTCTTTTATAAGCCCTTCGCGAAGGGAAATATCAGGTGAATAGCCTAATACCTTCGCTGCGTGAGAGATATCTGCATGAGTGTGCTTCGGTTCTCCGGTAGCTGCATCTAAATACCGAATGACAGCTTTCTTGCCTGCAATTTTTTCAATTTCAGTTATGATTTCATGAATGGCTGCTCTTTCCTTTCCGCCGATGTTAAAAATTTTTCCGATGGTATTCTCTGCGTTCATGACAGCGGCTGTTCCCTTAACGCAATCATCAATGTACGTAAAATCACGGGATTGAGTGCCGTCGCCAAATAAAGTGAGCGGCTGATCCGTTAAAATTTGTTTAAAGAAGCGGTGAAAGGCCATGTCTGGCCGCTGTCTTGGACCATACACGGTAAAATAGCGCAAAATCGTAACAGGAACATCAAAGTTCTGATGATAAACGGAGCATAAATGCTCGCCTGCAAGCTTTGTTACCCCATAAGGCGAGAGCGGATCGGGCATGGTATCCTCAGGGACCATTCCATGTTTGTATCCATAAATAGAAGAGGTGGAAGCATAGATGAACTTTTTGAGACTTACAGACTTAGCAGCCTCCAATAAACGCTGTGTAGCAAGGATATTATTTTCAGTATAAGGAAAAAAGTCCTTTCCCCAGCTTGCTCTTACTCCAGGAATACCTGCAAGGTGATAGACGATATCTGCTTTTTTCAGGAGGCCGGCACAGTCAATATTCATGATTGATTCTTTAATCAGCTTAAAGCGAGGATGCGGCAGCAGATTAAATGCGTTTAAATCTTTCAAAGAGCCTGGTGTGGGACCGATAAAACAATCGATCCCGATAACTGTATTTTCTTCTTGTTCCAGCAGCTTTTCGCATAAATGAGAGCCAATAAATCCAGCGCATCCTGTCACAATGATTCTCATAGGCGGCCAACTCCAATATAATCTAAGTCAGCTTTCCTGATGAGAACAGGATTAAGACAATTTCTTGCATCGATCACAGATCTGCCTTTCATAATACGCCGTACCTGCTTCCAGTCGAGGCCGATGATTTGCTTCCAATCCGTTGCGACAACAATTAGATCTGCATCCAGTATAGCTTCATAAGGAGTCTCAGTCTGCTCAACCATACTGAGCTCTTTTGGCAAAGCTGCTTTGGGATCATAAGCAGACACTGTACATCCATATTCATGGAGTTTTTTAATGAATGCAACAGCTGGGGATTCCCGGATATCATTTGTATTTGGTTTAAAAGCAATGCCAAGAACGGCAATTTTCATAGAGGACAGAGCCGGAAACATGGTTTTTATTTTCTCAAAATAGACGTTGATTTGTGTGGCATTCACAGATTGAACAGCATCCAGTATGAGCGGCTGCAGCCCGTTATCTTTAGCAGTAAAGCTTAACGCTTTTAAGTCTTTTGGAAAACAGGAGCCTCCGTACCCAATACCTGCCTGCAAAAAAGAATGGCCAATTCTCGCATCCAGGCCGATCCCTTTAGCTACATGTGTTACATCCGCGCCAAAAAGTTCACAAACTCGGGCGATTTCATTGATAAAACTGATTTTAGCAGCTAAAAATGCATTAGAAGCATATTTAATCAATTCTGCTCCAGCATAATTTGTTACGATGACGGGCGCTTCAATTCCTTTATAGAGTTCATTTAATTTATCAAGTAAATCCTCGTTTTCTTCCGCTAAGCCATAAACAATCCGATCAGGAAACTTCATATCATGAAGAGCTGATCCTTCCCTCAAAAATTCCGGATTTGAAACAAGATCAAATAGGGAAGCCTGATATCCTTTTTCTTTCAGCAATTCCAGGATTGCGGCATTGGTGCCCGGAGGAACTGTACTTTTTATTATGATTATTTTATAGGAAGCGAGATGGTCCGTCACATCAATCATCGCTTTATATAGAAAGCTTAAATTAGAGCTGCCATCCGGTAGGGACGGTGTTCCTACTGCCATAATAATGATTTCTGCATTGCTTATGCCTGATGAAAGATCGTCAGTAAAGCGGAGCCTGCTTTTATTTTTCTGGACGCAATCTTCTAAATCAGGTTCAAAAATTGGAATAGAGCCGTTCTGCAACGATGCAATCTTATCAGTGTCTTGATCGATGCATGTAACGTGATGACCAAGATCTGAGAGAACTGCTGCAGTTGTTAAGCCAACATAGCCAGCGCCAATCACGCAAACATTCATAGTAGAAACCCCTTTCTAAACACCATCTCCCATAGCCTATTATGAAACAAGCATGAAAGGTTACAGCAGATGAGAAAAAACTCATAAAAGGGCCTTTTCACAGGGACAAATTACCTTCAGGGCATCTTGTGAATAGGCTACAACATAAAAAAATGAAGAGCGAGTGAGGTAGAAGAATTCTTATCTTTACCTTGAGCAGAGGAGTGAATCTTCTCAGATGGAAACAATTGCGCATTATTTAACGGAAGATGTGAAAATCAATCAGCGCTTTATATATAATCAAATGGTTTATCAGGGGCTGTACCGCTCTATTGTAATCGGTCCATTTCAAAGGAAGCATGACACGGATTTCCCCTTAGATTCTTTTTATAATATAAATGAGATCCCGGATCTGACTGCCTTTTTTAACGAACAGAGGGTAGCCGCCATTCATGCACATCATGGCAAGCATGCCGTTGATGTCTTTCCGCTTGCCATGCAGCATAACCTTCCATTTATAGTCAGCATCCGCGGTTCTGACGGTTCGGCACAAAGCGAAGCGCTGTATAATAGAAACTTTTCGCGTTACCGTTCAATTGTCAATCATGACAGTTTATTCGTGCCGGTTTGTGAATATCTTGGAAATGAGCTTCTGAAGCTTGGGGTTCCAAACTGTAAAATAAATGTTCTGTATGGAGGAATTGACCTGGATGTGTTTCCATTTCAAGAACGCCACAAACCTGCTGATGGGGAGTTTGTCATCATTTCAGTCGGCAGACTGGTTCAAAAAAAGGGGCATGATACACTGATACGAGCTTTTAAGTCGGTCCATGAAACATATCCGAATATTAAGCTTAAAATCATTGGAGGCGGAAAGGAGAGAGCTAATCTCGAAGCGCTGATCGGGGAACTGCATCTAACGAATGCTGTGTTTTTATTAGGAAAAATGAGCTTGTTTGATATAGCAGAAGAACTGAAAAAAGCGCACCTCTTTTGTTTGCCGAGTGAAATAGCCCAAAACGGAGATGTGGAAGGCATTCCAAATGCTATTAAAGAAGCGATGGCGATTGGTCTACCCGTGATATCAACCAGGCATGCAGGGATACCTGAGATGATTTCTCATCTTCGCACAGGCTATTTAATTGAAGAAAGAAATGTTCAGCAGCTCTCGGACGGAATTGAATCATTCCTCCGTTCACAAGAAACATGGAGTGACTATACCCGTGCTGCAAGACATGTGATTGAAGAACGATTCGACTTGAAAAAACAGCTGATCAAGCAGCATGAGATGTATGATAAATTTCTTAAGAAGAATTGGTAATAAACGCAGAATGAAATCTGCGTTTTTTTCTGCTGCAATTAAGAAATGCCCAAGTGCCTTGGTCAGCGCAGGCATGGAGGATCCATTCTGTCTGAGGATTAAGACGCTGAGTACGGCAATCTTTCTTATCCAATAAAAAAAACACCTGACTAGGTGCCAAAGTATTTGCTGTTTGCATCTATGATAAGCTGAGGAAGCTCATGCAATCCCTCTCTTTTTAAAAAGGCAAGCAGCTTCTCTTTTTCCTGCTTCGTGACATTCCAATCAGATGGGATTTCTGCAAGAATCGCCCGAATGTCCTCTTGCTTTACATTTCTCATTTTTTCACTGAAATCATAAAGCAAAAGGGGATCCATAAGAAGCGAACTAGCCCATTTGTATACAGGCATATCAACGCGGTAAACAGGCTCTTTAGAAAGTGTTTCTTCATTCCATACATACATGCCCGGAAAGCATCTGCCATGATCAATCATCCAAAAGAAATAGGTTCCGTTTTCTTTTTCTTCAAACAGTATATTTGTCCGGCTGCGGTCATTGTTGTTCACCCACTGATCAAACACGAGCATTCCCGCCAGGTCTTTCATATTTACAAGGTTTTCTTTTTGCGGAGGCATTGAAAGCTCTGCATAGGATTTTACATTTGTCAGAAATGGAAAAGCCAGATGGTTACCCTGCTTATAAGAAGAATAGCGGCATGCAGGTATTTCTGCCAGAGAGTCTTCAGGCATATGAACAACCTTTAGCGGCAAACACGGCAAATCAAGAAGATGGGCAAGCTTTGCTGTAAGCCACTCATTTACTATTTCCCGTTTGCGGTAGTGCCGCACCATATGAAATTTAACCACATAATGATTCCCATCACTGAATAAAAACAGCTGCGCATAATTTCCTTCCAATGTTTTTAAGTATTGGATTGGCATGATCTCTTTATCTGACAAGTATCCATCCCCCTTATACTAGGAAGAGCTGTTATAGACAGCTCTTTACTCATCCTCTCCTTCAACAGCATCTTCACTGAGCGGAAGTTCAAGTTCAGTAATTTCATCTAAATGGAAAGTCACGGGTTCTCCTCCATTTTCATAAAAACGGTCGATGATAAAAGCAGCTTTTTCATCATCTGAATTGTATGATTTGAAGGCAGCTTCATAATGAATTTTTTCCCCGAGATGAACATTTACTTCATCCCCCGCTGTTATTCCGGCCAATTTTTGTTTTATATCATTTGATTCTTCAAAGTTAAAAAAGATTACTTTGCCCATAATATCCTCCTTTGATGCTCCATTTCCTATACAGTATATGTAACACCTCTCCAGAAAGTTAACCAGTAAACGCGAACTTCGGTCATAAACGCCATGACCTTTCATAAAATGTATCATTATCCAAAGCAGAGAAGGAGATATATATGATTGGATGGATCGACTTTATTTTACTGTTTTTAGCGAGCTTCAGGCTTACCAGGTTGCTTGTTTTTGATAAAATAACAGCTTTTATCAGAAGGCCTTTTCATAAGGAAGCGGAAGAGGTTTTGCCTGATGGAAGCACACTTTCCTATATTGAAATAAAGGGAGAGGGGCTTCAGAAGTGGATTGGCGAATTGCTCAGCTGTTACTGGTGTACGGGTATTTGGACTTCTGCCTTTCTGTATATTATTTTCGTTAACATGCCGGACCTCGCATCTCCCCTGATACTCATTCTGGCGATCGCAGGCTGTGCAGCGATTCTTGAATCTATTATTGAAAAATTAATCTTCTAAAAAAAGAGTCTATGCCGCTAGACTCTTTTTTGTATTCTTTGCACATAATCTCTGGACTGGACTAAAAAAGAGCATTTTTCCTGTCTGGTCCTTATCTGTCTTCTTGCACTAAACAGTCGGCTCCGCTTTTCTTTATTGAATCGAGATTTTGTTTAACGAGGGCACTCCCCTCTGCAGTTCTTTGGTGTAAACAAAGCCATTTACGGTTATGGGACGGCTGTCTGGTTTTGGGAAGGATATTTCGAAACTTGAGAAAACTAGATGATCATTTGGTTTAATTGGTGCATCGATTAAAGGCTGGAGCCAGTATTGATTGTCGCTGCGGATTCGCTCACGCCAATTTTCATGGACGTGTTTCCAATGATTATTTGCAGCATCTTCGTAAATTTTAGTATCATCCATTTTTCGCTGCAGGATGATTTTTCCGCTTAATGATCCAAAGAGAAGCGGTGTAATTTGAATACAGATAATCGGCTGGTGCAGAGGCTGATTACCGGTGTTTTTTAGGATGAAGTCTCCAAATACAGTCAAGTTGTCATCTTCTCCCTGAGGAAGGAGAATGGAAGCCTGAAAGTGGGCACTTGCTTGCACAACCGGTTCTATGACTGCTGGTTTTGCCTGATCTTCCTGCATCAATATTTTTTTGCGCAGATCAGCTGTCCGTTTTTTTTCTTCCTCAAGAGCGACTTCTAGTGTGAGCACTTTTTTCTCAAGCTTAAACACCTCTTTTTCAAACTGATCGGTGTGGGTGTGGAGTGCTTCGTTCAGTTTTTCCTGCAAATACTGATTCCGGATGAGCTCTTTCTTTACTTGATTTTCTGCGTCATTGACAAGCTGCTGCATACGGCTTAGTTCAGAACGGTAATGCAGAATTTGCTGCTGCAGCTGAAGAGAGCGCTCACCGGAATTGGGCTTTTCTTGCTTTTTCATTTTTGCAGCTCCTTTCTGAACTCCCTAAAGCATATGTATGAAGGAAAGCATCAAATCATTTCTTGGTACCCGCATATGAAACAAAAAAAATAAGAGGCTGTATTTGATAACAGCCATCTTAGTTTAATTAGTGTACTGGGAAGATTTCAGGGCATTGCGGCGGGAATTTCATGTTGTTGTCGCATGCACCGCTTGCTTCTGTTAACTCTTCACGCGGCTTACAGATTTTAGCTTCCACTTCTAGTTTCACGTCAGCTTCCATTTGGATATCTAAGCAGAATGAAATGGATACATCAAGTTGTGAGAACACGTCTGTGCAAACTAAAGTTGCATCGCACTCAAAGAAGTTAACATGGCAATCAAGTTCAGTTCCATCTGGAGCACAAAGGATGAATGTTTGAGCTGTAGCAAACGGAATTGGTCTTGATTCACAGATAACCATGTCATTTGCATCTAAGATTTCAACTGTTACAAAGCCTTTAACAAGTACTTTTACTCTTTGCAAAGTAACTTCGTCCCCGTTTGGAAGGGTTACAGTTACATCTTGACGTTTGTCTTGAGGTGAAATCTCCATGCAGAGAAATGACTTGCTTTTCTCGTTTGGATCGATGCGATTACCGTCTTTATCACTTAGGAAGCAGTTTACTGTAACGTCTCTTGTATGCCCCATGTTCTTTAAGAACATACAAATATCGTCTGTTTTGCCGTCGCAGTCAAATATTTCATCTAAATCATCGTCGTTTATACTGATTAGAGGCAGGTCTACTGAACGTGTAACCCAGTCGAACACTTTACGCGTATTAATACAAACTTTTTCTTTTCTAGATTGACTCACTGTTGTTTTCCTCCTATCTTAATTTCTCCCGTCCAATTTAATGAACAGATACATTAGGTGTCGGGACTAATGTATAGTATGTTTTTTCCCAATTTGTGTGCCGTGATAAGAGCGGAATTTTAGGTGAATGTCAGTTTCCTGCATAAAACCTCTGAAGGCTGAATTTCATAGTAGTAAGGGAATAATTTAATATATGGATGGGAGAGAGGATTGTGACAAATCAACAGACAGAAAACGTAAAAGCTCTCAAAGCGCGGATCTCTTACTTGCAAAGAGAACTTTCACATACGCGGGCACAGCTGCTGGATTATGAAGAGGATGGGTCTTACAATGAACTGCGCAGAGAAAATAAAAATCTAAAGGAAAAACTCATTCATCTTGAAGGGGAAAATCTCGTTCTATTTGAATTGCTTACAAAAAATAAAACTGAGGAAGAAAAAGATTCTGCGCAGTCAGATAAATTTTATGATTCATGGTTTATAAGCAACCTGAAAAATCAAGCTTCAAAAGATGACGATAAACCGAAAGAATAACATACTCTTAAATAAATGACTGACCTTGTGTCTCCGCTTTTATTATTAGTTCTTTCGCTGAAGTCAAAGAGATGGTTTATGACATAGATTATAAGCAAGAAACGTAAGGGAGGATTATCATGCTAAATAAAAAAGCAACGAAAGCGCCGAAATCAAATTCAGTGGTCTTTTATGGCTCTTCCCACTATAATCAGCAGCCTTCTGGCAGCATGAAGAAAACCGGCTGCGGATGCGGAAAGAAAAAGATGATTGTCAGAGATTAGATAATTGATAAGAGTCCTCTCCATTTGGCAGAGGATTTTTTGTTTTTTAATTAAGTTTTTAATTGCTCCTTGAGGAAGGAGCTTTAAAACAAAGGCAAACGCCGGCACTTCTGAATAAGTTAATAGAAGAGGTGAGTGACATGGGAAAGATTAGCGGGAAATTCGAAAAGTTTCTTGATGGGCTGTATGACCGCCATGATGAGATCCAGGAAAAGCATTCAAAATGGATGAGCGAGAAGGAGAAGGATTTAAAGTCACTTGCTATCTCAGCAGGCAAGTTTGAGGATAGGGTGGAGCAGGCGGCAAATGAAGTGGAGAGATGGATGGCAGCTCAGGAAAAAAATCTAAAATCATAAATATCCGCACTTGACCTGCTCAATTTGTCCAACCAAAACGGCATCACGGACATATGCTGTATAGACGAAAGATAGAAGGAGGTGGCTAAGATATGGGTTACGGATACTATGGCGGCTGTGGCTACGGCGGCGGTTACCAAGGCGGAGGATACTGCGGTTCAACATTTGTTTTAATCGTAGTATTGTTCATCTTATTGATCATTGTATTAGGTGCTTCTTTCTGCTAAGCATTTCTGAACGTGATAAAAAAGGAAGTATGGGCATTATTGTCCGTACTTTCCTTTTTTTAAGGCTCTTTTCGTAAACATTGATGCTTAAGGTAGTCATTAAAAAATCGGGGCTTGGATTTTTTACAGTAGTTTCGGTATATAAAAATAGCCATGCATTTTTAAATTTTTGGAAAAGAGCACGACAGAGAACTTATTGCGAAAAAAAAACATACGCAAAGCAACAATCAATGCGAACACAGCCTTTTATAAAAGATAGGCAGGCACATCAAATACAGAGCTTCATAGGATATATCATCGTAAAGGAGGCAACAAACATGGATAATCACTTCTTTAAAAATCTTGAAAAGAAAACTGGCGTTAATATGAAGGAAGTATTAGATCTTGCCAACTCCCTTCAAAATGCCAATTTCCAAGATGAACAAACCGTCCGCAGCGTTATTCGCCGCGTCTCTCAAATTGCCAATAAGCCTGTTAATAAAGAAATGGAAGACAAAATCGTAAACAGCATTGTGAATGGAAAAGAGAAGCTGGACTTTGGAACAATTTCTAAGATGATTAATAAGAAATAAGAAAGCAGCCTCTCCAGATTTGGAGAGGCCGTTTTGTGAGGTTTGGCTGAAATATTTCGGCTGATTGTCTCAAACTCAAACCATCAGCCCTCTGATAAAGCGTGACGGAATCGCTTTCCGTCCGCGTCTGTATTGAGGAACAGAAACTGACAGAGAAGATTTAGCACGTGTCATGGCGACATACATTAAGCGGCGTTCTTCTTCGATTGGCTTTTCATCGCCTTTTCGGAAGGAGTCCAGGGCAAAGTCATGCGGAAGGCCTCCGTCTACTGCCCCCAGAATATAGACATGTTCATATTCTAAACCCTTCGCCCGGTGCACCGTCATCAGCTGAACGGCATGTGGATCACGCTTTTGTTTCCATTCTTTCGATTTGGCTGTCATATGCTCGACATGCTCCAAAAGTTCCGCAACCGTATCGAATTTATTGGCAAGCACTCTTAAATCTTTCAGATCGTCCGAGCCTTTTTCAATGGCGTTGCCTTCATTGCCCCGTTTTTTCAAAAAGTCAGAGAACCCCATATCTTTTTCAATTATATCAATGGCAGCTGTAGGCTTTAATGTTTTCAGCTTTGCAAACATCGGGACAATCCTCTTGATTTTTGCCTTTTGAAAAGGCTGAAGGGCCTCCAGTTTGGTCAGTGCTTCAACAAATGTACAATCGTATGTGATGGAAAAAGCCTTTAAGTCGTTCAGGGCACTCTGTTTTATAAACAGGGCGCTCATCACATGGACGATGGCTGCAGAATCATCAGGGTTCATCCCAAGCCTTAAGTAAGCAAGCAGCCCCTTAATCATTCTCCTTTCGTAAAAAGAAAGGCCTTCCTGTTCAATCGTAAAAGGGATGCTCGATTGAGCGAGCCGCTCGAAAATGGCACGGCCAGCCGTATGGGTCCGGTACAGCACAGCAAATTCACCCGGCTTTGCCCCGTTTTCAAGCTTTTCCTTCATGTCATTCACAACAAGCGTCGCTTCCTCTTCTTCATCATGAGGAAAAAAGAAGAGCGGAGGTGCCTCATTTTGATATTGAGCGTTCATGGCTTTTTGGTGGCGCTGTTTATTTTTAGAAATAACCGAATTGGCACTAGAAACAATTTCGTGGCTTGACCGGTAATTCTCTGCAAGTGTCACAATTTTCGCATCAGGAAAATCATTTTTGAAATTCAGGATAAAAGACGGATCACTGCCCCTGAATGCGTAAATGGATTGATCATCATCTCCGACAACACAAAGCTGATTTGTGTGAGATGACAGCATTTTTAAAAGCTCGTACTGAACGGGATTAATGTCCTGGAATTCATCAACGAGAAAATAGCGGAATCGGTTTTGATATTGGGCAAGCAGTTCAGGATTTTCTGCTAAAAGCACGTAGCATTTGATCAGCATATCATCAAAATCGAACTGATTCTGAGCGCTCTTCATTTCTTCATATTTTTCGTAAAGGAATAAGGCCTGTTCTTCCCATTCTGTTTCAGGCTTAATGCCGCGGTTAGAGAGAAACGTATTTTTCCAAAAGCTGATCTGCTGCAGAGCCTGATCGTATGGAAACTCCTTCTCATTTAGACCAAGCTCGCGTCCGGCGGATTTTATGTACTGCTCTTTCTGCCAGTCCCATTTAATTAAGTGCTGACCATTCCATCTTTCGGGATCACTGTGCATCAATATTTTGTAAAAGATGCTGTGGAAGGTACCGCAAACCAGCCTTCCTGATGAAGGCGATGCGGCATATTCATTCAAACGGTGTTTCATTTCCTGTGCTGCCTTTGAAGTGAAGGTGACAAGCATAATGGAGCCTGGGTTTATTTGCTGTTCCTCCATCATGTAAAGTGCGCGTGTAGTTAAAACGCGGGTTTTGCCGCTCCCGGCGCCAGCGAGAACAAGAAGCGGACCGTCAATAGTAGTAACAGCTTCAAGTTGTGTATCATCAAGATTTACTTTCAGAATGCTTTTTGCAGCCGTTTTTTCTTTTACACGCAAGGGAGTTTGTCCTAGTTTTGCAAGCTGGTAAGGCTTCCAGGAAGTTTCTTTTTTTGGCTGATCCCCGCCTATGGCTCTTTGGGCAGGCATGCGGAAACCGTTTGTTTCTTTATGAACGATTTCTTTTGAGGCAGCAGCCTGCTGAATCGTTTCGCTGTATTGTTCACATTGCTCATGTATCGCATGATCAGCATGATAAAAATAAGGTTTTTGTTTGATGCCTAAGTATAGCTTTAATGGCTGATTACAGCATGCGCATGTCACTTTTCCATGAAGGCTTGCTTCATAGATCTGCTGAAAACGTTCTCTGGCCAAGTAAGGGAGCTGTATAAATTCATCTTTAAATTTTCCGCAAATCAACGAAAGTCCTCCCATAATTTCACAGTAAAATGCGTACCTTTATAAATAAAGACACAAACTCTATCTTATCAAAAGGAAGCAAAACAAAAAAGGGGAAGGAACATTCGTTTTAGAGCACGAAATGATGGGAATAGATTCTGAAAGGGGTGATGTAGATGAGTTACGTAGCACCAATAATTATAGATCAATATGTGCAGTACACCAATCGGATGGTCAGGCACAAGCCGGATTATGCAGAATTATTAAGTGTCGCGCGAATTGAACTAAACACCAGACCTGAGGGAGGAAGAGAAGAAATTTGACCATATGCTGGATCAGGCAAAACGGACAAAGCGGGCAAGGGAGGTTTATATGAAAACATTGACAGGGAATGGATGTCTGTTTTACGAATCGATTTGAAAAGACTTAATAAAAAGGAGTATGTCATGAAATGCATCAAACTAACGGAAAAATGCTTTTATTTTCAAGGTGCCGTCAATATCGGCTATATTATGAGCGGCAATTATGGCATGCTTATTGACGCAGGACTGGATCCTCAAACAGCAAAAAAGGTCTGCAGGCAATTATCGGCCCAAGGCTTTCCATTAAGCCATTTATTTATCACTCATGCTCACGCCGACCATTACGGCGGCGCAGCATATATTCAGGAAAATCATTCAGTTCATACATACGCTTCAAAAGAAGAGGCAGCCATATTAACCAATCCGATACTAGAACCGCTTTATTTATTTCAAGGCAACAAGCCACTTCCTGAGCTGCGGAACAAATTTCTGGAAGGGGCACCTATTATCATTGATGAAGAGGTAACGGAAGGAAAGCACCAATTTGGCGATGTCTTATTTGAATGCATGGCACTCCCCGGTCACAGTCTTATGCAGCTTGGCGTAATGGTGGACGGCATATTATTTGCTGCGGACGCCTATTTTGGTGCAGAACAGATAAAAAAACATAAGATTCCTTACATAATAGACGCCGAAGATACACTTAAATCCTTAGAAAAACTTTTAACCATCGAATGTCTAGGAGCGGTGCCGGGTCATGGAAATTATGAGGAAGCGTTTCAAGAAACGGTCAAGCTAAATATAGAGTATCATCATCACGTTCTTTCCGTCCTTTTGGACATTCTCTCAAGCCGTCCTCATACTCATGAACAAGTCATCCAAAAAATGTGCCGTCATTTTGGCGTTAATCCATCATCCCTTTCATCATGGCTGCTGTTTAGAACTGCAATCATGGCATACGCGACGAAGCTGATAAAAGATCAAAAAGCTGAAATGGTGATCGAGGATGCCATCCTTTATTTAAAAAGTTAATTCATTTTTTGAAGGTAAAGTCCTTCTCCTTCAAGCCATTCAGCGTATAAGACCTCCTTGTAGGTCTTTATATTTTGCTTCTTGAGCTCTTCCTGCAGCCATTCTTCTGAAAATCCTGCTTCCTGTACATTATCAAGCAGGACTTCTCCATCAAGAATCATTGAAAAAGGCAGAATTGCCTTTTCTTCCGGCATGCTAAAATCACTTCGCGTCGGCATTTCAAATTCAGGTTTTTTTAAAATGTTTACTGTCCCATCTGTTTCCAGAACAGCAAAAGCTACTTCACTCAATGAAAATGCGCCTCTTGCTCTTACCAGATGCTGAAGCTGATTGAGATCAAGCTTGCTTGCTTTTAAACTTTCACGAATAATTCTGCCCTTATGAATAATAATGGTGGGCCTTCCTTCTAAAAAGGCTCTCGTGTTCTTCCATTTTTGCGTAATAATTTCAAGAAGATAAATAAGAGATCCCCATACTGAGATAGCGAACAGTATTTTAAGTATGCCAGTATCGTCGTCAAATACGGCATTTCCTACAAGCTCCCCAAGTACTAGAGCAGAAATGAAGTCAAATGTAGTAATTTGGGTAATTTGGGTTTTACCTAAAATTCTTGTTAAAAAGAATAATCCAAAAAACCCAACGATTAAATCAAGACCTGTATGTAAAAACTCCATAGCGTCACCTTGTCTCGTATTAGATGAAGTTAGCATGTGCAGGTTTGCCTGTTTTTATTGAAGAAGAAATCTTAAAACATCGGTATTAAATGATGCTGCTGGAATTTAAATTCTAAAAAACAAGACAGCACCAAGTATTTGCATAAGGTCTTAGAGAATGTGTATGATCCCCGAAACCACTAGATCTATGATTTTGAGTACTCAAAGGAAGCGTATGATTCCTCAAAAAAGTCAACTCCATGGTTTTGAGTACTCAAAGAAGGTGTATGAGTACTCAAAAAAGCCAACTCCATGTTTTTGAGTACTCAAAGGAGGTGTATGAGTACTCAAAAAAGCCAACTCCATGGTTTTGAGTACTCAAAGTAGGTGTAGGAGTACTCAAAAAAGTTAATTCCATGTTTTTGAGTACTCAAAGGAGGTGTATGAGTACTCAAAAAAGCCAACTTCAGTGTTTTGAGTACTCAAAGAAGGTGTAGGAGTACTCAAAAAAGCCAACTTCAGTGTTTTGAGTACTCAAAGAAGGTGTAGGAGTACTCAAAAAAGCCAACTTCATGGTTTTGAGTACTCAAAGTAGGTGTAGGAGTACTCCAAAAAGTCAATTCCATGTTTTTGAGTACTCAAAGGAGGTGTATGAGTACTCAAAAAAGCCAACTTCAGTGTTTTGAGTACTCAAAGAAGGTGTAGGAGTACTCAAAAAAGCCAACTTCAGTGTTTTGAGTACTCAAAGAAGGTGTAGGAGTACTCAAAAAAGCCAACTCCATGTTTTTGAGTACTCAAAGGAAGCGATTAATTCCCCTAAGAACAAAACGTTAATCACAACAAAACAACGGATACCAATTGCACAGTGCAATGTAGTACCCGTTTTCTTCCGTATTTTGCTGTTTTCTCGCCTTAAAAACGCAACCCGTTAGCTGCTTTTTAAGCTTTTATTTCTTTTACCATCGTAACATGCGGAATGCCTGCATCTAAAAATGTTTCTTTTGAAATGGTGTTATAGCCAAGCTTCTCATAGAAAGGCTCTGCATGTGTTTGTGCATTCAGCTTTAGTTTTTGCATTTCCTTTGAAGCAGCAATCTCTTCAAGTTTTTCCATGATGATTTTGCCTGCGCCTTTAGAGCGGTAATCAGGAAGCACGCAAATTCGTTCAATTTTGCCGATGCCGTTCAGGATGCGAAAACGTCCTGCACCAACTGGCTTGTCGCCGTCATATAAAACAACGTGAGAAGCTTCTCTTTCAAACTGATCGATTTCTTCTTCTTCAGGCACATGCTGCTCTTCTACAAATACTTTTGTTCGGACATCATAGGCTTCCTGCAATTCTTCATCTGACTTTACAATTCTTGCGATCACCTACAGACCTTCCTTTCCAAGAAGAAATGTCTCAAAAACCGTCCATGATCCATTTTCCAGCTGATAGAGAAGATGGAAGCGGTCAACCGTTTCTTCATGCTGAAAATCTGTCATTTTCAGGTGGCCAAGCACATCTGAAAGCTCATCATCAGACAGCTCTTGACCAATCGTAATATGAGGAACAAAAGCATATTCAGGCTCAATATCAGAGAAGTATTCATCATGCAGAGCATCATACAGGTTCAATATTTCTTCTGTCGGTTCAACTTTAAGATAAATGACGTTGTTTACTGGTGAAAAGGAACTGAATTTTCTGATTGAGAGTGAGAGCGGCTGCATTCTTTGTGCAATCTGACGCAGTTCTCTTGAAATGTCCCTTACCTGCTCATCTGTCGCTTCAAATGGCTGTTTAAGCGTCAAATGAGGCGGGATCAAAGCATAGTTGGTGTCATAGCGCTTTCGGTAAGAGTTAGCTGAATCCTGCAGTTTTTTTGATGGAAAAATGGCAATACCGTACTTCATATGTGTTCCCTCCCATGTATAAATATGTATTCATAGTATATCAAAAATTAAGGTTTGAAGCATATGAGACAATTAGAACATTGTTTTTAAAATCTTTTTCAAAGACGGCTGCCAGAACGTCCATTTGTGGTCGCCTTCAAATTCTTCATAGACGGATGGAATTCCTTTAGCGGAAATGGCCGCGTGCAGTTCCCTGTTTGGGGTAATGAAGTCCTGCACTGCGCCGTCAGTCGTTTTGACTTCTGTTTCTTTCGTGCCAATTTGGTGATAGACCGATAATAAAGCCGGGAAAGAAAAATCCTTCACCATTTGCAGAACAGCTTCATCTGAATAAGGTGATTGCATCATTACTTTTCCAAACGTATTCGGATAAGTAAGAGCGGTCATAAAGGATACAGTTCCAGCAAGAGAATCTCCGATTAGAGCTCGCCCGGCTCCTATTTGATAGGTCGGAAACTCCTTGTCCAGATAGGGAACAACTTCATTAGCCAAAAAGCGAATATAGGCTTTTTGCTTCGGCCCTTCCGGATGATATTTATCACGGCGATCATGCACGTCACGATACGGAATGCCTACAATGATTACATTTTCGATTTCTTTTTCACTTAATAGCTCCTCTGTCTGCCTTGGGATGCGCCCGAGTCTGAAGTAATCCTGACCGTCCTGTGCAATGATCAGGCTGTACTTATAAAGAGGCGAATAATTCTTCGGCAAATAAATCAGGAGCGTTACTTCTTCTTCTAATTCTTTTGAATAAAGCAGCGTCTCTTTTACAATTCCTGCTTTCGCTGTCATCACAAATACCTCCAAAGATGTTGGACGCTGTCACATCCATTATTAAAAACGCTTCCATTCATTTTAGCATGAATTGTGACAAAATTCTTGCTTCATGCACGATTGATTTTTGCTGATACGTCTGACATGAATTGTCGGGCCTCATCCGCATTCAGATGAATAACATCCGCATTTTTTTTAAAACCATACATGTAATCCACGGTTACAGCTTCTTTTAAAACGATTTGAATGGCCGGTTTTTCTTTTATGAATTCCGGCAGGCTCAAATCCAGAACGGTTCGTTCTTGTATTTTTGTTGATTTTTCAGGGAAATCATTGTCCTTGATCTCATTTATTAAGTGAAGCGGAATGGTGACTCTTTTAGATATTCCTGCCTGAAGGTATAAGCTAGTATCTGTCAGTCTATACGGAGTCAGCCGGATTGCTTGAAGATCAGCCAGAATAAAGAGGACGCCATATCCGTTTAAAATAAGCAATATCCATGAAAGAACCGGACTAAACGAATGGAGAAGAAAATGGAATCCCGCTGTTTCCAGGACAATCGCATGAATCAGCATAATATTGAGGGCAGCCACACTTGTTTTATGATGGGCTGTGAAATAAACCCCTGTTCGTTCAGGCGCTTTTTTCCTCCAAGTGAAGAAAGCGTAGTAGAAAAGGGATATTTCAGTAAAAAGGATATCCATCAGACGGTTAGAGGGAACATGCTTTTCGAAAGCAGCTTTAGCTTTTGGAATAAAGAAAGGGAGATCAGTCATTTTATACTGTGCAAGGATTCGCGGCAGTTTCTTGATAAATAGAACGAGAATAAAAATCTCTGCGAGTAAAACAAGAGCTTCACAAGCAAAGAGCATCCAGGGAATGAACGAGAAAGTCTCCATCTGCTGTGCGGGTATCAGAAAGCGGGCAAATACATAGCCGGCCAGGATTACAGGCACTAGATAGGAAAGGGAGTACCTTTTTCTCAAAATAAACAAATAGGTTAAGAGCGGTATAACAATCAAGAAGTCAAGCAGGGAACCAAGAGCTGCTCCCGCTGGAACAGGCTGCATAAATGGAAAACGGTAAATCGCTGCATTTGATCCCGCTATGAGAAGAACAAGGATTGAAAAAAGACCCCATTTTGGCTTTGTTAATGAATATGTCATCCGTATCGCCGCCTTTCACTTATAGGATAAATATACCATGTAAATATGTAAAAAAAATACAGTTAATTTGAACACTCTTTGACAGATATAAACCCATCATAATTCCTTTATTCAGTACATATTCCTTATATGAAGACAAGCCTGATAAAGGGAGGGAATGCCTGAAAATGAGGAAATCAATTCATGTCACGGCAGGTATCTATGCAGCTGTCTCAATTTCTTTCTGGGGAATTTCCTTTGTATCAACAAAAGCCGTTTTAGTTCAGCTGGAACCTTTTACATTGCTTGTTTTGCGTTTTGGTATTGCATCACTCTTTTTATTCCTCCTTCTTTTCATCCTTCGACAGCCTTTAAAAATAAAAATGGATTATCTCCCTGAGGTTTTTATACTTGCCGTACTCGGCATCTTTGTCCATCAAGTCATTCAGGCTGCAGCACTGCAGTCCATTCAGGCATCGCAGGCAGGATGGATCATCTCTTTTTCCCCGATTTTCACAGCTGTTCTGGCATCTCTATTTTTGAAAGAAACGTTTACGCTTTTTAAAGCAGCAGGCATGACAATTGCTGTACTAGGCGTTCTCTTGATTACATCTCATGGACAAGGCGGGTCATTAACCTTTCATGCAAATGCGGGATACGCACTGATGATCTTAAGTACATTAAATTGGGCGGTTTATTCCATTCTTATAAAAAAATTAAAAATCCCTTATCCTGCATTAACCATTACTTTTTATACAAGCTTTTTTGGTTTTATGATGACAATTCCATTCTTTATAAGAAATAACGGCTGGATTCAGATGAGTGTACTGACTCAGGAAAACTGGACTCATTTGCTGTTTCTCGGAATCTTTGTCTCGGCAGTCGCTTACTGGTTTTGGGGAAAAGCCCTGGAGGTCATGGAGGCGACTAAAGTGTCATCCTTTCTTTACTTTGAACCGCTTGCAACTGTTATTGCGGCAGTCATCTTGCTGAATGAACCGATTTTATTAATGAGCGGGGCAGGCGGTTTGTTGATTATTGCCGGTGTGATGATTGTAAATCGTAAATATTCATAAAAAAACCCCTTGCAAATTATTTGGTAATGAGATAAGGTTATAAAAACAATTCAAAAAGTTCATACTATTTATTCTTATCCAGAGAGATGGAGGGTTCTGGCCCTGTGAAATCTCAGCAACCGGAAAAGAACAGAGAATGTTCCTGTTCGAACCAAGGTGCTAAATCCAGCAAGCGCAGGTAATAAGCTTGGGAGATAAGGAGAAGCAATCATTCGATATCAACGTCTTCTTCTTAAATGAGGAAGACGTTTTTTATTGTTGAAAAAACTATGGGACGGTGTTGGAAATGTCAGAACGCATTGAAACAATCTTGGCTCAAATTGGAAATCGAAGTGAAAACGTAACGGGAACAGTGAATCCGCCCGTCTATTTTTCTACAGCATACAGGCACAATGGAATTGGGGAATCAACTGGATTTGACTACATCCGCACTGGAAATCCTACTCGGACGATACTTGAAAAAGCCATTGCAGAGCTTGAGCATGGAGATCAGGGATATGCCTTCAGTTCAGGAATGGCTGCGATTCAGACATTGATGGCATTGTTTAAAAGCGGAGACGAGTTCATTGTTTCCTCAGATTTGTATGGAGGAACCTACCGTTTATTCGAGCGGGAATGGAGAAAATACGGACTTGTTTTTCATTACGCTGATTTTAAAGACGAAGACTGTACGCAGCGGCTGATCAATGAACGCACAAAGGCCATTTTTCTGGAAACCCCGACAAATCCTTTGATGCAGGAAACAGAGGTCAGCAAGATTGCAAAAATTACCCGCGATAACAATTTGCTGCTGATTGTCGACAACACGTTCTACACGCCTATCCTGCAAACGCCGATATTAGATGGAGCGGACATCGTTATACATAGTGCCACCAAATATTTGGGCGGACACAATGATGTGCTTGCCGGTTTGGTTGTTGCTAAGGGAACAGAGCTTTGTGAAGAGCTTGCACAACATCACAACGCAATCGGGGGGGTGCTTTCTCCTTTTGATTCCTGGCTCTTGATCCGCGGCATGAAAACCCTTGCCCTGCGGATGAACCAGCATGAGAAAAATGCCGCTCAGCTTGCAGCATTTCTTGAAAATCAAACAGAAGTGACAGACGTGCTTTATCCTGGCAAAGGCGGAATGCTTTCGTTCAGGCTGCAGAAGGAAGAATGGGTGAATCCATTTTTGAAAGCCTTAAAGACAATCACATTTGCAGAAAGCCTGGGCGGATTGGAAAGCTTTATCACATATCCAGCGACGCAGACTCATATGGATATTCCTGAAGAGATACGCGCGGAAAATGGCGTGTGCAACAGGCTATTGCGCTTTTCTGTCGGAATTGAATACGCAGGAGATTTGGAACTGGACTTAACACAGGCATTTGAACGGATGAAGGAGGCGGAGAAAGTTGAGCAGCGATGATTGGAAGTTTGAGACGAAGCTTCTCCACAATCGTCAAAAGGTGCAAAAAGAAACTGGAGCGGTAAGCGTGCCGATCCATCATTCTTCTACTTTTCACCAATTTGACTTTGATGACTACGGAAAATTTGATTACAGCAGATCGGGGAACCCGACACGCGAGGCATTAGAAGAAACGATTGCCGAACTAGAAGGCGGCACAAAAGGATTTGCCTTTGCTTCTGGAATGGCGGCCATTTCAACCTGTTTCTTGCTCCTTTCTAAAGGAGACCACGTTTTAATTACTGAAGACGTATACGGCGGAACGTACCGGATCATCACAGATGTATTGAGCAGATTCGGCATTGAATACAGCTTTGTCGACATGACCGATTTGCATGAAGTGGCGTCACACATCAAGCCAAATACAAAAGTAATCTATGTTGAGACACCGTCAAATCCGCTTTTGAAAATTACCGACATCCAGGGCATTACGAAACTTGCAAAAGCAAATAACTGTTTAACATTTTTAGACAATACGTTTTTAACACCTGTTCTGCAGCGGCCGCTCGAGCTGGGAGTTGATATCGTACTTCACAGCGCAACCAAGTTTTTGGCCGGACACAGTGATGTCCTTGCAGGACTCGCAGTTGTAAAAGACGCAGAGCTTGCTGCACAGGTAGGAAAACTGCAAAATGCGTTCGGTGCGGTACTAGGAGTGCAGGACAGCTGGCTTGTGCTCCGCGGAATTAAAACACTGAACGTCAGACTTCAACAATCATCGGCATCTGCGCGGAAGCTGGCAGAGTACTTGTCTAAGCATAAAGCTGTCCGTCACGTTTATTATCCAGGATTAACGTTCCATCCTGGCCACTCAATTCAGCGTTACCAGGCGGACGGACCAGGTGCCGTGCTATCATTCACATTAGCCGATGAAGACGCTGTCCGCACCCTTGTTAAAAATGTCGAGCTCCCTGTATTCGCTGTAAGCCTCGGCGCAGTAGAATCTATTCTTTCCTACCCGGCGAGAATGTCTCACGCCGCTATGCCAAAAGAAGAGCGGGAGCGCCGCGGGATCTCGGACGGTTTATTGCGCATCAGCGTTGGCCTTGAGGATGCAGACGACTTGATCAAAGATTTTGAGCAGGCCTTGGCGAAGCTGCCTGCACATGCTAATAACAAGTTGAGAGCTTGATAGAGTTTAGGACGATTCCTTTGTGGGGAGTCGTTTTTTTTTCATGTAGATTTGGAAACTTTCGCACGACAACTACGAAATGGATGGTCAAAATTACTCTAAATTGGACGGTTATTACATTTGTTCTTAATTGTATAATACAATAGAGTTTATAAGTAACGCAGATAAGCTGAGAAGTTACCCTGAGCAGATAATGAGGTGCATACCATGGAGCTTGCAATAGGTTTAGTGATAATTATTGGAATGGTTTCACTTATTTCCACTTTATTAATAGCCGGAAAAGGTGATAAAGATTACAGGAACGCAGTAAAACGAAACACTTCCAATCTAACTTGGATTTACGTTATTGTTATTTTAATTTCTCTTATTGCAGTAGGTGTATATATATCATGGTTTACCTAATTTAAATCATTTCAATCACCTAAAGAAGCTATAATCGAGATGTAATTTATGTTCCAGGTTCTACCTGGGGATTTTTTGGAATAAAAAGTTGATGGGCTCTTTAAAAACAGTGAAGATTATTGAAAACAGACAATACCTGGATTTGAGCTGGTTGAGAGTCTCATATGTGCTCTATGATTACCCAATGCCTCGATTTGAGCTGGTTTAGGGTCTCATACGTGCTCTATGATTACCCAATGCCTCGATTTAGTGGTTGAGGGTCATACGTGCTCTATGATTATCCAATTCCTCGATTTGTGCTAGTTTAGGGTCCCATACAGCTCTATGATTACCTGGGATATGAATAAATTTATAGTTATTTTATAAAAACTCAGTTTTTAAAGTAAGGGGATGAAAGATATGGATATGACTTGGGCAGTTTTGCTTTCGTTAATTCTAATGAGTGCTGTTAAAATAGTAATGACCTGTATTCCAACATTTGGTGCGGAATGGCTGATCAGCAAATTTGAGATTCATTCAAAACTTACTGACTCAAATTCCACACTAACCATTAATGGGGATTTATTAGAAGGTGAAGACAAAATTCAGGTTATTAATTATTTTAACGAAGCTACATTTTTTAAAAAATATTATATATATCCAGGGAGCGAGAAATTATTTTTACATCCAGAGAACGGTGGGACTCCAATAGTCATTGAGACTAAAAGAGGAAAAAAGGATGTTAGGTTATTTGTATACAGTTACAAAGATCACGTTTATGTAGTAAAACAGAACAAAAAGAAAATAGCCGCCTACAGTCTGCTTTCTGATAGCCTCCAAAAACGTTCTAATTCAGTAACAGAGGAAGTCGTTTAACAATCCTTCTGCCAAAAAGAGTTTAAATAACTCCCCTCAAGCATTCGTGCCTAAAATACAGGTACCCGCCTGCCTCCCAAAACTGCATCCAAACCGTCAGCCCAAAAAACAGAAAATACATTCTCTAGCTTCCAGAATCATGATATTATTTTTGAGAAAGGTGTGAGATGCAGTGGGGTGTTTAGGTTTTTTGTTTAGACTCTTTTTTCTTTTGGGTGCGTCTTTTTTTGTTTTGATTACAGGAGTGCTTGCCATTTTTAAGTTTATTGCGATTCCTTTTGATGGGACCTTCGGTGAATTCCTGCAGACTTACTTGATCTGGCTTGTGGGGAGCTACTTTGTTGGGTGGTTCATTGAGGCAAAAATGAGGAATGATGATGTTGAGACCGGCAGTTTTTTTATGGATGCATTGTTGTGGTTTAATGTTTTAAATTATAAAATGATCAATCGGATTTTCAGACGAAGACATAATCGGGAAAGCAGCCGTTCGGTTTGACTATTTAAAAAAGATAAGCTATCTTTCTATACATATGCTGATCGGAAAACCGAAGGCCCTTAACATCCACTTGTTAGGGGTCTTTTCTATTTGGAGGGATTTGTTCATGAACTATAGTTATCTATCACATTTAAGCTGCCCGAAATGCGGGGCGGAGTATTCAGCAGAAACGATTCAGCAGAAACGATTCAGCAGCTTTGCGCGTGCGGATCGCCTTTGCTGGTAAACTATCATTTGGATCAAATTAAATCTGTTTTGACGAAAGAAGAGGTAAGTCATTGAGAGAACAGTCTATGGAAATATCATGAGCTGCTTCCGGTAGAAAATCCGGACAATATTGTTTCGATGGGAGAGGGAATGATACCGCTGCTTAACATGGATAGAATCGGAAGCGAACTCGGGATTCAACACCTTCTTATGAAAGATGAAGGTCTCATTCCAACCGGTTCTTTTAAAGCGAGAGGAGCTGCTGTCGGTATTTCGAAAGCGAAGGAACTGGGTGTGAAAACTTTTGCGATGCCGACAAACGGGAAGGCGGGTGCAGCGTGGTCACTCTATGCAGCAAGAGCGGGAATTGAGCCGTTTATTATCATGCCGCTTGATGCGCCTCTTATTATTAGAAAAGAAACAGCAATATCCGGTCAGTGATGCCGGAAAAGTTGTAGCGCAGCTTGTAAGTGATGAGGGTTTTTACGCTGCTCTACTCTAAAAGAGCCATACCGCATTGAAGGGAAAAAGATGATGGGGTATGAAATCGCGGAACAGCTGAACTGGAGTGTGCCTGATGTTATCCTGTACCCGACTGGCGGGGGTGTGGGCATAATCGGAATCTACAAAGCACTTCTTGAATTGCAGGAGCTTCTCTGGAGCAGCAAGGACAAGCTTCCCCGTCTTGTTGCTGTTCAGGCTGAGGGCTGCGCACCCATTGTGAAAGCTTTTGATGAAGGCAAAACGGAATCAGAGTTCTGTGAAAACTCACAGACGGATGCGTTTGGCATTAATGTTCCTAAAGCGATAGGTGATTTTCTGGTTCTTCAGGGAATTTATGAAACGAATGGCTGTGCCATTGCTGTTTCTGAAAAAGAGATTCATGCGGAGCAGTCACATGTTGCTGAATTAGAAGGCTGTTTTATTTGTCCGGAGGGGGCGGCGACTTTTGCGGCGGCACGTCTTTTAAGAGAAAGAAGCTGGATTAAAGAAGATGAGACAGGTCTGCCTGAATACTGGGCAGGGAATCAAATATCCGGAAACAGTTCATGCAGAAGCACCGCTGCTCCGAAAAGGTGAAATGCTGAAACTATAAGCTTCTACTAGCCATGGCCGAAACATATAATTTACCAATGTACAGCATGTCTTGTACATAATAGGCCGTGGAGGTGCTATATGTTAATTGAGCTAAGTGCTGCCGGAGCTGCTTTAGCGTTTATTTGTCTTGTCGGGTATTTGATTCAAACGCTCAGAAGGGGAATGATTACACTCGAAGAGACTAATGATACGCTAGTTGAGGTAAGAAAGGCTGTTCATGATTTGTCTGGTGAGGCGGAGGATCTGATTCACTCTGCCAATCAAATTACAGTCGATGTGAAAAGCAAAATGAAATCAGTCGAACCTTTGCTAGAATCTGCTCAGGATATGGGCGAGGTCATCCACAGTGTAACGAATACGGTAAAACAGGCGGCAACTGGGTATGGATATGGACTTCCGCCGGTGAAAAACGATAAGGCACCAAACCGCGAAGTGAAAATTAAGCTAAAATGAAAATTCCCCGGAAAGGGGAATTTTTTAATTGTTATACCGATCCAGCATGGCACTCGCATGTGATAATATCACCTCTATCAGTTCCTGCGGTTCTTCTACGAAAACGTCCCCTCCAAGCAAATAAAAGTGCCTGGCCATAAAGTTGATTTCATCTATAGGGATTTTGGCAGAGATGCTGCCTGTTCCATCATGTTGAAGAGTGATATGATCAGCAAGGTATGGTATGCTCTTGCATTCCCTCACTCCATTTTTCGTCAATTGAACCTTTAAAGGAATCTGTTCCCGCTGTTCCATTTTAGATACCCATTCTGATAGGTTCGTTCTTATAGATACTTCTGCATCCATGAACTTAATGCCGCAGATTCGGTCCACTCTGAATAATCGGTCCTCCTCATTGCTGTAGTCATAGGCTGGACAATACCATAACCCTTTAGATGCATAAATGCCATATGGAAGAATTTTGCGAAAGGCTTTCCCTTTCTTTCCCTCATATTCTATCTCGATTTGCGTTTGGCTGACGGCGCTGCCGAGAACATCATTTAGAAAAGGCGCGGAAATTTTCTGAGGAGGAGTCCAAAAGGACACGTGATTCCTTATTTCGTTTATTTTCTTTTTGATTGCGTCATTAAATGATAAATATAGTTTATCGGAAGCGGCCTTAATTTCAGTTTGAAACGGCAGGGTTTGGTAGTGCATCAGGTGCTCATATGAAAAATATAAAGCCAGTCCTTCGTCTTCAGTAAAGAAAAGCGGCGGAAGAATGTTATTTTTCAAAACAGTGTATCCCCCGTGAGGTCCTTGTTTACTATATATAGGCATGCCCCATTCTTCAAGCTCGGCCAAATCACGCTGGATGGTGCGGACAGATACTCCAAACTCATTAGATAATTCCTTTGCCGTTACTTTTCTGTTCCGGTTTATGTGGAACAGGATCCTGAATAATCGCTGAAATTTTGACATGTTTTTTTCCTTTCTGATCACGACTAATTCTGTCGTCATTATCTGTTACTATGAAAGCGAAAGTCAATCCTATCTACTAAAGGAGATGTAAATATGAGCCGAAAGATTGTTTTATTCATTGCAATTAGTCTTGATGGATACATTGCACGAACAGATGGGGATATCAGCTGGCTAGATGAGGTACAGGGTGAAGGGGACAATGGCTTTAGTGAGTTTATCGGATCCATTGATACGGTCGTGATGGGAAAAAAAACGTATGACCATGTTCTTGTTTTAACCAATAATCAGTATCCGTATGAAGGAAAAACCAGCTATGTATTTACAAGAAATGAAACCAGCACGAATTCAGATATTCATTTTACAAATGAAGACCCTGTTTCGTTAGCTGGAAAATTAAAATCACAGAAAGGCGAAGACATATGGCTTGTTGGAGGAGCCGGACTATTGGACAGCTTTATGAAAGAAAAATTGGTCGATGAGTACATAATCACGACTGCCCCGATTATTTTAGGTGACGGCATTCCGCTGTTTAAGACAAATAATCCTGAAATCAAGCTTAAGCTGAAGAGCACCAGACAGTTTGGGGAATTTGTAGAGAATCATTATGTGAATGTCTGAAAAAAACGCATGGAGAGATCCATGCGTTTCCTGACTTTATACGAACAGAATTTCATCCGTCAGCCGATATTCGCTCGGGGTAATGCTCACGTATTTTTTAAAGGTAGAACTGAAATAGTTCGGGGTATTAAAGCCAAGTTCATCTGCAATTTGCTCAATTGTTTGATCCGTATGCCGGAGCATCCAGACTGCGCGCTGGAGCCTGACGAAGGTTACATATTCAACAAAGCTGCGTCCGGTTTCTTTTTTGAAGAGTTTGCAGAAATAAGGCACACTGATGTTAATTTGATCTGCAACAATTTTAGTCGTCAGTTCACTTTGACAGTGCTCGGCAATAAAGTTTGTGCATGTATTGATTTGAGGATTATCGGTTATTTCCTCAAAATAGCGAAGGGAGAGCCGGTTGTAGTGCGGAGTGCGTCTTGCTTTGCGTGCTTCCCGGTAAGAATGGGACAAAAGCAAAGGCTCTCTGTAAATGGAACCGACACCTATATATAAATGAATGCCATGTTTATTTCTCAGTACTTCCATTCCATGGAGCAATTTGCTTTCACCTTCCTGCCAGGACCGAATGGATGAGAAGTCATGCGGAACCTGGATGAGCATTAGCAAATGTTTTTTGTAAGCAAGAAAAGACAGCTGCTGGCCCACTTGTGAAAAAAGCTCTTTAAAGACTGTCTGAATGAGAAGAGGGGCAGATTCTGTTTTTTCCCTGCTCTGATTGTGAATAAATCCCTGTATGAAGCAAACTGCGTTTGGAACTGAGTTATCAGGAAGATAGGGACGTGCTGCAAACAGCTCTTCTTCTGATTTTACTTCGGCACGGAGCAGTCTGCGCAGGAAAGCTTCTTGAAAAGGAAGGAGACGCGCATCTGTCCCGCGGTCATGTTCCAGCTGCTGAACGATTGAACCATAATTTGTTATGACTGCGCTTTCATTTTTATTAGACGTAATCACTTTCCTTAAGCTTTTAATAAAGGTATGTTTTTTGACGGGTTTCACAAGCATGGATTGCAGCTTCAGTTCGATGGCAATTGGAGATGTTTTCAGCATAGATGGGTCAAGAAGCGGAAAGATGATGCAGTCATGGTGCTGTTTTTGCAGCCGGTGAATTTTGACCCAGTCAAATAGCTTAGCAATCTCTACGACGGCAATATTAATAGAAGTGATCTTATTGCCTTCATCTTTTTTCAGGGAATCCTTTAATTCTTCATGTATCCATGCAGTCATTTTATCTTTTTCTGCTGTTTCTTCCACTATGAATGTAACGTTGTACACGCTTAATTCCCCATCCCTTACAGTATGTCTCTAGTACTAGTATACATGAAATGGAGAATATATTAAATATTTATATATTTCTGATAATTTATTGTAAGGTATGCCGTTTCCTTCTATTGTAAAATACAAGCATGCAGTGAAAATTGATAAAAACAAAGGGGGAACGGATTTTGGCCGCTGAGTTTAAAGACTATGATTATGTAGAAGCAGGGACAATTGACGTCCGGGAGCTTGCGCCGCTTGATCAGCAGACACGCCACTTGATGAAGAGTGAATTTCGTACAGGTTCGAAACTCACACTGTTTTATTTTGCCTTTATTTTTGCGATGCCGATTCTGAATTGGTTTGCACCCGAGTTTATGTTTTCAAGTTTTTACGGCGGAATGACATATGCCTGGTTTTTTACAGGGATTGTTGCGATGGGAATGGCCTTTATTATTGCTTATATTCATACTGCTTTATATGAGAAGAGATTGAAAAAGAGCCAGACGATAGACAGCTCCATTCATCCTTCTGACGGAAGGGGTGTCAACTGATGGCTGCTTTATTTGAACCCAAAATGCTGCTCACCATTTTTCTGATGGGAACGATTGTCTACATTACGTATCTTTCAAAGCGGAATACAACGGCTTCAGACTTTTTTGTAGGCGGCCGAAGCTTCGGCTGGTTTACAAATGGATCTGCCATCGGAGGGGATTATTTAAGTGCTGCCACATTCCTCGGGATTGCAGGCCTGACGTTTCAGCTTGGCTATGATGGAGCCTATTATGCTTTTTGCTTCTCTATCGGATTAACCCTTCTTGCAATCTTTGTTGCGGGACCGTTACGCAGATTTGGTGCTTATACGGTTGCGGATTTTCTTGGCTACCGCTTTCACAGCAAACGGGCACGACTTGCTGCGGTTGCCGTCGTATTGGCTATTTCAGGATTCTATGCTGCGCCGCAATTATTGGGAGCGGCACAAATTTTAAGCATGTTCTTTGGTACAAGTTATGAATTTGGAATTATTTTTACTTGCAGTGTCATGATCTTCTACGTTGGAATCGGCGGAATGAAAGGAACTACTTTAAACCAGGCGCTCGAATTATGGATTCGTCTTGGCGCATTTATTTTAATGGTAGTAGCGGCGATATACGGCGGTTTATATTATGAAAGAATTCTTGCATCCGTTACAGAATTTACAGGAACCATTGCCGGAACTGCAACGTTTGCTCCTGACGGAAAAGACGTTGTCCATGACGGTCAAACTTGGATTGGCACCGGAAACTACTTTCCTTCCTTCTGGCAGACCATTTCTATGACAATCGGACTTGCGTTAGGTACGATTGGTCTTCCGCATATTCTATTGCGCTTTTATACAAACCCAAGTGCAAAGGCTGCTCGTAAATCAGCTCTTATGGCGATCTTAATTGCAAGCGTTTTCTTTTTCTTCGCGGTTTACCTTGGAGCAGTTGGAAGATCAATTTTCTTAAGCGGTTCAGCGGATCCTCAAGTGATGAAAGATCTTGTAGCCGGAGGAAACAACATGGTCATTCCTTCAACTGCACAGGCTCTAGGCGGAGAATGGCTGCTTGGGCTTGTTATTGCAGGTGCATTTGCAGCAGTATTCTCAAACTTGTCCGGATTATTTATCGCAAGCTCTGGTGCTTTGGCACATGATTTATATGCAACTTTTTTAAGAAAGAATATTACTCAAAAAGAACGCGTTATTGCAGGTAAGGTCTCGATTCTCGTTTTAGGTGTTCTATATGGAGCACTTGGTCTTCTTGTAAAAGAAGCATCAATTGGTCACCTTGTTGCACTGGCCTTTACTGTTGCTGCAAGTACATTTACACCTATCTTCATCCTCGGTATCTGGTGGAGAGGCATGACAGAAAAAGGGGCAATCGCAGGACTGGTTCTCGGGCTGCTCTCATCCATGTATATGATTTTCTTCCCGACGACACTGCCTGAATTCCTTCAATTCAGAGTACCTGGCCTGATCACCGTTCCAATCGGATTCCTGTCTGTTTATATTGTATCGAAACTTGACCGTAAAGTTCCTTCTGATGTAAACGACTTTATGAGAAAAGTGCATTCGAAAGAATCTGAGATTGCTTGACAAATAGGGAAGAGGGCTGAAACAGCCCTCATTTTTGTGGTGCTTTTTGGATGTGTATAGAGCCGGTTCCTAATGGAAAAGGCGGACGCAGCTATCATGTCGTTTTCCTGAAAAAAGTACATCATAGCGGTTGAATGGAACAGAAAAACCGTCTTCACCCTGAAAAAAGTGCGTCAAAGCGGTTGAACATAAAAAAACTCCTTCAACTATAAGGAGTTTTCTTGTTTTTTTACAATTGAATAATAAATAGTCAAAAAGGGAATCGAAAAAATCCACATCTTATGCTTTGCTTTAAGATTACTTCCAGCTGTTTCCTCAACATGAAAAACTTCCTCAATCGGCAGCTTGAAAAGATATTGTCCAAAAGCTAAGTACACACCGCCATCTGAATCCGGCTTCTCTCTTTTACTTGAAAGCTGAAGGTTCTGCCCATTCTGCTTGAGTTCCAGTATCCCAATCATGGCTGAGCGAGGGAGAGGAAGCGCAATGTTCATATAAGTTTTTTCATTTGTTCTGTGATACGAATAGAGGGCTACAAAGGCAGTTTCGCCATTTACTTTCCTCACCCATGCCCGGGCAGATTCTCTGTCATCGTTTTCTTTTTTTACCGGATAGATGTTTCCGGTCATTTCAGCCTGCTTGCTTGATACCGGCAGATTAATTTGCTTCACTTGCCGGCTGATAAATCGGTAGAGGATTGCGAATGTCTTGAACCAGTTGTGCCATTTCACCTCTGCAAGCAGGCGGTATTGATTCGTATTTTCATAAAAGCTGATAATGTCTTTAGACAGGGTATTCAGAGAAATGTGAGGTTCATAGATTCCCATATTATCTACCAGTCCCTCGTATTCAGCTGAATTCTTGTCTGCTATCTTATCCAGTATTTTTTCGCCAATCACTCTTTTTCCTCTGATTTTGCTGATTGGAAAGGCCGCAGCATCTGGGGCAGAAGGCGTGAAATTGGACCATCCAATCACCCCAAGTAAAGCAAATAAGCCGCAATTCAGCATGCCATGAAAATTAAGCATAAAGGTAATGGTTACGGTGAAATCTCCCCATACATTTCCCAGGGCATAAGCCAAAGAAAAAAGAATCGTGATCCCAAGAGATGAAAAGGACAGTCTGATCAGCCATTTCGCTTGTTGAAGCGGCACATTAAATGAGAGATAGATCAAACCATATATGCCAACAATGTAAAATAGGACCGACAATAGCTCAAGCCAGACTGAAAAGGTAATCCCCAGCGCTACAATAATTGGGGATACAATCAGGATTGAAGTCGAAAGCCGGTAAAATGGAGGTTTCGAAATTCTTCCCAAAAACCCTGCAAAAATCGGCAGCAAAAAGGAAGAATAGTGAAAGTGAATGCCTGTCAGCCACCTGATGATAGGGGAAAAGCCAGTTTCAATATCTGCTATATGGGCAAAGAACCAAGCCCCGCCGACCATTAAGGAAAAAAGACCTATATCCACGGAAAATTCCTCAAAATGGATAAAACCCCGGCTTAAAAAACGTGAGCATCCATAAGCTGCTGTGATAATCGTAAAGAACAAATAGACACCTGCAAAAAAGACATCAAATGAGTTTTCACCCGTTATTTGCAAGATAAATACAGATGCATAACCAGGAATCGAAACATAGGGATACAGCTTATAAAACCAGTCCCCTTTTTTCATGACGAGCTGCAAAACTAGCGGAACATAGACAAGCTGTGCTGCTGTAAGCAATAAAAAATACCATGGACCTGCATGGAAAAGCACGGATACTAGAAATAATACAATGTGAATAATAGCTATGCTACGAAACTTCATCTGCTGTAAACTCTCCTTCATATGTAAAAACAGTGCCAATGACAGGATTTTTGACTGCAACCTTTATTAAAAAGATATTTCTTTCATCGTCATATGATTCTGTAACCGAGGCCAATCCCTGAAGCATTCTCGGCATGGGAATCTCAAGATTTCCAAGAACAAGCCGCTGACATCTGGACTCTATTTTTAATTGACCGTTATCATTCACATGGAAAGCTAAATCTGAATAGAACAGTTTCGGCTCACCCAGGTAATCTTTAATCAAGTTTCTTTTAGAATCCAGACTCATTAAGGCATTGAAGTACCTTTTCTTATTTTTAAAATAAAAGATCCGTTCCCAGTGAACCTGTTCTTCTCCATTTGAACCAGTGCACGGTGTATTCCTGATCGTAAACGGAATATCTTTCCCATACTCCGGAAATAGGAGTTTAAAGCGGACTCCTGCTAAAAAGACGGGATATAACCATTTAGGACCGCCTTTTATTGTTCTCATCACCCCTTTAGCTGTAAAGGGAAACTCATACCTTTTTTGAAGCTTGGGATGGAGCCGCTTATACTGATCGCCTAATACACTTCTATAAATAGACATCGTTATCTCCTTATCTCTTTCTCTTGCAGCTGCTGGCTGTCGGAAGGTCCCGGCTTTGGAGGAATCCAATTATAGAAAGGGTGAATAAAGCAGCATTGAAGGTAATTGGACTGAATGGATGAACCAGGTTTGCAGGCTCTGCCAAAACGGCTGAAAGCGATAGAAGCGGAAAAGCCATGATCTGCACGCCAAATAACCTTCTTTTATTAATCGGCAAAAGCCACAGCAGTCCGAAGAGAATTTCAGCTATGCCAACCGCAGATACGATTGAGGAAGCCTGTCTCATGGAAATGGACAGCAAGTTTTGCGTCATAGATACTTCTTCGGGCTGCTGAAAAAGCAATTTAGGCACTGTGCCGTGATAGGTCCATATAAAAAAGAAAAGATAGGAAATAAGCCATGTACTAAAAAAGCGTAAATACTGGGAGGATGGCGCTTCGTTCTTTTCAAGCCATCTTTTCAGGACATCAAAGCTTAAGGCAGTTGCCCAGCCGATTAACGGCCGAAAGATCATTCCATCACAGAACGTTCCTAATCGGCCAAAGTTCACTTTATAATCGTATTGTGTCAGAAAAGTCAGTGTGTCTTGTTTTTGTATGTACTTCCAGTAACCCTTGCCTTCTTTGATAAGGGAGATTTTTTGATCAGTTCCGAAATGAAGGGAGGATGTCCTCGATCCATCTTCAGCATGAAAGGTCCCTGCACTTTTTCCCCATCCATGGACGCTCTGCCCAAAGCCAATGTTGGTTTTGTATAAAAAATGCTGAGGTTCGTTCTCTTTTTTCGGAAGGTATGTAATCGATGAAAAACGCAAATCCCAGCTCGAATGCAAGTCTGGAGTTTGTGTTGCGTTCCATAGTTTTTCCATGTCTGAGCCGATCGGTATTTCTACGAAAATTGGTTTTCTTTTCATCGTCTTCACCTCTCTTTTAGAGTATCATAATCTTAGATGGAAGAATTAGAGAATGATAGAAATTAATTGAAAGGAAATGATCCAATCATGACGAAAATAGGGATTATCCGCCATGGACGCACGGCTTGGAATGTAGAGAGAAGAGCACAAGGGAGCTCAGATATTCCGCTTGATGAAAATGGAATGGAAGAAGCCGTGAAGCTTGCGGAAAGGTTAAGCTCTGAGGACTGGAATCTGATTTATGCAAGTCCGTTGGCAAGGGCAAAACAGACCGCGGAATACATAGCAGCAAAGCTTGGAAATCTGCCCATTCAATTCGATGCAAGACTAAAGGAAGTGGACGGAGGTCAAATAGAAGGAACGACAGAAGCGGAAAGAATAAAGAAATGGGGAGCTGACTGGAGGGAGCTCGATCTTGGAATTGAGAAGACTGACGCTGTCATCAAAAGAGGTCAGTTGTTTTTTGAAGAATTAATAAAGAAGCACCCTGAAAAAAACATTTTGATTGTCAGTCACGGAATGTTTATCTCCCACTTTTTAAGACAGGTTGTGCCTCATTTAGAAATGAAGGATGCACTGAGAAATACGTCGATCTCGACAATCGTCAAAGGGGAAAAGGGATGGAATTGCGACTTATATAATTGTACAAGACATTTGTAAGAGCAGTCACCACAAAGCATAAAATGACAGGATTGAAAGAATCTGAATTGGTAAGATTGGTTCAAGGAGTGAGCGATATGACATGGATTAAGTCAATACAGAAGGCGATTGACTATATGGAAGAACATTTGCTTGAAGATATTTCGATTGAGCAGATTGCTAAAGAGGCAAATGCTTCAGCCTTTCATTTTCAGCGGACGTTTACAATCTTAACGGACATTTCTGTTGGGGAATATCTTCGGCGCAGACGTTTAACATTAGCCGCCCAGGAACTTGCAAACAGCAGCTCTAAAGTGATTGATCTTGCCTATAAGTATGGCTATGACACTCCCGAATCGTTTACAAAGGCTTTCAGAAGGCAGCACGGGATTTCACCTAGTGATGCCAGAAAAAGCACGTGTAAACTAAAATTCTACAGCCGCCTGACCATTCAGGTGAGTTTGAAAGGGGCAGATCCATTGAATTACAAAGTGGCAGAACGAAAAGGGTTTGATGCAGTCGGGATTAAACGTGAGTTTTCTTGTGAGAATGAGGAAAATCTGATCGGAATTCCTAAGCTTTGGAATGAAGTAAATCAGGATGGAACCAATGAGCTGCTGATGAATCTGAACAATGGAGAAATTAAAGGCGTGATGGGGATTTGTGTAGCAGGCAGTAACAAGATGATGGATTATTGGGTAGCTGCAGAGTATGAAGGTGAACCGCCTGAAGGCCTGTCAAAGCTTACAATTCCAGCGACAAAATGGATTGTATTTGAAGTTCATGGCTCAATGCCGGATGCCATGCAAAATACGTGGAAGCAAATTTTCTCAGAATGGTTCCCGACGAGCGGATATGAGCATGCGGGCACACCTGATTTAGAGGTGTATACAAATGATGATCCATTTAGCTCAAACTATTATTCAGAGATTTGGATTCCTGTAAAAGCATAAAAGACAATAAAAGATAAACACTCTTAATTTATTTTGAGTGTTTTTTTTTTTGCAATAGGAAAAGGCTGATGCAAATTTAACATCAGCTCCCATAATCACGAAGCTACTTGTCAAACCATCTTTTCCAAAGCTTTGTAGACTGTGCAGCTTCATTAATCGTTTCATTTTCAGGTGTTTCTTCAATTGCTGGTGCGTTTTTTAATTAGCATTTTATGATAGTGTTAGATTAAATGAAAATGCGGGGTATAAGGAATGAAACAAGATAAAATTTTAGAAAAGGATTTATATCTGCCAATACAAAGATATTTTCTAAAACGGGGATTTGAAGTGTATGGAGAAGTAAATGACTGTGATCTGGCTGCGGTTAAGGCTGAAGAGCTGATTTTAGTAGAACTGAAGCTCAGGTTAAACGTAGAACTGCTCATTCAGGCTGCGAAAAGACAGCGGTATACTGAGCAAGTTTATATTGCTGTTCCCAAACCATCATACAGTTTGCGTTCAAAAAAATGGAAGGATCTTTGCTACTTGGTGAAGCGGCTGGAGCTCGGTCTGATTATCGTATCTTTTCGTCAAGGAAAAGGCTATGCTGAAATGAAAATGGAACCTGCTTCCTTCGATAGAGGTAAAAGTATGAAGCAAAGCAAGAAAAAGAGAGACAGAATACTCGCTGAAATTGCCGGGAGAAGCGGAGATCACAATGTCGGCGGAGTGAATAAAACGAAAATCATGACAGCTTACAAGGAAAGGTGTATTCACATTGCCTGCTGCCTCGACCGGAAAGGTCAGCTCAGTCCTAAAATTCTCCGTGAAATGGGAACTGGTGATAAAACGCTCTCGATCTTAAATAAAAATTACTATGGCTGGTTTGAAAGGGTAGAAAGAGGGACGTATATCTTGAGTGAAACCGGGAAAAAAGGATTGCTGATGCATGAAGCATTGAGTGAGTACTACTATACTAAGATTGAAGATTAGATCCTGCGGTTATGTGTGCTGCAGGTTTTTAATGTTTTTTAGCAGAACAAACGGATTTAATAGGTGATTGACGGCTGAAAATCTGGCAATTTCGGCTTGAAAAAGATCGGGTTTGGCTGAAAGCAATATGAGATGATGCAAGTAATTATTCGAAATATAGCACAAAAAATCAAAAAAGGAATACAGGCATCTTGTAAAATATGGGTATAAGGACGACGAAGAAGGGTGTGAAGACATGGATACATACCATCGGATTCAAAAAGCAATTGAGTATATTGAAACAAATCTTTTTGAAGATTTAAAGATTCATCACGTTGCATCTCAGGCTTTTTTCTCTCCGTTTCACTTTCAGAGAATGTTTCAGGCAATTTCAGGATTTACTGTTCAAGAATACATTCGAAACAGAAGGCTGTCTGAAGCAGCTGTTCTTCTGAAAAAAGACATTCCTATATTACAAATAGCACTCGATTGCCAATATGGCTCGCAAGAATCGTTTACAAGATCATTCTCTGCATTCGCAGGAATACCGCCATCTAAGTACCGTAAATCACAGATATCCCTAAAGCTGCAGCCTAAAATGAATTTTCTGGATTTCAAGCAAAGGATGAGAGGTGAAATTCATGTGAACAAGCCTCATATTGTAAACCTTTCCCCTATTCATATCATTGGATGTGAATACAAAACAAACTTAAACAATGATGCCCATTATGAAGAAATACCAGGATTCTATCATGATTTCGGCATGAATGAATACTACATGAAAATAGCGGATAAACTCGCGCCGGGCATGTCCTACGGGATCGCCTGCAGCTTTGAAGATGATGGAGGTTTTTCATTTATCATTGGTGAGGAAGCAAAAGAATCAAATGCTAAATTGCATGAGCCCCTTATTCATTTTAAAATTCCTGAAGGGAAATACGCGGAATTCAAAGTGAATGGCTCCGCTGACATGGTTCAAAATAATCGCAGGTACATTTACGGCACTTGGCTGCCTCAATCCAACTTTGAACGGAGAGAGGGGCCGGATTTTGAGGTAACGGATGTACTGGGCTCAAGCTACCCTGACAAAATGAAGATAAATATTTATATTCCTGTTTATTAAACCAATTCTTCCGAGAAGAATTGGTTTTTTGATGGAAGAAATCTGTAAAATGGGTTTAGATCTGATGTGAGGAATCATACACATCCAAGGGTTACCCGATTCATGTTTTTGCGCAGTTATGGGGAATCTCTCTATGATTACCCGATTAAAAAAAACGGCCAAATAAGGTCCCGAATAGAAAATATTTTTTCCAAGCTTACTCACAAATGGTTTGAGATTCTAAACGTATAGTACTATTCTTATAGATAGAACAACGTTTTGGAAAGGAGAACCATGCAAACTAAAAACAAATTACACACAACCCTTAAGAAAATAAATAAAGAGATTTAAGATTAAAAACAAGAACTGATCCAAGCTATAAAAGTAGAAAAGAGCATCAAAAAATGATTTTTAGTAAAGAAAAGGCCTCAGTGAAGGAGTGAAGTAATTGGAGAACTGGATTACGGATTTTATGGAGCAATATGGATACTTTGGCATCTTCCTGATGATCGCATTAGAAAACATTTTCCCTCCTATTCCTTCAGAAGTTGTATTGCCTTTTGGAGGCTTCATGACAACCAATTCCGACATGAATGTGATTGGAGTCATACTTGCCGCTACAGCAGGTTCTGTTGTCGGAGCAGTTATTTTATTCTGGATCGGACTGCAGCTGGATGTTGAACGGCTCGAAAAAATCATTGATAAGTGGGGACATATCCTAAGAGTAAAGAAGAAGGATGTGCACCGGGCAGATGCATGGTTTGATAAATACGGCATATGGACTGTTTTTTTCTGCCGTATGATTCCGCTTCTTCGCAGCCTCATCTCCATTCCGGCAGGCATGTCGAATATGAATTTCCTGAAATTCGCTCTATTTACAACTTTTGGAACCTTGATCTGGAATATTGCACTTGTTATGCTGGGGGCATCACTCGGTGAAGCCTGGCCTAAAATCAATGATTATGTCGGCGTCTATTCGTCAGTCATTTATGCAGTTCTTGGAGTTGCAGCTGTTGTATTTATTATCTGGTTTATTCGCAGAAGGCAAACGAAGAGTACACATTAAATGGATGAAAAAGACCCAATCCGAGTGGGGATTGGGTCTTTTTTTATGCAGCCTGCGGCTTACTGTATGCCTGTTTAAATGTATTCATCATGGAAATGTTCACAAGCATTCCAGCAGAGATGCAGAGCAGGATCAGCGATGATCCCCCGTAGCTTACGAATGGAAGGGTAACACCCGTAATCGGAAGCAGTCCGACTACAGCTCCAAGGTTGACGATTGCCTGAATTCCGATCATGGATGAAATGCCAATGGCAAGGAGTGAGCCAAATGGATCGGGACAGTTTTTGCTGATCGCAAAGCCTTTTAACACGATAAACGAAATCAGCCCGATGACAAAGAGTACTCCGAACAGTCCTAGCTCTTCACTGATGACCGCCATAATAAAATCCGTATGGCTTTCCGGCAAATAGCCATATTTTTGAATGCTGTTTCCAAGGCCGAGCCCGACCATGCCGCCGCTGCTGATTGCATAGTAGGAGCTGACCAGCTGATAGCCTGAATCGGCGATATTTTCAAAGGGATCCATAAAACCTGTGAATCTCGAAATTCTCTCAGATGAGAAGACATCGGCTAATTTATTTGTGACAAATAAAAGCAAAAGCCCGATCGTCACTGCAAGCGCTATAAAGGCCGATAATTTAATAAAGCTTTTTAACGTAATACCGGAACAAAGAATGATGATCGCAGCATTCAGAGGTCAGCGCCGGTTTCTTTAATTTGATCACTGAGGGGACAGTTAAAATTAGCTTCCAATCTATTAAGACTGCATCATACTTGTTATATAACACATTCTCACATTTGTGCTATAATTATTTTGAAAAATAATTGAATATTTCGACTAAAAGGGGATGAAGAGATGAAGGTGCCATTGCTGCTGCCTCAGTTTTTGGATCGGGCTGTCAAGCTTTACGGGGAGAAAACAGCTGTGATTGATGAGTTAAAAGAATTTACATATGCAGAGGTAAATGAAAGAGTCAATCAGCTTTCGCGGGGGCTAAGGGAATTAGGGATTGAAAAAGGGGATCGTGTTGCGTATCTTGCACCAAATTCTTCTGAAATGTACGAGGGGTTTTACGGGGTTCTTCAGCTTGGAGCGGTTATTGTTCCTCTGAATACACGACTGATTCCGGATGATTATGTGTATATATTAAATCACAGTGAAACAAAAGCATTGTTTGTTGATCATGAACTTTATTCACAGATTGAGCCTGTCGCAGATCAATTGAAAACCGTTAAAACAATTATTGTCCACGGTCTTGAAATCAGTGAAGACGGGCCGGTTGCTTATGAGCAATGGCTTAGTCAATTTGAAAAACATGAAATCGATCGTCCTGAGATGGAGGAGGACGATCTGGCAACTCTCCTTTATACTAGCGGGACAACCGGAAAGCCTAAAGGTGTCATGTTGACACACCGCAGCAACTATTTGCATGCACTCGCTTCGATGCATCATCTTCGGGTTTCTGATCGGGATGTTCTTCTGCATGTTCTTCCGATGTTCCATGTCAGTGGATGGGGATCGCCATTTTATTACACGGCAAATGGCGCGACACAGGTATGTCTTAGAAAAGTGCTGCCGGCCGATATTTTCAAAAAGATAAATGACTATAGAGTAACCGTCATGCATATGGCTCCAACTGTCCTAAACAGCCTGCTTCAGTTCTCGGAAGTGAACGGCTTCGCAAAACAGCCGCAGGATATCCGGATAGTCATAGCAGGATCTGCCCCGCCGCCTGCATTTGTGAAGCGGGTGGAAGAGGAATTGAAGTGGGAGTTTATCCAAGTCTATGGCATGACTGAAACATCCCCGCTAATTACAACTTCCATTATTCGTGATACACAGGAGCGTCTTTTGCCGGAGGAAAAATATCGTTTAAAAGCAAAAGCAGGCTATCAGTTCATAGGAAGCGATGTGAGAGTTTTTAATGAGCTTGGAGAGGAAGTTAAGCACAACAGTCAGGAAATCGGTGAGATTGCGGTGCGCGGAAACGGAGTAATGGAAGGCTATTGGAACAATCAGGAAGGAACAGATGATGTCATTCGCGGCGGCTGGTACTATACCGGTGACATGGCTGTTGTGGATGAGGATGGCAACATTGAAATTGCTGATCGAAAAAAAGATATTATTATCAGCGGAGGAGAAAACATTTCTTCCATCGAAGTCGAAGGCGTCCTGTATGATCACCCTGCAGTGCAGGAGGTCGCTGTCATTTCTGTCCCCCATGAAAAATGGGGAGAAACGCCGCAGGCCATTGTCGTCATAAAGGATGGACTGCTGACAAGCGAGGAAGAACTTATCGCCTTTGCGCGCAGCAAGCTAGCCCATTTCAAAGCTCCGACGAAAGTGATATTTGCAGATGAGCTGCCTAAAACGGCATCAGGCAAAATTCAAAAAGTTCATCTTCGGAAGGAATTCTGGAAGGAAAAAGAGAAGTTTATAAACTGACAAAATAGGAATGCACGATCAAAAGAAAACCAGGGAAACCTGGTTCTTTTTTAGGGGAAAAAGGGGTGACACATGTTTACAATTCTTTTAATTATGTTCGTTTTTGCTTCTGGAACGGCTTACATGGCAGCCATTTATTATAAAAAAGAAACATGGATTTATGCGCTGAAACCAGGAACGATGCTTTTGATCATTGGAATTGCCTTAATTAATCTGAAGGCCGCCGGCATTTACGGAATACTGGTTGTCTCGGGATTGCTGTTTTCGCTGGCAGGCGATGTCTTTCTCATGCAGCCTGCTGATCGTTTTTTGCAGGGGTTAAGTTCTTTTTTCATAGCTCATGTTCTTTACACTGCGGCATTTATCTCTGAGCGGGACGGTGCAAGCAATCCCCTTATTTGGAGTGTGCTGATTGTCATTGCTCTCCTCTTTTTCCGCCTTCTTTTTAAGGGAGTAAAAGAAAAAGGGGGGATTGTAATGATCGCAGCTGTTTCGCTGTATATAACGGTCATTACACTGATGACCGGGACGTCTTTTTTCAGCGGACAAGTCCTGATCATTGCAGCAGCATTATTCTTTTACCTATCAGATGCAGTGCTGGCATGGGACCGATTCAGGAGTTCTTTAAAATACAGGGACTATATGGTGATGAGCACTTATTTTCTGGCGCAGCTTCTATTTGCTGTCAGTGTCTATCTTTTTAAATAAGGAAGGGTGATAGAAATGAAAGCAACAGATGAAATCTTATCAGTATGGAAGAAATTTGATGAATTTCCGATGGAAACCCTTACTAAGGCATGGTATTACGGGAAAGCCGGTTCAAAAAAGCAGAGAGATCTTTCGTTAATGAAGGAACACAAGGAGCAGTACGGCATAACAGGCAACTGTTTTGATTTATCGATTTGGCTGCTGGATGAGCTTGCAAAAGGAGGAATTGATGCTTACCCAATTGGATTAGATCATGCAGCTGTCATTGCGCTTGATGAATTGGGCAGAAGATATTTGTGTGACTTGGGAGATCAGTGGCTGAATCCAATCTTGATTGACGCCAAAGCACAGGATTTCACGACTGAAAAACTAAAGGGATTTTTTCCTGCTGCAGAAATAAAGGTGGAACCGGTCGGAGATGATGTGAAGATTACTTACTATCGTCCGAATGGAAAGTCGTCCGCACAAATCTATCAGACTGTACCTATCGATCGAACACTGTTCATGGCTGCAGCTGAACAATCTCAAAATACAATCAAGCGGGAGCCTCTTTTAGAAAAAAGAGTTGAACTTGGAAAAGAAACAGCTCATTTTGAATTTTATAATTGGAAAAGCTTTTTAAGCACCAATAGCGGATTGTTTGACGACCTGGACGCAGAAACCATAGATGAATGGGCTGATCGAATTCATCAAAAAACGGCGTATGATAGAGAGTTTCTATTGGAAACATTGATGATTTATAAAAAGATGGAAAAATAGTTGTGTGTTTTCCTATTCTTGTTATGTTATATAATGGAAGATTGTAAAGCGGTGAAAGAAGAGAATTGAGAGGACATCAAAAGATGGATAAAGAATTACTTCGTATTTATGATGAGAATCACAATCCAATAGGAACAGCTGCCCGCTCAGATGTCCATAAGTCCGGCTACTGGCATGAAACCTTTCATTGCTGGTTTGCGGGAAGAGAGAACGGCAGGGTGTACCTCTATTTTCAGTTGAGGAGCAAAGCGAAAAAGGATTACCCCAATTTATATGATATTACGGCTGCAGGCCACATTCTGGCCGATGAAACGATTGAGGATGGAACCAGGGAGGTAGAAGAGGAAATCGGCATTCGCCTCTCCTTCTCAGATCTAGTCCTGTTGGATGTTCTGAAGTATTGTGTATCTCAAAAAGGGTTAATTGATAATGAAATTGCACATGTGTTTTTTTATCCATTTAATCTGCCCTTTGAAAGATTTACCTTGCAAAAAGAAGAAGTAGCGGGAATGGCTCGGGCAGAATTGCAATTAGTTAAAGACCTTATGGCTGGGAGAAGAACTAGTCTTCTAATGGACGGTTTTGAAGTGAATCAGGACGGAACTAGAAAAAATGTCCAAACAAAAGTAGATAAATCTAGATTCGTGCCTCATGAAGATACCTATTATGAGAGAGTTTTAGAATTGATTGAAGATGAGATGATGAGATAATGAGAAAGTAATAGGGAAATAGAGTTTGAAAAAAATCTATGATTTCCTGAAACCTTTTCTCAAAATTTTTCGTATTTACATATTAGAGAGGGAAACAAGATGATTCCAGTTTGGGTTGTGGTTTTAACTGTTAGTGCCTGCAATCAGGTTTATGATTTGAAGCCAGCCATCTTCATGTATGCGGTCATACTAATCAGCAGACAGGAAATGGTGAATGCAGCTTAGACGGTAACGTGCACCGTATGCCGGACAAGGCAGTAAGCCTATTTTGATTGTAAAGACATAAGGACTGCGATCAGCAGTCTTTTTTTTAGTATTACTGCAATTTTTATAGTATGTAGGGTCTTTGTCAAGCTCCAGCGCCTAGATCCTTATCTGCCTGTCGGATCTGATCAAGGTGCATGCGCTTTTCTGCAGCTTAAAGTGATGTGAGAGGATTTGCAAAAAATGGAGAAAAACGAACATCCTTTTGATTTTAGTCTGGTTTTCATTGTATTTTTATTTTCGATCATCAGTTTTCTATCAATCAGCACGGCTCAGGAATTCGGACAGTATAATGAAAATTTTCTTGTGAAGCAAATGGCCTGGTATATCGCAGGCTGCGGAATTATTTTGGCAGTCATGTATTTTGATATGGAGCAAATTGAGAGAATGCAATGGTTTGCTTACGGTTTTGCCATGCTTCTGCTTATCTTTCTGATTCTCGCGCCAGAATCGATTGCAAGGCCGGTAAACGGAGCGAAAAGCTGGTTTCAGATTCCTGGTATTGGCTCCCTGCAGCCGTCTGAACTTTCCAAAATCGCCCTCATACTTACACTCAGTCATCTTATTTCAGCGCATCATGAGAAATATGTATTCAGAGATTTGAAATCAGATTTTCTCCTTTTAAGCAAAATGGGTCTCGCAACATTTGCTCTGATTGCGATTATTATGCAGCAGCCTGATTTAGGGACTTCACTTGTGCTCATTGCCATTTTCAGCGGACTGATTTTAGTTTCGGGCATTTCGTGGAAAGTGATTGTCCCTATCTCCCTTTTAATGAGCTCTGTTGGATGTCTGCTTATTTATTTCATTGTATTTCAGCCAGATGTTCTGAGTATCATCGGAGTCAAGCAATATCAGCTGGGACGAATTTACGCATGGCTCAGCCCGGAAGAATTCAAAGAAGGGGACGGGTATCACTTGTATCAGTCCATGCTTGCGATTGGATCCGGATTGGTTACAGGAAAAGAAGCAAGCTTAGGCAATGTCCATTTGCCGGAGGGGCATACTGATTTCATTTTCAGTGTCATCGGAGAAAAATATGGTTTTGTCGGAGCGAGCTTTGTCATCAGCCTGTATTTTCTTTTAATCTATCGAATCATCAGCCTTTCACTTGATGTGAAGGACCCTTTTTCTTCGTACATATGTACAGGAGTTATTTCAATGATTGCTTTTCACGTGTTTCAAAATGCCGGAATGACGATCGGCTTATTGCCGATTACCGGAATTCCTCTTCCATTCATCAGCTATGGAGGAAGCTCAATGATCAGCAACATGCTTGCACTGGGGCTCGTTTTCAGTATTAGCATCCGGAATAAGAAATATTTTTTTGATCGTGAATGAAAAAAATCCTCCTTCAAATTAATCTGTACCCTATAGAGTAGACACTTAAAAAGAGTCTACCTATAGGGTATTTTTTTCATGAAACCATGCAAGATAATTCTTTTGATCAAAAGAAGGAAAGCCAGTCCTAATCACAGAAGTTTATAAGCATAGATAAAACCAGAAAAGGAATGAATAGCTTTGAATAAACGCAACCCCTATTTTCTTCTTGTTCTTGCGACAATTTTATGGGGAGGGAATTTTGTCATCGGCCGTGCCATAACAGACAGCATGCCTCCATTTACCCTCTCCCTGCTCAGGTGGTGTACTGCATTAATCATTTTTCTGCCCTTTGCATGGCCTCATCTTAAAAAAGAGTACGTACAGTTAAAAAAGAACTGGCACATCCTGATTTTGATGTCTATAACAGGAATTGCAGGATTTAACAGCCTGCTTTATCTTGCGCTGCATTACACAACATCCATTAATGCTTCATTAGTAAACATGTCGACTCCAATTGTGATTTATATCCTTTCCTTTTTTATTCTCAGGGAGCAGCTGAACAGAAATCAGATGATCGGAACCGTTCTTTCTCTTGCGGGGCTATTTTTTATTCTTTCAAAAGGATCTCTTTCAGTCCTTGTCAATTTCTCGTTTAATTTTGGGGACTTCATTGTCCTTGCCGCGGTTGTTTGCTGGAGCATCTATTCCATTTTAATAAAGCGTTATACAGGAATTTTGCCTGGATACAGCACATTTCTCGTATGTATAGCTTTCGGTATTCTCGTTCTGCTTCCGCTTTCTTTTTATGAGACTTTCATTTTAAATATTCCTATCGTGTGGTCAAGTTCTTCGGTTTTCACCATTTTATACACAGGAGTTTTTGCATCTATTGTTGCTTTCATCTCCTGGAATACGGCTGTTGTCAGAGTAGGAGCAAATAAAGCGGGTATCTTTCTGAACTTGATTCCGGTCTTTGCCGTCATTTTTGCTGTTTTATTTATTGGAGAAAAAATAATGTGGTATCAGCTTGCAGGAGGCCTTTTTGTCATAGCTGGAGTCTACCTTTCAGCAAGGTCTATTCCGCTTGAGAAAAAGGAGAAAAAGATGTTTTTAAGAGATAAGGAGTTTTACAGATGAAAAAAGCAAGCCGTTTTTTACTCGGTTTGGACAGCTTATCTTTCTATTCGCCCTTCTGGCAGGCACCTTTTTTTCTGGTTTCATGATTTATGACTGCATTCTTATCCATGTATACGATAAAATGGACATATACATTTTTATGCTCCTTTTTTGCATGTATTTTCTCGGCATGCTTATGGAGAAGAACAATTTTGATGGGGTAGCTGGTACGGATTTTATTGCAATGGCTGTTTCATTCTTTTTGTCCTTTTAGTAGGACTTTTTTATCACGGGATAAACACAATAAGAAAACATATTTATTGGCTCTTGTTCCCTCATCGAAAACAAGTCAGGAAGAGTGAGCCCTTTTCGTATAAGAAGGCCAGGAAGAATAGGTAAACTCTTACCGTTAGACATGTAAAAATTTAAAATAAACGAGTATGATTCCTAAATCTGCGAGCATGTGACAAAGTACGGCAGGGATCAATGTCTGAAATTTATGGCGAACATACCCCCAGACCATTCCTGCCAGGAAGACAGGTATGACTCCTAGAAGGTTAATGGGCCATTTAAACAAGGAGATCAGAGACAGCATGTGATATAGGCTGTAGAAAAAAGATGTAATCAGCAGCGTATTAAAAATACCCATTTTCTGGTTCAGTTTGGCATACATGAATTCCCGCCAATAAAATTCTTCCAAAAGAGGATTGACGATCAGCAGGATCAGAATAAGCAAGATATGATGCCCTCCAGTAAAGTTCCAGTCTATTAACAGCTTCTTAAGCTTTGCTGAATCAAAAAAAGATTCAGAGAAAGCTGATACTGTGCCAAAGATTAAGGCTAAAAAGATGATTCCAGTAATAAAACCAGTTAACAAACCTTCTTTTTTAGAATAATAGGTTTCTCTCAGATTTAAGGCATTGACGAATTCTGGCGCCGGAGACCAGCAGAAGCCAGCCGTAAAACAGAAAAAAAGTCAGGGGAACGCTCTTCAATCCGTGCAGTCCCAAAGCAATCATGATCGTTGGTCCAATAAAAAGCAGCATGGATTTTAACACATCATCACCTCTTCCAAATGCGTTCCATTTCTTCTTCTGGGTGAAGATGGAAAACACCTTCAAAAAAGAACCTCTTACTTTTTAAATTTGATTTATCTTAAACCTGTTTTTATTAACAAAAATACTGACAAAATAAACGGAAAATCTTCTTTATTCGACAAATTCCACATCTATTCTTGCAATGTTTTCTTATTTTATGGCTCCCGCTGTAAACAAGAGTCGATATTTTTACATATCTTTCAAGTTCTATCTGGGGTAATATAAACATACTTCCTAGTTTCTATTTTTTGGGAGGGACCATTATCATCATGAAATCTGCGGAGGGATCTGTATGAGTGTTACATTAGAAGTGAGGAAGATTGAAAGTTATGCTGAGTTGACAGATGAGATTTTGCTTGAACTCGTTCAAGAAGGAGATTCAGAATCGACCGACTTTTTAATCAGCAAATATCGCAATTTTGTCCGGGCAAAAGCGAGCAGATATTTTCTCATTGGCGGAGAACGAGAAGATATCGTGCAAGAAGGAATGATTGGTCTATATAAAGCCATTCGTGACTTCAAAGTGGACAAGCAGGCTTCATTCAAGGCGTTTGCAGAATTATGCATTACCAGACAGATCATAACGGCCATTAAAACAGCCACCCGTCAAAAGCACACCCCTCTTAATTCCTATGTCTCTTTGTACAAGCCTCTTTTTGAAGATGATAACCACACGCTGCTCGACGTGATTCCAGGAACAAAAACAATGGATCCGGCCACCTTGATCATTAATCAGGAAAAAGCGCTGGATATTGAAATGAAAATGGCCGAAATGCTGAGTGATCTGGAAAGAAAAGTATTGGCCCTTTACATGGACGGACAATCATACGTTGAAATCTCCGAAGAGCTGAATAAGCACGTTAAATCAATAGACAATGCTCTCCAGCGGGTAAAGAGAAAACTCGAAAGATACATGGAGATGCGGGATTACAGCCTGATATAGAGAGAAATATCAGAATAGCGGGAAAATGGATGGCATGACTTTAATCGGTGATGCTTTTTGTTTTGTTTGTTTTTTTAGATATTAAAGAAATTGATAGTCTTGTAAAATGTAAATAGTAGATTATAAAATGAGAGGGTTTGATGTAGGTTTATGGAAAAACTGCTTATTTTCAATGATGGAGCATCCAATAAATTTTGGAAGATAAAAGCAGAAGAGACCTCCTATACAATTACATATGGGAAGATAGGCACAGGCGGAGCAGTCAAAACTAAAACATTTGAGACTGCTGAGATCTGTCAAAAAGAAGCTGAAAAACTAATAAAGTCTAAGGTAAAAAAAGGCTATATTCCTGCTGAGGGAAGCGAGGGGATTATAAAAGAAAGCGCCATGAAAGATAAAGCGTTTTGGGATCTATTGAAATTGGTTAAGAGCAAGGCTGAAGATAGTGAGGAGCAAATAGAGTGTCTGATTGACTATTTATCCAAATTGAGTGTTAAAGACTTGATTAAATTTGATTCTATTCTAAATCAGTACATGAACAAATCGTATACTTCAAACCTATGGGCTGCTGCCTATATCATTTTGGGCGGATGTTCTGATGATTGTTTTGACTATTTTAGAGCATGGCTTATTTTTCAAGGAAAAGATGTTTATGATAATGGCAATAAAGATCCAGAAAGTCTTATTCCTTTCCTTATAAAAATGGAAGAACTTGATGATTTGCCGCAGTTAGAGGATTTATTATCAGCGGCATGCATGGCTTTTGAAGAAAAAACTGGTCAGGATGATGAAGCCTATTACGATCTCTATGAACAGCTTGCAGGGTTTGAGGAGCAGCCTGAATTGGAATTTGACTGGGATGAAGACGATGAGGAAGGTATGAAAAAGAGGTTTCCAAAGCTATGGGAACGATATGGTGAAGTCCCGGTCGAATGGTAGAAAAGCTTGCAGCGTTAGGAGAGCTGCAAGCTTTTTTATTGTCGGGCAGATAAGGTTTCAGGCTGTTCATTGAATTCTTTTATGTGCTTCAACTGAGCCACAATCATAAAACTGACAATCACCAGCAGCAGCCATGAGCTGATTTTTCCGATATGGACAATTTCCCAGTTTTGCTGCTGATTTGGATAGGCCCATGCCCCAAAGAAAGTCGCAATATTTTCTGCTATCCAAATGAAGAATCCTATTAGAAAAAAGGATAAAGTAAGCGGCATGGAATAGGCAGTTTTGTTTATTGTGAATGATACAAACGTCTTTAGGAAAACAAGAAGGATCAAAAGTTTCAAAATCCAGCGCACATCATAGATGTAATGATGCGTGTAAAAGTTTAAGTAAATAGCAGCTCCAAGTATGACTACGATCCATAAGGCCGGCCAGCTGCTGATCCGCAAATCCATTCTCCTCCACGCCTGGCACATATAGCTTGCCACACTCGCATACATAAACCCGCTGTACAATGGCACCCCGAATACTTTGCTTATCCCTTCTTCAGGATACGCCCACGAACCCATCTGCACCTTATAAAGCTCAAGGGCAAGTCCGATAATATGAAAAACAAAAATAACCTTCACTTCATCTGCTGTTTCGTATTTGAAATGAATCATCAGGATTTGAGCAGCAAGACAAATCAGCAAAATCAGATCATAGCGGGCAATTGAAGGAACTTCTATGTATTTTGTCAAAGCGAGAGTTAGAAAGATAATAACCGGAAAAAGGCAGGACACGGCTTGCACGTAACCAAAGTAAAAAAGATTTTTTAGATGTTTCATAAGAGCACCTCTGGTAAAAGCGATCGTTTAAGCTTTTGAATTTAGATATTGGAAAGAATAAATATTGTGCTTTGATGGTATCTCAAGCTCCGCATCTCGCATTCGTATCTGCTTTTCGGAGCGGGCCTTGGTTCTATCCTTTTTCTTAGTATGGTTGAAACGAATTGGGAAGTCTATATAATTAAGTGCTTTTCTTATTTGACAATTGTAAATTAATTGCTTGACTTCTTATGGTTACGAAAATATAATTACTTACATAAAGTAAGTTATAATCATATCATATTAAAGGGGGATTCATTTATGGAGTTTCATCAGCATCCGCATACGTATGTAGGTCAAGTCACCATTAAAGTTCAGGATTTAAACAGGGCATTAACGTTTTATCAGGATGTGATCGGTTTTAAGATTCTTGATCAAACTGAAAAGCATGCTAATTTGACAGCTGACGGCAAGACGGTTCTTCTGTCGCTTGAACAGCCGGAAAATCTTTCAGCTAAACAGCCTCGAACAACAGGGCTTTATCATTTTGCTCTGCTGCTGCCAAATCGGTCAGACTTAGGCAGGGTCCTGCAGCATTTGGTTCAGATCAACTATCCTATTGGGGCATCCGATCATTATGTGAGTGAAGCCCTTTACTTAAATGATCCGGACGGCAACGGAATTGAAATTTATGCAGACCGTGCAGCATCAGAGTGGACATGGCAGGATGGTCAGGTCTCCATGGCTACAGAACCGCTTGACGCTCAAAGTGTTCTGGCTGAAGGGAAAGGTGGACCATGGACTGTTCTTCCTGATGAAACAGTAATGGGGCATATCCATCTGCATGTATCTCATTTGAAAGATACAGAAGAATTTTATGGAAAAGGTCTGGGATTTGAGGTTGTCACCCGTTACGGCAGACAAGCTTTATTCATGTCAACAGGCGGCTATCATCACCATATTGGTTTAAACACATGGGCTGGAGAAGGTGCCCCTGCTCCGTCCGAAAACAGCGTCGGGTTAAAATGGTTTACACTCGTCTTTCCTGATGAAGAAGCAAGAACTAATGCTATTCAGCAATTGAAGCAAACAGGTGCAGACGTCTTGGAGGAAAACGGCGAGTTGATCACGGCAGACCCTTCCGGTAACCGGATTTTATTAAAAATTTAATCATTGCTGCAGTCTTATTGGCGACGCCTGTAAGGCTGTTTTTTGTTACATCTGAGAAAACTGATTAAAGTTTGATTTGCACTGATTGGACATAGATTTACACTAATAGAATCTGGATTTGTTCTGATAGAGCTATGGAGCCCCAAAACTGGGTAAAAGGTGAAAAAAGTGTTCCAAAGGATCAGAATGGAGCCCCAAAACCGGGTAAAAGCTAAAAAAAGTGTTCCAAAGGATCAGAATGGAGCCCCAAAACCGGGTAAAAGCTGAAAAAAGTGTTCCAAAGGATCAGAATGGAGCCCCAAAACCGGGTAAAAGCTGAAAAAAGTGTTCCAAAGGATCAGAATGGAGCCCCAAAACCGGTTGAAAGCTGAAAAAAGTGTTCCAAAGGATCAGAATGGAGCCCCAAAACCGGGTAAAAGCTAAAAAAAGTGTTCCAAAGGAGCAGAATGGAGCTCCAAAACCGGGTAAAAGGTGAAAAAAGTGTTCCAAAGGAGCAGAATGGAGCCCCAAAACCGGGTAAAAGGTGAAAAAAGTGTTCCAAAGGAGCAGAATGGAGCCCCAAAACCGTGTAAAAGGTGAAAAAAGTGTTCCAAAGGAGCAGAATGGAGCACAAAAACTGGGTAAAAGGTGAAAAAAGTGTTCCAAAGGAGCAGAATGGAGCACTAAAACCGGGTAAAAGCTAAAAAAAGTGTTCCAAAGGATCAGAATGGAGCCCCAAAACCGGGTAAAAGCTGAAAAAAGTGTTCCAAAGGATCAGAATGGAGCCCCAAAACCGGGTAAAAGCGGAAAAAAGTGTTCCAAAGGAGCAGAATGGAGCACTAAAATCGGGTAAAGGCTGAAAAATGTGTTCCAAAGGATCAGAATGGAGCCCCAAAACCGGGTAAAAGCTAAAAAAAGTGTTCCAAAGGATCAGAATGGAGCCCCAAAACCGGGTAAAGGCTGAAAAATGTGTTCCGAAGGGGCAGAATGGAGCCCCAAAACTGGGTAAAAGCTGGAACAAGTGTTCCAAAGGAGCAGAATGGAGCCCCAAAACCGGGTAAAAGCTGGAACAAGTGTTCCAAAGGATCAGAATGGAACCCCAAAACCGGGTAAAAGCTGAAAAAAGTGTTCCAAAGGAACAGAATGGAGCACTAAAATCGGGTAAAGGCTGAAAAATGTGTTCCGAAGGGGCACTAGAACTCGGATCATCCCTGTTCGAACGGGTTTTCAACTGCTGTACAAGGCTGGTATGCGGCTTTTCTAAAACATGCAGCTTTGCCGAATGCTGATCTGATCAATTTTCTTGTTCCATGGGGTGAAACGCTTGTAGGAATTGCTTTAATCGTAGGACTTGCAACACTCCCGGCTCTATTAGCAGGTGCATTCTTGAATCTTAATTTTATGCTGGCAGGGACAACAAGCACAAATCCAATTCTCTACACCGCAGCTATGCTATTAATGGCAGCCGGTGCAGTAACATGGTTTTACGGGGCTGACCGCTTTGTCATTCCAACTATCAAAAATTATTTGAAACGAAATCAAGGGCTGAAAAAAACGAATCAAAAACATGCTGCAGCTCATTAATGATAAGCCTGGACCAGAGGGTGAAAAAGGATTGAAAGGATATAATTTTTAGCGCTTCTGTCTAGTGTCAGCGCCTAACTTCGGACAGAACGGATCCGCAGTAAAAGCAAAAAGCGCATTTACTGGCGGATCCTTCTCTGCCTTTCGGAGCTGACCAAGATGCTTGCACGGTTCTATTTAAGAAGTTGGAGCTCCCATATCAGACCATTCTTCTTTTGATGGCCCATAAGCGCCCGTAACTGGAAGTCCTGCCTGACGCATCAAAACAGTCAGCTGTCCGCGATGGTGGATTTCGTGTTTAACGAATAGAGATAAGGTCATCCCGTTTTTCCACTGAAAACCAAACACTTCTTTTGTTTCCTGCATCTTCTCATCATCCCAATCACTTACGCCCTCAAGAAGAGATTGAACCGCCACGCGGTATTGCTCCGCAATCTCTGCTGCTTTAGCCGGATGCTCGCTGTTTGCAGGTCCCTGAACTTTTAACCCCATCGGTTCAAGCATTCCTGAAGCCGGCACTAAATGCCATGCCAGATCACCAAGAGACCGATGCCCGGGTGCAACTTCCTGCTTTAGTGAGGCATCTGTTAAAGAATCCAGCAATTTTTGAGTGACCGCTGCTTCATTTTTGTAGTCGCTGATAAAGCTTTGTACGGTTAAATACATGTGATTAGCTCCCATCCGATTTGAATTTGCAATAAGAACATACGTACTGTTCACTATACAATTCTACATAAGATCTTTATTTCCTTCTTTTAATTGATAAGGTTTTTTAAATCTCAAAAAACACGTATAGAATATTTTTAACCTGCAGAAAATGAATGTGGAAATCATCTCCATTCCCTATATGACATTTATCATGTATCCAGCATGACACCTATGTCTGCACAGATGAATGGAATACCTCTATAATTTGAATTACCTTATTTAGAAGGGAATCAAAAACAATGAGCAAAGAATTGCAAAAAAACTTACGAAAACAAGTAGCTCCATATGAAAAAGCAAATACGAAAGACAGCATCATGCAGATCATCAATACGATAGGACCCTTTATGATCATTTGGGTGCTTGCGTATCAGAGTCTGTCGATTTCATACTTCCTGACACTTGGACTTGCTGTCTTAGCTGCTGGATTTTTAACAAGAATTTTCATTATTTTTCACGATTGCTGTCATCACTCGTTCTTTAAGAACCGTAAAGCAAATAAAATCGTTGGTACGATTACAGGGGTTTTAACGCTGTTTCCTTACAACCAATGGCAGCATGACCATTCGATTCATCATGCAACTAGCAGTAATTTAGATAAGCGCGGAACTGGCGACATTTGGGTTCTCACAGTGGATGAATATCTGGCAGAGCCGGTGTGGCGCAGAATTGCCTACCGTCTATACCGAAATCCGCTTGTGATGTTCGGACTAGGACCAACTTACGTATTTATTTTCAAGAACCGTTTTAATAAAAAAGGTGCAAAGACAAGTGAGAAAATGAACACTTATCTTACGAATGCATTAATTGCGGCAGCAACGGCTGCTTTGTGTTTCACGATTGGATGGGAAGCCTTTCTTTTAGTACAAGGTCCGATTTTCTTAATCTCGGGATCAATGGGAGTATGGCTTTTCTACGTACAGCATACATTTGAGGATTCTTATTTTGAAGAAGATGAAAACTGGGATTATGTAAAAGCAGCTGTAGAAGGAAGTTCATTTTATAAGCTTCCAAAGCCGCTTCAATGGCTTACGGGCAACATCGGCTATCATCATGTTCATCACTTGAGCCCGAGGGTGCCGAACTACCGTCTTGAAGAAGCACACAACAACACAGCGCCTCTTCAAAACATTCCGACAATTACACTTGCAACAAGCTTGCAGTCACTTAAATTCCGTTTATGGGATGAAAGAAGCAAAAAGTTTGTCGGATATAAAGAAATAAGAGCTCTCTCGAAAATGAGAAGCAGTCATCAAGTATAAGAGAAATTGGAAAATACATGCAGTCTTTATAGGCTGCATGTGTTTTATTATGATAAAATAGTTAAAAAAAGGAGTTTCCATCATGTTTAAACGATATATTAATAACGGAATTTCTCCTTATATATGGGCCGTACTCAGCATTCTGCCATTTTATTTTATCCTTCAATCATCCTCAACGGCTGAGATCATCGTTGGAATCTCTTTGACCATTTTATTTTTTATTATTTTTAGGTTTGCATTTATTTCAAAGGGCTGGCCTGTTTATCTTTGGACGAGTCTATTAATAGCCATTTCTTTTACGTCGATGTTTTTATTTACTTACATTTACTTTGCGTTTTATATTGCTTATCTGATCGGAAATATAAGAGACCGCATCGCTTTTCTGACACTTTACGTCATCCATTTAGTTGTTACTACAGTTGCCATTAACTTAACTATTATTTTTCAGGAAGCATCGTTTTTAGAGCAGCTCCCATTTATTATTATCACGTGCATCAGTGTCATTCTTCTTCCTTTTAATATCTATAATAAAAAGGAGAGGGGACAGCTTGAAGAAAAGCTTGAGGATGCCAACAAGAAAATCTCCGTGTTTGTAAAGCTTGAAGAGCGTCAGAGAATTGCCCGCGATCTGCATGATACGTTAGGACAAAAGCTATCGCTTATAGGTCTGAAAAGTGATTTGGCCAGGAAATTAATCTATAAAGATCCTGAAAAAGCACGCGAAGAATTAAAAGATGTTCAGGCTACAGCAAGGACAGCCTTAAATGAAGTGAGAAAGATGGTCTCGCAAATGCGGGGCATCAGGCTTAAAGAGGAAATGGTCCGCGTAAAACAGATTTTAAAAGCGGCTGAAATTGAGTTTGTGCTTGAACAGGATGCAGCACTTTCAAATGTTTCCCTGCTTACTGAAAATATATTGAGCATGTGTTTAAAAGAAGCGGTAAACAATGTTGTGAGGCACAGCAAGGCAAAAACCTGTTATTTCCGGGTTGAACAGACGTGGGACGGAATTGTGATGACGGTCCGTGATGATGGAATCGGAAGCATCACAGAGGGTGATTTTACAAAAGGCAACGGGCTGAACGGCATGAAAGAGCGCTTGGAATTTGTAAATGGAAGTCTCGAGATTTACTCAGAAAATGGAACCACGCTTATCATTAAAGTACCGAATGATGTAAAACAAAAGGATAAGGAGGATTTCATATGATCCGAATCGTTATTGCAGAGGATCAGCAAATGCTTTTGGGCGCATTAGGATCACTGCTGAATTTGGAAGATGATATGGAAGTTGTAGGGAAGGCTCATAACGGGGAAGAGGCTGTGGCCCTTGTGAAAAAATTCAAGCCGGATGTTTGCATCACAGACATAGAAATGCCTGGAATGAATGGACTCGAAGCCGCCGAGCAGCTGAAGGCGGAAGGCTGTAAAGTGATTATTTTAACAACGTTCTCTCGCTCTGGATATTTTCAGAGAGCGGTAAAAGCAGGAGTTAGTGCTTATCTATTAAAGGACAGCCCAAGCGAGGAGCTTGCAAGCTCAATCCGCAGTGTAATGGAAGGCAGAAGAATTTACGCACCTGAACTCATGGATGATGTGTACAGTGAAGAAAATCCTTTAACGGAACGGGAAAAAGAAGTGCTGGAGCTCGTCGCAGACGGAATGAACACAAAAGAAATAGCCGAAGAACTTAGCATTAAAGCAGGAACAGTCCGGAATTATATCTCAACAATCTTTGATAAGCTGGAAGTGAAAAATCGGATAGAGGCCATTTCCCAATCAAAGGAAAAGGGCTGGTTTAAATAAATGACTGTAAACCTTGATAAAGTGGAAAACACTGAATTGAGGTTTTTTGTTTTGGCGGGAATTGGCAGCTGTTTGAAAAAAAAGTATTTTGTAAAATCGGACACTATTTTATTGAATTGGGATAGTAACTTAATTATATTGGCAAGTAAAAGTATTATTTAAGAAAGTGAAAAAAAGCTCACGATCAAGTTTTGAATTCGGTTAATCAGTGCAAACAAATCAACTAACAAATGAAACAGCATACCAATTGGCATTGTAATTTGTATGCTCTTTTGTTGATTTGATCGGTTTTTACAAAAAGCACCCTTTAGCTGCAGATTACCGTAATCAAAAACGTTCCATAGTTAGATCAGTATTTACGGAAACTGCAGCTTTACTGCCATCTGCGGCAGAAATCATTAATGAGGAAGGTCCGGATTTTTCAGTTTCTCCCGCAATATATATATTTTTTTGTGTTGTTCTACCAACACCATCTGTTACAACTGTTCCGTTTTCTTGAACTTCACACCCAAGCTTCTCGGCAAATTGATTTGGACGATAAAAAGATGGAACAACAAACCCAGCTGATCTTATGATCGTTTCTCCTGATAAAAATTCAATCTTTTGTAGATAACCGTCATCACCTATTAAGTTTTTTATCGGCTCCGATTTTATTATGATATTGCGTTTTGTAACTCTTGAACTCCTTCTTTAGAAAGTTCCGCTCCATTTGTTATGACTACTATATCCTTCGACCAGTTATAAATTAATTTTGCCATATGCAGGACATGCTCTTCTTTTTCTGCTATTACAATTAATGGCTTATCCCTTAACTCCCAGCCATCACAATACGGGCAGCTAAAAAGGCTTTTCCCATAATAATTTCTCACACTTGGAATAGAAAATATCTCTTGAATACCGGTGGCTAATATAATCTTTTCTGCAGCAAATTCCTGACCATCTGTTGTTGTAACAAAAAATCTTTCATTGCCAATATCTTTGATTATTTCAGTAATTGTGGTATTAAAATATGATACGGATGGATAATTCTCCAACTCTTTTAACCCTATTTCTTTAAACCCTTGTGGTTTTATCCCATCTCGAGTAATAAATCCATGTGACTCTTGTGTGACTCTATTCCTGTTCGTTCCATCGTCAAATAATGCAATCTTTTTCCTGGCCCTCCCTAAAGTTAAACTAGCACTTAACCCAGAGGGACCTCCACCTATAATGATACAATCAAAAACATTCATTTTTTTACCTCCCTATTCATTTTTTTCACCTGTTTTAACAACCATTAAAGACCTTTTATGTCTATAATTAAACTAAAAAAATGACATACGTCACTTATTAATCTGTATCCACACAATTATCAATGTTAATTTTCATAAAAATCCTTGCTCAATTCGACTCCAATTTTAACGACATTAAAGATATTTTATATCCGCAATTGCGGTATAAAAGACAACTTTGTTTTATATTGTTGTCCTTTTATCAATCAAATCAGCGATTGTTTGTTTTCTTAGTTCTTCTTCCATTTTTTCTTCTGATCTCAACATGACTTTTTGAATTGAGCATTCAGATCCATGATCATAATCACAATCAAACAAAGAAGACTTCCCTTCAATTGCATAGATAATATCGAGAAAAGAAATGGATTCCCACCCCTTAGTTAATGAGTATCCGCCATTAGCTCCTGAAGCAGAAGTAACCATGCCTTCTTTAACAAGCTTTGTTAGTATCTTAGATAAATAAGTAGGTGATACTTTTTGCTGTTCTGCCAGCATCTGTACACCAACAGGTTTTGCGGAATTTGACAATGCTAAGTGCAGCATCGTGTGAAGAGCGTAATTAGTGGCTTTTGAATACTTCAATGGTTTTCATCATCTCCCTATAAAAGACTTTAAGAGTCTGTAATGTCCATTATAATTCAGGTGATTTGATTGTCAAGTTAAAGGTAATCTTACTCTCAAAATATACACAATCTTAAAAGTTGCTTTTCCACTAACCAGCCCGTTCGTTTAAGTGAAAATCTTCACAATTTCCATGATGTGTTTTAACATAGATCTTCGATTTTATTAATAACGTTCTATAACAATCTGACCGATGATCAGAAATCTAGAAACCATTCTTCAACTAAACTGCTGGAATTTCCATTTTATCATTGATTATATCAACGAAAAATCAGACCATTTTCATGCTAAATGGTCTGCTGATAAGTATGCGATTTTACTGTTTTGCACCTCTGAACTTTTTGACTAAGCAGTCTGTTCCGCTTTTTTAATGGCTTTGAAGATGCGCTTTATTGTTTCAATATGCATGGCTTCGTGATAGAAACTGAATAAAAAGGTCTCTCCTACAGTATGAAATGTAATGCCGGCCCGGTTGGTGAAAGGCTCTTTCAACTTTTGATGAAAGTGACCCGGGATGTACTCCTTTAACCTATCCTTTTGATTTTTCAGCACTTCTGAAATCTCAGCAAATGAAGGCGGTGTTCCATTCCAATCAGACGGTTTAGTGCCAGCGCTGAACAGCTCCTTGTAATGCCCAGGAACTCCAGCTTCTTCTCCAGCGAGTTCAAAAACAAGCTTTTCCTGTATGTAGGCAATATGTCCAAAGTTCCAGCGGATGTTATTGTTATAGCCTGCAGGAATGATGTCCGCTGTTTCATCAGGTATTTTGCTGAGTGTGTTTTCTGTAATTCCTCTCACAATCTCCATGTGCTGCATAATTGTATGTTCCATGAAAAAATCACTCCTTTATATATAATTTATTCGTGTCTATGCCCTGTTTTCCTCCTCTTTTGCCTTTTTTAAAAGGATTTTTGATTTCTTTTAAAGAATAATACTTTGATAGTCAAAACTTTATAGTTTCTGGAGGAACAATATGTTAACTGAAAAACAGCTGATTGAGATTGGGGAGCTTCAGCATGAATGCGAAGCTAACGATAAAATACAATTAAAACTGAACTGGGAGATGCTTAGAAATCGTTCTGAAAATGAACAGAGTGATTTTCTTCATTATGAAGACGGAAAGCTTGCGGCATTTTTGGGAATATACAGCTTTGGAAAAAAAGCTGAATTATGCGGCATGGTCAATCCAGAGTACAGAAGAAAAGGGATTTTCTCAAAGCTTATGAAACAGGCTTTGTCAGCCTGCACAGAGCAAAAGTACAGGGAAGTTCTTTTTAATGCTCCTGGACAGTCTGCAGCTGCAAAGGATTTTCTGACAACTATTTCATGTGAATATTCCTTTTCTGAATATCAAATGAAGTGGGCGGAAAAAGAACTTGCCGCTGATAATCATGTCACGTTAAGGCAATCTGAACCTAGCGATCTGCCGCTCGAGATTCAGCTGGATGTAAGATGCTTTGGATACATGGAACAAGATGCATCAGATTACAACCATTCCATCAAACGTGAAGATGATCAGGATTTTATTATGATTGAATTTGAAAACAAAGCAGTGGGGAAAATGCGTGTTTCTCATATAAATGGCGAGGCATGGATCTACGGATTTGCTGTGCTGCCTGCTTATCAGGGCAGGGGCATCGGAAGAAATGCCTTGCATAAAATAATCGCAAAGGAAAATGAAGCAGGCTATCCGATCTTCCTTGAAGTTGAGGCTGAAAATGCTCATGCTCTTAAACTGTATGAATCATGCGGATTCAGGTCGTTTCATGTTCAGGATTATTATGAATGGCAGAAAAGCAATTAGAAATCTTTTGTCAGGCGTTATCAATTTATTTGATGACGCTTGTTATCTCTTTTAAGCTGACAGCATGTTTTTTTAAAAAAATAAGAAAAAAATGCTACTCCTCATTAAATGCCTCTTTATAACTTTTTTGACAGGAAGTTATGAGGAGGAATTTTTCTGATGAAAAAAAGGATTGATTTTCTTGCATGCCCTGAGACTTATAAAAAACTGCAGCTCTTTAGCACATGCGAAGAGCTTGACGCATCCATCTACAATCATTTGAAAGATGAGAATAATAGGCTTACCAAAACAATGATTGAGGTTTTAAAGCTTATTGGAAGATACAGTTTGAAGTACATGGGAGTCTCTTTTTTATCAAAAAATAAAATAGGTGAATTAACAGGGAAATGCCGGAGAACGGTTATCCGTGTTTGTCATCAATTAGAGGAATTTGGAATTATCAGGCAGTATGCACTTAAGCGTAAAAGCGACAATCAGCAAACGTCAAATGCTATTGTTATTCTCCCTCATCAGCAAAAGCAAAATGTCACACAAGAGAAGATGCAAAATGTCACACCTTTAAGCCATCCTTCTTTAAGCATAAAAAAAGAATTAAATACGTATCCAGAGATCCAGCCTTTGTCACCTTTTCTCCAATTTCAGCATATGTGCCAATGCTTTACAAAAGATCAAAAATTAATTAACCGCATGTATGGAATTTATACAGCACAAATTGTCCATTTAAATGGTATTTACATAGAAAAGGCGTTATTAAAAATAGGAATTGAATCAGTCAAAATTTTGTTTCAAGCTGTAAAGCGAAAAAAGGTACGCAGCATCACAGGGTACTTTAATGGCGTTCTAAATCAGCTTCTTGATCGATTGTATTATGAGGATATGGAGGAAAATCATTGGAAGTATAAGGAAAGATAAGAAGTTGGTGTGTTCATTAATTTACAATTCACCTGTGACATTCCTGAAAAGCAGAGCATAATCATCTCAAATGACCAAGCACATTCTCTTCGCAGAATTCAGGGAGGAATAGACTATCAGGAGCCGATCAGAATTTGATGACTTTTTAAGCGCAGATGAATCCGAAATGGTTTCATTTCAGCCGTTGGCAGGATCTTTTGTTATTTTCAAATGCAGGGGGAAATTCCTGCTTTGTTTCAGTATAAAGAGAAAGCAATGGGAGCTTCCCGGCGGGAGAAGGAAAATCGGGGAATCTCCAAAAGAATGCGCAATAAGAGAGTTATAGGAGACCGGGCAATTTATTCCGGAACTGGATTTTGCCGGTTTGCTGAAAAAAGAAAGAAGCGCACGGGAAAAGTAAAATACAGTCCAATTTTTTTCGCTGCTGCAGAGGATTTAAAGCTGTTTAAAGTGAATAAGGAAACATCCAAGATTCAATTATGGAACCTTTCTAAAAACATAGGCTCTGTAGATGAAACCCACTTTAGGCTTTTGATCCGGTTGGAAAAGATGCTGAGGGATGGGAATTGGTCATAGAATGAAGAATAAGAGTGTATAAAAGAGAAAATATTTGATAAAGGATGAGGAGCATGAACAAACGCCCGGAACAAAATGAATATGCACAGTATTATGCAGGATATATCAGCATGATACCTGAAGGAGATATTGAACAGCTTTTAAAGCAGCAAGTAAAGGATACCCTGCATTTGCTTAACGACCTTTCTGAAGCAGAAGGGGAATTCAGATACGCAACGGGTAAATGGAGCATAAAGGAAGTGATCGGCCATGTTGTGGATACGGAAAGAATCATGGCATACCGTCTTTTATCCATTGCAAGGGGAGATGCGGCGCAGCTGCCTGGCTATGATGAAAATGCATATGTAGCTCAGGCGAATTTTAATCAGGAGAAGATGGAAGATCTCCTTCAGAACCTGTTCGTTGTCCGAGAGGGAACGCTGCTCCTGCTTAAGAGTTTAAAAGAAAAAGACTGGCTGAGATGGGGAATGGCAAATCAATTGGATGTTACAGTACGTGCGATAGCATGTATTATTGCCGGTCATGAGCTTCATCACAGGAAAATCCTTAAAGAACGCTATTTGGGGGCGAAGGAATTTTCAGCTGGATGAAGCTTGAAGATTACTGCTGTGAAATACTATGGTTAATATAAAATAGAATAAAAGAGAATGAAGGTACATATATGAAACGTATTCACTATAGCTGGATCATTTTATCTGTCACTTTTTTGGCCATTATTGTAGCCGGCATTATCAGATCTTCCTCGGGAGTATTTATCGTGCCTTTTGAGAAGGAGTTTGGCTGGGACCGCCCCGTCATATCGCTTGCTTTTGCTATCAGTCTGTTTCTATATGGCCTGTCAGGACCATTTATGGCTGCCCTGATCGAAGTGCTTGGCTTAAAAAGAATGATGATTCTTGCGATGACCACCTTACTGTCAGGGATTGTACTCACTTTTTTCATGCAGGATTCCTGGCAGCTCATTCTTATATGGGGTGTTATTATAGGTCTTGGTTCAGGGTTGTTTTTGACCGTATTGAGCCCTTATGTTGCAAATCGATGGTTTGTTAAAAGGAGAGGGCTTGCCGTTGGTATTCTGACAGCAAGCACTGCAACCGGCCAGTTGATTTTACTGCCGGTTTTAGCCTGGATCACTGAGGCTTATTCATGGCGGGAAGCCATTTCCCTCGTTTTATTTCTTTGTCTTGGAATGTTTGTAATCATCCTGATTTTTATGAAAAATTCACCAGTGGATATCGGGATTTTGCCTTATGGATCAGAGGATGAAGAACCAATAGAAAGCTCGGTCCAAAAGAAAAATCCGATCATCATGGCATTTCAGGGCTTAATTGAAGCAATAAAAGCAAAGGAATTTTGGCTGCTTGCAGGAAGTTTTTTTATATGCGGACTATCGACGAGCGGGTTGATCGGAACGCATTTTATTCCGGTTTGCATCAGTTTTGGTATTCCGGCAGTGACAGCTGCGGGCTTGCTGTCCTTTATGGGCATCTTTGATTTAATCGGAACAACGGCGTCTGGATGGCTTTCAGACCGATTTGATAATCGCTGGCTGCTGTTTTGGTATTACGGACTTAGAGGTTTGTCTTTGCTGTTATTGCCATATGCATTATTTGAAGGCTCTACAAGTCTACTAATCATTTTTTCTATTTTTTACGGTTTGGACTGGATTGCGACTGTTCCGCCTACGATTGGAATATCGCGGCAAGTCTTTGGGATTGAAAAGAGCGGCATTATTTATGGATGGATATTTGCAGCACATCAAGCTGGTGCTGCAGCGGCTGCCTTTGGCGGGGGAATGATCTATAAGGTTCTCAGCTCTTACACGTGGGCTTTTCTTATATCTGGTCTATTCTGCTTGGTGGCGAGTCTGTTTGTTTTAGTGATTAAGAAGCAGGAAGCACCTGTAATTTTGAAAGACCGTACTGTAAAAGGGTAGCTAGAAAAAGCTGTGCCACATTGAGGACATAGCTTTTTCTAGTTATATAGCCTGGCTCTGTTTCAGACAAACGTCTTTTGTTCACAATTATGCGGAATTAATGGAAAAAGTCTTGGAATTAACTCGAAAAGTCTCGGAATTAACTCGAAAAGTCTTGTAATTCACTCACAGACTAAATGGGTAGTTCGGTATTCCCTTGTCAGAAAGCTCTTTTTCAGTCGCATTACAGATACCGCTTAAAGCGCCTGTAATAAATTACAACTTTATTTTCAGCTGTGAGAAATTTTCATAACCTCGCTTTGATAAGAATGATAAACAGGTATCTCTCCCTGTTTGCGCCCAGTTAAACTTTATAACTGCAGATGAAAAAGGAAGGAGCTGAATCAATTGACTCTATTCTGCTGCTAATACCGCTTCTGCTGTATATAGGATTCTTTTTTTAGGGATCTTTGCGGTCATCTATTTTCTTAAATTAACAAAAGAAAGAAATGATGTTTTAAAAGAGATAAGAGATGAGCTGAATAAAAGACAGCTTTAGTTATAGAGGGGGATTGCATGCAGTTATTAATAAAAAAGATGAGCCGAAGAATGGCTGCTGAAATTCTGCAATGGAACTATGAACCGCCTTATGATTTTTATAACATGGATCTTACAGAAGGCAATATCAATGGAATGCTGTCAAACTCTTATTATGCAGTGGTTGACATGAACAGCAGATTAATAGGCTTTTTTTGCCTGGGAAAACCGGCTCAAGTTCCGAACGGCTCTCTACCGGACATCTATTCAGAGAATATGATTGATATCGGCCTTGGTCTTGAGCCGGACAGAACAGGCAGGGGATTGGGCTATTTGTTTTTTTCGTTCATCCTGCATCATGTTCAGCTGGGATTTCCAAATATGCCTCTAAGATTAACTGTGGCTTCTTTTAATAAAAGGGCCATTCGTCTATACAAAAAAGCAGGCTTCATTGAAACAGTAAGTTTTGACAAGGGGCAGTCAACCTTCTTAGTCATGGTCAAAAAATAAAGGCTCTGTCTTTTAATAGTAAAGGGTTCCGTTTTGAGGTGCTTTTCTGAAATTTCAAATCGAAATGACAGTCGTTTTGACATAGCTAATGGTATATAAAAAAGCAAAACTCGCCGCTGTATTGGCGAGTTTTCTTTATTTTAGTTTACCGGATTCTTATTTAACTAAACCACCCTATAGTTTAAGTAGAGACCTTCACAATCTCTTATAGACTTTAACATAATCCAATCCCTTAAATGTATGGTTCTTGAATCTAACTCATTACAAAAAGACGCCTTCTTATTAAAGAAAAGTGCCCAATTGCTGTAGAAGTGAAGTTGGAGTCCACTAGAGTAATAATCAAGCATTCTAATCTTTATTTTTAAATATCTTAATATAGAAAAAGTCTCAATCCTTTTCGAATAAAGGATCAAGACTTTCCAATTTCTTCTTTCAATAATTGGCTTAGTAAGTCAAAGTCAAATCTGCCATAACAGGATAATGATCACTTGGGAATTGGCCATGTTTATGATCATCGAGAATTTCAATTGTATGCGCTTGGACATTCCCTTTAGAAAGAATCCAATCAATACGCTTCTCCGGCCCTCCACCAGTCGGGTCTTTGAAAGCATTAGCTGTACCAAGTTCTTCGTTAATTCTTGTTTCCGCTACTTTCCATAAATCAACAAATGGTCCTTCCGTCGTAAGGAGTTGATAAGGTTTGCTGTCAGGGCTCGCATTAAAATCCCCTGTTAATACAATAGGAAGCTCTGGATTGAAGGCTTTTATTTTTTCTTTAATTAATTCTGCACTCTTCTCTCTAGCATTTGCAGATTTATGGTCAAAATGAGTATTTACAACATAAAATTGTTGATTGGTTTGCTTGTCAAGAAACTTCGCCCATGTTACCATACGTGGAATTGTATTTCCCCAAGTCATGGATCCTATCACATTTGGTGTATCTGATAACCAAAAGTGGTCATACTCTAAAGGAGTGTAGCGATTTTCATTATAGAAAATAGCTGAGTATTCGCCTTTGCTTCCTCCCTCACGGCCTAAACCAATCCATTCGTATTGCGGCAAATTTTCTTCAAGATCTAGAAGCTGTTTATGTAAAACTTCCTGTGTACCAATAATATCTGGTTGTTCCCTTTCAATGAGTTTTTTAATTGCCGGAAGCCTCTCTGCCCAAGTATGCGGTGAAGGATCACTGCTATTTTGATATCTTACATTATAAGTCATTACCTTTAAATCTACTTCAGATACTTGTTCTGATTCTTCTGAAGCGAACACATTTGATGTTACTGAAAAAGCACTGCCTACCAACATTGCTACAATTGCTACTAATAAAACAGGATTAAACAACTTTCTCAATTTATTTCCCTCCTAGTTTTGTATTCAAAAAAATCATACCGTTTGTATGTAAACTTGATTAAAGAAAAATTTAAATATTCATAAAGATTATTTAATTAGATGAAGGCGTTTAATATCAAGGGTTACAAACTAATAATTAGTATAATAGACTGAGAAATTTAAGATCTTTGGTAAATATTTCAGTGAGGTATTACCTATAAAAAATTACATTCTTTATTAGTATGTAATAATTTTTTCTTTTATTTTACTACTATGTAATAATCTTCTTAATTTCAGAAAAATGGTATAAACAGTAAAGTAGTTGCTGCTATGCGCAAAAAATTAGTCCATGAAAACACCCACTTTAACGAAACATTTATGATTTATTTGCTTTGTATTATATGTAGCATCACTAAGGGAACTACAATTTCAAGTAAACATTCAACATTGATTTGGTAGAAAAAAGAAAATTTAGGTTCTCAAAGTTAGCCCAACTAGCCTGATCCGTTAGTTGAAGAAGGGAAACAACTTTTTCATTATACCGGCACCCAAAATGACATTAATATTGGCAGTCAATTTGGCACTCTTCCTGAATTGTACAATACTTATTGTCCATTAAAAAATGATGTCAATTGCAATGTAAAAAAGCATAAAAAAGTCTAAAATCCTTGGTAAATATAGAAAATGACGTGTGCCAATTCACACGTCATTTCTTATGTCATTTATAAAGAAAGCACCCGAAAACGGAACCCTTTATTTTAATAGATAGAGCCTTTTATGTGCATTAAACGGCAGTCTGATTCAGTACTTTTTTAATAAAGTGAAGCGTCTCATCAATAATCTGCTGCTGGTCATGATCAAGCGTAGCGACATGGTAGCTGTTTTCAAGAGTGATCAGATTTTTATCCCTTGAAGAAATCTCTTCATAAATGACCTTTGAGTTATCCGGCGGGACAACGTTGTCCACTGAGGAAACGAAAATAAGCGCAGGACATGTGATCTCGTACAGGCTGTTTTTTACTAATGCCATGAGCTTATTAATCTCTTTTAATGATTGAACAGGTGTTTTTTCATAAGCAAGCTCGGCTACCGCAGGATTTTTAATGTCAGATCCAATTGCGTCCAGAAATCTGGCCTGAATTTGCTGGGCTCCTGCCATGGTCGGAATATCAATAGCAGCATTTATGGGAATGATCGCTTTTATTTCCGGATGTTTTTGGGCGAGATAGAGAGTAAGGGTGCCTCCCATTGAAAGTCCTGTAACAAAGATGGTGCTGCAGCGCTCAGACAGCCATTGATAGCCTTCTTCAACAGAAGCAGCCCAATCCTCATAAGTGGTTTCTTCCATTTCCTCATAATGTGTACCGTGGCCTTTAAGGCGAGGTCCGCACACAGTGTATCCAGCTTTTGCGTAGGCTTCTCCAAGCGGGCGCATGCTTTGTGTTGAGCCTGTGAATCCGTGTGATACAAGAATCCCAACCGAATTCCCTTCAAAATAAAATGGTTCTGCTCCTTTTAATACCGGATATCTTTCTGACATAAAAAAACCTCCTGCCAATTATTTAAAAACCTCAACGTTTTACCATTCGCTATTAGACTTGCAATCTCCTACTAAAGGATGAGATTCATCCTTCCATTTTAGGATTCAGAAAATGAGAAATTGTGGTAAACTAGCTTTTATCACAAGGTGGAGGGTACATTCATGAAACAGCTTAAACAGATTCATCCGCTTGGGTGGAACATCTTAATCGGCACGATATTCGGCAGAATGGCAACATCCATGAGCATTCCATTCCTTGCCATCTATTTAACGCAAGTGAAAGGCGTCTCTGCGTCCATGACAGGGACGATTATTGCCGTCAGCTCACTTGCCGGCATTTTATCAAGCTTTTATGGAGGCTATTTGTCTGACAAACTAGGAAGGGAAAAAGTGCTGCTGACATCCATCTTTCTTTGGATACTTGTTTTTATTGGTTTTGGAGTGGCAGACAGTGTGCTTTCATTTTTTATAATGAATGCTCTGAACGGGGTGTGCAGATCGGTATTTGAACCAACCACGAGAGCGCTGTTATCGGATATTACCGATCAGAAAAATAAGCTGCTGATTTTTAATTTGAGATATGCTGCCATCAATGTCGGGGTGGTATTCGGACCAATACTTGGCATCTTTTTGGGATCAGCAAAAACGACCTTTCCCTTTTATATTGCTGCCGCGATTTATACCCTTTACGGCATCTCACTGCTGCTCACATTTATGAAAACGGAACTTGCAAGTGAAGCAGATGACACTGCCCGCATTTCATTTCGGGAGGCATTTCATGTAACGAGAAAAGATAAACTGCTTCTGTTAACTTTAGTCGGCATTATTTTATGCATTACAGGATTTTCACAGCTTACTTCTACATTGCCCCAATACTTTGCCATGTCTCCTGAGATTAAGGACGGGGCCAAAACGTTTTCCATTCTGCTGTCCCTGAATGCTGTCGTGGTTTTGATCTTTCAGTATCCGGTTGTCAGAATTGCGAGGAACTATTCTCCCATCAGATCCATTATGCTTGGGAATTTATTTGTCGGTTTAAGCCTTTTCAGCTTTGCTTTTGCAAAAAGCATTTGGATGATCGGCCTGGTTGTCATTTTCTTTACAGTTGGAGAGGTCCTGCTCTTCTCGATGATGGATGTCCTGATTGATGAAATTTCCAATCCTGATATGAAAGGTACTTATTTTGGCGCAATGGGATTTACTCAGCTCGGGAATGTTCTCGGTCCATGGATCGGAGGGCTGCTTCTCGATTCTTACGGTGTCAGTGATCCAGCCATCTTATTCGGCTGTCTGATGCTTATCACATTAAGCGGTCTGCCGGTTCTGCTGCTTGTGAAAAAAGAAATGGAGAAAAAGGAAAAAAGTACAATTATTAAACAGCATGTTCAAGTGTAAGGAAGGAGGGATGCGTACAACGTGCACTTCCTTTTTTTTTGACAGCAAAAAAGTTCAGATAACCTTCGCCATGTTTCGTGATTCTCTTTTAGTTACATACGGTACCAATAAAAGCAGAACGGGTTATCATCATAACCTGCTTGGAAAATTGCTGCCTGCATAACTTCCTCCTTATATAAAGGTTTTATAGAATGATTCAAAGAGAAAATTTGGAAAAAACAATTGATTATTATCAAATGATATATTATTATCAAAATTGATAAATGAAGTTAATTTTTGTAAATTCTATCTTTATTAATAATGATAACAATGAATACACTGGAGGATAAAGACTTGAATAAATCAAAGATGAACCTGATCCTGCATCCTGTGAGAATGAAAATTGTTCAATCTCTGCTGAACGGCAAAGAAATGACTGTTGGCCAATTGGGGGAGCGGGCCAAAGATGTTCCTAAGGCGACACTGTACAGACATCTTAATAAACTTCTTGAAGCCAAGGTCATTCAAGTTGTAAAAGAAAATCAAATTAGAGGAACAGTTGAAAAAGTTTATGCGCTAAATGAACCATCTGTACAGTCGCAGGAAGACTTTTTAAACTTATCAAGTGAAGAGCATTTAGAATTATTCATGAATTTTACAACGCAGCTGATGGGCATGTATGAGAATTATTTACAGAAGGGAGCAGCTGATTTGATGAAAGATGGAGTTAGTTACACTGTAGCAAATGTTCATTTATCAGATTCCGAATTTATAGAACTGATAAAGGGTATGGCTGAACTGCTGCAAAAGGCTATGCTTAATGAACCTTCTCCCGAACGTACAGGAAGAAACATTGCAACGATAGTCATTCCGCAAAAGTAATAAAACGTAACAGCTGGAGAGGGAGAGGCTAATGAAGGGGATGGATTTGAAAATAGCTTTATTGATTGCAGGCATCTGTTTTGGATCTGGTTTTCTTTTGCTGCCATATCAAATGGATTCATTAAAATCAGCGGTGTCTGCAAATGAATTTGAGAAAATGACCGGCGGTGCCTCCATGGTTGTTTTATCTCTAGTATCATCTGTTCAATTATTTATCATGAGTTTCCTCCTTGCATTTCTTGGTTTTAAACTGGCACGAAAAACTGGTTTTTCTTTTGACATCCTTCAATCTCTCTTTGAAAAAGGAAAAAAGAGGCCATTCAACCGTTCATATCTGCTGCTTTCCATTGTTCTTGGAACAGTGGCAGGATTCATAATTGTCGGTTCAGACCGCTTTTACTTTCAGTATCAGATTCAGGAGATAGGGGGAAGCACGCCTGAATTCTCTTGGCTTGGATTATTCGCAGGTGTTCTGGCAGGCGGAGTGTTTGAGGAAACCCTGATGCGGCTGTTTTTAGTCAGTTTGCTGGTATGGATTTTTCAAAAAAAGGCCGGAAGAAAGAGGCATCAGCTGCCGAAATCTTATTTCTGGGCGGCCATCATCATCGCTTCACTAGTATTTGCTGCTGGCCATTTACCGTTCACTTCAATGGTATTTGGTGATTTAACGGGTATGGTTCTTTTCCGCTGCTTCCTGCTGAATGGTATTGGAGGTTTGTTCTTCGGTTACCTCTATTGGAAAAAAGGGTTTGAGTATGCAATTGTCTCGCACATGTTTGCTCATATCTCAATGCAGCTGCTGTTTATTCCATTATTCTATTAAAAAGGGAGCTTGAATACAGATGATTGAAGTCGCGGGTGTTTCAAAAACGTTTGGAAGTCAGACTGTGCTGAAGAACGTCCATTTCAAAGCAGAACAAGGAAAGATTGTAGGGCTCCTTGGACCAAACGGAGCTGGGAAAACAACATTTATCCGAATATTAAACGGCGTCATTAAAGCTGACAGCGGGACGATTTCGATCCTGAATCATGATCCTGTAACACAAGGCGATGAGATCAGAAAGATTTCAGGAATTGTCACAGAAGGTGCAGGTTTGTATCATCAATTAAGCGGTGAAGAAAACTTAGCTTTTTTTGCAGATTTATATGGAGTCAAGGATAAATCCAGAATCATTCAATTGCTTGAGCTGTTTGATCTGGCTGAGCATAAAGATAAACCTGCAGGAACGTACAGTACAGGCATGAAAAAAAGGCTTGCGCTTGGAAAAGCGCTTTTACACAGTCCAAAATTGCTGTTTCTGGATGAACCGACAAATGGCCTCGATCCGGACGGCATCAAAATGGTACTCGCTTATTTGAAAAAATACAACGAAGAAACCGGCACAACTATGATTATCTGTTCTCATGTATTGCATCAGCTGGAACCTGTTTGCGATTCATTTGCTTTTCTTCTGAATCAAACCATTGTTGAGCAAGGCACAATGGCTGAACTTGAGAAAAAGTATTTAAAAGAAATCAAGGTAAAAGTAAACACAGATATGAAGCTTCATAGAAAAGGATACTTGGAGTTTCCTTGTGAACAACGTGCAGAAGGCGAAGTCATTTTCACACTGCCTGCAAAAGAAGACATACCTTTTTTACTGAAGGGGATTTTAGAAAAGCATCATGTCTATTCCGCAGAAATTTTAAATAGTGATCTTGAATCCATTTATTTTAAAGTAAGGGAGATGCACAATGAATAGCGCAATGATGAAGGCGATCATCAAAAAAGATTTAAGGGATATTTTCCGCAGTAAAAATTTGTTTGCTACGCTGATTATTATTCCGGTTATTTTTTCAGCAATCATACCCGCAGCTCTCCTGGGAAGTGCTCTTATTTTTGATATCGAAGAGATGGCGGGAAATGATGCACAGAAGCTGATCAGCAGTTTCCTGACTCATTTGAAACAGGAGAATCTTGTGTTTGAAACAGCCGAACAGCAATTTGTTTATTTGTTTATTAACTACATGCTTCCGTCCTTGTTTTTGCTGGTGCCGATTATCACGGCAAGTGTTGTAGCCGCCAACAGCTTTGCAGGGGAAAAGGAGCGGCGTACACTTGAGAGTCTGCTTTTTTCTCCTGTGCCGATTAAAACACTCTTTGTGAGCAAAATCCTTGGATCTTTTATTCCGTCTCTTCTCGTCTCCTTTTTGAGCTTTTTGCTGAGCGGAATGATTATTAATATTCTGGGGTTTCAGCTGTTTGGAGAAATGATCTTTCCATCTGCCAATTGGCTTGCGCTGATCTTTTGTCTTTCACCAATGGTATCACTAATGACGGTCTTGCTTAACGTCTTTATCTCCTCCCGTGTCAAAACGTATCAGGAAGCGCAGAACATTGGAGGCTTGATTATCCTGCCTGCTGTGGGAATGATGGCTGGTCAGTCAAGCGGTTTATTTTTTGTGGGGGCACAAATTACGCTGCTGATCTCACTTGTGATTCTGATCGTGAATGCCGTTTTGCTGCAGAGAATCACGAAGTACAATGATCGGTTTATGCTATTTGAAAAGCAGATTCATTGAGGGGAATCGAATTTAGGCTGATGGAAATCAGGTTTTCTTTATATGGTAATCCTTGATTTACACTGACAGAACTAAAAAACCCCCTTGCCGTCTCATCTGGCACAGGGGGTTAGCTGTTAAATCTTAAGATCAATCTTCGCGTTTTTCTTCAGTTCTTCCACTTTTTGAGCAAGCAGTTCCTGCTGTTTTTGCTGTTGAAGAGATTGTTCAATCTGAGGTTTTACTTCTTCAAGTTTTGGAACTTCCTGTCCGCTGCTTTTTCCTTGCTCAGCGTATTGGTCATATGTTTTTTGAATTTCTTCGTCTGAGATTTCACCTGCAGGCACTTCTTTTTCAACATACTGTCTGAATTTAATATCATCTGCAATTTGAGCTTCAAGTGTTTTCATGTCCATGCCAGATTTTTTAAGGGCTGCTTCGAATTCTTTTTCCGTTTTAAACTGTTTTTTCGTTTCGCCAATCTGCTTTTTAACGTCTTCATCAGATGCTTTATAGCCTTTTTTGTTTGCCTCTTGAAGAAGCAGGGTTTGTCCGACTAAGCTGTCAAGTGTTTGTTTTTTCACTTGCTCTGCAGCTTCTTTAGAAGTTGGGTCTTGTCCCATTTGCTGCATTTGGCCCTGAGTTGATTGCAGGACGCTGTTATAGTCGCTGCCAAGGATTTTTTCATCATTCACAAGAGCAACAGTTTTCTTTTCATCCACTTGCTGCGCTTTTAATTTCTTTTGCATTTCTTCCATTTGCTTTTGCTGATCCTTCTGCTGATCGGTTTCGGCTGTTTTTGCTTTATCATCCTTTTTTGCTTCTTTGCTTTCTTCATTGCCTCCGCATGCTGCTAAAGCAACGGCCATTAGACCGGTTATTAATGGTAACATGACTTTTTTCATAATCGATCTCCTTCCTCAAGCTAGAAGTATAATTTTTTCTTTAGAAAAAAAATCATCTAGTGCGAATTATAAAGGAAATCCTGTGAAAAAGAAACCTTATGGAGCCGATCTGACGAATTGTAACAGGATTGAAACGTTTAAAGTCAGCGGAGGGAATTGGGAAAATATGTTAGAGTATGGGGGTTATTCAGAAGAAATAAACGAAATAATGCAGATATGGATATCAGATGAGCACTTGAATATATACAAGCAAAATTAGAAGATATATACTTTTCCCTGCAGGATAGTATTGATTATGCATTGAAAAAAAATAATCTCGACGCCATCCTTTTTCCTTCGTATATCGGTTCAACTATCTGTGCAAAAGCTGGTTATCTTTCCATTGCCCTTCCTGCAGGGGATATGCAAAACGGAAGGCCCTTTGGAATTACTTTAGAGGCTTTTGCTTTTAGTGAGGGGCTTTTAATAAAGCTTGGATATTCTTATGCACAGCATACGAAGCTTAGAAGAAGTCCATACTTTTAGAAAAATATTCAGCAAAATTCTTAGAAATGCAATTAAAAAGGAGATTACTATGACGCAGATACCTAACAGCAAACCGTGTTCAGAATCAAGAGTCTTCCAAACAAACCGTGTACTTCCGCCTGATACGAATAATCATGAAACCTTGTTCGGCGGAAAATTAATGGCTTCAATAGATGTTGTAGCCTCAATTTCAGCAGCTAAACATTGCCGGACAGAATGTGTCACAGCATCCATGGATTCGGTGGATTTTCTCCATCCGATTCGTCCGACTGATGCGGTGCATCTTGAATCTTTCGTCACATTTACGGGAAGATCATCGATGGAGGTATTCGTGAAAGTAACGGCAGAAGATTTAATAAGCGGTGAATCCAGAGTAGCAGCTACAAGCTTTATTACATTTGTTTCATTGAATGAACAAGGTAAGCCAAAAGCCGTTCCGGGAGTTTATCCTGAAACAGAAGAGGAAAAATATTTATTCGATTCAGGTGAGGAGCGCTCGCTTATCAGGAAAGCGAGAAGAAAAGCAAGTATTACGTTCTCTGAGAAAATTAAGCAATATTAATTGGTTATTTAAAATCAAAAATAAAAAAGAGGGAAGATCTTTTAGGGATCTTCCCTTTAAAACAGATAAAACCCTTTATTTGACTGATAAAATTGTTTATTAATAAAACACGAAGTTACACGGATAAATCTTGAAACAGACTGATTTTCAAAAGATAAGCTAGAATTTCTCTGGAAACTGCTTCATGATTCCTGCCGAAAGTACATCGGCCAGCATCATCAAATGATCCAGCCCTTTATCAAATGCTTCAATACTCGCATTCCAATCCTTTTTAAGGAGAGCAGACAGATCTTCAGAAAGAATTTGCAAATGAATATACAATGCTTCCTTCAGCTCTTTTTCTGACCAGTTCGGGTTTGCGCTGCTCAAGAACTTGGAGATGTCATCTGCATTCTTATGCCATTCTGCATTAAACTTTTTAAAGTCTGATTGATTGCCGCTTTTTGCAGCTGCAGTCAATTTTCCTGCAATCAGAATGTGCTCTCTTAAGAGCTCAGCAAGCTTATTTCCTGCTTCTTCCCCGTAGTAAGGCTTAATAGCATTTCCGAAGTCATCCTGATTTTTTAAGAGCCTTGCAAGCAGCTTTTTTTGATTCTCTAGTTCGTTAAGGGAACTGACAATATAGCTTTTTGTCCAAACCGCATGATCAGTCCAGAGCCTCCTCATGGTTTCTTTTAAAGCAAGGGATTCTTTTGTGATGCATTCTTCGCGTGCCTGTGTCATGTCTTTTGCATCCGTTTTTATTGGCGACATGACGAAGACTAGGGACATAATCAGCATTCCAGCAGTTATTAAGTGTTTTTTCAAGTTGGAAATCCTCCTTTTTAATAGTAGTGCGGGACATCAATCGTTTGCATGTAACCCTAAGTTTTATTCTTCTTCCGCATGAAACTCCCGATCTGCTTTTTCAATTGGATCATTTTCAAAACCGTATGCCTCATTGATCTCTTTTGTCACTTCATCTAAAAATTCATCAGATAATATCGGTATGTTTTCTTTAGTCATCAAAATCCTCCTATGCTTGAATAAAAATAGTGTTAGCGCATGGGCCCAATATCATACATTTCCTCCTTTTATTGACCGGTAGCTTATTGGTTTAAAAAAGTCAAAGGATATGAATTATTTTTATTTACATCTCTTAAGGATAGGAGTATGATAACCAACAGTTTCATATTTATTAATCGCTTAATCCATGAGGAGCGGGGAACCCGATATTGTGATAATATTCGCAAAGGGGTGAATCCTATTCATGTAGGTAGGGATACTCTTTTGTCCCGAATCCGTCAGCTAACCCCGTAAGCGTTAGGAGAGAGGATGTGTAGCGGTGAGACTGCGATTCTAATGTCCATTATGCTGTTCGTAATGACTTGCGGATAATTATGTTGATACGCTAATTAAAGGTTTACATTCTTAAATGTCATCAAGAAAAAGTTCAAAAGAAGAAAAAATGGTGGTGCAGAAATGTTTTCTATGCTTAAAAGAATAATCATTGGGGCTCCCTTAAAGTCTACAGAATTGGGAGAGCAAAAATTAAATAAAAAGAAAGCACTGGCTATTCTATCTTCAGATGCATTATCTTCTGTAGCGTACGGGCCAGAGCAGATCCTGCTTGTCTTAGTTACTATAAGTGCTGTTGCATTTTGGTATTCCATTCCAATTGCAGTAGGTGTACTATTTTTATTAACGGCTCTGATCTTATCTTACCGTCAAATTATCTATGCTTATCCTCATGGCGGGGGAGCATATGTCGTTTCAAAAGAAAACCTTGGAGAAAATGCAGGGTTAATTGCAGGAGGTTCACTCTTAGTTGATTACATATTGACAGTTGCCGTGAGTGTCTCGGCAGGAACAGATGCGATTACTTCTGCCTTTCCTGCCTTGCATGATTATAATGTCATCATAGCCTGTTTGCTGGTTGCTTTTATCACCATACTAAATCTCAGAGGAATCACCGAATCAGCCTCAATATTAGCCTATCCGGTCTATTTGTTTGTTTTGGCCCTTTTTATATTAATAGGGGTAGGAATATTTAAAATCATAACCGGGGATGTTTCACCGGATTTGCATGCACCGATAGGGACTCCTGTTGCAGGCATTAGCTTGTTTTTGCTGCTGAGAGCATTTGCTTCAGGAAGTTCTGCATTAACCGGAGTCGAAGCAATCTCGAATGCGATACCGAATTTTAAAGATCCTGGTCCTAAAAATGCAGTCAGAACGCTGATGGCAATGGGGTTATTGCTTGCCATTTTATTTTCAGGAATCGTATTTTTAGCCTATTACTTCGGGATAGCTCCAAAACACGAAGAAACAGTTGTTTCCCAAATTGCAGCTGAAACGTTTGGTAGAAACTTTATGTATTATTTTATCCAGGGAACAACAGCTATGATTCTTGTTCTCGCTGCTAACACCGGATATTCTGCTTTTCCTTTGCTTGCATTCAACCTTGCAAAAGATAAATACATTGCAAGAATGTTTACGATGAGAGGAGACCGATTAGGGTATTCCAATGGGATCATCACTCTTGGAATCACGTCCATTTTACTAATCATTATTTTTAAAGGGCAGACAGAACAGCTCATCCCTCTTTATGCGGTAGGCGTGTTTATTCCATTTACCTTATCCCAGACTGGAATGCTCGTGAAGTGGCTGCGTGAGAAGCCTAAAGGCTGGGCGGTTAAACTTGCGGTAAATTTAACTGGAGCACTTATCAGCTTTCTTGTCATGATGATGTTCTTCATTACAAAGTTCTCACAGGTTTGGGCGGTCCTGATCTTTTTGCCTCTTATCGTTTTAGGATTTCATCAAATTAAGAAGCACTATGTGGCCGTTGGTGATCAGCTGAGACTCACAACATGTGAGCCGATCAAGCCGATTGAAGGGAATGTCATTATCGTGCCTGTAGCGGGAATGACTCACGTAGTAGAAAATTCTTTGAACTATGCAAAATCATTATCCGCAGATCAAATCATTGCGGTTTACGTTTCATTTGAACGAGTCGATGAAAAAATCTTTGAAGATAAATGGAACAAGTGGCAGCCGGATATTCGGCTTGTAACTCTGCAGTCTTATTATCGAAGCATCATTCAGCCATTGACTAAATTCATTGATACAGTTGAGAAAAAAGCAAGTGAATCCAACTATAGGGTTACGGTTTTAATCCCGCAATTTATTCCCAAAAAAAGCTGGCACAATATTCTTCATAACCAGTCAAGTATCTTAATCAGGACGTTTCTCTTGTATAAAAGAAATGTCATTGTCACTACTGTTCCGTATCATTTGAAAAAATAGGGAATGTGAAGGAGCTCTTTGAAAGAGCTCCTTTTCTTATGGGTAAAGAAATTGCAGTTTGTATGTCTTGACATTTTATAAACCGGACATTAAAGTTAAATCAGTTAATAGTTAAATTGTTGAATAATTAAATAATAGAATAATTTTTGAAATGAGGTAAAGAAATGTCAGGAGAAAACATTAAAGAACTGGTCGACCGGTACATAGCGGTTTCTTTTTCCGTTACAAGCATCGCCGAGACTCTGGTCAAAGAACAGATTGGGAGTGATCTGACGAATGACCAGCACTATGTGCTCAGGTATATCAATCAGTCAAAATCATGCACTTCTTCCGAATTGGCAGAAGTGTTTAATGTGAAAAAAAGCGCGATAACCGCGATTATCACAAGAATGTTTGAAAAAGGACTGATTGAGAGGACGCGTGATGAAAATGACCGCCGTGTTGTCTATTTGACGCTCTCTGATAAAGGAAATGAACTGTATGAAAAAGCAGAAGACCGCATTCATAAGCTTGTGGAATCCTTCATTAATAAGTTCGATCCGTTGGAAATTAAACAATTCATAGAAACGTATGAAAAACTCAATCAAGTTTTAATAGAAAGCAAAGAGGAATAACTGGGGGAAGATCATGAAGACAATTATTAAAAGCAAATGGCTTGTTATGATTGCCTGGATTGCTGTTGTAACTGGATTATTGTTTGCGGCCCCGAATATGGCGGATTTAGTCAGGGAAAAAGGACAGATTGATGTGCCAGAAGGGTATTCTTCATCATATGCCTCCCGGATTTTAGACGAAGTGCAGAAGGATGAAGGCGGCGAAGATGAAAGCCGCGTTGCGCTTGTTTTTTACAGTGAGAAAAAACTGACGAAAACAGAAATAGCCGAAGCTGAAAAAGCAATCCGGCTGCTTGAGAAGAATGAAGAAAAGCTTGGAATTACAGAAATTCTCACGCATTTTAACGAAGATAGTTTAAAAGAACAGCTTGTATCCAAGGATGGAAAAGCAATATTGGCCTCAGTCAATGTGGCCTGGAATGAACGTGAGCCCACTGAGGTCAGAGAAGCCTTATACGGTGCGATTCAAGAAGTAAAAGTTGATCACGATTATACGGGGAACTGGTTGATCAATGAAGATTTGATGAAAAGCTCGGAAGATGGCCTGAAAAAGACAGAAGGAATTACGGTTGTCTTTATTTTAGGCGTTCTGCTTTTGGTGTTCAGGTCGGTTGTTGCGCCCCTCATTCCGCTGCTTGCAGTTGGATTTAGTTATTTGGCTTCACAATCGATTGTTTCGTTTTTAGTCGATTCATTTAATTTTCCGATTTCAAATTATACTCAAATCTTTTTAGTTGCCGTCCTGTTTGGGATTGGAACGGATTATTGTATTTTGATATTAAGCAGATTTAAAGAGGAATTATCAGCGCATGAAACGGTGCCGGAAGCCATTGTGGCCACTTACCGCAACGCCGGGCGCACCGTGTTTTTCAGCGGTGTTGCCGTTATGATAGGCTTTGCAGCGATTGGTTTTTCACAGTTTAAACTCTATCAATCTGCTTCTGCAGTTGCGGTAGGTGTTGCTATTTTACTAGTAGCTTTGTTTACGATTGTGCCGTTTTTTATGGCGATTTTAGGCGGTAAGATTTTCTGGCCGTCAAAAAGCAAAGCAGAGCATGGAGAAAGTAAGCTATGGGGAGTATTAGGAAGATTCTCTCTTGCACGTCCGTTCCTTTCGCTTCTGATCGTAGCGGCCATTTGCGTTCCATTTTTAGCGGTCTATGACGGAGAACTATCCTTTGATTCGCTTGAAGAGGTCAGCGGAGATGTTGCGTCCATTAAAGCATTCAATGCGATCTCAGACAGCTTTGGCCCAGGGGAATCCATGCCGACTCAGATTGTCATGAAAAATGATGAAAAAATGGATTCTGCAGAATATGCGGCACTTGCAGAGAAAATCAGCCAGGAGCTCGAAAAAGTGGACCTGGTCGATAACGTCCGCTCAGTTACACGTCCTGCAGGTGAACCGATAGAAGACTTCTTTGTCGCTAAGCAGGCAGAGAGCCTCGGTAAAGGCATAGGTGATGGAAAAGAAGGAATAGATGAAATCAGCAAAGGGCTTAATGAAGCAGGCAGCGAACTTTCAAAGTCTGAGCCTGAGCTGAATGATACAACAGATGGCATAAACGACTTGATTTCGGGTACTTCTGAGCTTCAATCGGGGCTGACTGAAGTACAAACGAACTTAGCAGCGATCGAGGATGGGATTCGCCAAGGCTCAGCGGGATCCTCTGAAATCAAAAGCAGGCTTCAGCAGGTTAAAGCAGGAAGTGAGAAGCTGCTTGCAGGCTATGAGGAGCTCCTTAAAGGATATGAAGATATTCAAGGGAATTTGAAAAACTTAACTGCACAATATACGCAGGTTCAAAATGGTCTGTCAGCTTTAATTGAAACGATGGCTCAAATCCAGCAGCAGGATTTTGCCTATCTTGAAAAGAAATATGCAGGAATAGAAAATGAAGCCCAGTATCAAAAAATAAAAGGAACAGTGGGCGCCGCAAAGCAGGAGCTGCCTAAGCTTTCAGCAGGACTAAGTCAGCTGAACTCCGGTTTAGCTCAATTGACTGCAGGAATGAATCAGGCAAACGCAGGCTTCGGTGAAGCTAATGCAGGACAGCAAGGAGTAGCTGGGGGTCTTGATGCTCTTATTAAAGGTGTTGATCAGCAGCTCGAAGGACTTAATCAGCTTGCTGACGGACAGGGGCAAATCATAGATAACATGCCGAAGTTCACAGACGGACTCAGCGGAATTAACTCCGGCCAAAAACAGCTGCTTGACGGGTTTGAAGATCTTGGGGGCCAATTAGGTCAGCTCACAGATGGACTGAATCAAAGCGCAGACGGACTGAATAAAGTTTCAGACGGACTTGGATCAGCTCAGGATTACCTTTCAGGCTTATCAAAGTCATCAGATACAAATGGATTTTATTTGCCTCAGGAAGTGTTAGAGAGTGAGGAATTTGAGCAGGCTCTTGATGCCTACATGTCAGAGGACCGCAAAACAATGACTCTTGATGTTGTAATGGAGGCAAGTCCGTATTCAAATGAGGCGATTGAACAAGTGCCTGAGATCAAAGAAGCAGTAGAAAGAGCTGTGAAAGATACGAAACTTGAAAATGCAGTAGTAGCAGTTGGCGGGATTACAAGCACAAATGCAGACTTAAGCACAGTTTCTGCACAGGATTATTCCCGGACAGTAGTCCTGATGCTTGTCGGCATCTCGATTATTCTCATTTTTATGTTCCGGTCTATTATTATGCCAATCTACATTATTGGATCCTTGGTTTTAGCTTATTTTACCTCTATGGCTATTAACGAAGTAATCTTTGTAGATATTCTGCAGTATGCCGGCATCAGCTGGGCGGTGCCATTCTTTGGATTCGTCATTCTTGTCGCCCTTGGCGTCGACTACAGCATCTTCTTAATGGACCGCTTCAGCGAGTACCGCGATCTCTCAGTAGGTGAGGCGATGCTGGTGGCCATGAAAAAGATGGGAACCGTCATTATTTCAGCAGCGGTTATTCTTGGCGGAACCTTTGCTGCTATGATGCCTTCTGGTATGCTGTCCTTGCTGCAGATTGCATCTATCATTCTAATAGGGTTGTTCCTATACGTGCTAGTTATCCTGCCGCTGTTTATCCCTGTGATGGTGAAAAGCTTTGGGCAGGCGAATTGGTGGCCTTTTAAACGGGTTTCCAACTGAATAGGATATTAATTAAAGCCGTTCTCTTGATGAGGGCGGCTTGTTTGTTTAAAGAAACATGAGATAAAGAAACGGTATGATTGGAATGGTTTGTCATTAAACTAGGGGCAGATTAGCATTCCTGCAGATCGTTATTTTTCGACTTTGAAAAAAAGTTGATTCATATTACACAATTGAGGAAGCTTACTAAAATTATTGAAATCTGAATATTCCATTAACAAAGGGTTGCTCATTTGTACACCGCCCAAAAGGGGTGTTTAGATGGGTCTCCTTTCAGTCGGAAACGTTCCCTTCTGGGTAATAGCCTGCGGTATTATTTATCCCAAAAAAGGAGGTAGTGACATGAGCGTGTTTTTAATGATTATTCCACTAGCGCAGTATAAATAAAAGGTTTTGTTGTTGCAACCAATGTTACTAACGGCTAATCAAGACAGTAAATGAGTACTTATAATGTTATACTAAATCTAAATAAAGAAAAAATACGTTGAAATTCTAGGGGTTTTTTTAATGAACATACTAATCAAAAGCATAATACTTGGAATTGCTGCCACTATACAAGGTGTTGCGATGGCGACTTTTTTATTCCCGCACTTTATTCCCTCAGGTGGTGCTGCTAGTATAGGTATTTTGTTAAATTACATAATAAATCTGCCGTTTGCGATTACACTTTGGGTTGTAAATGCTAGCTTGTTACTAGCTGCAGTAAAATGGCTTGGAAAAAGTAGTGCACTTTGGACAATGTATTGTGTGTCAGTAACTTCTGCTACGATCAACTTTATTTCCCCGTTTATGAAAAATCCCATATCAAATGTGATGCTTGATCTCACTTTTGGTTCAGTTGTCTTTGGAATAGGACTAGGTATATTGTTTCGAATGGGAGCTTCTTCAGGTGGGATGGATATTTTGGCCTTAATACTTTCCAAAACAAAAGGACTTTCACCAGGAAAAGCGTTATTTTGGATAAACGGAAGTTTAGTAGTTTTAACTGGAATTGTCGTTGATTGGAAAATCATTTTGTATGCGTTGGTTTGCCAATATATTGGGACAAGGGTTTTAGATCAAATCTATAAATTCCCAATTAAATCGAGGTATTTTGAGGTTAAAAAAAATTATGAATCATTTTGAATATGCTTAATTAGCTAAACAGCTAATAGAAGTTATAATGATCTTCCACGAACAGGGGCTTTAGCGGGAGTCTCCTTGTAAAAAATAAGTGTACATATACTAATATCGATTTTCAATAAACGGGCGCGTTTATGGAATAACGAATAAAGCACAATTTCTCTATTTTAATTCAGAGAAATTAGGCTTTTTTTTTGGAAAACCGGATTTTCCAAAAGGTACCCCTTTTTTGCTGTCATTATCAAAAACGATCGTTTTCGGTACTTTTCAAGGATACTAAAAACTATAAAACCAATAATTGAATTGCCTGTATATTATTAGAAGTGAATTTGTAACGGGGGCTCATTATGATGGAGTCTAATAATAGAAAAAATAAATCAACATATGTAATTGTAGCTTTCGTTAGTTCTGGAATAGGTGCTTTATTAGGTATAGTTGCTTATGTAAAAGATTGGTTCTGATTTGAGATCTTTAGTATTTTATTTGATGAATTGAACATATGTTGTTGGTGAAAAAGATTGCATGCATACGGTTCCCTTGATAAGCAACCACGCAGTTACTTATACTTATTGACATGCAACTTTAAAGTTGCTTATACTTGATGTATGTGGGACAAAGACGCTATATTCAAAGCACTCGGCGATTCGACTCGGCGGCTGATATTAGACGAACTATCTGAACGCAACGAGCTGACGTTGTATGAACTTACGGTACGTCTCATTACGAAGCACGACCTTGCCATTTCGCGACAGGCGATCGCTAAACATCTTTCTGCATTGGAAGATGCAGGACTCGTAAAATCAAAACGAAAGGGAAAATATCGAGTACTTATGTTCAACAACGAACCACTTAAAAACTTGCTGAAAGGATGGATAGAGTAATTTTATAAATCGGAACAGGACTTCTGACGAATGTGTGGGTTGTTTTGCTTGCAGCCAGATTGTTAGCAGAGCACCATACGTCGCAAATATCAAAGGAGGCAAAAACAGTATGAAAATTATTGTTACCAGTATATTCGTACAAGATCAAGACAAGGCACTGGAGTTTTATTCAGAAACGCTGGCGTTTGTAAAAAAGGAGGACGTTCCCGTCGGAGAATTTAGGTGGATAACGCTTGTTTCTCCCGATGATCAAGACGGTACTGAGCTTTTACTCGAACCGAATGACCATCCTGCCGCCAAAGAGTATCAAAAGAAGATATTTGCCGAAGGCATCCCAGCAACAATGTTTGGCGTTGCAGATATTCGTAAAGAGTACAAACGATTATTGGAAAACGGCGTGAAGTTTACTATGGAGCCAACAAAAATGGGCGAAGTCACAATAGCTGTCTTCGACGATACATGCGGCAACCTTATTCAGATAGTGCAGAAGTAACTTTATGTCGAAATAGATGTTCGGTGAAGTGTTTTTATCAACAATTAAAGAACAACTTTATGTTAACCCTGTCCTAATTTGAAGTGAACCCAAAAAGTTAGACACTTTATTATTAGGCAACGGGTAGGGCATGAGTTCGGTATTCAACCGGACTCATGACGAAGGAAAAAGAAGTAAAGAACCAGCATATTTGGCATGCCTTTCTTTAGTCAAACATAGAGGGTTCGGCTCTACTCTAAACATTCTTTCGGTTAGCTTGATGGGCATGGGGTACCGCCACATACCCATCAAGCTAACAACATAAATTACAAGATACGGGTTGATCATTGTTTTAAAACAAACGAGTAATGAAAAAGTTGACATGACAAAAAAGCCTATTAAAATGCTATTTTTTTGCTAGGCAGCTTGTCTATCCTTCACCGTTTTTTCATATACAACTCCAAGAATATCCAAGACAGTCATCTTCTTATAACGATGACATTTACGACCATTCTTTTTGAGCAACTGATAAAGGCGATGCAGAATGTTCAAAAGTTCTTCTGTGCCAACTGCCATCGCTTGAAACAGTAACGGGAAGTAATCTTTAATCATATAAATTGCTTTGTATTCACTCAATTCCTTCTTTTTCTTTTCAAGAAGTAACTGTCGCATTTGAAACATGGTAGAAGAACAGAGGAGAATGCCAATGAGTTGGCCATATAAATGGCACTCAAGGCGTTCTTTTTTGATTGTTTTGCATTCATCGATTTCAAAGAATGACTTCCATGTTTTAAACAAAATTTCGATTTGCCAACGCAGGGAATAGAGGGAATGAACATAGTCAGTGGGAACTTCTTCTGGTGATGTATTCGTTATGTAGACATTCATACCCATCAAGTGCTTACTTTTCTCCTTCATGACAATGCCTTTCTTCTTTTCTCGAATCGCTTGGTTTTTTAGGCGTGTTTGCGTTTGATCATCGGTTAAACGATGGATAATGACACGTGCTGGAAGCTTCTGATTTTGACCAATGTATGCTTCAGTGATTTCCAGTGTTTCACCAGAGGTTAGACGGGACATCATTTGTGTCATATCAAGCTGGATGTATTCGGTTTGTTTTTAACGTGCCATTGTTGAAAAATTCTGGATCAGGGTTCTTGATATAAATACGTGTATTTAACTTCAACCGAGAAATATAATAAGCCTCTTTATCATGAATGGCTTGTAAGTCTCCTAAATCAAAGTAACCAAGATCACGTAAACATAAATCGCCTTTCTCTACAGTTTCAAGGCAGATTGTACCGTATGTTTTATCATTGTTTTTTCCTGGTCCTAACTGTACGTTTAAAAATTGGCCACTTAATAAATCGTATTCCAATTGGATTTTCACCCCTGCAGTATGACTACTCCCTCCAGAGCCTTGATAATTTGTGGCGAAGGAATCAGGTAGCTGAAATACAGTCGCATCTAAAATCCGAATACGTTCGAAAGCAGAAATCATGTGTGAAGAAAGCGAATGATTTAAACAGAGATTTTGTGTTAGGAGTGAAGTAAAGACTTCTCGGAGGAATGCGACAGCTGCTGGATTAAAGCGCTGATTCAGCCCTTCTGGGCTTATTAGTACACCCATGGAAGCCTCCAAACGACTACATAATTGCGTAAGTGATGTACTAGCGACTTCTTGGCTGAGCCAAACGCACAGGGCGATAAGTCCATTTGCTTGATACTTACTAGATCGTTGTACAAAGCCCACCTGTTTGGCAGTTTCTTGTAGGACTATTGGGGATAGAAAACGTTGTAATTCTTTTGCAAAAAGTGTCAGTTCACTGGAGACGATAGGATTCATAAAAAAACACCATCCTTTCTCGTAAACTTCTTACGATAAGCATAGCGTTTTTTCATTTTTGAAGGTATTGTTTAAACTTAGCTTGATGGGCATGGGGTACCGCCAGCAAAACGCGGATTTACAACGTTAAGGATATTCCAGCATTAAAAATCCCAATCTCTCAGAGATATAAATGAGAAATTGGGATTTAATTATTCAACAATTGCGCCCGATTGTTGAAGATCGTAATATAACCTAATCTTTATATTGAATGGGTAAATTTTTAGAAAAGTGCTATGAACCTACCGAAAATTTAATAATTTAAGTGCTTCAAAGAGGGGAGCGTACTAGGCTTAGTTATTATGTTTCAAAATTATGACTACATTTCCCTTTTTGTGTCCTTTGTCGACATACCTGTGAGCTTCGACAATTTGTTCCAACGGATAGCGTCTATCTAAAACCGGTTTAATCTTACCTGCCTCAATTATCTCTTTGAGAAAGATTAGATCTTTAGTTCTTTCGCTAGCTGACCTCATACCTGTGGCCGCAATCATCGCCTTTTTTCTACCAATCATTGAAGTCAATAACACTTGTGGAAGAATTGCAACTTCAATGGCAGCTTCAAGAAAGATTCCATTTTGCTTTAGGGAACCTTTACAACGTGAAAAAGAGGTCTTGCCTACCGTATCAAAAATAATATCATAGGTCTGTCCGAGCTTAGTAAAATCCTCTTTCGTGTAATCAATTACTTTATCAGCTCCTAAAGATTCCACCATTTCTAAATTCGTTGTACTGCATACCCCGGTGACCTCTGCCCCAAAATATTTGGCAAGCTGTACTGCAAAAGTACCTATCGATCCAGAAGCGCCATTGATTAGGACTTTTTGTCCACTCTTAATTTTTCCGGTATCCCTAAGGAAAGGCAATGCTGTTAAAGCCCCATCACAGCTGGCAGCAGCTTCCTCATATGTCAGATTAGCTGGTTTTATCGCCAGAGTCGTCCCTTCTTCGGGCAGACATATATACTCCGCATAAGAACCATATCCAGTACAGGTACCAAAAACCTGATCCCCTTCTTTAAATAATTTTACCTCTTTGCCTACTGCTTCAATTTCACCGGCAAACTCTTCCCCTAATTTCGTATTTTTTGGTCTTATGAAACCAGTATACAATCTTGAAATAAATGGATTACCCCTTCGAAATGTGCACTCCGTTGCCGTTACTGTTGTCGCATATACTCTTATCAGCACTTCATTGTCTTTAGGTTTAGGTTTTTCTACCTCTTTGAGTTGAAGAACATCTGGTGGTCCATATTTTGTGTATACAATTGCTTTCATAAGTCTCCTCCTTTATTTGAAGCCTATAATCAATTGAATGATAAAATGTCTATGCAAATTTACCATCATTGTTTACAGTAAAAATTCTATAAATATTTAAAACAAGCAATTATGAAATTGATTCAAATCATTAAAGAATTTATTTAGTTTGCTCACAAAAACACCTTCACTAATAACTATGATTAAATAAGTTGGAAGTTCTCACAGAACCATAATTACACATCTAAATTATTAAACAATCTGGTCCTTTAATGTGAATTAAGTGGGATTGATATGAATGTACCTGCCTGTATTGCTGCTGTTGGGATTGCTATAGTAAGTAATGGTTTACCTTTTACAAAAATATTAAAAGTCAAACAAGCAATAAAAGCTTTGGATGGAGTATCTTTTACTTAAACAAAACAACAGAACGATCAGATGTTCTCGCATCCTCATTATATGAAGGAAAGGTAGCAATTATTGTGGCTGCGGACAAAAGACTCCTCTCGATCAAAAATTAACATTTTTTTAAAAAATTACATAAAATTTACGTTGCTGCTATTACTATTTCATATTAGTTTTCTATCATATTTTTGTATAAACAATAATGTGGGAGGAAATGATATTGAAAAAAATATTTAAACGTCTCTTTTTAGTCTCTTTTGTTGTGGCACTTGTTTGTACTGGCTTTATGGGTTCTTCGAAAATTTTAGCATCCCAAAATGATGGACAAGCAGAAGCAAAAGATACATCGCACAATGGCAGAAACAACAATGACCTTGTCAATCTTCAATTACTAAGTTTGACGGACTTACACGGGTACCTTCAAGCATTCAATGACAAATCAAACGGTCAAATTATGACTACTAACGGTCCACTGACCGTTGGCGGTGCAGCCTATATGGCCACTCATCTTAAGAACCTAAAAGCCGGGCACGAAAACTCAATTTTGTTTTCGGCGGGTGACGACTTCAGCGGTTGGCCTTTCGAGGTTGCATCTCATCACAATGAGCCTACAATCGAATTCCTTAATGCAATTGGGCTAGACTTTTCTGTTGCTGGTAATCATGAGTTCGATGCTTCCAAGGAGTTCCTTACAGAGCACATGATGAAGGGAAAAAGTTTTGGCGTACGTGACGTGGACAGTTCTTTCACCGACTCTACCGGAAAGAAATTTAAGGGTGCAGACTATGAGTACCTTTCTGCAAATGTGCGTGATGCACACACTGGGGACCTTGTGTTAAAGCCTTACATCATTAAGAAGATCCCTGATGGTAAAGGAGGTACTATCCCTGTCGGTTTTATCGGTCTTACCACACCTACAACAGTAAAGGGATCCACATCGTTTCAAGAAGGTACTTTAACGAATGACCCTCTTGTAGAATCTGCGAACCGGTATGCAAAAGAATTGAAGGATAAAGGTGTCGAAACGATTATTGCGGTCGTTCACGAGGGTGGTTCGACGAAAAGTGACGGTTATGACATTAACGGTTGTGACAGTCCTTTTGGTCCTATATTCGATTTCGCAAAAGAGGCTTCACCTGCGATCGATGCAATCGTGTCCGGACATTGGCATGCAAAATTCAATTGCTCAATTGACGATCCTGCAGGGAACCCTCGTCCGGTGATAGAAGGAGCCAATCATGGCCGACTTCTTAGCGAAATTAACCTGTCAATTGATCCGAACAGCAAGGATGTTGTACGTAATTTGACCACATCAACGAACCACCCGGTTACACGTGATGTACCAGCTGACCCAGAGATCGAAAAGATGGTATCTTACTGGGTAGAACGTGGAAAGAATCGTTGGGCAGAGCCGGTTGCCAAACTGACGGGTGACCTGACTCGGGCACGTAATGCAAATGGTGAAAGTACCCTCGCTGATGTTGCCGCAGATGCTCACTATGCTGCTGGGAAAAAAGCAGAGAATCCAGCCGAATTCGCTTTGACTGCAGCAAGTCCGTTGCGTGGTGATCTACTGTACAAAAAGGGTAATAATCCCGCAGACAGTGACGGTCAGATCCTATTTGGCGAACAGTGGCAAGCTCATGGCTATCAAAACCCAGTATTAGTCGTAACTTTAACTGGGCAACAAATTAAACAGATTCTTGAAGAACAGTGGAGAAAGAAACCGGACGGCTCCGATGACTTTTACCCGCTCGCTGTTTCGCACAATGTGCACTATAGTTACGACAAAAGCAAACCAATTAATGAAAGAATTGATCCACAAAATGTTAACATTAATGGGGAGCCTCTCGACCTGAATCGCTCTTACCGCGTGGCTGCATTAGCATATTTGGTTATCGGAGCTGATGGATACCCGGCATTTAAACAATATCGCGACTCAGTTCGGGCTGAAGTCGATTATTGGGCATTCATAAACTATTTAAAGGAACAGAAGGTCATAGAACCTCCAGCACTAAACCGTGTCACATCAGCATCCAATTCTCAATAAGTTGTAATGCAAAAAACCCCTCGTTTGTATGAAAGTTTTCGCAAACGAGGGGTTCCTTGTATTCATTAGCTTCAGATAATAGGATCTTGATCCAATTTGATGTAATGGTAGGCGTTTAAGCAAGAAATTAATGATAAGGTCAAAATGATTAAAGACGGCAGCGGCTTTCAATTAGAACAGACAATAAAATAATACTTTCTATTGTGCATGGACGATACAGGAAGCTATATCCATCAGCAAATCAGCTGTAACAATACCTTTAGGGGGTACGGAAACGATTTAGGGTTTCAAGGGCCGCACTTCAAAAATATCCCATTATATAATTTTGATAGGTGTATTTGATAAGTTTTAAATTGTGAGATATAGGACTGAAAGAAGATGGACTAATGGCAATACGTACTGTATATCCAATAATGTACTACAGCAAAGAAGGTTTCATTGAACGAAAATTGGAGATCAATGAGGAAGTCTTACAGGAAATCATTGGAGATTACTTAAGAAGAAATACTGATTTTGATTTTGATGAAGTCGAAATCGTCAATAACCGTCCAATGAACATATGGCTTTATGCCAAGTGTAGAACATATATTGACCCCGATAATCCTGAAAAAGACGAAGCACTGTTTGATGCGGAAATAGAAATTACCGGAAACTATGACGGGAACCCTACATGATAGACTGGGGCCCACTATAAATATTTTCAATAGTGGCTCCTCATTCCTCGAATCGTTTCCGTACCCTTTTAGTTTTTTTAATACTGTATGGGGTGAAGTCTAAAAAGGGTTGGGCGTCTAAAAGATACCCAACCTCTTTAATTACTGATAATGCTCATTACGTAAACTACATTGCGATCCATCAAGACGGCTTTTTTGCTTAACTAATCAATAAAAACTCCAGTACTCATACTGGAGTTTTTGAAGGCGGATGCCTGTGATTAGGTCATCACTTATAACCACAGAAAGTACATGCGCCAATAATGATTAGTAAAATAAACAACACAACTATAATCGTGAAATCATGACATCCATGACGGTGATCTCTATATTCACAAACAGGAGCTGCGTATCCATAGACAGGGGCTATATATCCGTGAGATAAAGCAGGTGAGAGAGGAATATTCTCTCCAGAAGTAAATGGTGCGTTTACGTTATTATACATTTTCACATCTTCCTTTCGTTTGTAAAGCCCTATGATTATCCATTTCATAAAGCTTTGATAAAGTATTAATATGCTGTACGGTCCATATGTGAAGCTTATTCGCAGCCTAAATTACGATCCGTTAACTACCAGTTATGGTAACTACATCAGAGGCAGTTCCAAAGGATAAGCTGATGAAAGTGAATGGAACAAACGGAAGTCTTCAGGCAATTATAATGTTCGTGTCACCAATCGTTAGTGCAGCACTGTTGACAATGGCTTCCATCGAAATGATTTTTATGATCGATGTCATTACCGCAGCAATTGCGATTCTGACGTTACTTGTGTTTTTTAATATTCCGGTGCATGAGAAGGCATCCGAAAAACAAACTACGAGTTACTACGATGATTTTAAAAAAGGATTAACGTACATTAATAATCACGATTTTCTTAATAAATTCTTTCTGTTTTTCGCTTTTTTCTTTGTCCTGATAGCGCCTGCATTTTTAACACCACTGCAAGTTACTCGCAGCTTCGGCGACGGTGTTTGGCGGTTAACAGACATCGAAATCGCTTTTTCGATAGGGATGATGGTGGGTGGAGGAATTATTGCTTCTTGGGGAGGCTTTCAAAACAAAGTTTATACGATGACATTCGCAAGTCTTTTAATGGGAGCTTGTACGCTTGCGCTCGGGATTGTTCCTGTCTTTTGGATTTATTTAATTTGTATGGCTGTATTTGGAGTTGCTATACCAATTTTTAATACGCCAACTATGGTTTTATTGCAAGAGAGAGCAGAAGAAAATTATCTAGGGAGAATTTTTGGTGTGTTTGGGGTGATATCGACTTCGGGTGATGCCGATAGGGATGCTCATTTTCGGTCCAATCGCAGATATAATAAAAATTGAATGGCTGCTTACTGGAACAGGGTTACTCATTTTAATACTTGCAATCTTTTTAGGCAGAAACAAAGTATTAATTGAAACCGGAAAGCCAATCTTGAAAGAACATTCCAATTAGGTAGGGTTATCGTTATTACAAATAAGCCCCCTTTTTGTAATAAGGTTTTCGCCTTTAGTAAAAGGCTTAATTTTGAAATGATTTGAATTAAGCAATCTGGCAGGTTTGTTGAGCTTCCGATATTCTTCCTTCTTTAGTAGAAGGTCCATCTAGGGTATTATACGCGCTCTTTGAGTCCCAAAACCAGGATTATTCTTGTTAGAAGGTATCATACGCACTCTTTGAGTACCCAAAACCAGGATTTAGCCTGTTTTAGGGTATTATACGCGCTCTTTGAGTACCTAAATAACGGATTTTTCATGTTTCAGGGTTCCATACGCGCTCTATGAGTATCCAAAACACAGATTTAGCCCGTTTTAGTGTATCATACGCACTCTTTGAGTAGCTAATTAACGGATTTTTCATGTTTCAGGGTTCCATACGCGCTCTATGAGTATCCAAAACACAGAATTTGCCCGTTTTAGTGTATCATACGCCCTCTTTGAGTACCTAAATAACGGATTTTTCATGTTTCAGGGTTCCATACACGCTCTATGAGTACCCAAAACACAGATTTAGCCCGTTTTAGTGTATCATACGCCCTCTTTGAGTACCCAAAACCAGGATTTAGCCTGTTTTAGTGTATCATACGCCCTCTTTGAGTACCCAAAACCAGGATTTAGCCCGTTTTAGTGTATCATACGCCCTCTTTGAGTACCCAAAACACAGATTTTGCCCATTTTAGTGTATCATACGCCCTCTTTGAGTACCTAAATAACGGATTTTTCATGTTTCAGGGTTCCATACACGCTCTATGAGTACCCAAAACACAGATTTAGCCCGTTTTAGTGTATCATACGCCCTCTTTGAGTACCCAAAACCAGGATTTTACCCGTTTTAGTGTATCATACGCCCTCTTTGAGTACCCAAAACACAGATTTAGCCCGTTTTAGTGTATCATACGCCCTCTTTGAGTACCCAAAACCAGGATTTAGCCTGTTTTAGGGTATTATACGCGCTCTTTGAGTACCCAAAACACAGATTTAGCCCGTTTTAGTGTATCATACGCCCTCTTTGAGTACCCAAAACCAGGATTAGCCCGTTTTAGTGTATCATACGTACTCTTTGATTACCCAAAACCAGAATTTTGCTTGTCAACTAAATGGAGAAGAGTTTAAGAAGGAAATATTCACACATTCGCTGAAATATATATGTATGGATATTAAATAAATCGGGTTTAAATGACGAAACCCGCCCTAGGAGATGACCTGAGATGGAAACACGGGTGAATCAAATTGAGTTGAATGGACTCACTTTTCAATATCGTGAGAGTGGGGAACCTTCTGCACCGCCGCTTGTTGCACTTCACGCGCTGGGAAAAAGTGCAGAATCATGGGATCAAGTGGCTGCCGTATTAGGAGAAAAATACCGCGTTCTAGCATTAGATCAACGGGGTCACGGTGGGACTGCCAGAACTAGTACATACACTTTTGAACTGATGTGCGATGACTTGCTTCATTTTGCGAATGCTATGAATTTGGAACGGTTTACGCTAATTGGTCATTCCATGGGGGGGACCGTATCTTATCTTTTCTCGGAAACATTTCCGTCAAGGATAGAACGGCTGATTGTAGAAGACACTCCTCCTCCTTTTCTGGATAAGCCGATCGAAGTTCCTTCCAAACCATCTGATCCCCTGCCATTTGATTGGCTGGTTGTGCCTTCGATTCTGCGGCAGCTTAATGAACCAAATCCCGAATGGTGGGCGCGGCTTGCCGACATTATCATGCCGACTCTTATTATAGGCGGTGGGTCCAGTCATATTCCTCAAAACAAATTGCAGGAAGTTTCTGAGCTTATTCCGAATTGCGAATTGGTGACGATAGAAGATGCTGGGCACTTTGTGCATGATGCTAATTTACCGGCCTTCTTAGCTGCCGTAAAAAGTTTTCTTCATTTATGAGTTTCCGAACGCTTCCATTGTTACCCTGATTTTATTAAACAAACGGACGCATTTCTATAATAAGGAGTACGTGTAAACTAAAATAATTGGAATAAGCAAATCGGTTAGGATTGTTGAATTAAGAAAAAGTTATTAATCATATTAAGAAAAAAGTCATACTATTTCAATAAATGCAGTGTTATATTTCCCTATAAAGGGAGTGTTGAGAATGAGTATTTTTACTATACATTCAATTGGAGTAGTTTCCAACGAACGTAAAACACCGGAAGATGATTTTTGGGGGGAAGTTGTTTCGGTAATAAATTTAGAAAAAGATTGGGATATAAGTTGTCTAGATGGTATAGAATCTTTTAGTCATTTAGAAATAATATACCTCTTTCACCTGGTTTCAGATGGAAATATACAATTTACCTCAAGACACCCCAGAAATAATAAAGAGTTTCCTAAAGTAGGTATTTTTGCACAACGAGGAAAGAACCGCCCAAATAAAATAGGTGCTACAATTGTTGAATTTATCAAAAAAGAAGAACTTTCTATAATAGTCAAAGGCTTAGATGCAATTGATGGTACACCAATAATAGATATAAAACCTGTTATGAAAGAATTTTTACCAAAAGGAGAAACAAAACAGCCTTCATGGGCTTCTGAGTTAATGGAGAATTATTGGAAATAGCAGATAAGAGATATTTAAATTAATTTTCTTATTCAAGTATTAGGCGCTTATCCAAAACAAGGATTGAAGCGACTGCTTCTTATTCAACAATCCGGGGGTGTTAATTAAAGAAGGATAACTGCTCTTTTTGTTGAATAATAACAATTGGGCAGGATTAAGTCGATTCCTTTAGGAAATCAGCCTGTAAAGTTATTTCATAATTCTAAAAACTGGCAAGTATTTGTTCATTAAGGTGTGAAGGTTTTCAACAAAGAGAATAGAAGGAGTGAATAGGAATGATTAATAAAGTTGGACAAATCATGGTATATGTAAATAACCAAGATGAGGCAGTAAAATTTTGGACAGAAAAAGCGGGGTTTACGGTTATTTCAGAAGAGGAAAACGGTCAAGGAATGAGATGGATTGAAATAGCCCCATCAAATAATGTTGAAACAAGTATTATTCTTCACAACAAAGAATTAATCTCAAAAATGCAGCCTGAACTAAATCTTGGCACACCTTCCTTAATGTTTTTTACAGAAAATCTCGATCAATTACATAGCCATTTAGTAAATAAAAATGTCACCGTCGGAGAAATTGTAAATATACCTGCTGGGAGAGTATTTAACTTTGCCGATAGTGAAGAAAATTATTTTGCGGTCATGGAGAAAAGTGAAAAACAACAGTAAAAAACAACTTCCTTTTCAAAAAAAACGTTAAGTCGATTCCAATTGGGGTGCAGTTCAATTGGAATCGGCTTTTTGATTCACCAGGCACTTTAGTTGATGAAAATCTCTATAAAAAAATGTGCCTTTTTTAGAACAGATGTGCTTACTCATACATTAATTTAGAATTAGTTAGAATATGGACAACAATTCAAATATATATTTAGAAAGGAGTGAGTAAATGGGGGGATTATTCTGGCAAACTTAATTGTTGCAAGATCGCTGGATGAAATAAAATTTTGGTCAAGGATTATGAAAGAGCACGCCTTATTTTTAAGTTTAGGGTTTACCTATGAACAGAAACAATTGATTGGTGAAGCACAGCAATTTATCACGATTTTTGAAAGAATAGAGGAAAAGTTGAGCAGGTTCACGGTAAACTCAGATTTAAGTCAAATACAGGCTTTTAATAGTGAGGTTTATCAAGCAGTTGCATCTATATGGCAATATAAGAGAAAAGTGTTAGGTTTAACATTACGTTGCGAAATTCGTTCTAATAATTACCCGTTATTGGTTGATCACATCAGCAGAGAAGCAGCTTACTTTGCTAATCGATTAAAAGACCTCAATGAAGGTAAACTAACCCCAAAACCAGAAGCTATTATTGAAGAAAATGTTTTCTTTCTTAAAATCATGGCAGATCATGCTAAGTTTATCGGGCATCTTTTAGATCCTTCGGAACGAAAATTAGTAGATCAGGCGAGAGAGTTTAGTCATGATTTTGATCAATTGGTTTTTCAAGCAGTTGATTTGGATTCTATGCGGCCACAATCAGAAACTAGACCTATCTTAAGCCATTTCTTAAATCAAAATAGAGTATCAGTAGCCTCGTTAAGGGATTTTAAGAAAACAGCAAGAGAGTTAATAGAAGCATGCCGTATTAAAAGCAATATTCATCCCCTTTTAGCTGATCATACTTTTAGAGAAGCTGAGAGGTTTCTTGAGATCATAGATTTATTTGAAGCGAGTCTAGAATAAGCCTAAAATTATTTTTGAAAAGGTATTTACTTATTCAATTCAAGGAACCGATGATAGAATAATCTATACCTTATTTTAACTAAATTGGTGGCTTAGTGAACTTACAAAAGGACATATTTGGTCCTTTTTTTTGTTTGTTTTTTCAGCAAGGTTATCTCCAAACATCATAAGAGTGTCTGTCGTCTGCATAATCAAACAATGCAGGCACTCCTATATGAACATGAATAATTTATTGCATTTGACATATATAATGGTAACTTAAAAGGAGGTTGAGACAGATAGATAAGATCTTTAAGGCTCTTGCCGATTTAAGTCGCAGACAACTGCTTGACCAGCTGTATAGGAATGACGGGCAAACATTAAGAGAGTTATGTAAACATCTGGATATGTCTCGACAATCTGTTACGAAACACTTGGTAATATTAGAAGAAGCAAATCTTGTTGCTGTGGTTTGGCAAGGGCGTGAGAAGCTTCATTATCTTAATCCCGTACCGATTAGTGGATATATCAACGATGGATACGAAAATATGAAAGCCATCATATAGAAGCATTTCATGAATTGAAAAGTAAACTTGAGGAGGACAAGAAAAGATGACTAAACCAAAATTTGTCTATGTGACTTACATTGCAACAACTCCAGAAAAACTTTGGGAAGCATTAACAAACAGTGATTTTACAGAGAAATACTTTTTCGGAAGCAAAATTGAATCTAATTGGCAAGAAGGCTCAACTATTACCTATTCACGAAATGGACAAGTTTCCGATTACGGAAAAATACTAAAATGTGAGCCTCATCGTTTACTTTCTTTTACATGGACCTATGTAGAAGATAAAGCCTTGCGCGAGCAGCCCTCACAGGTTACTTTTGAATTATTCCCTTTGGATTCAACTGTAAAACTAACTCTTAAACATGAAAATCTTGTGCCTGCTGATATTGTAGAAAAGGAAGATACCTTTGAAGGTTTAAACAATGGTTGGCCTGCTATCCTGAGTAACTTGAAAAGTTTGCTTGAAACCGGAAACACTTTGCCGCCTATTTCAATAGATAATTGAGTTAAGTTTTAATTGAAGTATATTTATATGGTAATGATCATTAATAGAAGAAAAACATTTAAAAAGCTCTAGCAGATATTAGCTAGAGCTTTTCGTTGTGAGCCCGGCATGGATGCAGTTTATAGGGGGCAAGTCCCGAACCGAGAAGGCTTAATGCCTTTTTCTTCTGTTCCCAAGTTGTATTACGGGAGAGTTGTTAACTTGTCTGCCAGATGTTCTCCTTCGTTCCTTGGTTGAAGAACATCTGGATTTGCAAACGCCAAGTAAATTGAAACTCTCGTTCATGCAGCCGCCAGTCATTCTCATGAGTTTAATAAGTTATCTTATATTTATTGAGGTAACAGTAAGATACCATCACCGACTGGACGTTCACCAGTAGCATCAGAAGGCGTGCCTGCCAATTTTTGATTTACTGTCATGGTTGTGGAGCCGCCCCCATCAAGATTTAGGGCGTTTACAGCACCTAAAGATTTTAAAAGCTGTGCACTTTCTTTAAAGTTAGCTCCAACGCTATAACCTGGTTTTCTTCCATCAATGGTTACCAAAAGAATAGTACCATCAGCTTTAATTCCAGCAACGGTTCGAGGATGCCGTCTTTGGCCGAACTGATAAAAGAACTCAGGGTTATCAGGCTGGTGAAATCCTTCTGCAGTTGAAGGGATGTCTATCTTTTCATTTTGCAGGAGTCTTGGGCCGCCATTGATGATTCCAATTCCTTTTCTTGAAGGAATCGAGCCTTCTTCTGTAAACATCTTTTCCTTGATATTCACCTTTTCTCCAGCTTGCAGATGATCATGAATCCACCGTGCATCTTCCGACGTACCCGATAAAACTGTACTTCCTTCAGGAATTTTGCCTCCACGTACATCTTTGATTTCGGTAACGATCCCTTTGCTGTTAATTACAGCTTCAGCACCGTCACCAGAAGGAGTATTCGTTCCAAAGTGTGTAGAGTACTGGATCAATTCGCTTGAATCTGTACAAGTATAATCGTGTTTTGGCTGATTGGTTTCTTTATCACCGACACCGCCGCATCCCCGAATAAGGCCAGGTACCCGATTTAGACCATCTATTTCCCTTTTTTCACCATCAGATGTTTGTATACTGAGTTTTGTATTTATCGTAGATATGGAAGCATGATTTTTCTCGTTCAAAATGAGGCTTGTTCGACCATTTACAGCCTCGCTAATAAGCTTGCCATCTACCATAGAAATACCTGCAAGGTCGCCCTCAGTTCCATCTTTTGGACCCATTACAAAATATCCGCCATTAATACCGCCTATTGCATTCATCCTCTTTGACATACTAGTCAGCTTTTCTTTACTTTGGACTTGGTCATTTGCTATAACAGGCGTTATATGCCCTTTAAACGTTTTTGGGTTTATCTCAAGAACATTAACAACCCATGGTCCTGTGGTCGCATCTCCGTCTTCTCCCGTAAAAACAACCCTTGAATCGCTGTAGCCTCTTGACTTCAATTCATCTTTTAAAATCTTAGCTTGAGACTCTGCTTGGTATGGCCCGATTCTCACTAGATATCCAAGAGGTTCTCGTTCTGGATCGTCTTGTGCTCTTTCATTGACTGTATGAATAAATGAATCATAGCCTTGAGAAGCCAACTTTTCTTTTAGTTTTATTGCTTCATTATTTGAGGTAAGGAAATCTACATTTACCATGAAGGCATCTTCATGATTTGTTTTTCCGTAAACGAGTCTAGAAAATGTTGCTCCTTCCTGTAATTTTTGTGATTCTTTAGTTTCATACTTCATAAATGGTGATCGAGCTTCTGCTTTAACAATTTTCGTTTTTGCATCGTAACCATAGGTAAGAGATGGAGTTATAAGCATACATAATGCTGCTAAAGTTATGTGAGAAAACCTTATAATTCCTTTTTTATGAGGTTGAAATGTTTGTTTCTTCATCATTGCCTCCCTTAGAGTTGTGTCTACTTTACTTTACTAAATTGTTATTAAGCTAGAGTAAAGGGAACATTATGTGTTTATTAACATTTGTTTACATAGTTAGAAATAGAAGGATTATGAATAATAATAAAAAATGTATATCTTTGATACTATTAACAAACAAAAATGCACTAGCATAATTATTTTATAATTTAATACATTATTTTCTCTAAATAAAAGGTAAGTGAAACTAGAAAAAACAACCGATTTTTCTCCGCAGCGCAGGAAAAATCGGTTATTTTCATCCTGGAATTCTCATAGCGTTTGTTTTCCGCGAATTTACAACGTTAAGGATATTTCAGCAATAAATATCACAATTTTCTCAGTGTCATAAATGAGAAATTGGGATTTATTTATTCAAAAATTGCGCCAAATTGTGGAGTAGATATCATTGTTTAACACTTTCTTTTCAGAAATTTATTTGTCTTATAACTTTATTGAAACTAAGGACCACATTCTAGTGTATCAGTCAAAGTAAAATTTATTTTATCTTATAGATCATTTAGGTTACGGATACCCCTGATTACTAGGAGTATAAGGTAAACCATTTACTAAATATGCCTCATTCAACTGAGAACCTCCACAGTAAATCCGCCTGGAGCTTTAACATAGAATGTCCAGCGATGAGCCATTTTGGGCGGTTTCACATCAAATCCATCATCCTTTAATCGTTGATTAATCTCGTTCACTCTTTCTTTACTCTCTTGTAAGAAGCCAATATGAAAGGACTTAGGGTAGTTTACCTTGGTATCTTTCATCAAGGCGAGCAACAATCCGTTTTCGTCAGTCATTACAGTAAATGAATCGCCATGTATGCTCTTGGTTTGCAACTCGAAATATTTCGCCAAGAACTCTCGGGCAGCGTTAACGTCAGTGACCGTAAGATTGATATGATTTAGTTTCATAGGTTACACTTCCTCTACTTAGGAATAACTTTCTAAACCGTTCGACCACACTTGATGTAGACCTTCTTGTTTCTTCCTCTCTATTGTAACGACTAATATAAGTTCAGAAATCGATAAAATGATTGAAGTTCCCTACAACTTTAGATCGAGGTTAAGACCACGTTTATTTATCAAATTGTTCGTTAAAAACGTAATTTACTTTTGACGCTGACCTTATACCCAAAACGGCCACTTATCCCATTGCAGGAAACGTACCCAATAAAAGAAACGCCTTCTTACTTAAGAAGTGCGCCCGTTTGTTGAACAAGGTTTCAATTAATATCCCCTAAATAAACTGTTCAAGAGCGAATAATAGAAGGATTGAATGGCTTAAAAAAAATTTATGGCATCGAAATTGAATACCAATGGAATGACTATACACCTGGGGCGAAAGTTTCAATAGAAGCCGAGTCAATTGCAAAAGAAGCGATCCGTTGTGTTGTAGGAGATGCAAACACAGCACCACCCGTCGTAACTTCAGGAAGTGCTGATTTTCATTTTTATACTATCAAGCATCCGAACGTGAAAGCGACGATGATAGGTATAGGCGCAGGCTTAGTACCAGGCTTGCATCATCCAGATATGACGTTAAGCAAATCGGCGCTCGATGTTGGTGCACGGATTTTAGCAGAATCACTTAAAAGAGCCTGAAAAATAAATCGGGTTTAAAAAATAAATGGAAAAATCAAATTGACGAATGACGAGAGAGCGTTTATTATTACCCTAATAGCGTCTATTTTGCGACAATTATAAATTTTTAAAAAATAATAGCGTCTATTTTTTGACAATTAATAATTGTCAAAAATAATAAGTCGTTTATTGGGGGGAGTAAGTATGAAAAAAGAGATGTCTTTTAGGGTGGCAATCATTCCACTCGTGGTGATGATTGCTGTAATGAGCATTACAATTATTTTTCTTGAGCAGGGACCGCATATTCCACTGATAGTTGGGACGACTGTTGCTGCCATTGTTGCGTGGCGCTCGGGTTATAAATGGAAAGAGATTGAAGAGGCAATGTACAAGGGAATTCGCCTTGCATTACCAGCTATTATTATCATCATTCTTGTCGGCTTAACCATTGGTGCTTGGATTGGCGGGGGAATTGTAGCGACTATGATTTATTATGGTTTAAAAATTATTACACCTTCATTATTTTTAGTTTCAATCACAGTTATTTGCTCCGTTGTTTCTTTAGCAATTGGGAGTTCGTGGTCAACAATGGGAACAATAGGGGTTGCTGGTATAGGTATTGGGGTAAGCATGGGCATTCCAGCACCGATGGTTGCAGGTGCTATTATTTCCGGTTCTTATTTTGGAGATAAAATGTCACCGCTTTCAGACACGACAAACTTAGCAGCAGGCTTAACAAATACTGATTTGTTTGTCCATATTCGTCATATGCTATATACGACGATTCCAGGGTTAGTTATAACGTTAACAGTGTATGCAGTTTTAGGGAAGAATTTTGGCAATAGCGGAGTTGACACTGCTGGTATTCAACAAACCATTGGTGTTCTGCACGATAGCTTTTTAATTTCCCCTTTTCTATTAATTATTCCGCTGCTTGTAATGGTGTTAGTAGCCAAAAAGGTGCCTGCCATTCCGGCTCTTATTGTTGGAATTATACTTGGATTTTTATCTCAAATCTTTATTCAAGGCGGTTCTGTTTCTGATGCGATTGCTGCTTTACAAAGTGGGTTTGTGATCGATACGGGAAACAAGATGGTTGATGATTTGTTCAACCGCGGCGGTTTAGATTCCATGATGTATACAGTTTCGATGACCATTGTAGCAATGACATTTGGAGGTGTTTTGGAACACACAGGAATGCTTCAGGCGATTGTGAACCAAATTTTAAAGATTGCTAGAACTGCAAAAGGCGTTGTTGTTTCAACAGTTCTCTCTTGTTTTGCAACAAATGCTACTTGCTCTGAACAATACATTTCAATCGTCATTCCTTCTAGGATGTATGCAAATGCATACACAGAAAAGGGTCTTCATTCGAAAAATCTGTCACGTGCTCTTGAGGATGGAGGAACGTTAACGTCTGTCTTTTTTCCATGGAATACATGCGGAGTTTTTATATTGGGAACGCTTGGTGTTCATACATTTGAGTATGCACCTTATGCTGTGCTTAATTTCATCGTTCCAATTATTTCAATAATATATGCATTAACAGGATTGACGATTGTGAGGTTAACAGAATCAGAAATGTTGGCGCTGAAGAAAGAACAAGAGGGTACATTGAATGTTTAAAGGGAAAATGGTAAGCTCGCCAAAGTGAACTTACCTGTAAATTGGGATATTAAGCTCATAAATAGCACGCGGACGACCTTGTTGGTACGTCATTTCTTCACCAATAACAGTAACATATCCATGGTCGACTAATTTTTTTAAGATACGTTCTGTTGTGCGTCGCGTAACTTGCATGTAATTTGAAAGATCCGCTGTTGTAAATTGAAGGGATTGACGAGATCTGCTAAATTGGATTATTTTTGACAAGTTAGCAGGGCTAAGCTTAGTTTCTTTCGCTATTTGTAAAAGTTCTGGATGGTCATTCTTTAGATTTTGTACTTTGTTTTCTTTTGGAAATGGGCCAAGCAGTTCTTTTTCTTCCGTTAAAATGTAACCACAGCTTTCGTTTTCATGATTTAAAGCGAAACTTCGTGCAATTTTTGCATTTTGTTTGGCTTCTGTTGCAGTGGCTCCGTATCCAAAACCAACTGCAATAAAATCTTGCCAAGTTAATAGAAAATCCCGAAACGCGCTGGTTTTCATAAGCGCTTCAATATCGCCGCGCGTACTATAAAGGATGAATGAGTATTCATCTACTTGTTGAAAAGAACCATGCAAGCCACGGGCGAAATCGTCCAGATGTTTGATTTGAAGATTATGTGGCGTCAAGCTCGAAACAAAACTGGCCGCTACTTTGGCAGAAAGACTTTTAGCTAGCTCAGCTTGTGCTTTTGCATCCTGCAAACCACGAATCAACGATTTTGTGGGATCAAGCATCCGCTGCGACGGGAGGCCAAGCGCTTGAAGCTGATCGTACACTGCATGGACACTCGTTAAAGCAAAGTCGATGACACCTAATTTAAAGCGGGAATAGTGAAAATCGACGATCTCAGGTATATCAATCTTGTTTGGTAACATGGCTGCATAGTCCATTACATGAGGAGAACGATTGATGCCTATGTCCATTAACACGTTTGACACAAAGGAAGAATCGATTAAATCGATTGAAATTCGATCAATTGGAATATCCTTGTGGTGTAAAAGTGAAAGTAAAGAAGTCGCTATGGTCATTTCGTCTTGCTCTAAAAAAACAGATGGAATTGGCAATTGTTCTCGCATTTCTTTAGAAGCATAGAAAGGTAATGCGCCTGAGAAAAAGACGGCATCACATGGTTTTAGATGTCTAATAAGTTCCGCTGCTTCTTGTGGCTGTAAATATACATATGGATCAATTTGAATGCCATCAATTCGAGGTGCAACAGACAATATAGTATTAATAAAATCTGCTGAACCTATGACTGCAATTTTTGTCGTCATTGTTCAAACTCCCTATAGTTATTCTAAAAGTTTATTTATTTTGCGTCTATTTAACGTCAACTATATCAAATAACAAAAACGATTGTAAACGGAAAGGAATCCACTATTATGAAAATTACAGCGATTCACCTTTATGCCATTCGTTTGCCACTTCATGTTCCATTCGTCGTGAGTTACCACACATATCGTGATATGCCCTCTATTATTGTGAAACTTGAAACAGATGAGGGGATTACAGGTTACGGGGAAGGGGTCGCTGACGAACATGTGACTGGTGACACGTGGGAAAGTACGTTTCACATTTTGAAAAGCACATTAGCTCCAGTAATATTGGGCACAGATCCAATGAATATGGAGAAATTACATGACAATATGAATGGAGCAATTTACGGTGCACCAACTGCAAAAGCGGCAATTGATATTGCTTGCTTTGATATTATGGGTAAAAAGCTTGGACAGCCTGTCTATCAATTGATTGGAGGACGCTATCATGATGAATTCCCGATTACACATGTACTAAGTATTGCAGAGCCAGAACAGATGGCTGAAGAAGCCTCTTCCATGGTCAATAAAGGATATGATTCATTTAAAATGAAAGTCGGGACTGATGCCAAGAAAGATGTCAAGAGAATTCAGGCTGTACGTGAACGGGTAGGAAAAGATGTTGCTATTCGTGTGGACGTCAATCAAGGCTGGAAAAACAGTGCAACGACATTAGCGGCAATGCGCTCATTGCGGAACTTGGACCTTGACTGGCTAGAACAGCCTGTTCTAGCTGATGATATCGATGGGATGGCCTTCATTAAATCAAAGACAGATGTCCCGCTTATGATTGACGAGGGGCTTAAAGGGCCCAGAGAAATGCGAGAAATTATTCAGAAACGTGCGGCTGATAAAGTAAATATTAAATTGATGAAATGCGGTGGAATATATCCCACTGTGAAGCTGGCCCATCAAGCAGAGTTGGCTGGAATTGAATGTCAGATTGGCTCTATGGTCGAATCCTCTGTCGCTTCTTCTGCAGGATTTCATGTTGCTTTTTCGAAAAAAATCATTACAAGTGTTGAACTAACAGGCCCCTTGAAGTTTTCAAAGGATGTTGGTAATCTTCACTATGATGTACCCTTTATTCGACTGACTGAAAAGCCTGGATTAGGTGTAGATGTAAATGAAGATATAGTTAGCGAATTAACGGTTTTTCAAGATGTTGTTCGCTACGATGAGGAAAATCTATGAAAATTCTTTATGAAGGAACCTTGAATCATTGCAAGCAACAATACAAAGTTCTGCCGTTAACTATAGATCATGTAAAACCAATATTAACCTTACAGGAAATTGTGATTGAATCGTTGGAAAACAAGGATATTCTGCAACCTCTTTCCTTAGAGGAATATCAGTATATTTTAGAAGGAAACGGCCTGATGATCGGGGCGTTCGTTGAGAAACAGCTCATTGCATTTCGTGCGCTCCTGGTACCTCCGATTGATCAAGATCATTTAGGCTGGGACTTAGGTTTAGCAGAAGAGGATTTAGCAAGTGTCATCTATCAGGAAATATCGAATGTTCATCCAGCTTACCGTGGGAATCGTCTACAGCAAACATTGGCCACTCTCGTCATGCAAGAATTAGGAAAGCTTAACAAGACTTATGAATATATTTGTTGTACAGTTGCACCATTTAATATTCCAAGTTTAAAAGATAAATTCAACCAGGGAATGGAAATTGCTGCTATGAAAGAAAAATATGGCGGCCAATTACGCTATATTTTTGTTAAGAAATTAGAGGATGATAGAAATAGAGATTGGACAGAAATCGTTACACTTCAAATGGGCGACACGGGTGGTCAGCAAGCCCTTCTCACAGAAGGCTGGCGTGGAATCCAAATGAGAAATCATGATGGAGAGTATTGGGTGGATTATGCTGACAGCTCCCGTATCTGAAACAGATGGATGAATGATATTTCGCAAACGTCCTTTACAAGCTTTGATTGAAAGATGCAGAGTCAAGACTTGGGCGAGAGACTTTTTTAGAAGTTCAGATCATTCACTCAGAGATGATACTGTAAGGTGTTTCAATGATTCGTTATGTTTCTTGACAAAATGATCAAAATATACAAAAAACACCTTATCCTTTGGTATAGTGTGAATGTCTAGAAAACACTTCCAAATAGAAGAGGTGCTTCCATTATGATAGAGGATAATAACCAAAACAATCAACTACCAAAAGAATTAATCTTGTCTTTCGTGATCTAGAGAGGAGAATGCCAATGAGTTGTCCATATAAATGGCACTCTAGGCGTTCTCTTTTCATATTTTTACATTCATCAATTTCGAAGAATAACTTCCACGTTTTAAACAAAATCTCAATCTGCCAACGAAGTGAATACAATGAATGCACGCAGTTCGTTGTTACTTCTTCTGGCGACGTGTTTGTGATATAGACGTTCATGCCCATCAAGCTACTTTTCTCCTTCATGACAATGCCTTTCTTCTTTTCACGTATCACTTGGTTTTTCAGGCGTGTTTGCGTTTGATCATCAGTTAAACGATGGATAATGACACGTGCCGGAAGCTTGACTAAAGCAAAACGTAGATATTAGTAATAAGGTTTATTAAAGATTTCAAGATTTTATAAGCAGTTTTCCAAAGTTATAAAAAGAAAGTACTAATGTAAAATGAAACAACTACTGCTGTTAATGTCAGTAGTTGTTCTTTTTTTTGATGTATATCATATACAAAATGGAAATAGATCAAAACATCACTTCATCCTGATTTCTTACAACCAGCAACGTTTTCCCTTTATCCAATTCTTCTTCAAGCTTTTCAGCCATTTCTTTTTCAAAGCCGATTTCTTCCATTTTCACTCGCAATTTATCGCCTTTGCTTCGGAACACATTTTTTAAGGCAGTTCCGACTCCGGTTACGCCTACCCCGATTTTGTTGGCATCTGTTTCTTTGCGGTCACGCCTTACATGGTCGTTGTCATGTGAAAGAATATAAATATCATCATCTCTGATTCCATCATGTCTTAGTGTATCAATGGATTTGCTTAATTGCTCGTCATCCGTGAAATACTTTGAATTTCGGTTTCATTTAGATCGCCTCCATAGGTTAGAGATTCCCGCTCTATTAAATGGATAAACAAGAGAATATTTATTTGATTCAGCCGAGAGCAGCTGGCCTTTTCTTTTTTCAGCAAGATACTCGTGAAAAATGAGGCGAATTTGATATAATAGATTGAATGCAGTAAATAACTAGTTTTAATCATGCAGCGAACTTTTTTAGGCATCGAAACTGCCTTTTATATGAATGGAAAGAGAGTGAAAGAATATGGGTCGCAAGTGGAACAATATTAAAGAGAAAAAAGCGTCAAAAGATGCTAACACAAGCCGGATTTATGCAAAGTTCGGACGTGAGATTTATGTGGCAGCAAAGCAGGGTGAGCCTGATCCGGAATCAAATCAGGCGTTAAGAGTGGTGCTTGAGCGTGCAAAAACTTACAGTGTTCCAAAAGCGATCATCGACCGTGCGATTGAAAAAGCAAAAGGCGGTTCAGAAGAAAGCTATGATGAACTTCGATATGAAGGATTTGGACCGAATGGATCAATGGTTATCGTGGATGCCTTGACTAACAACGTTAACCGTACAGCATCGGATGTCCGTGCGGCATTTGGCAAAAACGGCGGCAACATGGGAGTTAACGGATCTGTTGCCTATATGTTTGATGCAACAGCTGTTATCGGCATTGAAGGCAAAACAGCAGATGATGTGCTTGAGTTGTTAATGGAAGCGGATCTTGATGTGCGGGATATTTTGGAAGAAGAGGATGCAGTGATTGTTTATGCAGAACCTGATCAGTTCCATGCTGTTCAAAAAGCATTTAAGGATGCCGGCATTACAGAATTTTCAGTTGCAGAACTGACAATGCTTGCGCAAAATGACCTTGAGCTTCCTGAAGATGCACAGGCACAATTTGAAAAAATGATTGATGCCCTTGAAGATTTAGAAGATGTTCAGCAGGTTTATCATAATGTAGATTTAGGGTAGAAAGAAGAAAAATACAGAAGAAAACGGGTACTAAAGTGCACAGCATTTTAGTACCCGTTTTTTGTTATTTTAACGTTTGTTATTAAAAAACCAATAGTTTTGAAGAATTGCTGCAAAGGGAATCGGACTATCCCTGTTTTTAGGTTAACAATTGCCCACTATGATCCTTTACCTGCTTTTTAATCCCGACTGGCCACACTCATTCCGCATATTTACGCAAAGTAGTGCAAATAATAATTGAATATTCTCCGTTTTTTAAAATGAAGCCGGAAGCTTATACAGTTTTGATGAAAATCAGGAGAAAATCCATCTTAAATATTGTTTAAGACTATTCACCTGCCCAAAATAGTCATTATGTAAAACTGTGAGATGGTTAAGAGCGAAATGATTCATGACGAGCTAAATATGACTATAAAAGGCATTTTCCATGCAATTAAAGACATTGAGTGCTACGAGAGTTAATTGTTTATTCAAATAGATAAAAAAAGCAATTTAAAAATATTAGTTGATATATTTATTCTTAAAAAGAATACGGGTTTTTATGAAACTGTCAAAGGAATGTACGACGCAGAATATGAAATAAAGATTTTGGGAGTTTGCAATGAGCAACATTTTTCTTAAACAGTCTGCTTTATCGCTATCTAATGTTTTAAATATAATAAGAGTGTATTATTCTTTAAGGGATAATAACCGTTTTTTAATGTCTTCTGGGTTGATAGTTGTTTGGGCTACTCCACTGTCTATTGCCGCCTGTGCTACAGCTGCTGCAACGTGAGCCGCAACTCTGCGATCAAATGGATCTGGAATTACATAGTCTGAATGAAGCTCTTGATCTGGAATGAGTTCGGCAATAGCGTAAACTGCTGCTAACTTCATTTTTTCATTGATTTCTGTTGCGTTTACGTCCAGCGCACCGCGGAAAATACCAGGGAAGGCAAGAACATTGTTGACCTGGTTCGGAAAGTCGGACCGACCTGTACCGACTACTTTAGCACCCAAATCTTTTGCTTCTTGAGGCATAATTTCAGGGATTGGATTTGCGAGAGCAAAAATGATTGGATCATGATTCATGGACTGAATCATTTCTTCATTGATAGCACCGGCAGCCGATACACCTACAAAGACATCGGATCCAGCCATCGCATCTTTTAATGTTCCTTGTTTCTGCTCTCTATTCGTAATAAGTGCCATTTCTTCTTTAAAAGGATTCATGCCGACAGGGCGACCTTTATAGATAATTCCTTTTGTGTCACATAAAATCACATCTGTTACACCCATTTGCAGTAAAAGCTTCACAATCGCTACACCGGCAGCGCCTGCTCCATTAACAACAACACAAATTTCTTCCAACTTCTTATCTACAAGCTTAAGGGCGTTAATCAACCCAGCTACTGTTACAATGGCAGTTCCATGCTGGTCATCATGGAAAATAGGGATGTTGCAAGCCTTTCCTAATTGTTCTTCAATCTCAAAGCATTGCGGTGCTGCAATATCCTCCAAGTTGACGCCTCCAAAGGTAGGCTCTAACAATTTAACCAATTCCACAACTTTATTAGGATCAGTCGTATTGATGCAAAGAGGGAAGGCATCAACATCGGCAAATGATTTAAAGAGAAGGGCTTTTCCTTCCATTACGGGCATTGCAGCACGCGGCCCGATGTTTCCTAACCCAAGCACAGCCGTACCGTTTGAAACGACCGCCACAAGATTGCCTTTCATGGTATAGTCATATACTTTTGATTCATCATGATGTATCTCCATGCACGGTTCTGCAACGCCAGGGGAGTAAGCAAGACTTAAATCATAGGCATCACGCACCGGAACTTTCGAGTGAACACCAAGCTTTCCTTTATTTTTTATATGCATCTGTAACGCTTTTTCACGTAGACTGTTCATCTTTTTGTTTCTCCTCTCGCATAATGGTTAAGGGGGGAAGGCTGAAAGGGTACTTCTTCAGCCTTCCCCCCTTAATTTTGTATGAGCATGATTGTTTTTTATCCCGTTTAGGCTTTTCTGTTCTTACATCTTGTATAAGCTCATAAAGGTTCTCATAAAAGCGCTTGACAAGAACCCGCAGAGAGATTGGCATCCGCTAATACGAAATCATTGACATAGATGTTTTTAATCCATGTCCAATGATTTATGTGGATTTAAACAGCAGGTTACTCTCTTTCAAAAAGGGCAGCACCTGCAATCCCAGGGTTTGTCATCTCGTAAGGGTTTAAAATGAGATCAAGCTCTTCTGCTGTTAATACATCATATTGCAGGCACAGCTCGCGTACAGATTTTCCTTTTAATATGGCTTCTCGTGCGATGCGTGCAGCCACTTCGTATCCAATATGCGGATTTACAGCTGTAATAATTCCTGCGCTTTTTTCTACATATTCTTTTAACCGGTCTTCGTTTGCTTCAATGCCTGCAAGGCAGTAGTCGGTGAATGAACGAAATGCATTGTTCATTATACTGATTGATTGAAGCAAGTTGAATACAAGAACAGGTTCCATCACGTTTAATTCAAGCTGACCCGCTTCAGATGCCAAACAGATCGTATGGTCGTTGCCAATTACCTGGAATGCCACTTGGTTAATCATTTCCGGCATAACCGGATTTACTTTTCCCGGCATAATCGATGAGCCTGGCTGACGAGCCGGCAAGGTTATCTCCCCAAATCCCGCACGAGGGCCTGATGCCATTAAACGCAGGTCGTTGGCGATTTTCGACATGTTCATCATACATACTTTTAGGGCGGCAGAGACTTCTGTGTAGGCATCCGTATTTTGTGTTGCATCAACAAGATGCTCTGCACCTATGAGAGGAAGGCCGCTAATGTCTGCTAAATGCTTGACCACATTTTTGATATAGCGAGGGTCTGCATTTAAGCCTGTGCCAACGGCTGTCGCCCCCATATTTACTTCATACAGATGCTGGCGTGATTGTTGAATGCGTTTAATATCACGCTCCAATACACGACTGTAAGCTTCAAACTCCTGGCCAAGACGGATCGGTACCGCGTCTTGGAGGTGTGTACGCCCCATTTTAATGATAGGATCGAATTGCTTCGCTTTTTTCTTAAACACTTCCAGCATGTATTGCATTGTGTCTAGCAATTTTCCAACTAAATTAAGTGTTGCAATATGAATCGCGGTTGGAAACACATCATTCGTTGATTGTGACATGTTGACATGACTGTTTGGACTTAACTCAACATATGCGCCTTTTTCTTTGCCGAGCAGCTCAAGAGCACGGTTCGCAATGACTTCGTTTGCGTTCATATTCATGGATGTACCAGCGCCGCCCTGGATTGGATCGACGATAAATTGATCATGCCATTTCCCTTCAATGATTTCATCTGCCGCTTGAACAATTGCATGGCCAAGTCCCTCGTATAAACGTTTCACATCCATATTGGCAAGCGCCGCCGCTTTTTTGACGATGGCCAATGCTCTAATTAATTCCTCGTGAATGCGATAGCCTGTAATCGGAAAGTTTTCCACAGCCCTTAATGTTTGCACACCGTAATAGGCATTAATAGGCAATTCTCTTTCACCCAAAAAATCTTTTTCTTTTCGTACATGTTCGTTTTTCAATTTGAATTCCCCCATCTATATCTTGCTCACTTATAATGTTAAGAAAGATTATGCTGCATTTGTTTGATTACTGGCTTCAAGTGATTTGATATAATCTTGCGCTTTTTGTTCATTGAATTGACCTTCCCATTTAGACATTACAATTGCCGCAAGAGAGTTTCCTATAACATTGACCACTGTTCGTGCCATATCTAATACACGATCCACACCTGCGATAAAAGCTAATCCTTCCATCGGCAGTCCCATTGCGCCGAGCGTAGCCAAGAGCACGACAAATGAGGCACCAGGTACGCCGGCCATTCCCTTTGAAGTTACCATCAGAACTAACACAAGGGTCAGCTGTTCTGGAATAGACATGTCAATTCCATACATTTGTGCGATAAATAAAGCTCCAATCGCTTGATAAATCGTCGAGCCGTCCAGATTAAAAGAATACCCTGTCGGAATGACAAAAGACGTTATAGCTTTCGGACAACCGAAGCGCTCCATTTTTTCCATTAGTTTTGGCAGCACCGCCTCTGAACTTGCGGTAGAAAAAGCGAGTACTATTTCATCTTTCAAGATTTTCATGATCGTAAAGATATGGGTGCCGCACCATCTTGCAACCAATCCTAGTACAATCAATACGAAGAAGATCATGGCACCGTATACCACTAATACAAGCTTGCCAAGCGGAATAAGGGACGCAAGTCCAAATTTTGAAACCGTGACGCCGATTAAGGCAAATACCCCAAACGGTGCAAACTTCATTACTTGATTTGTCACCCAAAACATGGAGTCGGCAACACCCTCAAAGAATGTCAAAACGGGCTTCCCTCTTTCACCGAGTGATGCTACCCCAAGACCAAACAAAATTGAAAAGAAAATAATCGGAAGCATATCGCCCTTCATTAAGGACTCAAATATGTTCGAAGGTACGATGTTAACGAAAGTATCGGCAATTCCATGATTATTTTGTTCGTTGGCTGAATCGACATATTGATCGATGCTGGTCGTACCTAACTCATCCATTTGAATGCCTGCACCAGGCTGTGCAATGTTTGCAGCCAGCAACCCGACGATAATCGCAATGGTTGTGATGACTTCAAAGTATAGAATCGTTTTGCCGCCAAGTTTTCCAAGCTTTTTTATATCACCCACGCCGGCAACACCGACAATCAATGTTGCGACGACAATCGGCACGACAATCATTTTAATTAAGCGAATAAAAATATCTCCAATCGGCTGGAGGAATCCTTCAATATTTGGATTTCCATAAAAGGCAGCTCCAACCGCGATTCCTAAAATGAGACCAATTACAATCTGCCAAGCTAAGCCAAGTTTTCGTTTTTTCATCCAATCCACCCCTTCAAGTCTATCACTAATATTAGTGTAAGCGGTTACCTACAATAACCTACTGAATCATACGAAAACCAACAAATACTAATAAAAAATAAAAAATTTCTCATAACTGTTTCAACTTTCCAAAGGTTTGAGTACAATGAGTAATGTTTGTACATTGTTTTGTATGGAGGTGTCCGAATCTGAAGGAACGAATTATAGCAGTTTTATTGATGATGATTGCCGTACCGTTCGCCGGAGAGTTTAAATTCTATCCGTTCAATGATGCATTCCGCGTCAGCCTCGGGACACCGGCATTTTTCTTATTTTTGTTATGGAACAGGGGTATTCACCCGTATATTGCAGGGATTTTGACTGGGACAAGTGTGTTTGTGTTTCGGTTTTTGCTTTCGGTCATCATCAGTGACATACCGGTTGAAGAGGCAATCTACCGTCATCTTCCGGTATTCCTTTATTACGTCATGTACGCTTTCATCTTTCATATTACAAAGCTGAATGAGCAGCATAACAAGCCGTTTATGATTGGATTACTAGGCGTGGTCATTGAATTTTGTGCAGGCTTGTCGGAAATGGCGATTCGATCCTCGTTAGCGGATCAGACCATTTCATTTCACTCAATCGAACAAATTATCTTTATCGCGTTTATTCGAAGTTTTTTTGTACTTGGTTTTTTTAACATTATTAAACTGAGAGAAGCAAAATTGGCAGAGGAAGAGCAACGCAGACAAAAAGAGCAAATGCTGCTGTTCATTTCGAATTTGTATGAGGAATCTGTTCAGCTTAAGAAAACGATGCAAAATGCAGAAGAAATCACCCATAAATGTTATGATTTTTATCGTAGGTTGAAATCGGGAGATTCTCATGGCAATGAGGCCCAAACAGCACTGCAAATTGCAGGTCTCGTGCATGAAATGAAAAAAGATAATCAGCGAATTTATGCTGGACTATCAAAGTTGATGGACTCTGAAAAGCTAGAGGACTACTTGAGCATTGAGCAGCTGAGTAACATTATGTTTGTTTCAAATAGAAGGTATGCGGAGTTATTGAATAAACACGTTTCGTTTTCTCTGCATGTGGAAGGGGAACATCCGCCATATCAAGTATACATGGTGTTATCATTGATAAATAACTTGATGGGAAATGCGTTGGAAGCCATTGAACAAGAGGGACATGTATCGTTGTATGTCATTCGAAGAGACCGGATGGTAGAATTTCAGGTCTGTGATAATGGACCAGGCATTGAGCAAAAGCTGAAAGAAGTCATTTTTAAAGAAGGGTTTACAACGAAATATGATTCTTCCGGCAATCCTTCTACAGGCATTGGCCTTTCGTATGTGAAACAAACCGTTGACAAGCTAGGCGGACATATTAAGCTAATAGATAGTCATAAAGAAACCATATTTGTCATCGGGCTTCCGATTGATGCGATGATACAGAAAGGACAGGTCATATGAATTACTTCATTATAGACGATGATCCAGCTATTAGAGCGATGCTGACAGACATGATTGAGGATGAAGATTTAGGCAAAGTGGTGGGTGAAGCAGAAGACGGATCATTGGTGGACAATGGAAAGCTTGCGCTCAAAAAAGTGGACGTGGTGCTCATGGATTTACTGATGCCAAAGAGGGATGGAATTGAAACAATTCGTGTTCTTGCTTCTGAATTCCAGGGGAAATTCGTGATGATTTCTCAAATGGAGGCAAAGGAGCTCATAGGGGAAGCATATAGTTTAGGAGCAGAATACTACATTACAAAGCCGTTAAACCGCCTTGAAATAGCAGGAGTGTTAAAAAAGGTAAACGAGCGGGTGATTCTGGAAAAATCAATTCGAGGCATTCAAGAATCGTTAACATTATTTACAGGTCTTCAGTCTCCGCCATCCAGCTCTTCTCATACAAAAAATATAATCGAAGCAGGCCGTTCATTGATTTCGGATTTAGGGATGATCGGAGAAAGCGGAAGTGAAGACTTGATGAAAATTTTAGAATTCCTGCAGGATGATAAACAAAAGTTCGGATCCTCCATCTTTCCGCCTCTAAAAGAAATATTTTATGGAAATGCCCAAAAAAAGCTTGGAAAACAGGCTGCCGAGGCGGAAATACAAAAAGAAATGAAAGCCTCCGAACAACGGGTTCGCAGAGCTATTTACCAGGCGCTCAACTATATTGCCTCATTAGGGTTAACAGATTACACGAATCCAAAATTCGAAGGGTATTCATCCACATTTTTCGATTTCTCGGAAGTCCGAAAGAAAATGCTGGAGCTTGAAGACAAAAGTGAACGAAGCACCAATCAAAGCCGAATCAATATGAAAAAATTCATTCAATCGCTCTATATAGAAGCACAGCAGTTGGTGGATTAGCAAATAAATTTGTTTCTTGCAAATTGCAGGGATTATAAAAAGTGCTGCAGTCATGTTGTATGAAGCTCGGTAAGTAAATCTAAATGAGAACATTTTTGAGGTTGAAGGCTGGTAAAGAAATTGATAGAATGGAAGAAATGAAAAGACTGTGTGTGACTGGCGAAACGCGGATAACCGCGAGGGAGCACATAGTGTCGTAGCCGTTCGCCTGGGCAAAGGTAAGGGATGTATCCCTTACCTCTTTTTGTTTATTAGAAAAATTATAATAAAAAAAAGGAGAAAAAAAATGAGCCCAATAACTTTAGACCAAGTGAAAAAAATTAAAACATTAAATAATATTGCAGAAGGAGGTTTAAATGTATTTCATATGGATACCTTTACGGTCGATAATGACTGTGAAAATCCTGATGCGATTATTGTTCGCAGCTTCAATATGCATTCAATGGAATTCGGAAATAATGTAAAAGCAATCGCACGGGCCGGGGCAGGTGTCAATAATATTCCTGTCGACAAATGTACAGAGCAAGGAATAGTGGTTTTTAATACTCCTGGTGCTAATGCTAATGCTGTAAAAGAGATTGTTTTAACCTTATTAATGGCTTCATCACGAAACCTTTTTGACGGTGTTTCATGGACAAAGACCTTAGAAGGTGAAGGGAAACAAGTTCCAAAGCTTGTGGAAGCAGGAAAAAAACAATTTGTAGGGAAAGAAATTAAGGGTAAGACTCTTGGTGTAATTGGATTAGGTGCAATTGGTGCATTTGTTGCGAACGATGCGGTTGCTTTAGACATGGATGTGATTGGATTTGACCCGTTTATCTCTGTTGATACAGCATGGAATTTATCGCGTAATGTCAAACGTGCTTTAACCATTGAGGAGTTGTTTGCAAGCGCTGATTATATTACAGTACACACACCATTAACTGAGGATACAAGAAGAATGTTTAACCAAGCAACATTTAGCATTATGAAACCAGGTGTTCATATTTTGAATTTCTCGCGTGGGGAGCTTGTGGATGAAACGGATATGAAGGTTGCACTTGAATGCGGGATAGTGGGTAAATATATTACAGACTTTCCAAATGAAAATGTATTGAAAATGAAAAATACTGTGTCTATACCACATCTTGGTGCCTCAACAAAAGAATCTGAGGAAAATTGTGCGATTATGGCGGGTCGCCAGATAAGGGATTTCCTGCAGACAGGAAACATAAAAAACTCTGTGAATTTTCCAAATGTTTGCCTTCCATATACAGGTAAGCAACGTGTAGCAGCTTTCCATCAAAACGTTCCTGGCATGGTTGGTAAGATTACCTCAGCCATCTCAAGCTATGATTTAAACATCGCAGATATGGTGAACAGAAGTCGTGGGGAATATGCCTATACAATGATTGACATTGATAATAATGTAACGAGCGATATCATTCCCCGTTTGGAGGAAAAAATCTACAAGATTGAAGGCATTGTTACAGCACGTATTATCTAAAGACTGCTTTGCGAAAGACAAGATAAATCTCTTATATGATAGGGGTTCGTGCACTTTTTTCTTTTAAAAAAAGTAAAAACCCTGAATTTAAAGGGCAGATAGAGGGGAAAATTCTAGTTTCCGAATTCTACTTACTCCAATTGCAATAAAGGTTTCGGTAAACATTATCATAAATAGAGGTGTTTTTAATATAATTAATGGTGATACAAGTTTCTGTATCACCTTTTTTGTTTTCTAAGAAAATGTTGTAACAGGTTCAATTAACTAACTGTTAAGGATTCGGATTTTGCTTCATCAATAAACGATACATTTAATGAATTATGGAATAGTAATGATTTGGGATATTGGCAGGGATAATGGGACAAGCCTGTCCCTTACCTCGATTCTTTGTTGAATAAATGAAACGCTATAGTTAATCATTAACAAGTTTATATAGTCTATTTAAGGAACTAGACTCTGCATGGCATAGAAACCCGCCAGTTAAACTGGTACGGAGAACCGTATCATAAGAATCAGCCGCCTTCAATGATTCCCCAAACCTTGTAGTAAGCGAGTTCCGAGTAATCAACCGCCCACTATGATTCCCCCAAAAACCTAAAGTAGGCGTTATCCGTTATATCAATCGGTGGTTTGCTTTTTGCTGATGCTCAATTCTCTGCTTCAAACTTATAGCCTACACTCCATACAGTCTGAATCAGCTTTGCCTCATCCTTTAATTTTAGCCGCAGGGTTTTAATATGAGTATCGACCGTCCTGCCGGTGCCTTTATAATCATCTCCCCAAACAGACTGCAGAAGCTGATCACGGGAAAAAACAGTCCCTTTATTTTTTGCGAGAAGTGACAGCATCTCAAATTCTTTTAGTGTTAAGGAAAGCGGCATACCATGTATGCAGGCACGAAAGGCCATGGAATCCAGAACGAGCGGACCTATAGATAATTCTGTGTTCTGCTTGGTTGAGTAATTGGCTCTTCTTAACACGGATTCAATCCGTGCAAGCAGCTCCCCGGGATGGAAAGGTTTAACAATATAATCATCCCCTCCAAGCTTAAGACCATGAATTTTATCCCATTCTTCTCCTTTGGCAGTTAAAAAGATGAGAGGGATGTTATAAGATTTCTTCAATTCTTCTGCAAAAACAAATCCATCCATAAAAGGCATCATCACATCTACAAGGATAAGATCAGGTTCTTTCTTTGAAATAAATTCAAGGCCTTCCAGACCATTAGAAGCTTCCAATACCGCGTATCCATCTTTATGTAAAAAAGTCTTAATCAATGATCTCATGGCTTCTTCATCATCTATTATCAATATCGTCGGTTCATTCACACAGAGTTCCCCCGCTGTTTTCATCATTTTAAATCAATTCTCTCAAGTCATTTTATAGGAAAAAAAGAAAATAGACAAAAAAAGTGATCCATATGAAAATAGGCACCGTTATTCCTCGGGCATCAGCTCCTATTGATGAAATTTTCCAGACTGCAGAAGGCCAGTATTTAAATCTGATTACGTGCTCGGGCACATTTAACCGTTCAGCTGGAACTCATGAAGAAAGACTCGTCGTGTTTGCTGAGTTGAAAAAAGAAAAGGAGATTAAACAGGAAGCACCTCCTGCCTCACCAGAAAATGTAGAGGTGACCGGGACATTTGTTACATGGCACGCTGTACGGAAGGAAAAAATAATGGGTTACCGAATTTACAAGGAGATAAAATAGGAAGTAAGTTTAAAAAAGCCGGAAGCATTTCATCGCATGAAAGAAAGAGCTTTACTGATGAAAATGCAGCAGATCACATTTATTACGTAACCGCAATTGATGCTTATGGCCAGGAATCAGAGCCTTCTGAACTCGCAGCCGTAAAATAATTTTTTTAGAACCGATCTGACGATACAAATCGGTTTTACTTTTTTAGAAGGGTAACTTCAACTTTTAGAGAATATACTTATTTAGCCATATATTCAGTAAAAAGGGGTTACACCATGACAAAACCAAATGTTACAGAACCAGTCATTATGAAAAAACGAAAGAGAGAGCTTTTTCTTGGAGCTGTCCTGTTCTTGATGCTGCTTAGTGCATGTATCGCTGTTTATCATTATTCAAAGCCGCTTCCCGCAGGGATCTCGCATGAAGGGGACATTCATTCTTCCGGTCAGGTAGAATTTTTATATGATCTTACCTTTGAAAATGGAGATAGCATCAAACATGATCAGGTTATTTTTAATCAGATTGAAACCATGATTGACGAAGCTGACGATTTTATCCTGATGGATATGTTCCTCTTTAACGATGAATATGACCGTTCCGCGAGCTATCCTGCTTTATCAAGGAGTTTAATGGAGGCTTTAATAGAAAAAAAACAGCAGGACAAAGAAGTTGAAATAACTGTTATTACAGACCGCATAAATACCTTTTACGGATCATATCCGTCTGAAATTGCAGAAAAACTGAAGGAACAGGGGATCCAGGTTGTGTTTACGGATTTGAAGCCGCTGAGAGACTCCAATCCTTTTTATTCAGGCGGGTACCGGACGTTTCTTCAATGGTTTGGAACGTCTGGCAGCGGCTGGATTCCAAATGCCTTCAGCCCGGACTCTCCGGATGTCACGCTGAGATCATATCTGGATCTTCTGAACTTTAAAGCCAATCACCGAAAAGTAGTGGTGAACGAGAAAGAGGGACTTGTTACTTCTGCCAATCCGCATGACGGCAGCTCGCTGCATTCCAACATTGCATTTCTCGTCAAAGGTGACATATTGAGGGAACTTGTTCAAACAGAAAAAGCCGTAGCGGACCTTTCAGGGGCAGAGATAGAGATTGCCGAAAGCGCAGCTGTTTTCAAACAGGCAGAATCCGGTGAGTATGATGTTCAGCTTTTGACAGAAGGTAAAATTAAAAAACATCTGCTTGATGAACTAAAAAAGACTCAGAAGCAAGAGAAAATTACGGTAGGAGCGTTTTATTTATCAGACCGCGACATTGTAGGAGAACTGCTTGCAGCATCAAAAAGAGGGGCTGATGTGAAGCTGATCCTGGATGCCAACAAAGATGCATTCGGACGCGAAAAGAATGGTGTCCCAAACAGACCTGTTGCTCATGAACTGGTTATGGAATCTGATCAAAAGATTAAAGTGCGATGGTACAAAACAAATGGGGAGCAGTATCATACAAAACTGGTCTTTTTTGAGAGAGATCAAGAGGCAACAGTGATTGGAGGCTCCGCAAATTTCACAAAGCGGAATCTGGGTGATTTTAACCTTGAAACGGATTTAAAGATAACGGGTCCTGAGGGCACTGGTATGATGGCAGATATCGAAGAGTATTTCCATACGATCTGGACTAACGAGTCAGGTACTTATACAGAAAATTATGAGGTCTTTGCAGATGATTCGTTTGGACTCCGGTTCCTATATCGCTTTCAGGAGTGGAGCGGCATCTCAAGCTTTTAACAAAACGGCAGCCTGTGAGCTGCCGTTTTGCTTTTAATACACTTTATAAGTTTGGCCGTAGTAAAGTTATGTAAGTAAAGACTTAGATTTAATACCGTAATTTACCTAAACTGAAACCGTTGTATTTGATTTTTTTGACTTTTATTAGATTTATTTGGGAAAATGATAATATTTTTGATAAAGAAGAAAGTATTTTATGCATAGTGGCAAGTATTGGCCACAAACTGGAAAGTAAAATCTTCATTATGGAAAGTAATGCAGAAAAAGAACGATCTGCCGTCAGCAAATCGCTCTTTTTTTCACTTTACATTAATGTGAACAGGCCCCTTAATTCGGACTGGAGGTTCATTTACTGAAATTTCGGTGCGCGGGGGCCGTTTTCCGCCAAAGACGGCACCAACCTGTTTAATCGAGCTTGTTACATTATGAATCATTTCTCCCACATCCTGTGCGGATTCAAGCAGCGGATCGACGGTTTTAATTTTCCCTTTTACATCAACGGTAATCTGGTTAGCTGTATGTATCAGCTGCTCTGCTTCTTCGGTCAGGCCATTTACCGCATTTCTGACTTCAGCAAGCGTCTTGTTTGTTTCATCAAGTGTGACCATCCCTTTTTTTAATGTCCCGACCAGATTGACTGCAAGAAAAATAAATGCGCCTGATGCTCCTGCTACACTCAATTTTATAAGCATTTTTTCACTCCTTTTTACTTTCACTTTATGTTTTTCCGGGAGCGTACATTCCTATATTTAATAGATAGAAATTTAATGGGCAATTACGGTAAACTATTGGTGGTATAGACAAAGAGCATGAGTGACAGAAAGGGATGAACAGATGTTCACGATCAGAAAAGAAACAGCTGCTGACATTGCTGCAATAAAAGAAGTGAATGATGCAGCATTCGGTCAGGAAAATGAAGCAAATTTAATTCATGAAATAAGACAATCTGAGTCCTTTGTGCCAGAGCTGTCATTAGTTGCCGAGAACGAAGAAGGAGAAGTCATTGGACATATTTTGTTCAGTAAAATAATCATCGAAACGGAAAACGGGGAGGTGCCTTCACTAGCCCTTGCACCTATGGCGGTTAAACCAGGGTTTCAGAAAGAGGGCGTAGGTTCTCTGCTGGTACATGCAGGACTGAAACACTGCAGAGAACTGGGTTATTATTCAGTCATCGTTCTTGGACATCCGGAGTTTTATCCTAAGTTTGGTTTTGTTCCTGCAAGCAGCAAAGGAATTAAGCCGCCGTTTGAGGTTTTGGATGAGGTGTTTATGCTGACTGAGTTAAAGCCGGGTGCGCTTGATGAAGCATCAGGTGTTGTCAAGTATCCGCCTGCTTTTATGAATGTGTGATCTTGTCCTGATTTTCAAAATTATCATTATTTAGTGTTGACATAAATTCAGATTACCTTTAAGATAAGAGTATACAAATCGAATAGTTCTCCTAAAGGGGAGTAGCTTTTACAATAGAGTCGTCATTTCGAAGCATTTGCTTCCGGCCCTATTGGCAACCATAACGTTGTTAGCAAGACCTTTACCTATAACGGTAAAGGTCTTTTATTATTTTTCAGATAAAACCTTTGCCGGATCACAGGCAAAGGTTTTTTATTCGAAAAAATGTCATGGAAGGTGAGATGGAAAAAATGAAAAAAGTCAGAGGTTCAATTGAAAAGCTTATTAGAGAAAACAAAGAGGAGCTGCTTAAAGATAAACGCCAGCTCGAAAAAATTGAAATACGCATAGATGATAAATATTCAAAAGGAAATTCATAAAGGGAGGCATGTCCAATGATACTCAGAAAATATATGTCGATTTTAGGAATAGGCTCAGCGCAGATTGATCTTATTCTTCCAAAGGAAGAGTTTCAGCCGGGAGAATGCATAAACGGTTATTTTTTAATTAGAGGCGGTGTCATTGAGCAGCAGCTGAAACGGATTGATTGTGATTTAGTTATGGCAGATTTGACATCACGAACTGAAAAGGTTATAGAAACAGCCAATATCTTAACGTCGAAACAAATTGAGTCAGATGAACAGAACCGGATCGATTTTATTTTCCGATTGCCTGAAGATTTAGCGGCTTCCACTGAAGAGAGGTCGTATTACTTTAATACAAGACTTGTTTTTGATGAAGGTGTAATCAGTAAGGATCAGGATTTTATTACGATAAAGGAGGACTAATTAGATGGAAATGACAATGTTAATGGAATATGGTTGGGTTCTTCTCCTGTTAATTGTGATTGAAGGGCTGCTCGCAGCAGATAATGCCCTTGTGTTAGCCATCATGGTGAAGCATCTTCCTGAAGAGCAAAGAAAGAAAGCCTTATTTTACGGTCTTGCAGGGGCGTTTGTTTTCCGCTTTGGATCCCTGTTCGCCATTTCTTATCTCGTTGATGTATGGCAGGTTCAGGCAATTGGTGCTCTTTACTTATTGTTCATCGCAGCAAATCATATATTGAGAAAGCTTGTTTTTAAGAAAAAAGAAGATGAAGCCAAACCGGCCGACAAGAAAAAGTCCGGATTCTGGACAACAGTGCTTAAAATAGAGCTTGCGGATATTGCCTTTGCAGTTGATTCAATTCTTGCAGCCGTAGCTCTTGCGGTTACCCTTCCAAATACGAGTCTGCCTCAGATTGGCGGTTTGGACGGGGGCAAGTTTCTCGTCATTTTTGCTGGAGGAATCATCGGACTTGTGATCATGCGATTTGCGGCAAACTTCTTTGTGGAGCTGCTTCATAAGAAGCCTGGCCTGGAAATCACAGCCTTCGCAATCGTGGGATGGGTCGGTGTAAAGCTCTTGGTTTACACGCTGTCTCACCCTGAGCTCGCTGTATTGCCTGAAGGATTCGCTGAATCTCCTCTTTGGAAAATCACATTCTATGTTGTCCTTGTTGGAATCGCATTAGCGGGATGGTTTTTATCAAAAGAGAAAAAGGCAATAACACCTGTAGATCAAGTGAAAAATGCATAAAATTGAATCGGTATCTTTTTTGCCATAGCTGGCAAGGGGGATGCCGATTTTTCTTTGACGGAGTGTTGAATCGGGATTCAGGCGAGTTGGAGTCCTGATCCTCTAAGTAAAGAACCTGTACTATAGGCAGCCAGAAAAAGAGCAATTAATACGACTTATAAGAAAATCGCATTCTTGAAAAAGTCGAAAAATTACTAGTTTTTTCCATGAGAAATCGTTTATAGTGAACCTATAACCTATTAAACAAGAAATGGACGAACCTGAATGAAAATAAAGTTACCAATTAGAAAGATTCTTTTCACACTGGTGGGAATAGGCCTTATCTATACTGGATTTTTACATTACAACATCCACAGGTACAGTTCAGAAAAGCCGATTGTAGACGCTGATTATTTAATTGTGCTCGGTGCAAAGGTAAATGGCACGGTTCCGTCGCTTGCCCTGCAATACCGCGCGGATGCAGCAGCAGAGTATTTAATAGAAAATCCAAATACGATTGTGGTTGCTTCAGGGGGACAGGGGCAAGGCGAAGAAATAACGGAAGCAGAGGCCATCAGCAGAATCCTGCAAGATCATGGAATAGAGGAATCCCGTATAATAAAAGAATCAAAGTCTACAAGTACGATAGAAAATTTGACCTTCTCAAAAGCAATGCTTCCTCCAAGTGCGAAAAAAGGTCTCATTGTAACAAATGATTTCCACATCTACCGTTCATGCATGGCTGCAAAAGATCTTGGTCTTGATGCCAAAGGGCTCGCAGCTAAAACGCCAAAAATGGCTATCTTAAAATCATATACAAGAGAATATTTAGCCATCACAAATTACTATGTAAAGAGCCGTTAAAAGGCAAAATAAAAAGAACCATCTTTTCCGTCTCCATGGAAATGGTTCTTGTATTTTTGCTTATATAGCTGCTCTTTTTTTGTTTTTGTTTGTCTAGTGCGCAAATCCTGAAAAACAAATGGGCTTCTTCCAGCCTCCGGATTTCTTTCTCCTTCTCGCAATTTCTTTAATCGCTGTTTTTTTGCCTTAGATTGACTCATACTTAAACACTCCTTGTCATGTATTTCTATCTAGTATACGAGGAAATGCACCTTTTTGTACAGTAAATGGAAAAAACAGACTGTGTCTGCTTCTTAAAGGATGCATTGAATGAAAGGTTTGCTGGCCATTTTTAAAATAGTCGCTGATAAATTTTAATATTGAATGCAAATCAATTAAATGAGGGGCGGAATAAAATTCACTGCTTGCAAATGAAGCAGTGCGTTTTCTTATTTTATATTTCAATATTCAGTATATATGAATAACTCAAAATTGTTTGACTATTAGATTCTATAAAATGTATAATTCTAGAGATGAATATTATATTTAAAAAGTTCTAGTCAGCTGGAATGAATGCCTGCAATCAGAGATAAGGGGGAGCAGCATGATTGTTTTTGACAAGGTAAACAAATATTTTGGTGATTTCCAGGTTTTAAAAAACATTAATTTAACGATAAAAAAGGGAGAAGTGGTCGTGATTATTGGTCCGTCCGGATCCGGTAAGAGCACGATGCTCCGCTGCATCAACCGGCTTGAAACAGTGTCAGAAGGTACATTAACGGTTAACGGCATTGCGGTTAATGACAAGAAAACAGATATTAATAAAGTAAGACGGGAGATCGGCATGGTCTTTCAGCATTTTCACCTGTATCCTCATAAAACCGTTCTTCAAAACATTACTCTTGCTCAAGTCAAGGTTCTTGGAAAATCAGAGGAAGAAGCGAAGAAAACAGCGCTATATTACTTAGACAAGGTTGGAATTCCCGATAAATCAGGTTCTTTTCCTTCCCAGCTTTCAGGCGGACAGCAGCAGCGTGTAGCGATTGCCAGAGGCCTCGCGATGAATCCTGAGATTATGCTATTTGATGAACCAACCTCAGCACTTGATCCTGAAATGATTGGCGAGGTATTGGATGTCATGAAGAATTTGGCGAAAGAGGGCATGACAATGGTAGTGGTTACCCACGAAATGGGATTTGCCAGAGAAGTTGCAGACCGCATCGTGTTTATAGATCAAGGTCAAATTTTAGAAGAGGCGGTACCGGAGGAGTTTTATGCGAATCCTAAAGAAGAAAGGGCACGCTTATTTCTCAGCCGTATTTTAAATCATTAATATAAAAATAGGGGGACATTTTATGTTGAAATCAAAGAGTTTGCTGAAGCTGCTTTTCGTATCCATGCTTGCTGTACTCGTTCTTGCAGCGTGTGGAAAATCGGAGGAAAAAGAAACTGCAAATGCACTTGAAGCTATTAAGAAGGAAGAGAAAATTGTTTTTGGCGTTAAAAACGATACAAGACTATTTGGACTTAAAGACCCAGGCAGCGGTGAGATTGAAGGCTTTGACATTGATATAGCTAAAGAGATTGCAAAGCAAATCGTTGGTGATGAAAAGAACATCGAATTTAAAGAAGTTACCTCTAAAACACGTGTGCCAATGCTTCAAAACGGTCAAATCGATGCGATTATCGCAACGATGACCATTACAGAGGAGCGTAAAAAAGAAGTTGATTTCTCAGACGTTTATTTTGAAGCAGGACAATCCCTTTTAGTTAAAAAAGGCAGCGATATTAAGAGTATAGATGATATAAAAAAAGGTACAAAAGTTCTCGCAGTTAAGGGATCAACATCCACAAAAAATATCCGTGAGAAATCACCTGATGCAGAGGTGCTTGAATACGAAAATTACACGGAAGCATTTACAGCTTTGAAATCAGGTCAAGGGGACGTTTTAACAACAGACAATGCGATTCTCTACGGAATGGCAGCTGAAGACAGCAGCTATGAGGTAGTCGGCGAGCCGTTCACAGATGAGCCATATGGAATTGCCGTTAAAAAAGGAAATGAAGATTTGCTGAAAGAGATCAACGCTGTACTTGAAGAATTAAAATCAAGCGGCAAATATGATGAAATTTATAAAAAATGGATTAAAGAAGATTTATCCAACTAAACAGATCCTCAATCAGGATGAGCAAGTGATGCTCATCCTGATTAGTTAAAGGAGTGAAAGATGTGCTTGATTTCTCTATACTTGTCGACAATATGGACATGTATCTAGAAGGGTTTAAGAACACTGTAATGGCAAGCTTAATTGCTTTGATTGGAAGCTTTTTGCTTGGAACCCTTATTGCTGTTCTTAGGATAGCTCCGCTAAAACCTTTGAATTGGCTGGGAACTGTGTACGTAGAATTCGTCAGAAATATTCCATTGCTGATTATCGCGTTCTTTTTTTATATCGGATTGCCTTCGCTCGGTTTAAGGCTTGATGGGTTTACAGCCGGGACCATTGCACTTGTCATTTATACGGCCTCTTTTATCGCAGAAGCCATTAGGGCTGGGATTTTAGCCGTTCCTAAAGGACAAATGGAGGCAGCCAGATCATCAGGTCTCACTTATAACCAGACGATGAGATTAATTATTTTGCCTCAGGCTATTAAAATTGTAATTCCGCCTCTTGGAAACCAATTCATTAATCTAGTAAAGAATTCCTCAATTCTTAGTGTCGTAGCCGGACTAGATATTATGTATCACGGAGATTTGATTTCGTCTGATACGTTTGTCGTTTTTGATGTATATATATTTGTAGCCATGTTTTATTTGATTCTTACTATTCCTTTAAGTATTGGCGTGGGTTATTTAGAGAAACGCCTTGCAAAGAGTAACTAAAGGAGGGTGAAAAATGGATTTTGCTGGTGCATATACCCCAGATCATCTCATGTTTTTGCTTGACGGGTTCTATATCACATTGAAAGTAGCATTTATTTCAATTATCCTAAGCTTTATCATCGGCGGAATTGTCGGTACATTAAGATATGCAGAAATTCCGGTGCTATCAAAGGCACTAGCTGTAATTGTCGAAACGATCAGGAATTTACCGCTATTATTAATTATCTTTTTTACATATTTCGCCTTGCCTGAGATAGGAATTGATTTGGGGATTACTTTATCTGCAATTGCTGCATTAACCGTGTTTGAATCAGCCATGTTATCAGAGGTCATTCGAAGCGGACTGAAGTCCATTGAAAAAGGGCAGATTGAGGCAGGACGTTCTTCAGGACTCACATATGTTCAAACCTTAAGATACATTGTGATGCCGCAGGCGCTTCGCAGAATGGTGCCGCCCATTGTAAGTCAATTCATTTCATTGTTAAAAGATACATCGCTTGCTGTGGTCATTGCGCTTCCAGAACTGACTCACAATGCACAAATTATTAATGGGCAAAAATCGACTTATATCATCCCTATTTTTATCATGATTGCATTCATGTATTTTGCAGTGAATTACTCGCTTTCGCTGCTGGCCCGCCGACTGGAATTGAAAAGTGCATAATCTTTTATGAATTTCACCTCAAAGCAGAGGCAGCTCTGCTTTGAGGTTTTTTTGCATGCTTTTGTTAGCAGTTAATATCCAATATCTTGTAATTATGAAATCCAGGTTTCTTTTTCACCTTCAATGGGAAATAAACACTCAGCAGGCATTATATTTAATGGAGAGATAAATATGGAGTATTCTGCAAAAGCAGATGCCTAGCAAAAAGCAATTCATGCAAAACATGAAACAAAGCCCTGGATCATACGTTTGGGAAGATTTGGATATATGGCACAAGGCACCGTTTATTTTTTAATCGGGATTCTTGCTCTTTTGGCAGCGCTTGGTCTTGGAGGCAAAATGACAGGAACAAGCGGAATGTTTGAGACGGTTGCAGGCAAGCCCTTTGGAGAGGTTCTTCTTTGGCTTATCGGCATTGGCTTAATTGGTTATGTGATTTGGGAAATTATAAAGGTGATAAAAGATCCGGAGAACAAAGGAACGATGCAAAAGGTTTGTTGACCAGAGCTGGCTACGCAGTAAGTGCAATTATATATGGAGCAATCGCGTTTAAAGCCATCTCCATCGCTATGCATGCAGGTTCCGGAGGCGGATCTGAGAAAACAATCTCTGCTAAGTTACTGGCTCAGCCTTTTGGACAGTGGATAATCGGACTCGTGGGCATTATCATTATTGGATACGGACTTTATGAACTCTACGATGGTTATTCGGAGAGATTTATGAATAAGTTCAGAGTAAGTGAAATGAATCAGCATGAGAGAAAAATTGCAAGAAAATCAGGGAAAATGGGCCTGATCGCCCGCGGTGCTGTTCTTGCAATGATCGGTTATTTCTTTATTCAGACAGCGATTACGGCAATCCCTGAGCAATCAAAAGGAATTGACGGGGCACTTGCAGAACTTGCTTCGAAGCCTTACGGTCTGCTTGGAATTGCTGCAGCGGGACTGATGCTTTATGGCATTTACGTAGTGATTCGCGGACGCTATGAACATATGAGCTTTGGCGGAAAAACTTGAGCAGCCTCCTGGGACACTTGATAAAGAACAGCTGATTAGTAAAAAGGACTGCTGAGGTTCTATTTATTAATTCTTTCATATTTTGCAGCAAACAAGGCGTGTTAAGAATGTCTTGTTTTTTTTGCATCAACTATCCTCAAACAAGAGGAGGGGGAGATTATGTTTTCTTTTTTTAAGAAAAATCCATCCTATATACAACAGAAAAAAGCGGATATGAAAGACGATGACCCTAAGCTTGAGGATCTGCTGAAGCAATGCAAGCTGTCAGCTGACTTTACCTCTTATCGTTATTCACAAAGCAGTCCCTATTATATTCATTACTATAAAACTTTAATAGATATTAATGTTTTACAAAAGCATGTTCTCCCTTTTTTAACCGAAGGACAGAGCAATACGAGTTTATTTGAACTGCAGGAAGTTCTGCCGATTGATAATACAGAAATCATCAGCAAAGTAGACAAAATTCAGGAAAGATTAATGTCCGGTTTTATTGCCATTCAATCCAAAGCTAATATAAATGAAGTGCTCTTGCTACCTGCAATTTCCCTTGAGAAAAGAGAGGTCAGCCTTCCTGAGGTTGAATACAGTGTTGTTGGACCAAAAGAAGCCTTTGTTGAATCCCTGGATGCCAATCTGAACTTAATTCGAAAAAGATTGCCGATCCCCGAACTCATTGCAGAAGAGATTAGGGTAGGCAGGCTTTCTAAAACAAGAATTGCTGTTTTATATATTAAAGGTACTGCGGACGACGAGAACATAAATACCGTTGTAAAAAGAATAAAAGACATCGATTATGACTCGATCCTGGACAGTTCAATGATTGCACAGATTATATCAGATAATAACAATTCGCCATTTCCCCAAATGATTGATACAGAACGGCCTGACAGGGTAGCCGGTGTTCTGTCGGAAGGGAAAATTACGGTTTTAGTTGACGGTTCCCCTCATGCACTGACTGGTCCTACAACGCTGGTAGAATTTTTTTCTGCTTTTGAGGATTATTTTTTATCCTGGCCGATTGCCTCCATTTTCAGGCTTGTCCGGCTATTTGCGGTTTTCTTTTCTGTTATTTCTACTGCCATGTATGTTGGGGTTCTTACCTATCATTACGAAATGATTCCGCAAAAACTGCTGAATCCTCTTGTAGCTTCGAGAAGCGGTGTGCCTTTTCCGCCAATATTAGAGGCAATTATTCTTGAGCTGACAATCGAGCTGCTGAGGGAAGCGGGAGCCAGATTGCCGAATAAGATTGGTCAGACAATCGGTATCGTAGGAGGGATTGTAATAGGAACAGCAGCTGTTCAAGCAGGGCTTACAAGCAACGTACTGCTGATCATCGTGGCACTGGCAGCACTTGCATCCTTTACTACTCCCGTTTATCAAATGGGCAACGTCATCCGCTTAATCCGTTTTCCTTTTCTTTTTGCCGCCAAGCTTTTTGGTCTCATAGGGATTGCCTTTTGTTTTGCTTTTTTTCTGGGGCATTTGCTTAAGCTAACATCCCTGGGAAGGCCATATCTTGCACCAGTCTATCCTCTGAGGCTTATAGATTTAAAAGATTCGCTGTTTAGACTGCCGATGTATATGCAAAATAAACGGCCTCTGCAAATGAAAACAGCCACACCTGATCGTTTTCAGCCGAAGCCTCATAAAAAAGAGAAACGGGATATCGAGGAGTAAAGGAGGTGATCCAATGTTCCCATTGCCTAAAGAAGATAAAAAGGTATCCAATTATTTTGTATTTTATTTGATTCACAAAATGCAAATAGGGGTGGGGATCTTAGGATTTGAGAGGTATATCGCAAAGTCTGCCGGCCACAGCTCCTGGATATCCATTATTACATCCGGCATCATAATTCTTGTTTTGATTTGGTTATCTTACTTAATCCTGAACCGGGGAAAGAATGATATCGTAGCCATCCATCACCAGATTTTCGGAAAATGGATTGGCGGGTTTATCAGTTTTTATTTCATTATTTATTACGCTATGTTTGTCCTTGTGCTGATACGTACGTATGTAGAAGTTATCCAAGTGTGGGTTTTTCCGGATGTCTATCATTGGGTATTCATCGCCATTATTATTCTGATTTGTTATTCATACGTTACAGGGGGATTCAGAATTGTGACCGGGATTGCTTTCCTTGGAGTCATTTATGGATTGCCGTTATTATTAGTTAAATATTTTCCGATAAAAGAGTCTTATTTTGGCAGCCTTCTTCCTGTTTTTGATCTATCGTTCAAAGGAGCTCCTGTCCGCTACAAAAGGAATGACTCTTAATTATCTGGGGTTTGAAGTGCTTTTTATGTTTTATCCGTTTATAAAAGATCCGCCTAAGTCCCAGAAATGGGCTCATTATGCTGTTTTATTCAGCATGTTTCTTTATTTGATAACTGCTCTTGTTTCATTTGCATACTATGATCAGAATCAGCTGAAATCTACAATTTGGGCGACGCTTACTCTATGGAAAATTGTAGACTTGACCATTATTGAGCGGTTTGAATACGTTGGAATTTCGATTTGGTTCTTTGTGGTTTTGCCCAATATGTGTATTGGACTATGGAGCGCAAGCAGGGGAATGCACCGGCTTTTTGCGATGACACAAAGAAATGCACTGCGGGTTATCTGCTTATTCATTTTTATCTTTGCCGTTTTTTTAAAAGACAGAGAACAGATTGATCTGCTCAATACCAATATGTCAGAGATAGGTTTTTATACGATTTACGGCTATATCCCATTGCTGTTTGTTTTGCAGGTCATCATTATGAAGGTGAGGAATAAAAAATGAATGGGTACAAAGCATGCGCACTCCTGCTAGGCATGTGTCTTTTAAGCAGCTGTATTCCTGATTCAAAAGTCCTAGAAGATGTTCAGCTGATTCAGGCAATTGGCTATGATTATATTAGTGATGGAGAATTCCAATTGACTGCCGGTGCGACTTATACTCCGCCAGGAATCCAATCGGAACCGCAAAATGTAGCATTAACAGCTATAGGCCGGACAAGTAAGCATATAAGACAGGAAATTCAGGCACAATCTCCAAGACCCATCGAAATAGGCAGGGTAGGGGTGATTCTATTTGATGAGGAAATGGCTAGAAGCGGAATTGGTGATCACGTTGATAATCTGCAAAGAGACCCAAATATAGGAAGAGACATCAGTTTAGTTGTATCAAAAGGAAAATCAAACGAAATTCTTTCAGCAGACGTCGAACAGCATGAATCTGTTTCACAATTTGTTATTGACCTCGTCACACAAAATATGGAGAGGACGATTCCAAGCATCAATCTGCATCATTTTCTTTTTCAGTACCGGGGTCTTGGGTTTGACCCTTTTTTGCCTCTTATAGAAAAAAAGGATGATCTTATTCAAGTCTCTGGGGTTGCTCTTTTTAACGATGATCACTTAATCGATACCATAGATCTGAAAGAAGGATATATTTTAAAAGTCCTATATGAAAAAATCCGCAAAGGAATCATTGAAATCGATTTAAAAGAAGACAAGGAGGTCAGCATTCAAAATCTTTCCTCCAACACAAAGTTCAAACCTAAAAAAACAATAAACGGGTATAAATTCAATGTCAGCATAAAAATGGATGGAAGTGTCATGGAAGGCGGAGGATTAGATCTTACCCAAAAGAAGTTTATAAAAAAAATTGAAAAGAAAACAGAAAAAATGCTGGAAAAAGAAGCTCTGGCGAAGAGCTAAGACAAGCTGGCTACAAAGATTGGAAGAAGCAATATGGCTCTGTTCAATTTGAGGTAGACGCAGCAGTTCGTCTGATTCAGGCAGGGATTATGGAATGAGGAAAAGACGAATAGATTTCCCTCTCGGATACAGAATAGGTATGTATGTATTAAAATGATAAGAGAGGAATGAATAAAATGGATCAATCAATGAACAATGCAGGATCTGAAAACATGCACACTGGAGCTTTGCAGCCCCAATTAAGCCATGGCGGACATGAGATGTTTGATGTATCTGAAATTTTATCTGGTGCCATCAATACATTAAACTTATATACCATTTTAAAACCGCATGTTAAAGATCCGGAACTTCTGGATATGATGAACCGCCAAGAGCAATTTATGATTACGGAATACAACACGATTGTTGAGTGTTTTCAGTCAGGTATGAAGCCTTCAGTTTCGACGGAAGTCTACAATATGAAGCAGGGAAATGACTTTGTTTATGGCCTTAAACCTTCACAGCCGATGAAGCCGATGAAGATGCCTGAGGAAATAAATGATCAGGTTATTTCAGACCTCATGCTCGGCTCTGTAAAATCAATTGCGTCTTTAAAAGGTATGGCTACGACAGAGGTAGCAAACCCGGTTGTCAGACGAGTTTTGGCTGATACCATTCCAAATTGCATTGAAATGGCTTATGAGATTTCAATTTATCAAAATAAACATCACTATTATCAGGTTCCACAGCTTACAGAAGGCGATATGCAGCAGATGGTGAATTCATATGCTCCTGCACAATCGAATAATCTTCCGAATTGAATAATCTCTGTCAAAAAAAGACCTCTCAATCTTGAGAGGTCTCAGAGTGTAGACAAACCCTATTTTCTAATATCATATTGTTGAAATAGGGTTTTTTCTTTCGTTTTATTCGTATATTTAGATGTCTTTTTGTAAAAAGACCACAATATCTTGTGCCTGACTTTTGGTATAAAAATAGCTGTCGACTTTGTCGACGGCCTGAGACCTCTCAATCTTGAGAGGTCTTTATATTTGAACCATTGCCTTGATTTGAAATATTTTTTACAAACCCTATAAAAAATCGTGTAAAAAGAAAGGTAAGTGTGATTGTTAGAAAACTGATGTTTGAATTCCAGCCTTTATGATATTTAATTAATTTTGAATTTTTTTCAGGGCCAGTCTTCTAAAAGTGTCATTGGAACACTGAAAACGAAAACTTTAGCAAAAATACCTCTGATTGATGAATTCAATGTCAATTGATTGTAATAAACACAGGTTTTCGGAAAAATCAAATAATCAAAAATGACGCTAATATTAAAATACTTCTTGAACAGATTGACTAGATACGAAATATATCGCTGTTTGACGATAAAATAATCTACCAGGGATACAAAATAGCTTTTCAATAAAAAGATGATCAGCCAATCTTTAATTGGCGGTTTTTTAAGTAAGACGAGAAAAGCACTGAAATGCGTGCACCCGCAGGGATTTCTTCTAATCTGCATTTGGTCTTTCGGGGGCAGGCGGCAAACCGGCCTCATTCTTTTTTAAAAGTGTTTCAAGTTCTTCAATGCAAGGCAAAATATTATTTTGAATAATTTGATCAAGTTTGAAGAGAATAACAAACGTACTAATAAAAAATGGAGGTGTTCTCATGAAAAAAAATGTAATGATGATCCTATTTTCAATGGTTATCGCGGTTATGATGTCTGGTGTAAACGTTCAGGCAGAAAATAACAACAATGACAGAAACGATAATATAGGTACAAGAAATGTAAATACAGAAACTGCCGCTGCAGCTGACGATAACGATGATATGGACATGGGATGGATTGGTTTATTAGGTTTAGCAGGGCTGTTAGGTCTTAGAAGAAAAGATAGAGATCGCAGGGATTAAGATAACTGCAGACATACCAAAGCATGCGGCAAAATGCCGCATGCTTTTTCTTTTGTATCTTTAATATCATCAAAATTGATGAATTCAACATTGTTCATTCTTTTTGCCCGCTCTAATCTCAACAGTATCATCACTTTTTACGTTGGCATTTTCAATGCTCCAATACGCAGTAGGTAATACATCTGACATAAACAGCAAGGTTTCATCCTCAAGCTCAACAGATTCAGGGATGACAAACGGCATGAAATTTCCAAACGGCACTCTTAAGTATTCAGCCTGACCGCCCGGGTGATTCCCGTACCTCTCTGTAAATCCAAAGTAACCGCCTGTATCAATTTCCGGATTGGGATTTGAATTATCGCACTGGCTTTCAAGGTCGTGCTTGCAATAGTAGCAGCTTCCGCAGGAAATATTAATTGGGATGACAACTCTGTCGCCTTTTTGAACTTTTGTTACTTCTGATCCGACTTCCTCCACAATCTCCATCGGTTAATGGACAACAACATAGTTTTTTTCAGCAGGAAGGGCTGCTTGGTAAATAGGAAAATCTGATCCGCAAATGGCCGTTGAGGTAATTTTGACAATGATATCGTCCTATTTCTGAAGCACGGCATCCGGAACTTCCTTCACTTCCATTTCCTTCATTCCCTGAAATGTGACAGCTTTCAATTTAACAACCTCCCGTATAGTAATAGTTTTGATATACCCGCTGAAAGATTGAATAAAAATGAAAAAAGGAGAAAATGAGTCTTTCATCTGATTTTTTTATGTGATTTTTTCTCAGTATTTGAGGATTCTTCCTGAAATATAAAAAAGAACAGCGTCCCTTTTAAAAGGACGCTGTTCAAATGGTATTTCATTTCTCGTTTTCATTAGGCTGCTCAACAAGATGCTTCAGCATAGACAGCTTGTTATTCCAGAATTGCTCGTAATAGGAAAGCCATTCATGTAATTCCGCAAGCGGCTCCGGATGAAGCCTGTACCTTTTTTCTCTTCCTGTTTTTCTTCCGCTTACAAGTTCAGCCTCGGAAAGAATGTGAAGATGTTTGGCAATCGCTGTTCGGGTTACTTGAAAATGGCTTGTGATTTCTGAGATCGGCATCTCTTTTTCTGCAAGCAGCTTTAACACTTCTCGTCGCGTTGGGTCAGCAATAGCCTGAAAAACATCATATTTTTGTGCAGAAGATGACACTAGTTTCCAACAACCTCTCCCAGGCGTTCGATAATCTTTATCCAGCCGTGATTCATGCGGTCACGAATGACAGAGGCTTTTTCATTGGCTTTTGGCAGAATTGTGTCTGATTGCTTCCAGCCGCCATGGATAAGGGTAAACTCCGTTTTTCCTTCCATTTCTTTCAATAAGAAAGTGACGATCCAGCCATCTGTATCCCATGTAAATGAAAGACGGTGAGGGGGCTCCAGTTGGATCACTTTACATGGTGACGGGCCGAACGGGGATTGCAAGTGAAATTCATGGCCAACTTCGGGCTGAAAATCATTAGGCATAAACCATGCGGCAATTCCTTCAGAGGTGGAGACGGCATTCCATACTTTTTCAATGGGAGCGTTGTAGACAACGGTCTGTGTAATGTCCGGCAAATTAGTTTGATTCATCATGTATTCTCCTTATCGTAAATATAAAACCATTTGGTTTCGTATTTGATTATATAAAACCATTTGGTTTTATGTCAATGAATTAATATTTTGTTAATTTAATTTATTGAATAGAAATCTGCGTAAACCCCATAGTTTTAGATGTTTCATATAGAACCGCCTCAAATAGTATTATATTAGATAAATTTCAAATGTTAAGAATAGATTGACAATTATCTTCAAACATATGGTAATATAAAAAAGTGGTAATGTTACAATTAAATGACAAAGAGGGGGAAATTTACTAGTGAAAATGAGTAAAAGTTTATTTGTAATGATGCTGCTTGCTCTTATCATGATTATTTCTGCGTGTGGCGGAAACGGTGCAACATCGGGTTCCGGCGGAGGTTCTGGAGATTCAAAGCCGAAAACGCTGCGGATTTTAACAGGCGGAACGGGTGGTACATATTACCCTCTTGGCGGATCGTTTGGAGATATTATTTCTGATAGCACAGATTACAAGGCAACTGTTCAGTCATCAGGAGCTTCAGTAGAAAACATGCAAACCTTAAAAAGCGGAGACGCTGAAATAGCATTCTCTCAGACAGATATTGCGACATATGCTTTAAAAGGGGAGAGTATGTTTAAAGATAACAAGATTGATAACGTACTTGGACTTGGCACGCTATATAACGAAACAGTTCAATTAATCACTACGGAAAAAAGCGGAATTAAATCCGTTGCAGATCTAAAAGGCAAAAAGGTTTCCGTTGGAGCAATCGGTTCAGGAGCTTATTTAAATGCTACTCAGGTTCTTGAAGTTCATGGTTTGACAGTGGATGATATTAAGGCTCAAAACCTGTCATTTGATGAGTCAACAGAAGGAATTCAAGGCGGCAGCATTGATGCGGCATTCGTAACAGCCGGAACACCGACTGCTGCAGTTGAAACCCTTTCAGCTCAAAACGAAGTCGTTGTCGTTCCTCTTGAAGCTGACAAAGTGGAAGAGCTTATCGAAAAATATCCTTTCTACTCAGAGGATGTTATTCCAAGCGGCACGTACAAGATTGGTGAAGACGTTAATACAGTAGCTGTTAAAGCGATGCTTGTTGTTCAAGATGAGCTTGAGGAAGATCTCGTATACGATATCACAAAATCCATTTTTGAAAACACAGATAAAATCGCTCATGCAAAAGGAAAATTGATTAAAGCAGAAACGGCACTAGAAGGAATCGGCGACTTAAAGCTTCATCCTGGTGCAGAGAAATATTTCAAAGAAAAAGGCGTACTGAAATAATGGTTTGAGAGATAGGCCGCAGGGGAACTGCGGTCTATCGCTTGATTTTGGAGGAAATAGGGATGAAGAAAAAGCTATTATTCGTTCCCATGCTTTTCATCGCTTTGATTCTCATCTTTTTTATCCCGTTTAAGAAAACCGTTGCTTTTCATTTTGAAGACACAAGCAAACTATTGGCTTACCTTTCTGTTAATGAAATGGATACTTTTCAGGTAAGGTATACCCATTCCATTCATCTGACAGATGTGGTTGAAACGTATGAACTTTCGAATAAACAGATCAAACAAATTGAGCTTTCATATGACACGTTTGCAGTAGGCATGCCTTCCGGGCCCGAGGGTGAAGAAGTTTTTGAGAGAAAGAATGGACGGTATATCATTTCAAATATGAATCGGACATTTCCGTTTATTGACCTCAGCACAGGACAGGTAGTAGCCAATCATAGAGCAGTATACAAAGGAAAAGAATATGAATTGAAAAAATACATAGAACCCGGTACATGGGTCAGAATCAGCTATGAAACCATGAATCTTTTTCAGCTTTTTAGAGGAGTGAAAATGAATGAAGGATGAAGAAGTAAAATTTTTATCACTTGAAGAACAGCAGGAAATTCTTGAAAAGTACGATCCGGAAGCTGCAACGAGAAAGCTCACAGGAATCATGGGATGGATTGCTTTCCTAGGTTTGCTGTCATTCTCCCTTTTTCAATTGTACACAGCAATTTTTTCTGTTTTTACTGCTCAAATTCAGCGTTCCGTCCATTTAGGATTTGCATTGTCGCTTATTTTTCTATTATTCCCGTTAAGTAAGAAAAAGAAAGAAACCGGCAAGTGGCAAGTTGGCTGGTATGATATCGTGCTTGCTCTTCTCAGTATTGTCGTAGGTGCATATTGGCCGCTTTTTATGGAAGACATCGCAATGCGCGTTGGTATCTTAACAACAACTGACTTTGCAATTGGAATTATTGCGATTCTGCTCGTTCTAGAAGCAACAAGAAGAGCGGTTGGCCTGCCTATTACGATTATTGCCATTATTTTTATGCTTTACGGGATATTTGGACAATATATGCCAGGATTTCTTCAGCATGGGGGCTTGAGTCTTGAACGATTGGTTCAGACGATGTTTTTCACAACAGAAGGTATTTTAGGAACGCCTCTAGGGGTCTCGGCAACATTTATTTTCTTGTTTCTGTTATTCGGTTCCTTCTTAATTCAAACAGGAGTAGGCCAATATTTTAATGATTTATCAGCTGTAATCGCAGGAAAAAGAGTCGGCGGACCGGCTAAAGTTGCTATTTTTTCAAGTGCCCTTCAGGGAACTATCAGCGGAAGCTCAGTTGCGAATGTTGTAACCTCAGGGGCATTCACCATTCCAATGATGAAAAAATTAGGATATAAAAAGGAATTTGCCGGAGCTGTTGAAGCAGCATCTTCAACTGGAGGTCAATTAATGCCGCCAATCATGGGAGCAGCTGCTTTCTTGATGGTCGAGTTTATTGGAAATGGCATCACTTATTGGGACATTGCAAAAGCTGCAGCTATTCCAGCTATCCTTTATTTCACTGGGATCTGGATCATGACACATTTTGAAGCGAAACGATTAGGCTTACGGGGATTAACAGAAGAAGAAATGCCTAACCGTAAAGAAGTGGCGAAGAAAATCTACCTTTTGCTTCCGATTCTAGCGATTATCATCTTGTTAATGACAGGTATTCCAGTCATGCATGCAGCCCTCTATTCTATTTTAATTGCAATAGTAGCAGGTTTTATAAATAAAGAAACTCGAATGGGGCCAAAAGCTATTATTTTAGCATTGGTGGATGGGGCGAGAACTGCTTTGTCTGTAGCGGCGGCAACTGCAGCTGCAGGTATCATTGTTGGAATTGTTACGAAAACAGGACTTGGGTTAACGCTTGCAAATGGGCTAATTGACCTTGCACAAGGCTACATTATACCAACACTGATTTTCACTATGATCGCATCCTTAATTTTGGGAATGGGATCACCAACAACGGCAAACTATGTCATCACATCAACAATAGCAGCACCTGTTATCATATTCATGGGCTATCCGGATTTAGCTGCTCATCTATTTGTTTTCTATTTTGGAATCATTGCAGATATTACACCGCCGGTGGCACTAGCAGCTTTTGCTGCTGCCGGAGTATCCGGAGGAGAGCCTATTCGTACAGGGATACAATCGTCGAAGCTTGCTATCGCAGCATTTATCATTCCATACATCTTTGTCCTTTCCCCAGAAATGCTATTAATTGATACAACCGTTCCAGAAGTCATTTGGGTTGTATTTACAGCTGTGACGGGAATGATTGCAATTGGAGCTGGAATCATAGGCTATTGGATGAGACCTATGAACTGGATAGAACGAGTACTGGCTATCATAGCAGGCTTACTATTAATCTATCCAGAGGGAATTTCAGATGTATTCGGTCTAATTATGTTTGCAGGATTGTTTGCAGCACAGTTCTTTATAAATAGAGATAAAGATCAGAAAATAGTACAGCAGGCATAATAAACTGATGAAGCATGAAAATTAACTTGATGATTTTCATGCTTTTTTTTAAACAGCAAACTCAGACGATATCTAGGTATTTCGTCGATTATTGTCCGGGAAATGAGTCGAATCGAATTCTGGATTTATGGTAAAATATATTCTTTATATTCCAACAATTAATTTTTCATTCACTCTTTGATCATGCTAAATCTTTTCGAATGTTTCCTGCGAGTTAAGGCCCTGAACAACTCCTTGCCTTGAATCGCTTTTTTCAGCGGTGCTTCACCGATAAAACAATATGGATACACATAATCCGAATAGATTTAACCGTCATCTTTATTCCTTCACCATGTGATAAGCACATTGTAGCAGACAAAAAGAAGCGGAGGAGAGCGTGAATAATTTTTATTGACATTGCGCACGCATCCTCATATAATAGAGTTTGTCAGCAACACCTACATACTGCGACTTGTTAGCTCAGTGGGAGAGCACTTCCTTGACAGGGAAGGGGTCGGGGGTTCGAATCCCTCACAGGTCATATACCTATAAACGTTGATATAAAAGGGTTTCCCAAAAAAGGGAGACCCTTTTATTTGTCATTAAAAAGAATTAACTGACCAAATGACTGACCGATTTAATTTCTGACCTTTAAAAAGGCATTTCCAACGTCTGAATCCATTTTTTTAGTGACATGTGTATATAAGTTCATCGTGGTCCCAATATCTTTATGACCAAGTCTTTCTTGGATAGCTTTCATACTAAAACCTTCACTTAACAAATAGGTTACTTGTGATACTGAAGAAGAAATTAACAACTTTTATCAGAAACTTATCAAGGGTGGACAAGCACTTATGCCAATTGGTGATTATGGTTTTAGTCAGAGGTTTGGTTGGCTAAATGATCGGTTTGGAGTATCGTGGCAACTAAATCTTCCTTCGTGAAAGTCTTAAGTGTTTTCATTAAATAAATACTACATTAAAAGCAACAAGGTATTACTCCATCAGGTAATACCTACTTTTAAATTAAAGAGCTTAATTAGTTTTGATTTTGTGAAGTAATGTACTTAAACTAATTGGTGCTTTAGTGCAGAACGATTTGCTGCTTCGGCAGCTTTTTTTGTTGTTCCACTAACGAAGCAGGTTTGTTCATGAAAACACTGAAAGTACATAAGATTAGAAATTCGTTGATGCAACTCAAGCCCTTTTGGCATAACATAGAACAGTTACAAAATAAGGGAGGGGATATTCTGAGTAGTAATATTGAGAATGGTGGGAAAGACTCTAATTCTGTTGATATTTTACAATTATTTGGACAATGGTTAACTACAACAGAAGATGCAATTAGCATTATAGGCCAAGCAATTGCATTAGAAAATGATAAGCTACAACAAATTCAAGACCAAAAAGAGAAAGAACCACTAGAATTGCAACTGCAACAAACCCTACAACAAATGACACAGACGCAAGAAAAAATAAGACTTTTACAAAAACAAAAGAAAATAGAGCTTTATAACAGGATTAACGATTAGGTTTATAGAATGACTGAAATAAGAATAGAATTGATTATATAGGTCCATCTTACTGTTTACTTTACGAACCTATAAATCCTTGTTTATAGTTATGGGGTGAGTTCATGAATAAGAATAAAAGGCTTTACATTCCCCCTCCTTTCCCTCCTACAGCCAACATTAACGGTAATGACTCTAATTCAACCTTAGGTAATTTTGAATATAAGCCACCTAACAATACTGGGGTAATCATAGGTATAATTGGCGGTGCATTGGCTACTGTGGGTGACGCTTTGTCGACTATTGGAACAATCATTCAACTAAATATAGATGTTTCTGCCGACTTTCAATCACAGGTGGATGATTTTAAGTCAGATCAAGAGAAGGATAAGATGCAGGAAGAGATTGATGATCTTAAGGAACAGGTGAAAGAGATTGATGATCTCAAGGAACAGGTGAAACAGCTTGTGAAAATAATTAAGAGTAACCAAAATTAAGAGGTTACTCTCTTTTTATTTATCTTCGCAATTTTGTATGAATTATCCTGAAGTTTGCATATTAACACCAGAAAACAGAATATTCGAAGTTGAGTTTCTTGCAAAACTAGGAAGAATTTTAAAAATCGAAGAAGAAAATGATTTTGATTAATACTACAAATATGAATTTAGGGGTGCGATGTTTAACAAGGCATTGCTTTTTTGTTTGATTAACGAAGAAGATTGTGAAGTATTATACTTAAAGTAACGGGGGCTTATCAGGAATAACTGGTAAGCCTCTTATGAAATAATTGATCTTCCGCAATCAGGCGCTTTAATGGAATTCTGGAAAATTTTTCAATAAGCTAACCGAATGGCTGTTTTTTGCAAGCTAGGTAAATCAAAAAAAGCTAGACCACAATTTCAAATGCTGGTTTCGGTTATGTTCTTATAGATAATGTTAGTGCTATTGAATGTTTTATAAGAAGTTGGGGGCGCATTTAATAATCTTCTTTTTGACCACATTATTGACCACATTTTCGCCGAAAGAGTATGAATATTTACGAATTTGAAAATCATCATTTTGAAGAAATGTTAAGTTGACATATATTTATAGAAGTAAAATGAAAGAACCTGATTTTCCAAGTTAATAATAAAAAGATGTTTGCTTTACTTGGGAAACCAGGTTTTGAAGAAGTTAAAGCAGAGCTTGAGAAACGATTGAAATATGAAGTGAAAAGGAGATGTGCCAATGGCACATCTCCTTTTTTTACGAAAACAGCCAGCTGACAATTGAGATTAGTCCTTTTTCCAATGAAAAACTTCAAAACGGAACCCATTATAATTAAATTGGCGGTTTTTCTTCTTTTAATAAATGACTCCAAAGTTCTTCTTCATATTTATTAAGTATCTTTCCAATATTTAGCGCTACCCTTAATGTTTAGCAATATAACTGACCTGACCAAACTGACCCAAATGCTTTTAATGTTTCATAAAGTAGTAGAATGGTGGTTTGGAAAATGCTGGTACAAATGGATTTGTCATAAATTCTCCTGAACTTACCCAGCTACGCTATTTCCTTGACAGGGAAGGGGTCGGGGGTTCGAATCCCTCACAGGTCATTAGGAAAGAGCCATGAAAACGTTGAGTTATCACAGGGACTTGTTTTAGATAAATACAGATGGGTTGGTGGCAGATTAAATCTTATTTTTGATTTTTTTATAGATTTATGACTTTTCCTTTTTCTTGGGTTGAAATAAATAATCAAATTATTTGCAGCTCCCTATCAGCACTGTCTAAAGCATGACCATATAGATCCATGGTTGTACCGATTTTTGCATGACCTAACCTTGCGCTAATAGTTTTCATATGGACATGGACACCCTGATTAATTAATAATGTAGCAGAGGTGTGCCTTAGTTCATGAAACGTAATCGACGGAAGTCCGAATATCTTTAATTTTTTTCTCCACCATGCAGTAATACTTGATGGATACATAGGTTTACCATCCCATGTAGAAAATAATAAAAATCGCACAAAACCTTCCCATTTATCCCCCAGACATAATCTTTCCTTATTCTTTTGAACCTTATATTGCTTCAATTGTTCCGTTACACTTGGCGATAGCGAGATTATTCGAACCGAAGGAAAAGGGCGCACATGCAGAAGCTTCTAGGCACAGCCAAAATGAAATGAATAAGCTCAACTATTTCTATCAACCTAACTATATTAATCTTTTAGGAAAGCTAACAAAAATGTTGATATTGTCCTTCTATTCATTTGTCTTTTGTCGGTAACGGACATCATAGTTTAATAGGGACAAGGTAATGATCCCCTTGCCCCTTTCATTGACAGTCATCTAAATATTAAAACCTTTATTTTAAACCTAACTGACTTAACACCTTATCCAACGTAATACCCTTATACGTATCTTTCGCTCGAGGGGCATCTGGAACAGAGTCATTTTGTAATCCATAGTTTTTAATCACATAATCCATATCCTTTTTATCAACAATCTTATCGAAGTTAAAATCTGTAGTTACATTATTAGTTCCCCAATTTTTTTGTAACTCGATTGCGTCTAATACATCGATTACATCATCCTTATTAACATAGCCAGCTCGTGCAACTTTTAATAAGTTTCTGAAAGATTTACCTATTAATTCTCCACGAATGTCATCAAATAGGAAGTCTACTGTTTTATACATTGTAAAGTGTCCAGGAGCATCTACTTTAATCGTATACGGCTTTGTATCTGCCTTAATACCATCAAATGCATAATCACCTTGTTTTGTTGTAACTGGTGTTTCAAGGACAGTTTTTCCATCAAATGATGTTAATGTTACTTTCGTTTCTCTGAGATCAATTTCAGAAATCGGTTGGCCTGTAGTTGGATTTTTCGCACCTTCTATTTGTACTGAACCAGATAATCTTGAAACTTTTGCATTTACAAAATAATTATCTATATAAGTGAAAACATTTTTCATTTCTACATTTGATTGGTCAATAGTCGTTCCATAGAAATCCCATCCAATTGAAGGTTCTGTAGTAAAGCTTTTATCTAGAGTTTTTACGTCAAAATTAAATAACTGTAGGTCCTCAGGTAACGTTTTATCACCTAAATACGTAAATGTAAACGTATATTGTAATCTGTTTTCCGAAGTTGTTGGTGCAGTTGTTACTGAAACTTGTGCGTCGCCATATTGTTTAACCGCATCGTTAACAATTACATTTTCAATTGCACCTTGATTCTTGTTTACTTGCATTGTAATTTTTGCCGTTTTTAGGTTTTTAACATTATTTGAACGAACTGAATAATTTACAGTCTCTCCAGTAGTTATATTTTGTTTATTTGCTTTCAAATAATAGTAAGGTGTTGTATTTTTTGTAAACACAACGTGTTTATAGGAAGAAGCATTCATTGCAGCATCTAAAGCATAGAACACTACCGGTAATTTTGCATATTTACTATCAACTAAAATATGATCTGAATAGTCACCATTTTTATCTACACGAATAGGTTTTGAAGGATATGGTGATGCCCACGAATAAACAAATGAATTATTTGATTGATCAACGGGAATACCGTACTTTTTCGCCTCATCGATTTCAGGATCATTTATGTTGAGCTTAAAGTCATATAACATTTGTCCCTTTGAATCTAGATCGCTGTCACTATATTCAATTACTTTTTGATCTAACGAATCAAAGCTAGCTGTAAAATTTGGTGTTCCATACTCCAGCATAAAATCTTTTTCCATAGAGAATGTTTTTTCACTTTCACTTGTTCCTACTAGTTTCAATTTATAATGACCAGGTCTAATTAATTTTTTATCACTACTGATCGGATTTTTTGAATCACCTGTAAATGGGTAGTAATCCGTAGCTGCTAGGGTCATAATATTATATACTTGATTTTCATTCATTACGCCTGTATTGAAGTATCCAATTACCCCTAAATCTTCACCTGTTTTTGGATCTTGAATGACAACATCTAATGTTTTCATATGTGATTTTAATGAGAATGAACCAGACATAAACGGATAGTCATAAGAAGTTACGTTTGTCATTTTGTTTGAATACAATGGATTAGATAGTTCAAATGTATCGATTCCCTCGTACACTACACGGCCACCAAATGGAATTTGGTATTGCTCAGTTGAATCCTCATTATTTGTAAATACGATATATCCTTCGTATGTTCCTTTTTCAGCCGTTTTCGGAATGTCCAAACTAAATCTAATTGACTTTTGGCTACTTCCATCAACTTTTACCGAAGTAGGACCTGTTAAAGTCACATTATTTAGAGCTGCATCTTTTGAGCCTCTTAATCCTGTTTGGAATTTAACATTTACATCAAATATTTTTGATTTTTCACTTCGATTTTTTAACATGATATTCCTAGCTTCTGTGATATCTTGGTCATCAGAACCAAACGAACCAAAGCTAATTCCACCTGTTAACTCTTTGATTGGTTTTTGTTTTCCATCTATGATTGTCGGTGTTTTATCGACTACTTGTAACTCTACGTTCGAGTGAATTGCTTCAAATGCATCTACTCGTCCACTTCCTACTTCAAATACACTATAATCTTTTAATAATGGATCAGCTGTATTCATCAAAATGGATTTAATATCAGCTGGCCCGAGATCTTTATTTGATTGAAGTAATAATGCTGACACACCTGCTACATAAGGTGTAGCCATTGAAGTTCCTGATAAACGCTGATATGCATATTTATAATCTTCCGGTTTTGTTCCATCTGCTGTTTTATCGTTTACGTAAAATGGGACGGTTGAAAGAATCGAAACACCTGGTCCAGTTACTTCCGGTTTAATGTCATAATTTATTCGAGAAGGACCTCTAGAACTAAATTTTGCTAACTCATCGGATGCTGTTTGTATCTTAGTAAAATCGCCAAATGTGAAATCAGTTTTACCAGTTTTTAATGCTTCCAAGATCGTTAATCCTTCTTCATTTGAAACAGAGAATGAAGGAATCGCATTAACTGATTCACCTAAAAAAGACTGAATTGCACCCTCGGCCTTGTTTGCTTCATCATTATACATGATAACGCCAGCAGCACCTTGTGCCTTGGCATTCGCAATTTTAGAGTCCAATGTATAAACTCCTCGGCTCATGAGTACAAATTTCCCTTTTACGTCTTTTCCTGTATAGTTATCTCCGAGCCCCACATCAACAAGTTGGATAGTTTTTCCTTTTAATGTAGATAAATCATCTTTATAGTTTTTTGCTAATTGTCTTAAATTGTAATTCTTCCCATTATGTGCACCTGCATATTGATAAATATCAATTGCAACAGATGATGCACCAACAGTTAACGCTAAGGCTGCAGCACCTGGTGAACC